>CAWFTF010000017.1:0-34766 GCA_963818645.1 uncultured Acidobacteriota bacterium | reverse complement strand
GCGAAGACGTACACGGCTCCAGCCGACGCCGCCGAGTTGTCCGACTGGTTCCCATTGATGCCAGACGCAGCGCTGTCCTCGCTGATCGCTCCAATCGCCAGGGTGCGCCCATCGTCGCTGAGTGTCATCGACACCCCGAATTGATCGCCATCGCCGAAGCTGTCGGCGGTGGCGCCCGCTTCGCCCGTGTTGGAGGCCTTGATGTACGCACGCTGGGTCCACGCCGTCCCACTACGAGTGAAGACGTACGCGGCGCCTGCCTGCGGGATCGAGTGGTCGTCCTGATTGCTGTCGATACCGGTCGATTTGCTCGCTTCGCCGTAGGCCGAGACGGCCAACGTGTTGCCGTCGGCGCTCAGCGCGACGACGTGCCCGAACTCCGCGCCCATCTGGGGATTCGACGGCTTGACGTAGGCTTGCTGCGCCCATCCTTCGCCCTTCCGCACGAAGACATACACCGCGCCGGAGCCGTACATCGAGTTGTCGTTCTGGTTGCCGTTGAGCCCCTTCGCGCCGCTACTCTCGTGCGGTGCTCCGACCGCCACGGTGTTCCCGTCGCTGCTGATGGCCACGCCCCACCCAGCATGACCGTCGAGCACGCCGCCGCACCCAAAATGGTCCTCGACGTCTGGATTCGACGCCTTGAGATAGGCGATCTGCTTCAGCTGAGCCGTGCTGACGGCTCCAGCCGGCGGGGAGGCCTGTCTCCCGGCCACCAGCGCAACGCCGGCAATTACCACGAACATCGCGGCCGTGACGGCACTCAACTTGACGGACATCGCGCCTCCAGACTCCTGACGTGGGGCGCACGTGCGCCCATGGAACCCGGAGAATCTTTCACTCGCGCGAGCGGTCTGTCAAATCGATTCTCGAATAAGTCGAGTGGAAAAAGCTCGCATTGCCGGGCGTGATGGGGATCGGTATAGTCGGCGGTGCTATGACACAGAGGTCGAAGCAGTCGATTGCGGGCGTTGCGGTGTTGGCCATTGTCTGGCTCTCCGCTGTGGTAATCACCAACGGGCAGGCCGCGTCGACAGCGGCGGCGCCGCCAATGGCCGAGCAGGTCTTCAAGAACGTGCAGGTGCTGAAGGGGCTCCCCGTGAACGAGTTCATGGGGACCATGGGCGTCTTCTCGGCCGCGCTCGGGATGTCGTGCGAGGACTGCCATGCGGCCGGTGATGCCGACTGGTCGGTGTATGCAACCGACAGCCCGAGAAAGCAGATGGCGCGCGTGATGATCACCATGATGGCGACCATCAACAAGACACATTTTCGCGGCCGCCAGGTTGTGACTTGTTACACCTGTCATCGCGGAAGCGCCCGTCCGCGCTCGACCGCCGATCTCGCTGAGCTGTATGGAACCGCGCCGTTCGGCGATCCGAACGCCATCATCGAGCAGGCGCCCAATGCGCCCAAGGCCGACGAGATTCTCGACAAGTACATCCAGGCGATCGGCGGCGCACAGCGCGTCGCCGCTCTCCGGAGCTACGTGGCCAAGGGCACGAGTGCCGGGTACGGACCCGAAAACGAACCGCGTCCGCTCGAGATCTACTCACGCGCCGGCCAGCGCACCACGATCATCCGCACATCCGGCGGAGACAGCACGACGACCTACGACGGCACGTCAGGCTGGATCGCTGCGCCGTTCCGCCCGGTTGCGGTGCTGGCACTCAGTCCGCAGGAAGTCGATGGGTTGAAATTCGAGGCCGACCTCGCGTTGCCGGCCGGTATCAAGACGGCGCTCTCGAACTGGCGGGTCGGGCTCGCGACCGCCATCAACGACAAGGAAGTCCAGGTGGTTCAGGGCTCAACGGCGCGCGGCGGAACGGCCACGCTCTACTTCGATTCCGAGACCGGCCTGCTGGTGCGTCACGTGCGCTACAACGACTCGCCGGTCGGGCGTATCTCCAGGCAGACGGACTACTCGGACTATCGCGAGGTGGCGGGCGTGAAGATGCCGTTCAAGTGGACGGATACCTGGCTGGACGGACGCGACGTCGTAGAGTTGACCGACGTGCAGCCGAACGCCAACATCGACGCGGCGAAGTTCGCGAAGCCGGCAGCGCCGGTGGCGAAGTAGTCCACGGACATTCCTACGCTTTTCCCCCCGGCACACCCAGGTACTGGGTCTTGATCTCTTCGTTCTTCCACAGCGCTTCGGGCGCTGACGAGTGGACGATCGTTCCCTGGTGCATGACGTGGGTGACGTCGGCCACGTCCACTGCGAACGCCGCGTTCTGCTCGACGAGCAGGACCGAGATGCCGTCCTCGCGCAGTTGACGAATCAGGCGGCCCACTTCGGCGACAACCGCGGGCGCGAGTCCCTCCGTCGGTTCGTCCATGACGAGCAGCGTCGGGTTTGCGACCAGCGCGCGCGCGATCGCGAGCATCTGCTGCTCGCCGCCGCTCAGGTCGTTCCCGCCATGATGACGTCGCTCGGCAAGGCGCGGAAAGAGCCCGAACACGCGGTCGATACTCCACGTCTGCCCTGACTTCCCCGCGCGAACGGCGATTTGAAGATTTTCGTGCACCGTGAGCGAGACGAAGATGCGCCGTCCCTGGGGCACGAGGCTGATGCCCGTCTCGCTGATTCGGTGAGCGGGCAGTCGCGTGACCTCGACTCCATCGATGACGATGCGCCCGCGTCGGGCCGGTGTCAGGCCCGTCAGCGATCGACAGAGCGTCGTCTTGCCCACGCCGTTGCGGCCGAGAACCGCAGTCACCTGGCCGCGCTCGGCGCGGAAGGTCGTCCCCTGCAGCACGTGGCTGTCACCGTAGTACGTGTGAACGTCGGCGATTTCGAGCATTCTGAACTGTGAACCGTGAACTGCGAACCGCCTACCGCCCACCGCCTACTGCCCCGAGATACGCCTGCTGCACCAGCTCGTTTGCGCTGACTTCGTCACGGGAGCCGTCGGCGAGCACCCGTCCCTGATGCAGCACGGTGACGCGCTCGGCGAATGAGAAGGCCACGTCCATGTCGTGCTCGATCAGCAGCACTGCGATCGACCGGTCCAGGCCTTCGATCAGCTCGCGCATGGCGCCGCGCTCCGGCGCCGAGAGTCCCGCCATCGGCTCGTCGAGCAGCAGCAGTCGCGGCCGGCCCGCGAGTGCGAGTGCCACGTCGAGCCGGCGTCGCGCGCCGTACGAGATGTGCCGCGCCTGCTCATGCGCCAGGCTCGAGAGCCCGAATTGATCGAGCAGTCGCGCGGCACGTTCCGTGAATTCGGTGTGCGATGACAATGGCCGGAACATCGCGAACCGCTTCGGGTCCAGTGCCGTACACGCCAGCAGGACGTTCTCCGTTGCCGTGAGCTCGGGAAACAACCTTGTGATCTGAAACGTCCGCGAGATGCCAAGCGCCGCTCGCTGATGCGGCTTCAGTCTGGAGACGTCCTTCCCATCGAGGGCTATCGAGCCTGCGCTCGGCGCCAGCTCTCCGCTGATCACATTGAACAGCGTCGTCTTGCCCGCGCCATTCGGTCCGATCAGCGCATGTCGCGCGCCCGCCTGCACGGCAAGCGTCACGTCATCGACGGCTGTGAGCCCACCGAAATGCCGCGAGACGCGCTCGAGCTGAAGACAGGGCGCGCCCACCGAGCTACCTGGCATAGAGCGGTTCGCTCAGATAGCGCGCGGGATCGAAATTCCAGAACTGGGAGACGTGCGGAAACACGTCGATGACGGTGTTCTGCAACTGGCCGTTCACGCGCTCGACGCGGCGGATGTAGACGTTTTCGATCGGATTGCCGTACTCGTCGAGTTCCACCGGCCCACGCGGTAGACCTTCTGGCTTCACCCGTCGCAGCGCGTCGACAAGAGCCTGGCGATCTTCGACCCGTCCGTCTATGGCGTTGATCGCCGCGATCAGCCACTTGCCTCCGGTGTACATGCTCTCCGAGTAGTAGCTCGGTACTTTCTTGTAGCGAGTGCGATACGACTCGGCGAATGCCTTGTTCGCCGGTATGTCGAGCGCCGCGCTGTAATGCAACGCGGTGACCGTGCCGAGCGCTTCGTCGCCCATGAACGGCAACACGTGCTCGTCGGTTGTCGTCCCGCCGCCGATGAGTCTCACGCGGTCTTTCAGGCCGAATTCCTGATACTGGCGCATGAACTGGAGCGCGGAGCGGCCGAGCAGCAGTGCATAGACCGCGTCCACGTCGCGCGGGATCTGCGCCAGATACGGCGCGAAATCGTGGACGGAGATCGGCACCCAGATCTTCTGGCGGATCTGTCCGCCTTGCGCGACGAACGTCCGCTCGAAGCCGCCGACGGACTCCCATCCGAACGCGTAGTCGAGTGCGACCGTGACCACCGAGCGAATGCCCAGCGTGCGGTAGGCGTACTCGCCGAATGCATGATTGGGCTGACTGCCGCTCCATCCGGTGCGCACGATCCACTCACTTCGTCGCCGCTGCGTCAGGTCGTCTGCCGACACCACCGGGTAGACCATCGGGATCTTCATCGAGGTGATGTACGGCGCCAGCGCGTAGCCGGTGGAGGAGAGCAGTGCTCCGGCCATCACGTGTACTTCATCGCGCTCGATCAGTTTTCGCGCTTTCGTCAGGCCCACCGCCGGAATCGCCTCATCGTCTTCCACGATGAGATCGATCTTTCGACCACCGGCGCGATAGCCGATCTCGTCGAGATACATCAGGAAGCCGTTCAGGATGTCGCGCCCGTTCTGCGCGTTGCCGCCGGAGAGCGGCACCATGAACCCGATCTTGATTGGTGTCTGCTGCGTCGCCGTTTGCGCGCTGCTGATTGCCGCCGCGGCGATCAGCGCGACAAGCGCGGCGATCAGGCCGGAGGCTACGCGCGCCTTCGCTGCCCGAGGTTCCATAGCCCTTGCGGTGCCCAGAGAATCGTGACGATGTAGACGATGCCCAGGATGAGCAGCCATCGCGCCGTGTAGGCGCTCATCACGTTTTTCAGGATCACGATCGCGCCCGCTCCAATCACGGGACCGACGAGCGTCGCTGGTCCGCCGAGCGTGACCATCAGAAAGAGCTCAGACGATGCAGTCAGATCCAGGTAGGTCGGACTGACGAAGCCGTTGTAATAGGCCCACATGATGCCGGCGACACTGGCAAACGCACCGGCGCCGACGTAGCTCAGATACCCGTGCAGCCACGTATTGAAGCCGAGGCTGCGCATGCGTGGTTCGTGCTCGCGCATGCCTTGAAGCGTGAGCCCGAACGGAGAGCGTACGAGCAGCGCCATCATCAGCGCGCAGGCAGCGAACACGAGCAGCGCAACGTAGTAGAACGGAACCGGGCCAGACGCCGGCAGGCCGATGAGCCCTTCGAGCCGTGGAATACCGGAGATGCCGTTGTCGCCGCCGGTCACCGGAATCCATCGAAAGCTGAGGCCCCAGAGCACCATGCCGAGTGCCATGGTGATCATCAGGAAGTACACGTCGCGGACGTGCGAGACGATCAGCCCTAACAGCGCCGCCAGCAGCGTTCCCACGAGAAAGCCGCCCGCAATCGACGTCCATACGCCAGCGTGATACGTCGTCGACAGCACACCGACACCGTAAGCCGCGACGCCAAAGAAGCCCGCGTGACCGAGCGAGGGAAGGCCGGTATATCCGACGAGCAGATCGAGGCTCATCGCAAGGATGCCGAGGATGACGACCTGCGTGAGCAGTCCCACCCAGTAGGCTGAGAGAAATGGTGGACTGAAGACAAGGAATGCGACGAGCAGCGCGATGACCGGCTTTCTCCACGCGCGCGTCGCGCTACGCTCGGCCATAGAGTCCCGTCGGCCTGAGCGCGAGCATGAGGACCATCGGCGCAAAGAGCGTGAAGTAGGAGAGCTCGGGCACGAGCGCCTTGCCGAAGTTGTCAATCATCCCGACGACGATCGCGCCGATGAGCGCGCCCTTGAGACTTCCCATGCCGCCGACGATCACGACCACGAAGGCGAGCGGTAGCAGATCGAAATCCATTCCGGCGTAGCCGCCGAGGATGGGGCCACCCATCACGCCGCCGAACGCCGCGAGCGCCGCGCCGACCGCGAAGACACCACCCGACAATCGCACGACGTTGATGCCCATCGCCGCGGCGATTTCTGGATCGTCCACCGTCGCACGCACGCGCGCTCCGATCAGCGTCCGGTCGTTGATGATCCACAACCCGCCGCCGACGAGTGCTGCGACTGCGATCACGAAGAGGCGATACCACGGGAACACGACCGCGCCCGCTTCCATCGAGCCCGCAAGCCACCGGGGCGTCGTCAAGGTGAACGGGTCACCGCCCCAGATCATCAGCGCCGCGTCGCGGAAGAACAGCGCGAAGCCCATGGTCATCATCATCTGTGCGAGTGGCTGTGCCGCGAAGCGACGGAGAAAGAAGCGCTGCATGAGGAAGCCAACCGCAGCGACGACGAGGACGGCGACGAGCGTTCCAGCGAGCAGGCTCGACGTCCGCGCCGCGACGGTGTAGGCGACGTAGACGCCGAGCATGTAGAACGATCCGTGTGCGATGTTGACGATTCGCATCACGCCGAACGCCAGCGTCAGACCGCTGGCGATCAGGAACAGAAGCGCGGCCGAGAACAGTCCGTTGAGCGACTGGACAACGAGATAGGTCAAACCTTAATTCCCGCGACCACCTTGCCGTCCGGTCCCTCCACCGGCCGGCGGTGCGCCCCCAGGAGCGCCGCGTCCAGCGGGCGTGGGCAACGGCGGCTGTGGACCGAGCACCTTCGTCAGTGCCTGATACGCGCACTGCTCGTCCATGTTTCCACCACCGACGCCGATGGCCCCGATCAGATTGTTCTCGACCACGATCGGCAGACCCCCACCGACGAAGTAATACGCGAGCCCGGACTCCTTACCGAGATCGAGGCGAATCAGGCGCCCGTCAACATCGCTGAAGCGCTGCGCAACAGCGCTCGACGGCGTGCGCGCGTAGAGCGCGGTCTTGGCCTTCATCAGGCCGGTCTCGACTCCGATCGGCAGCACGCCGTCCATCACGTGCGCATCGACGATGTCGCCGTTCGGCGCGAGGACGAAGATGGCGTAGTTGCCCGGCGCGCCCTGCTGAGCGCGAGCGAACTCCACGCACGCATCGACAATCTGCCGCGCCACAGTCGAGCTGACCTGATTCTTCATCAGCGTTCGCTGCGCGATCTCTTTGGACACGGTAGCCTTGTCGAGTGGAACGGCCGTGGCTCCCTGAGCCAGAACAACAGCCGGCGCCAACATGGCGATGAGGAAGACGATCGTCGTAGCTCTCTTCATACGCACCTCTTTGCGTCGATAGTAGTTACGCTCCGTGCTCCAGGATGATCTTCATGCGCGCGCCGCTGTCCGATCCGAGCATGCCAATCGCGGCCTTCAGTTCTTCGAGCGGCTTCACGTCACTTACGAGCGGATCCAGCTTTACCAGGCCTCGCTCGACCAGGCCGATCGACGCCGGGTAGTCTTCGCTCTTGGCGACGCGCGCATTGATGAGGGCGAGCTCCTTGAAATACAGGTCGTAGAAGGGGAGTGCTCCCTCTTTCGCAGTGATGATCCCGAAGAGCAGCAGCCGTCCTCCTGATCGAGCCATGTGAATGGCCGATGAGAGCGACTGGACAACCCCTGTCGTCTCGATGATCGCGTCGGCGCCGCGGCCTTCCGTCACCTCTCGCACGCGCGCCACGGCATCGTCGCCGCCCGGTATCGTGATGTCCGCTCCGAGCGTTTCTGCCAGCGCGCGTTTGTCGGCGCTGCGCGTGACGCCGATGACCGTTGCGCCTCGTGCTTTGGCGAGTTGCACGTGCAGTTGCCCGGTGACCCCAAGGCCAAGGACGACCACGAACTCGCCAGGGAAGATGTTGATCTGCCGTTGCGCGTGGAGACAGGTCGTGAGGACCTGGATCAGCGGGGCGACTCGAGTTTCAACCGACGCTGGCAGCGGAAAGACGTGGCTTGCTGGCACGGTGACGTACTCGGCAAACCCGCCGTCACGGTCGCGTCCCACGAGCACACCGTTCCTGCAGAGATGTGTCTGCCCGATCCGGCAATGAAAGCACGTGCGGCAATAGAGCTGCGGATCGACAATGACACGGTCGCCGGCGTGCAGCTGACTCGCGCCCGTCTCGACGACTTCGCCGGCCATCTCGTGGCCCATGATGCGCGGGTACTTCACCGGAATCGCGCCATTGAAGATCTTGAAGTCGGTCCCGCAGATCCCGCTGTGTGTCACGCGCACGAGCAGCTGGCCCTGCTCGGGCCCTGGCTGTGTCACATCATCCCGGACCAGTTCCCCGGGAGCCGTCAACAGCATCGCTTTCATCGGGGTGCGAGAGCCTCGGGGTTGACTGGGTTTCGTGGCGTCTTGCCACTGAGCACCGCGACGACTTCCTGGGCCGCTTTCACCTGCAATTCCACGAGCGACTCCTCGGAGTAGAAGCTCGTGTGCGGCGTGATGATCACATTGTCGCGTCCGAAGAGCGGCGACGTCGTCGGTGGTTCCTGCGTCATCACATCGAGAGCGGCGCCGCCGATCTGTCCGGAGTCCAGCGCTTCTGCCAGCGCAGCCTCATCGATGATCGGCCCTCGCGCCGTGTTCACGATGTACGCGCCGCGCTTCATCTGGCCGAACGTGTCGCGGTTGAAGAGATTCCGCGTCTCCGGCGTGAGCGGCGTGTGAACGGAGATGTAGTCGGACGTCGCGAATAGTGTGGAGAGATCCACCTGCTCGACTCCCGCGCGTGTGAACACTTCTGCAGGAACGAACGGATCGTGGGCCACGACTTTCATGCCGAACGCCTGCGCCTTGGGGACGACGAGCTGCGGAATTCTGCCGAACCCGGCAAGGCCAAGGACGCTTCCGCGCAGTCGGTGAATCGGTACGACCGCTTTCATCTCCCAACGTCCGCCGTGCGTGCGTGCACTGGACGACGGAATCTTTCGAACCACGGCAAGGAGGAGCGCCATCGCATGATCGGACACTTCATCGATGCAGTAATCCGGCACCTTGGTGACGACGATGCCGGCGGCGGTGGCTGCATCGATGTCCACGTTGTCAACGCCAATGCCGAAGCGCGAGATGACCCGGCACTTTGGCATCTTCCGGATCATGTCGGCCGTGATCTTGGCGTAGGTCACCAGCAGCGCGTCCGACGACGCAGCCGCGCCAACGATCCCTTCCGGCGTCGGCGTATCCGCCATGCGGAGGTCGGCGCCTATCGTGGCGAGCACCTGGCGCGCCGGGTCCAGATTTGGGAAAACGGAGTCAGAAACGGTGACGTGGAAAGAAGCCATGGTTATGAGTGGGCTGAGCGCAGTAAGTCTAGTCCAGACGGCAGCATCGCGTTCGCGTGAAGAATATTAGCCTACGCGTCAGCCCAGATTTTCCTCGCCGTCTCCACGACGAGCTGCAGCTTCTGCCATTGCTCGTCTTCGGTCAACAGGTTGCCTTCGAGCGATGACGCGAAGCCGCACTGCGGGCTGATGGCCAGGTTGTCGAGCGGCACGTACTTGCTCGCTTGGTCGATTCGACGAAGGAGTGTGTCCTGCGGCTCGAGCTGGGGCACTTTGCTGCTGATCAGGCCGAGAACGACACCCTTATTGCTGGGAACGAAACGGAGCGGCTCGAAAGTACCAGCGCGGTCGGACTCGTATTCCAGGAGAAAGAGATCCACGTCGAGCTGGTTAAATAACTTTTCAGCGATCGAATCGTAACCGCCCTCCGCGTACCACTGGCTCCGATTGTTTCCCCGACAGAGGTGGATGGCCAGCGTCACACCCTCTCGTCGCGCTCCATCGAGACACGCATTGTCGACGCGGATCGCTTCGTCGAGCGCGTCGTCTGGGGAGACGTCCATTTCCCTTCTGACGTAATCACGCCATTTTGGATCGAGGTAATAGCTGTACCGCGGCGCGTCGATCTGCACGTAGTTGACGCCCTCGTCCACGAGCGCGCGAATCTCAGACTTGATGACGGGGACGACATCCCACAGGAAGTCGGAATAGCTGGCGTACGCCCGCTCGCTCAGTCCCTTCCGGTACGCGATGGCCGGAAACTGATTGGCGGTAGGCACGGTCATCTTGATGTCGCCGGGGCTGTGGTCCAGCAGGAATTCGACTTCATGCCTCGTCAGGCGCTTCTTCTGCCTGACTTTGTCCACGACCAGCCCGGTCAACTGCGCGATTCCGGTCTTGGGATCCGCCCCGCCTTGTCCTTTCCAGGAGCGGGCGATCGATCCGTCGCTGTCCAGCCCGTCGATCGACTCGTAGAAGTCGCCCATGAACCCGCTGCGGCGCAGTTCGCCGTCGGTGAAGATTCTGAAGCCGAGGTCTTTCTGGCGCTGAAGCGCGCGCAGGATGTGTCGGTCCTCGATCTCACGGAGCCGGTCAGGGTGCAACGGCTGGTCGTTGCGGGCATCCAGAATTTCTTGTGGACGGAGAAGACTGCCGACCTGGTCGGCTCGGTACCTGATGGCCATCTACTTGAATGCCGCCTTCGCCTTGCGATCCTCTTCGGCCTTCACGCCGGGGCCAAAGAGTTTCTCGAAGAAGCCCTCCTTGACCAGCCTCGCGACCAGGCTGTTGTCGATCACGGTGTGAAAATCAAACGCCTTCATCTGTGCCGCCAGCTTGGCGTCACTTTGCTGGTCGATCACCGCCTGAAGAGCCGGAGTCAGCACGTATGGCACTCGCTCCAGAACATTCGCCTTGGCGTAGCCGTCGTAGAGACGTTCGACGTCGGCGTCCGTCTGCTTGTCGTACGCCTGATAGGCCTTCACCGCAAATGCCTTGTCGTCGTAGAAGCGCTTGATGGCTTCGGCGTGCGCCCGGATCAACTGTTCGGGCAGCCGCGGGCTCGCCGCGATCGTCGTCTTCTTCATCAGATATGTCGTCGCCGCGAAGATGTCGTCGTGGTCTGCGAGATTGCCAAGGCTCTTGAAGCCGGCCTCTTCGAGCCTGAAGTAGGCCGGTGGCGTCAACAACGTGGCGTCGGCACGACCCGCCGATAGCGCGGCCGCCCGCCCCGTCGCATCGGCGCCGGCGGCGATCCATTGCACGTCGCGCGGGGTCATCCCGAATTTTCGGAGAAACGCGCTCGTGTAGTTGTACGGCGGATCGCCGATCTGACTCACCGCGAATGTCTTGCCCTTGAGATCGGTGACGCTGGCGACGTCTTTCCGCGTCATCAACGCGAAGTAGGCCTTGTTGAGCGAGGCGCCAACGACGGCGAACGGCGCATCGCCGCGCGAGCTCGCCTGCATCACCGATTCGAGGTTGTAGCTGCTCATCTGCGCCTGGTCGCTCACGACCATCGCGATGCCGGCCGGGTGGCCGGCGAACACGAGCGTCGCGTCGAGCCCCTGCTTCTCGTAGTAGCCGCCTTCCCTGGCGATGAAGAGCGGCCACGAGGCGCCACTGCGCGTCGGGTAGTTGAGCGTGACCTTCTGAAGTTGCTGGGCCTGCGTCCCGACCATGCCCATCACGAGCACGGCCGCGATGACGGCTGGCAGGATGGATTTCATTGTCTCTTCATCTCCTCGTAGTACCCCTTGAGCCCGCCTTTGAACGCCTCTGTGCTGACCGTGTGATCCCATCCGAGATCCGCCAGCTTCAGTTGATCGAACACCTGTTCCAGTGGAACGCCCTTGCGCGCGAGTTCGGCCATGCGCTGGTTCATCGTGACGAGCTTCTGCCGATCCGAGCGGATGCGATCCTTGTTCAGAAGCGCGCCGTGCCCGGGGATGACGATGTCGAAATCGAGCTTGAGGATTTCATCGAGTGCCTTGACCCATTCGACGGCACTGGCGCCGTTGTTGTAGTCCAGCACCGGCATGCCCTCGGTGATCAGATCGCCGGAGTGTATGACCTTCAGATCGGGGAAGTAGATCACGGCATCGCCGTTCGTGTGCCCTCGGCCGAAGTAGTACGCGCGCACCTCGACGCCGCCCAGGAACACCGATACCTGGTCGTTGAACGTGACGCGTGGTGCGCCCGGCTGCTTGTTCCGAAGAAAGTTCTCGCGGACGTTCCGGTGCGCGATGATCTCCGTCGTGTTGATGAAGACCGCATCGCCGCCCGCGTGATCGGTGTGGTGATGGGTATTCAGCAAGTACTTGACGGGCAGCGCGCTCACGCTCTTCACGTGCTCGAGAATCTCGCTGACGTTATTCTGGAACTTGTCGTCAACGAGGATGAGCCCTTCCGACGTGACGCGGACTGCCACGTCTCCCGCCTCGTGCAGCAGTCCATCGTCGCCGTAGGCCCCGCCGCAGCCGTTCGGCGCGCACGGATTGAACGGCCCGCGGATGACGAAGAGGCCGTCTTTGACCTTCTCGAGCTGCATCGGTTTGGCCGGTTTCGGCTGTTGTGCCGCCAGCACGCCGGCGAGCGTCAGCGCCCCAACGGTCACCACGACGAGGGCGAAGCGGGCAGAACGCATGGTCGTCTCCTTAGGCGAGCGACAGTCTATCGCTGATGGCGCCCGGGCGCTTCTGCTAAGCTTTTGCGCCGAGCGAGGGAGTACGCATGCGACAAGCGTTGACCGTGGTAGCCCTGTGCATCCTGTCCTTCATGGCGGGTGCGATCGTGATGCGTCTGTACGACCTGGGATTGCAGCGAGGAGGGTCGATCGCGTCGTCGGCTTCGACGGCGCCGGCGGCTTCCGGCGCAGTGGTGGATTTCACTCGCCAGCCGCTCTGGGCGTACGGTTTCGTCGAACCACCCAAGCCGGGTGAGAAGGCGTCACCTCAGGCCGCGCCCTCGCGCAACCTGCGGCCGAATGAAGATGCCAACGAGCAGACGAAGCCTCGCCAGTTGCCGGGGAGCTCGGGGTCGTTTTCTCTCGTCGATATTCGTGACGGTGGGAATGTGATCGATTGGTACCCGGGCGATCACCCATCGATGCCCGACATCATCAAGAGCGGCCCGGCAAAGATGAAAGAAGGACGACGGGGATGCGGCTTCTGCCACCTGCCGAATGGCCTCGGGCGCCCGGAGAATGCCCCTGTCTCGGCGCTGCCGCCCGCGTATTTCGCCCAGCAGCTCCACGACTTCCGTGACGGATTACGGCGCAGCGCGGACCCGCGCAAGCCGAACACGAACACGATGATCGATCTCGCTCGCGCGATGACCGAGGAGGAGATTGCGGCGGCCGCGAAGTACTTCGCCGCGATCTCATGGTCCCCGCGAGTCAAGGTGATCGAAACCAGTCTCGTCCCGAAGACGCGCATCGTCGGCAACCTCTTCCTCGCGACGGAGGAAGCGAAGACCGAGCCGATCAACGGCCGCATCATCGAAGTGCCCGAGGACGAAGAGCGATCCGAAACCCATCGCGACCCGCGTGCGGGATTCATCGCATACGTCCCGGAGGGGAGCCTCGCGAAAGGCAAGCATCTCGTGACGCTTGGCGGCGCGCAGATCGTGAACGGCGAGATCGTTCAGGGCAAGACCACGCCGTGCACCGCGTGCCATGGCCCAGACTTGTTGGGAGTTGGCGACGTGCCGCCGATTGCGGGGCGATCGCCCAGCTACCTGGTACGGCAGCTCTTCGACATCCAGCAGGGCACGCGCAGAGGCGCCGGCACGGATCTGATGAAGATCATCGTGTCCAAGCTCGATCCGGACGACATGGCTGCAATCGCCGCCTATGTGGCGTCGAAGTTCCCGCCCGATCCTGCCGACAGTGAGGCGGCTGCGCAATTGGCGGAGAGCGGTAGGCAGTAGGCGGTATGCAGTAGGCGGAGCCCGAGGACCGAGGACCGGCTAGGCCATCCAGCGAACGATCCCGGCCACGCCATCGACCGCGACCTGCGCGCCATCGGGAATGCGCCGCGTAGCATCGGCGACACCGAGCACCATCGGGATGCCGCGCTCGCGAGCCAGCGATGCCATGTGCGAGGTGCTCCCTCCGCGCTCGGTGACGACGCCGGAGACCCGGGAGAGGATGTGGCCGAGCGCCGGACCGGCGACGCGCGTGACGAGCACGTCGCCAGGTGCAATGCGTCCAATCTCGCACTCGCAGTTGATCACCACGGCACGTCCCGCGCCCCAGCCGATACCAGCGGGATGGCCGTTGAGCCGCGGATGTTGCAGCCAGATGTCGTCGGGCACGTGCGGCGCCTGCAGATGCAGTGGCCGCGCCTGCAACATCGTGAACCCGTCATCGTCGACAGCCCATTCGATCTCGACCGGTAGGCCGAGCACGTCTTCGGCCTTTCGCATCATGCCGGCGAGTTGCGAGACCTCCGCGGAAGTCAGGCACGGCTCGACGGCTCGCGCGGCGGACACAGCCTCAGTCGCCGGCGCGCGTCGATGACCGCAACTGATCGCGTGGTCTTTCCGTCCGGGTACGACGTGGCGAACGGCGCCACTGCGATCGAGCTCGAACCGATCGGGAGTGACCTCTCCTTGCGCGATCGACGCGCCGAGTCCCAACGTCGCATTCACGAGCATCGTGCCATCCGCGGTCTGACTCAACCCACCGCCGGCGGCGCGTGCCTGCACGAGCGGCTGGATGAGCACCGCCATCGCTGTGTCCGCGGGATTCAGGTCGTGGGTGGCCATGTAGCGGAGCGCGCGCGTTGACCACAGCGCCGTCCAGCACGAGCGAACCGCCGTCACGAACTCGGATTCTTCCTCGAGGCCAAGATAGCTTTCGAACTGTCCGGCAAAGCTCGAACCGAATCGATCTTCGACGAGGGCCGATGATCGAACGACCGTGAGGGCGCCGCCCGTGCGATCGACGAGATCGCGCCACGACGCGAGCAGCGGCTCGAGCACCATGGGATCGATAGGCTGTTCGAGCAGGCCGAGCTTCATGGCAAGCGCGTGCTGCCGTGCCTGATGCGGGTCCTCGGCGCCGAAGACACCGCGAGCCTCGTCGTTGAGGCCAATCGATGTGACTTGATGCCGATAGGCGTCGGCGTCGAGACAGAAGCCGTCGGGGATTCTCAGTCCGGCGCGCCCGAGCGCAGCGAGGTTTGCCGCCTTGGGTCCGAATCGCGCCGGGTCGATCGCTTCCTCGCTCGACAACGGGACGATGAAGCGGCCGTAACGCCCAACCTCCAACTCCCAACTCCCAAGAGAACTTTGGCTATTGGGCGTTGGGAATTGGGAGTTGGCGCTACTCACTTGACGTGATCCCCATAGCCCGGCATCGGATCGACTACGGTGATCTGCTTGACCGGGAAGTTGGAGATGATCTCGATCTTGTCCTCGTGGACGATGAGCATTTCCTCGATGCGGACACCCCAGCGGAACAGCTTGCCGTGCTGGGTCTCGAGGGCGAATACCATCCCTGCCTTGATCTCGATCGGGTGGTCGAGCGACCAGATGCGCGAGATGACCGGGGGATCGTACTGCGCGAGCCCGAGGCCGTGGCCCCACAGGTTGGCCGCTGCCTGATCTTCCTCAGCGTAGCCCCACGCCTCTTTCGCTGACGGCCACTTGGACGCGATCTCTTTCGTCGTCGTTCCGGCCTTCACGGCGTCGATCGAGTCGTACAGCCATCCGAGCGCGGTGGCGTAGATGTCCTTCTGCTCCTGGCTCGGCTCCTTGCCGACGCAGTACGTGCGGTAGTAGCACGACTTGTAGCCGTTCCACGTCAGCGCGGCGAGGTCCATGAACACGATGTCGCCCGGCTGAATGATGCGGTCGGAGAAGTTGCGCCAGTTCGGCCAGGTGTTCGGGCCGCTCGAGACGATCACGTCCTCGACGTCCTCCATCCCGGGGATGGAGTAGAGGAACTTCATGATGTGTGCGGTGACCTGGTTCTCGGTCACGCCCGGGCGCAGGAACTTCATCGTTTCCCAGTGCGCGGCGTCACCGATGGCGCCGACCATGCGGAGGCATTCCTGCTCGTCCACGTTCTTGACGGCGCGCGCCTCCATCATGGCGGACATGCCGTCGGTCCACTCGATGTTGGCGTCCTTGAAGGCCTGGATCATGTTGATGTCGATGAAGTCGACGCCGAGCTTCTGGCCCCCGACGCCGCTCTTCTTCATCTCCTGGATGATCGCCTGCGTGAACTTCTTGACCTGCTGTTGCGAGGCCGGTCCTGCGGCGCCCTTGATCCATGCGTACGACCACCGTACGTTCTCCTTCGGAATCCACGGCGAGTGGCGCTCGATCTGGAATCCAAGGTCGCCCTGCTCGAAGAGCACCGGCGGATCGTCGCCGCAGATGATCGCGTAGCGCAGACCGGGCTTGAGCCGGTTCCATCCCGGGGTCAGCGTGCCGGTGATGTAGCGGACGTTCTCGTCGTACATGCAGAGCATCGCGCCGAGGCCGTGGGCCTTCATGCGCTCGCGCGCACGCTCGGTTCGATACTTCCGCAGGCGGTCCCAGTTGACACGCTGCTGCCAGTCGAGTCCCGCGATTCCGAAATTTGCTCCCATGTGTGCTCTGGCTCCTCGGAGATATGAAGTGAGCGAACGGAAGAGGAGTACATGGAGGGGGTGGGGGAGTCAAGAGAAGTAGGCGGTAGGCGGTATGCAGTTGGCGGTTCTGGGTTCCTCCTTGAAGAGTTCGTCAACTCCCATTGTCGGACAGACATGTCGATGCTCGACGTTCGCTGCTCACCGCCTGGGGTTGCGTCGACGCAGTTCGTTTGCCAGCGCATTGACGAGACGACCCACTTGGGCCGCACGCTCGAGGATCGTTGCGACGGTGGATAAGGGATCGAAACAGCAGCTCGTCGTATCTGCGACGTCAAGCCGTACCGTTCCTCCGGAGGAATAGCAGCAGATTCGCGATAGACCGTCTCGACCAATTCCATCGCACGCTGCCACGCGAGGAGGTCCTGATAGTTCTTTCCAGCGACACGTCTCTGCCGTGCCAACGACGTGCCAGCTGACGCGATCGAACCTTCAACCGCAACCGTATGCAGCAAGCCGTTTACTGCCTACTGCCTACTGCCTACTGCCTACGCGATCGCCCGCATCCGAAGGGAAACGAGCACACCAACCAGCACCACGGCGCACACGCTGAGGACGGACGCGGCCATGAAGGCCGAATACGCCGCGCGGCCCATGAGATCCCAGATGCTGAGGCCGATGGTCAGTGCGGCGGCAACGGTGATTCCGCGCCACACTGGCGGCATGGTGTCCAGGTAATTCGCCAGGTAGATCACAGCGGGCGTTGCCATGAGCAGCACGTAGTCCCATCCCTGCGGGGAGAGCAGCGGAATCAGCAAGAGCAGCAGGCTTCCTTCGAGCCCCTCCGGGAACGGAACGGACCGGCGTCGAAGAAACGCAATCGCGACGGCACCGAGCAGCGCAAGCGAAGATGCCGTCGCCAGCATGACAGACGTCGCGCTCATGCCGAGCCACTTGGCCCACATGGAGGGGATCGAGATGTTGTCGGGGGTCAACAGATTGGGCGGCGTGGTCGCGGTGACCGTCTGCCACCAACTCCAATGGAGGTCGATGGTCCCTGCCACCCCATAGAGCGGCACCGGCAGCAGCAGAAGCAATCCCACACCCATAGCGGCCGCCACCGCCGTGGCCCGTTGGCGTCGAACCACGAGGCCTGGAAGCAAGAGGACACCGTACGGCTTGATCGCGACCGTCAGCACCAGCAGCGCAGCGGCAAGCATCTCTCGCTGCGCTTTCATCGCCACGAACGCTGCGGTCGCCGCGACCGTGAAAACCAGATTGACCTGACCCAGGTCGAGCTCCCGCGCATAGAACTTGCCCATGACCAGGACCACCATGACGGCGAGCACCCAGGTAGGTCTTCTTTGCTCGGGGAGCAGCCGAATGCTGAACGCGATGAGCGCGACTATGAGGGCGACAGAAATAAAGAACCACGCCGGCTTCGCGACTGGAAGCGGCAGGGTGCCCAGAGGCATCGCGAGCACGGCGAATGCCGGGAGGTACTTGAACTGGTAGTGTCCGTCGTCGGCGCGAAACAGGGGTTGAGCGGCAGACGCTCGAACGGCGGCCGTCCACCAGACCTCGAAATCGCGCATGTTCTGGGAGACGCGCAGGGGGTAGGCCACGAGGGCGGCTGCCACAAGCAAGGAGGCAGCGACAAGACGACGCCTGTTCATCGAGTATTGGCTACGGTCGGCGAGTTCTGCGTTTGCGGGGAAGAAGCGGGGCCGCCGCCGGCGCGTCATCCATGGGCAGGCGGACGCGACGGATCCCATCGTAGGAGTGAAGCGCGCCTGCCACAGCGCCGGCAGTTGCGACGCAGCCGATTTCGCCGACGCCCTTCGCGCCGTACCCGCCGACCTCGTCTGGTACTTCGATCAGGATGACGTCAACATCGGGCATGTGCTTCGCCGCGACGAGACCAACGTCGCGAAGGCCGAGTGAATCAGGAATGCCATTCGTGGACGTGAAGTTTTCGGAAAGCGCGTAGCCCAGCCCCATGTGGACGCCGCCTTCCATCTGCTCGGCGCAGAGGCGCGGATTGATCGCGCGGCCCACATCGTTGGCGACGACGACCCGTTCGAGCTTGCCTTGCTCGTCGAGCAACACGACTTGCGCGGCGTAGCTGAACGTCAGGTGGGTGGTCGGATTGAGGATGGCTTCCGGCGTCCCCGGCCTCGTCGTGAAGTTGCACACGTATTCACCGGAGTACTCTCGCCCGATGAGTTGCTGAAGTTGACGAAGCCGGGCGGCCTCATCGAGAGCGGCGGTTCGCGGCTCGATCGTGATCGGCACTGCGTCCATGTCCGCCATCAGCTTCCGCGCCGCCTGTTGCGCCGCGGCACAGCTCAAGGTCGTTCCGCGCGAGGCCCACGTTTCGCCGCACTTCTCGCCGAGTTCCTTGTCCCACGACACCGTCATGATCTCGGTGGGCAGATGCGTCTCTTCGCTGACCGCCTGCATCGTCGCCGTGTAAATCCCCTGGCCCATCTCGGTGTAGCCGTTCAGGATCTCGAGGCGGCCACCGTCGACCACGCGAATCTTGATATGTCCGCCTTCGATCGTGCCGTTGCCGAGGCCGGTGCTCTTGATGCCGCAGCCGATGCCTTTGAACCTGGCCTGCTTGTAGACGTCCTTGACCGCGTTGAGCGTCTCGCGAATGCCGCGCACGCTTTCGCGCATCACCTGGCCGGTTCCGAGCTTGTCGCCCGGATTGAGGATGTTGCGTTCGCGGATGTCCCAGCCGTCCACGCCGACCTTCTCGGCCAGCATGTCCATGATGCCTTCCATCGCGAACTGCGCCTGGTTGCTGCCGAATCCGCGCATGGCGCCGGCGTTGGGATTGTTCGTGTAGACCGCCTTGGCCTCCACGTCGACGTTCGGAATGCGGTACACGCCGCACGAGTGACACGCTGCGCGCAGGGCGCACTTGGCGCTCGTCGTGTGATAGCCGCCGGCATCCGCGATGATGCGCGACCGCAGCGCGAGCAGATGTCCGTCCGCATCCGCGGCGATGGTCAGCTTCACGGTCATCGCGTGACGTTTCACGTGATGCTGTGTCGACTGCTCGCGAGTGAGCACGGTCTTCACCGGACGACCGAGCAGCATCGCGGCGACCGCGGTCTGTCCCTGGATCGACAGCTCCTCCTTCGCGCCGAATGCGCCGCCGCTTGGCAGCAGCGAGATCTCGACGTCCTTCGGATCGAGCTTCAGGATCTTCGCGATCTGCTGGTGGTCGTAGACCGATCCCTGGCTGTCCGTGATCACCTTGACGCCGTTGCCCTGCGGCAGCACGAGGCACGCTTCGGGTTCGAGGAATGCGATCTCGATCGGCTGTGTATCGAACGTCGATTCGATGACGTGGGCGGCTGTCTTCAGCGCCGCGTCCACGTCGCCGCGTGAGAACGCGGTCGTCGGCTGCAGGATGTTCGACTGGCGCGGGGCGAAGGTATCCGACGGATGCACGAGAGGCGCACCCGGCTTCAGTGCCTCGAATGGATCGGTGAGCGGCTCGAGCACCTCGTAGTCGATTCGAACCTTCGACGCGGCCTGACGCGCGTGGAACTGCGTGTCGGCGACGACCATTGCCAGGAAGTCTGCGACGCAGCAGGTGAGCTCGCCCTCGGCGACGAACAGCGGCTGATCGGGATCGTTGAGGCCCTGTCCACGGAATCCCGGAACGTCCGCCGCGGTGAAGACCCGCACGACGCCGGGCATTGCGATGGCCTCGTCGACATGAATCTTCAAGATGCGCGCGCGCGGATGCTCGGTCAGCACCATCGCGCCGTGGAGCATTCCAGGCACGCGCAGATCGTCGACGAACTGTTTGCCGCCGAGCGTCTGTTCGGCGCCACCCAGGCGGGAAACCGAATGGCCGATCCCGTGAGAGTTCTTGTGCCCGTTCCCGTTTCCGTTGACGAATGCCGGGTTTCGAGTCAGCCCGAACTGCTCGCCGAAGTACTGGTTCCGTCGCGGCTCACTGCGCGTGAGCTGATTGCCGCCCGCCGCCGCCTCGCCAGCCGTCTGGATAGAGTCGAGGATTCGCCCGTAGCCGGTGCAGCGGCAAAGGTGTCCGTCGAGCGCCTTTGCGACGGCAGCGCGATCGCCGGTCTTGCCTTGCTCGATCAGCGATGCGGCGCGGACGACGATCCCGGGGATGCAGAAGCCGCACTGTACGCCGCCCTCGAGGACGAACGCGTCGCCCATCCTCTTGCGGACGTCCTCAGGCAGCCCTTCGAGAGTGACGACGTTGCGACCCTCTGTCTGCTCGGGCTTGCGCAGACAGGAGAGCGCGGGCGTGCCGTCGATCGTGACGAGGCAGCAGCCGCACGCCCCTTCTGGCGCGCACCCGTTTTTCGCGGAGATGATGCCGCACTCTTCCCGCAGCACCTCGAGCAGGTGCATGCCAGGCTCGTACGAGGCGACCGTCTCTTTCCCGTTCAGAGTGAATCGGACTTGAGCCGGCTTGACAGGCTGAATTGGAGGCATATGCGTGAAGTCTTCCCCGGTCAGCCGGCTCACCCGCGCGGAGCGCGGGCAGAAGACGCCGTGCGAGCGAGACCGAGCCGCGCTCGCGGCATCGTGGACTTTGTGACAGGTCAGATCGTAACATCACCGGCTGCGCCGACCTCCAAACTCCCAGGACGCCAAGTCCCAAAGGGAGGATGGGGGGCAGTTTGGGAGTTGGTAGTTGGAGATTGGGAGTTTAGAGATGCAAGAGCCCTGGAAGACAGACAAATGGTTCAGCAGCCCGTGGTCATACCTGCCGGAAGTCCGGCAAAAACAGGCCTTTGGCAGCAACCTCAAGATTCATGATGTCACCCTCCGCGACGGCGAACAGCAGACCGCTGTCGTCTTCCGGCGCGAGGAGAAGGTGGCGATTGCGAAGAAACTCGACTCGCTCGGGATCCATCGCATCGAGGCCGGCATGCCTGCGGTCTCGCCGCAGGACAAGGCCGCCATCTCCGATATCGCCGCGCTTGGGCTGAAGGCCGAGATCTTCGGCTTCGCCCGTTGCATCCCGGCGGAGATCGAAGTGATCAAAGCGTGCGGCTGCTCGGGCGTGGTGATCGAGATCCCCGCCAGCGACCACATGATCAAGTACGGCTACGGCTGGCCGATCGAGCGCGCGATGAAGGCCTCGATCGAGACGACGCTCGCGGCCAAGGCGGCCGGTCTCTACACCGTCTTCTTCACCATCGACGCCACACGCACCGAGCTCAATCGCTTCCTCGACATCGTCGAGCAGGTGGCCACCGAAGGGCACATGGATGCGTTGACCATCGCCGATACGATGGGTGTCTGCACGCCCGACGCGGTGTCACACGTCGTGAAGAAGGTCATCGATCGACTCAAGAAGCCGGTCGAGATTCACTGTCACCAGGACTTCGGTCTGGGAGTGGCGAACACGGTCGCCGCGCTGGCCGCGGGTGCCTCAGTCGCGCAAACGACGATCACCGGGCTTGGCGAGCGCGCCGGCAACGTGCCGATGGAAGACGTCGTGATGTCGCTGCTGTGTCTGCACGGCGTGAACCTCGGGATCAAGACCGAGAACTTCGTCGAGGTCTCGCGCTTCGTGATGGATCTCGCCAAGGTCACGCAGCCACCGAACCGGCCGATCGTCGGCGACAAGCTGTACGAGATCGAGTCGGGGATCATCGCCGGCTGGTTCCGCCTCGCGCGCAAGGATCATCCGCTGGAGTACATCCCGTTCGCGCCCGAGCTCGTGGGTCAGAAGCCGGTGTCGATCGTGCTCGGGAAGAACAGCGGGCCGCCGTCGATGGAAGAGTGGTGCGAGAAGCTGGGCATCAAAGCCACCGACGAAGAGCGTATGGCGATGCTGCAGCAGGTGAAGGCGAAGTCGTTCGAGAAGAAAGACCTGCTGACGCCCGACGAGTTCAAGGCGATCGTCGATCGCGTGATGCAGAAGACGACCGCATCAACGTAGTCAGTAGGCAGTATGCGGTAGGCAGAACAGCCTCTGCCTACTGCCTACCGCCTACTGCCCTACCGCCTACCAGGCGTACTCGGCGTTCAGACGGAATACGCGCGGATTCATGTACGTGGTGGGCGACTGCCACCCCGGCTCGTTCGGAATAAACGTCGGGTTGAATGCCAGCGTCACGTTGTTGTTCAGCAGGTTGTAGATATCCGCGCCCACCGTTAGCCGCTGGCCTCCGAGGCGGATGACCTTCTTCGCGGAAAAGTCCCACTGGCGGTTGCGATCGCCATACATCTGGCCAGGCGAGAGCAGGTTGATCGTGAGCGGGGGCGTGGCTGTGAGCTGACGGCCGATTTGCGCCGCGGCATCTGCCAGTTCCGTCGCCGACAGCGTGTAGTTGGCCGCGAGCGAGCCGAGCTGGTCGATGGAGACGTTCGGCTTGTCCTGGAAGACCGAGCTGACGTTCACCTCGATGCGCGGAATCATATACGTGACCAGCGCGTTGAAGGACGTCTGCCACGGCGACTCCTGGTGACAGAAGGGCATCGTCAGCAGGCTGATGCCGAACCCGACGGTGGCTTCCGGAACCGCCGACCGGATGTCGCAGAAGTCATTCGTCACTTTGCCCGTGCTGGTGCCACCCTGGAACGTCACGCCCTTGACGTTGCGGACGTTGAACGTCGCGTCTATTCCGTTGAAGTCGCGCGTGTCGTCTCCGAGCTTCTTGGTGGATTGAACCAGGAGATCCGACTGACCGAACACGTTCGGGTTGATGTCGTAGAGCGGGCCAATTGCGTAACCACCACCGCCGGGAAGCCGCGGGTCCTTTGGCGCCGTGATCGTGTAGGACGCGATGTCCGTTGGCGAGATCGCGAGATTGTCCGTGGTCGTGCCGCCAGTCGTGAACATGGTGAAGGACCGCCGGTAGTAGCCGACTTCCACCGACGCCCGCGGGAAGAGCTCCTGCTGCACCGACACACCGAATGCCCAATCGGACGGACGCCTGCCCCAGCCGGAGAACAGTTCTGGATCGAACCTCGCCCCGACGGGCTGGTTCGAACCGAACTGCAGGTTATCGATCTGACCGCACTCGCCGTTTTCCAGTGGGTTGGTCAGGACGCAGTCGGGGGTGTTGTTGAAGTTCGCATCGAACCAGCCGCGCGAGACGCACGGATTGCCGATGCCTCCGAAACCCGAGCACAGGCCGCCGCCGAACGGGATCCGCAGCGCCGGGTTGGAGTTGTATGCCATGTTGCTGACGCTGGCGCCCTCCAGATACTTCCCGAGGCTGACCTTGAGCGCCGTCTTGCCGTTCCCGAACATGTCGTACGACGCACCCATGCGCGGCGTGATGTCGTTGTAGCCGGTCACGCCGTCTGTGCGCGCGAACGTGGCGCCGGGGAAGAATCGGCCTGCTGGTTCGACCTGCTCGGGGAACCAGCTCCACGGGTGGTCGTAGCGCAGCGCGCCCTGCAGTGTCAGCCGCTTCATGGTCCATTGATCCTGCGCGTAGAACGAGGACTGCATCGCCCGCGCATTCACGACGTACGGGTTGATGTACTCCTGAACCGACAACGGAAAGAAGTCGAGGCCGGGAAGGGAGATCGCCTGGTACCCCAGCGCCTGAGAATTGACGTGCATCTCGCGGTCGTCGCTCCAGAAGTTGCCCTGGTAGCCGAACTTCATGCTGTGTGAACCGGTGATGTAGGACGCAGACGCCTGCCACGTGGAACCGCGCGTCTTGTTGTTCAACCAGCTCTGCGATCTGTACCGCATCGCCGACGTGACGCCTGGCGCCACTGTCTGAGTGAAGTTCACGACCTGCACCAGATCGCGTGTCGGGTTGGGATCGACTTCACGACCGCCCCACTGGTAGTACGTCGTGCCGAAACCGGCTTCGAGGAGCAGCTTGTTGGTGAGCGGGGAGTTCCAACGCATCTGCTGGATGCGCTGCGGGCTGAACTCACCGTGACCGTCGGCTTCCGGCGACGTCGGGAAGACGAAGTTCGGCGAGCCTGTCAGCGACGTCGTGCCCGTGCAGCTGCGGCAGACCGGCTGCTCGTCCCACGAGAACGAGAATTTGTGGCGCTGCGATGCCTGCCACGTGATGCGCGGCGTGTAGTTCTCCCACGTGCGGTCTGAAAATGCCGGCTTGTTCAGATCGGGCGAGTAGGTGAACGCTGTCGCATTGCCGGCGTTCTGGTTGTAGTAGACGTTCAGCGTGTTCTGCCGCTGCCCCTGCCAGCGGAGGCTCATGAAGTACCACAACTTGTCCCTCACGATGGGACCACCGATGGACGTGTTGACGTCGTAGACGTGAAACACGGGGTTCGGCAGCGTGGCACCGCGCGCCTGCAATTCGTCGGTGAAGTTGTCCGACTGCATCCCTTCCGAGAAGCCGGAGACGAACGCCAGACCCGAGATCTGATTTCCGCCCTGCTTGGGGACGATGTTCATCGTGAGGCCGGCGGTTTCCAGTTCGCCGAGGCCCCCCGACGTGGTCATCGTCACTTCGGCCGCGTTGCCAATGTCGGCGGTGAAGTTCGGCGGCTGGTTGCCGCCCGGCGGGTTGCTGATGTTCAGGCCGTCCACCGTCAGACGCGATTCGACGCCGCGGCCGCCGTGCACGGGGAAGATTGCGAACACCGGACCGGTGTTGACGTTGTTGTTGTTCGAGATAACGCCTGGCACGGTGTTGATCAGGTAGCTGTAGCTCCGGACGCTCGGAAGCGCTCGCATGGTCTCGTTGTCGAGCGTGACCTCGCGCCTCGTGCTCTGCACGTCAACGACCGGCGTTTCGCCGGTGACAGTAATGGTTTCCTGCACGCCACCAACCCGCAGTTCGGCGTCAGCGGTGATGACACCAGACCCGCTCACGATCTGACCCTCACGTCTCACGGTCGCGAAGCCCGCGAGACTGAACGTGACCGTGTACGTGCCGGGTTGAAGATTCTCGATGCGATACCGGCCGGCGCCATCGGTAATCGCTGTGCGGACTTTCTCGATCAGCGCTGGACTTGCGGCTTCTACAGTGACACCGGGGAGGACGGCTCCCGTGTTGTCCCTGACGGCACCAGCGAGCGTGGTCTGTGCCCACACCGTCGCTGGAGCCAAACACAATAAAGCGAGGAGCCCGAAGGCTCTCTGCAACACGCGCATACGTTCACCTCAACAGGAACGATAGAACAATCGGCGCGGCTGCGAGTTAAATATGAATCTGATCGGTCAGTACTACTCAGAGAGACCGGTATCTCGCCTCTTCAGCGTAGTACTCGGGAAACCCGACAGCCTGTTTCAGTTCGTCGAAGTTCATGAGGCTGGCAGGGGTCTCGCCTCGTTTCAGGCTCTCGAGCGCGGATCGCATGGCAGCGATCGAGACGTTGAGCAGCGTCAAGGGATACACGGCGATCGAGTAGCCAATCTGCTGGAGCCTCGAGGGTGACAAGAGCGGCGTCTTGCCACCCTCAATCAGGTTGGCCATCTTCGGGCCGTCAACCTCGACGCAGTAGCGCCGCATCTCTTCTTCGCTGACGGGCGCCTCGAGAAACGTGATGTCGGCGCCGAGCGCTCTGAACGCCTGACAGCGGGCGATCGCCTCGTCCAGTCCCAGGATCGCGCGGGCGTCGGTGCGAGCCATGATCAGGATCTCCGTGCCGGCGTTTCGCGCGTCCACGGCTGCACGCACGCGCGTCAGCGCCTCGTCACGGCCGACAACCGACTTGCCCTCCGTGTGACCGCATCGTTTCGGCGCGATCTGATCCTCGAGCATGATCGCGGCAAAGCCTGCGTGCGCGTACCCCTGGACGGTTCGCTTGATGTTCTGCGCGCTGCCGAAGCCGGTATCGCCGTCGCCGATCAGCGGAATGCTCACGGCTCGACAGATGTTCTGCCCCTGATCGGCCAACTCGGCGTAGGAGATCAAGCCGGTATCGGGCATGCCGAGCCGATCGGCCGAGACGGCAAATCCGCTCATGAACCCGATCTCGAAGCCCGCGGCCTCGATGAGGCGCGCGGACATCGCGTCGTGACATCCCGGCATGATGAGGATCGTGTCGCGCGCGAGGAGTGCCTTGAGACGGGCGGCGGGAGAAGGAAGAGCCGTCTGTGCTGGTGTCATTGCGCGTTCGATCTTAGCGCCGAAGATTGGCGAAGTTTCCCGACGCGAACGACGTTCCAGCGATCGACTGAGTCTGTCGAAGTTGTTGAGCGCGCGCGTCTCGATCGAAACGACAGAATGCAGTTGACGTCCCTTATTCTCCTGCGTTAGCTTCTCGCAGACTAGAAACTCCCATATCAGATCTACTCGTTTGTGACGTACTCCCGGGGCCGGGAGGGGAAGCTCGTACGCGGGGACTCTCACGGAGGACTCCATGACGTTACGACTACTCGGGCGGCTGTTCGTAGTCCCACTGCTCCTTGCGTTAGTTCCAGCAATTGCGTTCGCACAGGAAGCCGTGCTGAGCGGCACCGTGACGGATGCCAGCGGCGCCGTACTTCCGGGCGTCGCGATCACCGCCGTGCATCAGGCCACCGGCAACAAATTCGCGGCGGTCACCGACGAGCGGGGCGTCTACCGAATTGCTGCGCGCGCCGGCGTCTACCGGCTGACGGCGGAGCTCCAGGGATTCCGGGCAGTCACGCGAGAAGGCTTAGAGCTGCTCGTCGGACAAGTGATGACCGTCAACTTGCCGATGTTGGAGGCGACGGCCGCTGAAACTGTAACGGTCACTGCTGAATCGCCGCTGCTCAATGTCGCCACCTCGAGTCTGGGCGGCAATGTGAATTCGCGCCAGGTCGAGGAACTCCCTGTGAACGGCCGGAATTGGATGAACCTCGCGACGCTGGCGCCAGGAAGCCGGACGGTCGCGGTCAACGCGGCGACGCCGCTGCCCGACAGAAACAACGGCGAGGCCCGGGAGTTTCAGCTCAACATGGACGGCCAGCAGGTGTCCGCCGATATCGGGACCGGAGGACAGCCGCGGTACAGCCAGGATTCGATCGCGGAATTTCAGTTCCTCTCGAACCGGTTCGACGCAACTCAGGGTCGGTCGTCCGGAGTGCAGGTCAACGCCATCACGAAGTCAGGTGGCAATCGCCTCACGGGTTCCTTCCGCGGTAACTTCCGCAACAGCAAGTTCAACGCCTTCAACCCGGTGCTGGGTCGAGTCGAGCCCATCGACAATCAGCAGCTCAGCTCGACACTTGGTGGTCCGCTCGTAAAAGACAAGCTGCACTTCTTCGTGAACTACGAGTACGAGCGAGAGCCGCGGACCAGCATCTGGAACACGCCGTACCCGGAGTTCAATGTCGATCTCGACGGTACGAACAGCAAAAACCTGGGCGGTGTACGCTTCGACTACCAACTCTCCTCGCAGACCCGCCTGATGGGGAAGGTGTCCGCGGGGCGTCTCTGGGAACCGTTCGGGGTCGGCAACCAGCAGCATCCCGCCGCGACGAATACGACGTCTGAACACAACAACGAGGCGCTCGGCCAGCTGTCACAGGTGCTGAGCAATCACGCGCTGAACGAGGTGAGGGTCGGTTACGCCTTCTTCAACCTCGAGAACCACAACCTGACGAACTGGGACAGCCACTGGCAGAGCGCGAACGGCATCACCACTGGATCTCCGCGCATTACGTTCGTGGGCTTTTCGATCGCGGGCAATCAATTCCACCCGCGGCACCAGGACCAGGACGTCTGGAGCGTTCGCGACGACTTCACGTACTCGTACGATGCTGCCGGCCGTCACGACCTGCGCACCGGTGGCGAGTTCCTGCGCCGGCATCAGATTCAGGCAAACTGCCGGCAATGCATGGGGACGGTCGCTGCCAACCAGCGCGGTCCTCGTCCCGGCCTTCCCGGATCGCTGGTCCCGACTCCGCTTCCGGTGCTGTTTCCCGACGCCTTCGATGCCGACACGTGGAACCTCTCAGCGATCTCGCCGCTCGTGAGCACCTACAGCATCGGCCTGGGCGATTTCGACGTCCACATGGTCTCGCAGAAAGTCGCCCTGTGGGCTCAAGACGATTGGCAGATCTCGGAAAACCTGACGTTGAACCTCGGGCTTCGGTGGGACGCGGCGCTGAACGCGTTCGCCAATGACATCGCCTTGCCGCCTTTCCAGGAGGCTGGCCGTCCCAACGAGATCGATAACATCGAACCGCGGGTGGGGTTCGCCTGGAAGCTGGGCGAACGGACGGTCATCCGAGGCGGCACGGGGCTGTACTATGGCGATGCGTTAGGCGCCGATCAGTCGTTCGCGACCGGAAATGCTCAGATCGTCGTCATTCAGTACGCCAACGACGGTCGTCCGGATTTCGCCGCCAACCCGACGAACGGGCAACCGCTACCGACCTACGATCAGGCACTGCAGCGGTTCTGTTACAACAACGGCAACCGGCCCGGGTGCCTCATTCGCGATCTGCAGGAGTTCGTGGGACCGTTCGATTTCGTCAACTTGCCACGCACCTTCCAGGCATCGATCGGCTTCCAGCGCCAGTTGGGCAACACGATGTCCTACGAAGTCGACTACGTGTACACCAAGGGACGGGACGAGAAGGATGTCGTCGAGAACATCAACCTCACCTACAATCCCGCGACTGGTGTGAACAACCCGTCGTCGAACCGTGCCCTGCGTCCCTATCCCGATTGGGGCGTCGTCTCGATGAACACGCACCTCGCGCGCTCGGAATATCACGGGTTGCTGACCGGCTTCACGAAGCGTTTCAGCAATAACTGGCAGGCTTCGGCCACGTATACGCTCTCGGGCCTTTGGAACGCCGACACGAAGCCGTTCAGCGGTCTCGAGCCCGTCCCGTTCGACACCGCTCCCGATCTGGGCGGTGAATGGGGCCTCTCCTCGGACGACCAGCGGCACCGGGCGGTCTTCAACGGTATCTGGGAGGTCGGCAAAGGTTTCCAGGTGAGCGCTCTGCACTTCTTCGTCGCGGGCCTTCGGTTGGCGGGCAGCTACGGTGGTGACCTTCGCCAGACTGGCGCTGCAAACAGTCAACGGTTGCGGCCCGACGGTACCATCGTGCCGCGCAACGCGTTGCTCGCTCCGAAGCAGAATCGAACTGACGTGCGCGTGCAGCAGCGGATTCGGTTGGGCGGACGCTTTGCGATCGATGGGATCGCAGAGGTCTTCAACATTTTCAACAATTACAACTACGGGATCGGTACGGTCGAGAGCGTTCCATCGCAGTATTTGCAGCCGATTTCCGCACAGACTCGCACGGCGCAGTTCGGGTTCCGGTTGACGTTCTAGACGGTCCCCCGTCCCGGTCTTCGGTCCCCTGTCCTGACAAAGACTGGAGACCGTGGACCGAGGACTTCTTGGTCTACCTCACTTCGAAAGGCACAATCCGTTCCGTCGAGTAACCGCCGACGCTCGATTGTGCCCCAACGCGCAGAAGGTATCTTCCCGGTGACAGATTCTTCAGCGGAAGCTGCGTGCTGAACCCGTGCGTGAGCGGACGCGCCGACGCGTCGATCGCGCGGCGATCCTGTGCTTGAAAAACCGTCATCCCATCTCGCGCGTCCTGCACTGAGGTCATCATCGTGACCGCGCGCGCAGGGCCTGAGCCGACGTACAACTCGGCGTACGTTGTCAACGTCTCTGCGGGACTGAAGCTGCGCGTTGCGATCGGTGCGGCGGGGAGCGCGTCCTTCAACAACGGGTCGGGATTAGAGGTCACGAACGAGTCGGCGCTGGACGAGGTGAGAACGACTCCGCTCAACTCGAACGGGGACTTCGCGTAATCCGGTATCTCGACGTCGTATGGCACGGTGCCAATCGTTGCGCCGCTGGCTTCATGCGCCCCCACGTGGATCTGATACCGCCCCGGCGGTAGGTCGAGGCGCGACAGCAGGCGGACACCCGTCCGACTGATACGCTCGCGAGTCGCCGGCTGGAGGCTCATATTGAACTCCTGTCGATCGCCGGCCTGCACGCGGGCGCGCTGGTCCGCGGCGACAATGGACACCTCGATCTTTTCGTTGAAACGGCCGTCGCGCTGTTCGAACGTGAGCGAACTGCCGTCGATCTCGAGGGCGAGGAGCAGCGAGCCATTCGAGCCTGTGCCCTTGAACGCAGCGGCGAACAGTCGTAGCGGGAGATCGCCGATTGGTACCGGCTTGCTGAGTGCGGCCTTGAGGGCTGGCGAGGTCCCCGCTTTGACTTCGGCTTCCCGCGCCTTCACCGTGGCGCGCGGATCGGGCGGCATGAAGCCGCGCCGCGCGCGTACGCTCAACCCAGGCCGTTTGACTCGGACGTCAATCTTGAGGAACTTGCGCGACCACTTCGTCGAATCGCTGTAATACCCGAGGAGGTAGTACCGGCTGTTGTCGAGCACCACCCTGCCGAGGCCGCCGACAACGTCGCCCGCATTGACGATGGCCAATCCACCAGTCTCCTCGGACAAGGAAATCAGGCTCTCCTGCGAGAGCCGGAGCTCGTGCAGCGCTCCGCGGAACGTTCCGTACTCGAGCTGCGGATAGTCAGACCGCGCGCCGATGTCGATGAGCTCGCCGAACTGACTCAATCCGCGCGGATCGATCCCGTACACGTTCACGTTCGCACGTTGGGCAGCAGCGGCTGCTTGTTGTGCCTCTGCGACGATTGCGGAAGCGGATTGGGTCAGGTTGAACGGCTGGTAGATGTCGTAGTCGAGGCCTTCGCTGAAGAGCAGCAGCGCTTTGCGTCGCCCCTGGACGTCGCGCATCCAGTTCGCGACGTTCTCGACTGCCTGCAGCGTACGGCGCGCATTGAGCCCTCGCTCTGCGTCGTAGGGGTCCTTGATCGATTCTGCCTTGTCGACCGCCGCTCGGTCGTGAGTCTGCTGGGGTTCGTCAGCGAGAGCGGCGTCGGTGTCGGTTTGTCGAATGTGAATGGCCAGCTTCTCGGCTCCTGCTGAAGGAAGCTTCTGCCCCTGAAACCTGTCGATGGCCGCCTTCAGGAGTCGCGGGCTGCTTGTGAGTTCCTGTCCGGATTCCTGGCGTCCGCTCGTGTAGACCACCGCGGCCAGGTCGTTGGCGCCCAGGTACTGCTGAATGAACCGTTTGGCTGCATCCCGCACCGCCTGCGTACGCGTGAAGGCGGTGTGCAGATCGTCGAGCAGGAAAACGTAGATGCGGCCGTTGAAGGTGCGAGTGGTTGAGTGCACATCCGATTCGATCGGCTCGGTTCCCCCTGCTGGCGTCAACGGCCGCTCGATCGGAAGATCGATCAACGAAAAGGCCGCGGGCGTCTGCAGCCGGCCGTCTTCGAGAATTTCGAAGTCGTCCCTCGTCAGGTTTCGCACGAACGCGCCCGTCTCGTCGGTGACGATGGCGTGGACCTCGACGAAGTTGGTTTCGGCCCTGAACGTGACGGAGGGTTGGAGCCCGGTCCCCTGTTGCTGCGAGGCACCCAGGGCCTCACAACTCAAAATCGCGAGCGTCAGGATCCAGGTACGGCGCATAGGTTCTCCACTGCGGTCCCGTGGACGGTGCCCGACGCGATCCTATACCCAGAATTCGCCTGGAGCAGCCTCAGAGACGTGAGGGACATATCAAGGCCGGACTGCCTGAAACGGCCCCGACGCGTGCACGACCTTGCCCGCGATGAGCGTCAACACCGACTCGATCTTTCGAATCATCTGGTCCGGCACAGTCAGGTAGTCGTGGCTGAGGACCGCGAGGTCCGCATACTTGCCCTCGACGAACGAGCCGACGTGATGGTCGTCGAAGGAAAACCACGCGGCGCCCTCTGTATACAGGCGGAGCGCCTCCACGCGTGAGATCTGCTGGCCATCGTTGGTCAGCATGCCCGCCACGTTTCGACCGGTCGTCATGTAGAAGAGTGACAGCCAGGGATCGAGCGCGGATACGTTGGTGGAATCCGTTCCAACAGCAGCGTGAATACCCGAGTCGACGATGCGGCGGAATGGCGGCCCGCCGGCGGCAGAGAGATACAGCCACGTTTGAGCGCTGGCCCCTGCGCCAAGATCCTTCAGCGCCTTCAGCCGCGCCTCGTCAATGCTCTGCAAGTGGATGATCGACCAGCGAAGCCTGTCGATCGGATGCTCGCGCGCGATCGACTGAAACGCCTGAAGATGAAAGTCGTTCTCCTTGAGCGTGATCGAATGCTGTTGCAGTAGCCAGCCATGCTTCGCGATCATCCGCGCCGTCGGCTCGAACTGCGGCGACATCGTGTCTGTGCCGCCGATGCGCTCGCCGAAGCCCGCCACGCGAAACAGATCGTCTCCGACTGCGCGGCCGCCCTGGCTGAAGTTGTTGAGCACGCGTGTCTCGACGTCCTGCGGTGAATCGGCTGGGAACAGCGGCCGCATCCGGATGGTCAACTTGTTCTCGCGCCACAGATGGAGCGCGAACTCCTGATCGTCGAGGTTCCCGGCGTTGATGACGCCGGTGAGGCCCAGGCTGTTTGCGTGCGCGTTCAGGTCCGCGGTGCCGCGCAGTTTGTCTTCCATCGTCTGCGCAGCCTGAAGTGCGGCGACGGCGGGTGCGGCCGCAGCGACGACACCCGTGGCCTCATCGACCATCACGCCCTTTGAGACCAGGAACGTGCTGCCGAGACTGTTCGTGATCGCGCCGGTTCCACCGCCGGTGCCGGAGATGTAGAGGGCGTGCTTCGGCGCGGCGGCATCCAACTCCGCTTTCGTCGGGCGGCGGGCTTCAGCGAACTGCGTGTGGTTCCAACCGCCGATGCAGGTGATGAACTGGCCGGGCGGCACCGCCTTTGCGCGTTCTGCGATTGCTTCCTGCAACTCAGCGATCGAAAACGCGCGCTCGATGCGGCGCGCCTCGTAGCCGGGGTTGACGCCGGCGCGCGTGTAGTGGACGTGCGCGTCCAAGAAACCCGGGACGACGGTGCGTCCACCCAGATCGATCTGACGCGCGTCAGGTGCAACGGACCCTGTCTTTCCGACGGTCGCGATGCGGCCATTTCGAATCGTCATCGTCGTCGCAACCTGTCCGCGCCCGTCCACGAACTTGCCGTTCGAGAGCAGGAGATCGGCGTCGCCGCGTTGCGCGGCGCCCAGAGCTACCATCGGCGGCGAGTCTGCGAGCACACCGCCACTGACGCACGCGACGGCTCCCGCCGCCGCACCCCTCAACAGAGCGCGTCGTGAGAGACATTTGCCGGTTGCTTCGAGCGCGGGCGTTGCTGGCATGCGTGAAGTCTACCAAGCAGTATGAGAGGCGGCCTGAGGCGTTCGAGCCCGGCCCATCTCATTGACAAATACATCCAGAGATCGTTGAATGCCGGCACTTATCCGTCGGGCACACCACGCTGTCGTCCTGGACCCCACTCGGTTATCGAAGGAGGGCTACCATGCGTCGAGCGTTGAAGGCCGTCGTGACCCTGATGGCAGTCGTCCTGCTGCCATCCCTCGCGTTTGCACAAGGTGCCCTTACAGGCACCGTCAGGGACCAATCGGGTGCCGTGCTGCCGGGCGTGACGGTCGAGGCGTCCAGCCCCGCCCTCATCGAAAAGGTGCGCACGGCCGTCACAGACGGCGCGGGGCAGTATCGCGTCACTGGTCTGAATCCTGGCACGTACTCACTGACCTTCAGGCTGACCGGTTTCAACATCGTCAAGCGGGAGGGCATCGAACTGAGCGGCACCGCCACGCTGACGATTCCGGTCGACATGCGTGTCGGCGCGCTCGAGGAGACGATCACGGTCACTGGTGAGTCACCAGTGGTCGACGTCCAGACGACCCAGCGCGAGACTGTGCTCAGCGCCGACGTGGTCGCGGCCATTCCGGGGAACCGCTCCGTCGGTACCCTGTTAAACGCCGTCCCCGGCCTGACCGTCAACGAGGGCGCGCTCGCCGCCTCGCCGACGATGACCTTCTTCGCGGCGCGCGGCGGGCCGATCAACGAAGGACGCATGGCGATCAACGGCATGACGGTCGCGGCACCGTTCAACGGCGGAGGCGTGTCGACCTACATCCTAGATTCGGTCAACGTCGACGAGGTCTCCGTGGCTGTTGCTGGCGGCCTCGGCGAGTCGGACATCGGCGGGCCGGTGATGAACCTGGTGCCGCGTTCCGGCGGGAACGCGTTCCGCGGTCAAGGGTTCATCAACAACGCGGGAGACTGGTCAAAGGGCAACAACTTGAACGACGAGCTGCGCGCGGTGGGCCTCACGGAGGCGCCCGGGATCATCAGCTCCTACGACGCGAGCGTTTCGTATGGCGGCCCCATCAAACGCGACCGACTGTGGTTCTTTGGCAGCTATCGCCGTCTCGATACGGCATCGCCGGTCCAGGGTGTCGTCGCGAATCGAAACGCCTACGACGCGTCACGCTGGGATTGGGTGGGAGACTCGAGCGTGACGGCGCGCCAGCTGCAGGGGCGCGAGTCGTACGTGGGGCGGTTTACGGCGCAGGTGTCCGACAAACATCGCGTCTCGTTCAACGAGGAGTACCAGCGCCGCTGCGAGGGGTCGCCGTTGAAGATTGGCAGCGACGGCTG
>CAWFTF010000016.1:0-221956 GCA_963818645.1 uncultured Acidobacteriota bacterium | reverse complement strand
GCGGTTGACTCCGCCGCCGCTCACCGACTTCTTTCAGTTCATCTACGTCGACCTGCGCGGAGGAGGGAAGTCCACCGGCGATCCGAACGATCTGACGTTCGATGTGCTCGCCTCCGATCTGGAGGCTGTGCGCAAGGACGCTCGGCATCGAGCGCGTCGTCGTCCTCGGCTATTCGATTCTTGGTGTGCTGGTGCTCGAGTACGGCAGACGCTGCCCTGACGCCGTCTCGCACGTCATCATGGCTGGGACTCCGCCCAGCGGTGATATACCGAAGCTGGTTCAGGCCGGCACCGCGTTCTTCGAGGAGGATGGATCCGAGGAGCGCAAGACGATCCTGAAAGAGAACTACGCGAAGCTCCCGCCCGGCACACCGCCGACGCAAGCGGTCTTTGCGCAAACACCGTTGCGCTTTTTCGACCCTCGGTTCGATGCGATGCCGCTGTTCGCGGAGGCGGACTTCAAGCCGCAACTGTTTCAGCACGTCCTCGGACCGCTGACGGCGAATTGGGACGTGACGACTGACACGGCATCTCTGCGCGTGCCGATCCTCGTCGCGCATGGACGATACGACTACGTGTCCCCGTACACGATGTGGAACGGCATCATCGATGCGCTGCCTGACGCCACGCAGCACGTCTTCGAACGAAGCGGTCACCAGACGTTCTTCGAGGAGCCGGAGCGATTTGTCGAGGTGGTCCGTGGATGGATGGCGCGTACCAGCACATCTGGGCGACAATGAGCCGCCAGCATCGTCGGAGTCGCCTGTGTCCGCCTCCAGCCCGGAACGGCTAGCAGAATGGATCAGCGCTTCACCTGAAGCACGATCCCGTGCGTTCGCGAAGTGCCTGGAGACCATCGCACTCAAGGACCCGCGAATCCACGCGTGGGTACAGATCAACCCTCAATCCGCGACAGAGACAGGGCCGCTGAGTGGGATTCCGTTCGGCGCGAAGGACATCATCGACACGCGCGGCCTCGTCACCGAGTACGGCTCGGCGATCTACCGCGGTCGCGTCGGCGTCGAGGACGCCGACATCATTGCCGAACTCAAGGACCGCGGCGCGATTCTGATCGGCAAGACGCAGACAACCGCGTTTGCGTACATGACGCCTGGTCCGACCCGCAATCCGCGCAACGTCGAGCACACGCCCGGTGGGAGCTCGAGTGGATCGGCCGCGGCCGTCGCGGCCGGCATGGTGCCGCTGGCGCTCGGTACCCAGACAAAGGGCTCGGTGCTGAGGCCGGCGTCGTACTGTGGCGTCACCGGGTTCAAGCCAACGTTCGGTGCGTTCTCAATGAAAGGCGTGCTGCCGTTCGCCAAGAGCCTCGATACGCTCGGCTTCTTCACGCACACGCCCGCTGACATGCGTGCGCTCTGGCGTGCCCTGGGTCGCGACAGCGACGGGGCAGACGTCAGCGTGCTGGGCGCACCCAGTCCGACGCCGACGGTTGAAGCGCCGATGGCCGCTGCGTTCAATCAAGCGCTGGTGACGATGCAGCAGGCCGGCGTCTCCGTTCGCTTCATCAACATCGCGGCCATGCTCGCCAAGCTGGCAGACGCGGCGCATGTCGTCATGAGCTATGAGGCCGCGCGGTTCCACCAGGAGCGTTACGAGGAGCATGGCGACCGACTTGCGGACCTCGCCGATCTCGTTCAGTCGGGTCTTCAGATTCCAGAGTCCCGATACGACGGCGCGCGCCGGCATATCGATGCCTGCAAGCAGAAGATGGCGGAGTTGTATCAATACACACCGGTGATCGCAGTTCCCGCTGCGACGGGTACCGCACCCCATGGGCTCGGCTCGACTGGCGATCCGACGATGAACGCGCCGTGGACGGCGTTAGGGATGCCAGCAATCTCTATCCCGATGCCGGTGGAGGACGAGTTGCCGCTCGGATTGCAGCTCACCGCGGCGCACGGCAACGAGGCGCTGCTCCTTCGCACGGCGGAGCGCGTGGCGGAGATAATGGCTGCCGCATGACCGCGAAAGACTTCCGCCGTATCGCGCTCGGGATGGAAGGCGCCATCGAGAGCTCGCACATGGACCATCCCGACTTCCGAGTGGGTAATCGAATCTTCGCGACGCTGACGCACGACGAGCAAATGGGCATGGTGGCGCTGCCGCCGGGTGAGGTGCAGCACGAGTTCATTCGCGCACACCCGTCGGCTTTTTCGATGGTGAACGGTGCGTGGGGTCTGCAGGGGGCGACACGCGTTCACCTCGAATCTGCCGAGGAGGATGCGGTCGGGGAAGCGGTGACCGTCGCGTGGCGCCACGCGGTAGCGAAAGGACCGACGCGTAGCACGAAGACCACGAAGAAAACGAAGATCACGAAGAAAGCTACGACTGCGAAAGGCCGCACCATCCACGCGCACGCTCAAGGAGATGCTCGCGCCGTATCCGCGCGACGTGCAGTCGCTCGCGCGTGCGGCCCGCGCGCTCATGATGGACGTGCTGCCGAAGGTGAAGGAAACCGTCGATCCAACGGGCCCGTACATCACGTACGCCTACGAACCAGGTTACAAAGGCGTGGTCAGCTACATCACCGTCAGCAAGCAGGGTGTGAAGCTGGGCGTCGCCCGCGGCGCGTCGCTGCCGGACCCGAAGAAGCTGCTACAGGGATCGGGCAAGTCCAATCGCCACGTCGTCATCAAGACACCCGACGATCTCGAGACGCCCGGTCTTCGTCAGCTCGTCCGCGCGGCGCTCGCCGCATGGAAGAAAGAGCGCGCCTGACGCGTGCGAACGGCCGTCTTTACAGCGCTCGCGCTGGTCGCGTTCGCGGGTAACTCTCTCCTCTGTCGCATGGCGCTCGGCCAGGCGACGATCGATGCGGCGTCGTTCTCGACGATTCGGATCATCGCGGGCGCCATCTGCCTCTGGCTCATCACCGTCGTCACGCGGCGGGGTAGCGTCTGGACGCACGGCTCGTGGCTGTCGGCCGCGATCCTCTTCGTGTACGCGATCCCGTTCGTCGTACGCGTATGGGTTGCTCACCGCGGGCACTGGCGCGTTGATTCTCTTCGGCACCGTGCAGGTCACGATGATCGGTGGTGCGCTCGTCGAAGGCGAGAGGCCGCGCGCGAGGCAGTGGGTCGGGTTGCTACTTGCGATCGCCGGGCTCGTCTATCTCCTCCTTCCAGGGATCGCATCGCCGTCGCCGCTCGGTGCCGGGCTCATGGCGATCGCCGGAGTCGCGTGGGCCTTGTACTCGATTCAGGGGCGCGGCGCGGTCGACCCTGTCGCGCAGAATGGCGGCAACTTCGTTCGCACGCTGCCCATGCTCCTCATCGTCAGCGTGCTTGCACTGAAGCTCCAGCACGTCGAGACGAGCGGAGCGATTCTGGCGATCCTGTCGGGAGCGGTGACGACCGGTCTGGGCTATGCGGTCTGGTATTCGGCGCTGCGTGGGCTGACGGCCACGCGCGCCGCGCTGGTTCAGTTGCTCGTCCCGGTGATTACCGTGACGGGAGGAGTGGTCTTCCTGCGCGAACCGCTCTCTCCACGGGTTCTTCTGTCTGCGGCGATTGTGATCGGGGGTATTGCGTTGGCTCTTACCGCCAACGAGAGAACACCAGCTGTTTAGTGTCGACTCCCAACGCCCAATCTCCAACTCCCAACGTTCGCGATTGGGAATTGGAAGTTGGAAGTTGGGACGTTGGGAGTTAACTAAGGAACGGTGAGAGTGGTGCGATCGACGGCCTCGTGTGCACCCAGCATCAGGCTGCCGGCGTAGTTCGACTGCTGACAGACGTACTCGAAGAGCTCCGTTCCCGATTCCCACCGCAGGTTCGTCGCGCCGCCCCACTTCGCCGTGTAGGCGCCCGGGTCGTCGACCGTCAGCTCGTAGCGCAGCGTGTCGAAGTTCGTGCGCGTGAACTTCTCGAGCGTGTGCAGCTGATTGGTATGCGGACGGCCCTCGCGATCCATCCAGAAGCCTTCGTTGAATCCGATCGTGTCGACGACCAGCGTGTCGCCATCCCACCAGCCGATCGAGTGACCGTAGTAGGTCGGGTCGAGCTGCTCCGGGTGCGCGCGGCCGTCCATGTAGATCGTTCGATACGTGTGCGGTCCGCCGATGTCGAAGATGAAGATGCGCTGCAGATCCGGGAGCTCGACGAACTCGACGCCGTACGGCGTGAGGAACTGACGAAGCACACCTGACGGTTTGCAGCGCGTGTGCGGCTCGAGCTCGTTGGCCTCGCGATCGGTGAGGACCGCTTTCGCCCACGGCTGAAACGGCACGTCCTTCAGTCCGAGTGGATTGGGCGCGACGCCGCGCGGGAGCCACACACCCTTGTCAGTTGGCGTGTTGTTGATCAGGACGTGCCCGCTCGCGTTACGAGGCGTTGGCTTCGACGGCCCGGCCTCACGACCGCGACCCTGACCGTCGCCCTGTTGCCCGGCGCCGCCACCGCCGCGTCCTTCGGGCACGCCGACCTGGACGCTCGGAGGTGCCGGCTGCGCAGGCTGCTGCTGCCCTCGAAGTGGAATGACGAGCGCGGGTGAAAGGAACAAGAGCGATGCAGCGAGCAGCGAGCAGAGATTTCTCATCGTGTGGTTACGGTACCGTGACGGTGGTTCGGTCGACCGCCTCGTAGGCGCCCAGCATCAGGTTGTGCGCGTAGTTGGCCTGCTGGCAGACGTATTCGAACAGTTCCGTCCCGTCTTCCCAGCGCAGGTTCATTTTCGTCGTCCACGGTGCGGTGTAGGCGCCGGGATCATCAATCGTCAATTCGTACGCGATCGTCAACGAGTCCGTGCGCGTGAACGTCTCGAGCGTCCGCAGCTTCTCGGTCGTCGGGAGTCCGCGCCGATCGATCCAGAAGCCCTCGTTGAAGCCCGTGGTCTCGACGCTTGAGCGTGTCGCCTTCCCACCAGCCGATCGAGTGGCCGTAGAAGGCGGGCGTGAAGTCTGCCGGATGCGAGCGGCCGTCCATGTAGATCGTGCGATAGGTGTGTGGACCGCCGATGTCGAAGATGAAGACGCGCTGCAGTTCGGGGAGCTCGACCATCTCGACACCGTACGGCGTCAGGAACTGACGAACGCCACCCGACGGCTTGCACCGCGTGTGCGGTTCGAGCTGATTCTCGAGGCGGTCGGCGTAGACCGCCTTGGCCCACGGCTGGAAAGGAATACCGGCGGACTCCACTGTCGCGCCGCCACCGCCGCCAGGCAGCCACACGCCCTTCTTACCGGGTGTCCAGAAGATCGCGCGACCATCAGCGTTGCGCGGTGCAGGCGCGGCGGGAGGGTCCGGCTGCGCGTCCGCGTCCACCGCCCGCCGGGTTTGCCGGCGCGCCACCACGCCCTTCCGGAACGCCGACCTGCACGCCGGGACGCGGCGGAGGCGGTTGCTGCTCCTGGCCGCGCAGCGATTCCCCGAGAACTGGAGACAGGAACAACGCGGCGGCTCCACACAGGGCAAGGCAATGGCGCATCGGTTTTTCCTCAGGCAATGACGCTGACCGACTGGGACGCGGGGGCGAACTGCCCCCGCTCTACACGTGACGCATCGAACTACGGATTGGCACCACCCTGACTCGACACGGCGTCGAGCGTTTCACCCGGCCGTCCGCCGGTGGATGTCATGGTGACCTGTCTCGCGTTCATGCGGTTGCTGCCGTTCTTGGCGCGGGAGCCGACGACCGTGACCTCTTCGCCAATCTTCAACGTCTCGCGACGCCATCCGCGGCGCTGCAGACCGTGCGGCGGTCCCATCTCGGCGCCCCAGTTGGTGACCTCACCGGTCTTCTCGTCCTTCACGTTGATGTAGAACCACACGTGGGGGTTCGTCCACTCGACCTTGGTGACGCGACCCTTCAACGTGATCGGCTTGTTCGCGTCGAACTCCGCGGCAAACGAGTGATGTGCCAGGGCCGTTCCCGTGGCCAGGAGTACACAGGACGCAATCAAACCACCGAGGATGTGCGCTCTCATATCCGCTCCTTCACCAAGTGGCTGCTTACTGATTCGCGCTCGCGCCGCCCTGACTCGATGCGGCGTCGAGTGTCTCACCGGGCCGTGCGCCGGTTGCCGTCATCACGACCTGTCTCGCGTTCAGCCGCTTGCTGCCGTTCTTGGCCAGCGATCCGTTCACCGTGATTTCCTCGCCGATCTTCAACGTGTCGCGACGCCAGCCGCGGCGCTGCAGGAGATGCGGCGGTCCCATCTCGGCACCCCAGTTGGTGACCTCACCGGTCTTCTCGTCCTTCACGTTGAAGTAGAACCACACGTGTGGGTTGGTCCACTCGACCTTCGTCACTTTGCCGGTCAGCTTAATGGGCTTGTTTGCGTCGAATTCGGCCGCAAACGAATGGTGGGCCACCGCAGTTCCCGCAGTCATCATCATCGCGACTGCGACCAGACCACCGAGTAAATACGCTCTCATCTCGTTCCTCCCAAATCGTGTCAGGGCCTGTTCTCCTGACACAAGTGCCGCGGCATCTCTTGTCCAGTGACCCAACGCAGCGTCCAGCTGCTCGACCACGGTCTCGTATACGCTCCCGGGTCGTCTACCGTAACCTCGTACTTCAACGTGTCGAAGTTCTCGCGCGTGAACTTCTCAATCAGCTTCAACTGCTCCGTGTGAGGCAGCCCGCCGTTGGTGAACCAGAAGTCCTCATTGAACCCCCGGGTATCCACCACCAGGCTCTCACTCTCCCATTTTCCCACCGCACGGCCGTAATAGAGCGGGTTATCGTCGTCGCCGCCGACCTGCCCCGTATGACCTCGGCCGTCCAGGTAAATGATGCGGTAATTGTTGTTTCCTCCGCCAATCAGCACGAAAATCCGCTGCCGGTCTCGATCTTCCACGAACTGCACACCGTAGGGGATCTGGAACTGACGGGGTCCGCCGGGCGGCTTGCAGTTGATAAAAGTTGGATCGTCCTGAAGGAAACGGCGCTGGCGCAGCTCGTAGAGCGCCTGTGCCCATGGCTGCATCGGTGCGACGCGCTTGGCATCGGCCACGTTCTTCAGCAGTCCCCACTGGTCCATCGGGATCGCCGCGTTGTTCTCGACGAGCACCGTGGACAGTCGGGAACCCCCAGTAGCCCTGCGTGCCACCAGCGCTTGGTCCGAGCCTCGGCTGCTTGTCGGGCCAGCGCGGCGTGGGTCGATTGGCGAGCAGGGCAGGGGGCGTTGCGGGCGTGACGTGCAGCACCTCTTTGCCGGTGCCGGTCATCGTGATCTTGTTGGCCCACAGCTGACGGCTGCCGTTACGCGCCGTGATGCCTGCGACCGTGATCGCGTCGCCCGGTTTCACCGAGTCGCGCGTCCAGCCACTGGCCTGCAGATCGATCGGGCTCTCGAGCTCGATCGCCCAGTTGTCGGCGTCGTTGTCGTTGCGCACGTTGATGTAGATGTGGACGTGCGGATTTCTCCAGTCGACGAGCGTCACGACGCCGCTCAACGTCTGCGGCTTGCTGTCGTCGAACTTGGCGGAGATGGGGTGATGCGCGGAACCGACGGTTCCAAGCAGCAGCACTGCGACGAGCGCGAAGGCGAGTGTTACGCCAGACTTCATCAAGGGACTCCTCTGTATCGCCAACGGCTTGTGCCTACTGCCGACTGATCTTCAGCTGACCGCTCTCGCGCTGGTTCTTCCATGTACCGACGATCGTCCGGTTCTGGAACGAGAGGTTTTCGATCTTGCCATCGAGGACGTAGTTCAGCATGCCCGACTTGTCCTTCACGTCGGCTTCGAGGTGCACGACCCATCCGTCCGGATTCAGGGTCGCGTTCTTGATCGGCGCATCGTCGGTTCCCGGGTTGAGGATCCCCGTGATCGCCTTTCCGTCCCAGTTCAGGACGAGGACGATGTCGTTGCTGTGTGTCTTGGCCGGTCCCCACGTCCCGAGCCACGATCCCTTCAGTGGATGCCCTTCCTGTGCGGATATGAGGGCGCTGCCAATCAGGCAGGCGACGAATACGGCCAGGGCAATCTTCAACGCTCGCATCAGTTCGGCTCCCAGGCGCGCGGAACGCGCCAAAAAGATACTGCCGCCGGCCACGGGATCCGTCATCGACGCCCGGAGCCCGTGGCCGAGTGCGGCAAGCGTAAGCTATTCACGAAAGTGTGTTCAAGCGGTAACACGCAGCCGGTGCACTTGCTCGAAATTTACCGGGAACTGCACGCTCGACCCGCGGCCTCGGCCTTGCACCCTCGAGATTGATGACCGACCGGGGTCCCCGACTTCTTCTCGTCTGGCTGCTCGTCCTGGCTGGCTGTTCGTCGCCCGCCGGACCCTCGAGCGTCGAAGCCGGGACTCCAGCGAGCTCGAGTGCCGCATCTGAACTGGCGTCGCTGACCAACGCGGAACGCCGGCAGGCCGGCCTGCCGGCACTCGCGATGAGCCAATCGCTGATGCGCGCCGCTCAACTCCATGCGGACCAGATGGCGTCGATGGGACAGATGGCTCACTCGCTGCCGGGTGCGCGCTATCCCGAGCCACAGGATCGACTCGCCGCCGTCGGCTATCGCTGGCAGGCGTACGCGGAGAACGTGGCGTACGGACAGGGAAGCCCCGCGTCCGCCATGAGCTCCTGGATGGGATCATCGGGTCATCGGGCGAACATCCTCAATCCGGGACTGACTGAGATCGGCGCGGCCGTCGCGAACGGATCTGATGGCCGGCCGTACTGGGTGCAGGTCTTCGGCAATCCTCGGTAGAAGAAACTCCCAACTTCCAACTCCCGACTTCCAAAAAGCCTGCTTGGGAATTGGTATTTGGGAATTGGGAGTTGACGGAGGTCTCGTTCGCCAGCGTGCTAGCATGCGGGCCACTTCTCGCTCTCAATCCCAAACCGGCACACGAAGGTCCGGCTGAAGCCGGGCACTACAAAGGAGTGCGTCGTGGTCATCAGACGACTGGGGCCCCTGTCGTGCGCGAAGGTTGTCGGCCTGGTGTATCTGATCCTGGGACTTGTCTTCGGCGCGTGTCTCTCGTTGATCTCGATGCTTGGTTTCGCCGGCGGGACGAACAGCGTTCTCCAGGGTATGTTTGGCGTCGCCGCGATCGTGGTTCTGCCGATCTTTTACGGCCTCCTGGGTTTTCTCGGGACGCTGATCATGACCTCGCTGTTCAATCTCGTCGTCGGCATCACCGGAGGTATCGAGGTCGACGCCTCCTGACGTGCAGATCACGATGACGGCCGGTCGCGCCGTGCTCCTGCCGATCGCGGTCTACGCGTGGCAGGTGTTGGGCGCGGGATACACGTTCAGGGCCGTGAAAGGCGAGCGCGCCTCCACCTCGGGGCGTGCGTGGCTGATCTCAGTCGGCTTTATCGCGCTTGTCGCCAACGCGGGCGACGAACTGGTGAAGCCCCTTCTGTTCGCGCTCGGATGTGCCGGTCTGATCGCAGCGCTCGTGCTGTTCGAATGGGCCAGGCGCACGGTTCGTGGTCAGTTCTTCTCGTGGATCTTCTCGTCGGACACACCAGCCTTCCTCTGCACCTCTGGTCCGTATGCGTACGTGCGGAACCCGTTCTACACAAGCTATCTCCTGACGATGGCGTCGACGCTTGTGATGGTGCCGAGCCTGTTCAGGCTGCTCGTATTGGGCGGGCTGGTGATCTACTTCGAGGTGGCAGCGCGGCACGAAGAGCGCAAGTTCGCGCGCAGCACGCTCGCTGAGGAGTACGCGCGCTATCGGCAGCGGACGGGCCGCTTCCTTCCGAAGTTCAGCGCAATGAGGCGATGACGCCGCGGCCGCGATTGACGACGAGCGTATTGACCAGGAAGCGCTGTCCGTCAGGCGTCAAATCGAACGCGTGATACGCGCCGTAAGGATGCTGCAGTTCGAAGAGCGGTTCGTATCCCTTCACCGTCACGCCGCTCGCATCTGTTTCGATCTGCGCTGACATCAGCATGCGATTCGGCGCGACGTAAAAGATCTCTTTTCCATCTCGCCGCCAGCGCGCCTGCGCACCACCGTCTGCGGAGATCCGGAACCGTCGCGTCGGTGCGGGAAATGGTGCGACGAACACTTCAGGCTGACCGGAATTGGAATCAGCCGCGCTGAAGACGACCCACTTGCCATCCGGCGAGAACGCGGCCCAGTTCTCCGACGCTGCGGTGTGAAGGTACGGGTACGGTGCGCCGCTGCCATCGCGGAGCAGTACCCAGATGTCATTGCTCGTGCGGTCGTTGTTCGTGACGTACAGCACGAAGCGACCATCGGGTGACCAGCTCACCGGCCACTTGCCTTCGTCGCTCTCGAGCACTCGAGTGCGCTCGCTCGCGCCGGACGAAGGCGCTTCGAACAGCGTCAGGTGGTCGCGCGCGAACGAATTGAGCAGCACGCGCGCACCGTCCGGCGACCAAATCAACCAGTTCTCGTCGGATGGATCAGAGGTGAACTGCGTTCGTTCACCGGAACCGATGTTGTACATCCAGATGTCACGGCTGGCGCGTGCACCGTCGGTGACGGCGACCGCCACGCGAGTGCCATCCGGCGAGAGCTCGATGTTGCCGTGGTCGGCAATCGGTCCGACGGCTCCAAGTCGCTGGCCGCTGCGATCGAACCAGATCAGGCGAGAGAGAACGGTAGGGCGAGAGGACTGCGCGAACACCCAGGGTGCAGCGGCGGCTGCTACGAGCAGGCCCAGGAGCGCTCGGCGCATGGGCGATGATAGCTCGGGACTCGGGGTCGGGCTGGGGCTCGGGATGCGGGGCTCGGGATTCGGGATTCGGATCCGGGCTGTGCTGCTCGATGTCGCGCACGAGGGCTGAATCTCGAGTCCTGCGCGACCATGCTCGGATACCGCTATGCGCAAACCTTTTCGCACAGCGGATGACTTCCGACTCAGCATGCAATAGACTGTGAGGCTGTCTGGCGTCAGGAATTGACGCCAATTCCTGACTGAACGACATAGGAACGGCCGTTGCGGTGATCGTCCATATCAATCACATTTCTCAGAGCAAGAAGCCCAGGAATGGCCAGCGTTCGCCGCAGAGCGAGATGGCCGGATTGGTCACAGGGTCGCTGATGTCGCTCGTCGAAGACGGCGTCCTCGATGCCCGGATGGCCCCGTCCCTGCGGATTCACCTCGACTGGATTCAGTACAAGACCAACTTTCGCGACCCGGTGATGGTGCGGCGCACGACCAGCGCGCAGGGACAGACCCTTCCGCTGGCTGAGATCGCCATCGATCTTCGTCAGGCCGACGCGGTCGGGGCTCCCAGTCGCTCTCGCGCGAGCGGTGAAGAGCCTCGATGCCGGCCCTGAGTCGAACGTTGACAACCATCTGTATCTCGATGAGTTCCGCCCGTATCGCGACTGTCTGATCTGGAGCTTCAACCGGCTCTTCTGGCGCTATCTCGGCGACTGGGAGAACGCGTCGGGCAAGGGTTTCGAAGCCGCGCTGCCCGGTGGCTCATCGGATGCCAATCATCCGCAGGCGGTCTCCGACTCGGTGGCCGACTTCTGGACGCTGCTGCGCGACCTCGAGACGCGCGGTCAGTTGCCGGCCGAGATCTTCGGGCTCGAGATTGGCGTTGGCTCAGGCGCGCGGGCCGCGGCATGGCTCGATCGCTTCAAGGCGCTCGACGAGCAGTGCGGCACGAACTTCTATTCGCGCCTGCACTTCATCCTCGGCGACTACTCGCCGACCAGCCTGGAGCGCGCGGTCGCGGCCGTGGCGCATCACGGCAACCACGTCAGCGGCGTTCCGCTCGATGCGCTCAATCCGTACAAGGCACTGACGGCGCATCGTTTCAAGATCATGTACGTGCACCTCACCAACGTGTACGACAACCTGCCGTTCGATGATCTCGTTCGACGCGACGGCAAGTTGTACCTCGTTGAGGTGCGGGCGTATCTGAATGGGCCGCTGGTCGATCAACTGACCGCGGACTTCGGCGTGTCGCGCGCCGATCTGCCGGGGATGGTGAAAAAGCTCCTCGACGGCGGACCGTACGCCGTCTTCGAAGGAGAGAAGGGCGTCGAGTTCTGGCGGCGAGTGTGGGACACCTTCAAGCTCGAAGAGCGGCTGCGTGCCCTCGACGATCGCGAGGAGGATCACGTGCCTCCCGGTCTCAGCCGCTCGCACCTCGAAGACCTTCTCGCCGAAGCACCTGACGATGTGCGGTTTCACATTTCGCGCGGCGCGGGCGAGAGCTTCGCCAACACGCTGCCGCTGCTGCACCCGCGCGGATTCCTGCAGGTGCAGGACATCTTCGTCAGCGAGATGGACGACTATCGCAAAGGGTTCAAGGGACCCGGAAAGCTGGATGGCTCGCTCGTGACCTGGGTGAACGGTGCGCTCTTACGCGCCGTCGGCGCGCGAGCCGGGTATGACGTGCACTTCGCGCCGTTCCCGTATCGGCCCGGCACCAAAACCAGCATTCTCTACACCACTCAACGTGACTAACGTCAACTCCCAACTTCCAACTCCCAACTCCCAATCGGCCCGGATGCCTTGGGAGTTGGTTCTTGGGAGTTGGAGGTTGACAGGATAATAGAGACAGAGACACCCAATGACGCCGCCACAGCCAATCCTCCCGACCACAGTCATCGGCAGCTACTCGATGCCCGAATGGCTCGAACGCGCGAAGAACGAATACCTCTCGCGTCGTCTGAGCAAAAGGGATCTCGACGAGATGCACGACGCGGTGCGGAAAGCTGCGATCAAGGATCAGGAAACCGCCGGCATCGACATCGTGTCCGACGGCGAAGCGCAGCGCGACAACATGATCGACTACTTCACCGAGCGGATGCCCGGTGTGCAGGTCGATCTCGGGTCGAAGCGCTTCTACTACGACTTCTACGACAGCATCGTCCGCTCGAAGCTGGCAACCGGCACGCTCGGTCTGTCCGAGGAGGCACGCTTCCTCGGGCGCTTCAGTGAACACAAGTCGAAGATCTCGATCTCGGGCCCGCACACGCTGGTCAAGCGCATTCAGAACAAGTTCTACGACACCGAAGAAGCGTTCGCGCTCGATCTCGGCCGAGTGATGAACCTCGAGTTGAAGGAACTGGTGCGGGCCGGGGCGACCAATCTCCAGATCGACGAGCCGTACTACTCGGGCTTTCCCGAGGACTTGCCTTGGGCGCTCAAGGCCATCAACGCGATGGTGGAGGGCGTGAACGCCAACATCACGCTCCACGTCTGCTACGGCAACCGCTACGGCAAGCCCTCGTTCGAGGGGAGCTACAAGTTTCTCTTCCCGGCCATTCTCGAAGCGAAGATCAACACCGTGTCGATGGAGTTCGCGCGCCGCGGTGAAGACGACCTGCAGCTCTTCAAAGAGTTCAACGTGCCGTTCTCGGTGGGCATCGGCGTCATCGACGTCAAGACGAACGAAGTCGAGTCGGCGTCGTTCGTGGCCGATCGCATCCGGCGCGCGCTCGAGGTCATCCCGGCCGATCGGCTCGTGATTACACCGGACTGCGGGCTCGTGCGCCTGCATCGCGATGTCGCGTTCGGCAAGCTGTGCGCGATGGTCGAAGGGACGAAGGCGGTCCGGAAGGAACTAGGCAGATGAAGAGCCTGGCCGAGCGCGTGAAGTCGGGACAGTTCCTCTACATGACGGAACTGGTGGCCTCCGGCCTCAAGCGCGAAGCGCAGGTACTCGAGATCGCCTCGAAGCTCGCGATGATTCCCGAGATCGCCGCGGGCAGCATCACGAGCTACGCCGGCGGTCAGCTCGGTCAGGATTCGATTCGCGTCGGTACGGCAGTGCGCGCCCGCGGGCTCGTGCCGAATGTGCACCTCACGTGCGTCGGCCAGGATCGGCAGACGATCGAAAAGACGCTCGTTGCGCTGCAGGCGCTCGAGATGCACAACATCTTCTCGATCAGCGGTGACTGGCCGAAGGCCGCGCAGAAGACCGCCGTCTTCGACATCGACTCGGTGCAGCTGGCCAGTCACATCGCCGACGTACGGGCGCGCACCGGGACGCCGTTCTTCATCTCGTGCGCGGTTTCGCCGTTCAAATATCAGCGGGAAGATCTGCTCTACCAGTATCTGAAGCTCGAGAAGAAGATTGCAGCCGGCGCCGACATGGCGATCACGCAGGTCGGCTGGGACGCCGCCAAGTTCGTCGAGTTGAAGAAGTACCTTGACGAGCGCGGGATCAAGACGCCTGTGCTCGGCAATGTATACGTCCTGAGCCGGCGTGCCGCAGAGCGCATGAACACTGGCAATCCGCCGGGATGCTGGGCGTCCGACGAGCTCGTCGCGATGCTGCGCAAGGAGTCCGAAGCACCCGATGGAGGACTGCAGGGCCGTCTCGAGCGCGCAGCGCGGAGCGTCGCGATTCTCAAGGGTGTCGGCTACGCCGGTGCGTACCTCGGAGGCACGCACGACGCGCGTCACATCTCGTGGATCATCCGCCGCGCCGAGGAGCTCGCACCCAAATGGGAAGAGCTCTACGACGAGTTGCAGTTCGGCAAGAAGGACGGCTTCTACCTGTACAAGCGTGACCCGCAGCCGAAGCCGACGCGCGAGTTCCTTCCTACGGTCATGGACGCAGCCGCGAAGGCGCTGCCATTTGTGCCCTGGTCGAAGAACGTCAAGGATTCGCCGATGCGCCGCGTCTTCCAGGGCGCCTTCCGCTGGCTGGATCGGCATCCCCGTCTCAGTCACTGGTTCGAGCGATTTGAGTACTACGGGAAGAAAGAGGTCTTCGGCTGCCAGAACTGCGGCAACTGCGTGCTCGGTTCCATGGAGTACGTCTGTCCGCAGACGTGTCCCAAGCAGATGCGCAACGGGCCGTGCGGCGGCACATTCCATGGCGCCTGCGAAGTGATCGATCAGCAGTGCATCTGGGTGAGCGTGATGGCGCGCGCCGAAGCCTCCAACACGATCGACCAGTTGAAGGTGTTCATACCGCCGCCCGATCGCACGCTCACGGGCACCGCGTCGTGGCTCAACTTCTATCTCGGCCGCGATAGCCGTCCTGGACGACCCAAGGATCTCTGGAAGGGCGGCGCCGGTCCCGGGCGCACTGTCGCGATCGAAGAGGACGAAGTGCTCAAGACCGCCGGACCGTCGGCGGCAGATCAGGCCGCAGCTGCACGGGCGGCCAAGGCGGGTCCTGCGCCGGGTAAGAAGCCCAGTGGGTCCGCAGAGGGTGCCAAGGCAAGTGGGGAAATGAGGCAGGCGGGTTAGATCGCAGCCGGTAATTCAAAATTCAAAATTCAAAATTCAAAAGGGCATATGACGTGCGCGCGCGCGGCCGGGGACTGTTTGCATTTCGCATTTTGAATTTTGCATTACGAGGATCAGTAGAGAAATGAAATCAGCACTCGAAATTGCCCACGAAGCCCAGTTGCGTCCCATCGCCGAGATCGCCGCGGCGGCCGGCATTCAGCCCGACGAGCTCGAACAGTCCGGTCTGTACCGCGGAAAGGTCCGCCTCTCGATCCTCGATCGGCTCTCCAAAAAGCCAGACGCGAAGCTCGTGATCGTCACCGCGATCACGCCGACCAAGGCCGGCGAGGGGAAGACGACGACCAGCGTCGCGCTCACGATGGGGCTCGGCAAGATCGGCAAGAAGGTGATGCTGTGCCTGCGTGAGCCGTCGATGGGGCCCGTGTTCGGCGTGAAGGGCGGCGGCACCGGCGGCGGCTACTCGCAGATTGGGCCGATGGAGGACATCAACCTCCATTTCAACGGCGACTTCCACTCCGTGACCGCTGCGCACAATCTGCTGGCGGCCGCGCTCGACGCCTCGATCTTCAACGGCAACCCGCTGCGCATTGACCCGTCCTCGGTGATCTGGCCGCGCACGCTCGACATGAACGATCGCGAGCTGCGCTACACGGTCGTCGGGCTGGGTGGCAAGACCCACGGCGTGCCCCGGGAGAATCAGTTCATCATCACTGCGGCGTCAGAGGTCATGGCCGTGTTCGCGCTGTCGAGCAGCCTCTCCGACCTTCGCCGTCGGCTCGGGCGCATCGTCGTCGCGTCCACCATTGAGGGTGAGCCGGTCACGGCGGAGATGCTCAAGGTCGCGGGCGCCATGACCGTGGTCATGAAGGACGCGATCAAGCCGAACATCGTGCAGACGCTCGAGGGCCAGCCGGCGCTCGTGCACGCCGGACCCTTCGGCAACATCGCGCACGCCGCGAACTCCATCGTGGCAGACCGCATCGCGTTGAAGTCGGCCGACTACGTCGTGACCGAAGCAGGATTTGCGAGCGACCTCGGCTTCCAGAAATTCTGCGACATCGTCTGTCGTGTCGGCGGGTTCGCGCCGAGCGCCGCCGTGCTCGTGACGACGGTGCGTGCGACCAAGTCGCATGGTGGAAAGCCGTTCAACGTGCTGGGGAACGAAGATCTCGACGCGCTGGCGAAGGGGGCCGACAACCTGGCCGCGCACGTGAACATCGTCCGGCAGTACGGGCTGCCATGCGTCGTCGCGATCAACAGCTTCCCGACCGACACCGCTCGCGAACTGGCCCTGGTGCGCGAGCTCGCGCTCAAGGCGGGCGCGGAAACAGTGGTCGTGCACTCCGGGTTCTCGGAAGGTGGCGCGGGCGCGACGGAGCTTGCCAACGCCGTGACGACGGCATGCGACAAGCCGAACACGTTCTCGTTCCTGACACCGAACGGCACGCCGGTCGTGCAGCAGATCGAAGCCATCGCGACCAAGATCTACGGTGCCGCCGGGATCGACCTCGAGTCGCAGGCGCGGAAGGACCTCGAGAAGATCGAGAAGCTCGGACTCGGCCACGCGCCGGTGTGCATGGCCAAGACACACCTGTCGCTGTCGCACGATCCCTCGCTCCGCAACCGGCCCACCGGTTTCATCCTGCCCGTGCGCGGCCTGGTGCCCAGCGCTGGCGCCGAGTTCGTCGTCGCGCTGTGTGGCGAGATGCAGCGGATGCCGGGTCTCGGCAAGACACCGGCGTTCATGAACATCGACATCGATGGCGAGGGCAGGACGGTAGGACTGTTCTAGATCCCGGGGCCCGGGATCCGGGATCCGGGCCCCGCCTTTTTCATGTGCGGAAACAGCACTAAAGGAAGCGAAACATGGCGGCGGCGACCAGAGTGGGCACCGCCGCTCCCAGGAACAGATAGAGCGGATGCACCGCGTGATCGAAGAACCGGCCGAGAAGTGCCTGGCCGGCAGGATTTGGTGCGTTTGCGATGACAGTCAGCCCGCCGCCGGTGACGGCACCCTCCACCACGGCCATCTTGAGGCCGTCGTGGAGATTCGGTACCAGTGTGGACAAGTAGGTGATCAGGGCGTTGTCGTTGAACGCGGTGAGAATCGTGGCGCCGATGAACAGCGGTGTCTCGGTAAGGCTGGAGATCACCGGAGCGATCCACCACGCCTGCAGCCCACCGTGAACGACGAGACCGGCGAGAAAGAATCCGACGAGCAGCGGCGTTTTGAAGTCGGATAATGTCGAGTACGCCGCCGACGCGCGATCGAAGCCAAGGAAGAAAAGGAATCCCGTCAGGAACAGCACCGGATAGTGCGCATTGACGACCGTCCAGACCATGAAGAGCACGTAAACCGCTGTGACCCCCCAGGGAATCGGCAGTGGCTGCTGGCCAAAGGCGGCCGCGTCCGGAGCGGGCGGAATCACATCTGGCACCGACTGGCGCGAAGCGAGTGCTTTGAATTCCCGGCGAAACAGGAGGTAGTACCCGAGCGTCGAAATGGCAATGGCCAGCGTGGCGCGCCATCCGAAGTGGCCGAGGACGAAGGCGGTATCCCATCCCCAGGGTCGCGCGACCATCAGGATCGGTGGCGCGGCGAAGTGCGTGAGCGTCCCACCGACCGACACGTTCACGAAGAGGAGACCGAGTGTGCCGTACTTCAGCATGCGACTCGGCTTCAGGTCGTAGAACTGTCTTGCCAGCAGCAAGGCAGCGATTGTCATCGCTCCCGGTTCCGTGATGAACGAGCCCAGAAGCGGCCCGATGGTGAGGATGACGAGCCACCATGCGCCCGGCGTCCCGCCGCCGAGATTCGCAAGCCGACGCAGCCCGCCTTCCGCCAGCTCGATGATCGGCCTCGTGGAGGCCAGCGCCATGATCACCACGACGAACATCGGTTCGGTGTAGTTGACCGTGTCGTTCAGATAGTGTGCGGCTGTGGTCCAGCCTCGCGAGATCGCGATAGCGAACGCGAGTGGCACGCCCCACAGCGCGAACACCACTTCGACCTCGCCATGAAAATGCAGGATCTCGGCTGCCATGCTCGGCCGCGGTGCGAGGCCCGCCGCTTTCTGCTGCTCATCACGCCGATGCTGAACGCGATGAGCGGCCTCGATGAAACGCGCCGCGAAGAACGTATGAATAACGGCGAGGAGGAAGATGACCGTCGCGACCGCGTTAAAGGGATCTGCCTCGATCCGTGACCACAGGATCGAGAGCAGACCGTCCCCCGGCGAAGAGGGATAGGCGGTAAGTGGCAGCGGGAAAGGGATGCCGGGAACGGACTCGTGCATCAGCCTAGAGTAGAGCACCGCGAACAGTGCGTCTCACGTTACGCGATATCGGCGCCGTGCGTCGACTGTGCGCCCTGCGGGGACGGTGATATCCTGCCGGCTTCTGTTTTAAGCGAGGAGTCTCATGGTACTGACCAAATCCGAGTTGATTGGTTCTCTGAAGAACGAAGTACGCATCCTGGTCCATCTGGCGAGCAAGCTCGATCCCAGCATGCTCGATTACCGTCCCACGCCGAAGCAGCGCACCCCTATGGAGCTGCTGCGCTATCTGAGCCTGATGGGACCGATGCTGGTGAGGTTTGCCAAGGCCGGCGCCTTCGATCCGGCAGTGTGGACCGTCGAGGAAAAGGCGGCGGCGACACGCGGCTTCGATCAGACCCTGGCCGCCATCGCTGCGCACGGCGATCTCTATGCGAGCCTGATCGGTGACATGTCCGATGCCGACTTCCGCACCGAGATCGAGATGTTCGGCAACAAGACGACGCGCGGGGCGTTCATCGTCAATCTCGTGCTCTGTGGATGCGCGGCATATCGCACGCAGTTGTTCATGAACCTCAAGGCGTGTGGACGCGAGGAGTTGAGCACCATGAACCTGTGGGCCGGCATGGACGCACCCGTGCCTGCCTGAAGCCGCACGCCTCGTGAGCGAGTGGCTGAAGCGACTCACGTTCGGGTCCGCGGCGTGGAATGCCTGGCGCCGCGAGCACCCGGATCTCGTCATCACCCTGGATCATGCCGATCTCAACGGCATGATCCTGACGGGGATCGATTTTGCACGGGTCAGTCTGCGAGGCGCGTCACTGCACGCGACCAATCTCATGAACGCCGATCTGCGAGGCGCGGATCTGACCGGTGCGGATCTCACTGAGGCCGATCTGATCTGCGCCAATCTCGACGGTGCAATTCTCTCAGGTGCCCGGTTCGTCGAAGCGGACTTCCTCGGCGCGTCACTCGGTGGCGCGCACTATTCGGCCGAGGATCTCGAGGGTGCCCTGCACGTTCCAACCCGCGTTGAAGAGAGGTGAGAGCAATGCGATTCAGGACGACACTCGCCACGCTGGTTGCCGCGCTGACCATCGCGCTGACTGTTCACGTGACCGATCGTTCGCTCGAGGCGCAATCACGTCCGGCCCCCGTCCCGATCAGGTTGTATGTGTTCGACGGCGGTACGCTCGAGTCCGATCCGGCGCGCTACCAGTTGACGAAAGAGGACGTCAAGGTCACCCAGCTTTCAGTTGCGGCGTACCTGATCGTTCATCCGAAGGGCCTGCTGATGTGGGATACCGAAGCCGTCCCCGACAGCGAGTGGACGCCGACCGGCAGCCCCATCCGTCAGCGCCTCGTTCTGGCGGACGGACAAGAGCGCTTCGTCACGATCACGCGTCCGCTCGCCGCGCAACTGCTGGCGGCCGGACACAAGCCCGCAGAAGTGACTCACCTCGCGTTGTCGCACTACCACTGGGATCACACCGCGAACGCCAGCCTGTTTCCGGGGGCGACATGGCTTGTCCGTCAGATCGAACGGGATGCGATGTTCTCGGACAAGGCGACTGGGACGAGCCGGCCTCAAACCTACGCCGCTCTCAAGAACAGCAAGACGACCATCGTCACGGCCGACGAGCATGACGTCTTCGGTGACGGGACGGTGATTCTGAAAGCTGCGCCGGGGCACACGCCCGGCCATCAAGTGCTCTACGTGAACCTGCCGGAGACCGGTCCCGTCGTGCTGTCAGGCGACCTGTATCACTACCCGGCCGAACGAACGATGGGGAAGTTTCCGACGTTCGAGTTCGACCAGGAGCAGACGCGCGTCTCGCGCGCCGCGGTCGAGACGTTCCTCACGAAGACGAAGGCGCGGCTGTGGATCCAGCACGACTTCACCGCGCATGCCGCGCTGAAGAAGGCCCCCGAGTACTACAGGTAGAACTTACTTCTTGGGCAGCATCTCGTCCGCGCCACTCAGACGCCGAAGGACCACGATCGTCTGTGTCTGTACCTGCTGATTCGCGGTGGGCGTCAGTCGTACCGTGAGCTCGTTGTCCTTGATGTCGGCGTAGCGCCGCAGGATGGTTCCCGCGCCGGGGCTCACGCCTCCGAGGATGTTATGAAAGACCTCACCGGGGTACACCGTGAGCGCACCGTAGTAACCCAGATACCCCTGTAGCGCCGCACGTGCTTCGTCAGACGTCGGGTTGTCTGTGGCGAACGGCTTTCGGTTCAACGTCGGGAAAGTGCACGCCGACGAAGCCGCCAGGCGTGTAGACGATGACGCTCGGCGCGCGCTTGTTCTCCGACACGACCGCGCCAGTCGAAACGTTCACACGGCGTTCGACGACGTGTTCCCAGAAGCCGACAGTCTGGCGATAGAACGGTGACAGATGATCGATCGTCGGCACCCGCTGCCACGTCCAGCGCGTGCCGCCCTGCGCATGCAGTTCGTCGATCGAGGTCATCGTCAAACGATTGCCGTCCTGCTCGAAGGATCGAGAGAACTCACGCCCTTGCATGGCGATGCTGATCGCGCCCTGCGCCTTGAACGTGATGCGCTTCTGAGCAGCGTCCACGCGATAGCCGCCCCAGAAGCCGCCGTACGCGTTGAACATCGCGAGTGGATCGACCTGCAGTGTTTCCGGTGCCTGCCGACTCGCCGTCGTGAAGAATTCGAATGCGTGCCCCACCGAATCGAAGATCAGCAGGCCGCGAGGGTTCGGAATGCGCTCGGGCTTTTCGCCAGCGACGCCTCGCTCCACGGAAATGAGCGTCCACGTGCTCACGAGGTCGACCGCTGTCGATGCCGATTCCTGTGCAACCGGATATCGCGCTGCCCACAGCACCAACACCACAACACACACCACCGCGACTCGTCTCATCAATCGGCTCCGGAGGGAATCACGAAGAAGTGCCGTCCAGGATGTCGCGCACCTTCTGCGCGATCGTACTGGGCGAAAACGGTTTCTGAATGAAGTTGACGCTGGAGGGCAACACTCCCTGCTCACCGAGCGCATCGTCCATGTAACCGGACATGAACAACGTCCGCGTCTCGGGTCGAATCGCGGAGAGTCTCCTGACCAGTTCCGGGCCGTCGATGTCCGGCATCATGACGTCTGTGATCAGGAGATGAATCGGGCCGGAATGCGTGCTGACGAGATCGAGTGCCTCGCGTCCCGATTCAGCCGCCAGCACCGTGTAGCCGTTTTTCCGCAGGGCCATCTGCAGAAGATTACGGATCGCTGCTTCATTCTCAACGATGAGCAACGTCTCCGTGCCTGAAATTGCGGGTGGCTGGGGGCTCATGGACCCGAAGGCCTGTGAGCCCCACACTACCGCAACTGAGGCAACGCGCGAAACGACCTGTACAGGTGGTGTAAGAGTTACCGCGGTCGTAGCCTAGAACTTCACCAGGAGCGCTCCGCTGAACCTGCCATAGTCGAGTTTGGTCTCGTCGCGGTTGAGTCCGAGCAGCTCCAGCGCCGAAAACGCATGAAAGTATCGAACGTCGCCGCGGACGCCGAAGTGGTCGCCGAAGTGGATCATGAGACCGCCCCCGGTGTTCCAGCCGAAGTCGTTCTGGTCGTTGTCGATCAAGCCGCTCAGCGTCAGATCAATGTGCGTCTTGATGAGACCGAAGCCGAGGGTGCCATAGGGTTGAACGGGGCCGAACTTCGGAGCGAGCAGGAAATTGCCCATGAAGGTGAAGAGGCTGTTGTCCGAGCCGGTCGTCTCTCCGAAGAAACTCGGAATGAACGCGAATTCGGCTTCGACGCCGAACAAGCCTCCGACCGAACCCACGCCGATGCCCCAGTTGAGGTGTTTGTCCTCGCAGTTCGAGATCGATGGGCAGCCCGTGTCACCGCCAAAGTTGTAGCCGATGAACGGGCTGATGAAGCCCTCGGCGCGGGCCGGTGTTGCACCAGCGATGAAGATCACCAGTGTCAGGAGCAGAGTAGAGACAGACGTTCTCGTCGTTGGAGACATAACTCGATCACCTCATGACGGCGTGAAGCAAGAACCAGCCCGAACGCTGCGGTAACTTTCCCGAAGCCTGTCAGCTGCCTGCGATTGTTCGAGATCTTCGGTTGGCAGCAGCGGTCGAAGGCTTGGACCTGCTACAAAGGCATCGGCCGTTGTACACCCCGAGTTCTTTAAACAAAGCCTCATCGATACTAAGAACAAACAGGGGTGGATAGACCTGACCGAGGGACGGCCGGCTGGTGATCACGCACCGAGGAACCGAGTTCGTCGAACATGACCTACCCAAGGCCAAGCCAGTAAAGGCGGATCGAAAGTAGATTACGCCGTGCTATCACGTCAGGCAGTCATGATTGCTGTGACGGTCGTCCGATACGCGACCTCCTGATAGGCATCGAGCATCTTGTCAATTGGCACGACCGAGGTCGCGAGTGCTTTGGCGTTGAACTGTCCCTTGTCGAGCAGCTCGACGAAGCGTGGAATGTCGCGCATTGGATTGCAGCCGCCGGCCTGTCCGGCATGATGCGTTCGTCCACCGATCGTGAAAAGCACCGCGGGCAACGACAGTGTTCCACGTGGAAGGCTGGTGGTGACGATGTGTCCGCCGGGCGCTGTCATCTCGTAGGCCTGGCGCAACGGCAGGATGCCCGTGGGATCGGGGCCTGCTTCAAGCGTCGGCGCGACGGCGTCGGCGCCGACGGCTTCGATCACAAAGTCCGCGCCCGCGCCCCCAAGCAGGCCACCGGCATCGCGTCCACCTGCCCACAGCCGGTTGTTTGGACCGCTCGAGAGTTCACGTACTTTGTCGACGAGTCGCGTGCCCTCCGTGTTGGGGTCGAGTACGTGGGTCGCGCCGATTTTCATCGCGACGTCGCGACGCGCCCGAATGGGATCGATCGCGATGATCGTCGATGCGCCCGAGATGCGTGCGCCCTGCACAGCGCTCAGTCCCAGCGGGCCGCATCCAACGACCGCGACGATTGAACCAGGCTCTACGAGCGCAACGTTCTGCGAGGTTGTCGCGCCGAGACCTGCAACGCTCACGCAACTGCAGACCATGCCGAGGTCTGCAGCTGCCGCCTTCGTGAAGATCGGCACGACCCACTCTTCGAACGTCACCATCTTTTCGGCGAGACCGCCGATGTGCGAGTTCGCGTACACCGGTGTGCCATCGCTCATGTCCGCGATGGGCACGAGATCGTCCGGACCCTGGCGACCGAGGAACTGACACATGTCCGCGCGGCCACGCAGGCACTGATAACAGGAGCCGCATTGCGGTGTGCCGGATACGCAGACACGATCGCCCACCTGCACGCGACGGACGTCGGGACCGATGGCTTCGACGATGCCGACACCGCCGTGTCCTTGTATCAATGCCATCTGATTCAATCGCCCGAAACCGGTTGCTGCGGGCGCGGCAGGGCGCGGAGCATTCGCAGGGGCCGCGGGAGTTGGTGGAGGAGATGGCGGTGCGATGGCTGGCTGAATACCGAGTACCGCGCCGACGTTCGAGTAGCAGAGATTGGTCGCCTCGGTGCGCACGACGACCTGACGGCCGCTGATCGGTCGTAGTGTGAGCTCGCGCAGCGTGGTGCGGTTCGTCCCTGTGCCACGCGAGACCCATGCGCGGAATCGCTGCCTCGTCACCGCAGCGCTGCCGGTTTGGGCACGGACGGCGTCCTCCGGAGATATGGCGATGCCGCTCGCGGCCGCGATGCCCGCTTTCAGAAGATCCCGGCGCGACGTGCTGTCCGTGCTCATGTGAATCTAATACTATGACTTCTTGATAGGGCTGAATGGACTCGACGAAGATCGTCATGCTCGCGTCGTTTCTCTGCGTGGCAGATGTGGGTTTTGCCCAGCAGGCGACGGTGGATCGAGTCGCGTGGTTACAGGGTTGCTGGCGCTCCATACGTGGCGAGACGACGATCGAAGAACAGTGGATGGCGCCGCGCGGCGGGACGATGCTCGGGATGGGTCGCACGGTTCGTGGAAGCACGCTCGTGGAATACGAGCTCGTGCTGATCAAGGAACAGGAAGGGCGTCTCGCGTACGAGGCACATCCATCCGGACAGCCGTCGGCGACATTCACGGCGACGACGGCGTCCGACGGCAGCGTCGTTTTCGAGAACCCACAGCATGATTTCCCGCAGCGCGTAGGGTATCGTCGCGACGGTGCTGACAGTCTTCAGGCGTGGATAGAAGGTCAGGTAAGTGGAAAGTCACGCCGTGTCGACTTCTCGTATCAGCGAGCTCGCTGCGACGCGCCGTAAGGTAGGGAACAATGATTGAGATCGAAGCGTTGCATCATGTCGCCGTCTGCGTCACGGACGTGGATCGCGCGAAGCACTTCTATGGCGTCGTGCTGGGTATGAAGGAAGTGGCGCGTCCACCATTCCCATTCGGCGGCGCGTGGTACGAGTTCTCAGAAGGGCGGCAGCTCCATTTGATCGAGCATCCGCCGACGCGCACGTTGCGCGGCACGAACGACATCGACGATCGCGACGGCCATCTCGCACTGCGCGTGCGCAGCTATCGGAAGACGCTCGAGCACCTGCGCGCGCACGGCGTTGATGTCCTCGAGAAACCGCGCAATTTCACGCCATGGGCGCAGCTGTACGTGACTGATCCCGACGGGAACGTCATCGAGCTCAACGCCGAGGTGCTCGACTAAGCTGCATTCACACGCAAAGCTGCATTCACACGGTCCGAAGGGGCGACGGACTCGTCGCACCCTCGCACCTTCGCACCCTCGCCCCGTCGTACCGCATTGGTCGATTTCCCGTATCATCCCCTCGCGAGGAAACTGATATGCATACTGCCCGTCATACTGCCGCCAGATTCGTTGCGGTCGTTCTGATCCTCGGCGCCGCGCTCGCGTGGCCTCTCACGGCAGCCACGCCGACGGCGCGGCCGGAGGAAGTCGGTCTCTCTGCCGAACGCCTCCATCGAATCAACGACCTGATTCAGCGCCACATCGACGCCGGCACGTTTTCGGGTGCAGTCACACTCGTGGCCCGGCAGGGGCGCATCGCCCATCTCGAGGCGCAGGGCCTGATGGACATCGAGGCGCGCAAGCCGATGCAGAAGGACGCGATCTTCCGCATCATGTCGATGACCAAGCCGGTCGTCGGCGTCTCGATCATGATGATGATCGAAGAAGGCAAGGTTCGGCTGACCGATCCTGTGTCCAAGTTCATTCCGGAGATGAAGGGACTCCAAGTCGCGGTCACGACGACGCCCGCGGGTCCGCCGCCTGCCAACGCGCCCGCGCGCTTCTATACCGTGCCCGCCGAGCGAGAAATCACCGTTCGCGATCTGCTGACGCACACCTCGGGCCTCGTCAGCGGTGGCATCAGCAATCGCGAAGCACAGCGTGTCGCCCTGAAAGGCAACGAGACGTTGGCGGATTACCTGCCGCGTCTCGGCGGCGTGCCGCTCGACTTCCAGCCCGGGACGCGCTGGGCGTACAGCGCGCAGGCCGGCTTCGACACGCTCGCGCGAATCGTCGAGATCACGTCCGGGATGCCATTCGACAAGTTTGCGAAACAACGCATCTTCGATCCGCTCGGGATGAAGGACACCTTCTTCTATCCAGCGGAAGGCAACCCTCGAATGGCGACGCTCTATCGCCGTGGTGAGAAGGGGCTCGAGAAGCAGAACAACCCCGGCTTCATGAACGGCGCGTACTTCTCGGGTGGCGGCGGGTTGATGAGCACGGCTGAGGACTACCTGCAGTTCGCGCAGATGCTCCTCAACGGCGGGGAACTGAACGGCAAGCGGCTGCTCGGCTCGAAGACGGTCGAGGTGATGACCTCTGTGGCAGTGCCAGACGCACTGCCGGGCCGGTCGAAGGGCGAAGGTTACGGGTTGAGCGTGCGCGTCGTAAATGATCCTGTGGCGCGCAGTTCATTCATGTCCGCGGGAACGTTCGGCTGGAGCGGCGCGTTCGGAACCCATTTCTTCGTCGATCCGCACGAGCGAATCGTCGGGATCCTGATGACCCAGACACCCGATCAGCAGGTCCGGCTCGATTTCGAGAACGCCGTCATGCACGCGATTGTGGGAAACAGCACGCTTTCTGGAACGCATTGATGTGAACTCCCAATTTCCAACTCCCAATTCCCAAGCGCGGCGTAACCCGTTTTGGGAGTTGGTAGTTGGAGCTTGGGAGTTGGAGCTTGGGCGTTGGGAGTTTAAAGTACTGCCCCGTAGTTGTAGGATTTGCGGAGACCAAAGGAGCGCACTCATGAGGATCCGGGTTTCTGGCCTCGTTGCCACAACCCTCGCTGTCACACTCGGGTTTGTCGCAACGACTCGCGCGCAGGCTCCAGCAGCGGCTCCCAAGGCCGCAACTGCGCCGACCAGCGCCGCGGCGCCGAAGGACGCTCCCGCCCCGAAGACGCCGCGCACGCCGTGGGGTGATCCCGATCTGCAGGGCACGTGGGACTACCGGACGATCACGCCGCTCGAACGTGCGCGCGAGTTCGGCACACGCGAGTTCTATACCGAGGAAGAGAAGAAGACCCTCGAGACTCGCGCCGGCCGTCGAATGGACGGTCCGCCGGAAGAGATTCGACCGGGTCTCACACACGCGCAGTACTGGACGGATCCGGGGCGCTTCATCTCCGATGGCTACCGCACGTCGCTGATCGTCGACCCGCCCGACGGCCGCATTCCCGCGCTGACTGCCGAAGGCAAGGCTCGCCAGGCGCGTGCGCCCAACCGCAATAATGCTGTGAACGCGTCGTGGCTCGACCGCGGTAATCAGGAGCGCTGCATCACCTACGGGCTGCCGAGCGCCAGTCTGCCCACGCTGTACAACAACAACATCCAGATCGTGCAGGCACCAGGCTACGCGGTGATCGTGCACGAGATGATTCACGAGGCGCGAGTCGTGCCGCTCGACGGCCGCTCGAAGCTGGACGAGCACGTCCAGGCATGGATCGGGGACTCGCGTGGCCGGTGGGAAGGGGACACGCTCGTCGTCGAGACGACGAATTTCAACGGCAAGAACAACTACCGCGGGTCGACGACCGGTCTGCATCTCACCGAGCGCTACACGCGTCTCGGTGAAGGCCGGCTGGAGCTTCGACTGACCGTGAGTGACCCGAGCACGTGGGAGAAGCCGTGGACGGTGCTCCTGCCGATGCGACCGACCGAGGGCGAGTTGATCGAGTACGCGTGTCACGAGGCCAACCTGAGCATGTTCAATCTCCTCGAGGTCGCCCGTGATGCCGAGAAGGCGGCGGCCGCCAGTGGCAAGGCTCCAGGCGCCGCAGATCCGGCTGACGACAAGCAGGAGCGCTGAGCGCAAGCCTCACGGACAGGGAACCGACGAGCCATGAACAGATCACGAGTCCTACTGGCCATCGCAATCGTGGCCATCAGTGTGTCGTCGCTTCGCGCGCACCATTCGTTTGCCGCCGAGTTCGACGCGAACAAGCCGATCACGCTCAAAGGTACCGTCGTCAAGATGGATTGGGTCAACCCGCACAGCTGGATTCACCTCGACGTCAAGAACCCCGATGGCACCGTGACGCGGTGGATGATCGAAGGCGGTACGCCGAACACGCTCATTCGCCGAGGGTTCACGAAGAACTCGCTGTTGCCAGGCACCGAGATCACCATCGAGGGCTATCAGGCGAAGAACGGCGCCAATCGCGCCAACGGCGCGGACTTGATCCTGCCTGATGGCAAGCGCTTGTTCATGGGCTCCTCGGGCACCGGCGCGCCCAAAGACCCCGAAGCTGGTAAGTAGCGCGCGTGCGTCCCGGTCGCCGCCGCCTCCTCCAGCTTCTCGCATCCAGTTCTCTTCTTCCTCACCTGCATCTGCCCGATGGCTGGGTAGATGCGGCATACGCATCCGCACAATCACCCGCTTCACCTCCTGACAGCGACCTGATTGCCTCCGCCGCGGACGCCTTGTCCGTTCTCGACTTCGAGCCGGTCGCCAGGGCGAAGCTGCCCCCGTGGCATTGGGCGTGGCTCTCGACCGGCGGCGACGGCGGCGAGACTCTGAGAGCGAATCGAGAAGGGTTCGATCGCTATCAGATTCGCGCCCGGCGTCTGGTGGACATCAGCAAGATCGACACGTCAGTTCGACTGTTCGGCCGGACGTGGGAGACGCCGATCTACATGAGCCCCGTCGGCGGGCATCGCACGTACAACCCGGAAGGGGAGTTGGCGACGGCTCGAGCCGCGAAGGCCAAGAAGCATCTGCAAGTGCTCTCGACGGTGACGACGACATCTGTCGAAGACGTCAACGCCGCGCGCGGCGAGCCAGTGTGGTTCCAGCTATATCAGCGCGACGATTGGGGCCAGACCAAAGAGTTGCTCAAGCGCGTGGAGTCCGCCGGATGTCCCGCGCTCGTGTTCACCGTCGATCTACTGGGTGGCCGGAACATGGAGCAGTTCAATCGCGTGCTCCAACGCAACCGTCAGCAATGTGTGGCCTGTCATCTGAACGGGCAGCCGCTGACCGACCTGCGCAATCGGCCGATGCTGAACAAGCTGTCCACACCGGCGACACCGCAGCCTGAGACTCGGCTCACCGACCTGGGATTACGTGAAGCGTCTGAAAGACACGATCGGCATGAAGCTGCTCGTGAAGGGCATTGTTACGCGCGAGGATGCGGAGTTGGCGATTCAGAACGGTGTCGACGGGGTCTACATCTCGAATCACGGCGGCCGCGCCGAAAACAGCCTGCGGCCGACGATTCAGTGTGTGCCTGAGGTCGCTGCCGGTGTCGCGGGGCGCGCGCCGATTCTCGTTGATGGCGGAGTAAGGCGTGGGGCGGACATCTTCAAGGCGCTCGCACTCGGAGCGACTGCTGTCGGAGTCGGCCGGCCGTACATGTGGGGGCTCGCATCGTTCGGGCAGCCGGGTGTCGAGATGGTGCTCGACATTCTGCGGCGCGAGCTGCAGCTGATCATGCGTCAGTCCGGTGTGACGAGCATTCAAAGCATTGGCGCCGCGTACGTCAGCGAGCGGCACTGAGCCGGTTGGTGGTTAGTGGGTGGTTAGTGGAACGACGAACTATGAACTCCGACCACCAACCACCATCCACCAACCACTAACCGTGGAGCATTCCATGAAACGCGTCGTGTCCACTATTCTCCTCGCTCTGTTTGCAGCGGCTTCGCTCGTCCGCGCGCAGCAGCCGGCGTTTCCACCCGTGACCGAGGAAATGCTGCTCAAGCCGAGCCCGAACGACTGGCTCATGTTCAGCCGGACGTACGACGCGCAGCGTTTCAGTCCGCTCGATCAGATTACGACCCAGAACGTCGCGCAGCTTCGCGAGGCCTTCAAGAAGGAACTGCCTGCAGGACCGCACGAGAGCATCCCGATCGTGTATCGCGGCGTGATGTACATGCTGCTCCCCGGCAACACCGTGCAGGCGCTCGACGCCACCAACGGAAAAGTGATCTGGGAGCACAAGCGGCCGAGCGGCTCGTCGAGAGCCAAGACGATCGCGATCTACGACGACATGGTGTTCAACAGCACGGCCGACGGTTTCATCGAAGCGCTCGATGCGCGCACCGGTGAGCTGCGATGGGAGACGAAGTCCTCCGGACGGTTGACTGCCGGCGTGATCGTCGTCGAAGGCAAGGTCCTGACGGGACGTGCGTGTGCGCCGAAGCGCGAGGACTGCTACATCTCCGCGCACGACGCGAAGACCGGCAAAGAGGTCTGGCGGTTCTACACGGCCGCCGCGTCGAACGAACCCGGCGGAGAGACGTGGGCAGGTGCGCCAGATGAAACGCGTGCCGCATCATCGTGGGCGTTGCCGGGTGGATACGATCCGGTCAGGCGGCTGGTTTATTGGGGCGTGGCCAACCCGACGCCGAACACGCGCGCAAACCGGCACGGCGGCAAGAGCAACGCGATTCCGACTGAATCACCGGCCGATCTGTACAGCAACTCGACGATCGCGCTCGATCCAGACACGGGCAAGCTGCGCTGGTACTACCAGCACCTTCCCGGTGACGACTGGGATGAAGACTACGCGAACGAGCGCACGCTGCTGCGGACGACGTTCAATCCCGATCCGAAGCTGGTGAAGTGGTTCAACCCTGATGTCAAGCGCGGCGAGCAGCGTGACGTGGCGGTGATGGTGGGGGAGGGTGGCGGCATTTTCGTGATCGACCGTGGAAACGGTCAGTTCCTCTGGGCGAATCCGTTTCCATTCGACACGCCTGACTTCCTGATCTCGAGCGTCGACGGCAAAACCGGACGCGTCTCTCTGAACAAGAGCAAGCTGTTCAGCGGCCCATCCGACCGTCGCGTGATCTGCTACTGGAACACCCGCAGCTACTGGCCGACGGCGTACCATCCCGGCGTCAATTCGCTCTTCGTGCCCTATGTCGAGAACTGCCTCGATATGACCTCGGAAGGACCGAACGGAGATCCACGCGAGAAGCGCAGTGGCATTCCGCGGCCGGGATCGGATCCGAATACGTGGTCGGGGCTGATGAAGATCAACATGTCGACCGGCGAAATGAAGCCGGTCTTCACCGGTCGCGCACCGAGCAACGGCGCCGTGCTGACGACGGCAGGAAACGTGGTGTTCTGGGGCGACCTCGATCAGAAGTTGCGGGCCTTCGACGCGCAGAGCGGCAAGATGTTGTGGGAGCAGACGCTCGATGGTCCCGTGCAGAACAGCACGATTACCTACTCGGTGGGTGGGAAGCAGTACATTGCCGTGCTCACCGGCAGCGGCGCCCTCTCGGGTGCGCTGATGGATCAGGCCGGGATCAAGCCGAATCGCGGATATAACGCTTTGTACGTGTTTGCGTTACCCTGACGCTTGTCAACTCCCAAAACTCCAACTCCCAACTTCCAAACGTTGGGGTGTTGAGTTCATTGGGAGTTGGTAGTTGGAAATTGGGAGTTAGCAGGGAGTCAGGCTCATGCAGCGACGTGCGTTCTTGTTCGCGTGCTCGTCTGGCGCCGTGGTCTTCGCGCGGTCGCTATCTGCATTGGCACAAGGTGGCGCGGCGCGCGGCGCTGCTCCTGACGGGCTGGTCGAGGACCTGGTCGCGGGGAACCGGATCCTCGCGATGGAAGGCGTGCTCGACGCGATGGGCCACATCAGCGTGCGCCACAGCGCGAGGCCAGAGCGCTTCCTGCTCGCACGCTCGATGGCGCCGGAGTTGGTCACCACGGCCGACATCCTCGAGTACGACCTCGATGGCAACGCTGTCGACGCGCGCGATCGCACGTCGTATCTCGAACGCTTCATCCACAGCGAGATCTACCGGGCACGGCCGGACGTGCGCGCCGTCGTGCACTGCCACACCGCGTCGCTGATTCCGTTCGCCGATTCCGACGTGCCGCTGCGCGCGATGTATCACATGGCGGCGTTTGTCGCCGAGGGCGTGCCGGTGTTCGACATCAGAACGGCCGCGGGCGTCACCGATCTGCTCGTGCGCGATGCTGCGCTCGGGAAAGCGCTGGCGAAGAGTCTCGGCCAGAAACCCGCTGCGCTGATGCGCGGCCATGGCGCGGTCGTTGTCGCCGGATCGATCCCCAATGTCGTCGGTCGCAGCATCTATCTCGACGTCAACGCGAAGGCGCAAGCGCAGGCGATCGCGCTCGGCGGCAAGATCACGTATGTCGAGGCCGACGAAGCGAAGCTGCGCATGAGCGATACGAACGAGTACTCGCGCGCATGGGATCTGTGGAAGCGCAAGGTCGCCCGTTGAGCCCCACCATGAACTTCGACCAGGAACGTGCGGCCGCATTAGCCAAAGAAGGGTTCGATCTCTGGCAATCCGGGAGGCTCGAAGACGCACTGCTCAAGTACGTGGCGGCGCTCCACGTCGCAGATCCAGACCACTTCGCACTGCCGGATTATCACGGCGAGTTTGCCAGTGTCCTTGCGACGCTCGGACGCGATCGCGAGGCGTGCGAGCAGTATCAGCTCTCGCTCACTCACGCTCTGCGTCAGGAGCCGGACGGAACAGGTCCTGCTGTCTTGATCGCTCGATACAGCCTCGCTGAGCAGTTTCTGAAGTTGAAAGAGCCCCAGCGCGCCCTCCATGTCGTTGCGCAAGGCGTAGGTCTCGCGGGCGATCAACAGTGGCTGCTGCGCGTGGTCGAAGCTCGCGCGCTGTGGGATCTTGGCCGGAAACCGGAGTCGAAACGAGCCGCAGAACTTGCCGTGCTCCACGCCCCGTCCGAAGTGAAGGCCAACGATCTCCGGCGGTATCTCGCGGAGATTCTTGCCGTGACCGCATAACCAGTGGAACGGGCCATGCGAGTGGCGGCCCTCTGCGACATTCACGCGAATCTGCCGGCCCTCGATGCCGTGCTGGGAGATGTTCGCGCAGCCGGTGTTGATCTCATCGTGTTTGGAGGCGACATCGTGCCCGGTCCGATGATGCGCGAAACGTTCACGCGTATCCTGGGCCTCGATATCCCGACGCAGTTCATCTACGGCAACGGTGAGCTGGGCATGCTGGCGCAGATCAACGCGTCGAATCCGGACGCCGTGACCTACTGGGGAACGACCGCAGGGACTCCGCTACCTGAACCCCTGAAGGAAGTCGTACGGTGGAGCGCACGGCAGGTGCTGCCCGATCATGCCCGCGCCATGGCTGGATGGCCGATGACGCTGCGTCTCGCGATTCCCGGTCTAGGGAACGTACTGCTCTGCCATGCCACTCCGTATAGCGAGACAGATGCCTTCACTCGTCTCACGCCCGAAGACGTCTTGTTGCCAGTCTTCGACGGGCTCGGCGTGGACATCGTCGTCTGCGGGCACACGCATATGCAGTTCGACCGCACGATCGGCGCAACCCGCGTCGTGAACGCAGGAAGCGTCGGGATGCCGTTTGGCCGGACGGGTGCCGACTGGCTTCTCCTTGGACCTGACGTGCAGCTGCGGAATACCTGCTACGACCTCGGCGAGGCAGCCGCACGCGTTCGCGACACTGCCTACCCTCAAGCCGAGGAATTCGCGACAACCTACATCCTGAATCCGCCGTCTGAATCGCAGATGCTGGAGCTCTTCACCAGGATTTCTTTCTAAGCGCGTCTCAACTCCGTTGTTAACCGGAACCTTGCCCGTGCGTTGTCGTAGTTAGACCACGTATGCCACCGATTCCTCCGGTCATCCGGCGTTTTACGCGCGCCCCCGGGTTCACGGCCATCGCGCTCATCACCCTCGCCATTGGCATTGGCGCCAACACCGCCGTGTTCAGCGTCGTGAATGGCGTGCTGATCAAGCCGTTGCCCTATCCCAATGCCGATGAACTCGTCGGCGTGTGGCACTCGGCGCCGGGCGTCATCAACCTGCCAAAGCTGAACGTGTCGCCGACGATGTATTTCACCTACCGTGAAAACAGTCAGACGTTCAGCGAGATGGGTGTCTGGCAACGTGGGGGCGTGACGATCACCGGAGTGGCTGAGCCTGAACAGGTGCGAAGCGTTCGGGTCACGTACGGCACGCTGCAAGCGCTCAACGTTCCGCCGGCGTTTGGCCGCTGGTTCTCGCAAGCGGACGACACGCCCGGCACTCCCGACACCGTCATCCTCATGCCGGGATACTGGCAGCGTCGATTCGGAGGTGACCGCTCAGCGCTCGGTCGGACGTTGACCATCGACGCGAAACCGTATGCGGTGATCGGAGTCATGCCGGACGGTTTTCAATTCCTGGACGGAGAGGCCGACGTTATCCTTCCGCAGCGATTCGATCGCAATCGCGTGTTCCTCGGCAACTTCAGCTACCAGGGTGTGGCCCGGCTCAAACCAGGCGCGACGTTGCAGCAGGCCAATGTAGACGTCGGTCGCATGCTGCCGGCCTGGCTGAATGCATGGCCAGCCCCACCGGGACTCGACAAGAAATTATTCGAGAGCGCGCGCATCGCACCCGCGCTCACACCACTGAAGCAGGATGTCGTCGGCGACATGACGGACACACTCTGGGTCCTCATGGGGACGATCGGAGTTGTCCTATTGATCGCGTGCGCGAACGTCGCCAATCTTCTGCTCGTGCGAGTGGAGGGGCGTCAGCAGGAGCTCGCGACGCGAGCCGCGCTCGGCGCCGGCTGGTGGCAAATTGCCCGGGAGTTGCTGCTTGAAAGCCTCGTGCTCGGACTCGCTGGTGGTGTGCTGGGGCTCGCCGTCGCGTATGGCGCTCTGAAACTGCTCGTCGCCATCGGCCCGGAGACGCTGCCTCGCCTCCGGGAGATCACGATCGATCCCACAGTCCTTGGGTTCACCCTGGTCGCGTCACTGTTGTCAGGGCTTCTGTTTGGCGTCATTCCAGTCCTGAAGTACAGCGGACCGCGCATCATCGGTGCGCTTCGCAGCGCGACCCGAACCTCCAGCCACAGCCGCGAGCGGCATCGCGCGCGTAATTTGCTCGTCGTCGTACAGGTTGCTCTCGCGCTCGTGTTGCTCGTGGCTTCCGGTCTCATGATTCGGACGTTTCAGATATTGCGAAACGTGCAGCCCGGCTTCGTGCGCCCCGGCGAGGTGCAGATGCTGAGAGTGTCGATACCGGACCCGGTCGAAGCCGATGCCGTGCGCGTGGCTCGCATCTACAACGACATCCTCGACAAGGTCGCGGCACTGCCGGGTGTCGAGTCTGCCGCGCTGGTCAGTTCGGCGCCGCTCGAGAGGTTCGACAGCAACGATCCGGTCTCAGCCGAGGACAAGGTTTACTCCGCAACGGAGATTCCGCCGATTCGCCGGTTCAAGTTCGTCTCGCCCGGCTACTTTCGAACGGTCGGCACTCCGCTGATCGTCGGACGAGACATCAGCTGGACCGACGTGTTCGACGACCGTCGGGTGACGATGATCTCGGAGAACATGGCGCGCGAGCTGTGGGGAGGTGCGCAAGCGGCACTGGGCAAGCGCATTCGCGCGGGCAACATCGACGACTGGCGCGAGATCGTCGGCGTGGTCGGCGACGTGCACGACAACGGCGTCCAGGAGCCGGCACCCACCATCGTCTACTGGCCAATCATGATGCCGAAGTTCTGGGGCAACGAGCGATTCGTGTCGAGAGGGCTGACGTATGTCGTGCGCAGTCATCGCACGAACACCGAGGCGTTCCTCACGCAGATCCGCGAAGCCGTCTGGTCGGTCAATGCGAGTCTCCCGCTTGCGCTCGTGCGCACGCTGCAGGATGTCTACGAACGATCGATGGCGCGCACGACATTTGCGCTGGTGATGCTCGCCATCGCGGGCGTCATGGCGCTGCTGCTGGGCCTCATCGGCATCTACGGCGTGATCTCGTATTCCGTCTCTCAGCGAACGCGCGAGATCGGAATTCGCATGGCGCTCGGTGTCGATCACGCGGCCGTCCGTCGCATGTTCGTCCGTCACGGCCTCGTGCTGTCGGGCATTGGTATCGCGATCGGAATCGCGGTGGCCGCGGGCCTGGCGAGGTTGATGGCGTCGCTGCTCTTCAACGTCAGCCCGCTCGACGCCGTGACCTATGTGGCGGTGTCGGCCGTCCTGGCGTCTGCGGCCGTGCTGGCCAGTTATCTGCCGGCGCGCCGTGCAGCCGCACTCAATCCTGTGCAGGCGCTGCGTGCCGAATAGTCCTTAGTTCTTTGTCCTTAGTCCTTTGTCCCTGGACCAAGCACCAGGGACCAAGAACAAAGGACCAAATGTCATCGGTCTGTCACGAACCATCGCAGGGGAGACTCCGTCCAAGAGAACGTGGAGGGGCAATGAACTTCGTAGTTTTGGCGTTTGGGATTCTGTTAATCGGGACCGGCTTCGTGACGCTGATCCATAAACTGCACGATCGCTCGATGCAGGAATCGCTGTTGGTGCTGAGAAATGCACACGGCGACACCGGGCGCGCAGTCGCGGGATTCGTCGGTTTGCTGGTGCCGATTGTGTCGTCGATCGCGAGTGGCCTCGCGATTCTCGCCGTCGCGGCGGCGTTGCGTCATTAAGCGTTCGACTCCCAACTCCCAATCTCCAATTCCCAAACATCAGTCCGGTTGGAATTTGGGAGTTGGAGGTTGGGATTAGTTTGCCTTCGCTCTGCGATCCAGCACACCTTTGAGTAAGGGAACGCTGTCCGCATTCGGCGCGGCCTGAGGGATCGAGCGGATGTACGCATACACATCACGCAGATCGGCCTCGGGTATCGCGACGAATGACGGCATGCCCTGAGTGGCTGGTTTCCGGACGTAGGCGAGGAACACGTCCTCGGCTCGTGCCATCGGCACGAGCCGCGGCGATCCGGTCTGGCCATCGAAGCCGTGGCACGCGTAGCAGCGCAGCGACGTCTCGAACAGCGTCTTGCCGCGCTGCGCGTTGCCGGTTGCGGGGGCGAGCGGAGCAGCCGGCTGATTCTGCGCGACGGCCGCTGTGGCGAGCGCAATCACGAAGACGGCGGTGGTTGCGATTTTCATATCATCTCGGCTGCGAGATCACATCGATGAGTGCCGGCTCGCCAGCTCTCACCTTTGCCAGCGCCCGCTGATACGCTCCCGCCAGATCCTTCGGGTTCTCGATCGGCCCTTCGCTGTACATCCCGTACGCCTTCGCCATCTGCGCGTAGTTGATGTTCGGATCGGTGATCACGTTCCCGACGTGCGCGTTCTGGTTCCCCCGTCCACGCACGCCGCACATCCGCTGGATGATCATCACCTCCGCGTGATACGCGCGATTGTTGTGGACGACGAAGAGGAGCGGGATCTTGTGGTGCGCTGCGGTCCAGATCACACCGGGGCTGAAGTTGAGGTCGCCGTCACCGACGACCGCCACCGACAGCCGGCCGAACTTCTTGTGTGCGAGCGCGCCGCCGACTGAGGCAGGGGAGTCGTAGCCGATACCAAAGCCGCCGCAGTCGCCGTTGTAGCGATACGGCTTGTCGTGATTCAGCAGGCGACGCTGCCAGTCTCCCGTGAACTGATGTCCTGAGACGATCGCCCAGTCGTCGTTGGCGATCTGATCGGCGAGCTCCGCGATGATGCGTGGCACGCTGACGGGGCTGGCATCCCACCCGTGTCGCGCATCACGAATGCCATCGAGCTGGAGTTCCTTGTGCGCCGCAGCGACCTGCTTGCCGCGCGCCTGGATGGCGCTCTTGCGCTCCGGTGTCGTCTGCTTTCGAACTTCCTCGATCAGCGACGGCAGTGTCTCTTCGGCGTCTGCCGCGATGGCGAGGTCGACGTCGGAATAGCGCCCGAAGTCGTGGATGTTGCTCCCCTGGAACAGATACTCTGCCGAGATGCTGATCGTCTTGCGGCCGTTCGCTCGCGCGGCACGCGCCTGTACCGACATGTCGGTGACTTCGAGGCCGAGCGTCACGTCAGGTGTGTATCCGCGACCGCCGGTTCCATAGAGTGGATGCCACGATGGGAACTTCTGCCAGGACGAATAGCCCATCACGTCAACCGGCGCCTGCAGCGCGTCAGCCAACTCGATCAGCAGGTCCCACGCTTTCGGTGTCCGTCCGAGCTTCGCGATCTGAATCAGCGGCGTCTGTGCATTCACCAGCATCCGCGCGGCTTCGCGAACGGCTGCGGCGTCACCCTGTGGAGGAACGGGAATCGTCAACTCCGGAATCCGCGGGACGTCGTTGACGATCGACTCCTGCAGCTCTGCGGCGACTGTCAGGACCACCGGTCCCATGGGCGGCGTGACCGCGATGCGATACGCGCGCATCGCCGACTCCGCGAATCGTTCCAGCGTCGTCGCCTCATCGTCGTACTTGACGAAGCTGCGAACGAGCAGCCCCATGTCCTGCGCGCTGTGCGGACGATTGATCACGCCGGACGGGTTGCGGTTGTGTCCGACGATGACGACCACCGGTACGCGATCGGCCCAGGCTTGAAAGAGCGCCATCGACGAGTGGAGCAGGCCGACGGTGCCGTGCACGATGACGAGCATCGGCTTGCCCGCGGCCTTGGCGTACCCGTGAGCCATCGCAACGGCAGCTTCTTCGTGCAGGCACGTGAGCAACTCCGGTGCGCTGTTGTTGCCGTAGTTGAGCAGCGACTCGTGAAGCCCCTGAAACGTCGAGCCCGGGTTGATGGCGGCGTACTCGAACCCGATCTTCTTGATCACGTCCACCATGAAGTCCGATGCGGGCTTTCCCTGCGACGCTGCGCGCGCTGGTGGAGGGCCGCTTGCCTGGCCCGGCATCGCGTAGGCGAGATCGTGCGCGAGCGTCGGCAGCTCGACGGCCGGAGCTGGCTGAATCGGCGGTGCCTCTGCAGCGGCGTTCTGCCCGCCGACGACGAGACCTGCGGCGCCCAGCGCGGCGCCCTTGAAGAAGTCCCGGCGGTCGAGCGATCCGTTGCCTGCGATGTCGTCTTTATCAGCCACGATGGCCTCCTGATGGGGCTACATCATAGCCGGGACTCGGGATCGGGGACCCGGGACCCGATGCCTCCATTGAGAACCTGTCTCTCCGAATCCCGGACCCCGGATCCCGGATCCCGGGCCCCGGGACCGCGTGCTACCATCCCCCCGCGAGGTGCGTATGACCCGTCTTATTTCTCCACGACTTCTGCTCGCGCTTGGAGTGGTTGCGGCGCTCGGCGGCGCCATCGTTCACGCACAGCGGACATCGTCCTCGGCGGCGATGGCGACGGCGGCTGAGAAGTTTCTCGGGTCGCTGACACCGGAGCAGCGCCAGCAGGCCACGTTCCAGTTCGATTCCGCCGAGAGGCTGCGGTGGCACTTCGTCCCGCAGTTCGAGCGCAACGGCCTGCAGTTGAAGGCGATGACGGAGCCGCAGCGCAAGCTCGCGCAGGATCTGCTGAAGACCGGGCTGAGCGATCGCGGCTACACCACGTACTCACAGATCATGCAGCTCGAAAACATCCTGAAGGTCGCGGAGAAGGGGAGTGGCCCGACGCGCGATCCGGAGGGGTACCGCTTCTCTGTATTCGGCACGCCGTCGCCGAAGGGCACGTGGGGCTGGCGCGTCGAGTTCCATCACATATCGCTGCACTTCGACGTCGTGAACGGTACGGCCATTTCGAGCACTCCGTCGTTTGCCGGTGCCAACCCTGCCGAAGTCAAAGACGGTCCGCAGAAGGGACAGCGTACGCTGGGGCTGCTCGAGGACACGGCGCGTACGCTGGTCACCGGGCTCGATGCGACGCAGCGCAAGACGGCCATCTTCACCGACGTCGCACTGAACGACATCGTCACGGAGAACGCACTCGACATCAACCCGTTGTCACCAGCCGGGCTGAAGGCATCGGCGATGACCCCCGCGCAGCGCGACCAGTTGATGAAGATCCTCGACGCCTATGCCGGGCTGATGGCGGCTGACATCGCTGCCGACCGGATGACGAAGATCAAGATCGCCGGCATCGAAAACATGACGTTTGCGTGGGCGGGTTCTATCGAGCGCGGCCAGAAGCACTACTACCGCGTGCAGGGCCCGACGTTCCTGATTGAGTTCGACAACACACAGAACGACGCCAACCACGTGCACTCGGTCTGGCGCGACTTCAAGGGAGATTTCGGGCGCGACCTGCTGCGAGAGCATCTGCGAACGTCGCTTCACTAATCAACTCCCAACTCCCAACTTCCAGCTCCCAAGGTCGACACCCATCGCTTTGGGAGTTGGGAATTGGGTCCTTGGGAGTTTTCAGTGTTCGAATCACATCGAGGCTCATTCGAATGAAATCGTTGGCGCTACTTCTTCTGGTCGGACTGGCTAGCGTCCCTCTCATCGGCGACGACAGCGAGCGCATCCTGACCATCGATCACTTCGTTCGTGTGCAGTCGTCGGTGCCGGCGATCTCAGGCCAGCCCACGCAGCTGTACGTGCGCGAGCGCGTTCACGCCGGCACGCTCGCACGCGGTTCGCGTCTGGCCGATCGCGTGGTGCTGTTCGTGCACGGGGCAGGCACGCCGGCCGAGGTGGCATTCGATGTGCCGTATCAGGACTACAGCTGGATGGCGTACCTCGCGCAGGCGGGGTTCGACGCCTTCTCGGTCGACATGACCGGCTACGGCCGCTCGACGCGCCCGGCAGCGATGAACGATCCCTGTAACCTCGCACCTGCCCAACAAGCCTTATTCATCCCGCGTCTCATCCCCGCTCCGTGTCCCGCCACGTACGGTCAGAATCTGACGTCGATTGCCTCCGATTGGGCCGACGTTGGTGCGGCCGTGGATTACATCCGCGCCTTACGCGGTGTCGAGCGTGTCAGCCTCGTTGCATGGTCGCTCGGCGGTCCCCGTTCAGGTGGCTACACCGCCAGGAATCCACAAAAGGTTCATCGTCTCGTGTTGCTCGCACCTGGGTACAGTCGCGAGGGCCGAGGAGAAGCGCCAGCCAAGGTTCCGGCCGATGGCGTGGTGTTCAACACACAGTCGCGTGCGGAGTTCGATGCGAACTGGGATCGACAAGTCGGCTGCCCCGCTCAGTACGAGAAGCCTGCGGCTGATAGCGTCTGGTCGGCGATGATCGCATCCGATCCCGTCGGTGCCACGTGGGGAACCGGCGTCCGTCGCGCACCGCAGACGACGACGTGGGGCTGGAATGCCGCAGTGGCGACGAAGACGCAGACGCCGACCTTGATGGTGGCGGGCATTCACGACAAGCAGGTTGTGCCGGATCGCGTGAAGGAACTCTACGAAGATCTCGGCGCGTCGCAGAAAGTGATGATCGATCTCGGCTGCTCCTCGCACAACGCGATGTGGGAGAAGAACCATACGACTCTCTTCCGCGCGTCGCTCGAGTGGCTCGAGAAGGGCACGGTGAACGGGTCGTCGACCGGCGTGCTGCGGATGGGTTACTAACCCTGTGCCGGTTCGCGGACGGGACCATCGCAAGGCCGATCATCCGGTTGATGGTCTTTTCGTCGATCGTTGGTCGCCGCGCGCAATGTCCGGTGAGTCGATCTCGCAGGACGAACTCAATGTGCTCTTCGAGGCTGCCCGCTGGGCACCTTCCGCCGGCAATACGCATCCCTGGCGCATCCTCTACGCACACCGCGACTCGGAGCACTGGCCGCTCTTCTTCGGCCTGCTGGTCGAGCGCAATCAGGTCTGGTGCCGCAACGCCGCTGTTCTTCTGCTTTTCATCTCGCGCAAGACCAACGAGCAGACAGGCCGTGCACTCATCACGCACAGCTACGACACCGGTGCGGCGTGGGAGAACCTCGCACTGCAGGGCACGCTGAAAGGCCTCGTCGTCCATGGCATGGCCGGCTTCGACTACGCACGTGCGAAGACGACGCTGAACATCCCCGACGATTTTCAGGTTGAAGCGATGGCCGCAGTCGGACGACCAGGTCCCATCACGGTGCTGCCCGAAGACTTTCAGAAGCGCGAATCACCGAACACGCGCCGACCGATCACTGAGTTGGTCTTCGAAGGGAAGTACCCGGGCTAGGTCCAGCAGTCCTCGGTCTCCGATCCTCGGTCTCGCGGTCCTCGGTCGCTGCCGTTAATGATGCCACGCCCACGCTGAGCCTCTGCTCCGATGCGTAGCCCAGTTCAAGTGTGAGAGATGCGAGGTAATTGACCTCGCAGGCCGACCCGAGCGCGATGTTGAGAAATCTCAAGTAGTCCCGCTCACCACTTCGCGCGTTTCCTTCAACAAGGTTGCTCGGCACCGAGACCGCGGCGCGACGTATCTGTGCACGCAGGCCAACCATTCGTCGCGCGGAAAGTCGTGCGTGTGCTGATAGAGCGGGTCAGTGTGAGCTAGATGGCAACAAGCTTGCCGCTGTTCACCGGGAAGCGCAACGAATGGAACCATGCAGGACTCCGGACCGTGGACCGAGAGACTGAGGACTGCGAGACCTGAGGACTGAGGACCGACCTAGTGCGTCAGCGCGTACAGCAGCGTGTTGATGCCGAACGCGTAGCCAGGCACGGACATCTGGTAGAAGTACTGCGGGTCGTCGGCCTCGCGCTCGAATGAGTCGCCCAGATCGGTGTTGTGCGTCATCAGCACCATGATGTTGCCGTGCTTGTCGAGTACGGCGCGCGCGTGCGCGACGGCGCTGTCCTCGCCGCGCTCAGACGTACCACCACCAGTGCTCGCCCAGTGCCCGATCGAGGCGATCTGCGGCACCTTCGTGATCTGGAATTGCGCTGAGAACAGTGGGTGATTTGGCGGCAGATCGATGATGGGATACTCGGACGGCGGCAGCACCTTGCTGAACTGCGCCGTCCACCACTCCCACGCGTAGCTGCCCCAGAAGTCGTCGGCCCACAGGAAGCCGCCCTTCTGAAGGTATAACCGCAGGCGCGCGGCTTCCTCGTCGCTGATCGATGCCGAGCCGACCTCCGTCATCATGATGAACGGGCACTCGAACATCACATCGTCAGTGAGCCTGATGAGGAGCGGGATCGGCTCGCCGCCGGAGTCCATGCTGACGTAGGCGCGCGTCAACTCCGACAGGCGAATCGAGAGATTGATGTCGGCGCGAGGGTAGTCGACGCTCCAGTTGCCGCCGTCACCGCGGAAGTCGCTGTTGTACGCGACGCGACAGAACTGAAACCCACCGACGAAGTCTTCCGGCTTGGCGACGCGAACGCCGAACCCGCGCTGGAAACCGCCGCCACCGCGGCGACGAAACTGTGCCTCGACGACGACCGACGCGGCGAGCAGCGCGAGAAGCGCCAACATCAGGATGGCCGATCGCCGACGCGTCAATAAGCCGCGCACGGCCCAAGTCTAGCAGTTCTGACTCGCCCGGTGATATGCCCGGGCCTGACCAATCGTTCAGGAAGTGTTCAGGTTGCGCCCGGTTGAAACCGGTTATCGTAGGAAGTGGATGCGCGGACGCCTCGTCTCGCTCGTTGTCGTGATCGTGCTCGCCGCTGCGCCACTGGCACGCGCGATCTGTGACGTGTCCTGCGCAGAAGGAGCCCATCGAACTGATTCGGCTGCGCACGCCCATCACGCGCCGGCCGGGTCGATGTCGGGGCATCATCACACAGCGAAGCATGAGCCGAATGCGGATAACGCCAAGGCTCCGTGCTGCGCGCCAGGAGTGTCAGCGTCAACCTGCTGCGCGGACGATGACAGGTCGCTGGCTTCGATCGCGGCTACGAAAACAGGAATCGAGGCGCCCGCCATCGAACTGACGTCCTGCATGGTCATCGACCATCGAGCGAGAGACGTGTCGATGGTCACGATGCGGTCTATTCCAGCAGCGAGCCCTCCCTCTCTCCGCACGCCCCTTCGCGTCTAGTCCGTCCTCCATCACGACGTGTACCGAACCCTTTGTTACGGCGTGGGGGAGCTATGTACGTGTGTTTGGACCGGAAACTGGTTGCGCGATACGGATTCATCCTGCTTGTTATCAGTGGTGGAGCGAGTGTCGCCGCGCAGGAACCGCACGATGCGCACGCAGGACATGCGCAGACCGGAGATCAGGGCATTCCTGCAACGAGGGACGGCTCCGGGACGTCGTGGTTGCCTGACGAATCGCCGATGTATGCCGTGCACGCGCAGAGCAAGGGATGGATGTTCATGGGCCATGGCGCTGCGTTCCTGCAGTACTTGCACGAGAGTGGCGACCGGGGGAGCGAACAGACCGGCAGCATCAATTGGTTGATGGGGATGGCACGGCGCTCCGCTGGCGGCGGCCAGGTGACGCTCCGCGCGATGGTGAGTTTCGAACCGTGGACAATCGGAGGGTGTGGGTATCCTAATCTCCTGGCCACGGGCGAGGTCTGCGAAGGCGAGACGATCCACGATCGGCAGCACCCACACGATCTGTTCATGGAGCTTGCAGCGCAGTACAACCGTCCGCTTGGAAAAGGTCTACGGCTGGAGCTCTATGGCGGGCCCGTCGGAGAACCGGCGCTTGGCCCCGTCGCGTTCATGCATCGCGTCTCCGGTTTGCCCAACCCCATTGCTCCGATGACGCATCACTGGTTCGACTCCACTCACATCACGTTTGGCGTCGTCACCGCAGGTCTCTACGCGCCGCGCTGGAAGGTGGAGGGGTCCGTATTCAACGGGCGCGAGCCTGACGAGACGCGCACCAACTTCGACTTCGCAGCGATGGACTCCTGGTCCGGGCGTGGGTGGTTTCTTCCGTCCTCACACTGGTCGCTGCAGTTCTCTGGTGGGCGGCTGAACGAGGCCGAACCCGGGCATGACGGCGATCTGCCCGTGGACATCAGTCGGCTGACCGCGTCGGCGACGTATCACCGCACGACGCTCGAGAATGTGATGTGGGCGACGACGTTCGGTTGGGGCCGCAATGCCGAGAGCGGGGGAGACGCGACGAACGCCGTGTTGATCGAGGGCAGCGTCAATGTTCGCGATCGTCACGCGTGGTACGGCCGCTTCGAATGGGCGGAGAAGAGCGGCCATGACCTGGCTGTCCCCGAGCATGGCATCTTTAACGTCGCGAAACTTCAGGGCGGGTACACGCGATACTTGAGCGCCTGGAAGGGACTCACGCCAGGTTTCGGAGCCGCGGTGTCGGCCGGAATCGTGCCGAGCAGCCTGCAGCCAGAATACGGAGACCGATTCAATCCGGGCTTCAGCGTGTATCTGACGCTCCGCCCGGCGCAGCTTCGGATGTAGACATGCGCGCAATCAGCTACGTCTTGCTCGGTCTCGTCACAGCCGCGGTGTTTCTGTCGGCGGCGGGATTCGCGTATCTCAAATCCACCGGGCTGAGCACGCGGGTGGAACCGGGTCGCATCGAGGCGTTGGTTGCACGGTCGGCACGTTCGATGGCGATCCCCTCCTCTGCCCGCGTACTGCCGAACCCGATTCCCCTTTCAGCCGACGTGATCGCGGAAGGCATGGCACACTACGCAGACCATTGCGCCACGTGCCACGCCAACGATGGAAGCGGCAAGACCGAGATGGGGCAAGGCCTGTATCCGAGGGCACCCGACATGCGGCTTCCCGCCACGCAGGATCTCTCGGATGGCGAACTGTTTTATGTGATCGAACACGGGATCAGGTTTACCGGAATGCCAGGCTGGGGAACCGGGACCGCTACGGGCGAGCAGGCCTCGTGGCAGCTGGTGCACTTCATGCGTCATCTGCCGAACCTGACGCCCGCTGAGCTCGATGCGATGAAGGATCGCAATCCGCGATCGCCGCAGGAAATCCGTCTGGAACTCGAAGAGGAACGCTTTCTTAACGAAGGGGCACCGCAATGAAAACGAACTGGATTGTCGCTCTCGCTGTCACCGCCGCGCTCGCCCTCCCGGTCGTCGCGCTGGCCCACGAAGGTCACGTGCACAAGGCGCTCGGCACGGTCGCCAGCATCAACGGTGAGCACGTCGAGATCAAGACCACCGACGGCAAGAACCTGACCGTGATGCTCGACAAGAAGACGACGGTCACGCGCGGCAAGGAGAAGCTGGATGCGACGGCGCTGAAGGTGGGCGAGCGAATCTCCGTCGACTACATGGAGCAGAACAAGATGATGATGGCGCAGGCCATCAAGCTCTCGACGACGACGACGGCGACAGCGAAGAAGTAACGGGGTTGCTCATCTCGCGGTGCACGGCCTCGGATTCCAGCCGGTCGCGTCCGCCTGTTTCTTGAAATTCGTGCTGGTGACGAACGGTTCGGTGAGGTACTCGGGATCCTCCACGATTGTCGTCACCGTGAACCAGACGTCGCCGTTTCTCTCGGTTGACAGATCGTAGAACTCGCGCACTGTGGTGCGGGCGCCGTAGGGCACGCCGTTCTTGCGGAGGTATCCCGGGCGCAGGTTCGTCGTGACCACTTCGAGCGAACGACCGCGCGTGCCTTCGCGCGGGTTGAGTGCGATCGGAAGAAAGTCGGGTGCGCCGGTTCCGCGGACGATGCCCTCCCACTGCGCCGTGGAGTTGCCCTGCCAGGACGGGCGCGGATCAGTCGTGTCACTGCTGCGGAAGCGCAGCAGACGCGTCTGCGTGCCCGCATCAGTCTCTATCTTCAACGTGTAGTCGTCCTGCCATGTGATGTGCAGCCGGCCTGGTACGCGCATGATTGCGGCAGCGCCGTACGCCTTGCATTGCTCCTTCGCGGTATCGTCCTTCACGGGATCCCAGGCGAGACCGAGCTTGCGGGCGGCCGGTGTGAGCGGGACGCCTGCGAAGTCGCCTTTGGCGGGCGTCACCATTCGCCATCGCCAGTCTTCAGTGACCACTGACACCCAGTAGCCGGTGAAATCAACCGGCGCGGCCTCGCGCGGCGATCGCGGTGGCGCCGCGCCTCGTCCACCCGCAGGCGGTCCTTGTGCGTCCACTCGTGCCCGCCAGCGAGATCAGGAACAGCAGGAGAGGTGAGGACGACTTTCCACTCTTACTTCCCACTTTGACCTTTGACCTTTACCTTCTACTTCGCCGTCAGGCTACGGTAAATCGCTTCGACGAAGGCATCGGGGGCTGCGCCGCCCGGGGCGTCGTACTCGATGTCGTAGTCACGCGACGGCTGCGCCGCCTTCACCTGTTCCCATGTCAGTCCTTTGCCGATCAGGTCCTGCACACGGTCGCGAATGATGGTGACCATGTCGCGATACTCGACGACGTCGGCTTCGTCGGAGAGACGTCCGTGCCCGGGGATCACGTACGTGCCGCCTTCCTGAAAGCGCGCGGGCACGGTGATCTCGAGGATGTGGTTCAACGCGGCGATCAGGCCCTGAACCGAGCCGCCCGTTGCGCGATCGATGATCGGATACCGATCGGGGGTGAACACGTCACCGACCGCGATCACGTCAGAGCTGCGGAAGTGCACCAGGCTGTCGCCGTCGGTGTGTGCGGCGGGAGCGTGGTAGATCACGACCGGCTCGCCATTGAGGAAGAAGTCTTTCGTCGGCGTGTCGTAGGTGTTGTTGATCGGCAACGTGATAACCGCGTTCAGGCGAAAGCCGCCGCTCGAGCCTGCGGGCGCCGCAGCGATCATCCGGTCCTGCACCGTCTGATGCGCGATGACGCGGACCGCTTGTGGAGCACCCGTGCCGCGCTGCTTGACCAGCGACTCGTTACCGCCGGTGTGATCCGGATGCACGTGCGTGTTGATGATGGTGTGAATCGGCTTCGGGGACAGCGTTCGAATAGCCGCAATCACCTGTGGTGCCACCGCGGCTGTCGCGGCATCCACCAGCAGCACGCCATCGTCGCCAACCTGCACCGCGATGTTCATGCCGTCGACCACGAGCATGTGCACGTTGCGCTGCACGTGGAGCATGCCGACAGGCGGCGTCGAGGCGCCTGGTGGCTGCCCCTGGGCGATCGACGTCGTTGTGCCGATCGCGAGCCCGGTGACCGCGATTGCCGCCGCGATGAGAGGCTTGAAGCGCATCTGGGTCATGGGCTCGTCACAGACAGACAGCCGCCAAACCCGACGCAGTTGCAGTAACGCTCGCATTTGTCCTTGGGCTTGTAGATCTTCTCCAGCTTCTGCTGGTACTCGGGATAGATGGTTTCGGCCCCACCGCGAGCGGCCTCGGCGGGCACTCCATACCAGTCCACGTACTCCTGCAAGTTGGGGTTCGTTCCCGGCAGATGGTGTGGCACGGTTCCGGGTGGGGCCGGCACTTCAGGAACGTACTCACACGGAAAGAGCCCTGCCCGTTGCCCCGGATCCAGGAACCATGTCTGGCTGCGCACGAGCGGCTCGGTGAGGACCACTGGATCCTCGAGCACGCTCGTGATCGTCAGATAGGTGCCGTGAACGTTCCAGTGCTCGGTGAGGCGAGCCTTGGCGCTTCGAGGCACGCCGTTCCTTCGCAGGTAGTTCGCCTTGAGGTGGGTGGTGGTGATCGTCAGCGTGTTGCCTTCCCACACGCCTGTCGAAAATCCCTGGAACGTGTGCGCTGCATAGTCGGGCGGATGCGGACGACCGTCGAGGTAGATCGTTCTCTTGTTCTCGTACGCGCCGATGTGGACATTGAACGCGACGATGCGTTGAGTGGCGTCGTCGTATTCAGCCCAGACGCGGATTGGAGCGAGACCTCGAAGTCCGTAGTCTGCGGAGTGCGGCCGGCACTGATACTCCTGGACGACCGAGATGCGATCGGCGTCCCAGCTGTCGGCGCGAAGCCGGCCGGCCTCGGTGAGCGGCAAGCCCGTGTAGTCACCAAGCTCCGGGCCTGGAACGCGCTCGATCGTGTCTTCCTGATAGAGCGGCGCCCACTGTCCCGTGAAGTCTACCTGCGCCTGTGCCGTCGTGAAGGCACCTGCGGTCGCGACGAGCAGGACGACTGCTGCCGCGTGCGCGGCACTCGCTTTCATGTGATTCCTCCGCACGGCGCATTCTAGTTGAAGCGTCGCTCGCGTAGAATCGACATGTGAACCGTCGCGTTCTCGCTGTTGCCACTTTCTGTTTCGCACTGGTTATTGGTTTGCTGGTGATCCTCAGCTCGCGCCGTACGAGCGTGGAGCCGGAGAAACCAGCCGCCGCGCCCGCTTCCACCGCGCCGCGCCCGACATCGCCCAGCGCATCGCCTGACAGGCCGGCAGCAGCACCACGTCCCGCTGCACGAGCGGCGAAGCCAGAGTCATCCGCGCCAGAACCTCCCGTCGCCGAGGCCCCGCTCGAATCCGGCACGCTGCGAATCGATGCCGACGTGCCGAAGGCGCAGGTCTTCATCGATCGGCAGTTCGTTGGCACGACACCGCTGACCGCAGAGAACGTGAAGCCGGGCACCCACCAGGTGAACGTGACCGCCGAAGGGTTCGACGGAATCGCGCAGACCATCGACGTTGAACCAGGCCCTCGCGATCTCGCGTTTCGATTTCGCGAGGTCAGGCTCGACGCAACGCTCGCCGTCGTCCATAAACATCGTATGGGCTCGTGTCAGGGGCGACTGGTGGCGACCGCTGACGGCATTCGATACGAGACTGCTGACAAGGACGATGCGTTCACCGCGTCGTTGAACGATCTGGAAGCCTTCCAGGTGGACTATCAGGACAAGAACCTTCGCATCAAGCTTCGCAAAGGCAAGCAGTTCAACTTCACCGATCCCGATGGCAACGCCGATCGGCTCTTTGTCTTTCACCGCGACGTAGAGAAGGCGAGAGAGAGACTCGCGCCCTGACCCTAGTCGATCGCCTTGGCGACTGCTTCGGCGTGTCCGTCCACTTTGACGTTGTCCCACCGCTGCTCGATTTTTCCATCAGGTCCAATGAGATACGTCGTGCGGACGATGCCCATGTACGTGCGGCCGTAGCGTGATTTCTCCTGCCACACGCCGTACTTCTCGGCGACCTCGTGATCGGCATCGGCGAGCAGCGGAAAGGTGATTCCGTGCTTGGTCGCGAACTTCGCCTTGCTCTTCTCGTCGAGGATGCTGACCCCGAACACGACGGCCTTCTTTTTACCCAGCGCCGGAAGGCGCGCCTCGAAATCACATGTCTCCTGCGTGCAGCCCGGAGTGTCGTCTTTGGGGTAGAAGTACAGGATCACTGGCTTGCCGGCGTAGTCGGATAGTCGATGTGCTTTGCCGTGCTGGTCTTTCAGTGTGAACGCCGGTGCCTTCTTGCCGGGATCAATCAACGACATGCGCTACATAGTATCTTGTCCATGATGACTGCTCCTCGCCGCGCCATCATCGCCGTCGATGGCGTGTTCACCTACGACGATCTGGACGATGCCTCGAAGCGCGTTGCCGGATCGTTGCTGGCCGACAACGACGATCTGAACCAGACGCGGGTTGCGTTTCTCGTGCACCCGAGCTTTGCGTATGCAGCCGTGCAGCGCGGCATCTGGCGCGCCGGTGGAGTGGCCGTGCCGCTGGCCGTGTCACATCCGCCTGCCGAACTCGAGTACGTCATTCGCGATTCAGGTGCGGGCGTCGTCGTGGCTGACGAAGCCTCCGCCGCGACGCTCATGCCAATTGCACGAGCTGTCCACGCGCGATTCGTGGCGGCCGAGGATGCGCTGCACGCGATCCCGGCGGACGGTTTGCCGCACCTCGGGTCGAACCGACGCGCGATGATCATCTACACGAGCGGCACCACCGGGCGGCCGAAGGGCGCCGTGTCCACGCACCAGATCATCGGATCGCAGATCGCGTCGCTCGTTGAGGCGTGGCGCTGGTCGCCTGCCGATCACTTGCTGCTCGTACTCCCGCTGCACCACGTGCACGGCATTGTCAACGGCCTCGGCTCGGCGCTTGCGGTGCGAGCGACGTGCGAGATTCTGCCGGCCTTCGACGCCGAACGTGTGTGGGAGCGGCTGACGTCGGGCGAAGTGACTGTGTTCACGGCCGTGCCGACGATTTACAACCGGCTGATCGCATCGTGGGAGGCGGCCGCGCCGGACATTCGAACGCAGCGTTCGGACGCCGTGCGTGGACTGCGGCTCATGATGTCCGGGTCGGCCGCGCTTCCAGTGAAGACACTCGAACGATGGCGCGAGATCAGCGGCCATACGCTGCTCGAGCGATACGGCATGACCGAGATCGGCATGGCGCTCTCGAATCCGTTGACGGGAGAGCGACGTCCCGGGTGCGTCGGCATGCCGCTGCCTGGTGTCGACGTCAGGCTCGTGGACGACGCAGGTCGACGAGGTTGAGACCGGCACACCAGGAGAGCTGGAAGTGCGTGGACCGTCTGTCTTTCTCGAGTATTGGCAACGTCCTGAAGAGACGTCCGCAGCATTTCGAGATGGCTGGTTCCGTACGGGAGATGTCGCGGTTCTCGAGGACGGGTCGTACCGGCTGCTCGGTCGAACGAGCGTGGACATCATCAAGACTGGTGGCTTCAAGGTCTCGGCGCTCGAAATCGAAGAAGTGCTGAGGACTCATCCGGCGATTGCCGAATGCGCAGTGGTTGGCGTCAGCGATGAAGACTGGGGCGAATGCGTGTCGGCAGCCGTGGAGCTTCGACATGGCGCGACGCTCTCGCTCGACGACTTGCAGCAATGGGCGAAGCCCCAGCTGGCGCCGTACAAGATTCCACGTGCGCTTCAGCCGGTGTCCGCTCTGCCGCGCAACGCGATGGGGAAAGTCGTCAAGCCGGAAGTTGCCGGGCTATTCAAATCGCGCTAACCTCCACGAATGGGTCGTCGCGCAGTCGCCGCCGCCGCAGTTCTCATGGCGATCCTCGCCGCGGCTGGCGTCGTGCAGGCTCAGCGCTACTTCCGTGAAGGCAGTTTCGCAGCGCGGTGGGCACCTGCACAGATGCCCGACTCGTCGTTCGTCATCTGTCGCGTCGCCTATCGCTCCGTTCGAATGGAGTACTCCGGAATCGGCTGGCAGACCGATTACCCGTACGCCGAGATTAACCTCACGACCCGCTTGTCCGAGCTGACCAAGACCAGAGTCAGCCGCGACGACAGTAAGCAGCCCAATTTCTATGTGGTGCGGCTCACCGACGATCAGTTGTTCAATTGTCCGATCACAGTGATGTCGGACGCCGGCACGATCGGCATTCGCGACGACGAGGCAGACCGGCTCCGAACGTATCTGCTGAAGGGCGGCTTCCTCTGGGCGGACGACTTCTGGGGAACCGCCGCGTGGGAGCAGTGGGAAACCGAGATCGCGAAGGTGCTGCCGCCCTCCGAGTATCCAATCGAAGACGTGCGGCTCGACGATCCGATGCTGCACAGCCTGTTCGAGGTGAAGAAGATCCCGCAGATCACGAACATCCAGTTCTGGCGGCGCAGCGGAGGGCAGGAAACCTCAGAGCGCGGTCCGGACAGCGAGATCGTGCACTTCAGGGTGATTCGCGACAAGCAGCACAGAGTGATGGTGGTGATGACGCACAACACCGACGTCGCGGATTCGTGGGAGCGCGAAGGCGAGGATCCCGCGTTCTTCTATCAGTTCTCACCAGCCGGATACGCGCTCGGGATCGATGTGCTCATCCACATCCTGACGCACTAACCACGAAGCTTCGTCAGCACGAAGATCACGAAGAATTCAGCTGAAATCGCGGAGATCGCAGCGACCCGTGGCGTTTGCCTCTGCGATCTTCGCGATCTCTGCGTTGATTGAAGTCTTCGAGCCTTCGAGTTCTTCGTGGCCTTCGTGGTTTAGACCGAGGCTGGCTCGCTGCGTGTGTGACGATCAGAAGCGGTGTGGCCGCCGACACCGACGACGTGGGACTTGGCGCCTAGCGCGTGCGCGTCCAGAACAGATAGAACGGAACGCCCGCGAGGATAATCGCGAGTCCGGGCCACGTCGTGGCTGTCTGGTAGGTGAAGAGCACGAGCAGCACGGCAGCCGCGCCGACGATATAGAGCGCCGGCACGATCGGGTAACCGAACGCGCGATACGGGCGCTCGATATCCGGCATCGTCGCACGCAGCCGGAACAGCCCGGCGATCGTCAGGATGTAGAAGATCAACGCCGCCGAAATCACGTAGGTCAGCAAGTCGCCATAGAGATTGCCGTAGGTCTGCGACGACGTGTTGTAGGTGCGCGGCAAAATCAGGACGACAGTCCAGATGCCCTGCAGCAGCAGTCCCCACGCTGGCACCTTGTGCGTCGTTCAGCGTCCCCGCGCGCCCTACGAAGACGCCATCTCGCGCCATCGCGTAGTAGGCACGCGCAGCCGCGAGGATGAGGCCGTTGTTGCAGCCGAACGTCGAGATCATGATCGCGATCGCCATGATCGTTGCGCCCAGGCCCGGAAAGATTGCCTCGAGCGTCGCCGTCGCCACGCGATCCGATGGCGCGTGCTGCACCGCACTCGAACGGGAGCGTCACGAGGTAGGCGACGTTGGCCAGCAGGTACAGAGTAATGACGATACCGGTGCCGAGCGCGAGCGCGAGCGGGATGTTGCGACGCGGGTCTTTGACTTCACCGGCCGTGAACGTGATGTTGTTCCACGCATCGGCGGAGAAGAGCGATCCGATCTGCGCCACGCAGAGCGCGATGAACATGCCGTAGGCCGTCGTGGCGTCGAGCCCGGGCGCGAGCGGCGTCGCGCCGCGCGCCGTCCACAGGTCGCCCGAAGTTCCCGCTCGTCGCCGTCGCGTTCACCCGAACAGCAGGCCGACGGCGATCAGGGCGAGCAGCGCACCGGTCTTGGTCGTCGTGAAGACGTTCTGGATGACCTTGCCCCAATCGAGGCCGCGCGTATTGGTCCACGTCAGCAGCGCGACCATGACGATGCCGAGCAGCTGCACCGTCGAGAGCGACACGGCATAGCCGGGCGAGAGATGGAGCGGCGGAAATCAGGTAGTGCGTTTCGGAGAACCACGGGAGCAGATATCCCGTGTAACGGGCGAAGCCGACCGCCACCGCCGCAATGGTGCCGGTCTGGATCACCATGAACAGCGTCCAGCCGTACAGGAACCCCCAGAGCGGCCCGAAGGCTTCGCGCAGGTACACGTACTGACCGCCCGCGCGCGGCATCATCGCCGCGAGTTCGCCGTACGAGAGCGCAGCGGCGAGCGTCAGGCCACCGGTGACGATCCAGGCCGTCAGCAGCAGTCCGGGGCTCGCCGTCTGCCGTCCCATCTCCGCCGAGACGAGAAAGATGCCCGAGCCGATCATCGAGCCGACGACGACCATCGTCGACGCGTAGAGTCCGAGGCCACGTTTGAACTCGGTGTCGAGAGGGGTGATCGTGGTCATTGGAGATTGGTGATCGTTGATTTGTTTTTGATTGTCGGTTGGCGATTGTTGATCTATTCACCGATTGTGCGGTTTCGAATCTCCGATAAATCAACATTCACAAATCAACAATCAACAACGAATCGAAAATCACAGATCTCCAATCACTAATCAGGTAGATACGGAATGGTCTGCGGCCCCTGCGGCAGCACGCAGAGCGTCGCGGCGGCGCCGGCTTTGTGCAACGCGTCGTGCACCGCGCGCGCGACGTCGTCGATCGGCGTGAAGTGCGCCGCGCGAATCTCGTTGGGACCGAGGCCGGTGGTCTTGATCAGGACCTGTGCCTTCGTCTGAATCTGCGCCTGGACCTGCACTTGCCACTGGTCAGGCACCGAGTAGCCGGGCGTGCAGATCATCTCGAGCAATTCGGCCGGATTCTCCGCCGATGCGAGCACCTCTCCGTACGAACCGTGGTTCGGAAGGCCGTCACGGCATTCGGCTGCCGCCACGATCGTACCGCCACGCTTGACGATCTTCGCCGCCGCCGACATCCCTTTCACCGCCTGATAGAGATTCTGATCCAGCGGGTATCCCGAATTGGTCGTGACGACGACGTCGAAGGGGGAGGGGACCTGGCGCATTGCCGTGTCCTTCGCGTAGGCGCAGGCGGCACGATGCTCCGCGAACACGTCGCCGGCGAACGCAGCGGTGATCTTCTGCTCTCGATTGAGCGTCACGTCGATCGCGAAATGCACGCCCACCATCCGCGCGATCTCGCGCACATCGTCGTGGACCGGGTTCCCTTCAGTGACGCCCCACGTGGCGAGCGGGTGACCGATGTGCTTTGCGTCGTGGAGGGTCATCACCGTTTCGAGACCGGCCAGCCCGGGCGCCACCATCTTGGGCCCGCCGCTGAAACCGGCGAAGAAGTGCGGCTCGACGAAGCCCGTGGTGATCCGCACGTCGGCATCGAGGAACCGTCGATTCAGGAAGACCTGCACACCGGTGGAGGTCGTCCCTACACGAGCCAGCGTGGACGCGTCGCGGCTGTTGTGATTGATCACCGTGTAGCGGCTCAGGATCTCGCGGCCGAGCATGCGCTCGAGCTCCTGATCGGTGTTGCCACGATGAGTGCCCGTCGCAATGAGAATCGTGACGTCTTCAGGCCTGACCTGTGGCAGCTCCTCGAAGATGGCCTGCAGCTGCTCAATTCGCGGCTGCGCGCGCGTGATGTCGCAGACCGAGATCGCGACCTTCTGGCCGGCGCGGACAGTCTCTCGCAGCGGCGCGCGTTCGTACGGCGAGCGGATCGCTTTGAGCAGCGTGGTCTCGAGGATCGGACACAGCGGGTCTGGCCATCGGCTCGATGACCGTCACCCGTTCGTCGGGGAGATCGACCTCGAGTCCATCGGTTCCGTAGTCGAGTCGTATTCTCACGTCGGCCGTCGAGTGTACCATCTGGAAGCGCGGCGAAAAATCGGCAACGCCCAACGTCCGACTCCCAACTCCCAAGGAAGAATTGGAATTTGGGTGTTGGGAATTGGGAGTTGACGGGTTCTTCAAAGCTTTGAGCGCATGGATCATCGAATCGTCGAACAGTTCAAGGATGCGGTCGGACCCGAGGCCGTGCTCACCGAGCCGGTGCAGCTCGTGACCTACGAGTGCGACGCCTTGCCCCACCTTCGCAGCGTCCCGGAGCTCGTGCTGCTGCCTCGATCTGCGGCGGACGTGCAGGCGATCGTGCGCATCTGCAACAAGGAAGGCGTCCCGTTCGTGGCGAGAGGCCATGGCACCGGTCTCTCCGGTGGGGCGTTGCCGGTGCCTGGTGGCGTCGTCATCAGCCTGGCGAAGTTGAATCGCGTGCTCGACATCGACATCCCGAACCGGCGTGTCACGGTCGAACCGGGCGTCACCAATCTCGAGATCACGCGGCAGGTTGCGCCGTTCGGGTACTACTACGCCCCGGACCCATCGAGTCAGCAGGTGTGTTCGATTGGTGGCAACGTCGCGGAGAACTCTGGTGGTGCGCACTGCTTGAAGTACGGCTTCACCGTGCACCACATCCTCGCGGTGGAAGCGGTGCTGACGAACGGCGACCTCGTGGAGATAGGAAGCCCGCTCGCCGATGCGCCTGGTCCTGATGTGCTCGGGCTCCTCATCGGCAGTGAAGGCACGCTCGCGATCGTGACGAAAGCGGTTGTCCGGATCCTGCGAAAGCCGGAGAGCGTGCAGACGCTGTTGGCCGCGTTCGACAGCATCAGCGAAGCGGGTTCGGCCGTCTCGGAGATCATCGCGGCTGGGATCGTTCCCGCCGCCGTCGAGATGATGGATGCTGTAGCGATCGAAGCGGCAGAAGCTGCCGTACATCCCAACTTCCCGCCGGCGGACACAGTCCTCATCGTCGAGCTCGACGGGCCCTCGGCTGAAGTGGCGGAGCTCTTCGCAATCGTCGAAGCGATCTGTCAGAGGTCAGGCGCGACCCGGGTCGAGGTGGCGAAGGACGAAGGGCAGCGCGGCCGCATCTGGAAAGGGCGCAAGGCGGCGTTTGCGGCGATGGGACGCATCTCGCCCAATTATTACGTTCAGGATGGCGTCGTCCCGCGCACGAAGCTGCCCGAGGTGCTCGGGCGCATCCGGGCGCTCGGCGAGCGCGAAGGTCTTCGCATCGGGAATGTGTTCCATGCCGGCGACGGCAATCTGCATCCGCTGATCTGTTACGACGAGCGCATCGAAGGGCAGTCCGCAGCTGGCGGAGAGGGTCGCGGGAGAGATTCTGATCTACTGCGTCGAAGCAGGTGGATCGATCACGGGTGAGCACGGCGTTGGTGCCGACAAGAAAGAGTTCATGCCGAAGATGTTCTCGCAGGACAGCCTCGACGTGATGCAGTCGGTGCGGGACGCGCTCGATCCGAAACGCTTGTGCAATCCAGGCAAAGTCCTTCCGACGCCCAGGCTCTGTGGGGAAGTGCCCGGTCCGTATCGCGAACATCCCGTGGAACGCGCTGGACTCGCTGAACGGTTCTGATGAGCGTGTCCCAGACCCTTCGACAAGCAACCGGCGAAGACGCAATCGATGGCGTCATTCCACGCCACGTTGCGCTTCCCGAGAGTCCCGAGGAGCTCGCGCAGATCCTCGCGGATGCCTCGCGCGATCGACAGCTCATCGTGCTGCGCGGTGGTGGCTCGAAGCTCGGGTGGGGTCGCGTCCCGAGTCGCGTCGATCTTGTGATCGGCACGGAGAAGCTCAATCGATTGCTTGCCCATCGCCACGGCGACATGACGGTCACCGCGCAGGCCGGTATGCCGCTCGCCGAGCTGAATCGCCGGCTCGCCGAGCATCGGCAGTACCTTCCGATCGAAAGCGCGTTCGAGCCGGCAACGATCGGTGGAATCGTCGCGACGAACGATTCCGGTCCGACACGTCACCGCTTCGGCACGCCACGCGATCTGCTGATTGGTGTCACGCTGGCGATGACCGACGGGCGATTGGTCAAAGCGGGCGGGACCGTCGTGAAGAACGTCGCCGGATACGATCTCGGAAAACTCGTGAGCGGCTCGCATGGGACGCTTGCCGCGATCGTCGACGCCACATTCAAGCTCCTGCCGATTCCGCTCGCCTCGACGACGCTGGTTGCCACCTATGCCGACGGTAACGCGCTCGCGCACGACGTGGCGGTGCTCAGCGGCAGTCAAGTCGAGCTCAGCGCGTTCGACATGAGCGTGTCGAACGAAGGGCGTTGGATCCTGCTGATGCGAATGGCGTCGAGTCCCGCAGCGACAGCGGCGCAGGCCGCGGAAACGAGACGACTGCTGTCGAGCGCACCTGCGGCTGTGAGCGGCGACGAAGAACGAGTCGCTTTGGGAAGAGCAGATTCGTGCGCCCTGGGCAGAGGGTGGGACGATCGTTCGACTCAGTTGGTTGCCGTCGAAGTTGCCGGCGGTTGTCGCCGCGTTGTCACGACTTCGTCAGAGCGGATGTCAGGTCTCAACCTTCACAGGGCGCGCGCTTGGTTCGGGTCTGCTTCGACTCGACGGAGACGAGAGCGCGATCGTTGCCGCCGATCGCTGTGCTCCGAGCAGAGCGACGACGTTGGACATGTCGTCGTGCTTCGCGCAACACCGCGGCTGAAGTCACAGGTCGATGTCTGGGGCTCAGCGTCCGGGATGCATCGAGGTCGCGCGAATGCTCAAGCGGAGTTCGATCCGGCGGACGTCCTGAATGCTGGAGAGGACCGATTTGAATCTGACGTTTGTCAACTCCCAATGCCCAATCTCCAACGCCCAAGGAGTCGGGACTGGTTTGGGAGTTGGGAGTTGGTAGTTGGGACTTAACAGCGAGACGTCAATGTTCGAAGGTCCCGATCAGCCATCGCGGGCACTGATTGATAAGTGCGTCCACTGCGGATTCTGTCTGCCGACATGTCCGACCTACGTGCTGTGGGGCGAAGAAATGGATTCGCCGCGCGGGCGGATCTACCTGATGAAGGCAGGTCTCGAAGGGCGCGCGGAGATGACGGAATCGTTCGTGCAGCACTTCGATCGCTGCCTCGGATGCCTCGCGTGTGTCACGGCGTGCCCGTCCGGAGTCCAGTACGCGCCGCTCATCGAGAAGTCGCGCGTGCAGATCGAACGCCGCTACGAACGGCCCGAAGGCGATCGCCTCTTCCGTCGCCTTCTGATGGCACTCATTCCGTACCCGTCACGGCTGCGAGTGCTCATGGCGCCGCTGTTGGTGCTCAGTCCATTCATGGGTCGAAGCGGAGGCCTGAGTCCTGCTCTCACGAAGATCTTCCCGGCTCGATTGCGGGCGCTGCTCTCAGTGGCGCCGCGCGTGAGCCTGTGGGGTCTCGTCGGACGAACGCCGTCACGAACGGCGGCTGTCGGGACCGAGCGCATGAAGGTCGCGCTGCTCGAAGGGTGCGTGCAGCGGATCGCGTTTGCCAATGTGAACGAGGCGACCGTCCGCGTCCTTGCCGCGGAGGGGTGCCGCGTCGATGCGCCGCACGCTCAGGGCTGCTGCGGTGCGTTGCCGTTGCACGCGGGCCACATCGACCAGGCGCGCGAGCTGGCGCGTCACAACATTGAGGTCTTCGAGGCCGCTGGCGTCGATCGCATCGTCACCAACGCGGCCGGTTGCGGATCCGCGATGAAGGATTACGGGGAGCTGTTCGAAGGGGATCCGGAGTGGGAGTCGAGGGCGCGGGCGATCAGCCAAAAGGTGCGCGACATCTCCCAGGTCCTCGTCGAACTTGGTGAGCCGCGGGCCGTTCGGAATCCGATCCGCTCTCGGGTCGTCTATCACGACGCCTGCCACCTTGCGCACGGGCAGGGAGTCCGCGCCGAGCCCCGTGCGCTGCTTCAGGCCATTCCCGGTGTCGAACTCCTCACGCCCGTCGAATCAGAGATTTGCTGCGGGAGCGCGGGCATCTACAATCTCGTGCAACCAGACGCGGCGAGCGCGCTGGGGGCGCGCAAAGCGCGTCACATTGCGGCGCTCTCGCCGGATATGATTGCCACGGGAAATCCAGGGTGCACGCTGCAGATCGCCGCAGCGGCACGGGCTCTCGGGTACGACTGGCCGATAGTGCACCCCATTGAGCTTCGTCGACGCCTCGATTCGGGGCGTCGATCCACGTAGGCAGTAGGCAGTAGGCAGTAGGCGGTAGGCAGTAACGGAGGCGCTCATCGTGTGGCAGCACAACTATGAACCGATAGCGGGGAGTCTCGGCATGTCGGCGGTCGCCGCCGCGCTCCCGATTGTGGTGCTGTTCGTGATGCTCGGTGTGCTGCGCAAGCCCGCGTGGGTATCGGCAGCGACAGCACTCGCGTCGGGGCTCCTCGTGTCGCTCATCGTCTACCAGCATGCCCATGAGCCTCGCGCTCATCTCCACGATCTACGGCGCGGCGTTCGGTATTTTCCCGATCGCCTGGATCGTGTTCGCGTCGATCATGCTGTACCGGCTGGCGGTCGACACAGGTAAGTTCGAGGTCATCAAGGACTCGATCGGTGGCCTGACCACGGACCGGCGGCTTGCAGGCGATGTTCATCGCCTTCTCCTTTGGAGCCTTCATCGAAGGCGCCGCCGGCTTCGGCGCACCGGTGGCGATTTCGGGCGCCATGCTCGCAGGTCTCGGGTTCAATCCGTTCTACGCGGCAGGCATCTGCCTGCTGGCCAATACAGCGCCAGTGGCCTTCGGCTCGATCGGCATTCCCGTCACCACGCTTGCCAATGTCACAGGCCTGCCTGTCCTGGCCCTGAGCGCCATGGTGGGCACGCTGTGCGCGATGATCTCGGTCTTCATTCCCGGCTATCTGATCGTTGTGATGGCCGGCTGGAAGCGCGCGGTCGAAGTGCTGCCGGCGATCCTCGCATGCGGCCTCTCGTTCGCGGGCATGCAGTACTACGTCTCGAACAATCTCGGGCCCGAACTGACCGACATCGCGAGCTCGCTCACCTGCATCGTCGTGATGGTGGTCGTGCTCAAGGTGTGGACACCCAAGACCATCATGCGCCTTGAAGGTGACAAGCCGGCCACGCTCACAGCGTCGAAACACTCGATGGGAGAACTGTTCGCCGGGTGGCTGCCGTACCTGCTGCTCGTCGTATTCGTGCTGACGTGGGGCGAGCCCGATATCAAGGCGGCCATCGACCGCTGGACTCACAGCATCCTCCCATCGTTCCTGCCCGTGAGTGGGACCGGGCTGAACAACCTGGAAGTGCCAGGCCTGCACAACCTGATCACTCGGATACCCCCCGTCACGGCGAAGCCGTCTCCCTATGCAGCGCCCTACGCGTTCAACTGGCTGAGTGCCTCGGGAACGGCGTGTATGCTGGCGACCATCGCTGCGGCCGCGCTCTTGCGCGTGAGCCCGAAGCGGTTCGTAGGCATCTACAAAGCGACATTCAAGCAACTGGCAATCCCGATGGCGACCATCGCCCTCATGCTTGGATTGGCCTACTTGATGAACTACTCCGGAATGACCTCAACGCTCGGGCTCGCGCTTGCCACCAGCGGTGGCGCGTTCCCGTTCTTCAGCGCCACACTCGGATGGCTCGGTGTGTTCCTCACCGGCAGCGACACGTCTGCAAACGCGCTGTTCGGCAATCTGCAGGTCGTGACCGCGACGGCTCTGAACCTCAATCCCGTGCTGACCGCGTCGGTGAACTCTGCCGCGGGCGTGATGGGTAAGATGATCTCGGTCCAGAGCATCGCAGTTGCCGTGGCGGCAACCGGCATGACTCGAGCCGACGAAAGCAAACTCTTCCGATTCACCATCAAGCACAGTGTGTTCCTGATGGTGGTCATGGGCATCATCTCGATGCTCTTCGCGTACGTCTTCCCCGGCAGCGTCCCTGTCGCGCCTCCCAAGTAGGCGCGCGTCAGATCGCTGAACACCCCGGGAAGAACCCACACACACCTCGTCGTGTGTTCAACGCGGTTGATACCCGGAGTCTCTCCCGGGTAAACAGATATTGCACTCTCGCGTATCGAAGAGAAGACACATGGGACCCACACACAGCACGAATGAGGAACCTGCTCGCCGGCAGTTCTTCGCCCGCATCGTCAAAGCTATTCAATCTGTCATCGCAGGAGTCGTCGGCGTCGTGGCCGGTGGCTCGATTCTCTCTCCCGGTTTCGCGCGACGCGAGGAGAGCTGGCTTCCGATTGGTCTCGAACTCGGCGCGTTGATCGACAACGCACCTACGCCCGCCACGCTGCGAGTCGCGCGTGAAGACGGCTACAACCAGATCGTCGATCGTCGCGTAGTCCTCCTGGTCAAAACAGGAGAGAACGAAGTCACTGCGCTCAATCCGACGTGCACGCACCTCGGCTGTCGCGTCAGCTGGGACTCGGAGGCGAAAGAACTCCGTTGCCCCTGTCACGGCGGTACCTACGATCACCTTGGCATCGTGAAGTCGGGCCCCCCGCCCGCGCCATTGCCACGGCTGACCACGAAGGTCGACGGCAACAAAATCTTCGTCCAAATCTGATGTCGCTCCCGAACACGTTGCTCGACTGGCTCGACTCGCGTACGGGCTGGCGCACCGGACGAGAGAAGCTCCTCGAAGAACCGATCCAGGCCGGTGTCGGCTGGTGGTTCGTGACCGGCAGCATCCTGCTGATGCTGCTCACGGTGCAGTTCGTGACGGGCGTCGTGCTCGCGATGTTCTACGTGCCCGCACCCGATCATGCCTACGACAGCATCCGCTTCATCATGGAGCGCCTCGCGTTCGGGCACGTGCTGCGCGGTCTTCACTTCTTCGGCGCCAGCTTCATCGTCGTCGCCGCGGTCGTGCACATGCTGCGTGTCGTAGCGCTGGGTTCGTACAAGAACCCGCGTGAGGTGACGTGGATCACCGGCGTCGTTCTGCTGCTGGTGATTCTCGGGTTCGCGCTCACCGGGTATCTCTTGCCGTGGGATCAGAAGGCGTACTGGGCGACGACGGTCACGATCAATATCGCGAGAAGCGGTCCGTTCGGCGAGCAGGTCGCAGGCTTGCTGCAAGGCGGCACCAGTCTCGGGTCGCTCACGTTGCTGCGATGGTACGCCGCACACGTATTCCTGTTGCCCTCTGCGCTCGTCGGCTTCGTGGTCGCGCATCTGTTCCTGATGCGGCGGCACGGGATTTCGGGTGCGCTCAAACCCGTGGAGGGCGTAGCGAAGCCCTTCTACCCGTACCACGCATTGAAGGACACGATTGCTGGCGCGCTCGTTTTCTCGCTGCTCCTCACGTTCGCGATCGTGTTTCGCGCGCCGCTCGATCCAATCGCGGATCCATCGGATGCCGCGTACGTTCCGCGCCCCGAGTGGTACTTCCTCAGCCTCTTTCAGCTGCTGAAGTACTTCCCCGGTCCTCTCGAGCCGCTGGCGACGATGGTGATTCCCGCGCTGGTGGTGGGATTGCTGTTGCTGCTGCCGTTTCTCGATCGGCGTCCCGACAGACACTTCCTGAAGCGGCCGCTCGTGACGGCGGGCTTCGGTGTCATCGGCCTGGCCATCGTCGTGCTTACCTATCTCGGATACAAAGACACGCCGCAGCACGCTGACCCCTCGGTCTGGGGGCCGCTGCCTCTCGCGGGGCAGACCTTCGTTCGGGATCAGCGATGCCTCACGTGTCATACGGCGGGCGGGACGGCCAGCCTGCTCGAGGACATTCGGATCAGGCGCGACCCCGAGTGGATCATCTCGCACGCGCGCGACCCTGAAGTCATCGCGCCCGGATCTCGCGAGGCGCCACGCGGGGGGATGAGCGAAGGACAGGCGCGTTCGGTGTTCAGCTACATGCGGAAGTTGCGAGCGGGAGTGTCGCCTCCGCAGGTTCCGGAGCAGACACGGGTCGTGTCGCTCATCATCGGGAGATACTGTTCGAACTGCCACATGATCGACGGCGAAGGGGGAGCCGCGGCTCCCGATCTCAGTCGGGTCGGTGCCAGCAGGGATCGCACGTGGCTGAGGAACTGGATCACCAACCCCGAAGAGGTCGACCCCTTCGCCAACATGCCCGCCTTCGGCGACACGCTGACGGCGGAGGAGATGACGGCGCTCGTCGACTACCTCGCGGCACGGAAATGACGGTGAAGTTGTTGACAGAGAGCCGGTTAGCCAGGCAGTGGCGACCGGTTCCCTGTGCGCTTTTCGGAGTGCGGCGGCCCTTCAGCGAGGCTGGGTCGTGCCGATAAGTGCCGTGTTGCGTAGAAGTAGCACGCATGCTATATTCGTCAGGTTCTCTTGGAGCTAGGACACCCTATCTAGCTTCAACCGCGCTGGAAGAAGCCTGGAAGGCTGTTTTCCTGGAGAGGACGCGCGTCGTAAGACCGCGCTCCACTCGGACATTCAACAAATAGGGTTTTCGTTTCAGGTGCCAGATCGGCCCGCGTTGTTCGCGGTGTCGTCTTCAGGCCTGGAACAAGCGCAAGGCCGCATGGCTGGCGGCTGTGCGCGTACGTTTTTTGGAATAAGTCGAGGGCACATGCCGACCATCAGTCAGCTCGTGCGCCAGGGGCGCACGAAGATCGTGACCAAGACCAAGAGCCCCGCGCTCCAGGTCAGCCCGCAAAAGCGTGGAGTCTGCGTGCGCGTGTTCACACAGACGCCGAAGAAGCCGAACTCGGCGCTTCGCAAGGTTGCGCGCGTGCGGTTGACGAACGGGATCGAGGTCACCACCTATATCCCCGGCGTCGGCCATAACCTGCAGGAGCACTCACTCGTGCTCATTCGCGGGGGCCGCGTGAAGGATTTGCCGGGCGTGCGGTATCACGTCGTTCGCGGCACGCTCGACGCTGTGGGCGTGCAGGGACGCAAGCAGGGTCGGTCGAAGTACGGAGCCAAGAGGCCGAAGCAGTAAACCGGGACTCGGGATTCGGGATTCGGGATTGCGCCAGGCGGTTCCGAATCCCGGATCCCGGATCCCGAATCGCGACAGGATTCAGAGATATGCCTCGTAGACGAGAGATACCGAAGCGTGAGCTGGCAGCCGATCCGCTTTACAACAGCGTGCTGGTCAGCAAGTTCATCAACACCGTGATGCACGACGGCAAGCGCAGTACTGCCGAGAGCATCCTTTATAAGAGCTTCGACATCATCAAGGAGCGCACGGGCGACGACCCGCTCAAGGTCTTCAAGAAGGCGCTCGATAACGTGAAGCCGAGTCTTGAAGTGAAGTCGCGCCGCGTTGGCGGCTCGAACTATCAGGTGCCGATCGAGGTCAATCCGAATCGACGTCTCTCGCTGAGCATCCGGTGGCTGGTCGGCTACGCGCGCGATCGCGGCGACGGCAAGACGATGCAGGAGAAGCTCGCGAACGAGTTGCTCGACGCGTCGAACCTTCGCGGCGGCGCAGTCAAGAAGCGCGAGGACGTGCATCGCATGGCGGAGGCCAACAAGGCCTTTGCGCACTATCGCTGGTAATGGAAGTGGTCTCCGGTCTCCAGTCTTCGGCCTCCGGTAGGAGCCAGCTGGATCGACACCGTAGACCGAGGACCGAGGACCGTAGACCGTAGAGTTCAAGCAATGCCGCGTCAGACACCGCTGAATCGAACACGCAACATCGGCATCATGGCCCACATCGATGCCGGGAAGACGACCACCACTGAGCGGATCCTCTTCTACACTGGAATTACGTACAAGATCGGCGAAGTCCACGAAGGCACGGCCGTCATGGACTGGATGGAGCAGGAGCAGGAGCGCGGCATCACGATCACATCGGCCGCGACGACGTGTTTCTGGCGCGACATCCGCATCAACATCATCGACACACCAGGCCACGTCGACTTCACCGCCGAAGTCGAGCGGTCGCTCCGCGTGCTGGATGGCGCTTGTGCCGTGTTCGACGCCGTCTCCGGTGTCGAGCCCCAGTCGGAGACCGTCTGGCGTCAGGCCGACAAGTACCGCGTCCCGCGCATCTGTTTCGTCAACAAGATGGACCGCATCGGGGCCGACTTCAAGGCGACGCTCTCGCAGATCGAGACGAAGCTTGGGGCCAACCCGGTTGCGATTCAGCTTCCCATCGGCGCTGAGGACAAGTTCGCTGGCGTGATCGACCTCGTCAAGATGAAGGCGATCACCTACAAGGACGAGACGATGGGGGCCGACTACGACGTGTCGGACATCCCCGCCGATCTGCTGGCCGAAGCGCAGCAGTATCGCGAGAAGTTGATCGAGAAGGTCAGCGAGCACGACGACAAGCTGCTCGAGAAGTATCTGGGCGGGGTAGAAATCACAGAGGACGAGATCAAGGCGGCGCTTCGCGACCGCGTGATCAAGTCGGTCTACAACGAAGAGACGGCCTTTGTCGTGGTCATCTGCGGCACGGCATTCAAGAACAAGGGTGTGCAGCCACTGCTCGATGCGGTGGTGGATTACCTGCCCTCGCCGCTCGATGTGCCCGCCATCACTGGGATCGACTCGAACGCGAAGGAAGAGACGCTCATCGAGCGTCCGGCCTCCGACGAGGCGCCGTTCTCTTCGTTGGCGTTCAAGCTGATGACCGACCCGTTCGTCGGTCAGCTGACGTTCATCCGCGTGTACTCGGGCGTGCTGACCTCGGGCTCCTCGGTCTATAACGCCACGAAGGGGCGCAGCGAGCGCGTGGGGCGTCTGCTGAAGATGCACGCCAACAAGCGTGAGGAGATCAAGGAGGTCTACGCCGGCGATATTGCCGCCGCGGTGGGCCTCAAGCAAGTCAGCACCGGCGACACGCTGTGCGACGAGAAGCACGCGATCGTGCTCGAGTCGATGGACTTCCCGGAGCCGGTCATCGCGCTGGCCATCGAGCCCAAGACCAAGAGCGACCAGGAGAAGCTCGGTGTCGGCCTGCAGAAGCTGATGGCCGAGGACCCGACGTTCCGCGTCAAGACGGACGATCAAACGGGGCAGGTCGTCATCTCGGGCATGGGCGAGCTCCACCTCGAGATCATCGTGGACCGCCTGAAGCGCGAGTTCGGCGTCGAGGCGAGCGTTGGCAAGCCGCAGGTGGCCTACAAGGAAACGCTGACGCGTCCGGCTGATGGCGAGATGAAATACGCCAAGCAGACCGGTGGTCGCGGCCAGTACGGCCACGCGAAGATTCATCTGTTCCCGGGCGAGCCAGGGACCGGATACATCTTCGAGAACGAGGTGACGCAGGGCGCGATTCCGAAGGAGTTCATCAAGCCGATCGACGAGGGCATCAAGGAAGCGCTCACGCGCGGGGTGCTCGCCGGCTATCCGATCGACGACGTCCGCATCGTGCTCTATGACGGGTCGTATCACGACGTCGACTCATCGGAAATGGCGTTCAAGATCGCCGGCTCGATGGCGTTCCAGGATGCGGCGAAGAAGGCCAAGCCTGTCCTGCTCGAGCCCGTGATGCGGGTCGAGGTCGTCGTCCCCAAGGACTACATGGGCGACGTCATGGGCGACCTCGCAAGCCGTCGCGGCCGGATTCAGTCGCAGGAAGACCGTGGTGGCACGCAGATCATCAACGCGCGCGTGCCGCTGTCGGAGATGTTTGGATACGCCACTGACCTCAGGTCGCGAACGCAGGGGCGCGCGACGTACTCGATGCACTTCGATCGGTACGAGCAGGCGCCGCCGAACGTGAGCGAGGAAGTCGTGGCGAGGATTCAGGGAACGAAGTAAACAGACGGAGCGAACTTCGATGGCGAAAGAGAAATTTGATCGATCCAAACCGCACGTGAACGTGGGGACGATCGGGCACATCGACCACGGGAAGACGACCTTGACGGCGGCACTGACGAAGGTGGCGGCGGACAAGGGGTGGGCGAAGTTCGTGCCGTATGACGAGGTGGCGAAGGCGTCGGAATCGCAGGGCCGGCGCGACGACACGAAGATTCTGACGATCGCCTCGTCGCATGTGGAGTATGCGACGGCGAATCGGCACTACGCGCACGTGGACTGCCCGGGGCATGCCGACTACATCAAGAACATGATCACGGGGGCGGCGCAGATGGACGGCGCGATCCTGGTCGTGTCGGCGGTGGACGGCCCGATGCCGCAGACGCGAGAGCACGTGCTGCTGGCGCGGCAGGTGAACGTGCCGTATCTGGTGGTGGCGCTCAACAAGGTGGACGCGGTCGATGACCCGGAACTGCTGGACCTGGTCGAGCTCGAAGTGCGGGAGCTGCTGACCAGCTACAAGTTCGACGGGGACGCGGTGCCGGTGGTGCGGGTGAGCGCGCTGGGGGCGATCAATGGCGACGCGGCGGGCGTGGAGTCGGTGATCAAGCTGATGGAGGCGCTCGACAGCTACATTCCGCTGCCGGAGCGGGAGATCGATAAGCCGTTCATGATGCCGATCGAAGACGTGTTCTCGATCTCGGGCCGCGGCACGGTGGTGACGGGGCGGATCGAGCGTGGCCAGGTGAAGGTCGGGGAGGAAGTCGAGATCGTGGGCTTCAAGCCGACGGAGAAGAAGGTGGTCACGGGCGTCGAGATGTTCCGGAAGCTGCTGGACTCGGGCGTGGCGGGCGACAACGTCGGGGTGCTGCTGCGCGGCGTGGAAAAGACAGACGTGGAGCGCGGGCAGGTGCTGTGCAAGCCGGGGACGATCAAGCCGCACACGAAGTTCAAGGGCGAGGTCTACATCCTGTCGAAGGAAGAGGGCGGGCGGCACACGCCGTTCTTCACGGGGTATCGGCCGCAGTTCTACATCCGGACGACGGACGTGACGGGGTCGTTGAAGTTGCCGGACGGCGTCGAGATGGTGATGCCGGGCGACAACACGACGATCACGGCGGAGTTGCACACCCCGGTCGCGCTCGAGAAGGGTGCGCGCTTCGCGATTCGCGAAGGTGGCCGCACCGTCGGCGCCGGCACGATCACGGAAATTATTGAGTAAGCCGGGACTTGGGACTCGGGATTCGGGACTCGCAACAACGCTTGTCCATCGGATCCCGGATCCCGGATCCCGAATCCCGACAGGATTCAGACGATGGCGATGTTCTCAGACAAGATTCGAATCCGCTTGAAGGCGTACGACTCGCGGATTCTCGACCAGTCAACCGGCGAGATCGTTGACACGGCGAAGCGGACAGGTGCGCGGCTGGCGGGTCCGATTCCGCTGCCGACGTCGCGCAACCGGTGGACGGTGCTGCGCTCGCCGCACGTGGACAAGAAGTCGCGTGAGCAGTTCGAGATCCGGACGCACAAGCGGCTCATCGACATCTTCGAGCCGACGCCGCAGACGGTCGATGCCCTGATGAAGCTGGATTTGCCGGCGGGTGTTGACGTCGAGATCAAGGCGTTCGGTAAGGAGCACGGGAAGTAGCCATGGTCACAGGACTCATCGGCAAGAAAGTCGGGATGACGCAGCTGTTCGACAGCGACGGCACCGTGCATCCTGCGACCGTGCTCAGGGCTGGCCCGTGTGTCGTCGCGCAGGTGAAGACGGCGCAGGGCGACGGCTACGAGGCCGTGCAGATCGGGCTCGTCGAAGTGCGGCCGAGGAAAGAGAACAAAGCCACGCAGGGACACTTCAAGAAGGCCGGTGTGCCGCCGACGCGCGTGGTGCGCGAGGTGAAGCAGGCGGCCGGAAGCGAGCCGGTGAAGCCGGGCGATCAGGTGAACGTGTCGATCTTCGCCGACGGCGAACGCGTCGACGTCGTTGGCACCAGCCGCGGCAAGGGTTTCCAGGGCGTCGTCAAGCGGCATCACTTCGCTGGCGGGCGCGCGACACACGGATCGATGTTCCATCGCGCTCCGGGATCGATTGGCGCCTCGTCGTATCCATCTCGTGTCGTGAAGGGCATGCGGATGGGCGGTCACATGGGCGCCGATCGCGTAACCGTACGCAACGTGAAAGTGCTGCGCGTGGACGCCGAGAACAACCTGCTACTGCTCGAGGGTTCGGTGCCAGGCGGGCCGAACAGCATCCTCTTGGTCCGCAAAGCCGTGGCGGCGAAGAAGCTCAAAGTTGCCCAGGCGGAGCCGGTGAAGAAGAAGGGCAAGAAGTAGGCCTTCGGCCAAGGTCAAAGGTCAAAGGTCAAAGGGCCGGAACAGCCATGACTGTAGATGTAGTGAATTCGCAGAACGAGAAGATCGGATCGCTCGACCTCAGCGACGAGGTGTTCGGCGGCCGCGTGAAGACGGATCTCATTCATGAGTCCGTGGTTCGCCAGAACGCCGCGGAGCGCCGCGGCACGCACGGGACCAAGACGCGCGCGATGGTCAGCGGCTCGGGCAAGAAGCCGTGGCGGCAGAAGGGTACCGGTCGCGCCCGGGTGGGTGAAATTCGCAACCCGCTGTGGCGCAAGGGTGGCACCGTGTTCGGCCCGCAGCCGCGCAGCTACGAATACCAGTTGCCCAAGAAGGTGGAGAAGGGTGCGCTGCGTGCGGCGCTCTCGCAGCGCCTTCGCGACGGCGCCGTCATCGTCGTCGATGCGCTGAGCGTGGCGGAGATCAAGACGAAGGCAGCCGCCGAGATGCTGAAGCGCCTCGGTGTCAACGGCAAGGCGTTGCTCGTGGACGTCAAGCCTGAGGATCGCCTGGCGCTGTCGGTGCGCAACATCGACGGCGTGAAGCTGCTCGCCAGCAATCGCGTGAGCGCCAGAGACGTGATGGACACGCGCCGGGTCGTGTTGACGCGCGCGGCGCTCGAGAAGCTGCAGGAGGCGCTGGGATGAAATTGACGGACGTCATCAGGCGCCCGCTGATCACCGAGAAGACGACGGTGATGCGCGAGGACAGTCAGACGCTGGTGTTTCAGGTGGCGATGGATGCCAACAAGATCGACATCCGCCGCGCCGTCGAGCAGTTGCTCGGAACCAAGGTCGCGAGCGTGCGTACCGCGCTGGCGCACGGAAAAGAAAAGCGCCAGGGCCGTTTCGTGGGCCGGCGCTCGGATTGGAAGAAGGCGTACGTGAAGCTGCGGGATGGCGAGAAATTGCCGGATTTCCTGCAGGGCGCGTAGCGGACGAGGATCGTTGAGATGCCGATTCGCAAATACAACCCAACCTCGCCGGGCCTGAGAGGCAAGACCTCGCTGACGTTCGACGAGATCACGGTGAGTGAGCCGTATCGTCCGTTGACGGAGAACCTGCATCGCTCGGGCGGGCGCAACAATCAGGGCGAGCTGACAATCTGGTGGCGCGGCGGCGGACACAAGCGTCTGTACCGCATCATCGACTTCAAGCGGGACAAGAAGAACATCCCGGGCAAGATCGAGACGGTCGAGTACGACCCGAATCGATCGGCGCGCATCGCGCTCGTGACCTACGCCGACGGTGAAAAGCGTTACATCCTGCATCCGCTCGGGATGAAGGTGGGCGACACCGTGCTGGCGGGCGACAGCGTGGACATCCTGCCGGGCAACTGCCTGCCGCTGAAGAACATTCCGCTGGGCACGACGATTCACAACGTCGAGTTGCGTCCGGGCAAGGGTGGTCAGATTGCCCGCAGCGCCGGATCGTGGGTGCAGTTGGTCGCGCGCGAGGGCGAGTACGCGTCGGTGAAAATGCCATCGGGCGAGATTCGCAAGATCAACGTCGAGTGCGTCGCGACCATCGGACAGGTCGGCAACATCGATCACGAGAACGTGGCGTACGGAAAGGCCGGACGGAGCCGGTGGCTCGGCAAGCGCCCGCACGTGCGTGGCGTGGCGATGAACCCGGTCGACCACCCGCTTGGCGGTGGTGAAGGCAAGACTTCCGGTGGCCGCCATCCCGTGACGCCGTGGGGACAGCCGACGAAGGGCTACAAGACCCGTCGCCGCAAGACCACGGATCGCTTCATCGTCCAGAGGAGAAAGAAGTGAGCCGCTCACTGAAGAAGGGTCCGTTCGTCGATACGTCGCTGCTCGAGAAGCTCGAGACGATGAACCGGGCGAACGAGAAGAAGGTGATCAAGACGTGGTCGCGCCGATCGACCGTGGTGCCCGAGATGGTGGGACACACGATGGCGGTGCACAACGGCAAGAAGTTCATCCCCGTGTACGTCACTGAGAACATGGTGGGTCACAAGCTCGGCGAGTTTGCGCCAACCCGCACGTTCAAGGGACATACGACCAAGACGGAGAAGGCGGCCGCGACAGCGCAAGCGGCTCCTGCGGCTCCGCCCAAGGGATAGGGGGCACACATGGTTGAAGCACAGGCAACCGCGCGCGGGGTCAGGACATCGGCTCAGAAGGCCGGCCTCGTCTGCGATCTCATTCGCGGCAAGAGCGTCAATCAGGCGTTGGCCACGTTGCAGTTCACGCGCAAGATGATCGCGCGTGAGATCGCCAAGGTCCTGCGGTCCGCCGTCGCGAACCTGCAGCAGAAGGACGGATTCGGCGGCGACATCGATCGGCTCTATGTCTCGGCGTGCTACGCCAACCAGGGCATGTCGATGAAGCGCGTGCGTCCGGCCCCGATGGGTCGCGCGTATCGCGTCGTGAAGCGAACGGCGCACCTCACGGTGCATATCGCGGAGCGGCCGCTCAAGATCGCGAAAGTTCGAACGGAAGGCGGCGCGGCGGCACCGGCGCGCGCGAAGAAAACAGCGCGTGGCGCGAAGAAGGCCGCGGCATCGGCGTAGTTAGTAGGCAGTAGGCAGTAAGCGGTATGCAGTAGACGAAGTGGCGTACGGCAGTCTCGATTCTCACTGCCCACCGCCTACCGCCTACTGCTTACTACAAGGAGATACACAGTGGGCCAGAAGGTTCACCCGTACGGATTCCGGCTCGGCTTCAACAAAACGTGGCGCTCGCGGTGGTACTCGGACCGCGACTACGCGAAGTTGCTTCATGAGGATCTCGCCCTCAGGCAGAACCTCAAGAAGCGCTTCTCGCACGCCGGTGTCTCGCGCATCGAGACCGAGCGCGCCGCGAACAAGCTGAAGATCGACATTTACACCTCACGCCCCGGCATCATCATCGGGCGCAAGGGCACCGAAGTCGACAAGCTGAAGCAGGAGATCCAGAAGCGCACGAGCCGCGAGGTCTTCATCAACATCCAGGAGATCCAGAAGCCGGAGCTCGAAGCGCAGCTCATCTCCGAGTCGGTGGCGGTGCAGCTCGAGAAGCGCGTGGCGTTCCGCCGTGCGATGCGTAAAGCCGTCGAGTCCGCGCTCCGCTTCGGCGCGCGCGGAATCAAGGTCCGCGTCTCCGGGCGTTTGAACGGCGCGGAGATCGCGCGGTCCGAGTGGTACCTCCACGGTCAGCTGCCGCTGCAGACGCTGCGTGCGGACATCGACTACGGCTTTGCCGAAGCGAACACGACCTACGGCCAGATCGGCGTGAAGGTGTGGCTCTACAAGGGCGAGCGCCTGGTGCCGCGCGTGGGTCGAGACGAGGAATACCGGGATCGCGCGCCGCGGCGTGCGCCGGCCGGGGATAGAAGGTAACGAATCATGTTGATGCCGAAGAAGGTCAAGTACCGCAAGCAACAGCGCGGGCGGATGACCGGGAAGGCGTGGCGCGGGTCGGATGTGTCGTTCGGCGACTACGGCCTCAAGGCGATGGAGCCGTGCTGGATGACCGCGCGGCAGATCGAAGCGGCACGCGTGGCGATGACACGCTTCATCAAGCGTGGCGGCAAGATCTGGGTTCGCGTGTTCCCGGACAAGCCGATCACGAAGAAGCCGCAGGAAACACGCATGGGTAAAGGCAAGGGCGCGCCCGAGGAATGGGTGTGCGTCGTTCGCCCGGGCCGCATCCTGTTCGAGATGGAAGGCGTCACCGAGGTCGAAGCGCGTCGCGCGATGCAGCTGGCCGCGGCCAAGCTGCCCATCAAGACGAAGTTCGCCATGCGGTTCGCCGAGGAGAAAGCGTCATGAAGATCGCCGAAGTCCGTGAACTGACGGTCGACGATCTGCGCACGCGCGCCAAGGAGCTCGACGACGAGCTGTTCCGGCTGCGGATTCAGAAGTCGATGGGGCAACTCGAGGCGCCGGCAAAAGTGCGCGGTGTGCGTCGAGACCGGGCGCGGATCAAGACGATCCTGCGTGAGAAGCAGAAGTAAGGGCTGGGGACGAAGATGAGCGTCAAGGCACAGGTAACCGGCACCGTCATCAGCGACAAGATGCAGAAGACCGTCGTCGTTGCTGTCGAACGGAAGGTCCGTCACGAGGTCTACGGCAAGACCCAGCGCAAGACGTCGACGTTTGTGGCGCACAACGAGAACAACGAGGCGAAGATGGGCGACACCGTGGCGATCGCCGAGTCGCGGCCGCTCAGTCGCCGTAAGCGGTGGGTCGTGACGCGCGTGGTCGCGAAGGCGCCAGAGGTCTAACCATGATTCAGATGCGATCGATTCTGGACGTCGCGGACAACTCCGGCGCCCGGAAGATCTCGGTGATCAATCCCATCGGTGGTTCGGCCGGGCGCTACGCCCGCCTCGGCGACATCGTCACGGCGTCGGTGAAGGAAGCGACGCCCGATGGCACCGTGAAGAAGGGCCAGGTCGTGAAGGCCGTGATCGTGCGGACGCGCAAGGAACAGCGCCGCCGTGATGGCACCTACATCCGGTTCGATCGGAACGCGGCGGTGCTCATCAACGATCAGAACGAGCCGGTGGGCACGCGCGTGTTCGGCCCGGTCGCGAGAGAACTGCGTGAGCGCAGGTTCATGAAGATCATCTCGCTGGCACCCGAGGTTCTCTAGTCATGTCGAGATTGCAAACACCAATTCGCCGCAACGACACCGTCATCGTGACGACGGGCAAGGACAGCGGCAAGCGTGGCCGGGTGCTGAAGGTCATCCCGGTCAAGAACCGCTTGATTGTCGAAGGCATCAACATCATCAAGCGCCATACGCGCCCGAACCCGCAGCGCAACATCAAGGGCGGGATCGTCGAGCGTGAAGGCGCATTGCACGCGAGCAACGTGCAGCTCGTCTGCCCCGAGTGCGGAAAGATGACTCGAGTCGGGCACGACGTGCGCGGCGATCGCAAGGTGAGGATCTGCCGTAAGTGTGAGGGAGTGGTCGACAAATGAGCCGCCTGAAGGATCGGTACGCGAAGGAAGTGGCGCCGGCGCTCAAGAAGGAGTTCGGCTATCGCAACGTGATGGCCATCCCCAAGATCGAGAAGGTCGTCGTCAACATGGGGCTCGGTGAGGCGACATCGAACGCGAAGCTCGCGGACGTCGGCGCTGACGAACTCGGACGGATCACCGGCCAGAAGGCCGTGGTTCGCCGCGCGACCAAGTCGATTGCGCAGTTCAAGCTGCGCCAGGGGATGCCGGTCGGTGCGATGGTGACGCTGCGCGGCGAGCGCATGTACGAGTTCCTCGATCGCCTGATCAGCATCGCGTTGCCGCGCGTGCGCGACTTCCGCGGTGTGTCACCGAAGGGCTTCGATGGTCGCGGCAACTTCACGCTCGGGCTTCGGGATCAGTTGCTCTTCCCGGAGATCGACTACATGAAGGTCGACAAGGCACGTGGCATGAACGTGTCGGTTGTGACGAGCGCGCGGACAGACGAAGAGGCACGGAAGCTCCTCCAGTTGATGGGGATGCCGTTCCGTACCAACCAGTAGGCAGTAAGCAGAGGATTACGAATGGCCACGACTGCGAAGGTCGCCAAGGAAGCGAAGACACCGAAGTACAAGGTCCGTCAGCGCAATCGCTGCAAGCTGTGCGGCCGGCCGCGTGCGTTCATGCGGAAGTTCCACATGTGCCGGTTGTGCTTCAGGAAGCTGGCGCTTGAAGGCGACGTCACGGGCGTGACGAAGAGCTCCTGGTAGTGATTACGGCCTACTAAGTAGGGAACAAAGAGATGACAGATCCGATTTCGGACATGCTGACGCGCCTGCGGAATGCGGTGTCGGCCAAGCACACACGCGTCGACATGCCGGCGAGCAAGCTGAAGGCAGAGATCGCACGGATTCTCCAGGACGAGGGCTACATCCAGGGCTTTCGCATCGTCGAAGAGCCGGCGGAGCGCGAGGGCAGGCAGCCGCGGCAGCTCATTCGTGTGTTCCTGAAATACGGGCCGCGTGGTGAGAAGGTGATCTCCGGACTCGAGCGCATCAGCCGCCCGGGACGCCGCGTCTACATCGGAGTGGAGGACGTGCCCACCGTGCTCGGCGGACTGGGAACCAACATCCTGACGACCTCACGCGGAGTGATGACGGGTCGCGCCGCGCGCAAGGCCGGCGTCGGCGGCGAAGTGCTCTGCAACGTTTGGTAGAGGAAACATGTCGCGAATTGGCAAGAAACCGATCCCGATCCCGAAGGGCGTGACCGTCAAGATCGCGCCCGACGCGGTCGAAGTCCAGGGACCGAAGGGCAAGCTGCGTCAGCCGCTGCCGCCGGGCATCTTGTTCTCGCAGGACGCTGGCGAGCTTGTGGCCAAACTCTCACGCGAGGACGATGAGCTGCGCAAGTTCCACGGTCTCGCCCGCAGCCTGGTGGCGAACGCCGTTGCCGGTGTGACCGATGGCTTCAAGAAGGAGCTCGACATCGTCGGTGTCGGCTACCGCGCGGAGCTGAAGGGCAAACAGGTCCACTTTGCGCTGGGCTACTCGCATCCGGTGATCTACGACATCCCGAACGGAATCGATATCGCGGTCGACAAGCAGACGCACATCGTCGTCACTGGTGTCGATCGGCAACTCGTCGGACAGGTGGCCGCCAACATCCGCCGCATGCGCAAGCCCGATCCGTACAAGCAGAAGGGCGTGCGCTACACGGGCGAAGTGTTGAAGAAGAAGGTCGGAAAGACGGGAGCGAAGTAATGCGGATCAAGACAAAAGAGGACCGTCGCGATCGGATCAAGTACCGGATCCGCCGCCGGGTTCGTGGCGCGGTCGAACGTCCGCGGCTGACCGTCTTCCGCAGCGTGACGCACATGTATGTGCAGGTCGTCGACGATGCGACGGGCAAAACGATTGCCTCGGCCTCGACGGTTGAACCGGCGGTCAAGGGTGTGCTGCCGCAGAAGGCGACCGGCGGAAACGTCGAAGGCGCCAAAGCCATCGGCAAGACGATCGCCGAGCGGTTGATCGGGCAGGGCGTGAAGCGCGTCGTCTTCGATCGAAACGGATTTCTTTATCACGGGCGCGTGAAGGCTGTCGCCGACGCTGCGCGTGAAGCAGGTCTGGAGTTCTAACGTGGCGCTAATGAACCGCACTCGGGAAAAGATCGACGCCAGCCAGCTCGACATCAAGGACAACGTGGTCTCGATCAATCGCGTGACGAAGGTCGTGAAGGGCGGCAAGAACCTGAGCTTCAGCGCCCTGGTCGTCGTCGGCGATGGTCATGGCGTCGTGGGCTTCGGCGTCGGCAAGGCGAAGGAAGTCCCCTCAGCGATCAAGAAGGGGATCGAGGCTGCGAAAAAGAACCTGATCAAGGTGCCGCTCAGGGGGACGACCATTCCGCATCAGGTCGTCGGACGCTTCGGGTCGGGCAGTGTGCTCCTCAAGCCGGCGCCGGAAGGCACGGGACTCATCGCCGGCGGTGCCGTGCGCGCCGTGGTGGAGAGCTGCGGCATTCAAAACGTGCTGACCAAGTCGCTCGGCTCCGCGAATCCGCACAACGTCGTGCGCGCGACGTTTGCCGGCCTCATGGGTCTGAAGGATCCGGCGCAGGTGGCGCGATTCCGCGGCAAGGAAGAAGCGGAATTGATTGGGGCCTAACAAGGTCAAAGGGCAAAGGTCAAAAGTACGATGGCCACGAAGAAGGCAAAGAACGCCGACGGCAAGCGCCTCAAGATCACGCTCGTGAAGAGCACGATTGGATTCAACCGGACGCAGGACGAGACGGTGATCGGCCTTGGACTCCGACGCCTCAACCACACGGTGGAGCTGGCGGACACGCCCGAGACGCGCGGCATGATCCACAAGGTTCGCCACCTCGTCACGGTGCAGGAATAACGTCATGGATCTGAGCAATCTCAAGCCCTCCGAGGGCATGAAGAGAAACAAGAAGCGCGTCGGCCGCGGTCACGGAACAGGCCAGGGCACGCAGGCCGGACGCGGCCACAAGGGTGCGCAGTCGCGCTCGGGCTACAAGTTCAAGCGCGGATTCGAAGGCGGCCAGATGCCGCTGCATCGCCGTATTCCAAAGCGCGGGTTTCACAATCACTTCCGCGTGGAGTACGCCGTCGTGAACCTCGACGCGCTGGCCGATCGGTTCGAAGCCGGCACGGTAGTGACGCCGGAACTGCTGCGCGAGCGTGGCTTGATCCACAGCGCGCGTCAGCCGATCAAGGTCCTCGCACGCGGGGACATGTCGAAGAAGCTGACGGTGCGAGCGCACAAGTTCAGCGGCAAGGCGGCCGAGAAGATTGCGGCGGCCGGTGGCGCAGCAGAGGTCATCGCAGCGAGTAAGTAGCGGGGCTGCCGGCCCCGTGGCAGGCATATATGGAGAACGCGCTCAAGAATCTCTTCGCCGTCAGCGACCTGCGGAACCGCGTGTTGTTCACGCTGGCTCTGCTGGGCGTCTACCGCGTGGGGAGTCACGTCCCGACGCCGGGAGTGAATCAGGAAGCGTTGAGGCTCTTTGCCGATCAGTTGGCGGGATCGATGTTCGGCCTGGCGAACATGTTTACGGGTGGCAGCTTGTCGCGCGTGACGATTTTCGCGCTCGGCGTCATGCCGTACATCAGCGCCTCGATCATCATCCAGCTGCTGACGGTCGTGTGGCCGTACCTCGAGCGCATCTCGAAAGAGGGTGAGCTCGGGCGCAGGAAGATCACGCAGTACACGCGCTATCTGACCGTGATGCTGGCGGTCGTGCAGTCGTTCGGCTACGCGATCTGGCTCGAGAGCTCCGCGAACGCGCCTGGTGGGCTGCCGCTCGTGTTCAGCCCGGGCTGGGGCTTCCGGCTGATGTGCGTACTCACGTTGACGACCGGAACGATGTTCGTCATGTGGCTCGGCGAGCAGATCACGGAGCGCGGGATTGGCAACGGTATGTCGCTGCTGATCTTCGCCGGCATCGTCGTGAACTTCCCGACGGCACTGTTGAGTACGCTCGACCAGATGCAGACCGGCCAGATCGGTCCGCTGCGCATCATCTTCCTCGTGGCGATGGCCGTGGTGGTGATAGGTGCCATCATCTTTGTCGAACGAGGTTCGCGACGAATCACGGTCCAATACGCCAAACGTGTCGTTGGCCGCCGGCAGTACGGCGGCTCGAGCACGCACATCCCGTTGAAGGTGAACACGGGCGGCGTCATCCCCGTGATCTTTGCGTCGTCCATCCTGTCGTTCTTCACGATGGCCGCGCCGCTGTTCGAAGTGGGGACGTGGCCGCGTCGAGTGATCGAACAGGTGGCGTATGGGATGCCGCTCTACAATTTGCTGTACGTGGTGGGCATCATCTTCTTCGCGTACTTCTACACGTCGATCATCTTCAACCCCGATGACGTGGCGGAGAACATGCGGAAGTACGGCGGGTTCGTGCCCGGCATTCGACCAGGAAAGCGAACGGCGGAGTACATCGACACGATCCTGGCGCGCATCACGCTCGTCGGCGCGCTTTATCTGGCTGTCGTCGCGTTGCTGCCGGAGTTGCTGATCACTGGTTTCCGTGTCGCACCGATTCCGTTCATCGGTGAGCGGCTCGATGCGATTCTCCCGAGCTGGTTCACGCAGGGGCTTGGGGTGACGTTCTACTTCGGCGGGACCTCGTTGTTGATCGTCGTCGGTGTAGCGATGGATACGGTTCAGCAGGTCGAGTCCCAACTCATCATGAGGCACTATGACGGCTTCATGAAGAAGACTCGGATCCGTGGACGCCGAGGCTAGCACCCGACGACATGGGGTTGAACGTCATCATGATGGGACCGCCGGGTGCCGGGAAGGGCACACAGGCGGGACAGTTTGCGAAGGATCGGGGCTTGCCGAAGATTTCGACCGGCGACATCCTGCGCGAAGCCATCAAGGAGAACAACCCCACGGCGCTTGCGGCCAAGGCGCGGATGGACCGCGGAGAGCTCGTCGACGACGCGATGATGATCGACATCGTTGCGGATCGGCTGGCGAAATCGGACGTGCAGCCAGGGTTCGTGCTCGATGGGTTTCCGAGGACGGTCGCGCAGGCGCGGGCGCTCGATGATTTGATGGATCGGCTCGGGTCTGGCCCGCTGATCGTCGTGGACGTGGCTGTGCCGGAACCGGAGCTTGTGAAGCGTCTGGCGGGCCGGAGAATTTGCTCGAAGTGCGGCACGAACGCCGCCTCGCTCGACGCCACGGCGTGTGGCAAGTGCGGCGGTCGGCTGGTGCAGCGTGCCGACGATGACCAGGGCGTCGTGTTGGAGCGTCTAAGGGTGTATCAGCAGTCCACGAAACCGGTGTTGGAGTATCTACCGTGAGCGTCCGACGTTTCGCGTGGTGAACGGTGCCCAGGCGCCCGAGCGTGTGGCGTCTGAGTTGAACGCGCTCATTGACGACGCGGCGGCGGCAAAGCGGTAAAGGGGCACCTTGTGATCGTCTGTCGTTCTCAGGCTGAGATTGAAAAGCTCCGACGAGTCAATCAGCTCGTGGCGCGCATTCTCGCGGAGTTGCGGCAGGTCGTGGTGCCGGGCATCACGACGGCTGACATCGACGAGCTTGCCGAGCGACGGGTTCGCGAGGCGGGAGCCGAGCCGGCGTTCAAGGGATACCACGGCTACCCGGCGACGGTATGTGCGTCTGTGAACGAGCAGGTCGTGCACGGCATTCCGTCGGACCGTCCGCTCGCGAACGGCGATATCGTGTCGATTGACATGGGCGCGAAGCTCGACGGCTTCTTCGGCGATAGTGCCGTGACGGTTCCGGTGGGAACGATCACGCCTCAGGCGGCCGAGTTGCTGCGCGTGACGGAGGAAGCGTTGTTTCGCGGAATCGATGCCGTTCGTCCGGGCGCGCGTGTCTCGGACATCGGCGCAGCAGTGCAGCAGCACGTCGAGGCGCAAGGGTTTTCGGTCGTGCGTGAGTTCGTGGGTCACGGCATCGGCACCGCGCTGCACGAAGAGCCGCAGGTTGCCAACTACGGACCTGCCGGACACGGTCCGCGGCTGTCGGAAGGCATGGTGATCGCGATCGAGCCGATGGTGAATGCGGGCAAGCCGGCGGTGAAGGTGCTGTCCGATGGCTGGACGGCGGTCACCAAGGACAAGAGCCTGTCGGCGCACTTCGAGCACTCGGTCGTCGTGACGCGCGAGGGATGCGAAATCCTCACGCTGCTGGCGTCCGAGGACGCGCGAGTGAGGCAGTTGTTGGCGTCAGGCCGGATGGTGTCGGGTGACAGCCCCGAGACCGAGGGAGTCCGGGCGCATACGTAAGCGTGAAGGGGTCAGACCCCGTCACAGGTTTGCAGATGGGCCCTGACGAGTCGCGTCGAGTAGAGGGCGTCGTAATCGCGCAGTTACCTCGTGGGCTCTACCACGTGCAAGTCGAGGGAGAGCGTCGGGTCACGGCGCATCCGACCGGCAGCATCGAGCGGAACTTCGTCAGGCTGCTCGTCGGTGATCGGGTGATCGTGGAGTTGACGGAGAGAGACGGCACGCGTGGCCGAATCGTCCGGAAAGCATAGTCGGGAAGCAGAGTCCGGAAAGCAGAGTTCGGAAGGCATAGCCCGAAGAGCGTAGCCTGGAAGGCGTAGAACATCATGAAGGTCAGAGCGTCGGTCAAACGGATTTGTGACAAGTGCAAGGTGGTCCGCCGCCGTGGGGTGGTGCGCGTCATCTGCACGAACGCGAAGCACAAGCAGAGGCAGGGATAGGACATGGCTCGTATTGCCGGCGTCGATCTTCCGCGCACGAAGCGGATCGAGATTGGACTCACCTATATCTACGGCATCGGACGCAAGCGGTCCGGCGACGTCCTGGGACAGGCGGGCGTCAGCCCTGACATCCGCGTCAAGGATCTCTCCGAGGACGACGTCCGGAAGATCAGCCGCGTGCTCGAAGAGGTGGGCGGAGTCGAGGGCGATCTTCGCAAGGAGATCTCGATGAACATCAAGCGGCTGATGGAAATCGGCTGCTACCGGGGGCTCCGTCACCGTCGCAACCTGCCGGCCCGTGGTCAGCGGACGCGCACGAACGCGCGCACGCGCAAGGGCCCGCGCAAGGGTGCGATCGCGAAGAAGAAGACGGTCTAGCTAGATGGTGGATCGTGGATGGTGGATCGTAGTTCCCACCCACCACTGACCACCAACCACTAACGACAAGCGACAAGAAAATGGCCAAGACTGAAGGCGCAGCACCCGACAAAAAAGGCGAGGGCGGCAAGAAGGCCTCTCGGAAGACGTTCAAGAAGCGCGGCGAGAAGCGTGTGGTGCATCACGGGTATGTGCACATCCACGCCTCGTTCAACAACACGCAGATCACGATCACGGACACCGAAGGCAATGTGATCGCCTGGTCGAGCGCGGGGGCATCGGCTTCAAGGGGTCCCGGAAAGGGACACCGTTTGCCGCCACCCAGGCCGCGATGAATGCGGGCAACGCCGCCAAGACCTACGGTCTTCGCTCGGTCGAAGTGCGCGTCAAGGGACCCGGGTCAGGTCGTGAATCGGCGATTCGTGCGCTGCAGACCGTGGGGATCGAGGTGAAGTCGATTCGCGACGTCACGCCGATTCCGCACAACGGGTGCCGGCCCACGAAGCGTCGTCGCGTCTAGGTCTTTGAGCAGGGAGTAGGAGTACATGGCTCGTTACATCGGACCCGTTTGCCGTCTGTGCCGCCGCGAGGGCATGAAGCTGTTCCTCAAGGGCGAACGCTGCTACACCGAGAAGTGCGCGATCGAGAAGCGCAACTTCGCGCCGGGGCAGCACGGCAAGACACGGAAGTCAAAGCTCGCCGGCTACGGCGTGCAGCTGCGTGAGAAGCAGAAGGTGAAGCGCATCTACGGTGTGCTCGAGGATCAGTTCCGCCGCTACTTCGAGCAGGCGGAGCGGACTCGCGGCATCACGGGTGAGACGCTGCTCCAGTTGCTCGAGCGTCGTCTCGACAACGTGGCCTATCGCCTTGGTTTTGCGACCTCACGTCCGCAGGCACGTCAGCTCGTGCGTCACGGGCACTTCACCGTGAACGGCAAGAAGGTGGACATCCCGTCGTTCTCGGTCAAGCCCGGCGACATCGTCGCGGTGAGGCAGACCAGTCAGAAGGCGCCGGCGATTCTGCACGCGCTCGAAGAGGTCAAGGGTCGTGGCGTACCGGAGTGGCTGCAGTTCGACGCGGCCGCGCTCTCAGGGAAGATCGGATCGGTGCCGACGCGCGAGCAGATCAATCTGCCCGTGCAGGAGCAGCTGATCGTCGAGTTGTATAGCAAGTAGTAGGTGGTTAGTGGTCACTGGTTGGCAGTGAATGGTTGCAGGTCGCGAAGTTCTTCCGCCAACTGCGACACCACCAACCGATTCGCAAGCCGCCGGCCCGCAGCTCACAGACCTGCAGCGGGAGGCCGGTGGACGTAACACGCAGGTCTGGAGGCCGGGGCTGCCGGCCCATAGGCGAAAGGACATCTCATGCTCTGGAAAGGTTTTCAGCGTCCGAAGCGTCTCGAGTTCGAGCGCGAGACTCTCACCGATCGGTTTGGCCGGTTCTACGCCCAGCCGTTCGAGCGAGGGTTCGGCACCACGATCGGCAACGCGCTGCGTCGCGTGCTGCTCTCCTCGATTGAGGGTGCGGCAATCACTGCGGTAAAGATCGACGGTGTGTTGCACGAGTTCTCGCCGATTCCCGGCGTGGTCGAGGACGCGACAGACATCATCCTCAACCTGAAGCAGATTCCGCTCAAGGTGCACGTGGACTACACGAAGACGTTGTACCTGCGGGTCGAGAAGCCCGGGATCGTGCGAGCGAAAGACATCGAAGTCGATCAGGACGTCGAGATCCTCGAGCCGGAAGCGCACATTGCGACGATATCCGAGGGTGGCAAGCTCCACATGGAGCTGCGCATGAAGCGCGGACGTGGCTACGTCGCAGCGGACAAGAACTTCGACGAGGATCTCGGCATCGGCTGGATCCCGGTGGACTCGGTCCATTCGCCGGTGAAGAAGGTGAACTACCTCGTCGAGGCCGCGCGACTCGGACAGACGACCGACTACGACAAGCTGACGATCGACGTCTGGACGAACGGGTCGGTGACGGCGCAGGAGTCGGTCTCGCTCGCCGCCAAGCTGATTCGCGATCACCTGAACATCTTCATCAACCTCGATGATGCGGGTGAGACGACGGATACGCAGGCGGAGCCGACGCGGGCCGGCGCGCTCAACGAGAATCTCGACAAGAGCGTCGAGGAGCTCGAGCTCTCCGTGCGCTCGTACAACTGCCTGAAGAACGCGAACATCAGAACCATCCGCGAGCTCGTGCAGAAGACCGAAGCCGAGATGCTGAAGACGAAGAACTTCGGCCGCAAGTCACTGAACGAGATCAAGGAGATCCTGCACACGATGGGGTCTGAGCCTGGGCATGCGGCTCGATCAGCCCGCGCAGGCGCATCAGGACTGACGTTTTGAAGTAGGCGGTATGCAGTAGGCAGTAGGCGGCACCAACTGTCCACTGCATACGGCCTACCGCTTACTGCCTACTACGAGAATCACCATGAGACATAACGTCGCACATCGAAAGCTTGGCCGCGTCACGGAGCATCGGCTCGCGTTGCTGCGCAACCAGGCCATCGCGCTGCTGCGCCACGAGAAGATCGAGACCACGATGCCGAAGGCGAAGGAGCTGAGGCCGTTCGTGGAGCGGTTGATCACGATCGCGCGCCGCGGCGTCGCGGCCGGAGACGCCGCCGGCAAGACGCTTCACGCGCGGCGCATGGTGCTGGCAGAACTGCCGGACACCGAGGTGGTGAGCAAGCTGTTCGAAACGCTCGCGCCCCGGTTCGCAGAGCGGCCTGGCGGTTACACCAGGATCCTGCGCGTCGGGTATCGCCGCGGCGATTCCGCGGAGGTCGCCCACGTCGAGCTCGTCGGCAGCGAGTACAACCCCGCTGCCAAGGTCGAGAAGGACGACGAGGGCGGTGAAGACACGCCGAAGAAGGCGAAGGGCGTCGGCGAGCGCATCAAGCGCGCCGCGCAGCGCATGCGCGGCGGCACGGGCGAAGGTGGTCACAAGGCGCAGGCCGGTGGTCAGACCAAGGGCGCCGCACGCAAGTCCACCACTCCTCGAAAGGCGGGGGGCTCCTAACCTTCCTTACACCTCTTCCGCTACCGCCTGTCCCCGTTCCGCCTTCGACGCGGCGATGATCTTCGCCTGGAACGCGTGCGGCACCTCTTCGTAGTGCGAGTACTCCATGTGGTAGGTCCCGCGTCCGCCGGTCGCTGACGTGAGGTGCTGTTCGTAGGTCAGCATCTCTGCCATCGGCACCTGGGCGCGGATCACCGTCATCATCCCGCGCGTGTCCATGCCGGCAATGCGTCCGCGCCGGCCGTTCAGATCACCCATGAGATCGCCGGCGAACTCGCTCGGCGCGTAGACCTCGACCTGCATCACGGGCTCGAGAATCGTCGGCCGCGCTCGCGTCATGGCGTCCTTGAACGCCAATGAGCCGGCGAGCTTGAACGACAGCTCGTTCGAGTCGACCTGGTGGTAGGAGCCGTCGAACACCGTCGCCTTGAAGTCCACCATCGGATAGCCGGCGAGGAATCCGCGCATGCGGGCATCCTGGATGCCCTTCTCGACGGCCGGTACGAACTGCCGCGGAATGGAGCCGCCGAAGATGTCGTCTTCGAACTGGAAGTCGCTGCCGCGCGGAAGCGGCTCGACCCTGATCTTGCAGTCGCCGAACTGACCGTGGCCGCCGGTCTGTTTCTTGTGGCGTCCGTGCGCCTCGGTGGCGGCAGTGATCGTTTCGCGGTACGGGATTCGTGGCGGCTTGAGATTGACCTCGACGCCGAATCGCCGTTTCAGCTTGGCGACCGTGACTTCGATGTGGAGCTGACCCTGACCGGCGAGCAGCAACTCAGTGGTCTGCGGATCGCGCGCGTAGCGAATGGACGGATCCTCTTCCTCGAGGCGGTGCATCGCGCTGCTGATCTTGTCCTCATCACCGCGGCTCTTCGGCTCGATGGCGTAGGAGAGCACCGGCTCGGGGAACGTGATCGGCGGGATCTTGATGTTCGTCGCCTTGTCGGCGATGACGTCGCTCGTGTGCGTGTCTTTCAGCTTTGCGACGGCGCCGAGGTCGCCAGCCTTCAGCTCGGGCACGTGCGTCTGCGTCTTGCCTTGCAACGCGAGCAGGTGTCCCAATCGCTCGGACGAGTCGCGGGTCGAGTTGAAGACGGTCGCATCCGACTTGAGCGAGCCCGACACGACCCGCAGCATCGTGATGCGTCCGGCGAACGGGTCGGCGATGGTCTTCCACACGAACGCGGCATACGGCGCCGAGTCGGACGCCTTCGCCGTGGTCTCGGCGCCCTGACGATCGGTCACGCGGAAGTCGCGTTCGGCCGGTGACGGCGCGTACGTGACGATGGCGTCGAGCAGCGGCTGGATCGCCGTCGCGTGCTGCCCCGATGTGCAGAGCAACGGGTAGATCTTCCCGGCCATGGTCGCCGTGCGCAGCCCGGAGACCAGCTGCTCCTGCGTCAACGTGCCTTCCGCGAAGAAGGTCTCCATCAGCTGTTCGTCGACTTCGGCGACCATCTCAATGAGCTGCTCGCGCGCGTGCTTCGCGGCGTCAGCGAGTGAGCTTGGGATCTCGCCCTCGGTCATCTTGCCGTCGCCGCCGAACATCTGAGCTTTCATTCGAACCAGGTCGACGACACCCGTGAACGCTTTCTCTTCTCCAAGGGGAAGCTGGATCGGGACGATCTCACGGGCGCAGTCGCGATGCAGCGACTCGAGCGCGCGCTCGAGGCTGGAGCGGTCACGATCGAGCCGATTCACGACGACGATCCGGGGCAGGCCGAGCGCGCCGGCCTCGGCCCAGAGCTTTTCGGTCTGTACTTCGACGCCCGCGACGCCATCGACCACCACCACCGCCGCTTCGACCACGCGGAGCGCCGCGCGCGCGTCGGTCAGGAAGTTCGCGAATCCCGGGGTGTCGATGATGTTGATTTTGGCTTTCTGCCACTCGGCATAGGCGAGGCTGGATGAGAGGGTGTGCTTGCGGGCGATTTCTTCGTCGTCGAAGTCGGTGACCGTCGTTCCGTCATCGACGCGGCCTATGCGGTTGACCGCGCCCGCTACGAACAGCATGGTGGAGACCAGCTGTGTCTTGCCGCATCCTCCGTGGCCGACGATGGCGACATTCCGGAGGCTGGTGGCGTCGTAGACCTTCATACCGGGTATCCCTCCTGGCTCGCGGACGCGCGTGCGTGACGCCGTCAGTCGCCCGGACGGGAGTCTCCACAGCCGGGCCGGATGTGCCCGCCAGAGGCGGGACACGGATCATAGTCACGGTCGTTACACGTCGCAAGACGGCGGCGAGGCGCCAGGCCGAATCGTGTGGGCGATTGGCCGAAAGCCGCAATGTCTACAATCATGTCTGATACAAATAGTTGTTGGACAAAAGTGTATGCAATCTTGACGAGTCCTGTCTTCTGGCCCGTCGAGCGCGTCGCAGTCCGGGGATCTACCGGGTCCGATCGTCGGATCGAGGACGGTGCGACGGCAGGTCCTGCGTCAGGTGTGAGTTCCGCCCACCAATCTCATTCATACACTAATGTCCCAGATCCAAATGCAGGCAACAAATATGTCCTAGTCTTTGAACCGCCACGATCGTCTGGATCGCCCGGATCTAGGCCGATTTCGTCACGATCGCGTCCCGCCCCGCATGCTTCAGTCTGGCGTCTCTTTTGCTCCCTCGGCCAGCGGCGCCCGGCGCGGAGTTGGGCGCATCGCGAACAGAGGTGACGAATGAACCAAGCTGATACCGCCTGGATGCTGATGTCCACGGCGCTCGTGTTGTTGATGACCCCAGCGCTCGCATTCTTCTACGGCGGGCTGGTGCGCTCGAAGAATGCGCTCAACACCATGATGATGAGTTTCATCTCGCTCGGATTTGTGGGAGTGCTCTGGGCGTTGCTCGGTTACTCGCTGGCGTTCACCACCGGCAACGACTGGCTGGGCGACATGTCGAACGCCTTCCTGAGCGGCGTGGGCCTCGAGGCCAAGGGCACGATTCCACACGCGCTGTTCATGGCCTTTCAGGGCACGTTCGCGATCATCACCGCGGCGCTGATCTCTGGCGCCATCGTCGAGCGCATGCGCTTCTCCGCGTATGTCGTGTTCATCTCGCTGTGGGCGGTCGTGGTCTACAGCCCGATCGCGCACTGGGTGTGGGGTGGTGGCTGGCTCGCGAAGATGGGCGCGCTCGATTTCGCGGGCGGCACGGTCGTGCACGTCAATGCCGCTGTCGCCGCCTTTGCCGCGGTGCTCGCCGTCGGGAAGCGTCACGGCCACGGTCAGACGTCGATCGTTCCGCACAACGTTCCGTTCGTGCTGCTCGGCGCCGGCGTCCTGTGGTTTGGGTGGTTCGGTTTCAACGCCGGCAGTGCGCTGGCCGCGAGTCCGATTGCCGGTCTCGCGTTCGTGACGACGATGCTGGCTCCCGCCGGCACGCTGGTGGTGTGGACGCTTCTCGATGCGGTTCGAACGGGCAAGCCGACCGCCGTTGGCGCAGCGACCGCCATTGTCGTGGGTCTCGTAGCGATCACTCCGGCCGCAGGTTTCGTGAGCCCGCTGAATGCCCTGATTCTCGGCGGTATCGCAGCGGTTCCAAGCTACTTCGCCATTCAGTTCCGCGCCAGGACGTCGTTCGACGATTCGCTCGACGTCGTCGCCGCACACGGGGTGGGTGGAACGGTGGGCGCGCTGCTGACAGGCGTGTTCGCAGAAAAGAGCCTCAACACAGTCGCCGACGGTCTGCTCTATGGCAACCCCGGACAGCTGCTGATTCAGGGCACGGCGGTACTGGCGGCGATTGTCTACAGCGGCGTCGCCAGCTTCATCCTGCTCAAGTTGATTGGTCTGGTGATTCCGCTGACGGCGACGACGGCTGAACAGGTCGAGGGTCTCGACATCTCGGCGCACGGCGAAGAGGCGTACATGACAGCGAGCGGTGCGGCGATGCTCGAATCGTCCATCAGTGGTCCCGCGCAACCGGCGCTCAAGCCGGTACGCAACGAGGTCTGAGCGCGGGGTGAACCGCCTCAGTAGTACGACCGGCGGCATCGAGGGAGATGCCGCCGCTTTCTCAACCCTACGGTTTGAATCGCGGAGGAATGGATGCTCTCGATGTCTCGTGTAAGGAGCCACGCACGGATGCTGGCAGCAGCGGCGTGCACAACCTTGATCCTGGCAAGCAGCCCGGCATGGGCGCAGGATGCGCCCGCAGTTGATCCGAATCCGGGTGCCTTGACCCTCACTGGCACGTTCGATGTGTTGAACCAGTACATGTTCCGTGGGATCCGACAGAACTCCACCGGGATCGCGATGTGGCCCGCCGTGGACCTGGGGATAGCCGCGTACTCGAGCGACGGCACTTTCAAGGGGCTGGGCATCAACTTCGGTACGTGGAACAGCCTGCACACCGGCGATACCGGCGCCGACAACCCTCGGAACGGCAAGTTGTGGTACGAATCCGACTTCTACACGACGCTCGCGTTGGGCTTTGGCGGCGGAGTTTCCCTCAGCGCCACCTACACCGCCTACACCAGCCCGAACGACGGCTTCTCCACGGTCAAGGAGATCAGTTTCAAGTTCGGCGTCGATGACAGCGCACGTCTCGGGAGGGCGGCGGTGAAACCGTACGTGATCCTGGCGCAGGAGTTCAACACCGATATCGCCACCGGCCAGGCCGATGGTGGCGACAATGCTGGAACCTACATGGAGATCGGGATTGCTCCCGGCTACTACGGACTCAGCCAGGCCAGCATCGCGTTTCCGATCAAAGTCGGTTTCAGCCTGAACGACTACTACGAGCTCGCTGGACAGGACAACAAGTTCGGCTTCTTCAGCGTCGCCGGGATCGTCACAGCACCTCTCGGTAAAACAAGCAACTTCGGCGGGTGGAACGTGCACGGCGGCGTAGAATACCAGGCGCTTGGCACGACCACTGAGTTCTTCAATGGTGGCGAAAGCAACCAATGGATTGGTTCTTTCGGAATCGGGTTCTCGTACTGACCGAGCCTCTTCGGGAGGCGCATGCGTCGGAGCGGCACGGCGACTCGGTGGATGAAGGTGTCTGGGTGACTTGGCTGTCCGTCGCCGCCGACCGCAGTTCGACGACCGACCCAGGCCCAGGGTTCGGCGGATTCGAATTCGCCTGTCTTCCGCGCCATCTTTCAGGACGACAGCGGCGTCGTCGCAGTGCCGTTCACCAGTGCGCCGACCATGTTCGGCAGCTGGAACATTCATGGAGGTGTCGAGTTCCTGATGCTGGGTGACCGCAACGAGGCTGTCTTTGGCGACAGTTCATATGTGATTGGCTCTATCGGTACAGGTCTCAGCTACTAGCGTCCGCGGTTGGACCTCACGGGCGCGCTCGGCGTCCGACGTCACGTTCACTTGCGCGTATGCTTGAGACCGCAACGGGAGAGAATCACGTTATGGCAGTCACGCAGCCGGGTCCGAGCGGCGCGGCGCACGTCGCGGCGCTCGAGGCAGCGAGGTCAGAACTTCAGTCTGATATCTTGCGCGGCGTAGGGGGGCGACCGGCGCTCGAGCGCTACTCCGACCGTGTCGACGCCATGCTGCGGCAGTTGTTTGCCGAAGTCGGCGGCGCGGACCGCGAGGTCGTGGTGCTGGCGCTCGGAGGCTACGGCAGACGCCATCTGTGTCTCCACTCGGATATCGACCTTCTGATCCTGTTCGGCGGCCGTATCGACGAAGAGTTCCTGCGAGCCTTCCTGAATCCGTTGTGGGATCTCGGCGTCGTGATCGGACACCAGGTGCGTGAGCTCGACGAGTTCTCGACACTGGAGGCGGACAACCCCGAGTTCCTGCTGGCGCTGCTCGACGCGCGCCCGGTGGCCGGGCTTCGGGTGTTGTTCGAGCGGTTTCGTGGCGTGTTTCATTCCGCCTCGACGCACGCGTACATCCTGAAGTCGCTGCTCGAATTGATCGACGTGAGACACGCAGGGTTCAACGCGACGTTGTATCAGCTCGAGCCCGATGTGAAAGAGGCGCCTGGTGCGCTCCGCGACCTGACAGCGGCGCGCACGATCGCAATGCTGACCGATCCGCTGCTGCTGCGGCGGGGGCCAGCCGATCCGGCGCGAGTCGATCAGGCGGAGGATTTCCTGCTGCGCGTGCGTTCGTCGCTGCATCTGAATGCGGGTCGCAATCAGAACACCCTCAGTCACGACGCGCAGGAGCGAACGGCTGAGCTGCTGGGATATCCCGGCGCCGAGCCTCGTCAGCGCGTCGAACGCCTCATGAGCGACTACTTCCGGCACGCGCGCACCGCCCACCGCTCTCTCAACTGGGCACGCAAGGGCGCTCCCGTCCCGGTCGGGCCGAACCTTGGCATCTCGCGCGACGGCATCCGCTTCCTCGATCCGATTCAGGCGGCGCGAAACCCCGCCACCTGGATTGGGGCGTTTCAGGCCGCAATCGATGCTGATACGGCGGTGTCCGAGGAAGCGCTCTCGTGCATCCAGCAGCACGTCGATCGCTTCCGTGCGGACGACTTCTTCACGGACGCCAGCGATCAATCCGCGTTACTCACTCTGCTCAAGCCGAAGAAGGGACTCTACGACCGTCTCTCGGAGATGCACGACTGCGGTCTCCTCGGGCGCGTATTCCCCGAGTTCCAGGCGATCTCGTGGCGGGTGGTCCGGGACTTCTACCACAAGTACACGGTCGACGAGCACACGCTGCTGACGATTCGCAATCTCGAGCGCATCTCCACGACGGAGGTGCCGTATCGACTGCGCTTCCGCACCATCCTCGGCGAGATCGATCGCCCCGAGTTGCTCGTGCTGTCGCTCCTGCTGCACGACGTCGGCAAGTGGCGCGACGACGACCATGCGATCGAAAGCGTTCGAATGGCGGTCGAAGCGGTCGAACGTCTGGGGCTCGACAACGATGCGCGCGAGGCGGTGCTCTTTCTGATTCGCCATCACCTCCGGATGTCGCTCGTGGCTTTCCGGCGCGACACCGAGGATCCCGAGATCGTCAAGGACTTCTCGGCGTTCATCGGCAACGAAGAGCGGCTCAAGATGCTCACGCTGATGACGCTCGTGGACGTCGAAGCGGTGAACCCGGAGACGTTAACGGCGTGGAAAGAGGAGCTGCTCTGGCGGCTCTACGTGGACACCTACAATCACCTGACGCAGCGCTACGGTGATGAGGTCATCGAGCGAAATCAGGCCGGCTTGAAGGATCTGTTGAAACAGCGGCCCGAGGATCTCTCGGTGACAGAGATCACGCGATTCCTCGAGGGGCTGCCGCAGCGTTACCTCCAGCTCTTCGCGCGCGATGTCATCTATCGTCACGTGCGGCTGGCGCGCGACATCCACCCGGACGAAGTGCACCTGTCGCTCGAGCGGGGAGACGCGGCGGTGTGGTCGCTTGCCGTCGCGACGCTCGACAAGCCGTTTCTGTTCTCGAACATCTGTGGCGTGCTCTCGTCGTTCGGCATGAACATCATTCGCGGACACGCGCTCACCAACCCGAACGGCCTGGTGCTCGACGTGTTTCAATTCACCGACGATGAGCGGTTCCTCGAGCTCAATCGCGACGGCCAGGATCAGTTGCTGCACGTCCTCGAGGAGGTCGTCTCGGGTCGCGCGGATGTCGCGGCGCGGCTGCGTCCGCGCGAACAGGGCGTGCTCCATGCCAGGGGCGCATCGAGGTTTCCGCCCGTCGTGCGGGCCGACAACCAGGCCTCCGGCCGTTACACCATTCTCGACATCGTGGCCACGAATGCACTCGGCTTGCTGTATCGCATCAGCCGCGTGATTTCGAAGCAGGGGTGCGACGTCGATCTCGTGCTCATCGCGACAGAGGGTGAGAAGGCGATCGACGTCTTTCATATCACTAAGGGCGGATCGAAACTTACCGAGGCGGAGCAGCAGGCGCTGACGTCCGACCTACATCGCACACTGGAGGGTTCACTATGAAGTTGATCAAGTGCATCATTCGTCCGAACAAGGTCGATGAAGTCAAGGACGCGCTCGCCAAGCTGAGTATCGCCGGCATGACGGTGACCGAGGTGCGTGGCCACGGCAAGCAGAAGGGACACACCGCGATCTATCGCGGCAAGGAATACAACGTGAGCCTGCTGCCGAAGATGGAGATCGAGATTGTCGTGTCAGACAACATGGCCGACGACGTGGTGAAGGCTGTGGTACAGGCGGCCCGAACCGGTGAAATCGGCGACGGACGCGTGTTCGTCCTCCCGGTGCTCGAGAGTTATCGCATCCGGACCGGCGAAAAAGAATCCTGATCGACACCGCGGTGGCGGCGCCCCGTTCCGTGATCGTGGGACGCGGGGCGCGCGACCTCCCGGCCTGTGCGTCGTGGCGATTCCGACGATCATGTCGCCAGATTCTTCAGTCCATACACTCTCGTCTGAATTCAAACTTCGCGGTGGCACACCGCCAATCGCGGCGCACCGCGGTTGTCGGCCAGTTCCGGCGGTGATTGCCACACGCGACCGCGCGCGATCTGGCATCGCCGTTGCCAGCAGGATCAGCGGTCCCGTATGGCCTCTCACCGGATTCCATTCGAATCGCTCTCGGTGGCCGAACGAAGTCGCCTGATGGCGGACAACGATCGTCTGCGGCAACAGCTCCGCGAGCGTCATCGCATGGCGGACCTTGCCGGCAACAGCCGGGCCATCCGTCGCGTCTGCGAGTTGATCGCCCAGATCGCGCCGTCCTCGCACAGCGTGTGCGTGCAGGGCGAAGATGGTGTCGGCAAGACCCGGGCCGCCCGTGCCATCCACGCGGCTTCGCCGCGATCCGCGGGTCCGTTCATCACAGTCAGTTGCGGATCGCTGCTCGAGGAGGACGTTGAAGCGCAACTCTTTGGGCCGGGCGAACCTGCGACGAGCGACGCCGGCTCCACGGGCGGATGTGTCGGCCGGGCTGAGGGTGGAACGCTGTTTCTGGATGACGTCGCCGACCTTGGCCCGATCGCGCAGGAGATACTCCTGCGGCTGGCGCGCGATCGTGAGACGCGACCCGGCGTCGCGTCCGCGCCGGCTGACGTTCGAGTGATCGTGGCCTCGAATCGCGATCTCAAACAGGAAGTTGCAGCGGGACGATGCCGAAGGGATCTATGGGAGCAGCTCGGTGCGTTGACACTTCAGATTCCGCCGCTCCGTGAGCGAAAAGGCGACCTGCATGTGCTCACGGACCTGTTCGTCGAGCAGTTTGCCCGCGACCACGTGCGCGGTGTCCGAGGCGTGTCCAGTCGGGCGATGGACATGCTGATGAATTATGACTGGCCGGGCAACGTGGCTCAATTACGCATGACGATCGAGCGAGCTGTTGTCATGACCAGCGGACCGGTGATTCACCATCACCATCTCCCGGTCGAGATTCAGGCATCCGGCGAGGCCAGCGTGCCGATGCTCGGTCTGAGCGAAGCACTCGAGGCGTACGAGAAAGAACTCCTGCAGGATGCGTTGCGGCAGGCGAGAGGCGTGCGATCTCAGGCTGCGCGTCTGCTGATGACTTCCGAGCGCGTGTTCAGCTACCGGCTACGCAAGCACGGCATCGACACGAGGCGCTTCAAGACGTCGTGATGCTACTCGTGTCTGAGCGCTTCAATGGGATCGAGGCGCGACGCGCGGACGGCGGGCACCATCCCGAAGAAGATGCCGACGGCGGCCGAGAAGCCAAGGCCGATCGCGAATGACCACCACGGCAGCGAGATGGGGAAGCCGGTCGCGAAGCTGATCGCGACACCGATGCCGCTGCCGCACAGAATCCCGAGGACGCCTCCCACGCACGTCAGCACCGCTGCTTCGGACAGGAACTGAACCAGGATTTCCTGCCGCCGAGCGCCGAGCGCTTTCCGCACGCCGATCTCGCGTGTGCGTTCGGTCACCGAGATCATCATGATCGCCATCACGCCGATGCCGCCCACCATGAGGGCGACCGACGAGATCACGACGAGCGCAAGGAAGACCGCGCGGCTGATCTGATCCCACAGCCGGAGAATCGCGTCCTGACCGCCGAGCTCGAAGTCGTTCGGTTCATCCAGCTTCAATCCGTGCCGGATGCGCATGATCTCTTCGACCTCGGCCGCGGCCTGGTCACGTGTCGCCGCTTCCTGCGGCACGATCGTAATTGTGGCGCTGCTGCCGCCGCCAAAGGCGCGCCTGGCGTTGGTGCTGAAGACCACCTGATGAGTGGTCTGCGGGATCACCACGAAGTCGTCAGCCTGGGGGAACGGAGACGGCCGTTTCCCGAGCACACCCACGACGGTGTACTCGATCGCGTCGATGCGAACCTTCTTGCCGATCGGATCCAGCCCGGATGGAGCGAACAGCGCTTGATACGGATTGTTGGCGAGCACGACAACGCGCCGCCGGCGCTGGACCTCGGACTCGGTGAAGAAGCGGCCAAATGCGAGTTTCACGAAGTTCACGGCGGCGAACTGTTCGGTCGCGCCGAGGACGCCCAGCGTGGGCGTGCGCTGCCCGCCGTACGACACACGGCCGATCGTCTGACCTCCGATGCCCTGGCCCATCCAGATGTCCACGATGCCGACCGAGGGTGCCAGCTTCTCGATCGCCTTGGCGTCTTCGACGGTGAGGTTCGGTCGTCGCATGATCGCGGCGAAATCGGCGCCTCCCGCAAGGCTCACGGCGCTGGCTTTGCTGAGCATGATCGTGTTGGGGCCGAGCTCGCGAATCATGTTGCGGAGTGACTCGTCGAAGCCGCGAATGAGCGACGTCATCCCCACGATCGAGGTGATCCCGATGACGACGCCGAGGATCGTGAGCGCCGATCGCATCTTGTTCGTGCGCAGCGTGTCGAGCGCCATCACGAACACTTCGCGCCAGAGACCCTTATTCACGTCTCAGTGCCTCGATGGGATCGAGCGATGCCGCTCGCGACGCGGGGTACGCCCCGAAGAAGAGGCCGACGGCGGCCGTGATGCCGATGCCGAGCACAACCGACCACATCTCGAGTCGAGCAGGCAGTGGCGTGAACGCCGCGATCGCCGTCGCGGCCAGCGAACCGAGGCCGATCCCGATCAGTCCGCCGAATGTCGACAGCGTGATCGACTCCGTCAACACCTGCGTCATGATGTCCTTGCGCTTCGCGCCGAGCGCTTTGCGCAGCCCGATCTCGCGCGTCCGTTCGCTCACGACCATCAGCATGATGTTCATGATGACGATTCCGCCGACCACCAGCGACAGCGCGACGATGCCGACGAGAACGGCGAAGATTCCGCTCGTCACCTGCCGGTAGAGATTGAGGATCGTCTCGGACGTGAGGATGCCGAAGTTGTCCGGCTCCCTTGGCTTCAGCCGGCGGCTGACACGCAGCGCCACCGTGGCGTCGTCCATGGCGGCCGGCATCAGTCCGTGGATGTCGGTTTGACCATGAGCTGCAGCGACTGCCGGGCCCCGAAGAGGCGTTGATACGCGCCGAGCGGGATCACGGCGTAGTTGTCCTGCGAATTGCCGAAGAACGATCCCTTCTGTTCGCTGACGCCAACCACGCGGAAATTGATCCCGGCGATCTTGATGGTCTTGTCGAGCGGATTGATCTCGCCGAACAAACGATCCGCGAGCCCCCAGCCAAGCATGGCGACCTGCTGACCCCGGTCCACTTCGACCTGGCTCATCATGCGTCCGATCTCGACGCCGAAGGTCGAAAAGTCGCTGTACGAGCTCGTGACACCTTGAATCTGGGCGTTGTCGACTTCCTCGGTTCGATACGAGACGCTCGCATTCTGGCTGGCCTGTGCGGCAACCGAAGCGATGAGCGGGCTGAACCGTCGAATCGCTTCGGCTTCGTCGATCGTGATGAGCGGGTTGTTGCGCGCCCGCTCCTCGTCGTCCTCGTTGAAGATCGGCGGACGGCGTTGAACCGTGAACGAATCCGCACCGATATCGCTGACGATGGCATCAGCCACCATCCCGTTCATGCCCTGGATCAGCGTGACGACGGTCACGATGGACGTGACCGCCACGATGTTGCCGAGCACCGTCATGAACGATCGCAGCTTGTTGGCCCAGATGGCCTGAAGCGCGATGGCGATGGAATCGATGACCTGGTTCACCGGTCGTTCGTTCTGCGCGTGCTCTGCTGAATCCTCACGGTCTGTCCGTCAGAGAGTTCACGAACCGACGAGAACGGCCCCGTGATGACCTGATCTCCAGCCTTGAGTCCGTCCAGCACCTCGAAGTACTGCTCGCCCGCGACGCCGACCTTCACCGGCAGGTAGATGGCCTTTCCGTCGCGGATCGCAAAGACACCCTCCGTCTCCTTCCGCGTGTGCCCGGGTGGTGGCTCGTTGGACGCGCTCAACGGCGTCTCGAGATTCGTTCCACGTCGACGGCGGTTCGGCGTCTCGCGAACCATCTCGCCCTTGTCGTTGTAGAGCATCTCGCGCACGGTCAGCGCCTGAATCGGCACTGCCACGACGTCCTTCCGCTTCGCCGTCGTAATTTCCGCGGTGCACGTGAATCCGGGACGGATGTCGGGCACCGGTTCCTCGAGCGTGATGACCACCTTGAACGTGGTGGCCTGTCGTTGTCCCGTGTTCTGCGTCGTGCTGGTCTGGATCGGGCTGTTGCCGATCTCCGTCACACGTCCCTTGAACGTTCGATCGGGAACGGCGTCGATCGTCACCTTGGCTTCCTGATTGAGCGCGACGCTCGGGATCTCTGTCTCGTCCACTTCGACTTCTGCTTCGATCACCGACATGTCGGCGATCGTCAGCAGGACAGATCCCGCGTTGTTCATCGTTCCGACGACGGCGGTCTCTCCCTCTTCGATGCTGCGGCGGGTCACCAGACCGTCCATGGGTGCCGTGATGATGATCTGATTCAGGTTGTAGCGCGTCGTCGACAGGCCCGCCTGTTCCTGCTTGATGCGCTGCTCGTTTGTTTCGATGTCCTGCGTCCGGGCCCGGAGATCCGCCTCGCGAACGGTGACCTCATTCTGCGCTTTCTCGAGGTTCTCCTTCGTCGTCAGTCCTTCCTTCCAGAGGTCCTCCTGACGCTTCAGATTCTGGCGCGCGAGCTCCAGGTTTGCGCGGCCTTGCTCGACGGACGTGCGCGCCCCGAGCAGGGACGATTGGGCGGCGGCAACACTGGCCTCTCCGCGTTGCAGCTGTCCCTCGAGTTGTTTCGGATCGATCTCGAGCAGGAATTGCCCGGCCTTCACGCGCTGACCCTCTTCGACTGCGATCCGAGTGACGCGCCCCGGAGTCTGGGCCGAGACGTTGACCTGACGCTTCGGCTGCACCTTGCCGGAGGCCGAGACGATCGCTTCCAGGTCGCGCGCACGCAGTGCTTCGGCCTGAACATTGAGGCCGGTGTCGCGACGGTAATACAGATTGGCGGCGACAACCGCGGCACCAACCAGGACGACCCCGAGAACGATCAGAACCTTCTTTCCTGTCATTACCGCTCCCCTAGGAACCGGACGTGAAAACCGCGATCAGCAACGCGATGACGACGTAGAGCCCGATGAACGTCGTTGCAATGGGTCCCGTTCGACGCTTGTAGAGCACGCCGAGTCCTATAGCGAGAACGATCATCCACCACAGCAGGAACATATCGATCGAGCGGAGCATCACCGCCAGAAAGGACGTCTCCTCCAACATCGGCAGGAAGACGCCAAGATTGGCGCCCGGCGGACGCACTCCGACAGGTTTGGCGCCAACAGCCAGCATGCCCGCGACGAACAGAGCAGAGAACGCGGGGATGATGCCGGCATGATTCATCACAGCGAATACCTGCTTGAACGTGCCGTTACCCCCCATCAGCGTCGTGAAGATCCCGGTGATGATTCCCGCGACGGCGGCACCGAACAGCGGACCAAGCACGAAGACGCCGACTGCGTAGCCAACAGGGAGGTAGCCGATGAAGCGCTCCATGTTGGCGAGCTGCTCGTCGGAGACTGCGTTACCTCGCGACTCAATTGCACGGACCTGCTGGTCGACGATCGCGTCCTGCATGTCCTGCGATCCCAGAATCACGTAATACGCCGCCGACGTCATGATCAGCGTGACGACCATGACCCCCAACCAGCGAGGCTTCGCCACAATTGCAGCGAAGGTCTCCCGCGGGGAGAAGAGCACCCCGATTATTCGGGTGGCGAGGCCGGGAAGCGGCTTGTTCTGTACGCTGTCAGGAACCGATGCAACGTCGGTCACGGAGATGCCCCTCAAATGGATGTCGGATTCGGCCGCCAGACCGGGTGGCCTAGCACTGCGGGGTCAACACAAACTCCTGATACGAAAGTTCTTGGCTTCGGTTCCCTCTATTTTGTCTCATGATCGCCCGCTCTGCCGTAACGCGCAAATCTCCCGGTCGATACACTGGGCGGCTGTCCAAGTTTCCCTTCGAGGTCCACAGTGACGAGATCCCCGGGTCCGATTGTTTCCCTCGCCATCCTGATGGTGGCCTTCCACCACGCTCCGGCCTCCGCGCAGATTGTGGAAAGTGTTGGCAACAGAGCACTTGGCATGGGCGGAGCCTTCGTGGCGGTGGCTGACGACAGCACAGCCACGTGGTGGAATCCGGCGGGTCATGCGGCCGGGCCTTTCTTCGACGTGACGCTCGGCTGGGCAACAACCGATATTGAGAACGACCAACCGCCCGAAAGGCACGACGAAGCTGCCTGGGTCGCTGTGGCCACGCCCCCGATCGGCTTCAGCTACTACCACTTGCGAATTGCAGAAACAGGCCAGTTTCGCACTATCGCGGCCGATGCGGGGGGCCGAGAAGATAGACGAGCCGCAGTGCCCGATTGGTCGCTCTCCGCCAGCCAGTTAGGAGCCACCCTCGTACATACGCTGGTCTCGGATCTCCATGTCGGGACGACGCTGAAATATGTGCGGGCGAGTGAGTCGAGTGGTCTCACCGATGCGCACAACGGGTTCGACATGGATCTTGGTGGCCTGTTCTTGAAGGGGCCTATTCGAGTGGGTGGAGTGGTGCGAAACGTCCTGGCCGCCGAACTTGGCGCTGTGAGTCTGCCGCGTCAGGCGCGGGTGGGCGTCGCATTCGACGCGTCGAGGGTTAGCAGCCGCAATGTGCTCGTGGCCTTCGATGCCGATGTCGCTGCGTACGACACCCCCTACGGGGAGCGGCGGGTCATCGCGATTGGGACTGAAGGGTGGGCTCTGGGACGGCGTGTGGGCATGCGGGCCGGGGCCAGATTCAACACGGTCGGGTTAGAGGAGCAGGCCTACACGGTCGGAGCAAGCGTGGCGGTTCGTTCCGGGATTTTCGTGGATGGGCACGGGGTGTTCGGGGGAGCCGACGACGAAAGCGGCTGGGGCATTGGTGCCCGGGTCACGTTCTGACGATTCACGTGAGATAGGCCGGTTTCTTTTTCATGGCGGTTCGAATCGGAGAGCTGCTTCTCAAAGAGAAGCGCATAACGCCTGAGCAACTCCAGGAGGCACTGAACTATCAGCGCCAGAACGGGGGGAAGCTCGGCTTCAATCTGATCAAGCTCGGGTTCGTCAAAGACGACGAGATCACCGCTCTCCTGAGCAAGCAGTACGGCGTACCGTCGATCGCCCTTGGGCAGTTCGACGTGGATGCGACCGTCGTCAAACTCGTTCCCTCCGAAACCGCGCAGAAATACCAAATCATCCCGCTCTCGAGGTCTGGCGCGACGCTGACCATCGCGATGACGGACCCGACGAACGTGTTCGCCATGGACGACATCAAGTTCATGACGGGCTACAACGTCGAGCCGGTCGTTGCGTCGGAAACGGCGGTCGTCGACGCGATCACGAAGTACTACGGGAAGGCCGGGACCACAAACGGGAATGGCGGAGGATACGCGGCGCCTTCGGGGCCGAGCGCGCTCGAGGTCGCGAGCAAGGCGCTCGATGACATGCCGGTGCTGTCCGACGCCGGCGATGTCGAGGTCCTGGAGGAGTTCGAAGAGATCAGCGCGGAAGCCCTCGCCAAGCAGGGCGAGGAAGCGCCGGTCATCAAGCTCGTGAACGTGATCCTGATGTCGGCGATCCAGAAGGGCGCGAGCGACATCCACATCGAACCGTACGAGAAGGAACTGCGCGTGCGGTACCGCGTCGACGGCATTCTCTACAACATCATGCAGCCGCCGATGAAGTTCCGCGATGCGATCACCTCGCGCATCAAGATCATGTCCAAGCTGGACATCGCGGAGAAGCGACTCCCTCAGGACGGCCGCATCAAGATCCGCTTCCAGGACGGCGGCGAGATGCGCGACATCGACTTCCGCGTCTCCTGCCTGCCGACTCTCTTCGGCGAAAAGATCGTCATGCGTCTGCTGGACAAGACGAAGCTGATGCTCGACATGACCAAGCTCGGATTCGAGTCCGAGTCGCTTCAGAGATTCGAGCACGCCATCTCGAAGCCGTGGGGCATGGTGCTCGTGACCGGGCCCACCGGGTCTGGTAAGACGAATACGCTCTACTCCTCGATCGCGCGCATCAACACGGTCGAGACGAACATCATGACGGCCGAGGACCCGGTCGAGTTCAACCTGATGGGCGTCAACCAGGTGCAGGTGCGCGAGAACATCGGTCTCAACTTCGCGGCTGCGCTCCGCAGCTTCCTCCGCCAGGACCCGAACATCATCCTTGTCGGCGAAATCCGCGACTTTGAAACGGCGGAGATCGCGGTCAAAGCCGCCCTGACCGGACACCTCGTGCTCTCGACGCTGCACACCAACGACGCGCCGAGCACGATCAACCGACTCATGAACATGGGGATCGAGCCGTTCCTCGTGGCGAGCTCGCTCAACCTCGTTTGCGCGCAGCGTCTCGTGCGCAGAATCTGCAAGAACTGCACGGAACCAGACCCGACTCCACCCCCCGCGCTGATGCAGGCCGGCTTCTCTGCCGAAGATGCAAAGAAGGTGGTTCCCAATCGCGGCAAGGGTTGCGACAAGTGCAACAACACCGGCTACAAGGGCCGTGTCGGTCTCTACGAAGTCATGGAGATCACCGAGGAAATCCGTGAGCTCGTGCTCGTCGGCGCTTCCGCGCTCGAACTCCGGCGGAAGGCGGTCGAAGAGGGCATGCTCACGCTGCGTGCCAGCGGGCTCAGAAAAGTGAAGGACGGCGTAACGACGATCGAAGAGATCGTCCGGGAGACGGTGAAGTAATGCAAACACTGCCGGAATTGCTGCAGACGCTGGTGCAGATGGAGGGATCGGACCTCCACATCACCACGAACACGCCTCCCCAGATCCGAGTTCATGGCCACCTGACACGCCTGGATGGTGCGGCACTGACGCCGTCCGATACGAAGCAGCTCTCCTACAGCGTGCTCACCGATGCGCAGAAGAAGCGGTTCGAAGAGACCTTCGAGCTCGACTTCTCGTTTGGTATCAAGGGTCTTGCGCGCTTCCGCGTGAACATGTTCAACCAGCGCGGCGCGGTCGGCGCAGTCTATCGACTGATCCCCGAGCAGATCCGAAGCTTCCAGGAACTGAGCCTGCCGCCGGTTCTCGCCACGCTCGCAGAGCGGCCGCGTGGACTCGTGCTCGTCACCGGGCCGACTGGATCCGGCAAGTCGACGACGCTCGCGGCGATGCTCGACAAGATCAACAAGGAGCGCCGCGATCACATCCTCACGATCGAGGACCCGATCGAATTCGTGCACCAGCACCAGGGCTGTCTGGTCAATCAGCGCGAGGTGCACAGCGATACCGAGAGCTTCAGCAACGCGCTGCGCGCCGCACTGCGTGAAGACCCCGACATCGTCCTCATCGGCGAAATGCGCGACCTCGAGACGGTCGAGTCTGCGCTGCGCATCGCGGAAACGGGGCACTTGACGCTCGCCACGCTGCACACGAACTCGACGTCACAGACGATCAACCGCATCATCGATATCTTTCCTGCGCACCAGCAGAGTCAGATCCGCACGCAGTTGTCGCTCGTCATCGAAGGCATCGTCTGTCAGGCACTGCTTCCGAAGATCGGCGGCGGCCGCGTCGTGGCGCTCGAGATCATGGTGCCGACGGCGGGCATCCGGAACCTGGTTCGCGAGGACAAGGTCCATCAGATCTACTCCGCGATGCAGACCGGTCAGGAAAAGATGGGCATGCAGACGATGAATCAGTCGCTCGCGACGCTGTATCAGAAGCGACTGATCACGCTCGAAACGGCGCTGATGGCGTCGTCGAATCGCGACGAGCTGCAGGACTTGATCAATCGAGGCGTCGGTGTTGTTGCTGGCGCAGGACTCCGTACGGGAACAACCGGAAGACCCGCCGGGCGGTAGTCGTAGGTAGCAGCCGGCAGTAGAGGCGGGTCTTCAGACCCTTCTGCGGAAGTGGTGGAGTAGCAGGTAATGGCCACATTTGCATATAGCGGACGGACACGGCAGGGGCGCACGGTCACTGGCGAGCGCATCGCCGAAACGATGGACGGGGCGGTTGCCGCCCTGCGCCGCGAGCAGATCCTCGTCACGCAGATCAGCCCGCTGAAGGAAGCGGCGCCCAAGGCCGCCAAGCCATCGGGCAAAAGCGTCAGCGCGAAGAACCTGGCGGTCTTCACACGCCAGTTCTCGGTCATGATCGACGCCGGCCTCCCGCTCGTTCAGTGTCTCGAGATCCTCGGAACGCAGGAAGAAGACAAGAACTTCGCATCGGTCATTCTCGCGACTCGGACCGACGTCGAAAGCGGCGCCTCGCTGGCGGATGCGATGAAGAAGCATCCGAAGGCGTTCGACCCGCTGTTCACGAACATGATTGCGGCGGGCGAGGCCGGCGGTATTCTCGACACGATTCTCAAGCGCCTGGCGACCTACATCGAAAAGGCCGTCAAGTTGAGAGGTCAGGTCAAGTCGGCCATGATTTACCCGATCGCGGTCATCGTGATCGCGGTCGTCGTGGTGGGCGTCATTCTGTGGAAGGTCATCCCGACCTTTGCCAATCTGTTCGCCGGCCTTGGCGCCGAGCTCCCGCTGCCCACGCGGATCGTCATTGCGGCCAGCAACGGGCTCGTCCGCTTCATGCCGTTCGTTCTGGTCGGCATCGGTGCGGCGGTGTTCGCGTTTCGCGCGTACTACAACTCGACGAACGGACGCAGGGTCATCGATGCGATCACGCTCAAGCTGCCGGTGCTCGGTCAGCTGATGCGCAAGATCGCGGTGGCGCGATTCTGTCGAACGCTGTCGACCCTGCTGGCCTCTGGCGTCTCGATTCTCGAGGCCCTCGACATCACGGCGCGCACGGCCGGCAATGCGATCATCGAAGAAGCGATTATGACCACGCGGAAGAGCATCGAGCGCGGTGAAACGATCGCGGCTCCATTGAAGGAGACCAACGTCTTCCCGTCGATGGTGGTGCAGATGATCAGCGTCGGTGAGGCAACGGGCGCTCTCGACACGATGCTCGGCAAGATCGCCGAGTTCTACGAGGAAGAGGTTGATACCGCGGTGGCCGGGTTGCTCACCCTGCTCGAGCCCATCATGATCTTCTTCCTCGGTGTCGTGGTTGGCGGTATCGTGATCGCGATGTACATGCCGATCTTCGACCTGATCAGCAAGCTGACTGGTTAGCGGTCGGTGGCGGATGGTTGGTGTGGGCGCGGGGTTTCTCCGCGCCCATCACGAACCACTACCACGGACCACCAACCACCAACCGAAATGAGATGAATCTGCGCTCCCGTCTTTCGACGCTCATCGCCGCACGAGTCGTCCTCGTGACCCTGCTGATGGGCTCGGCGATTCTGATCCAGATCAGTCGCCCGGGAGCGTTTCCAGTCGATCCCTTTTTCGCCCTGATTGGGCTCACGTATGCGCTGAGCGTGTTCTACCTGGCCACGCTCAGGCACGCCGAGCGCCATCCCTGGCTCGTCGATTTTCAATTCGGCGCAGATGCGCTGCTCGTCTCGGCGTTCATTCACGTCACAGGCGGGATCACCAGCAACTTCTCGTCGCTCTACCTGCTGCCGATCATCGCGGCGAGCATGATTCGCTCTCGACGCGTCGCGCTTCAGTTGGCCGCGCTCAGTGCGGTCATGTACCTGGGCCTCGTCGCGGTGCAGTACGTCGACCTCGACTTTCCGCTCGCGCGCCGCTTTTCGCCTGTCGTGGATCTGCCGACGGTGCGCGTCGCGCAATACACCGTTGCGATCAACCTTGGCGGTCTCGTCGCCGTCGCGCTCCTGGCTGGATCGCTGGCGGAAAGTCTTCGCTCCGCCGGTGCGCGGCTCGAGGACGCGTCAGATCGGATTCGCGATCTGCGGGCCTTCAACGAGTACGTCATCAACAGCCTGCTGAGCGGCCTGATCACCACCGATCGCGACGGCAGGATTCTGACCTTCAATCGTTCCGCGTCAACGATCATCGGTCTATCGGCGTCGCAGGTCATCGGTCGAGACGTCGTCGACGTGATGCAGATGCCCGAGCCCGTGCGCGCGCGCGTCGAGGGACTCACGGCCGGCAGGAGTCTGAAGATCGATTGCCAGCATCGCACCGCCGATGGCCGCATGATCGACGTCGGTCTCACAGCCAGCACGCTCACGCTGCCGGAAGGTGGGACCGGTTACATCTGGTCGTTCCAGGATGTCACCGACGTGCGCCGGCTCGAGCGCGATGCGCGACTTCGGCAGCGGCTCGCAGCAGTTGGCGAGATGGCAGCCGGCATCGCGCACGAGATCCGAAACCCGCTGGCGTCGATGTCTGGATCGATTCAAGTCCTCCGGCAGGAGCTGCCCCTCAGTGAAGATCAGGCGCTGCTGATGGACATCGTGCTGCGCGAGTCCGAGCGGCTGAACGACACGATTAGATCGTTTCTGGCCTACGCGAGGCCGCAGCGCGCAGCGATGGCGCGACTCGACGTGAGGAAGGTGCTTCAGGACACCGCGCTCCTGCTGCGGAACAGCGCCGAGGTGCAACCGCACCACATCATCGACGTCAACGTCCCCGCCGAGCCCGTATGGTGCGAGGCTGATGAAAATCAGATCCGGCAGATCGTCTGGAACCTGGCGACCAACGGCGTACGTGCGATGGCGAACGGCGGGCATCTGCGCATGACCGTCACCCCGGAACGTGAGCCGGCCGAAGACGAGTGGGTCGTGCTCGCCGTCCAGGACGAGGGATGCGGGATCGCGCCCGAGGACGTCGAGGAAATCTTTCAGCCGTTTCGCAGCTCGTTCGAGCGAGGTACCGGCCTTGGCCTGGCAACCGTGCACCGTGTCGTCACTGATTACAACGGGACGATCAATGTGGCTTCTCAAGTTGGTGTGGGGACGATCATGAGCGTTCGCTTACCGGTCCACGCGGGCATCAGCGCGACGCCGGCTGAATCCGAATCACGGAGCGTGGTCGCATGACGCGTCAATCGACGGCAACGCCAGCGCACGACGCGCCCGCGAGCGCCGAGCCTGCCGCCAAGCCGAGAATCCTCATCGTCGACGATGAGCCGTCGATGCGGGAGATGCTGCGCATCGTGCTTCGGCGCGACGGCTACGACGTGACGGTGGCGGCCAATGGGACGGAGGCGATCGACATCCTGCAGCGCGACCGGATGGATCTGCTGCTCTCGGACATCCGTATGCCCGACATCAGTGGAGTCGAGGTGCTGCGCGTTGCCAAGGAAGCGAACCGAGACCTCGTTGCGTTCATGATGACCGCCTTTGCCTCGACGGATACTGCCGTCGAAGCCATGAGGCTCGGCGCCGTGGACTACTTCACGAAGCCGTTCAACATGGACGAACTGCGGATCAAGGTGCGGCAGCACGTCGAGACGATGAAGATCAAGCAGGAGAACGTCCTGCTCAAGCGCACGCTCAACACGTCGCACGAATTCTGCAACATCATCGGCCGCAGCGACGCGATGCTCGACATGTTCAAGATGATCGAGACCATCGCGAAGACCAACAGCACGGTCCTGATCACCGGGGAGTCGGGAACAGGAAAGGATCTCGTCGCGCGGGCGGTTCACTACAACTCATTGCGGCGCGAGCACCCGTTTGTCGCGCTCAATTGCGGTGGGCTCCCCGAGACGCTCCTCGAGTCGGAACTCTTCGGCCACATGCGCGGCGCATTCACGGGCGCCGACACCAACAAGAAGGGGCTGGTCGAAGTCGCCGAGCGCGGCACCATCTTCCTCGACGAGATCGGGGAAATGAATCAGACGATGCAGGTCAAGCTGCTGCGCGTGCTGCAGGACCGGCGCTTCAGACGGCTCGGCGGCACGGAGGAAGTGCAGGCCGACATCCGTGTGATCGCGGCGACGAATCAGGACCTGGAGAAGATGGTGGCCGAGGGGCGCTTCCGCGAAGACCTCTACTACCGCATCAACGTGATCCAGGTGCATCTGCCGCCGCTGCGCGATCGGCGCGAGGATGTGCCGCTCCTCGCCGATCGCTTCCTGACGAAGTACGCGAAGGCGGCGGGCAAAACTGTGAACGGAATTTCTCACGAGGCGCAGGAACTGCTGGCCGCGTATGCGTGGCCTGGCAACGTTCGTGAACTCGAGAACGTGGTCGAGAGGGCAGTGGCACTGGAGCAGACGCCGCTGGTTCTCCCCGAAAGCCTTCCGACGCAGGTGCGCACTCTTGGCGGTACACTGAGCAAGGGTGTCGGCTCGCCGACCCCAAGCGCTCCGGCCGCGTCTGCCGGTCTCCCCGATCTGAAAGAAGGGTTCGACCTCGAAGCGCTCGGCGAAGAGTTCTATCGCCACTACATCGCGTTGGCCCTTGAAAGATCGGGCGGAGTGCAAACTCGCGCAGCGGAGATGCTTGGTATGAGCTTCCGTTCGTTCCGCTACTACGCCAAGAAATTCAATCTGCGCTGACTGCCAATTCTTGACACCGGCGGTTGACACTTCCTGTCGTCCGAACCAATGAATGGCACCTCCGCCGACACTGACCCGGCAAGCCGAGCGAGGCAATAAGCCTAAGTAAATGAGCTAATTACGACGACACGTTGGGTTGGCGCCACGCCGTGGCACCACGCTTGCCTCATCAGGAAGCGTTCACGAGGCGCCGTGTCGGAGCGGCGGATAAATCGAGTCGGGCCTTCCGGCCCGAGCGCTCTCAAGGAGATGGTTGTGAAGAAACTGCAGAAAAACGAAGGCTTTACGCTTATCGAACTGCTGATCGTCGTGGCGATCATCGGCATCATCGCGGCGATTGCCGTTCCTGGTCTTCTCCGCGCCCGCATGTCGGGTAACGAGACGTCGGCCATCGGGTCGATGCGTGCGGTCAACACGTCGGAGGTCAGCTACTCCGCAGCGTGCGGCAACGGGTCGTACGCGGTCTTGTTCGCGACTCTCGGGGCTCCGCCGCCCGGAGGCACGCAGGCGTTCCTCTCGAACGACCTGACTGCCGCGGTTTCGCCACAGAAGAGCGGATTCACCTACACGCTGGGTGTCGGTGCGGGTGCCGCGGCTGGGCCGAACGACTGCAATGGCACGGCGACCAACGTGACCTACTACACCACGGCGATCCCGACGAGCTTTGCCTCGACGGGCAACCGCTCGTTCGCCAGCAACCAGGCGGGCGCGATTTGGCAGAACGTCGCCGCGACGGCGCCGCCTGAGCCCTTCGTGGCCGCTGGCACCATCTCGCCCATCCAGTAGTCACACTTCGATTCGACGAGGGGCCGGCTGTGCACGTCGCAGCCGGCCTTTCTCACGTACGGCCCCTCCACCAACAACGTTTGGCAGCGCCGAGTGCCAGTAATTGTCAGCGCGGGCCCGAAGTGCCCTCATTGCGGGTGAATCCGCTCGCGGTAGGTGTGCTCTATCTATTTGGAAAATAAGTAAGTTGTGTCCATTTGCAGCCCCTGATGCTGAGCGGCATCGCACTTGCCTCTCTAGCTCGTCAACGAGGCTGACGGGCCTAGCGGCCCCGCTCAAGGAGAAGATTGTGAAGACACTGAAGAAGAACGAAGGGTTTACGCTTATCGAGCTGCTGATCGTCGTGGCGATCATCGGCATCATCGCGGCGATCGCGGTGCCGGGCCTGCTCCGCGCCAGGATGTCGGGTAACGAGACGTCGGCCATCGGGTCGATGCGTGCGGTCAACACGTCGGAGGTCAGCTACTCCGCAGCGTGCGGCAACGGGTCGTACGCGGTCTTGTTCGCGACTCTCGGGGCTCCGCCGCCCGGAGGCACGCAGGCGTTCCTCTCGAACGACCTGACTGCCGCGGTTTCGCCACAGAAGAGCGGATTCACCTACACGCTGGGTGTCGGTGCGCGGTGCCGCGGCTGGGCCGAACGACTGCAACGGCACGGCGACCAACGTGACCTACTACACCACGGCGATCCCGACGAGCTTTGCCTCGACGGGCAACCGCTCGTTCGCCAGCAACCAGGCGGGCGCGATTTGGCAGAACGTCGCCGCGACGGCGCCGCCTGAGCCCTTCGTGGCCGCTGGCACCATCTCGCCCATCCAGTAGTCACACTTCGATTCGACGAGGGGCCGGCTGTGCACGTCGCAGCCGGCCTTTCTCACGTACGGCCTCATATCGCTGAAAAACATTGGCAGTCGGTGCTGCCACAGTTTGTCAAGCTCCCGTGCGATCGCATTTCACGCAGGTGATCCGATCACTTTTAGTCCATATAAATGGTTGACACAGAATGAGTTACTAAAACGCAGCCGATATGGTCGAGCAGGCATCGACCTTGCTCTTCAGCTGGTCGTCGGTTGTCGGGGATAGACACCCTGGCGCGTTCAAGGAGAGCGTTGTGAGGACACTGAAGAAGAACGAAGGCTTTACGCTCATCGAGCTGCTGATCGTCGTGGCGATCATCGGCATCATCGCGGCGATTGCGGTGCCCGGTCTGCTCCGCGCCCGGATGTCGGGCAACGAGATATCGGCCATCGGTGGGATACGTGCTGTGAACACTGCGGAAATCAGCTATTCCGCTTCGTGCGGTCAGGGCGGGCACGCCGTCTTGTTCGCGACGCTCGGCACACCGCCTCCAGGTGGAAACCAGGCGTTCCTGTCGAACGACCTGACGAGCGCAGTGTCACCTCAAAAGAGCGGCTACACCTACACCCTAGCAGTGGGTGCTGGCGGTGGACCTGCGCCGAACGACTGCAACGGCACGGCAACCAACGCGTCGTACTACGTGGCAGCGGTCCCGACGAGCTTTGCCTCGACCGGCAACCGGTCGTTCGCGAGCAGTCAAGCGGGCGCGATTTGGCAGAACGTCGCTGCGACGGCGCCGCCCCAGCCCTTCGTGGCCGGCGGCACCATCTCGCCCATCCAGTAGTCGCATTTCGATTCGACCACAGGGAAAGGCCGGCTGGATATCGCAGCCGGCTTTTCCTTTGTACGGGCGTCTATAATGCAGACGTTGAGTGCCTGGGAGGCCAGAGGTTCACGTCTCCGAGTTCTGACAAGAGGATAGTTATGTCCAGTCGTACCCGTTACGCCCTCGTCGTGCTGTCGGCTATTGGCCTCGCCGCGTCGCTTGCGGCCCTGTACGTTCATTACAGGTTGATCACCGAGCCGGGATACACGAGCTTCTGCGACGTCAACGAGACGGTGTCGTGTGAGCAGGTGTTCGAGAGTGCATATGGGACCGTTGCCGGTGTGCCGGTCGCGGCAGGTGGCGCGATCTGGTCCGCTCTCGTCCTGATGCTCTCCGCCTGGGGCATGCGCACACCCAAGTCGGATGAAGCCGCGCGCGCCGCAGGCTACGTATTCCTGCTCTCCACTGTTGGTCTCGCAGCCGTCTTCTACTTCGCTTACGCGTCGTTCTTCGTGCTGCGTCAGGCATGCCCACTGTGCCTGACGATGTACGTGAGCGTGATCGGGATTTTCTTGTTGTCATCGTGCAGCAGCCGGACCGCTGCGTGCGTTGCAGTCTGGAGTGACGAAGGATCTTGGTGGGCTGAAGGGAAGTCCGACGGCGGCATTGCTCGCGGTGATCTGGCTCGTCGCATCGGCGGGTCTCGTGCTCGCATTCCCGCGCGAGCAGGCAGCAAGCGCGCAGTCTGCGTCGGCGCCAGCCGCTGTCCCGGCCGTACCGGTCGAGACGCTTTCACCCGAACAACTCGCTGAAGTTCAGGCGTGGCTCGACCGTCAGCCGACGGTGCCCGAGGTGATGCCGCAGGGCAACGTCAAGGTTCTGCTGATCAAGTTCAACGACTATCAGTGCCCGTCGTGTCGTCAGGCCTACATCCTCTACAAGGACATCATCGCGAAGTACGAGGCGGCCTATCCTGGTGTCTTCAAGTACGAGAACCGGGACTACCCGCTCGAGACCGAGTGCGGAGCCGGTGGCGTTCATGGAGCGGCATGCGAAGCGGCCGTCGCCGTGCGACTGGCCAAGGAAAAGAACCTCGATAAGCAGCTTGAAGCCACGCTGTTCGATCGCCAGTCCATGTCGATGACCGGTGCCGACGTGAAGGCCGCCCTCGAGGAAGTGACCAAGATCTCCCCAAGCGAGTTCGACAGCCGGTATCAGAAGATGCTCGAGTCGGTGCGCCAGGATGTGCAACTCGGGCAGAAGGTAGGCATCACAGGGACGCCAACCTACTTCATCAATGGCATCAGGCTCGGCGGGTTCCGCCCGGCGGCGTTCGACGCGGTTATCGCGTACGAGCTGAAGAAGGCGGGCGTGACCTCGTAGGAACCGGGATGGGGTTTGGCCCCCGATCTCCCGATAATCCCGATCAGGTATGGATGCGATCAGGACCGAGGGGCTGACCAAACACTACACAAAAGGATTCTGGCGTCCCCGCCCCTACGCCGCTCTTGAAGACCTGACGCTGCACGTGGGGCAGGGCGAGGTCTTCGGTTTTCTCGGCCCCAACGGCGCGGGCAAGACCACCACGCTGAAGCTGCTCATGCAGCTGATTTTCCCCACCTCGGGGCGCGCCGAGATCCTCGGTCGCCCGGTTGGCGACGTCTCGGTGCGGCGACGTATCGGATACCTGCCCGAGAACCCGTACTTCTACGACAACCTCACCGCCGAAGAGCTGTTGATCTACTTCGCGCGGGTCTTCGGCTATTCGGCGCAGGACGGCCGTGCACGTGCGAGCCGCCTGCTCGACGAAGTCGGCATCGGATCCGAGCGACGGTTTCAGCTCCGCAAGTTTTCGAAGGGCATGGTCCAGCGCGTTGGCATTGCGCAGGCGCTCGTCAACGATCCCGAGGTCGTGTTCCTCGACGAGCCGATGTCCGGACTCGATCCACTGGGCCGTCGTGAGGTTCGCGAACTGATCCTGAGGCTGCGCGACAACGGCCGCGCGGTGTTTTTCAGCTCGCACGTCCTCAGCGATGCCGAAGCCCTCTGCAGTCGCGTTGCCGTCGTCGTGAAGGGGAGGCTTGCCGCAACGGGGCGCCTCTCCGATCTGCTTGCGAATCGCGCGCGCGCCTGGGAGCTCGTTGTTTCGAATGTCAGCCAACCGGTGATCGACCGCATCAAGCCGCGTCTCACTGGAGTGACCCCGCTCGGTGAGGGGCGCTTCTCGCTCGAGCTCCCCTTGACGGTGGCGCCAGAGCAACTGTTGACGGAGCTCGTTGCCACCGGCGGTCACCTCGTCTCTCTCAACCCTGTTCGCGAAACGCTCGAGGACTTCTTCGTACAGCAGATCCGCGCGACCGACGAAGCCGGCATCGTGCGAGAACGGACCGCCTCATGAGCGCCGTCCTCATCGTCGCTCGCGGCGTCTTCAAGGACTCCATCCGCGACCGCGTTCCCTACAACCTGCTGTTCTTTGCGGTGATCCTGATGGCGGCGTCGTTCCTGCTGGCGCAGCTCACGGCCGGACAGGACGTCAAGATCATCAAGGACCTCGGCCTCGCCGCCGCCTCGTTGATGGGGGTGCTCATCGCCGTCTTCATCGGGATCGGTCTCGTCGCGAAAGAGGTGGAGCGGCGGAGCATCTACAGCCTGCTGTCCAAGCCGATCACGCGGAGCCAGTTCATCCTCGGGAAGTACCTCGGGTTGGTGTTTACGCTCGTGGCGAATCTCGCCGTGATGGCGATTGCCTACTACGGAGTGCTGGCGTACCTCGATTGGCAGACGCCTGCCAACGTGAAGCAGGGTTGGGAAGCAGCGGCCACCGATCCGATGCTGCTCAAAGCCTTCGCACTCATCGGCGTCGAACTGATGCTCGTGACCGCGCTCGCGCTGTTCTTCTCGACGTTCTCGAGCACGTTCCTGTCCGCGGCGCTGACGATCGCCATTTACGTGATCGGTCACTTCAGCGATGACCTGCGGACGCTCGAGTCATTCGGCGCGTCACCGGCGGTCGCGATGATCGGTCGCGGGCTCTATTACGCCTTCCCGAATCTGGCACCGCTCAACGTGACAGCCGCCGTCGTGCACGGTCAGGCCGTGACCGCGCAGCACATGCTGCTCGCGAGCGGCTCGATTGGTCTGTATGTGGCCGTTTTGCTGGTTGCGTCCACGCTGATCTTCGAACGCCGGGACTTCAAGTAGATGGCGACACATGCCCGAAACCGCCGCGTCCTGCATTGGATCGCGTTCGTCGTCCTGCTGGTCGCTGCGATCGGCACGCAGACCGCGATCAACGGGGCGTTCGAACGCTTCACCCCGATACAAGAGGTGCAGTGGGTCCGGTCGCCGGGACTCATGCGCCGGCTCGTTCTCGGCTTCAACAGTGTTGCTGCGGACATCTATTGGATCCGCGCCGTCCAGTATTACGGAAGCACGAAGATCTCAAAGGCTGAAAACAAGGATTACGGGTTCCTCTTTCCTCTGCTCGACATCACGACAACACTCGACCCGCGTTTCAACATCGCATATCGATTCGGCGCCATCCTGTTGTCCGAAGACTATCCCAACGGACCTGGCCGCCCCGATGAGGCGATTGCGCTGCTCGAGAAGGGCATCAGGGAATCGCCCGACAAGTGGGAGTACTACCACGACGCCGGGTTCGTTGAGTACTGGTGGCGTCGCGATGCGCGTGCAGCAGCCGACTGGTTCCTGCGCGGATCCAAACTCCCCACGGCGCCAAACTGGCTCCAGCCTCTTGCCGCCAGCGTTCTCGCTGAGGGAGGCGATCAGCTCGCCGCGCGCGTGCTGTGGACGCAAATGGCGCAGACCGCCGAGCAGGAATGGATGCGTCAAACGGCGCGCACCCGTTTGCAGCAGCTCGATGCCGAAGCGGTGGTCGGGCAGCTTCAGCCGATCGTCAACAGCTTCTACGACAAAGCCAATCGATTCCCGACAGGCTGGGACGAGATGATTCGAGCCGGACTCGTCAGGGGCGTCCCACTCGACCCAACCGGCGTTCCCTACACGCTGGACCCGGTATCGGGAGCGGTGGACGTCGCGAAGGACTCATCTCTCTATCCCCTGCGGCGCGGCCTGTGAACGTCGTGATCCCCAGCTGGATGCCGCCGCTCTTTGCAGTGCTGTTCGGGGCCTGCATCGGAAGCTTTCTGAACGTCTGCATCTACCGGCTGCCGCGCGGTGAGTCGGTTACGTGGCCGGGATCGCGGTGCACGTCGTGCGGTCGAGCGCTTACGTGGTACGACAATATCCCGATCCTCAGCTGGGTCACGCTCGGTGGACGATGCCGCACGTGCAAAGCGTCGGTCTCGGCCATGTACCCGATCGTGGAGGCCGTAACCGCGCTCGCGTTTCTCGGCGGCTATCTCCTGTACGGCCTCACGCTGCTCGCGCTCGTTCGCATCCTGTTCGCCTGCGCGCTCATCGTCCTCTTCGTCACTGATCTCCAGCACAAGATTCTGCCGAACAGGATCACACTGCCCGGGATCGTGATCGGGTTCGTGTGCAGTATCTTCTTGCCTCCGGGCCCTCGTGATTCGCTGATTGGCATCGCTGTGGGCGGTGGCGTGCTGTACGCGATTGCCGAAGGCTATTACCGCGTTCGCGGCGAAGAGGGGCTCGGCATGGGCGACGTCAAGCTGCTCGCGATGATTGGCGCCTTCCTCGGCTGGAAGCTCGTGCTGCTCACGCTCGTGATGGCGTCGCTCTCTGGGTCGATCATCGGCGTCGCCCTGATCGCATCCAAGCGCGGCAACATGAAATACGCGCTGCCGTTTGGGACCTTTCTCGCGATTGGCGCCGTGGTGTCGGCCGCCTGGGGCACACCGATCGTGGACTGGTACTTCGGCTTCTATCAATGAGCCTGCAGGCCCACGCACTGCTGGCGAACACGGCGATAATCGCCCTGGTCATCGGCGTCATCGTGTTCGCCGGGCTCCGCTTGCTGTCGGCCTCGCGGAGGAACCGCTCTCACAGTCGCGAAGGTGGTGACTCGGCGCTGATGGCGGTTGCACTCCAGGACGCGATCCAGAAGTTGCGCGCGCAGGAACGCGCGATGACCGAACGCGCTGAAGCGTCAGAGCTCCTGAACACCCAAATCGTCAACAGTCTCAGCGCTGGATTGCTCGTTGTCGATCGGAACGGCCAGGTGCAGATCCTGAACCCCGGTGGACGACGGATGCTCGGGTTCGATGCGATGGGCGAGTGGCCGCATTACACGAAGTTGTCGGTCGCCGCTGCACCGCTGGCAGGGGTGATTGACGAATGCCTGACCACTGGCAAGGCGATCGTGCGACGTGCGCTCGAGATGCCACACGCCGGTGATGTCACGCATGTTGGTGTAACAGTGTCGCCTCTCGGAACGGACGGCAACGGTGGCGTCATCTGTCTGTTCTCTGATCTGACCGCCGTGGTGCAGCTCGAGGAGCAGCTTCGGTTGAAGGAGACGCTTGCGAGGCTTGGCGAATTGACTGCCGGAATCGCCCACGAGTTTCGCAACGGTCTCGCGACGATCCACGGGTACGGGAAACTGCTCGACCCGGCATCCATCCCGCCACAGTACAAGCCGTACGTCGAAGGCATTCGACAAGAGACGGTTGCGCTCGGCGAGGTCGTGACGAACTTTCTCAACTTCGCCCGGCCCACTCAATTGTCGCTGGCCACGCACGATCTCCGCGCGATCGTCGAACGCGGTGCGGACGACCTCAAGTCCGACGTTCGTCAACTGAACGGAAACATCGTCTTGGCAGGCGAGTTCGGGCGGGTGGACGCGGATGACGTCCTACTTCGACAGGCCTTCAGCAACCTGCTTCGCAACGCGGTGGAGGCGTGCCAGGGCGCCGGTGTCACTCCGGACATCCGCGTGGAGGGTGCGCTCGACATGGCGCAAGGCGTGGCTCGTGTCACCGTCCTCGACAATGGCCCGGGTGTTCCGCCCGATGCGCGCGAAAAGATCTTTCGTCCGTTCTTCACGACCAAGAAGACGGGCACGGGTCTCGGACTGGCTCTCGTCCAGAAGATCGTCGTCACGCACAACGGTCGCGTCCTGGCGACGACATCGCCTGCCGGTGGCGCGAGTTTTCAAGTGACGTTGCCGCTCGTCTAACACTTCGGCGAATTCGGCATCGGAGAATCTGCGATCTTCTCCGAGCTATGGTTCGCGTCTCTCCAGCCATACACCAGACAACTCTCGACGACGTTATGACTTGCGTGGAGCGTCTTGTGCGCGACCGGCGCTGGCAGCACCGTTGCGATACCTGTCTCCATGAAAGACGCGCAGAACGGATCGGCAACCGATCGAGGTTCGATGCTGGTAGAGGCCCTGGTCGCCACACTCATTCTCACGACCGGGCTTCTGACGATGGCCGAACTGGTGAGAGTGGCCGCGGCCACCAACGTGGTCGCAAGGAACAGGACGCTCGCTGGAATTCTCGCCGAACAGAAGATCGAGCAGCTACGCGCGCTGGCGTGGGAGTTCGATGCGGGCGGCATTCCCGTGAGCGACGCGAGCACCGATACCACTGTTCTGCCTGAATCACCCTCGGGCGGAACAGGCCTGCAATCGTCTCCGGGCTCGCTCCGGCAAAACAGTGTCGGATTCGTTGATCATCTCGATGGTGGCGGACGGGTCGTCGGTCGCGGCGCTGCAGCCGCCGGCGTCCGCCGTCTACACGCGCCGATGGTCGATTGAACCGAACCCGACGAGTAGCGGCCCTGCTGTCCTGATTCAGGTGCTCGTAACCAGCATTCGCAATCGGGGCCGCGCCGATCAGGGCGCCGTCACGCGATTGCCCGGCGAAGCGCGGCTCGTGACGTTGAAGGTGAGGAAGCCGCGATGACGCGTCAGGAGGGCTTCAGCCTCGTCGAGTTGTTGGTTGCAAGCCTGATCACCGTGATTGTTGTCGCCGGAGCCTTCGAGCTCGCGGCGCCCGCGCAGCGCATGTTTCAGGCACAGCCTGAGGCCGCCGACATGCAGCAGCGGATGCGCGTTGCGGTCGATGCGCTTCGGCGGGACCTGGTGATGGCAGGAGCCGGAACATATGCGGGACCTGCTCTCGGTCCATTGAACGACGTCGTCGCGCCGGTCATGCCGCTGCGAGCATTCGGTGACACCCCTGATCAGGCGCAGAACACCTTCTTTCGCTCCGATGCGATCAGCTTTCTTTACGTGCCATCGACGCCGTCACAGACCAGGCTGTCTGCGCCGCTCGCACCAGGCGCCCTCGATCCGCTGATTGACACGCCGCAGAATTGCCCGCTCACGGCGTCGCAGCAGGTCTGCGGCTTCGCGGGTGGCGATCGCGTGCTGCTGACCAATACGAGCGGGGATTGGGATGTATACAGCGTCGATCAGGTCGTCAGTGGCGCGATGACGCTCCTGCATCGCGGTCAGCCATCGAGCGCGTCGTATCCAGTGGGTTCGGCGCTGTCTGCGATTCGGGCTGGCAGCTATTTCCTCAAGAGCGACGTTGCAGCGGGAACGTATCAGTTGATGCGCCACGACGGGTGGACCACTGAGCTTCCCGTTGTCGACGAAGTCGTCGCATTGGAGTTCCGCTACTTCGGCGCCGCGCTACCGCCGCAACTCACCGGTGCGCCGCTCGATGTCACGCCCGGTCCATGGACAACGTACGGTCCGCCGCCACCACCGATCGCGATTACTCGCGGTTCGTGGCCCGCAGGGGAGAACTGCATATTCGCCGTTGTCGACGGCGCTCATGTGCCGCGTCTGACGACGATTGCGCCGGGCAGTCTCACGCTCGTTGAGCTCACTTCCGCAATACTGACGGACGGCCCATGGTGTCCCGATTCGATTTCACCGAATCGATTCGATGCGGATCTTCTTCGCGTCCGCCGGATTCATGTGTCGCTGCGCGTGCAATCAGCGCTCGTGTTCCTTCGCGGGCCTGCGGGCGCTCTCTTCGCTCATGGCGGCACGGCACGCGCAGGCGATCGCTACGTGCCGGACTTGGTAACGCAATTCGATATCACACCAAGAAACCTGAACCTGGCACGCTGAACAGAGAACCCATGAACCATCCTGTAGCTGGTTGCCCAAAGCCTGCAGCACGATCAGACCGTGGCATCGCCCTGATCGTTGCGATGTTGATCATGGTGCTCCTGTCGGCGCTCGGTTTGTCATTGACGATGGTGACTGCGACTGAGGAGCGCGTAGCACATTCGTACTCGAGCGGGAGCGAGTCGTTCTACGCGGCGGACGCGGCACTCGAGCTCGCGGTGAGCGAACTTGCGTTGCAACCTGATTGGAGCCGCGTCCTCGATGGTACGGTGACGTCGTCATTTATTGACGCGGCCGCGTCGTCTCGTCCCTGGCCCGGAGGGCAGGCGAGGACGAGCTCGGAAGCCACGGCTTTCGTGACGTGCGCGCGAATGACGTGCTCGTCGACAGACATGGACGCACGGAAGCCTGATCGGCCCTGGGGGCCGAACAACCCTCGATGGCGGCTGTTTGCCTTTGGACCGTTGTCGGCCATGAGTCCGTCGGGCTCAATCGACTCGGCCGAGTACGTGGCCGTATGGGTGGGCGACGACCCGCAGGAAAACGACGATAACCCTCTCGTTGACGGGGACGAGTCGCGAGGTCCCAATCCGGGCCGGGGAGTCTTGGCGCTGCGCGTTCAGGCTTACGGCGAATCGACGCTGCGCGAGGTGGAGGCGACCGTGGCGCGCGCCGGGAGTGGAGTACGGGTGGTCTCGTGGAGGGAGACTCGCTGAGTGCCGAATCTTGCCGCATTTTGCACATCATCACTTGGCTCGGCTGCAGAGTCCCGGCTTTAATGCCGAAAAGAAATGAGTGAGAATCCTCGGTATGGTGCGTCTTCTCAGCGTGGCGGCACTTGTGTTCATCGGCGTGGCCAATGTGGCCGCGGCTCAGTCGCTTGGCGATGTCGCAAAGAAGGAAGAACAGCGGCGAAAGACGGTCAAGTCCTCCGGCAAGGTCTACACGAACGACGAACTGAAGAGAGACCCGACTCCGTCGGTTCCTGCTTCCGCGTCGACTGGCACGACGTCTACGCCCAGTGCGTCGTCAACACCGGCGCCGGCTCCCGCGTCGAGCGGCAACAATGCCGGCAAGGACGACAGTGCCAACAAGGACGGCAGTGCCGACAAGAGCGATGAGAAGACGTGGCGGAAGCGAATCACGAACGCGCGGGAATCGCTGCAGCGCTCGCAGGCATTTGCTGACGCACTTCAGAGTCAGCTCAACGCGCTCTCAACCGACTTCGTCAATCGCGACGATCCGATTCAGCGACAGCAGATCGCGAACACAGCGCGACGGCGTGGTGGCCGAGCTCGATCGCGTGAAGAAGGAAGTCGCCGCGCAGACCAAAGCCATCAGCGATATCCAGGAAGAGGCTCGGCGCGCAAATGTTCCGGCCGGCTGGGTGCGCTGAAGAACATTGGTGATTGTTGATTCTTGATTGTTGATTTCTTGTTGAATGTTGATTTTTGATTGTTGATTTATTGCTCGATTGAGCGTGTCCGCAAGCCCCCAAATAAATCAAAGATCAACAATCAACAATCAAAGACGAATCGATAATCAAGAATCGCCAAATCATCAATGTCCTCCTCTCTTCCCGTACTCATAGTCGAAGATAGAGATTCGCTCCGGACCATGCTCAGGCACGCCCTCGAGGCGCACGGCCATGCCGTGCTCGAGGCGCGCGACGAGCCGGAGGCCATTCGCGAGCTCCGTCGAACCCGCCCCGTCGTCGTCCTGACCGATCTCAAGCTGCCCGTTGGCGATGGCTTCGGCGTCCTCCGCGCCGCGAAAGAACTCGATCCCGATCTGCCGGTCGTCGTGATGACCGCGTACGGCAGCATCCAGGACGCTGTGTCGGCGATGCGTGAAGGGGCGATGGATTTCCTGGCGAAGCCCGTCGAGCCCGATCACCTCTTGCTCATGGTCGCGCGGGCGATTGCCCAGCGCAGGATACTCACTGAGTACATCGTGCTCAAAGAGGAACTGGCTGAGCGCCGCGGCGCGCCGCGCATCATCGGCGAAGACGGCAAGCTGCGTCAGGTATCACAGCAGCTCCATCGCGCGGCAGCGACGGATGCGACCGTCCTCCTCGAGGGTGAAAGCGGAACTGGGAAAGAACTCTTCGCCAGAGCGCTGCACGCATTGAGTCCCCGCGCCGACGGACCGTTTGTCGCCATCAATTGCGCGGCGATCCCCGAGTCCCTGCTCGAAAGCGAGCTGTTCGGCTACGAAAAGGGCGCGTTCACGGGCGCTACGCAGCGCAAGCCAGGACGATTCGAGCTGGCCCATCGCGGCACGCTGTTCCTCGACGAGATCGGCGATCTGCCACTCGCGCTCCAGGCCAAGATCCTTCGAGCCCTCGAGGAGAAGCAGTTCGAGCGTGTCGGCGGTACGCAATCGCTTCACGTCGACGCTCGTGTCGTAGCGGCGACGAACCGCAACCTCAAACAGCGAGTGAACGAGCGTCAGTTCCGCGAGGATCTGTACTTCCGCCTGTCGGTGTTCCCGATCGAGATTCCGCCCCTGCGCGAGCGCGGCGACGATGTGCTGATCCTGGCGCGCCATTTCGTCGACAAGTTCTGCAAGGATCTGAACAAGAAACTGCTGATGCTGGCGCCAACCGCGCTCGACGACCTCAAAGCCTACCCCTGGCCGGGGAACGTGCGCGAGCTGCAGAACTGCATCGAGCGCGCGGTAATTCTGGCCGACGGAGACGCCATTCATCAACGGCATCTCAATCTCTCCTTCCGCAGTGCGCCGAGCGGGCAGGTTCAGACGGACCCCTGGGATCAGATCGATCTTTCGGGAACGATGACCGACGCGATTCGTCGTGTGAGTGGCGAAGTCGAGCGGCGGAAGATCGAGATCGCGCTGCAGGAATATGGAGGCAACAAGGCGCAGGCCGCGCACGCCCTCCAGCTGGGCTTCAAAGCCCTGATGCAGAAGATCAAGGCCTACGGGATTCCGGACGCGTAGGATCTCCGTGTCGACCGCGTCGCGTGCTGCCTAGTTTGTCAGGCCGAGACGTCCGAGCACGGCGTGGAGTTCGTCCTCGCTCACATCGTCCACGGTTATCGTCGCGCCGATCTCGATGGCGATGACGAAGTGCAGGCGACCGTGAACGACCTTCTTGTCTCGACGAATCGCTTCGATTGCTTCGGAAATCGGCAGATCGGTCACCGACGGCAGCGGGCCAAGCCTGGCGATCAGTTTTGCCAGCGTCGTTCGCTCGCGATCGGCCATTGCTCCTCGAGCGACGGCGAGATCGGCGGCAGCAAGCATGCCCAGGGCGATCGCTTCGCCGTGTCTGAACCGCCGGTAGTGTGTAACAGCTTCGAGCGCGTGGCCTACCGTGTGCCCAAAGTTGAGAATTCGTCGAAGTCCGCTCTCGCGCTCGTCCTTGGAGACCACATCGGCCTTGATGCGGCAGGAATCGACGATGGCGGGAACGAGCGCGGCGGGATCCTTTGCGAAGATCGCTTTGGCGTCGGTGTTCAGGCGATCGAACAGATCGCGATTCGCGATCACGCCGTACTTCACGACTTCATAGAGACCCGAGCGAAATTCACGTCGCGGCAGTGTCTTGAGCAGCGCCGGATCGATGACGACGAGAGCGGGCTGATGGAACGCCCCGATCAGGTTCTTGCCCAGGGTGTGATTGACGCCGACCTTGCCGCCGATCGAGCTGTCGACTTGTGCAAGGAGTGTCGTGGGCACGTGAACGAGGGCAATCCCGCGCAGGAACGTCGCTGCCGCAAATCCCGCGGAGTCGCCCACGACTCCGCCTCCGACTGCGATGATGGTGCTCCCTCGATCGGCATTGGCCCGAATGAGCGCCTCATAGACCTTCGATATCGACTGCAGGTTCTTGTAGCGCTCACCGTCAGGAAGAAGGATGGGCTCCCCGCCTCCGAGGGCGGCACGCAGTTGCTCGCCGTGAAAGCGCCACACGACGGGACTCGACACGATGAAGCGTCGTGGTCCAACGCCGTGGCGATCGAGCAGTGACGGGAGCTCCTGGCTGAGACCTTCACCGATCCAGATTGGAGAGGTGCGGTTGCCAGTGGTGACGTCGATGCGGATCGGGGAAGTCAAGCGGCTTTAGGCTTTTGGCGTTGGGCTCTCGGTGATGAAGGTCCTTTGGCCCGGCCGAAGGCCTGCCCGGAGCCCAGAGTCGAGAGCCTGAAGTCCGTTCGAGTTGATAGGATAACAGTCCGTGGGCGTGCGCGGCGACTTTCTGGTCATCGGCAGCGGCATCGCCGGGCTTCGCGCCGCGCTCTCGCTGGCGGAAACCGGCGACGTCGTCATGCTCACGAAGGCCGATCCGCGCGAGAGCAATACCGGCTACGCGCAGGGCGGAATCGCCGCAGCGATCGGCCCGGACGACTCTCCCGAGCTTCACTTCTCGGACACCATTGCCGCCGGGGATGGCCTCTGTGTGCCAGAGGCGGTCAACGTGCTTGTCAGTGACGGTCCGCGCTACGTCAACGAGCTCATCGCGTGGGGTGTCGCGTTCGATCGCGATTCGGCGGGAGCGCCGGCGCTTGGCCGTGAGGCTGCGCACTCGGTTCGACGCGTGCTCCACGCGCGCGATACGCCCGGTCGCGAGATCGGTCGTGTGCTCTGGCAGAAGGTGCAGTCGCACCGGCGCGTGCGTGTCTTCGACGATGCACTCGCGATGTCGCTAGTGACACGCGACGGTGAGTGTCGAGGCGCGGAGTTCGTCGGTCGCAACGGAAAGCTCGAACAGGTAGAGGCCGGGCGAACGCTCATCGCGACGGGCGGTGCGGGCCAGGTCTTTCGTGAAACGACGAATCCCGCGATCGCGACCGGGGACGGCATCGCCATGGCCTTCGAGGCCGGTGCGCGCGTGACCGACCTCGAGTTCATCCAGTTTCATCCGACGGCGTTGAGTGTGGAAGGCGCGCCGCGATTCCTGTTGTCAGAGGCGTTGCGCGGAGAGGGCGCCTGGCTCGTGAACGCTCACGGCGAGCGCTTCGTCCATCGCTACGAGGCAGCCGGCGATCTCGCGTCACGCGATCTGGTTGCGCGTGCGATTGTTCGCGAGGTCGAACGTACGAATGCGCCCGTGTACCTCTCGATGGCGCATCTGGATCACGACTACGTGCGGCGCAGATTCCCGGCGATCACCGACGCGTGCAAACAGGCCGGGCTCGATCTGGCCACTGACAGGATTCCGGTGAGCCCGGCTGCGCACTATGTCATGGGTGGCATCGAGACCGATCTCGATGGGCGCACGTCGATTGCGGGTCTCTTTGCCGCGGGCGAAGCCGCCTGCACCGGTGTCCACGGAGCCAATCGCCTGGCAAGTAATTCGCTGCTCGAAGGGCTCGTGTTCGGTGCGCGCGCGGCGGACGCCATGATCGCTCCCGTCAGGCCTGGATCCTGCTTCGCCGTGCCGGATCAAGCAATAGCGCGAGCGTTACGTAGCGGCGGGTCGTCGTCGATCAGTGGAGGCGAACCAGTCACCCAGACCGTACGCGATCTGATGTGGCGTCATGCGGGACTGCTGCGCTCGCGCGACACCTTGGACGATCTCGTGACGCGGCTCTCTTCATGGTGGGCACATCTGAGTGATGTTCGTGCCTCCGCTCCAGGGGATCGAGATGTGCGCCGTCTGTCGAGCCTTGTGACTGTCGGCCTGCTGATCGCGCGGGCAGCGCTCAGACGCGAAGAGAGTCGTGGCGGACACTTCCGCACGGATTTCCCGCACCGCGACGATATACACTGGCAGAAGCACGTCTCCGACGTGCTGACCTGACAACTCCAACTTCCATGTCTAAAGAGACCGAGATTCCAGACCTTCCGACCGAGATCACGCCACAGTCACAGGACTTTGGCCGTTGGTACATCGACGTCGTTCGACGCGCCGAATTGGCCGACTACTCGCCGGTCAAAGGCTGCATGGTCATCCGCCCGTATGGCTACGCCATCTGGGAACTGATGCAGCAGGCGCTCGACAAGCGCTTCAAGGCGACGGGTCACGTCAACGCGTACTTTCCGCTCTTCATTCCGGAAAGCCTGTTGATGAAGGAGACGGAGCACGTCCAAGGCTTTGCTCCACAGGTGGCGTGGGTGACGCAGGGAGGCACCGAGGTACTCGAGGAGCGGCTCGTCGTGCGTCCCACCTCGGAGACGATCATCGGGACGATGTACGCGAAGTGGGTGCAGTCGTGGCGCGATCTCCCGATCCTGATCAACCAGTGGGCCAACGTCGTTCGATGGGAGAAAGTGACGCGGCTCTTCCTCCGCACGACCGAGTTCCTCTGGCAGGAAGGGCACACCGCGCACGAGACGGCGGAAGAGGCCGAGGCCGAAACGCAGAAGATGCTCGGTGTCTACAAGGACTTCGCGCACACGGAACTCGCGATGCCGGTGATCGACGGTCAGAAGACGGACAGTGAGAAGTTTGCCGGCGCCGAGCGAACGTATTCGATCGAAGCGCTGATGCGCGACGGTCGTGCACTGCAGGCCGGAACGTCTCACAACCTGGGTCAGAACTTCGCCAAGGTGTTCGACATCAAGTTCCAGGCACGCGACAAGTCGGTGCAGTACGTCTACGGAACCTCGTGGGGCGTGTCGACTCGCATGATCGGCGGCGTGATCATGACGCACGGCGACGAAGGCGGCCTGATTCTGCCGCCGCGGATCGCCCCCTATCAGGTCGTGATCATCCCCATTCCGAGAGGGAACTGGCGCGAAACGGTCCTGCCGCGTGCGCAGGCGATCCGGGACGAGCTCGTCGCGCGCGGCGTGCGCGTGATGCTCGACGACCGTGATACACAGACACCCGGCTGGAAGTACAACGAATGGGAGCTGCGCGGCGTTCCGCTTCGCCTCGAAATCGGACCGAAGGACATCGAGAAGTCGCAGGTGATGCTCGCCCGTCGCGATACGCGCGAGAAATCATCCGCGGCGATGGACGGGCTCGCCTCGCACGTGGTCGGCATGCTGGACTCGATTCAGGAGGCGCTCTTCGCGCGCGCAGTGGCGTTTCGGGAGGAGCACACGACGCACACCGACTCGTACGATGAGTTCAAGCAGATCATGGAAGGGCGCCCAGGCTTCGTCGTGTCTCCGTGGTGCGGTTCAGCGATGTGCGAGGCGCAGATCAAGGCCGAGACGCAGGCGACGATTCGAAACATGCCATTCACCGGAACCACGGCTGCCGGAAAGAAGTGTCTCAAGTGTGACGCTGATGCGACGGCGCATGCGTGGTTCGCTAAGTCATACTAGTTGAGAAGTGGGAAGTTCAAAGAGGAAAGTGGGAAGTAAGGTGGGGAAGTCGATAAGTATCCTGATTCTTGCGACGACGCTCATCGTCTCGGGGCTCGTGGCTGCAGGATGCCGTCCGAGCGGACCGTTGCACGTGACGACCATTCAGACGGGCAAGTCGCTGAACTCGGACAAGAGTGTCGGCAACCACACAACGCGGTTCAAGCCTGACGACACGATGTTCGCGTCAGTGCTGACCGACGGTCCTGGCACAGGAACGATTGGTGTGCGTTGGCGCTTTGCCGGACGACTGGTGAGCGAGGAGACGAAGAACGTCAGCTACCGCGATCACGCGGCAACCGAGTTCCACATTCAGAATTCGAGTGGTTTCCCTGATGGCGAATACACCGTCGAAATCCTCGTCGACGGCCAGCCGTTTGCGACGAGATCGCTGCGGGTGGACAAGTAAACAGCGAACTGGGGTTCTGATCTGTAGTTCAGAGCCTAGATAAACCCCGACCAGTTCGCGCGAATGCCTTTCACGACGGCATGGCGTCCGCCAAGCTTCGACCGCGTCACGATTCGTCGCGCCGCCTCTGACAACTGAGCTCGCCAGCTGGCATCTGGAGTCGCGGACCACGCGCGCGCGAGTGGCTCGAGGCAACTCGCGTCGCCAAGGTCCGCAATCGTCTCGATAAATCCCTGGGGCAGCGCACCCTTCGTCGTGCTGAAGGTCTCGCGCGCGTCGTACAGCGCCAGGCGACTCCCACGAGCAGCAAGTGCGCGGTGCGCGACACCGCGTGCCCTGAGCCACTCAGTTCGTTCGCCGCTTGTCTCCGCACGGTTCTCCACGTCGCGAAACGACTTGATCGCGTCGTGCAGCGTTGCGAGCGTCGCTCGTGAGCCATGCGCTTCCATCCATTCGCGCGCGGCAACAGGATTGTCGAGTGCCGGCCCGGCCGCTTCCGGAGGCGGCGCCTGCTCACGAATCGGACGAACGAGGTCATCGGGCAGATCGGAAAGGGCGTCCATTGCCGCAACGCGCACGCGCGCGTCGCGGTCCCGGTCAACCGCGATTGCCGTGATGGCTTCGAGAAGACGCGTACCGCTCTCCTGCGGCACCCACGTGCGCAGCACGGTGAGCGCGGCAACGACGGTGTCAACGTCGGACGCGCCGAGAGCCGCGAACGCGATTTCCACGGCGTGCGGATTCTCGAGGCCGTCGAGCGCGCTGATCGCCAGCGCGCGCGCCGTCGCGCTGTCAGAGGACTCGATGAACCTGGCGAGTCGCGGAAACGCGCGTGCGCCAAGGACGCGCAGGCGCGCGACCGACGCGTCACGTCGGATCGGGTCAGGTGACTGGAGATCGGCGATGAGCCGATCCACTTCGCTGGGCCGTGAGCTCCCTGAGGTCACGTCGTCCACGACCGCCGATGCTACGAGGCTTCTTCGAGCGTCTTGGTCCGCTTCTTCCCGAACAGCCAGGCGAGGCCGATGCTCAGGATATAGAGGACGATCACCGGTCCACCCATGGCCAGCATGCCAACGCCGCCGCCGTCCGGCGAGAGCACGGCTGAGGCAATGACGATGAGCAGCACGGCGTACTTGAAGTGGCGGATCATCAAGCGGGGCGTGACGATACCCAGCCGGGCGAGGAACAGCACGAGAGTCGGCAGCTGGAACGTGATGCCGAGGGCGAGGACCAGCCTGAGATACATGGAGAACGCCGGCTCGACCCTGGGCATGAACGTCAGAAAATCGTTCGTGAAGCTGACGAAGAATCTCCAGACGATCGGAAACACGAGATAGTGCGCGAAGGCCGCACCGCCGACAAATAGGGTCGACGACATCACGACGAAGGGGATCGCCAGTTTCTTCTCGTGTGCGTAGAGGCCGGGTGCGATGAAGAGCCAGAGCTGCGAGGCAACGACCGGCGACGCCAGGATGAGCCCGGCCATCAGCGCGATCTTGATTTGAAGGAAGAAGGCTTCGCTCGGGTCCGTGTAGATGAGCGTCTGACCGGCAGGCAGCAGCGCCTGCATCGGTCGGAAGATGAACTGGAAGAGCGGGCCCATGAAGAACAGCGCGATACCGAGGCCCACGAGAATGGCCACCAGCGAGTAGATGATCCGTCGTCGCAGCTCGTCCAGATGGTCGAGGAACGACATCTTCCCCTGTTCGGATTCGGAGTCGTCGTCCTCCCAATCATCATCGTCTGCAGCCGACGATGTCGACTTCTTCGGAAACGGCACGAGCGCCATCGAGTCGACCTAGGCGGACGTGCCGGTGCTGGTGCGGCTGATCGTTGGCTCCGCTGATTCCGGTGTCACCGGATTCCCGGTCGATTCAGGAGTGATGGGCTGGGCGCTGGCCGCGAGCGCGGACGCCTGCTCGGCCTGCATCTTCGCCTTCTGTTCCTTCTGTTCCTCAACCCTGACTTCTTCTTCGAGGGTGTTGCGGAGCTCGTTCGAGGCCTTCTTGAACTCCCCGAGGCTCTTGCCGAGGGAGCGGCCGAGCTCGGGCAGTTTGCGCGGGCCAAAGATGATGAGCGCGATCACCAGAATAATGACCAGCTCGGGCATTCCAATGGAACCAAACATAAGGCGTACTCCAGCCGGCTCGGGAGCCAGCGTTATTTCCCAGAATACACCCGCCAGCATAAGAAAGGTGAACGGGAGTTCAGCCTTCCCGCTGCGGCTCTGGGTTGCCCGCAAGTGCTTCTACCGATTATAGAAATCCGGTCTGGACGGGGTCAAGGCGAGGGTGTACATTGCTTGTAATATGCCTGTGATGCGTAGCTCTCGTTTTCTGACCTTCGCTGGGCTCGTCATTATCTTTTGTGCCGTCGCAGGCGGGTTCTGGGGCCGCAGCGCACTCGTCGCGCAGGACCAAATCCCTGACCAGTACAAGGTATTCACGTCGGCCCTTGGTGCCATCGAGGACAACTACGTCGGCGAATACGAATCAGACCGCCTGGTCTACAGCGCCATCAGCGGCTTGCTGCAGACATTGGACCCGCATTCGAGCTTCATGGATCCCCGCAGCTTCGCGCAGATGCGCGAGCGGCAGGAGGGGCGATATTACGGCCTCGGGATCACGATCAACGTCGTCGATGGCGACGTCACCGTCTTCAACGTGTTCGAAGGGTCTCCGGCGCATCAGAAGGGACTTCGCCGCGGCGACGTGATCGCGAAGATCGAAGGCGAAGATGCGAAAGGGTGGACGAGCGAGCAGGCGGTCAGCCGTCTGCGTGGACCCAAGCAGTCATCCGTCAACATCTCGATTCGCCGCGCGGGTTACGACGGGCTGATCGATCTCGCCGTCACGCGCGACGAGGTTCACATTCCAACCGTGCCCGCGGCAGTCATGCTCGATGCGACGACGGGTTACATCAAGCTGCAGGATTTCGGCGAGAACACGGATCAGGAGCTTGGCCGTGCGCTCGAGATGCTGACGAAGCAGGGCATGGCGCGCCTCGTGTTCGACCTTCGCGGGAATCCGGGCGGCGCGCTCGACCAGGCGATTCGCGTCTCGAACCGATTCCTGCCCAAGGGCGACTTGATCGTCTACACGCGCGGTCGCGTGCCGAACTCCGATCAGGACTATCGCGCGACGGAGCAGAGCGACTACCTGCGCGTGCCGATGATCACGCTGGTCAATCGCAGCAGCGCGAGCGCGTCGGAGATTGTGTCGGGTGCTCTTCAGGATCACGATCGTTCGCTCATCGTCGGCGAGACGACGTTCGGCAAGGCGCTTGTGCAGTCGGTGTACCGCGTGGCCGAAGGTGCTGGCGCGGCGATCACGACGGCTCGCTACTACACGCCGAGCGGTCGATTGATTCAGCGGCCGTGGGACGTCGGCTTCGACGAGTACCTCACCTACACGTGGCGTGAGCAGGACGGCAACAAGGTCCACAAGCCTGAAGATCTGAAGTACACGGATGCGGGACGCAAGGTCTACAGCGGCGGTGGTGTAGAACCGGATCGCCGGTTCGACGGACCGTCGGATGGATTCAATCCGACGCGGTTCGGCCGCACGATCGCGGCGCGTAATCTCTTCGACACCTACGCGCAGCAGTTCACGCGCAAGGGCGACACTCGCGTCACACGACGCGGTGCTCAGCCTCGCGAACTGACCCCCGACTTCGAGGTGAATGACGAGATGCTTGCCGAGTTCAAGAAGCTCGTGCAGCAGTCGCCGATTCCGTTCGACGAGGCTGCGTGGACCTCCGATCTCGAGTTCATCAAGGCGATGATCCACCGCGAGATCGACGTCGACCTGTTCGGTGTCGCCGCGGCCTACAAGAACCTCGCGCGCTACGACCCGCAGATGAAGTTTGCCCTGACGCTGTTCCCCGAAGCGCAGCAGTTGCTCAACATGACGCCGGCAGAGCAACAACGGTCGCCGCGCAGCGCGCTGACCCCAGATTGGTCGCCTAGCCCAAAATGTTGTGGTAGGACTTGGGTCTTGCCACAATAACTGGGCCCTGCTAGACTCCCACCGGTTCGGCTCGCTACTCGTCCAACCGCCCGCCGCCTGTTTCCCAGCACGCCGGCCGGGTTCAGTCTGACATGTAAGCAAGGGGCAGTAATGCGTCTCGACCGTCTCGAAATCTCGGGTTTCAAGTCCTTCTCCGATCGGTCGGAGCTCTCCTTCGATCAGGGTGTCACCGCCATCGTCGGGCCCAACGGGTGCGGCAAGAGCAACGTTGCCGATGCCATTACGTGGGTCCTTGGCGAGCAGAGCGCCAAGAGCCTCCGCGGCGACAAGATGGAAGACGTGATCTTCAACGGCAGCGATGCCCGGAAGCCGGGCGCAGCCGCTGAAGTTCGCTTGCGTCTTGGCGGCCTTCCCGCGCCACTGGCTCTCGCGACGCCAGTTCCGGCGACACCGACACCGGTCGCTGAGGTGCCCACGCTCGAGGAGTTCCATCCAGCGCACCAGAACGGCAACGGTCACGACGCCGCCAATGGAAATGGGCACGCAGTGATTGCCGAGTTGGCCGACGCCTTCACTCGCGACGTCGAAGTCACGAGGCGCCTATACCGTTCGGGGGAGAGCGAGTACCTGATCGACGGCGCCGTGTGCCGCCTCCGCGACGTTCACGAGCTCCTGATGGACACCGGGCTCGGTGCCAAGGCTTACTCGATCATCGAGCAAGGCAAGATCGGCATGATCCTCAGTTCGCGTCCGGCAGACCGGCGCCAGCTGATCGAAGAAGCCGCCGGGATCACGAAGTACCGCTCGCGACGACGGGCGGCAGAACTGAAGCTCGAAGCTGCCCAGCAGAACCTGACGCGCATCGACGACATCGTGTTCGAAGTCGAAAAGCAGCGTGGCGCGTTGAAGCGACAGGCTGCGAAGGCGCGACGCTACGGCCGGCTGCGCGAAGAATACCGCCGCTGGGAAAAGGTGCTCTTTGCGCGACGGTATCGAGATCTGGCTGGCGCGATCGAATCGGCGCGAGGGCGACTCGCGGTCACCAGAGAGCGCGAGTCTGCGGCGCAGGCACATCTTGCCGAGATCGAAGCGGATCTTGCCCGCTTGCGCATCGAGCAGGCCGAGGCCGAAGGGCGCTCTTCTCAGATCCGCGAGGACGCGCACGCTCGCGAGCTCGACATCAACCTGCGCCAGCAGCAGCAGGAATTCAATCGACAGCAGATCGAGACGCTCGACGGACGCGAACGGGATGTCGCCGCCGAGATCCAGGAACTCGAGGCGCGGCGCGAGCCCGCACGCCTGGAGCTCGAGGCACGCCGCGAAGCCGTGATCGAGATCGAGCGGACGCGCGACGAGGCTGGCGATGTGATGGCCTCCGCCAGCGCGGAGTACGCGCAGGCGCAGTCGCAGATCGAAGGGCTCGAAGGGCGCGTCGAAGAGATTCGCAGCAATCTGTTCCGAACGTCGAACGCGGCGACGACCGTGCGGCACGTGATGGAGCACACCGGCACGCAGCACGAGCGTGTCGGCGAGCAGCTCGGCAGGCTGGATGTCGAACAGGACGACGTCCGGCGCGAGGGCGAGAAGGTGGAGGCGGATCGCGCGGCGGCGGCGGACGCCCGTGCGCAGTCGCAGGCGGCGCTGGAGCGAATCACACAGGATGTGGCGGAGCGACGCACGCAGCTCGCGATGTCGAGAAGCGAGCACGAAGGGCGCACGCGAGACCTGCGCTCGCGCGAGCAGGAGTTGGCCGCCGTCGAGGGACGGCTCGCGTCGCTCGAGGAGCTGGCTGCCAGTCGTGCGGATTTCGGTGATGCCGCCCGGATGGTGCTCGTGCAGGCGAACGGGCATGTCGGTCAGCAGGGCGCGGTTGCAGACTTTCTCGAGGTGGACAGCCGATACGAGCGCGCGGTCGAAGCGTGTCTCGGCGACCTGCTCCAGCATGTGATCGTCGAGCGGCACGATCAGGCAGCTGCGGGCTTGTCACTTGTTCGAGAGCAGGATGCAGGCCGTTGCGGATTCGTCGTCGTTGAACCTGGATCCAATGGATACCACCCGCACGACGCTCTTCGTGCGCCGGGCATCGTGCCGGTTTCGGATGTTGCTCCGTGTCAGCGGCCCTCACGCCGCCACGATTCTGAAAGTCATTCCCGAGGCCTATGTCGCCGAGAGCTTCGAGCAGGCGGTGACGTTCTCTCACGAGACGTTCGCGCCGATCGCGACGATCGAGGGCGACGTCTTCCGTGGGCCTCATCTCGTGGCTGGTGGCGCCAAGGTCGAGTCGCGAGGAATCCTGGCCACCCGTCGAGAGATCAAGGAACTACGCGAACGCGTCGGACGCGATCGACAGCTGCTGGCGCAATTGGCGGCCGAGGTCGCCAGCCTCGATGCGCGCATCGTCGAAGCCACCAGCGCGATCGGTGTGCTCCAGGAAGAGGAGCACGTTCACGAGAAGGCGCTTGTGGGGCACGACGCACAGCTCGGCCGCGCCGCAGAAGACACACTTCGCCTGTCGCGCAAGTCGGACCTCGTGGCAATGGAGCGACGGCGCGCCGAAGAGGAACGAGCCGCGCTCGAGACCCGTCGCGCGGACGCGGAAATTTCGATGGCGAGGCTCGCAGAAGAGCAACGAGTCATCGAAGAGGAGCTCGGTGAAGCGCAGCGACGGCTGGCAGCCGCGCGGGAGACCGTCAACTCGCTCGCCACGCGTGCGGGCGAAGCGCGTGCGTCGCACGCCGCGCTCGTCGAACGTGCGTCTGCCGTCGGTGCAGAAGTGCTCCGGCTCGAAGAAGGCGAACGCGATCTCGAAGTCAGGATCGCGAGCAGAATCTCCGAGCAACAGCAGACCTCACAGCCGGCGCGAAGCGCTCATCGCAGCCATCGCATCGAGCGAGAAGGCGCTCGACGAGGACGTCATCGCGCTCGAGTCGATGCGCGGCACACTGCGCGAGGCCGATGACGCAGCCGCCGCACTCCGATCGACGGTCGACGAACAGGACGTGGCGATTCGCCAGGCTCGTCGCACGCTCGAAGAGATCCGAGTCGAGGTGAGCGATCTCGAGGTGTCACGCGCGACGGCCGAAAGCGATCTGACGCACCTCGCGCAGACGTGTGTCGACGCCGTCCAGAACACCCTCGACGAGGTGCTCGCGCAGGTCGAAGAAATGGAGCAGAGCGGTCAGGCGACACCGGACGCGGCCGCGATCTCTGCCGAGGAGCCCGACCCGGAGGCTGACGAGGAGAGCATTGCCGCTTCAGGTGACGTGCAGGCAGCGTCCGTGGAGCAGGCTGCCGCAATCGATGCGCCGACGACAATGACGGCGGAGGAAGCCATCGCCCGATTGAAGGCCAAGATCGATCGGCTCGGGCCGGTCAACATGATGGCCATCGAGCAGTTCGACGAGCTCGAAGGGCGGCACGTGTTCCTCACGACGCAGCGCCGCGATCTCGTAGACTCGATTGCCCAGACGTCCGAGGCGATCGCCCGCATCGACGAGACCACGAAAGCCAGATTCACCGAAGCGTTCACAGCCATTCAGGCCAACTTCCAGGTCACGTTCAGCACGCTGTTCGGCGGCGGCCGCGCCGGTCTCGCGCTGCTCGACGAGAACGATCCGCTCGAAAGCGGCATCGACATCGTCGCGTCGCCCCCAGGGAAGCGATTGCAGAGCGTTCAGCTGCTCTCAGGCGGTGAAAAGGCGATGACGGCGATCGCGCTGATGTTCGCCATCTTCAAATACAAGCCGAGCCCGTTCTGCCTGCTGGACGAGATCGACGCACCGCTGGACGATGCCAACGTGCACCGGTTCGTCGAGATGCTGCGGGGCATGCTCGACCGCACGCAGTTCATCCTCATCACGCACAATCGGCAGACCATGGAAATTGCCAACCGGCTCTATGGAGTGACGATGGAGGAGCCAGGCGTGTCGAAGTTGATCTCGGTCCAGCTGAATTAACCCGAACGATCCGAACTGCCCGGACGTAGTAGAGTTCGGGAGGTTCGACGTTATGAGCAGCCGACATCTATGGGCTGGGGGCGTGGTGCTGGGCCTCGCCCTGGGCTCCGTCGCATGCGACGTCAAGGTCGGCGAGGGCGGCGGCCTCTCGGTCGACTTTGCCGCCGGCAAGGCCAGCGATGAGTGGGTCCGCACCTACGACATCAAGCCAGGCGGGCGCCTGGAAATCATCAACATCAACGGCCAGATTCATGCCTCACCGGCGACGGGCAGCCAGGTCGAGGTTCGCGCCATCCGCGAGGTCAGGACCGGCAGCGAGGAGGCCTCGCGCGAGCTGCTCAAGAAGAGCGAGATGCGCGAAGCGGTCACCCCGGACCTCGTCACGATTGAAGCGCCAGAAAGTCAGGGGCGCGATGGCGGCGGATTCCGCCGTCCGCAGCTCACCGTTAAGTACGAGGTGCGGGTGCCGCCCGGCTTGAACATGCGGCTCAAGACACAGAACGGCGAAGTGCGTCTCGACAACGTGAACGGCGTTCGCATCGAGGCGACGACGACGAATGGCGGCATCACCGGCCGAGGCGTTTCGGGCGCCATCGAGGCGCAGACCGTGAACGGCGGCATCACGATGGACCTGGCGTCGGTCACTGGCGACTCTCGCATGGTGACGGTCAACGGGGGCGTGATGCTCACTGTTGCGCCGGGTGTGAATGCCAGCCTCGAGGCGACTGTCGTGAATGGCGGCATTCAAGTGCGGGACGGACTTCAGCTGTCAGTCGAAGAGCAGAGCCGCCAGCGAGTTGCCGGCCGCATCGGAAGTGGTGGACCTCGCATTGTCGTGCAGACCACGAACGGCGGCGTTCGACTCGGGAACGGTGCGCCAGGCTCATAGACGGCTCGGTCGTTCATGCCTCACAGGTAACGAGATCGGTGGCCAACGAAGACAAGTCGGCGAGATACCACAGGCTGCGTCGACGAACCGCGCTGCTCGATACCATCGTCCAGGTTCTCTTCCTCATCCTGCTCGTGCTGAGCGGCGCCTCGATTGCCATCAGGGCGAATGTCGAGGTCGCCGTCGGCACGAGCTTCATTCCCGTCGTCATCACATACGTGCTGGTGCTCGCGGGGCTTTCCGAGCTGCTGCACCTGCCATTCGCCTTCTATCAGGGAGTCGTTCTCGAACGCCGCTACGGACTCTCGCGGGAAACTGCGGGACGCTGGCTTGCGGATCACATCAAGGCGGCGGCGCTCGTGCTCGCGTATCTTGCAGTTGCGGGCATCGTCGTTGCGGCGTTGATTCGAGTGAGTCCTGACAGGTGGTGGCTCTTTGCTGCGATCTGTTTCGCCGTCGTGCTTATCGGCTTGGCGCGGTTCGCGCCGGTGCTTCTGCTCCCCCTGTTCTACGACGTGCGGCCGCTCGATCGGGAAGACCTGCGCGTGCGCCTGATGGCGCTCGCCGAGAAGGCCGGGACACCTGTGCTCGGCGTGTTCGAGTGGCGCCTCGGCGATCGCACGAGCAAAGCCAATGCGGCACTCGTTGGCATTGGCAAGACGCGTCGCATCCTGGTGTCCGACACCTTGCTCGCGGCGCACTCCGATCAGGAGATCGAGACCGTCTTCGCCCACGAGCTCGCGCATCATGTCTACGGCGACATCTGGTCGGCGCTGGCGCTCGAGGTCGTGCTCGTGACCGCAGGATGCTATCTCGCCGATTACGTGCTGACGACGTTCGCGTTGAGCGCGGGCTTGGATGGGAAGTCCGACGTGGCAGGGTTCCCGCTGATTGCTCTCGCGGGCGGCGTTGTGTCGGTGGCGCTCAGGCCGATGACCAACGCGCTCTCGCGGGCGCACGAGCGGCGAGCCGATCGCTACGCGCTCGAGACGACGAAGAACTCATCAGCGTTCATCAGCGCGATGAGGCGGCTCGCGTCAACCAACCTCGCGGAGGAACAGCCATCGAGGTTCGTCGAGTTGTTCTTCCACACGCACCCCTCCACCACCGCACGCATCGAAGCCGCGAAAGGGTGGGCGGCGGAGAAGTGAGACTGGGTCGCTGAGGAGCTACTTTCCTCGAACAATCAGTTCGCCGCGCATCTGCGCGTGGCGGGCGTCGTTGGTCAGGTTGGAATAGAACGCAAACGTACCGGCCCGGTCGGCGCGAAACTCGAGTGTCGTCGAGCCGCCCGCGGGCACACGGCGTGACACGCGATACTCGTCGATGGTTACGCTGTAGGCGTTGTCCTCGCTCTGCACCGTGAGCTTGACGAGGTCATCTTGTGAGACTTCGATGCGGGCAGGGTTGAACCGGTAGTTGCGCGCCGTCAGCGTAATTTCGCGTTTGTTGGGGGCGTGATCCTGGGCGAGTGCGTGGAGTGCGAAGGGCGAGAGCAGACCCACCACGCCTACAACCAACAGGCTGGACGTCCGACTCATCAGCGTCATCTATGCAGTTTAGACGACCGGGACGCAGTCCCGGTTCGTCTATGCACGGATTCGCTTACTCTTTTGCGGCTGGGGCAGGCGTTGCACCCTTTTGCACTTCGTCCTGCAGCAGAGCCTTGCGGCTGAGCCGAATCTTGCCGGTCGGATCGATGTTGATGACCTTCACGAGGATCTGCTGACCCTCCTTCAGCTCATCGCGCACGTCCTTCACGCGGTGGTTCGCGATCTCCGACACGTGGAGCAGGCCGTCGGTGCCGGCCATGATCTCGACGAACGCGCCGAAGTCGGTGATGCGCTGCACCTTGCCCATGTAGGTCTTATTGAGCTCCGGCGTTGCCGTCAGTTCCTGGATGATGCCGATCGCCTTGGCAGCGGATTCACCATCGGCGGATGCGACGTTGACCTGACCGTTGTCCTCGACATCGATCTTCACGCCGGTACGCTCGATGATGCTGCGGATCATCTTGCCTCCAGGGCCGATGACATCGCGGATCTTGTCGACCGGAATCTTGATGGTGATGATGCGCGGTGCGTACATCCGACATGTTGCCGCGTGTGTTCTGCAGCGTCTTGGCCATCTCGCCGAGGATGTGCATGCGGCCGGCCCGAGCCTGCTCGAGCGCCTTGGCCATGATCTCCGAGTTGATGCCGGTGACCTTGATGTCCATCTGCAACGCCGTGATGCCGTGCGCGGTGCCTGCCACCTTGAAGTCCATGTCGCCGTAGTGGTCTTCGGCGCCGGCGATGTCCGAGAGCACGGCATACTTGCCGGTCTTCTCGTCCATGATGAGTCCCATGGCGATGCCCGCCACGGCCGCCGAGATCGGTACGCCTGCGTCCATCATGGCCATCGAACCGCCGCAGACCGACGCCATCGACGAGGAGCCGTTGGACTCGAGGATGTCCGAGACGAGGCGGATCGTGTAGGCGAACTTCTCTTCAGAGGGAACGACCGGCGCGAGTGCGCGCTCGGCGAGGGCACCGTGCCCGATCTCGCGGCGGCCCGGTCCGCGCTGCGGTCCGGTCTCGCCGACCGAGAAGGGCGGGAAGTTGTAGTGGAGCATGAAGCGCCGGTACTGCTCACCGGTGACGTGCTCGATCTTCTGCTGGTCATCGGCCGTGCCGAGTGTGCAGCTCACCAGCGCCTGCGTCTCGCCCCGCGTGAAGACAACCGAACCGTGCACGCGCGGGAGGACGCCGGTCTCCGTCCAGATCGGACGGATCTCGTCGAACTTCCGGCCGTCGAGGCGCACGCCGCGCTCGAGCGCCTCGTCGCGCATCGCCTTTTCCTGAAGCTCGTGGAAGATGTGCTCTGCGTCCTTCTTCTGTTGCGCGTCATCCTCGGGCAGAGACGCCAGAAGGTCCTCGAGCACGGTATCGACCTGTCCGTAGCTCTCCAGCTTCTGCTTGATGCGCATCGCATCGGTCAGAGGGCCGAGGGCTTTCTTCTCGACCTGCTGATAGAACTCGGGAGCGATTGCCTTGGCGGCGACCACGATCTTCTTCTTGCCGACGGCGGCCTTCAGTTCCTCGATGCCCGCGACGATCTGCTTGATCGCGGCATGAGCGGCTTCGAGTGCACCGACGACCTGCGCTTCAGAGACTTCTTTGGCGCCCGCCTCGACCATCACGATTCCGTCGCGCGTGCCGGCGACGATCAGGTCGAGCGCGCTCTGTTTGCGCTCGGAGTACGTCGGGTTGATGACGTACTCGTTGTTGACCAGACCGACGCGCACGCCGGCCACGGTCTTCTCGAACGGGATCTCGGAGATGGCCAGCGCCGCAGAGGCGCCGGTAATCGCCAGGACGTCGGCATCGTTCTCGGTGTCGGCAGACATCAGGAGCGCGATGATCTGCGTCTCGAAGCGCCAGCCTGAGGGAAAGAGCGGACGGATCGGTCGATCGATCAGCCGGCTTGTAAGGACTTCCTTTTCCGCAGCTTTGCCCTCGCGTTTGAAGAAACCGCCAGGGATCCGTCCCGATGCGTAGGCGTACTCGCGGTAGTCCACGGTCAGGGGGAGGAAGTCCACATCGCGCGGGTTTGCGGCCCGCGAAGCGGCCACGAGCACCATGGTGTCGCCGGATCGGACGATTACCGAGCCGTGAGCCTGCTTGGCCAGCTTGCCCGTTTCGAGTGTCAGCGTACGGGATCCAACATGGATCTCGCGCCTCTGCAAATTAACGTTGTGCATGTGACTAGGTTCTACTTACGTATGCCGAGGCGCTTGATGAGATCGGCGTAGCGCTCGGAGTCTTTGCTCTTGAGGTAATCGAGCAGCCGTCGTCGCTGTCCTACCAGCTTCAGCAGCCCCCGGCGGGAATGGTGATCCTTTGCGTGGATCTTGAAATGCTCGGTGAGGTAGTTGATGCGCTCGCTGAGGAGCGCGACCTGAACCTCCGGCGAGCCCGTGTCACCGTCGTGTGTCTTGTACGTCCCGATAATGCCGCTCTTCCGGTCACTGCTCAACGCCACTGGTGGCTCCTTCACGAACGGCTCAGACGCGACGTCCGGGTCACTGGCCCCCGTCATCCACCAAACCGCCGTATGGTTTCGAGTGTTGCTGCTCCCTTAAACAGTTCATTTTAAATCAGGACAACGCCTGGGTGCAAAAATTCGCCAGTCGAGTCGACCGTCGCGAGCGCAACGAGTTGGCCTTCTTCATCAATCAATCGAGTCCATGCGCCGGGGCTGTTTCGAACGATTCCGCCCCCAATAAGGTGAGTGGCGCCGAGCATCTGCCCGTGAGCCACCCGCTTTCGCCCCTCTTCGCCGAGCCGAACAGAGGGCATGGCTGGCAGGAGACGCTCGAGCGGTATCCAACGCTCGGTCACTGCCACGCTCGATTGACTCACGCGCTCGAGCTCGACGGCTTGACTGATGGTGAATTCACCACAGCGGGTCCGTCGCAGCGACTCGAGGCACGCCCCTGTGCCCACCAGTTCACCGAGCGAATGGGCAAGCGTCCTCACGTAAAAGCCGGCCGAGCAGGTGACGTGGATGCGCGCTGAGGCGCCGGAGCACTCGACCAGGTCGGCGCGCGGCACACGCACGGGCACGGCTTGCAGAGTCACTGTTTCGTCACGGCGCGCGCGAGCATAGGCCCGTTCGCCCGCAACCTTCTTCGCCGAGAACGCCGGTGGAACCTGCAGATACTCCCCGCGCAGCGATGCAAGCGCAGTCTCGACCGCGTCACGCTCAGGCACACGATCGGATCGGCCGGTTTCGGTGCCAGTGATGTCGTAGGAGTCCGTCGAGACGCCGAATCGAATCGTGGCTTCGTAGTCCTTGTCCGAGGAGACGAAGAACCGCACGAGTCTCGTGGCTCGACCGCACGCCAGCGGCAGGACGCCCGTGGCCAGGGGGTCGAGCGTTCCGGTGTGGCCGATACGTCGCTCGTGAAGAGATCGCCTGGCAACCGCAACGACGTCGTGCGACGTCAGGCCCTGCGGTTTGTCGACGACGAGAACACCGTCCATCAGTAGGCAGTATGCCGTAGGCGGTATGTGGCAAGCACCAGGTCTACGCCTACTACTTACTGTCTACCCGCCTCTATTTGGCGGCTTCGATCGCCTGCGTCAGCTTCCCCTCGAAGAGCATCTTCAGATCGGCGAAGTCGCCGCGCGCGGAGCAGCCCGACGCGTTGGTGTGACCGCCGCCGCCGAACTCGCGTGCGATGGCGTTGACGTTGATCGCGCCCTTCGATCGCATACTCACGCGCCAGTCGCCCGGACCGTTCTCCTTGAAGAACGCGACCGCCATGATGTCCTTCACGGTGAGCGGAAGGTTCACCAGCCCCTCCGTATCCTCGTAGGTCCCGCCACACTCACGGGCCAACTGCTGGTCGACGTAGACCGTTGCGATGCGTCCCGTCGGATCGAGTTGCATCCGGTGAAGCACTGCGCCATACAGCTTGAGCCGCGCGAGATTGTTGCTGTCGAAGATGCTGCGCGCCACCGCGGCAGCGTTGACGCCAGCTTCGACGCACTGCCGGCAGATGTCGAACGTGCGCGGCGTGATGTTCGAATAATGAAACGCGCCGGTGTCGGTCAGGATCGCGATATAGACGTGGGTCGCGATCTCCGGCGTCAGTGAAACGCCCAGTGCGCCAATCAACTCGAAGACCATCTCGCCGCAGGCCGCGGCGGACAGATCCAGCCAGTTCATCGCCCCGAACATCGTGTTGCCGGGATGATGATCGATATTGATCACGTAGCCCTTGTCGAGACCGGCAATGCCGGTTCGCTGTGTATCCCCGCACTCGAGGACGATCACGGCGTCGCCGGGATCGTCGACGTGGTCGGTCACCTCGATCGAATCGACACTCGGAAAGACCTGCATCTGGGGCGGCACTCTGTCGCAGCTGACGACGCGTGCCTGTTTGCCGAGTCGCTGAAGGGCCAGGGCCATCGCGAGCGAAGACCCGATGGCGTCGCCGTCGGGCCGCGCGTGCGAGGCGACGACGAAGCGTTGCCGGCGGCGGATCTCGGCAGCGAGGTGAGCGGCCGTCGTCTCAGCGGTTGTTGTGGTCATGCCCGTTGGTGTCCTCGGTCTCCTCCCCGTCGCGCTTGGCGGCGCGCTGCGCCTCTTCCTCACGAAGGTCGCGCAGGATTTGCTCGATGCGATCCTGATGCGCCACCGATTCGTCGAACCGGAAGTCGAGTTCGGGCACGCGGCGCAGGCGCAACCGGCCTCCGATATGACGTCGAAGGAACGGCGTCGCCCGCTCGAGCGCCGCCGCGGTATCGCGGCGTGCCGACTCGTCGCCCATCATCGTGTAGAACACCCGCGCCAGTTGCAGGTCGGGGGACATCTTGACACGGGTCAGGGTGATGAAGCCGATGCCGGGATCGTGGACGACGCCACGACTGAGGAGGTCGCTGAGCTCCTGCCGAATCTGATCGCCGACGCGATCGGGTCTGTGCCCTTGAGCCATTACGTCAGGTACTCGACCTCGGACCGGGTCATCAACCCCGGCTCGAGGCGTTCGATTTCGTCTGCGGCATCGGCGAGTTCCTGTTCCACATGCAGCGTAGTGTTCGAGATGGCGACGATGCCGAGGCTCGCACGCTGCCACAGATCCTGATGCTCGAGTTCCGCGACGGCGACGTTGAACTTCTGCAGGCGGTCTTTGATCCGCCGGAGCACCATGCGCTTGTCCTTGAGCGACTGCGCGTAGGGAATATGGATCTCGACGTGAAGAACGGCGACACGCATTGCGCCGTTCTATGCGGTGACCGCCACTCGCTCCATCGTGAAGACCTCGATGATGTCCCCGACCTTCACGTCGTTGTAGTTCTGCAGCCCGATACCGCACTCGAGTCCGCTCTTCACCTCGCTCACGTCGTCCTTGAATCGACGCAGTGACGAGATCTTGCCCTCGAAGACGACAACGTTGTCGCGCAGCAGGCGCGCCTGGGTTTCGCCGGCGCGCGTGATGCGCCCATCGGTAACCTGGCAGCCGGCAATCGCCCCGATCTTCGGGACCTTGAAGACTTCGCGCACCGAGGCGGTGCCGATCCGTACTTCCTTGAAGGTCGGATCGAGCAGGCCTTCCATGCTCTTCTTGATTTCCTCGGTGACGTTGTAAATCACCGAGTGGAGGCGGATGTCGATCTCTTCGCGCTCCGCCGTTTCCTGCGCGTTGCGATCGGGGCGGACGTTGAAGCCGATGATGATCGCATTCGAGGCCGACGCCAGGAGCACGTCCGACTCGTTGATCGCGCCGACACCGGAGCGGATGATGCGAATCTTGACCTTCTCGTCAGACAGCTTCGTCAGCGTATCGGCCAGCACTTCGGCCGAGCCCTGCACGTCCGCCTTCACGATGAGCGGCAGTTCTTTCATGCCGCCTTCGGCGATTTGCTCCTTGAGCGATTCGAGCGTCAGGCGGCCGCCCTTCGCGCCGAGCGCGCGCTCCTTGGCCTGCGCCTGACGGAAGGTTGCGATCTGCCGGGCCTTTGCTGCATCTGCGACCGTCTGGAAGGGATCGCCTGGCTGCGGCAGGCTGGTCAAGCCGAGTACTTCGACCGGCGTGGCCGGCCCCGCTGATTTCACCGGACGTCCGCGGTCGTCGATGAGCGCACGGACTCTGCCGACGACGGGGCCCGCGATGAAGTTGTCGCCGACGTTCAGCGTGCCGTCCTGCACCAGCACGGTGGCGACCGGGCCGCGGCCGCGATCGAGCTTGGCTTCGAGCACTGCGCCGGAGGCGCTTCGCTTCGGATTCGCTCTCAACTCGAGGATGTCCGTCGAGAGGAGGATCATTTCCAGAAGTTGATCGAGGTTCTGGCGCTTCTTGGCGGACACCGGCACCATGACCGTCGTGCCGCCCCAGTCCTCAGGGACCAGATTCAGCTCGGCGAGCTCACGCTTGACGTTGTCGGGATTGGCGCCCGGCTTGTCGATCTTGTTGATCGCCACGACGATCGGCACGTTGGCCGCCTTGGCGTGGTCGATCGCTTCACGCGTCTGTGGCATCACGCCATCGTCGGCCGCGACGACGAGCACGACGACGTCAGTGACTTTGGCGCCGCGTGCGCGCATCAGGGTGAAGGCTTCATGACCTGGCGTGTCGAGGAACACGACGCTGCGTCCGTCACCCACGTCGACGTGATACGCCCCGATGTGCTGAGTGATGCCGCCAGCTTCGCGCTCGGCGACCTTCGTCTCACGGATGGCATCAAGCAGCGACGTCTTGCCGTGGTCGACGTGACCCATGACGGTCACAACGGGTGCGCGCGGCTTGATGTCCTCGGGCTTCGATTCGTCGCCCTCAGCCGAGACGAGCTCCTGTTCGAAGCTCCGCATCTCGATCTCGGCGCCGAACTCGCGCGCGAGGTCCTTGGCCGTGTCCACGTCCATCGTGCTGTTGATGGTCATCATCATGCGACGCATCAGGAGCTTGGCGAGGACGTCCTTCACGCGCACATCGAGCTTGTCGGCGAGGTCTTTCACCGTCATGCCCTCGGCGAGCGTGATGATTCGTGTGATCGGCGGCGGGGCAGAAGGTGCAGAGGGCATCGATGGCGACGACGGCCGCTCGCGCCGAGTCCCTGTGGAACGAACGGGCGGACGATACCCTCCGCCGGGCGGCCGCTGTCCGAATGGCGGTCGAGGCTGTTGTCCCGCGGGGGCCGGTGGCCCTCCCGGACGCGCAAACGCTGGTGGTTGTGTGCGCACCGGCTGCGACGGCAGCGGACGCGGGCCCCCCAACATGCCCGGAGTCGTCGGACGCCCCGGCGAGTACGGCGCCCGAGGCGCTTGCCCGGCACCGCCGGGTCGAGCCGGCGCCGGAGTGCGTCCCGTTGCAGGCGTTGCGGGTTTGGCTCCTGCCGCGGGAGGCGCCGGCGGGTGCACGATGCGCGGCTGCGTCACCTGTGGACGTTTCGCCGGCGCAAGCGGGCGCGCGGGTTGCGGCGTCCTGCCCGGCTCCTCGATGCGAAGCCGAATCGTCGGTGGAACGAATCGTCCAGAGGGTGCCGATGGCGGCGCAACAGACGCGGCTGCAGCGATGGGCGTGGGAGGCTCTTCGATTGTCTCCTCGACAACCGGTGGTTCTTCGATTTGGGGCGGCTCGGGAACGATCACGACTGGAGGTGCTTCATCGATGACAACAGGAGGCGGTGGTTCGACTTCGACGACGGGCGGTGGCGTCGCTGCCACTTCGACCGGCACTTCGACGGGCTCGTGCTCGACGTCAGGCGGCGGTGGAGGAGCGGCAGCGGGTGCCGCGGTCTCCGCGGGTGCATGCGGTTTGACCGTCTTGACGAGACGCGGAGGACCGAGAACCGGGGCAACCGGCTTGGCCGGTTCGGCCTTTTTCGGCGCTGGCGCCTTCTTCGCTGTGGTGATCTTGGCCGGAACGCGCATGCTCGGCGAACATGTCGCCGCCCGGAAGCGAGATGCTTCGCTGTCGTGCGAGGCGCTCGACGAACGAGCGCGCGACAACTTCCTCGATGGTGCTCGAGGCGCTCTTCAGCTCGATTCCGTGATCGCGCTTGAGCAGCGCCAGCACTTCCTGGCTCGTCGTGCCGAGCAGTTCCGCGACCTTGTAAATCCGAACCGTTGCCAAATTGCTTCCCTTGTCCGCACGGGCCTGGGCCCGCGCTCAACGATGCTGTTGGAGTCTCGTCTCTACGATTCCGCCTTGATGTCGTTGCCTGCGTCTGTTCCGGCCTCGGCGACTGCTGCCGCTTCTTCTGGCGCTTCTTCTGGCACTGCTTCTGGCGCCTCTTCTGGCGCTGCCGCCACTTCTTCGAGTGCTGCCGGCTCTTCGGCTGTTTCACCCGCTGCGTCGCCACCGAGCGCTCCGAATTCGGCCTCGACTTCGCGCCGCTTTTCTTCTTCGCTCTTGATGTCGATGCGCCAGCCGGTCAGCTTCGCTGCCAGCCGCACGTTCTGCCCCTTCTTACCAATCGCCAATGACAACTGCTTGTCCTCGACGACAACTTCCATGATCCGGTCTCGCTCGTCGACGATGGACACGCGCTGCACCTTTGCGGGGCTCAGTGCGTTCATGACGAGTTGCACGGGATCCTCGGACCACTCGACGATGTCGATTTTCTCACCGCGAAGCTCGCGGATGATGGCCTGAACGCGCGTGCCTTTCATGCCGACGCACGCGCCCACCGGGTCGACGTCGCGCTCGCGTGAATACACGGCGACCTTGGCGCGGTCACCCGCTTCGCGGACCGCGCCGCGGATCATCACGGTGCCATCGTAGATTTCCGGCACTTCCTGCTCGAAGAGCTTGATGAGCAGCGCAGGGTCGGTGCGCGACAGCACGATCTGCGGCCCCTTCGCGCTCCGATTGACGCCCTTGATGACGGCGCGAATGCGTTCGCCCGGGGTGTAGCTTTCCGCGCGCGACTGTTCCTTGCGGGGCAGCACGGCCTCGACGCGTCCGATCTCGACGACGAGGTCGCCGTTCTCGAAGCGCTTCACCATGCTGTTGATCACTTCGCCGACGCGATCGTTGTACTCAGCGAAGATGTTTTCGCGCTCGGCCTCGCGCACCTTCTGGAAGATGACCTGCTTGGCGGTCTGAGCCGCGATGCGGCCGAGGACATCGGTTCGCTTGGGGAACTCGATCTCCATGTCGACTTCGGCTTCTTCGCCGTAGAGGTCCTGCGCTTCCTTGAGCGAGATCTCGGTTGCCTCGTTGGTCACGTCGTTCACGATGTGCTTGATCGCGAACAGGTCAACCTGGCCCGTCTCCTGATTGAACCGCGTCTTGAGGTTCTCGTTCGTCTTGTAGTACTTGCGCGACGCGGTGAGGACGGCGTCCTCGATCGCGGTGATGATCGTATCGGCCTCGATGCCTTTTTCTTTCGCGAGCGCCTCGATCGTCTGCATTAACGGGTTTTGCATATTTCAAGAATCCTAGAACTCAACTTCGAGCCGACCGCGCGTGATGAGGTGCATCGGCAGCTTGTGCAGCCGCCCGTTCGACGCCTCTAGCAGGACCATGTCTCCATCCACTCCGTTGAGGCGCCCTTCGAACGCCTTCTGGTTGTCGACCGCTTCCTTCACCACGACCTTGGCCCACCGGCCCGCAAAGCGCCGGTAGTCGTCCAGGCCGCGTAGCGGACGATCGAGTCCGGGTGATGAAACCTCCAACGTATATGCGAACGGGAGTGGATCCTCAACGTCGAGAATCGTCCCGATCTCGCGGTTGACCTGCTCGCAGTCCTCAATACTGACGCTGTCGTCGGGCGTGGCCGACGGTCCGGGCCTGTCGATGAAGACCCTGACCACGTGTCCCCCCGATTCGCGGCGACTCTGAATGTCCCAGATCGCCAGTCCCCGTGCCGGCGGCGACCCGCTCGGCAATCGCCCGAATATGCTCAAGCGGCTGCATAAACAAAAAAAGTGGGCACGAGCCCACTTGGAGTCTTCCTCCGCCTAGGTGACCCTCAAGCTTATCACGCGGATCTGACCTCGGACAATGGACGCACAACCAGATCGTAGGCGCGATTTCCAACGACTTCGGCCTGTATGAACTGTCCCGGCGTCAGTTCAGACGGGTCGCAATCGGTCAGATACACCTGAGGATCGATCTCCGGCGCCTGGCCTTCCAGCCGGCCCCGAAGGACCAGGTCGTGCTCGGCCGACGGGCCGTCAATGAGAATCCGGACCTGACTGCCGATTCGCGATCGATGCGCTCGTTCAACGATCCGCCTCTGCAGTCGCATCACTCCAGATTGCCGGCGCTTTTTCACCGCCGCCGGGACATCGTCTGGCAGGCCATGGGCAGAGGTGCCTTCTTCATGCGAGTAGGTGAAGACGCCCACGTGGTCGAACCCGACGGATTCGACGAACGACTCTAACTCGGCAAAGTCTGCGTCCGTCTCGCCCGGGAATCCGACGATGAAGGTTGTACGCAATGTGACGCCCGGAACCTGCTGGCGGATCCGATCGAGCAAGCGCTCGTAGCCGGCTCGCGTGCCGGGCCGCTTCATGCGCTTGAGCACCGGGTCCGAGGCGTGCTGCAACGGCAGGTCGACGTACTTGCAGACCTTGGAGCTCTCTGCCATCGCACCAAGGACGTCGTCCGTGATCGTCGTCGGATAGAGGTAGAGCATCCGGATCCACTCGAGGCCGTCGATCCGGTTGAGCGCGCGCAGCAGTCGAGCAAGAGCCCCGCGATCACCGCGATCGATGCCATAGAACGTCGTGTCCTGCGAGATCAACAGGAGCTCTTTGACGCCCTGCGCGGCCAGGCGTTCGGCCTCGGTAACGATCGACTCGTGCGAGCGGCTGCGATACTTGCCGCGCAGCGTGGGGATGATGCAGAACGCGCACTTGTAGTCGCAGCCCTCGGCGATCTTCACGTAGGCGTAGTGCCGCGGCGTCGCGAGGAGTCGGGGCGTGCTCGCGTCGTAGAGATACGTTGGCAGGTCCCCGGTCCCCGGTCGGCTCGGTCCTCGGTCCCCGGTCTCCAGTCCGACACGGTTCTCCGTTCGACCGAAGCAGAGGCACCGTTTGAATCCCGAGGCCCGAATCCCGAATCCCGATCGCCTCTACGATTTGCGGCACCTCACCCGTTCCGAGGATCGCGTCGATCTCGGGAATCTGCTCGCGCAGTTCGTCTCGATAGCGCTCCGCCAGGCAGCCGGTCACGACCAGTCGCTTACACGCACCGGTCTTCTTGTGCTCCGCCATCTCGAGGATGGTGTCGATGGATTCCTGCTTCGCCTTGTCGATGAACGCGCAGGTGTTGACGATGAGCACGTCGGCGTCGGCGGCGTCCCGGGTCAACTGATGCCCCTGTTCCTGGGCGAGCCCGAGCATGACCTCGGAGTCAACGAGGTTTTTGGGGCACCCGAGGGAGATCATTCCAATCTTCATTCGATGTCTGGGCGGGTCGATGAAGCACGACCCGCCCTGCAACCTTCTAGGATACAGGGGATCCGCGTCTCGGCGGATAATCCGATTACTGAGATGCCTGACGCTGACCACATCGATGTTTCGTCTGTCCTGAAAGGAAAGGTGGCGACCGGGAGCCGGGTAACGGTTCGCGGCTGGGTTCGCACGCGTCGCGACTCGAAGGCCGGATTCTCATTCATACACCTGCACGACGGGTCGTGCTTCGATCCGCTGCAGGTCGTGGCGTCAAACACGCTGCCCAATTACGAGAGCGAGATCAAGAAGCTCACCTCGGGATGTGCGCTCACGGCGACAGGTGTGCTGGCAGCCAGTCAGGGTCAGGGGCAGTCCGTCGAGTTGCAGGCTGAGAGCGTCGACATCGTCGGCTGGGTTGACGACCCGGAAGCGTACCCAATCCAGCAGAAGAAGACGTCGTTCGAGTATCTCCGTGAAGTAGCGCACCTCAGGCCGCGGACGAACACGCTCGGTGCGGTGGCGCGTGTGCGTCACTGCCTCAGCATGGCGATCCATCGCTACTTTCACGAGCACGGCTTCTTCTGGGTGCACACACCGATCGTGACGGCAAGTGACGCCGAAGGCGCGGGCGAGATGTTCCGCGTCAGCACGCTGGATCTTGCGAACCTCGCCGTGATCCCGAAGACGCAGGAAGGGCGCACTGATTTCACGAAAGACTTCTTCGGGAAGGAAGCGTTCCTGACCGTCAGTGGTCAGCTCAACGTCGAGACCTACTGTCTCGCGCTCTCGAAGGTCTACACATTCGGGCCGACGTTCCGCGCGGAGAACAGCAACACCAGCCGTCACCTCGCCGAGTTCTGGATGGTCGAACCCGAGATCGCGTTCGCGGATCTCGCGGCGGACGCCGACCTCGCGGAGTCGTTTCTCAAATACATCCTGACCGCGCTGCTGAACGAGCGCGGCGATGACATGAAGTTCTTTGCCGATCGCATCGACAAAGACTGCGTGAAGCGCGTCGAGGCGTTCGTCAACTCGCCGTTCGAGCGCATCACCTACACCGACGCCATAGCCGCTCTCGAGAAGAGTGGCAAAGCGTTCGAGTTTCCCGTCCGGTGGGGCATGGACATGCAGTCAGAGCACGAGCGCTGGCTGAGCGAGGAGCACGTCAAGGCGCCCGTCGTCGTCATGAATTACCCGAAGGAGATCAAGGCGTTCTACATGCGCATGAACGACGATGGGAAGACGGTGGCGGCGATGGACGTGCTGGCGCCGGGCATCGGCGAGATCATCGGCGGCTCGCAGCGTGAGGAGCGACTCGACTACCTCGATCGCCGGCTTGCGGAGATGCACCTGGATCCGAGGACTTACTGGTGGTATCGCGACCTGCGCCGCTACGGAACTGTGCCGCACGCCGGATTTGGGCTCGGCCTCGAGCGCACGATCATCTACGCCACGGGCATGGGCAATATCAGGGACGTGATTCCGTTTCCGCGCACGCCTGGACAGGCGGCTTTCTGAATGGTGAATTCTCAAGTCCGAATTCAGAAAGTAACCAATGATTTCTCCAGCCGCGCGCGCGCCTTGGCGCAGCGTTTGAGCACATCGACCGGATCGGCGGTATCTGACACCTCGAACATCAGCACGCCTTCGTAGCCGATCTTCTGCGTTTCCATCATCGCGGCGTCCCAGTCGATTGTCCCTGCATACGGCGGCAGATGATCGTCGCGCTTCCCGTGGTTGTCGTGGACGTGCGTCGTCCACATGTGGCCGGAGAGCTCTTCGATCGCCTCGCCGAGATCGCCCATCAAGTGGGCGTGACCGTAGTCCAGGCACACGCCGACGTCGAGGCCGTCCAACTGTTCTTCGACCAGTGAGGCAAGCCTCGCAGCGTCGGAAAGCGCGTTTGGAATCACTTCAACCGCTACGCGAACGTTCACGCGCGTCGCCGCCGTCGCGATCTCCTCGACGCTGCGGCGCGCAGCATCGGCGTGATTGTCGGATGCGTGCTGCTGTTCGCTCGTCGGGACGCCGATGTGCGCGACGAGGTAACGAAACGGGATCTGTGCGGCGACCGCGATCGCGGCCTGCGCCTCTGCGACGGCCTGCTTCCGGCGGCTCTCGTCTGACGACGCATTCGAGAACGAACCGACCCAACGACCCTTGTGCATGCGCTCGACGATCGGCGCGTGGATCGAATGCAGCGTCAGGCGCGTGTCCGACAGCCATTCAGCAAGTTCCGCGATCGCCTGCGGGCTCTTGTAATCGAAGTGGGCTTGCGTTGCGAAGAGTTCGACGACCTCGAACCCGTGCGCGGCGATGTGCACCAGGTGGTCGCGGCTGAGCCGGTGTTCGTGGAAGAGATGTGTGGAGATGCCGAACTGATACATGGGCAGTTGACCGCTCTTGCGAGAAGCCATTCATTCAATTCTAGTCCGGCGGGATCAACTCCCAACTCCCAAATTCCAACTTCCAAGCTACGAGCTGCCTGGAATGATTGGGAGTTGGAGGTTGGGCGTTGGAAGTTATCTGAGTTCTTCGACGTGTTTCGCGAGCATCTCGCGCAGGCGCGCAAAACGCGGGTCACGCTCGATGTTGTGACGCACGTAAGTCAGCGTGCGCGGGATGTACTGGATGTACACCGGGTTGCCGCGGGTCGTTGTCTGGAAGCCGAATGTGCCGAGCGCCTTGAGATTGCGCTGGAGCGCCATCAGATCGAAGCGCCGCCGGAACATCCCCGCTTCCATGGCGGCGCCACGGTGCTCGGCGCCGACGCCTCGTAGCGCCAGGAAGAACGCGATCAGCTCGTCCACTTCGCGTTCGCTGAAGTCCATGTACGAATCGCGCAGCAGCGACACCAGATCGTAGGTGTCAGGTCCCATTCGCGCATCCTGAAAGTCGATGATGTAGAGCTGACCATCGTGCAGCATCAGGTTGCGGCTGTGATAGTCGCGATGGCAGAACACCCGCGGCTCAGCGGCCAACTCCTCGGCGACGCGGAGCAGTTCCGCGCTCAGCGCCTCACGCTCGCTCGCAGACAGTACAGCACCGCGATACGCCTCGAGGAAATGCTTTGCGAAGAACTGCAGCTCCCAGGACAGCTTTTCGACGTCGAACGCGATCCCGTACGGCAGGTAGCGGTCCGACGCAAGCTCGCGACCGCGCTGCTGCATCTTCACGATGAGCGTGACCGCCTGACGATAGAGCGCGGCATGCTCGGCGCGCGTCGCGGCTCCGAGATGCGCCTGCAGCGTCACGTCGCCGAGATCCTGTAGCGCGAGGATGCCGAGCTCGTTCGAGTGCCCAAGGATCGCCGGCACGGGCACGGGCATCGCCGCCATCAGGCGTGTGACGTTCGCAAAGGGAAGCTGCTCGACGTCGAACGCCTGCGGATAGACGGCAAGTACCTGTGACGGTGCGTCACGAAGCAGGATGCGAACGTAACGCCGATCGGATGCATCACCAGTGAGAGGAACAACCTTCGCGCCTTGCGTGGCGAGGCCGGTCTCGGACAGATAGCGATCGATGCGCGGTCGTACGGTGTCGGTCATCTACAACGAACCTATGGCCAGCCCTTCAATCCTGCGTTCACCAGGTGTCAGCTCGGCAGAGGCGACACGGATGGTGACGCCATGCCACGACGTGTCGGCGGGTACTCGCACTCCGTCAGTCACCACGCAGTCCTTGAGCATCGCCCCGTCTTCGACAATCACATCGTCCCACAGGATGCTGCGCTCGATGCGAGCGGTCGGACTAATCTCGGCCCCTGCACTCGTGTCGATCCCTTCGCGCGCTGCCAGCAGCAGCGACGTCTCCAGATAGTCAGACGGCGTGCCGATGTCCATGAAGCTCGCCTGTGTCCGAAACGCTCGCACCGCACCTGGGCGTGCCGCTACCAACGCGGGATACAGGGTGCGGACCTCAGAGGGCGTGTCCGCGGGAACCGAGGCGAACGCCGCCGGTTCAGCCACCTGGACCCCGATGAAATGGTACGAGGGCTCACGTGATCCGCGAGGGACCCAACCAGTGAACGCCCCGTCAGGTCCGACACCCACGCCGCTGTACTTCTCAGGTTCGGTGTTCGGCACGACGGCCATGGTGACCAGCGCCCCCGAGCGGCGATGGTCATCGAGAAGGGCCGGAAGGCTCACGTCGGTGAGCGTATCGCCGTTGAGGATGAGGAATGTTCCGGGATCCGACGGGCTCGGGACTCGGGATTCGCAAGCAGGGGAATCGCGCGCTTCGGTCCTCCGGCGGATCCGAGCACGGGCACTTCCCACGAATAGCGGATTCGCATGCCGAGCGCGCTGCCGTCACCCAGGAGACTCGTCAGCGTGCGGGGGAGATAGTGCAGGTTGAGTACGACATCCTGCACGCCCGCTGACGGAGCGGGCGCAGGATGCGATGGATCAACGGAGTACCGGCCACCGGAAGTGCGGCCTTCGCGCGGACGAACGACAACGGACGAAGACGAGTGGCGAGGCCAGCTGTCAGGACGAGTGCTGGGACCATTCGTCGGCGAACATCATGTCGGCGCCGGTGAATCCGAGCCGCTCTCGTCGCTGAAGAAACAAGCCGCGATACGAGTCGAGCACGTAGTCGGACTCGCAGCGCCCGAGCGCCCGCGCCATGAACTCGATCGCCCGCTCGCCGCCCTCGATCTCGACGAACGTACCGATCGGCGTCTCGTCGAGCGCGATCGTGGCATCCTCGGCCGCGAACTCTTCGCGAAATTTCTGATAACGAAACCACACGTGCAGACCCAGCGACTCGAGCACGCGCGTCAGAACGTCACCGTCGCTGACGACCGTCTCGTGTTCCTCTCGAGTCTTCATCCGGCTCGCCTGCGCGGGCCCTTTGAACGTCAGCAGGCTTCTGCCGGATTCGCTGCGCACCCGCAGTGCGCATCCGGTGCGGCGAAGCGATTCGTCGCTCGTATCGAAGAGTGCATCTTCCTGGAGTCGCCGGCACTTGAGTGGTGCTGCACCCGCGGCCAGGATGGCCGTCCGCGCTTCACCGGCGGTTTCGAACTGCAGTTTGATTTCTCGTTCGATCATGTCACCTCTCGGGGTGCTAACGGGCTGCAGACTCCCGGTGACGGATTTCGCTACGTACTTCCCCTGGGTAACGGGCCCCAGATTATAGCCATGCTCGTCGAAAAGAAAAGGCCCCAGTTGCGTTCGCAACTGAGGCCTGAATTTGCCGAATCCCGAATCCCGAACCCCGGATCCCGAGTTAATCCTTGGTCACCGTGACGAACGTTTCCTGGCCGCCGCGAACGACGCGCAAGAATGCAGTGCCGCCAGATGGGATGCGCGCCAGCTCCCGCTGGGCGTCGGCAGCTGTCTCGACCGCCTGCTGTCCGACTCGCACGATCACATCGCCGGGCTGCATGCCGGCGCGAGCTGCGGGACTCCCTTGCTCGACGTCGGTGATGACTGCGCCACGTCGATTCTCCATGCGCAACCGGCGCGCGATCTCAGGCGTGATGTTCTGCAGCGTGATGCCGAAGCCGCTGCTCGTTTCCTGGGCGGGATCATCAGGTTCACGGCCGTTACTGCGTGCGCTGTTGGTTTCGGTTTCGAGGTCCAGCTCGTCCACCGTGATGCTGATCGTCCGCTCCATCCTGTCGCGCATGACGCGGAGCGGAACCGTGGTTCCGGGCCTCGTATTGACGACCATGCGAACGAGCTCATCGCGCGAGCTGACAGGCTTGCCACCCCAGCCGACGATCACGTCACCCGGCTCGAGCCCCGCCTTGCTCGCTGCGCTGTTGGGCGCGACGCTCTGCACGACAGCACCCTTGCGATCTTTCAGGCCGAACTCGTCAACCGCCTCGCGCGCAATGGCGCCGACCGAAACGCCGATGCGGCCACGCGTGATCTTGCCCGTGCGCAGCTGTGGCAGGAGCTCACGAACCGTATTGCTGGGAATCGCAAAGCCGATTCCGATGTTGCCCTGCTGTCGGGCGTCTGTGTAGATCGCGGTGTTGATCCCGATCACTTCGCCGCGCAGGTTGAGCAGTGGCCCACCCGAGTTGCCGGGATTGATCGCCGCGTCGGTCTGCAGTACCTGCGCGGAGCGACCCTCGGCCACTGTGAACGGACGCTCGAGTGCGCTGATGACGCCGACGCTCACGGTGTGTGCGAGGCCGAAGGGGTTCCCGATGGCCATCACCCAGTCGCCCGGCTGCATCTGCGACGAGTCGCCGAACTTCACCTCGGGCAGCATGTGATCCGGCTTCTGCGTCAGCTCGATCAATGCGCTATCGGTGAGCGGATCGTGTCCAATCACCTTCGCGTCGTACTCCTGATCGTCGTCCTCGCCGTAGAGCGACACCTTGATCTTGGTCGCGCCTTCGACGACATGGTTGTTGGTGAGGATGAAACCGGCTTTGTCGATGATGAAGCCGGTGCCGGCGGCCTGCACGACCTGCTCGCGCGGTCGTTGTCCGCCACCGCGTTCACGCGGCTCCTGCTGACCGAAGAATCGATCGAACAGATCGTTGCCGCCGAAGAACTCGCTCAGATCCTGCGCGCGTTGCTTCGACTCGGTCCGGATGTTGACGACGGCCGGCATCACGGTCTTCGCGACGTCGCGGAACGTGCTCGCCGTCAGGGGACCTGTAATGGGCGCACTGTTCATCGGCGGCGCCGCAATGGTCTGCGCGGACGATTCCGGCGCCAGGCCGAGCCGCGAAGCGATCACGAGCGCGGCGGCAGCCGAGGTCATCGCGATGAGCAGTGCATAGAACCAGGTGTTTCTTCGGTTGGACATCAGAGCCTCCAAACGCTCACTCGCCTATTGTCGACCTATTGTGGGGCCAACTTCACACCAGAGTCACGATTTCGCTTTGCCGTGGCCCTGTCACAACTGCCTCGCGCTCGCCCCGATATACATTAATCTCGGTGCGGACGCCGAACGTTTCGAAATAGAGCCCGGGTTCAACGGTAAAGCCCGTACCTGGCAGGACGCGCCGGTCGTCATGCGTCTCGAAGTCGTCCATGTGGACGCCGTTTCCGTGGACGTTCTCGCCGAGACTGTGGCCGGTGCGATGCACGATGCGATCGCCGTATCCCTGACCCATCAGCACGGCTCGGGCTGCCTCATCTACTTCCCATCCCCGGAGATCTCGCCCATCCCGGGCGGCCTCGACGACGAGACGGACGGCCGAGTCGCGTGCGTCGGCGACCGCTCGAAATGCGCGCGATACCTCGTCGGGCACGCGCGCTGACGTCACAGCGACCCACGTGATGTCTGCAAACACTGCGCCCTTGTCCTGCTTCTTTCCCCAAAGGTCCAGCAGCAGTACTTCGTCAGGAACCACGGCCCGGCACTGATCAGCCGTTGGTAGATAGTGGGGGTCGCCCGCGTTTCCACCAACGGCGACGACGGGAGGGGAGTCGGTCACGAGCCCCTCTTCGTCGAACCATTTCATCATCTTCTGCTGCAACTCGAACTCACTGAGCGATCGGCCGTGAGCGATGGCGTCAGACGCCATCGCGAACGCCCGGTCTTTGATGCGATACAGCGACTCCGACGCTGCACGATGTGTGGCCAGTTGCTCGTCCGTCCAGGCCGCCTCGAACTGTTGGACGAGATCTCCCGACGACACGACTTCCACTCCGCGCGCTCGCACCATTTCCACCGTCCCGGCATCGACCCGGGAGAGATAGGGGATGGCGCACATCGGGGAGTATTCCATCGCCACTGTCTTCAGGCCGGACAGCATCTGAGTGAGCCCGGCATCGAGCTGCTGCCGGCCGGAATACACCACCCGCTCACCCGGCAATGCATCGAGGTTGTGGCGTTCGATGGCGTGAACCAGACCGCGCGGCTGCCCGGTGGCCGGGATCAGGTAATACCACCGCCGCGTCGTCATGTGCGTGCCGGAGGTCAGGCCTGCCAGCTGTGCTGCGATTGGGTTGGACCCGTGAAAGTCGTACAGCAGCCATCCGTCCAGGCCGGCTTTACGTAGTCGATCCTGAACTGCCGCTATATCAAGCGCCATAACCTGATTCTATGCCCGGGATTCGGGATTCGCGATCCGGGACCCGGGGCCCGAGGTTTGAGTGCGTAGTTCTTTCGACGCTGTTGCCGCCTGAGAAAGCCGTCTTGTCTCGATTCGACGTGTCTTGCCTCGACTCTGATCCCGAGTCCCGAATCCCGAATCCCGAGTCCCGGATCCCGGCTAGAATCGGGAAGCCAGCCCCTGCACTGAACTTATGAAACTGCGACTTGCGTTTGCCTTGACTCTCGCCGCCCTGAGTGGCGGCCTGCTGGCCGCACAACAGCAGCCAGCGCCCCAGACGCCGACGCCGTCCGCGGATCAGCCCGCGGTGACCTTCCGCGTGGAAGTCAACTACGTCGAGGTCGATGCGGTCGTGACCGACGCGCAGGGAATGCCGATCGCCAACCTCACGAAGAACGACTTCGAGATCTACGAGGACGGCAAGAAGCAGGATGTCGCGACCTTCTCCCTCGTCAACATCCCGATCGAACGCGCGGAGCGTCCGCTCTTTGCGTCTGCGCCGGTCGAGGCCGACGTGCAGAGCAACGATCACATCGAGGGTCGCATCTATCTAATCGTCCTTGATGACGTGCACACCGATTTCACGCGTACTCCGCGGGTCAAAGCGGCGGCCACACGGTTCATCGAGACCAACTTCGGCACCAACGATCTGGCGGCAGTGGTCTACACGGGACGAGCCGGGGACGGTCAGGACTTCACAAACAACCCGCGGCTCCTGATCAACGCGATCAACAAGTTCACCGGACGCAAGCTGCGGTCGGGCACGCTCAATCGTATCGAGGGTGCGCGGGTGAATCCCGGCACCGGAGCCCTCGAGCCCGGCGATGACATCGATCAGATGGATCGCGCCTTCCGCGCGCGCTCCATGGCCAACTCGATCCGGAAGCTCTCGGAGTTCATGGCCGGCGTGCGCGGTCGCCGGAAGACGATGATCCTGATCGGTGAGGGAGTGGATTTCGATATCTACCAGGCCGTCGGGCAGTTGGGATCGACGGCCTCGTCGGTGCTACTCGATACGCACGACGCGATCGCGGCGGCCACCCGTGGCAACGTCACCATCTACACGATCGATCCGAGAGGACTGATGAACGCGGAGTCGGATCTCATCGAGGTGTCCAGCACGTCGGCGACGCCGACGGCCGTGCGATTGCCAACGAGATGCGGCTCTCGCAGGACAGTCTTCGCGTGTTGGCCGACGCGACCGGCGGATTTGCCGCGGTGAATCGCAACGACCTCAACGGCGCCTTCGATCGCATCGTCACCGAGAACAGCAGCTACTACATGCTCGGTTTCTACTCGACCAACGATCGGCGTAACGGCCGCTACCGGAAGCTGGAAGTTCGCGTCAATCGTCCCGGTCTGCGCGTCCGCAATCGTGCCGGCTATTACGAGGCGCGCGGGCGTGCGCCGAACCAGCCTGCGGCGTCAGCGAACGCAATAGCGCCGGCGCTCTCCGAAGCGCTCGGCAGCCCGCTTCCTGTGAGCGGCGTACCGCTCAAGGTATTCGCGGCGCCTTTCAAGGGAACGGCACCGAATGCGGCCATTGCGTTGGCGCTTGAAATCGACGTACGGAACCTCGACTTCGTCGAGGGCAATGGCACGTTCAACGAACAGATCGAAGTCGCGTACACCGCGACGAACACGACGGGGAAAGTGTTTCCCGGCGAGCGGCAGACCGCTACGCTCACATTGAAGCCTGATACGTACGAACGCGCGAAGGCGCGTGGCTTCCGTGTGCTGTCGCAGGCGAACCTGCCGCCGGGGCGCTACCAGATGCGCGTCGCTGCCGGAAACAAGGCGGGCAAGGCCGGCAGCGTTGTCTACGATCTGGAGGTTCCGGACTTCAGCAAGGAGTCGCTCATGATGAGCGGAGTCGCCGTGACGTCCGCAGCCGCCGCGCAGGCGCCAACGATCAAGCCGAAGGATCCGCTGGCAGATTTTCTCCCGGGTCCCATCACGACGATGCGTGAATTCGAGAAGGGCGACCTGCTCGTGCTCTTCGCCGAGTTCTACGAGAACGCACGCAGCACACGGCACACCATGCTCGATTTCAAGGCGGAGCTTCGCGCAGAAGGTGGTCGAGTCGTGCAGGCGGTCAACGACGAACGCTCTTCGACCGAATTGCAAGGGAAGAGCGGAGGCTACGGCTTCCAGGCGCGTCTGCCACTCGACGCCGTGGAGTCCGGACTCTACGTCGATCCATGTCGAAGGACGCTCACGCGCCAATCAGGACACCGTCGTCAGCCGCGACATTCAGATCAGAGTGCGTTGAACGAGCAGTCGTAGTTCACCGCACCTAATGCGCCTGGATTTCATACAGACCGTCGCCTTTGCCGGCTTGATGCTGTTCGTGGGTTACGGCCTCAAGCGGATGGTGCCGGTCCTCGCTCGCTACAACATTCCTGCTCCGGTGGTCGGTGGCTTACCGGTGGCCGCGCTGTTCGCGTTGCTCCATGCGATGGAGTGGCCCGCGCCGACATTCGACACCACGCTGCAGACGCCGCTGCAGAACACGTTCTTTGCTTCGATCGGATTCGGTGCGAGCGTGCTCGTGCTGAAGCGCGGCGGCCCGCTTGTCGCCATCATGATGGTCGTCGCCTCTGTGGCGGCCGTGCTCCAGAACGTCGTTGGGGGTGTCACCGCGCTCGCGCTCGGTCAGCATCCGCTGATGGGTGTCCTTGCCGGTTCGACGACGCTCACCGGTGGGCCGGCGACCGGCCTGGCGTTTGCACCGCTCTTCGAAGAGGCGGGCGTGACTGGCGCGGCAACGCTCGCAGTGTCTGCAGCAATGGGGGGAATCGTCGCCGGAGGTCTGATCGGTGGTCCGGTCGCGACGTACTTATTACAACGGCGGCCGCGATTGATTCCCGTTCAGGCGGCGAAAGAACCGCTGATGCACCTCGTCGAGGAGCGAACGCCGGAGCCGTTGGAAACGGCGCCCGTCGGCGAAGACGTCCAGGCGTACGGGCTCATAAAGCACCTCGTGCTGCTTGCGGTGTCAGTCGGCGCTGGTGCGTGGGTCAGCGCAGGGATCGAGGGAATGGGGTTGCGGCTCCCGGCGTACATCGGCGCGATGATCGTCGCGGCCTTGATCCGCAATCTTGACGACTGGACCGGTGCGATCGGGATGTCGCAGAGGACGATGGACGACCTGGGAGAAGTGGCGTTGACGCTGTTCCTCGTCATGGCGCTGATGACGCTCAGGCTCTGGGAGCTCGCCGGCGTCGTCGTCCCGTTGTTTGTCATCCTGGCGATGCAGGTTGCGCTTGTCGCGGCCATCTGCGTGTGGGCGATTCCGCGTCTCATGGGGATGGACTACGACTCAGTCGTCATGGCCGGCGGTTTCTGCGGATTCATGCTGGGGACCACCGCGAATGCCATGGCCAACATGGGCGCACTCGTCGAACGGTATGGACCTGCGCCGAAGGCGTATCTCGTCGTTCCTCTCGTTGGCGCGTTTGGCATCGACTTCGTCAACGGTCTGCTGATCACCGCGACGATCAACTTCTGGCGGTAAATGACTCCAGACCCCTTTTCTCTCAACCTTCCAGGACGTGTAGCGGCCCCGCTCGCGTACGCCGGCTGGTGGATCACAGGGGCCCTGTTCTGGTTTCTCGAACGCCGCGATCTCTACGTCCGTTTCCACGCGGCGCAGGCGTGCGTCGACGTTCGGGATCGTTGCCCTCGTGGTCGCGCTGCTCTCAGGCATCGCGGCAACGTCGCTGATGTTCATGCCCGGTGCGTTTGGATTCTGGGCGTGGGCTGCGGGTCTGATCTGGCTGGCGGGAGTCGTGCTGTGGGTTGCTGCCATCTGGCATGCGGCAACTGGCCGCCTATGGCGAATTCCAGTTGCCGCGTCGATTGCGGACCGAATGTGCCGGCCTTGATCTAGAGCTTTGGCAGAAGCGTCGCCTTGATCGTGCCGTTGGCGTGCTCGAACTTGTACTGATTCCGGTTCATCGCCGGATTTCGTGGAACCTGCAGGACGACGTCGATCACCTCGCCAGGCTGCAGGGGCTTGCGCCACCGGAAGGGCTGAGAGCCGGTGACCGGATTCCCGTCCTTGTCGTACCAGAACTCGTCGACCTTCAGTCCGGCAATCGCGCCGTTCGACAAGTTCTTGATCTTGATCGTCGTGATGATCATGTTCTTGTCTTGCTTCGTGACGGGCTTCAGATAGCCGATCGTGGCCTCGCCACGGACGGGCGGCACCAGCTTCTTCGGCGCTCCCTCGTCGTTGGGCTTCTGCGTCGTCGAGGCGGGAGGAGGGACCGCTGGCTTGGCTTGCTCAGCCGAGGCGATCGCCGATACGAGCGTAACGCCGGCGAGTAACAGGAGAATACGTCCAGAGCGGTTCATGGTTGACCTCCACTAAACCCGGGCATTATAGCTACATCTCTCCGTTCCAGTCTTCCGGCTCAGGATTGAGCGCTCGGAAGATTTCCAGGTGCCACTTTCCGCCACCCCACGGCTCGATGACCTCGGTGGCAACGACGTCCACGAGGATCTCGGCAAAGGCCCGCCCTTCGGGATCGCCTTCGAGGTGATACGCGGGTTCGTCCCAGCCGAAGTTCGGGTAGAGGATCACGGAGAGGAACAGATCGTACCCGTCGTCGACGACGAGGATCTGGCCGCAGGGCCGTTTGATGGTCGAGTGGTAGATCAGGTACTTCTCGGCGCTGTGCGCGCGGATATAGCGCTTGAGCGCGAACTCGCGGGCGACGATCTCCTCGACGGCGATCTTCTTTTCCCAGCAGTCCCTGCAGTAGCGCTCTTCGCCGCGCGGTTCGGAGACTTCCTTCGCCTCGCACAGCGCGCACTTCGTTTTGGCGAGGTTCGATTTTCGCGGCGCCATCTCTCGATTATATCTGGTCGCTAAAGGGTCAGCGTTTCGCGCCGGACCGCGGGCAGATACATGTCTCGCACGTAGTCCTTGACCATGCGGCGCGCGCTGAAGCCGGGCAGTACGGTCCGGATCGACTGCTTGACGATCTGAAGCCAGCGGTGCGGGATGCCATGTGCGTCACGCTCGTAGAACGTCGGCACGAGCTGTTCCTCGATCAGCGCGTACAGTGCCTGCGCGTCCGCCCAGTCCTGCGCGCCCTGGTCGTTCGGATCGGCGCGCCCTTCGATCAGCCAGCCGTTCTCCCCGGTGAAGCCCTCGGCCCACCAGCCGTCGCCGATCGACATGTGCGGCGTGCCATTGATGGCCGCCTTCATCCCGCTCGTGCCGCTCGCTTCCATGGGCTTGCGCGGGTTGTTCATCCACACGTCGCATCCCTGCACGAGGAAGTGCGCGACGTGGAGGTCGTAGTCGTCTACGAATCCGATGCGGCCTCCGAACTTCGGATCGAGCGCGCGCCGGAAAATCTGCTGCAGGTGGTGCTTGCCGACATCGTCGGCAGGATGCGCTTTGCCAGCAAACACGATCTGCACGGCGCGACCTGGTGCGGTCAGAATCTTCGCCAGGCGATCGGCATCCGAGAAAATCAGCTCGGGACGCTTATAGCTGGTGAATCGCCGGGCGAATCCGATCGTGAGCGTGTTGTGGTCGAACAACGTCGCGGCCGCAACGACCCTGGCTGCGCTCACATGCTCATGCATCCAGCGTGAGCGCGCACGTTCGCGGATGAAGTTGAACAGGAACAGTCGCAGCGCCTGGCGCGCGGCCCACAGTTCGTCGTCCGGGATGTCCATCACGCGATCGATCACGGCGGGATCGTCATGCGCGTCGAGCCAGTTGGGACCGAGGTGACGCTCGAGCAGTGCTCCGATCTCGGACGATACCCACGTCGAAACGTGCACGCCGTTGGTGATCGACCGGATCGGCAGCTTCTCACCGGGGACACCAGGCCAGATCGTCTGCCACATCTGCCTGGTGACCTCGCCGTGCAGGCGGCTGACGCCGTTGATGGCGCCGCTGGCCCGCATCGCGAGCGCGGTCATATTGAACATCGCGCCGCTGCCATTGTCGTGATGACCGAGCGCGAGAAACTGTTCGCGGTATCCGCCGAGGTCGCCCCACGCGCCTGCCAGATGCGTTTCGACCAGGGAAAACGGAAACGCATCGTGACCAGCCGCGACCGGCGTGTGCGTCGTGAAGACCGTGGTGCGGCGAACTTCGTCGAGCGCTTTCTCGAAGCTCGCGCCGGCCTCGCACAGATCGCGGATCCGCTGGAGGACGACGAACGCGGCGTGCCCTTCGTTCAGGTGGTAGACCGCGGGCGTGTAGCCCATCGCCTTCAGCACGCGGACACCGCCGACGCCGAGGATGATTTCCTGCTGCACGCGCGTCTCGCGATCGCCGCCGTAGAGACGCGCTGACAGATCGCGGTCCCACGGAGCGTTTTCCTCGAGATCCGTGTCGAGCAGGTAGAGCACCACGCGTCCCACGCGGACACGCCAGACCGCGACGAGAACCGTTCGATTCCCGAGCGGCACCGCCGTGACGCACGGCTTGCCGTCCGGTGTGATCGCCGGTTCAACCGGGGCGCTGGTCCAATTGAGCTTCTCGTAAACCTCCTGCTGCCATCCGTCGGCCGTCAGGCTCTGATGGAAATAGCCTTGCGGATACATGAAGCCGACGCCGATGAGCGGCACGCCGAGGTCGCTCGCTTCCTTGCAGTGATCGCCCGCCAGCACGCCGAGGCCGCCGGCATAGATCGGCAGCGATTGATGCAGCGCGAACTCCGCCGAGAAGTACGCGATCTGCTTGCCGACGAGATCGCCGTGCTCGCGATGACACCAGGTGAAGTGCGATGCCCGCATCGCATCGAGGCGCGCGACCGCGGCATCGTAGTTGGCGAGCCACTCGGGGCGGGCCATTGCGTGCTCGAGCACGTCGGGCGTCAGTAGTTGCAGCATCCGAACCGGATTGTGCGCGGTGCTGCGCCAGAGGGCATAGTCGAGCTGCCGAAACACGTTTCGCGCAGGCGGGGTCCAACTCCACCAGAGATCGCGAGCAAGCGCCTCCAGGCGGTTGATGCGTTCAGGAAGTAGGATCAATGTGTCTCACCCGAAACTCGCATGCTAACACTGTCGCGATGGGGGCTCCGTGGTGTATGCTGAAGACGCCGCATGGCCAGAAACGCTAGACCTACCGCTGCAAAACGCGAACGAGAGAAAGCCCTCATCGAGCGGCGCCAGCAGAAAGCCGCACGTCGTCAGGACGCGAAAGACCGGAAGGGGACGACGGGATCGGACCAGGCGGACGGCGATCCGGATATTGCCCACATCAAGCTTGGGCCGCAGCCGCCCGCAGACTGGCAGATCGAAGAGAGTTAAGGGGCTTGGGCTAACTCCCAACTCCCAAGCGCCAACTCCCAACGGATTGGGAGTTGGATCTTGGAAGTTGGGAGTTGGATCGTCTTTGTAGCGGCGGGCCTTCGACCCGCCGGTCAATTCAGGCTCTCCCGTTAGTTCGCCGCGAAGCAGTACAGCAGCCCCGCACCACCCGTAGCCACCAGATTCGGCTGGCTGCAGCCACGCGATCCGTGCGCGGAGTTCCACGACGAGTTGCCACCGCCCGTGCGGTCGGAGTGTCCGAGCATCACGCTGCCCTTACCATCACCGTTGCTCGTGTAGTTGGTGCAGGTCGTGTCCATGTCGCCCGCGACGGCGCGTCCGGTTGAATCCGAACCGGTGAGGATGTCGTGCTGGTTCGGCATGTCACCCACGCCGTTGACGACCGTGCTCTTTTCCGTCAGCGCGAACGTCTTGTTGATGCTGTTGCGATCGCGCTGCACGTCTCCATGGAGATCGGCAACGTTGTTCGCAATGAGCTGACCACGCGCGTTGAACCACGGACCCGCACCGATGCGGTCCCGCGCATTCACGGCCGGCTGACCACCAGAGGCTGGTTGGCTCAGGTACGCGCGCCAGGTCCGTCCTGGCGGCGTGGCCAGTCCACCACCCTGAGCCATCTGCGCGCAGTAGGCATCGGCTCCGGCAATACCGCCGTAGTTGGCGCCATCGCCCTTACCGACACTCGTGATGAAGAACGACGCCGGGCCCGCCGGAGCACCACCGCGGCCGCCGCCGGCCGGCTGCTGCGGCGCCTGGGCAAACGCCACCAGCGTTCCAAGTGCGGCAAATGCAGTCGCCGCAAGAACATGTCGCATCCTTCGCATCTGGATTTCCTCCCGGGACTCGGGACTCGGGATCTGCGACCCGCGAGCCGGTCTCCTCTTTTCGGTTGTGGCCTGAGTTCTTCGAGTCCGAGACTCCGGATCTCGGATCCCTGCCATGGTTCAGATTGGTTCTGGTGTTCCGTTCGATTAAAGGCGGGTAAAGTTAGCACACTCTGTTGACGTCCGCTGCTCGGTTCAGGGCTCGGGGAGCGCAGTTTGCCGTCCTGGCGATCGTGGTCTCAGTGTCGGCCAACGGCGTCCTCGGGCAGTCCATCACCGCTGATACGTCTGTGGCACGGGTCGGTGATTACGTCGAGCGGTATTACGCGCGCGCGCAGAGCATCATCGTCGACGAAAATGTCGCTATTCAGCCGCTCGCGCTCGATCTGAGGCAGGACGGATTCGCGCGCCGGCTCACATACGAATTACGGGTCGAATGGGATCCCGATGCGTCTGCCGACGACAGTCCCGCGAAGGTCACGAGACATCTCGTCGCCGTTAACGGCCGGCCACCCAAGCCGAATCAGGAGCCCGAGTGTCTCGACCCTCGGAGCACCTCACCGGAACCGCTGGCCTTTCTCCTTCCTGAGCGTCGCGAGAAGTTCATTTTCACGGTTGCCGGTCTGGGTCGCGTCGGCGCGCGGGATGCGGTGATGATCGACTATCGATCGGTCAAGCCTGAGGAACCGAAGGTCGAGTGGAAAGAGGAGTGTGTCAGCATCGACCTTCCCGGGCGCGCGCGCGGCCGCATATGGGCCGACCCTGAGACATCGGAAATCCTTCGGCTCGACGAAGGGATCATCGGGCTGGTCGACATCACGGTGCCGCGCAAGCAGCAGCGGCCCGGCGGCCCGACCTACATGACCATCGAACGCGCCGACAGCACGATCAGATATCGTCGTGTGTCCTTCACCGACCCGGACGAAGATTCTCGTCCTGCCCAGCAGCATCGAAACCACCTACGATCGTCAGAAACTCGGGCAGCCCGAGAACACGCATCACGCAGACGTTCACCAATTACCGTCGGTTCGTCACCGGTTCCCGCCTCGTCCAGTAAAGAATCGAACGTGAGAAGATCGCAGGTTGTGGCTTAGAGGAATGGAGCAGAGATGAGCATGCGGAGATCGTGGGCGGTCGGGGGAGCACTCGTCGTGCTCGCGGGAACGATGGTGGCGGCACAAGGCTTCGGCAGCAAGACGCCGACCGCGTTGCGTGCGATTGCTGCCGAGACGACGGCGGCGAAGGCGAAGGATCCGAACTGGAAAGCGCCGAAGACCGCGTGGGGACATCCCAACCTCGAAGGCGTCTGGACGAGCGACGACATGCGCAGCGTTCAGATGAGCCGCGCGCCGCAGTACGGCACGCGAGAGTTGCTGACGCCCGAGGAGTTCGCGCGCCGCGCCTCCGGTGATGAGGGGTCGCGAGATCGCGCGGTCAATCAGGAAACGATTCTTCGCAATGAGTTCGGCGTGCGGACGTTCGGGTACACGTCGTTCGTCGTCGATCCGCCGAACGGACAGATGCCGGCCATGACGGCAGCCGGCCGCGCGCGTGCTGCCAACCGCGATGGCGGAACATTCGGGCCCGGCCCGTTCAACGAGTTCGAGGATTTCACGTTGTACGACCGCTGCGTCACGCGCGGCATCGTCGGATCGATCCTGCCGGTGCTGTACGGCAACGGCGTGCGGATTCTTCAGACTCCGAACGAAGTGGTCCTGAGCTATGAGATGGTGCACGACACGCGCATCATCCCGATCGACCCTTCGACCCCTCGAGAGCCTCAGGGTCGTCCCGAGCAAGGTCGAGGGACGACGAGCTCAGCGTCACGCGCCGAGGTGGGACCGGCGATCAAGCAGTACATGGGCAGCTCGCGCGGTCACTTCGAGGGCGACACTCTGGTGATCGAGACGAGCCATTTCACCGATCGCACGAGCATCGGTCCCAACGGCAACGGCACGCGGCACAGCGATCGAATGAAGATGACCGAGTGGCTCACGCGCATCGATCCCGAGATGATCGACTACCGCATTCGTGTCGAGGACCCGGTGACGTATGCCGCGCCGTTCACCCTGCGTCTCACGATCACGTCGCAGCCCGGTTACGAGATGTATGAGTACTCGTGCCACGAGGGCAATGGCGCTGTGAAGTACGCGCTCAGTGCCGAGCGCGAATACGACCGCAAGGTGGCCGAGGCGAAGGCGAAGGGATTGCCAGTTCCACCCCGAACGATGGGGATGGAGGTCTACACCGGTCAGGCTGTCGAAGGGCGCGAAGAGATCCGCGAGTTCGGCGGGACTGCGCGGTAGACGTGGCGGGTCTTCCCTGGCCCGAGCGGAGTCGAAGGCGGACCCGCCGGTTCTGGCTGACAATCACCCCGCAAGGAGGCCTCGTGACCACGACGTCCGATGTGCCAGACGCCGCCACGCTCATGGCGCGCGCGACATCGCTTCGACCGCTGCTCGAGCGAAACGCTGACAGGACCGACGCACAACGACGGCTGCCTGACGAAGTCGTTCAGGCACTGAAAGAGACCGGCCTGTGCGCGCTGATGGTGCCGAAGCGTTTCGGCGGCTATCAGACCTCCGTTCGTACCTACATCGACGTGATGAGCGAGCTCGGTCGCGGCTGCGGCTCGACGGCATGGGTGGCGAGCCTGATCAACGTCTGTGCGTGGCTGGCGGCGCTCTTCCCCGAGCGCGCGCAGCGTGACATCTGGGAGTCCGATCCCGATGCGTGGGTCGCTGGATCGCTGGCGCCGAACGGCACGGCGGTTCCCGTCGATGGTGGCTGGCGTGTCACCGGGCGATGGCCCTGGGCCTCGGGGTCGCTGCATGCCCAGTGGGGTGCGTGCGGCATCCACATGAAAGACGAGCGCGGCGAGATGGCGAACTTCGGTCTCTCGCTGATGCCCATGAGTCAGCTGACAATCGAAGACACGTGGTTCATGGTGGGCATGAAGGGCACCGGCAGCAACACGATCGTGGCGAAGGATGTCTTCGTGCCCGAGCACCGGTTCCTGCCGTATCCGCAGGCGTTCGCGGGCAGCTACCGAACAGAGTTCAAGCACGAAGTCGTATATCGCGTCGATCTGGTGCCGGTGACGGTGCTGATTCTCGCGGGCTCACAGATTGGAGTGGCGCGTGCGGCGCTCGAACACGTGGTGGGGAAGTCGCCCACGCGCGGCATCACGCACACCAACTTCGCGACACAGGTGGAGTCGGCAGGCTTTCAGATGCAGGTGGCCGACGCGGCGATGAAGATCGACACAGCCGTGCTCCACGCGCAGCGAGCGGCGGACGATCTCGATCGCGCGTCCGAGCAGGGCTCGCCACATGGATCTCACCGAGCGAGCGAGAGTCCGGATCGATACGGCCCTCGTCGCGAAGTACTGCCGCGAAGCGGTGGAAGTGCTCGTCGCCGCGCACGGAACGTCGAGTCTCGCCGACGCCAATCGTCTGCAGCGCCTGTGGCGCGATGTGCACACCGCGAGTCATCACGCGATCACCGAGTGGCAAGTGAACCTCGAGGTCTACGGCAAGGCGCTGCTCGGCGTGGAGCCGAACATCACGCATCTGATTTGATGGTGGTTAGTGGTTGGTGGTGTGGTGAGTCGGTCGCAATCGTTCGGATCAAGCTCGAGAGATCGGGCTGGCGGTGACCATGACGAGCGTCACCGCCAGTCCGATGATTGAGCCTCTCATGTCTGAGAGCCGCATGTCAGCTGCCGCATCGCAGAGGCGCGGTTAGCACTGACCGATGGTCTTGATCGACGTCACACGGAATTCCGGCATTGCGTTCTTGGTCTCGGTGCGCGAGCGAGTCTTGCTGTCCTCCCCGTCCTCGCGCTCTGTCCTCGTGGTGGTCTCCGTGCGGCTGTCGCCACCGGGAATCAACGTGCCGGTCACCTCGACCTTCTGGCCGACGTGCTCCTGCACCGTCACTGACTCACCCGGGACCAGAACGTAGCTCGTGCTCGAGGTCGTTGTGCTCGAGGTCGGCGTTTCGGTCGTGGTGGTCCTCGTTACAGGCACCACCTTATCGAGCACGTAGGTCTTCGCCTGAGTCCCCGTCTGCACACATCCGGTATAGGTGATCACCTGGGGTGAGTTGCCCGAGGTTTTTGTTTCCGTCTTCGTCGTCGTCTCTTGCGCATTGGTCACCAGCGCCGAGCAGCTAAGAGCCAATGCGAACGATGTGATAAATCGTCTCATGTGTTCTGTCCTCCTCAAAAGAGCTACCGTGGTTTGTTTTGCAACCCTGCGGCCAGAACACACTGAGCCGTGTAACTCAACTCGAGCTACCCCATGTTGTCCAAGTTCTGCACGCCAGTCGTTCATCCGTTACTTCGAGTGACGCATGGACGACCTCGACTGCGAGAAGCTGCTGGCTCAACTGATTCGCCTTGAAGGCCGCTGGCTGGCTCCCTATTACGATGGAGCGGGCGATCTCATCGTCGTGGCTGACGACCGCGGGGAGCAGGCATCAACAGACCGGGAAAGCATGACGGTTCTTGAGTCGGACGTGCGTCGAGTGGCGGTACACCTCGAAGACATACTCCCCGTTGTAGGACGACTCGATGCCGTGCGGCAACGAGTGCTCATTCACATGGCGTTCAACATGGGAGTAGAGCAGTTGCTGACACTGCCTCGGTTTATCTCGGCTGTTCAGTTCCGAAATTGGGAAGCCGCAGCGAAGGAGATGCTGTTCTCGGATTGGGCGAAACACGAACAGCAGCGAGCCAACGTGTTGGCCCAGATGATGCGGACGGGTCGGGATGACCTTGGAAGTGTGAGTGATCGCCGAAGCGCTTACAAGCCGAGGCGTTGAGCGCACCGGAGTGGATTAGTTGATGCATGTTTGCGGGGGGTTCGCGTTATGGAAGACCTCGATTACACGAAGCTGCTCGGTCAACTGATACACATTGAAGGACCGAAATTGGCTCGCTACTTTAATGCAGACGGTAATCTCATCGTCGCCGAAAAGCCTTACCTCGAATCGGAGGGCTGAATGCGTGTAAGCCCGTAACTGTTCTTGAGGCGGACCTGCGCCGAGTGGTGCGTGAGATTGAAGACCTCTTGCCAGCAGTTGCCCTGCTGGACCCCGTGCGCCAACGTGTCGTGGTCCATATGGCGTTCGACATGGGGGTGACTGGGCTGCTCGCAATGATCCGATTCGTTGCGGCGGTTGCGTTCCATTTCTGGGAGACAGCAGCGCAGGAGATGCTGATCTCGCAGTGGGCGAAAGAGGGGAAGCGACGAGCCGCCGCGTTGGTCGAAATGATGCGGACGGGACACGACGATCAGATTGGCGCGCAGATCGCGGCTCAACCGCGAACTGCGTGAAGTTGGTGGTCGTCCCGAGGCCCCGCCTCGGCCCAACAGCACGTGTACTGCTCGCCCGATGCGCGGAGCGAGCCGAAACGTCGCGTACACTTCATGCCTCGTCGGCCGACTTATGGACGATGTCGGTCGGTCCCGTGTATGCCTCGAATAGGGCAATGACTAACGCCGTGACGAGCGGACCCAGCACCAGTCCGAGCAGCCCGAAGACACTCACGCCACCAAGGAGACTCAGAAACATCAACAGCCCGTTCATCTGCGTCCGGCCGCTCAGAATGGCGGGTCGAAGGACGTTGTCGATGCTGGACACGATCCCAGCTCCGACCACGACCACGATGACTCCCTTCACCAGTTGCCCGGTCGCGAGGAACCAGACCGCCGCGGGCACCCAGACCATCCAAGTCCCAACGAATGGAAACAGCGCCAGGAAGCCCATCATGACACCCCAGAACACCGGGGCTCCAAGGCCGAGAAACGCGAAGAGCAGCCCTCCGGCGAGGCCCTGCAGGGCGGCGATCAGCAACCCAGCCGCGATGCTTGCCTGCACAAGATCGCGCGTCTGACGGATGATGCGTTCGCGACGGAAATCCTCGAAGGGCAAAGATCGGCGCAACTCCTGCATGATGGTGTCCGCATCGCGCAGGAAGAAGAAGAGGGCAAACAGCGTCACGAACAACTGAAACAAAAGAACCAGGACATCTGCCAGCAATCCACCAACGCGAGCCGCTAGAAAACCGCCTGTCCTCGACATCACGTTCTCGATGAGACGTCTCAAGTCGATGCCTTGAGCTCCCGGGATCAACTCACGCGATCGGTTCCATATGCTTTCGAGAAAGGCGAACTGCTCCGCGACAGCATCCTGGTCCAGCACCGACAGCGCTGCCCCGCTCTCTTGGGCGAAGGCAGTCAAGATTATGAGGCCGGGTCCCACAATAAACAGAGTCACGACGAGTGTGCTGACAGCGGCAGCGCCCGCGCTGCCGCATCTCGGAACAAGCTTTTCGTGCCAGGGGTAAACGAAGATAGCCAAAACCACTGCCCAGCCGAGCGGAGCGAAAAACGGGGTGAGTATGCGGAGAAACAGATAGCCGAGGAACAGGACGATGGCGTAGAACAGAATCGTGATGGCGCGATCGCGCTCTTCTGTCAGCGGACTTCTCACAGCCTCTCCGCAGCGATCATACGTGCGAGAGACCCGATAATCCGCTTGCCAGAAGAGACTCCGATCTCGTCAACGGAGTCCCCACAGAATCAAGCCAACCTATTGAACTGATTGATGGTGCGGAAGAAAGGACTCGAACCTTCATGGGCTTGCGCCCACTAGCTCCTGAGGCTAGCGCGTCTGCCAATTCCGCCACTTCCGCACAGTGGGCACTCGAAACGCCCGACTGAAACCGGACGCTCCGTAACTAAGGCAGGAACATCGAAGTATAACATGCGCATGTTGATGCTCCTGCGCGTGGCCGCCATCGTCCTGCTCGCAGCCTGGGCGTGGCGCCGCCGTTCCCTCACGCTCTGGATCGTCGTCGGCATGGCCGCCGGCGCCGAGATCGGGCACGACTACCCGGACGTCGCCAGGCAGCTGAGAGTCCTGGCGCAGATCTTCCTGCGTCTCATCCGAACGATTGTGGCACCTCTCCTGTTCGCCACGCTGGTGGTGGGCATCGCGGGACACTCGAACCTGCGGCAGGTCGGCCGCATGGGTGTGAAGGCGCTCATCTACTTCGAGATCGTCACGACACTTGCGCTCTTCATCGGTTGGGGCGCCATCACAATCAGTCGGGCAGGCGTCGGCATCACGCTGCCCGCTGCGGTCGAGACGACGCAAATCCAGCAGCCGGGGCAGCGCACGTGGCAGGACATCGTGCTCGAGATCTTCCCGGAGAACATCGCGCGCTCGATCGCCGAAGCCGAGATGCTGCAGATCGTGGTGTTCAGTGTGCTCTTTGGTGTCGCGCTGGCGATGTTGCCGGACGACAAGCGGCGGCCGATGCTCGCCTTCACCGAGAGTCTCGCCGAGACGATGTTCCGCTTCACGCGGATCGTGATGCTGATGGCGCCGATCGGCGTGGGCGCGGCGATTGCCTACACGGTGGGGCAGCTGGGCGTCGGCATCCTCGTCAATCTCTTTCAACTGCTCGCGACGTTCTATGTCGCAGTCGCGATCTTTGTCGTCCTCGTGTTGCTGCCGGTGGCGATCATCGCCAGGGTTCCGATTCGACGCTTCGCGCAGGCAGTCGCCGAGCCCGTATCGATCGCGTTTGCGACGACGAGCTCGGAGGCGGCGCTCCCGAGGGCGATGGAAGCGATGGAGCGGTTTGGCGTGCCGCGACAGATCGTCGCGTTCGTCATGCCCACCGGCTACAGCTTCAACCTCGATGGCAGCACGCTGTATCTCTCGCTGGCGGCGATCTTCGTGGCGCAGGCGGCCGGGATCGAGCTGTCGGTTGGTCAGCAGTTCGTGCTGTTGCTGACGTTGATGCTATCGAGCAAAGGGGTGGCGGGCGTTCCGCGCGGCGCGCTGGTGATTCTGCTGGGAACGGTGTCTTCATTCGGGTTGCCCGCCGAGCCGGTGTTCGTCATCCTCGGCATCGACGCGGTGCTCGACATGCTGCGCACGTCGGTCAACGTGCTTGGCAACTGTCTCGCGACAGTGGTCATCGCGCGATGGGAAGGAGAGTTTCCGTCGCGTGACGCAGAGCAGCCAGCGCAAGCAGCCGGGTCGAGTCGAGCGTTGGCAGTGGAGAATTCGCGTCGTTCATGATGAGCGGAATCTCCGTGCAGCCGAGGACCACGGCGTCACAACCCTCGCCTTTCATTCGCTCGATGACGCGCTGAAAGTACTCGACCGCCGCCGGCGTGAAGACGCCATTCACCAGCTCGTCGAAGATGATGCGATTGATCGCGTCGCGTTCATTCGCGTTCGGCCGCACGTACTCGAGACCGCGAGCCGCCAACTGCTGCGGGTAGACCTCGCTCTCGACGAGCGAACGAGTCCCAGTGAGGCCGAGCCGCCGGAAGCCCCGCCCGACAGCGCTCTCGGCGACGACGGCCGCGATGTGCAGCCAGGGCAGCGGCGATCGCGGCTCGACGTGAGGCAGTGCCTGATGAATCGTGTTGTCGGGACAGATCAGAAAGTCGGCGCCGACTGCTGCCAGCTTCTGTGCCGACGACAGCATCAGCTCGCCCACACCCGCCCAGTCGCCGCGATTGACGCACCCCATGTACGTCGCGAGGGAGTGCGTGTGCATCGAGACCTCGGGATGGTCGTGTGTTCCCAGGACCTGAGCGCCTTCAGCACAGACAGTGCGATAACAGAGCGCCGCGCCTTCGGCGGAACATGCCACGATTCCAATGTGACGCGGCACGTCGTTACCTTCGCGCATCGGGCCACAGCGCGATCGCGTCCGGGAGCAGACGTCGCGTCGCACGCAAGACGGAGAGGAGCCTGGCGACGATTCGATCCTGTCGAGGTGTCCACGTCATTCCGTACCGCTCACGCACTTGCGAGGGAAGCAGGCCGACCGTGATCGTCCGATTGATCCAGGTCGCAGGAGCGACCAGCCATCCACCTGAGGGCGAGAGCACCGCGTGAGCCAGTTCGCGTCCCTGCGTCCCGACGGCGATTGCATTCGACGAGTACACGCGCTCCAGGTAACAGCGCAGGTCCCTCCACGTCTTCGGCACGTCCTCTTCGCGCGCGGCGAGCGCGAGCGCGATTGGAAACGCCTCGAGGCAATACTCGTCTCGATCTGCCTCGGTCAGCGGAGCGACGAGCTTCTCGTAGACCATGAGGACGGACTCAATCAGCGTCGTGTGCACCCAGAGCACGAGCGCTGGATCTTCGGCAGAGTAGCGTGTGCCGGCCGCATACGGGCCAGTGGTCTCCGGCAGGACGCCGTTCACCCGGCGATGAATGGCGCGGATGCCCTCGATTGTTCGTTGGCGAGCGGCCTCGTCACCAAACGTCAGCGACAGCATCGCGTGCACCGTGTGATACAGCCGCGAGGCGGCCGCGTAGGGTGTCCCTCGAAAGCCGCTGTGATCGAAGACGCCCGCGGCGACGAGCGGATGCGCGAGCTGCAGCAGGATCGCACGCGCCCAGCCGAGCAGCACGATGCGCTCGGCGTTGACCCGCCAGGTGATCGACGTCACCTTCGGCGTCACGGCCGGCGCTGATTCGTCGTCTCGTCGTCGGTGGTCTGCGCGCCGTCGGCGCTCGACCGATTGTTCTGCCGCCAGATCCATCCAGCGATTCCAAAGAGGGCAAGGCCCATGGCGCCACGGCGGATCGTTCGCCATTTTCCGCCCTGCGGCTCGGGGTGAAGCATTTCACGATACGCACCGAGCGCTTCAGGGCTCGACGGTTCCGTGGCTCGTGCGCGTGTCTGTGGTCGATCGGGTCGATCGGGAACAGGTACCCAGCGGGTGATGAACGCGAATGACTCGGACGCGCACTGAGGGCACTGCTGCGCGTCATGAACCTCGTCGCAATCCAGACAGAGGCGGGCGGACCGCAATTGCATGGATCAAGTGTACCCGGTCCACGGTCTTCGGTCCGCAGTCCTCGGTCATGACTGAAGACCGGAGGACCGTGGACTGTGGACCGTGGACCGTAGACGGAGCCCTACGCGACGATCTGTCGTGCGACCTGGAACAACCCGGGAGCGCGGCGATCGACGTATTGATGATGATGCGGCGCATCGTGCTCGAATCGTCGACGATCAAAAAGCGCATGTTGATATCCTGAGCAGACTGTGAATCAGCTGTGTAATCGGCTACGGTGGATGAAGGTTTAGCGGAATGTCGAATCAAACTGCGAGAACGCCCGGTCCGACCGATCTACTGACGCTCAATCGCGCCGCCACCGTTGCTCGCCTGCTGGCCGGCGTCGCGCACGAGGTCAACAACGCCCTTCAGGTCATCGGGGGGACGACGGAACTGATGCAAACCACTCCCGGTCTCCCCGCATCGGTCGCCGACGGATTGCAGCGAATTGCGGTGCAGAACACCCGCGCCGCGGCCGCCATTCAGGAAGTGATGCTCTTCGCGCGGCAGAAGGATGCGACCGGTCGCACGAACCTGCGCGAGATTGCCAATCGCTCCGTCGCGCTCCGCTCGTTCGCGATCGGACGCGCGCGCCTGACGATCGCGCTGGACGCTCCGACGACGGGCCGGTTTGTCGTCAACGGTAACGCGGCGCTGCTTCAACTGGCGGTGCTCAATTTGATCGTCAACTCCGAGCAGGCGCTCGCAGGTCAGAAGGGTGGCGCGATTCGAGTAGAGCTCGAAGAGGCACCGGGCTCGGTAGTTCTCCGGGTCACCGACAACGGACCTGGAGTCGATCAGGCCGCGCGCGCCGAGTTGTTCGAGTCGTTCTTCACGACGCGATCGCGTGATGAAGCCAGTGGACTCGGACTCTCAGTCGCGCGGATCGTTGCCGAACAGCACGGGGGCACGCTGGCGTTGAAGGAACAGGACGCCGGCGCGTGTTTCGAAATGCGTCTGCCTGCGGCGTGAAGCTACGCCGCTCCCCGCTCCAGATTCAGGCGGTGCAGTTTGTCGATGAAGGTCGTACGGCTCAAGTTGAGCAGCCGCGCGGCCTGCCGCTTGTTGCCACCGGTCTTCTCGAGGCAGCGCAGAATCAGCTCGCGTTCGAGCTGTGACACGAGCGACGTGAAGTTCAATCCCTCATCGGGAATCGCGACCGTCGGCACGAGCATCGATCCCGCGCGCTCGCGCACATCATCCGGCAAGGTCTCCGGACCGATCTCCGGCTTGGTCGCCGCCATCGCAACGGCATGCTCGACGGCGTTCTCGAACTGACGGATGTTGCCCGGCCAGTCGTACGCCATCAGCGCGCGCAGCGCATCCTGCGTCACGGTCTTGAGAGCAATGTTGTTTTCCGTGCACGACTTGCGCACGAAGTGCTGCGCAAGAAGCGGAATGTCCTCGCGACGCTGCCGCAGAGCAGGAAGCGTCACAGGGATGACGTTCAGGCGATAGAAGAGATCCTCGCGGAACGTTCCCTCTTTGACCAGCTTGCGCAGGTCCGTGTTGGTCGCAGCGACGACGCGGATGTCGAGGCGCATGGGCCGCGACTCGCCGACTCGCTCGATCTCGCGCTCCTGCAGCGCGCGCAGCAGTTTCGCCTGCAGCGGCAGCGACATCGACGCCACTTCGTCGATGAAGAGCGTGCCGCGGTGAGCCAGCTCGAAGCGGCCCGCGCGCGACGCGATGGCGCCGGTGAATGCGCCCTTGACGTGCCCGAAGAGCTCCGCTTCGGCGAGCGTTTCCGGAATCGCCGCCGCGTTGAACGCGACGAAGCGTTCATTCGATCGCGGGCTGTTGTGATGAATCGTGCGCGCGATCAGTTCCTTGCCCGTGCCGGTCTCACCGTGAATGAGCACCGTGCTGTTCATCGGCGACACCAGTTCGAGCGTGGTGAAGAGCGCCTGCATCGTGCTGTGGCGGCCGATGATGTTCTCGAATCGGAACTTGCCTTTGAGCTGCGCCTTGAGCTCGGCGTTCTCCTCGCGCAGACGCTGCTGCTCGAGCCCGGCCGAGAGCACGCGCGAGAGCTGTGAGAGCTGGAACGGCTTGATCAGGAAATCGACGGCGCCGCGCTTGATCGCGGTGACTGCTTCGGCGACGCCACCGAACCCTGTCATCACGACTGCCCGGATTTCCGGATAGCGATCGAGTGCTTCGTCAAGTACTGTCATGCCGTCGGCATCCGGCAACCGGAGGTCGACGACGAGGCCATCGTAGGCAAAAGAGCGCAGCCGCTCGATGGCATCCGCGGCATCGGCGGCTTGTGCGGCCGCAAAGCCGTTGGATTCCAGGCTGGCAACGATGGTCTGACGGAGGTCGAGGTCGTCTTCGACGACAAGGATGGACGGCAGGGCTCGCTGGCTCATAAGTTCGCTTACGTCAAGTTATCGTCGGATCGTCGGTGGCCCGACATACCCAACGGAATCTCCGAGGGGAAGACCTCGGAGTTGGTTAACGATTGCTGAAGTTTCCAGCCGGTTCGTCGATTGATCGACATACCGACAGTGTGGACGGCGCGGAGGGAGCAACTCAAATGCCATCAGTGCAGCTGCCCAAAAAGGAAGCGCTCATTGTAGACGACGATGTAGCGCGAGGGAACTGCTTTCGGAGTTCTGTCGCGGCCAGGGCTTCGAGGTGGCAACGGCGCATGACGGCAGGGCGGCCATTGCAGCTATCGCGCGGGATCCGAAGCAATTTGCCGTGATCACTACAGATCTGCACCTGCCCGGGGCCGATGGTTTCGAGGTGCTTCGCGCGGCGCGTGACGCGAATCCGTCCGTCTACGTCGGCGTAGAGCGATTTCCGGCTGGCGGAGCCGGGAGGCGGAGAGGCGGGCGCGTTCGGTGGAAGACCGAGGACTGAGGACCGCGGACCGATTAGACCGTCAATGTCCCCGCAATGAACGCCGACGTGCTGGTGAATCCCATCTTGTCGTAGAGCGCACGCGCGTTGGTGTTGCTGTCGGCGACGAGCAGTGTGGCCTGCTTGACGCCGCGCGCGGCGGCGGCGCGGCACGCTTCTTCGACGAGTCGCTCCGCGAGACCTTCGCGGCGGCGAGACGGATGAACGGCGACCTGTGGCAGGTGCAGCGTCCCGGGTGCAATCCTCGTTGCCAGGACCAGTGCCTGAAGATCGCCGCCGTTACGAACGACGCGAGTCACTGCAGGTTCGATCACGCCGCAGCCCGGTCGTTCCACCAGGCTCCGCACGTATTGTTCCCATTCCTCAGGCGTGCCGCGCGGAGCGAAATGTTGCCCTTCTTCTCCATACGACGCACGAAGAAGGGCGGCGGCAGGAAGCAGATCGCCGGCGGTCCATGACTCCGCGTGTGCAGTGTCGTTGCCGGCTGAGATGGGCCGGCTCAGATAGCGATAATGCTCGCACGCGAAGCCGCGCTCGCGAAGCGCCGCCTCGAAACCTTCAGCGCGAACCGGCAGAAAGCACGACACACGCGCGGGACGAGGCGGCCGCATGGCGGATTCGAGGCACGCGTCGAGCAGTCCATTGGTGGCTTCGCGCGTGTCCGCGACCACACCGCCCAGATGCGCCGTCTCGCCTTCGGGCAGGAAGTACGCCCAGCCACGTACCGTGCGGTTGGCGTCGATCGCGATGAATCCGGGCAGACCCCAGGTGACGCGCGCCTGCTCGATCTCGCGCCACGCGGTCGACGCATCCCACGCCAGCTCGCGAACCCAGTACTCCTGTTCGCGAGCGTAGAGCACGTGTGTGTCTGAAGGGTCGGCATCACGCCAGTCGCGGACGATCATGGATGTCTCGGTTGTGGGCTCTGGTCTCTACTCTGGTGCGTTTGGCTCACGCCGTTGTTCCTTCAGTGTACCGCGGTTCTCCGGTGCTACAGTTCTCGACTCGTGTCTTCGGAGCCCAGAGTCCAAAGTCCAGAGCCAAAAGCCAAAGATGCCTTGCTGTCGCGCGAACTGGGCGTTCGACAGCTTGCCGCGGTCATCTTCAACTACACGGTTGGAAGCGGCATCTTCGTTCTTCCGGCCGTCGTCGCCGCGCAACTCGGTGCGCCCGCGATCCTCGCGTATCTCGCGTGCGCGTTCATCATGGCGCTGAGCGTGATCTGTTTCGCCGAAGCAGGGAGCCGCGTGTCGTCCAGTGGCGGCCCTTACGCATATGTCGAGACGGCGTTCGGACCGCTCGCAGGATTCCTCACAGGTGTGCTCAACGTCCTGAGCGCACTGGCTGCCGCTGCCGCCGTCGCGTCGGCGTTTGCGGCGTCCGCCGCCGCATTGATCGGCACATCGTCTTCTCTCGTGCAGGCGCTGTTCATGGCCGCGGTGTTGATCGCGGCGGGGGCAATCAATATTCGAAGTGTCGGCGGTGGCGCCCGTCTGGTTGAAATCGCAGTCGCGGCCAAGCTCGTACCGCTCGTGCTCTTCGTCGTTATTGGTGCAGCGTTTGTGCGCCCGGAGTCTCTGTCCTGGTCGTCGAGTCCATCGCTGCTTTCTGTCATGAGCGCATCGGGCGTCCTCATCTTCGCGTTTCTCGGCATCGAAGGCGCCCTGCAACCTAGCGGTGAGGTACGCGACCCATCTCGCACGGTACCCCGCGCCGTGTTTCTCGCGATCGCAGGTGTCGTGGCTCTGTATATTGCGATTCAGGTCGTTGCGCAGGGGCTGCTCGGATCGGCATTGCCGGAGGATCGCGTCGCCCCGCTCGCGCAGGCCGCCGCGACGGTTGCCGGTCCGGCCGGTCGCACGCTCATGTTGATCGGAGCAACAGTCTCGATGTTCGGCTTTCTCTGCGGCACAGTGCTGACAGGACCCCGATCGCTCTTCGCGTTTGCGCAGGCCGGCCTCGCCCCGCACGCATTGGCCGGCGTTCACTCATCGCGCCACACGCCTCACGTTGCCATCGTTGTCTACGTCGCGATCTCTCTCGGGCTCGCGCTGTCCGGATCGTTCGAAGGCCTGCTGATCCTGACCAACGTCAGCGCGCTGCTCGTCTACATCGGTGTTGCGATCGCTGCATGGGAACTGCGGCGTCGCGACGTCCGCGCGCACGGGACACCGTTCGTCGCGCCCGGCGGGGCAGTTATTCCCGTTCTCACGTGCGCAATCATCGTCGGGGTGCTCGTCGCGACGGTCACGCGGACCGAGGTCGTCGCCGTAGCCGCGGTTCTGGCCCTATCCGTGGTCGGCTATCGGTTTCGGAGACGATGACTGTCTGGTGCGTGAAGCGACGGGGAACCGACAGTGCGGCCGGTTGGCCGACACCTGGCGCCACGAGTCGCAGCAAAATTCCCAGTATTTGAAGGGGATGGCCGCGGCCATGACCGGGTATCTCCGTTGCACAACGTGGCGCGCCGTTGCCGACACGAAGACGCAGGATGCTAGAGACGACTGAATCGTCGGTCGCACCGAACGACACGCTTCACAGGTATTCCACCCTCGTGGACCGGATTCGACCACTGTCCGGCCAGGGATCGGTGTTGGTCATCGATGCGGCTCGGTCGCCGCTCACACGCTTGCCGTTCCAGTCCCAATCGCTGCCGGCACTTGTCGTGACCGGTCTACAAGACGCTGCACCCGATGTCCTCGACGTCGTGCTCGCGGAGCTTGCGCGCGTGGCCACGCGATACGTCTTCGTCACCGCGGAGACCGGCGAGAGGGATCCATGGGCATCGACGCTCGCCAGTCGCGGTCGCGCGTGGTGGGAAGCGAAGTTCTTCGCCGCCGGATTTGGTAAGCACCCGCGGTATCAGCATCTCGTGCCGTACGCGGCGATCGAGCATGAAGGACCCGACGTGGTGATGGCGTTCGAGCGGCTGCCCGAGGCAGGCACGACGCGTTTCACCGGTGCTGTCTGGTCGTAGCCACCACAGCCTGCCTCGGATGATTCATGTGACGTCACACGCCGAACGTATTCTCGCTCGCGTTTCGCGAGGCTGTTCGCTGAATCGCGTCTTCGTCGCGGGCGAAGACGCCGCTGCGCTCGCCGACCTGTTGCGCCTCCGAGGTGCGATCGTCGAGGAGAGTCGAGCATCGACGATCGCCGAAGTGATCGACGACCTTCGTGCGGCCTCGACATCGTTCTCACTCGCGATCGTCTGTATCAGCGCACCAGATCTTGGCGATGAGGACGCCCGGTATCTGTGTGCCGCGCTTCGTCGCGCGACCTCGACCGCCTACCTGCGAATCACCGCGGGCTCGAACCCGGGTCATCTGGAAGACATCGGAAGTCGGCCGTGGTGGGAGCGTCACGCAGTGGCGTCCGGGTTCCGCCGGCATCCCGGTGTCGCGCATCTCGTGGCATACGAGCAGCTCGACTCGCGCGGCATGACACCCTGGCTGCTCATCGAAGCAGTACCGCAGCGATCCGAGTCGCCGCTCGACGAGCTCAGGCAGATCACTGCCGACGCGGACGCAGCGATCTGGCGCTACGCGCGCGCGGCGCATTTCGTTCGCCGGCACGATCGTGTGCTGGACCTTGACTGCGGTGTCGGCGCCGGTACCGCGATTGTGGGAACTGCAGCGCTCGCCGCATCGGTCGTCGGATTCGTTCGCGATCAAGCCGCTCTCCAGTACGCGCGGGCGCACTACGGGTCCGGTCGCGGTGCGGTGGAATTCCGCGTCGCTCAGCCGACGGACGTCTCCCAGTGCCCGGACGAATCCATCGACGTCGTTCTGTCGTGCAGGCCATTGCCGTCCACGTTCTGGACAGCCGACGTCATCGACGAGATCCGGCGGGTGCTGAGGCCTGGCGGCCGCCTGATCTGTTGCGTGACCGAAGAGGATCTCGCGGTTCGCTATCAAATCTCCGGTGGCCTTCTCCTCGCGCACGTGCTTGGGCAGAGCGGTGCACACGGTGAATCAGAGTTACCACGCTGGCGCGAGGTCCAAATCGACAACCCTCACGAGAGGCCGGGCGTTGACTGGTGGTTCTTCGTTGCGATGAAGGATCCGTTGAACGTCGATTCCTTCGAGAATCCCTGGCCGCACGCGAGCGTCTTCACCATCGGCGCCCGCGTCACACGCGGAACGCTGCTGGAACAATTCTGTTGCGACGTCATTCGAGAAAGCGCGAACTCGCCGGATGCGGCAGGCGCGTATTGCGTGCTCGGCAATCAGCTTCTCGAGGCGCCGCGGCCCGATTCCTATTTCATCCGAGTGTGGCTCAGTGAGGTTGACGCATGCCTGCGTGCGCTACTCGACGACGAGCCGGCAACCGTGCAATGGCGTGTCTTGCTGCTCTTCCTTGCTGGTCGTCTGGCGATGCGGCACGCGAATAACGCGCAGGCGCTCCGATCGTTTCGAGCCTGCATGTCTGAGGACGCGACACGATTCTCGTCGCTACTTGCAACGAAGACGATCGAAGCGGCGTATTGGGCAGGGTTGCTGTGCGCGCGCAACGGCGACCGCGATGCCGCTCGAGAATCGTGGTCACGTGGCGTCGAGATCGCGAAGAGCGCATCGCCGCTGAAGCCGAATCGCCACGCGATCTGAGCGAGCCGATGGAGCTGTTTGGCTTCAGAGAGTTCTCGCACGTCTTCGACGTCGCGGGAAGATGCGCAGCAGGGCTTGCGGCGCTGGCAGAAGGTCCGCGATGGGAGCAACGCCTCTCTGCGTTCCTGCCGCAATCGTCGATCGCGGCGGGCTGGTCGTCTGCTGTCAAGGAGTCACGCTGGGCATTGGAAGACGAGCGCTCGCGTGCGCGTGAGGCGATGTTCGCCCTCCAATGGCAACGCGATCTACAACTCCTCGAGGTCAAGGCCTCGACGAATGACGCGCTCCTTCGCCAGATCGTGCATCGATGCCATGCCACGGAGCGGAGCGTTGTGGTGTGGGGGGCGGGCGCGGCGGGCAGGCGGGTGCTGAATCTGGTGCTCGACCTGGGTGGGACCATCGACGCCTTCGTGGACAGCAATCCTGCGAAGCACGGTACGAGCGTCGCCGGTCGTCCTGTGATCGCCCCGCGGATGCTGGCCTCGCCTGAATGGCTTGGCTCGTTTGTGCTGATTGGCTCGATGCACGCGGGCGAGATCGAAAGCAACCTGCTCCAACTGGGTCTCCGCCGACACGACGATTTCATGCGCGTCGATCTGGACCTCGTCGGGATACCGACACGCTGATCGCGATGGCGCCGTGTCGGGGAGCCGACACGGGTGACGGATGGGGACACTCCAGGCCTGGAAAGGCCTCGTTGCTGATGGCGTGTTTGCTCAGGCTCGGCGCTTGCTCGGACGCGCTCGCGGCCAGTGCTGCGAGATGTCGAGCGCGAGCGTTCTGCCGTCAGCGGCGAGGAATACGTCCTCTCGCATCACGCCTTCGAGCGCCTCGCGATCGATGCGCGACACGGCCGGCGTTTGAAGATCCTGCCGCGATGACCTGACCCATTCACATTCTTCCGAGGTCCGTCTCATGGTCGCGCTCCCTTCGAGATGTATACGCATGATGCGTGCCCGGGCTGTGAGCGGGTCACGGCATTTGGTGACGCCAAGTCAGCCTTTGTCGAGGTAATCTGATCGCTCCGTCCTCTTTATCGGCTGGCAAGGGTTTCTCCATGCACCTAAAGGCCAGCTGCCGGAGGCCGGTGGAGGTCAGGATGAATCGTCGATTCAAGGTCATCGTCACCGTTTACGCCGTCGTTACCGTGTCGGCGTGCGCCGCGGCACCGCGTCAGCGGACGTTGCCAACCGAGCGTATCGAGGAAGGTCCGAACTCGACGACGGCCGTACGGAGGCAGTTCGAGGGCAACTGGTCGCTGCTGTCGTTCAAGGTGAACGCCGAAGACGGACGGCAGGCGGACATCGACGCCACTGGTACATCTCACCTTCGATGGCTTCGGCGTCCTCGACGTCCGTTACAAGATGAGCGACGAAGGTCTGAAGCGGCTGGCCAGTGTCGGTGTGACCTCGCCCAATCCAGTGATCTCGACGACGGGTCGTGTGGTGATTGACACGCAGCAGCATCGAATCACCTATATCGGAGACGACTTCGAGGAGCGCGCGCTTGGATTCGATCCGAAACTGGCCGCGCAGCGCGCCAACCCGTTCGCGCTCGAGCGCATTCGCTACTACGAGTTTCGCGCCGACGGCACGCTCATGCTGAGCACGAAATACGAGAGCGGCAAGGAAGCGGCCGCCAGCCTCTGGAAGCGCGGCCAGTAGCACTCGAGAGATCACCTTCACAACTCACATCAGAGCCGGCCGCAGCCGGCTTGACTCTATATTTTAGTTTAATCTAAACTAATCCAGACTCGAATGGATACGGCTCGTCTGGCTGCTGTCGCATCACCTCGCCGCCGCGAGATTCTTCGGTTGCTGTGGAATCAGGAGCTGACGGCGGGGGCGATCCGCGACGCGATGCCGGATGTCACATTCGGCGCCGTCTCGCTCCAACTCAAGGTGCTGCTCGATGCGGGCCTCGTCGAATGTGAGGCCGACCGGCAATTTCGCGTCTACCGGATCAAAAGGGAAGCGCTCGGCCCCGTCGGGCCAATGCTCGAGCAGATGTGGAACGACGCGCTCTGGCGTCTCAAGTTGCGCGCCGAGCTTGCAGAGACTCGTCGCGGACCACGGCCGGCATCGCGCCGGCGTCCGCGACGCCGCAAGAAACTGAATGGGGTCTGACCCCTTCACAGTTCTTCACACAGGAGGACCGATGACTGCGCTCGCCCTCGCTCATCGCCTGGATCGCACGCTGGTGATCCAGGCGCGGCGTGAAACCGTCTTTCAGTTCTTCACCGACACGCCGCAGTGGGCCGCGTGGTGGGGCGCCGGTTCGACGATCGATCCGAAACCTGGTGGCCGCATGCTCATTCGGCATCCCAATGGCGTCGAGGTGTCCGGTCAGGTGTTGGAGATCCAGTCGCCAGAACGAATCGTGTTCACGTATGGCTACGCGGGCGGCGAGCCGATACCCGCTGATGGCTCGCGCGTCACGATTCGGCTCGATCGCCATCCGAAAGGAACGCTGTTGCAACTGACGCACGAGTTCGCCGACGTCCAGCCGCGCGACGAGCACGTGCAGGGCTGGCGTTTCCAGTTGTCTCTGTTTGCCAATCTGATCGCCGACACCGTAAGTAAAGACGCGACGTCGCTCGTCGATCGGTGGTTCGCCACGTGGAGCGAGGCCGAGGCCGCCGTGCGAGAGCGAACGCTCGCATCGATAGCGGTGCCCGACCTCCACTTCGGCGACAAATTCAGTTGCATCGAGGGCGCCGGGGAACTCAGCGCTCATCTCGCCGCCGCGCAGCGCTTCATGCCCGGGCTGCGTCTCGAGCGGCGCGGAGCGATCCGTCACTGTCAGTGGCACGTGCTGGCAGACTGGGTGGCGGTCGGCAGCGATGGCCAGGAACGCGGTCGTGGCACAAACCTCTTTGTGCTCAACGGCGAGGGTCGGATTGCGTCCGTGACGGGGTTCTGGGTGTGAAGGGGTCAGACCCCTTCACACTATTTCACGTAGAGCCGCCCGCTATGGCAGACGCAAGACCTGCCCGGGTTTGATCAGGTTCGGATCGCTCAACTGATCCGTGTTCAACTCGAAGATCTTCATGTAGTCGCTGGCGTTGCCGAGATGTTCCTTGGCGATCTTGCCTAGCGTGTCACCTGACTTGACCGTATAGGTCTTCGGTGCGACCACCGTGGCCGTCGCCGATTGCGTGCCCCGGGCTGGCGGTGTGGGCGGCGGAGCGGTTGGCGCTGCGGACGCCGGCCCGCCGGTCACGCGAATGTCTGCATTGATATCCTCGCGCCACGTTGGAATCGTCTTGATCGCATTCCAGATGTCGTTCTTCTCGGCCTCAGTGGCGACTGTTCCCTTGAACTCCAGCTTTCCGTTGCGTTCCTCGATCGTGCCGTGGAAATGTCCTTGTGCGACTTGCTGTGCGTACGCGTACATGCCCTTCAACGACATGGGTCACCTCGTCTTTCCCCAGTGCTCGGTGCTTTGAACGTCTAGCGACTCTACTCTCGCGAGTAATGCGATAGCGAGCACAGCGGCACGCAGCTCGACGTTGAAAGCTATAGAGACGCCTGTTCTGTCGAGCCCGAATCATCGTTAGCTCTGGTAAGCGCGCTTGCAAGAAAAGAGAAAGAAGGGGGTGACCAGTGGCCGTCATCTACGGTGTGCTGCGTGGGAAGCTCGATCGATGGAAGCGTGAGGATCCACCGCCCGGCGCCAGCAAGTCGCCGCACCTGCAGGTGCGCGTGATCGATGCTCAGGGAAAACCCTGGCGCATTCCGGTCAACGTTCGATCGGGCGACCCGGCCAAGTCTCTCGTCATCTTTCATCGAGCCGAGCCGCTGCTCAGTCATCCCATTCTCGAGCACCTCGTCGCGTTGCCGTCAGGCCTCACCGACTTGAATCGCAAACCGCGATCGGCATCGAACGCGCTCGACTACTCGCGCGCGCCGCTCTTCGACTGGCCCACGGGAATCGCGCTGCCGCCAACCGGGCCCGGCGAGAACGACGATCTGCAGGATGTCGTCAGCCGGCACCTCAACGATCTGAAGGCGAGTGGCGGCGAACTGTTCGCGTTCGGCTCACACTTCCACGATCCTGCGCCGAAGCCCGGCATCGACGCCGAGTTCGGAACGAAAGACGGGATGCACGACATCCACATGAACCAGGGGAACGCGCCGCACGAGCATGACGAGGACAACGGGGTGTTCAACGACGGCGGTGTGATCCTCCAGTTCGCCGATCACGTCACCGGCCTCTTCTTCCGCTTCAAGACTCAGTTTCTGCCGACGGACGCAAATGGTGATCGCATCCCTGGCGTCTCGAAAGAGATCCCGGCCGCTGCGACACCACCGGTCGAGCCGCCCATCCCGGTTCCCGACGAGCCGCAGCCCACGTTCCCGGCCATTTACGTTGAGCGCGCCCTCGTTAATCCAGCCGGCGACGATGTGCACAAGGAGGTCGTGGTGATTGGCAACACGACCACTGTTCCTGTCGATCTGACCGGCTGGCGCATCGTCGACAAGAACGATCTCGCGGATACGCTCAACGGCGTGCAGCTGGGTGCTGGCGCGTCCGCGCTGATTGTGCTGACTGGAAGCGGTGCACAACTGTCGAACAACGGCGGCACCATCAGGCTCATGAATCCGGCTGGCGTGTTGGTTCACGCCGTGAGTTACTCAAAAGCCGACGCGGTGGACAGTCGCTATTTGCGATTCAACACCTGAGACGGAGGTGGCGACCGGCGTGCCACACTGAGGCGTGGCGCTGCCGCAGGGTTCACTCTTCGATTCGAACGTACCAGACGGGTTTCTCTATCGGCCGAACTTCGTTACGCCGGAGGAAGAGACGGCGCTCGTCGACGACATCTCGCAGATCGAGTTTTCGACATTTGAAATGCGCGGCGTTGTCGCTCGCCGTCGAGTGGCGTTCTTCGGCCACTCGTACGACGCAGGTCGCGTGTCACCTCCGCTGCCTGCGTTTCTGTTTCCGATGCGTGTCAGGATCGCGCAGTGGGCGAACGTCAGTCCCGACGCCTTCGCGATGGCGCTGATCAATGAATACCCACCTGGCGCTCCGATCGGCTGGCATCGCGATGCGCCGCAATACGGCATCGTCGCGGGTGTATCGCTGCTGTCGTCGTGCCGCATGCGACTGCGTCCGTATGTGGGCCCTGGCGTGCCGACGCAAGGTCAGCGCCGGACGGCCACGCACGAGATCCTGCTGGAGCAACGGTCAGCGTACGTGATGACAGGGCAGTCCAGGAGTGCGTTCGAGCACCAGATTCCGCCTGTGACAGCGCTCCGGTACTCGATTACGTTTCGCACACTGCTTGATCGCCTCGTCCGCTTGCCTTAGGCTAGCCGCGGCTACTCGCCGGGCGCAGTCAGCGCTGGCTTGTCGAGTCGCCCGACCCGACCATGCGAAAGCAGGCGGACCGACTGCACTACCGAGAAGTGACGGAAAATCGGAGGCCATCATGCGTGCCCTGGCAACCAGCTCTTTTGTCGTTGCGGTTCTACTTCTTCTCGCCACGCCGGCGTTTTCCCAGGACGTTGCTGGCATCGTCAGAGACACCTCTGGTGCCATCCTGCCAGGCGTGACCGTCGAAGCGGCGAGTCCTGCGCTCATCGAGAAGGCACGCACTGTCGTGACCGATGGGAGCGGCCAATACCGGTTCGTTGCTCTCGAGCCGGGCACCTACATCGTGACGTTCACGCTGCCCGGTTTCACCACAGTGAGGCGCGAGGGCATCCTACTCTCGGGCGCCGGCGTGACGACGGTCAATGCCGACTTGCGAGTCGGTACCGTGGAGGAGACGATTACCGTCTCCGGAGCGACACCCATCATCGACACGCAGACCAGCACGAAGCGTGAGGTCGTGCTCGCCGACGAGGTGCTCGCCGCCGTCCCCGTGTCGCGCACCTACGGCAGTGTCCTCGCGATGGTCCCCGGCGTTCAGTCATTGACGCTCGACGTGAACTCCACGCAGTCTGTTGGCGGGACCGCGACGAACTTCTTCTTCACGTCGCGCGGTGGGCGCGGCAACGAAGGTACGGTTCAAGTGGACGGCATGAACGTCGGCTCGGCGTTCGGCGGTGGCGGCGTCTCGAGCTTTGCCTACGACTTCGTCAACGCGCAGGAAGTCCAGGTCACCGTCGCGGGAGGTATGGGTGAAGTCGATCGCGGTGGGCCGGCCTTCAACATCATCCCCAAGAGCGGCGGCAACAACTTCAACGGCACCGCGTTCTTCAGCACCGCTGGCGAGTGGTCACAGGGCAGTAATCTCGACGACGATCTGCGCAGCGTTGGCATCACAGAGCCGCCAGGACTCATCAAGAACTGGGACACAAACCTTGCAGTCGGCGGTCCGATCAAGCGCGATCGATTGTGGTTTTTCAACAACCTTCGCAGTTACGGCACCCACCAGACCATTCCAGGTCTGTCGCCAAATGCGAACGCTCTCGATCCCTCGAAGTGGAACTATGTGAGGGACACGAACACCCAGGCGCGGTCGGCGGGCGACAAGAAGATCGAAGCGTTCCGCCTCACCGGTCAGCTCACACAGAAGAACAAGCTCGGGTTCTACTACGACTACCAGGCGAACTGCGCCGGGTCGGCGCTCGTCAACACCGGCGATGGGTGCCGTGAGCGCGGTGACGACTGGATCGCCCTCGGCACGACGTCGACGTCACCAGAGTCTGCCAACATGTGGCCGGAGCGGGAGAAGATCACGCAGGCGACATGGACGTCGCCGGCGACGAACCGCATCCTGATGGAAGCCGGCTTCTCGTCATTCAGCAGTAAGTGGGGTGGATACCCTCCTCCCGGATCGCAGACAGGGCTGGTCGCGGTAACCGAACAGAGCACCGCGGCTGGTGTTCCCGTTCCCAACTTCATCTACCGCGGCTGGAACTCGGCCGCGGAGAACAATCAGCAGCACAACATCTGGCGGGGGTCGCTCGCCTACGTGACCGGCGCGCACAGCTTCAAAGTCGGCTACCAGGCGGCGCACGAGGTGTACAGGCAGTACCAGAACGCCGACAATCAACTGGCCTACACCTTCAACAACGGGACGCCCACGCAGTTCACGATGCGCATCGCCCCGCACATCCAGAGCAACCGCACGCGCTACGACGGTTTCTACGTCCAGGATCAGTGGACGCACAGTCGCTTCACCGTGCAAGCGGCGCTGCGCTACGAGCACGCGTGGAGTTGGTTCCCGGAGGGCGAGAACGGCATTACCGCCGACAACCGGTTCGGCAGCACTTACATGTTCCCGCGGCAGGATGGTGTCACCGGCTTCCACGACATCACGCCTCGAATGGGCGCGGCCTACGATCTGTTCGGAAACGGCAAGACGTCGCTGAAGGTGAACTTCAGCAAGTACCTCGAAACGGCACAGAACGGCGGCCTCTACACAATCGCCAACCCGGCGGTCACATACCAGCAGACGACGAACCGCAGCTGGACCGATGGCAACCGGAACTACATCCCTGACTGCGATCTGATGAATCCCGCCGCGCAAAACAACCTAGCGTCGGGCGGCGACAACTGCGGTGCCTGGAGCAACTCCAACTTCGGCAACCAGTTCGTGACCACGCGCGCCAACCCCGACGTGCAACACGGATGGGGCGTGCGGCAATACGACTGGCAGTTCGGCGTCGCCGTGCAGCACGAGATCATCCCGCGTGTCGCGCTCGACGTCAGCTACAACCGGCGCTGGTGGGGGAACCACTTCTTCACGGATAACCTCGCATTGAGTCCGTTGGATTTCGATCAGGTCACCATTGCGGCGCCGCAGAACGCGAATCTGCCGGGCGGCGGTGGCTACCCCGTGACGTTCTTCACGCGCAACACGCGATCACCGCTCGGCGCGACGGACAACTACTTCACGTCCGCGAGCGACTACGGCGATGTGACGGCCTACTGGCACGGAGTGGACGCGCAGGTGAGCGCGCGCCTGCCGAATCAACTGTTCCTGCAGCTTGGCATGAGCGGCGGCCGTGGTGTGCGCGACTATTGCGCCGTGGCGGAGAAGCTTCCAGAGCTGTACACGACGGCCGGGTCGTTACTCGTCAACCAGCAGATCGCATCATGCGCGATCAGCGAGGACTGGCTGACGAGCATCCGCGGGCTCGCGACGTACACCATTCCCAGGATCGACGTCCTGGTGAGCGGCACGTTCCGCTCGACACCTGGTGTGGCGCCCGCGGGAAACGCTGTCGCGAGCAACGGCAATTCGTTGTCGGCGAACTACAACGTCTCGAGTGCGATTCTGCAGGCGCAGACAGGGCGTCCGCTGGCGCCGGGCCTGCCGTTCCAGACCGTCAATCTCCTCGAGCAGGGACACACGTTCCCCGACATGCTCAATTCACTCGACCTGCGCGTCGGCAAGAACCTGAGATTCGGCAAGACGCGGACGAACGTGGCGATCGACGTCTACAACCTGTTCAACAGCAACACGGGAACGGTCTACAACCAGACGTACGATCCCGTGACCAACGGCGCGACGTGGCTGGCCCCGACAGCGGTGCTGAATGCGCGTTTTGCGCGGTTCAATGTGACCTTCGACTTCTAAGCCTTTTCACCATGTCGTAGAGCGGGTCTTGCCTGGCCTGAACCCTGTCGAAGCGACCCGCCTCTATCAATCCGCCAGTGTCACGACGAGTCTCAAGACTCGTCGCTACAGCAACGCGGGCCTCATCAATCCTCGTCGTCGTCGCGAAACAGAGACAGGTCGATCGCATCGGCCATGGCCCTGTAGCCGGCATCGTTCGGATGCACGTGATCGCCGCTGTCATACGCCGGCAGCAGGCGTGAGGGATGGCTCGGATCGCGCAGCACCCTGTCGAAGTCAATGACCGCGTCATAGGCGCTGCTGGTCCGGATCCACCGGTTGACGGCCTGGCGCTTCGCCTCGAGATCGGCTGTCCAGAAGCCGGGGAACGGGTAGCCTTCGACCGGATTCAACGTGCCGCCGTAGACTCTCAATCCCAAGGCATGGGCGCGATCGATCATCTGACGGTGGCCCTGGATGATCTGCGCGGCGGTCACGACTTCCGCAGGGTTGCCGATCAGCGCGGGAATGAGGAAGTCAGCGTTGCCTTCGCAGCACGATGAGGTACTTCACGCCGGTTTGTACGAGCACATCGCGATCGAACCGGGCCAGCGCGCTGGTGCCGACGAAATCGTGCAGCACGCGATTGCCGCTGACGCCCGCGTTGAGCACTGCCACGCGCGATGTGCCCCGGTTGGACTGCAGCCGCTCCGCCAGAAGATTCGGCCAGCGCTGGTTCATGTCTGGCGTCGAGCCGAAGCCGTCGGTCACCGAATCGCCGAGCGTCACGATCGCCCTCGCGCGGTCCGAGGCGCTGACCTCCACGCCGGTCAGAAAGTAGAAGGACGTAGTCGTGGTCGCCGGCAAGGTGGTCGCGCCCGTGAAGTCGCCTGAAGCCGAGATGTAGGTCGTCTGCTGGCCTCCACATGCTGGGTCGTCGCGGCGACGTTCTCCGGCAGGTAGAGACTGACGGCGAGATCACCGAGAGCCGGCACGTCGAGCCTTACGGGGTCGCTCACCACCACCGCACCGGCGGGAATGGTGATGGTGGGTGATCCATTGAACGTGAGTACCCGATCGGTCCCGCTGGAGATCGATCGCGCCGCCGGCGCTGAGGGCGACGTGCGCGGAGCCGATGACCAGTCCGCTCGTACCGTAGGCGTTGGAGAACGAACCCGCACGCGCTCACCGCCGAGGCTGGTGTGCACGATCTGCCGCACCGTCTGCCCGTTGATCTGGATGGGCGCCGCAACCGCCTGAGGGCTGGCGCTCCACGTGCCGACCCAGTGGGCGTCGTCATGCTGCTCCGTGGCGATGACCGATGTCGTGAGCGCGATCGCCGCGAAGGCCAGCAGGTCGCCGCGGCCGTCGCGAACGAGCGGCGGCGAAGCCGGGCATCGGCGACGACCGACGCGCCGTGCATGGTTCGACCGTGAAGTTTGAGGATGTTCATGAATGTTCTCCTTCAAATGTCGTCGCGGCGATTGTGTCGAACGGCACCGGCTGAGGCTATTGACGGGGTGTTGAAAAAATCTTGAATCTTTGTCGATGGCGGTCGAACGTGTGACACGCTAGGCCGGTGATTCACGCATGAGCTCGACCTCCGCCCGCGTGACCTACCGGTTCGGAGAATTCGAGGTCGACGTGGCGGCCTACGAGGTGCGACGCGAGGGGCACCGCCTTCCGCTCGCGCGGCAACCGATGGATCTCCTGCTCCTGCTGCTGGAGCGCCGCCAGGAACTGGTGTCGCGCGACGACATCGCGAAGCGCCTGTGGAGCCCGGACGTCTTCACCGACCTCGATGCCGGCATCCGCACGGCCATTCTCAAGATCCGACAGGTGTTGGGCGACTCGCGCGAGTCGCCCCGATTCGTCGAGACCGTGCCGGGAAAGGGCTATCGCTTTGTCGCGCCGGTCGAGGTCGTCCCTCAGTCGCCTCCGCAGACGTCGCCTGGTCTTGTGGCCGCACCGGAGCATCTGCCGAACGCGCGTCGTCATAACCTGCCGGCCGAGCTCACGAGCTTCGTCGGACGCCAGAAGGAGCTCCTCGAATTGCCCGGGGTGCTCACGTCATCGCGGCTGCTGTCGCTGACGGGCGCCGGCGGTGTTGGCAAGACGCGGCTGGCGGTGCGGCTCGCGTGCGGCCTCGTGAACGACATTTCCCGACGGCGTGTGGCTGGTCGATCTGGCGCCGCTGTCGGTGCCCGATCTGGTGGCGCAGACGATTGCGACCGTGCTCGGTGTTCGAGAGGGCCCGCAGCGATCGGCGCGCGACGTGCTGCTCGACACGCTGCGCCATCGTGAGCTCCTGCTCGTGCTGGACAACTGCGAGCACCTGATCGCCGCCTGCGCCGAGCTCGTCGAGGCCCTGCTGCGCGAAGCGCCGGCGTTGCGGATCCTCGCGACGAGCCGTGAAGCGCTGGGCGTGTCCGGCGAGACCGTCTACCGTGTCCCCTCGCTTGTCGCTCCCGGAGGCGCTGGCATCGGTTCCCGCTGACGCGCTCGTCGACGCCGAGGCCACACAGCTCTTCATCGAGCGTGCGAGCGCCGTTGATCCAGCCTTCGCACCGACTCCGGACAACGCCGACTCGATCGCCCGCATCTGCCGGCGTCTCGATGGTATTCCGCTCGCCATCGAGTTGGCGGCCGCCCGTGTCGTCGTGCTGTCACCGGAGCAGATCGAGGCGCGGCTGCAGGATCGGTTCCGGCTGCTGACCGGCGGCGCGCGAACGGCGGTCGCACGGCAGCGGACGCTCGAGGCCACCGTCGACTGGAGTTACCAGCTGCTGTCGGACGTCGAACAGCAGTTGCTCTGCCGGCTCTCGGTGTTCCCCGCCGCTGGACGCTCGAGGCCGCCGAGCACGTGTGCGGAGGCGACGGCATCGACGAGCACGACGTGCTCGATCTGTTGTCGCGGCTGGTCAGCAAATCGCTCGTCGTCGTGGACAGTGAGGTCGCCGGCGAGCGCCGGTACCGCTTCCTCGAAACGTCCGCCAGTATGCGCGCGAACGGCTCGTGCAGGCCGGTGCCGCCGATCGGCTGCGCGAGCGTCACTTCGAGTTTTTCTTCAACGAGTTCCGCGGCGCCTTGCCGATTCTCCGTCACCACGATCAGCTGCCGTGCCTCCGGCGACTGCGGAGCGAGCAGGAGAACGTTCGGGCGGCGCTCGAATGGGCGTTGACGTCTCCCGCGCTCGCCGAGAAGGGCGTCGAGCTCGCCGGCGCGCTGTTCTGGTTCTGGACCAAGCGCGGCCTGTTCGAGGAGGGAGAGCTCTGGCTCGAACGGGCGCTCGCGGTGGCGTCACGCGCCCGGAGCGCTGCGGGCGCGCGCGCTGATCGGCCTGGCGCACATGCATACGTTCCGGGGGCGTCACGTCGAGGTTGCAGACCGGCGACCGAGGCGCTGTCGTTGGGCCGCGACGACGGTGATGCCTGGGTCGTATCGTTCGCGCTGTTTCTTCAGGGACTTGCCGCGTTTGAGCGCGGCGACCACGAGCAGGCCGTCGCGCGCGCCGTCGAGGCGCGAGAGGCCGCCGATGCCAGCGGCGAAGACGTGCAGCATGGCGGCCCGCTGCTGATCCTCGCCAACGTCGCGGTCTTGAACGGCGACCACGATCGCGCGCAGCAGCTGTACGACGAATCGATCGTCGTGCATCGGCGCGCCGGTGACGCGTGGGGCCTGAGCATTCTCCTGTCGTCGGCGCCGGCCTGCGCATCGTTCGGCAGGACTTCGACCAGGCGCGCGCCCAGGCCTCGAGGCGATGTCGCTCTGTCAGGAGCTCGACGATCCGCGCGGGATCGCCTGGAGCCTCGACGTGTTCGCGGGGCTGCTCGCCGCCGGAGGACACGCCGACGGAGCGGCCCGGTTGTGGGGTGCCTCGGACGGACTGCTGGAGAGCGTCCGCGGCTCGCTGGTGCCGCCATCAGGTTGGATCCGCGATCGCTACTTCGAGCCGGTGAAGACATCGCTCGGGAGCGATCATTCGAGGCGGCCCGCGCCGAGGGACGCGCGATGCCGATCGTGCAGGCGATTGCGCTCGCGCGTCAGCAGGCGCTTCTGCTCGGCTCGGCAAAGCGTGCGACGTCTTCGCTCGTGCCGCGCGGGCGCAGATTGCCGTGCGTTTCCACGCCGACGAACCGGAGCCGCCCGTAGACTCGCCCCGATGAGCCGCCGCGACCGGCACGATCGAGCGACGACGCACTACGTACAATGCAAAACGCTAGGGTTTGGGTGGGCAAGGCGCGCACGGTGTCTCTGTACGCCTAACGACGGGCGGCCGTCGGATTCGTGGGCACGTTTTCAGGCAGTCGTTCGAGTCCCACCAGCGTCCACGTCGCGCCATCCCGCCGGAAGTGAGTCCGGATCGGCGTCTTCCACGTCGGGTGTGCGGTGTCGTTGGCGGAGATGTCGATAGCCACGAAGCTGCCGGGCATCGTTGGAAGGCCGGCGGGCGCTTGTATCGCAGGCGTGGCGCTCGTGGTTTCCGCGATCGGCTTGCTCTCGTTGGTGGTGTTGTCGAACGACGACCACGACGCGACGTAGCTCGCGGGGGGCTTCGCCACGCCGGCGTCGACCGCCGCGTTGGCGAACGTCAGGCGGCCGTTCCCATCGAGTCGCGGCTCGACGATCGGATTGATGGCCGGCAGATACGCTTCGGCAATCTTCTTCTTGCGCTTGATCAGCACGTCGGCCAGGTACTTTTCTGCGTCGGGATTGCTGAACTGGCCGGTGTGCACCGCCGCCCTGATCATCTCGTCGGAGAAGGCGACGACCCGGCGCGCTGCCCAGAACGCATCGTCGTCGCGCATCTCGAGGTACGCCACGGTCGTCGTCTGTGGCCGCCACTTCCTCGGATCGAAGACGTCACCTTCGAATTTTCCGACCGCGGGGTATTCGACATAGTCGACGGTCTGCCACGGGCTCAGCGCAAACCCGAAGGAGGCCAACCGGCGCCACGTGGTGTCTCCCTGAACGAAGTTCTCGTAGCTCAGGTCCCACTCGTACAGCTCGTTGCACATCCCGAAGGTCGATCCGACATCCTGCAGGAAGTGCTTGACGGTCGACCGGCCGTTCACCGTCACGAGGCTGTCGAGCGTGTTGGCGGACTTGAGGTCGGTCAGGTTGGTCCAGGCACCGAACACGCGCAGCGCGCGAAGCTCACGACGTCGTTCGTGCGGCACGATGTCATTGGGGTCGTCCGTGCGTGAGCCGTCGAAGGTGAAATTGCCGAGGACCTTGCCGCCGATCAAGCGGCCGGCAATCACGCGATAGGTGCCGTCCTTGTTCCGGTGCACGCGTTCGAGAATCGCGTTCACGTCATCCTGTCTGAAGGGTGTCCGCTTGCCCGATGGCCGGCGCAGTGACGCTTCCGGATCGATGGACGCCTTCTTCGGATCGAACGTGGTGAGAAAGCTTTCCACCTGGTGGTATCCGAGGCCCCAGAAGATCTTCGTGGCCACTTCGACCGCCCCCGTCGCGCCTTCCGCGAAGTAGGGCGGATCGAACTCGAGGAACCACGTGCCCCCGGAGGCGTCCCTCGCGGTGAAGCCGGGGTGCGCCCCGGTCGTCTTTTCCCGGGTGAGCACCCAGTGCGACGGGTCTGGCGGCGCGCCTTCGATCGGCCCTTTGACCAGCGCCTCGATCGTGATCGGCTTCGAACCGACGCGGTTGGTGAACCAGCTCGAGTCGGGCACCTCATCGATGGTGTTGATGTTCGCCGCCCGTGCGCCGGAGGGCTTGTAGTCCGGCGTCACGAACAGGTTGCGCACCATCTCGTACATCTGTTCGATTTCGTAGACCTTGGCCGTCGACGCATCCTGGGACTCCGGTTCGCGTGCGATCGGATCGTCCGGATAGAACCGCGGCGCCGCGGTCTGCCCCGGCACGCCGAGGACGCCGGCGGTGGCGGCGACGAGCGCGGCCGCGATGAGCACTCGTGTCACGCGGGCGCGTGCGACTAGGGTCATCATGATTCGCCTCAGAAAACAGGCCCGACCGACGCGATGAACCGCCAGCCTTCGCTCCCTTTCGCCACGTCCGTGCGCAGCAGCGTGCGGAAGGGCGCATGGAATCGAACACCAAACCCGCCGTCGGTCTTCAAATGGTCAAAGTCCAGATCCCCTTCGTCTTGGACGGCCTTGCCGGCGTCGTAGAAGATGGCGGTATCCATGAAGCGGTTGACCATGATCCGCCATTCCGCCTGCAGGAGCAGCGTGTCTTCACCGCGAAAACGCCGCGTGGGATAGGCACGCAGCGTCGAACCGCTCCCGAGCGAGGGCGTCATGAAAAACGGCACGCGCTGATCGGTCTTGGCCGAGGACGTCGTCACGCGACCACGAAACGACAGCACCCAGGCCTCGCGCAGGATCGGGACGTGCTGAATCGCCTCGTACTGGACTTCGCGGAAGCCGAACTGATCATCGTCATCGTTGTACTCGTGCACGGTGATCCCGTAATACCCGCCGCGACGCGCATACTCCTCCGACTGGCGCCAATCGAGCGCGACCCCCACCTGCGTGTGCAGGTAGTTGACCTTCGCGCCAATGCCGGCCAGGGCCTCGGCGTCGAAAATATCGTCGATCGACGGGAAGGCTCCCTCGCCCCGCTGCAGCTTCCACTGGGTGTATTCGATGCCGCCGCTGACCACGAGGAGCTTGCGCGTCGGCTTCAGGTTGAGCAGGCCGGACACGTAGGGCTGCTTGAACCCATAGCTCACGCGGTTGTCGGCGCGTGTGTCGCCGAGCCCATAGAAGGGCACCTCGGTGGCTTCGCGCCACCCGCCATGCAGCGCCAGCCGTCCGCGGCGGTTGAAAATCCTCGGATTGAGGAACTCCGATTCAGCCAGCTTGTAACCGGACGGCGTGATGCTGCCACGCACGTCCAGTGTCTTGTACGAGCCGACGAACCACGAGTAGCCGGCGCCGAACGGAAACCCGCCACCGGAGTACGAGTTCTCGAAATACGGATACCAGTGATTACCGCCGCGGGTGAGCATGGCCTCGGCTCTCCCCGTCAGCCGCTCGAACTTCTCGGGTTCCTGCGGGGCAAGCAACTTGACCTTTTCCGCCTGCGCCTGCTCGAGCGCGCCGGTGCGAGTGGCAGGGTCGGGGGTCTGCGCGCGCCCGTCGTGCGACGTGAGAAGGAGCGCGACGATGGTTAACAGCGCGACAACGTTGGCAGAGAGACGGTTTGGACCCACGGCAGACTTTCGAACTAGCCTACAACAGTCTCGGGTCTCTCCGATCTCAAAAAACAAGAGTCGATCCAGGAACTGGTTCTTCTACTTGTTTGCGTCGCGAACGCGCGTCGAGAACTGATCGACGTACTCGAGCACGCTCTTCAACACGCCATCCGCGTGCACCCCAGGGCCCCCGCCTGTAAGACCTCCCTTGTGCAGCAATTCCACCTGCAGCAGTACCGTCGATGCGGTGTGCGTCAGTTGCGCCGTGGTATGTGAGTACAGCGTCACGTCGTAGCGCGATACACACAGGGCGGCCGAGGCCGTGACCGTGTTGATGTTCACATACAGATACGTGTCGTCGTCGGAGTCTCGAACGACACGAAAGCCGGCGTCCATCAGCCGCTTGGTGATCGCCGTCTCGAGTGCCTCCTGTTTCAAGCCGCACTTCGCGGCATCCGCACCGAGGCCTTCCACCACGACACCGAGACGATTGAGTCCCTTGAGGGCGGCGTCGGGACGCTGATCAACGGGTGCGGAAGCCGATGGGGATGACGCCGGAAACGTTACCGGCGGCGGAGCAACGTCACGCGGCGCGGCAGATGTCGAAGGCGGCGAGGCAGTCGGTGCCTTCTCATAGACGCGCCTTACCCTGTCTCCGACACCCCTGCCGTCGATGAACTCGACGTCCACGATCAACGCCGCCGGGCTCTGACCGGCCGAATACGCGTAGCGAATCACTCGGCCGCCACCGGTATCGTAGGCAATCGTCAGGCGGTTCGCTTCCCAGGACGCGTTCGTGATGGCCGTGATCGGGCCGATCTTCACCTCCTGATCGCGCCGGCCGGGTTGAACGGTACGTGGCGCCCCCGGATCCGGTGTGATCGTCACGAGCGCCGGAGTGACGTCGATGGTCAGTCGATCGGGTGGAAGCCGCACTTCGTCGGTGAGGAAGCGCACACGCGACGCGCCTTCCTGTGTCTCGCTCTGGACACCGCGGCGCTGTCCCGCGCGGTCGCCGCCGGCCGGCGGTTCCGTCGGGAGGAAGCTGGCGCTGAAGCCGACCTCCTTAGGAAACTGGCTCAATTGGCGATTGATCGTCCACACACCGGCAAGATCGGTTGGACTCTGCGCCGAGAGCCAAGGTCCGCACAGCACTAAGAAAGCGACGAGTGCGGCGGAGACCGCGGCACGAAAGGAGATCATGGATCGATTCTACGCTGTCGCGAAGGCTGACTCCCGGCCAGACGCGACTACGTGCGACCAGCTACAATGCGCCGGCTGGAGGATTACATGCGCGTATTGATGGCTGGTTTCGTCGTGATCCTGACCGCGTCTGCGGCATTCGCTCAACAACCGCCAGCGCCGGCCGCGGCCGCCGCTTCGCGAACCATGGTGTCGGCAGCGGACGTGACGGCGCTCATCGCAAAAGCGAAAGCCGAACGCAAAGGCGACCAGGCTTTGCTTGCGCAGTCGATGATTCAGCTGGCGCCGTACAATGTGAGCCTCGAGTACCGCGCCGCCGTTGCCAACGCGGCGGTACACGAAACCGAAGCCGAGTTGTTCTACGTCATCGACGGGTCGGCCACGCTCGTCACAGGCGGCAAGCTGACCAACGAGAACCGCACGAACACAGCGAACCTGTCGGGGAGCGGCATCGAGGGTGGGGTCTCACGCCGCGTCGCGAAGGGTGACTTCATCATGGTGCCCGAAGGCACGCCGCACTGGTTCAGCGCTATCGACGGGAACGTGGTGTTGATGTCGCTGCACCTGCCTCACTCGCCACAGCGATAGCGCCGGGGTGCGGCGGCTCGTCGCTCTCGTAACCGATGAACACGGCCACTCGGGGATCTACGGTTCCGAGAACAACGGTTGATAGTCGTTGCGATACATGCGCGCTGCCGACGAGCGCAGAGCGATGTTTCTCAGGGACGCAGGAAGCGACCGGACGCGATCCCGCCGATGCGTGCGCTGCTGCACCCACCGGATTCGCGCCCGCCGCCTCTGCGAAAACGCGAGCAGTTGATCGCCGACGCGTCCGCCCGAGGCGAGCATCTCACTGAGGACGAGGGCATCCTCGAGTGCCATGCACGCGCCCTGTGCCATGTTGGGCGAGGTCGAGTGCGCGGCGTCTCCGATGAGCACGATCCGCCCTGTCACACTGGGCTCCGCAGTCACCTCTTCGATTGGCGCGAAGTGGACGGCGTCGGCGTTCCCGAGCCGATCGAGGACCGCGCCCACCGGCGCAGCGAAATCCAGAAACAGCGAACGCAAGGACGTAATGTCGTTCTCGGCTCTCTCGATGCGCTCGCACGTGAGGTCCGCGTAGCAGTACAGGCCGCCAGGCACGGGTACCGTCAGAAACGCGCGCCTGCGGTCGAGCATCACCGTCCAATTCGTGATGCCGTGGGTGTGTTCCGATAGAAACCGCCAGCTGACCTGACCGACATAGTGCGGCGGCGTACTCTCGAAGGCGAGTCGGCGGATCGTCGAGTGCACGCCATCCGCGCCGACGACGACGTCGTACTCGCGCTGCACGCCGTCATTAAAGACGACAGTTACTGCGTCGTGCGACTCGGTTAACGCTATGACCGTTGTGCCGAGGCGAAGCGGCACGCCGCGGGCTCCATCGAGGAGCATGGAGTGCAAGTCTGCGCGTCGCATCCCGACGCATGGTCCGATCGCACCCCACACCGCATCGAGGTCGACCTCGGCGAGGAGCCGCCCGCGGTTGTCCAGAATCCGTTGATAAGTCATACAGACCGATCGAGACGTCACCGCATCGCCAATGCCCAACGACTGGAGCGCACGCACACCGTTGGCGGGGAGGTAAATGCCGGTTCCCGCCGGTGTCCATGCCGTTGTGCGTTCGATGATCTCCGCGGAGATCCCGCGCGCACGCAAGGCGCGGCCAAGCGCGAGTCCCGCGATTCCTGCGCCCACGATCAGGACGGACGGTGGCTCGGACAAGGAGCGATTCGTCAGAAGCGCGGCCGGCATCGGCGCGGCCAGTCTACGCCAGCCGAGGTACTACGGGTGGGCTCGACGAGTGGTCGCAGTTTTGCGTCGATGCTTCGCGGGAATGTTCGAACGAAGAGTGCGGCGGAGCTTCGCACTGGAATCCCGACACACTTGTCACTCACGTGGCTTTCGTTTGCGGAGCTAGCTTGTTCTCAAGGAAGAACAACGAGAACGAGGAGAGCGCCAATGGACAAAAACATCAAGACACCTCCGGTCGTGTCAGCGCAAGAGTGGGAGGCCGCACGCCAGCAGCTTCTGGTTAAAGAGAAGGCCCTGACGCACGCGCGCGACGAGCTGGCTGCTGAGCGTCGGCGGATGCCATGGCTGGCCGTGGAAAAGTCGTATGAGTTCGACGGACAGAAGGGCAAGGCGAGCCTGCTCGACCTGTTCGACGGCCGGCGACAGCTGATCGTCTACCGCGCCTTTTTCGAGCCCGGCGTGTACGGCTGGCCCGAGCATGCGTGCCGCGGTTGCTCGTTCGTGGCCGACCAGGTCGCTCATGTTGCCCACCTGAACGCGCGGGACACCACGCTTGCGTTCGTCTCGCGCGCGCCGCACAACGACATCGACCGCCTCAAGGCACGAATGGGCTGGAAGATGCCGTGGTACAGCATCAGGGACAGTTTCGACATCGACTTCGGCGTGGATGAGTGGCACGGCACGAACGCCTTCATCCGCGACGGCGCAAATATATTTCGCACCTATTTCATCAACAGCCGTGGCGACGAGCAGATGGGAAGCACCTGGAATTACCTCGACATCACAGCGCTCGGACGCCAGGAGAAATGGGAAGACTCGCCCGAGGGATACCCGCAAACAGAGCCGTACAAGTGGTGGAACTGGCACGACAACTACGACGCCGAGGCCTCGCCTAACCCGAAGTGGGTCGAGGTGTCCGACGCTGGAGAAGCGTCCCAAAAGCGCGATGCAGAGGCGAAAGCGTGACGGAGTCTCTATGCCCGCGAGCGTGTGCTTCTAGAGCGCGGGTCCTTGGTCCTTGGTTCTTTGTTCAAGGTCCAGTGACTGATGGACACGAGCCCGAAGCTGTGACTCGGGACAAAGGACCAGGGACGGACCAAGTGCCAAGGCCTACGGACGAAGGACCAGCTACGTCTGCAGCCCCTCGCGCAATTTCACCAGCGCAACGAGTGACTGATTAACCGGCGTCGGGACTCCCCGCGAGGTGCCGCGGCGGACAACGAACCCGTTGAGCGCGTCGATCTCGGTCCTCGTGCCGCGAGCGAGGTCTCGCGCGGTCGAGGAATAGACATGCCCGTTGTCTTCTGCGAAGCGCAACACGATCTCGACGAAGTCCACGTCCGGCATCGACACACCGTCGGCGCGCGCCACTGCGACGCACTCGTTCACGAGCCGACCGACTGTTTCACGGGACTCTGGAGTTGCAACGAGACGGCCGTACGGGACCTGCACCACGGCGGAGATGGCATTGAGGGCCGCATTGACGATCAGCTTCGTCCAGAGATCGGCGTCGATATGCTGAGAGACGCGACATGGAACGCCCGTCGTCTCGAACCATCTCGCCACGCGAGCGATCGCTGCGTCACGTGCGGGGCCCGAGCGCCCCGGGAAGTCTCCGATGACGAGGTCCCCGCGGCCGGCGTGCGTGACGCGCCCCGGTGCGGGCATCGAGCTCGCGACGTACACGACCGCTGCGATCGGATCCAACGCGGCCGAGGCTCTGATGCGCTCGACGTTGTCGACGCCGTTCTGAAGGCTGACAATCAGCGCATCGCTTCCGACGTGGCGAGAAAGCTGTCGTGCCGTCTCTTCGGTGTCGTAGCTCTTCACACTGAAGAGCACCAACTCCGCATCCGCGGATGCCGCAATGTCGGTTGATGCCTCGACGGAAATGCGCTCCTGGAAGTGGATGCTATCGAGAGCCAGCCCGTCGCGTTTCCAGACGTCCACGTGGCTGGGCCGTCCGATCAACGTGACGTGGGCACCGGCACGCGCGAGCATGCCGCCGAAGTAGCCACCCACGGCTCCGGCGCCCACAACCGCGACGCGGGGCCACGACGTTGAATCCATGCGTTGAGCTAGCGCGAGCCAGCGGCTTCCTTGAGAAGCGCCGCAAACACTCGCCGGTCGATTCCCGACGGGTCGTGAACCTTGATGTGGCGCACGTACTGCCCTTTGCCCTCGAGCAATCCCTTCGGATCCGTCAAGGACGACCCGTTGAAGAATCCGAATTGCACATATCCGGTATCAGAGTGAACGTACGCCACCGGTCCATTCCCGCCGATCCAGCACCCGTTTCCCCACTTCACCGCCTCGCGCAGCCCTGGCTCGACGCGCTTCACGAACCTCCGCAGCGCCCGGATGATTTCCTGGTTCTTGACGCTCTGGTTTTCGAGGTAATCATCGAAGTCCGCGTACGCTTTCATCTTCGCCATAGATCTCGTCAGCTTCGCCTTTCAACGCTGCGCGTCTTCGAACACCACTCGGCCGCCTACCATCGTCAGCGTCGGCCGAATGCGCTTGATCTCCGCGGCAGGCACGGTCATGTAGTCACGATCGAGCACGACGAGGTCGGCCTGCTTGCCGACTTCGAGCGAGCCGAGAGGGCTCTCAAGAGCACATCACGCGCAGATTAGCATTCTTCGCCTGACGTGGCTTCTTGGCACGCCGGATCTCTTGCGCCCGTTAGAAATCCACCGTTACGTTGAAACGCGCGAAGCGTGGGTTCAGGATCGTCAGCGGCTGCAGATACTGGGTGCCGTCGCCGTAGTTCTGCTGGTACGACGTCGGCGTATTGGCGTTGAACAGGTTCAGCAGATCCACGGCGATGTTGGCCCGCGTGCTGCCGACGTTCAGGATCTTGCCGAACCGCATGTCCACCTGATTGATTCGTTCGCCATAGACCGTTCCAGGCTGTAGCAGGTTGACCTGGCCTGCGCTTGCGGCGTGGCGTACAGCGCGGACAGTCCCGTGCTGTTGCCTTCGGGTGCCGCCTGCGTCCCCGTGCCGACGCCGAACATCACGTTCGGCTGTGAACGGATGATGCTGCTCACCAGCACGTCGATCTTCGGAATCGTGTAGGCCGCCAATCCTCGCACCTGCGTCTGCCACAGCTCGACTTTGTGGCACGAATCCGCGGGTTGATATCTGCTGACCATGAACGACGACGGGTTCGTCAAGGCGTTGTTGAGCAGTTCCGGCACCTTCGCCACGATGTCGCAGTTGTCCGCCACCGAGCGGCCGGTGCTCGATCCGATCTGCAGGGTCAACCCGCGTTGCAGTCGCGCGTGCACCGTGGCGTCGACGCCATGCCAGTAGTTCGTCCAGTCACCGTAGTCGCTCGCGAACGTATACCGATCCTGGATGCTCGTCGTGTTCGTGCCGGGCTTCGGAAAGTAATAGGACACCGGAAAGCCTCCGCCGTCCGGCAGTTTCGCGTTCGTGGGCGCAGTCAGCGTCGTCAGCTGGAAGTCGCTGGCAGCGAGGTTGATGTTGTCGGTGACGAAGAAGTTCTTGAACCACCGACGCGCATAGCCGACTTCGAGCGACGTGCGCGGAAGGATCTCGTGTTGAACCGACACGCCCACCTGCCAGTCGCGAGGTCGCACGCCCCACCCATGGAGCACGTCCGGGTTCACGATCGTGAGCGTCTGCGGGTTGGCGAAGTTGCCGAGCGGCGTGAGGCATTCGCCGTTCGGCTCCTGCTGCAGCATGTTGCAGTCGGGCACGTGATTGCCGTTGAGATCGAGGAACGTGCGCGACGCGGCGTCTGGAAGTTCGGCGGCCGCCGGCCGTTGCGGTTGTCGAGCGCGGGGTTGCTGACCGTGTAGTTCTCCTGGTTGCTGGCGCTCTGCAGGTACTCCCCGACGTTGACCTTCAGTGAAGTCTTTCCACGGCCAAACAAGTCGTACACCACACCCAGGCGAGGCGTGATGTCGGTGTATCCCGTGACGCCCTTGCTCTCGGGGAAGGCGATGGGCTGGGCGTTCCATACCGAGGTCTCAGGGGCACCGTTGTGCGCGGCAGGAAACCAGCTCCAGGCGCGATCGAAGCGCAGCGCGCCCTGCAGCGTCACGCGGCCGATGGTCCACTGGTCCTGCGCGTAGACCGCGTGATATTCGGTGCGATTGCTCTTCTGCCACGGCGCGATGCGGATGGTGGCCGAGTACAGCCCGGGCGTGTTGAATCCGAGGTCAGTCAGGATGTAACGCGCATCGTTGGCGAAGTCGGTCGTCTCCTCGATGTGATACGCGCCCTGATACCCGACCTTCACGTTGTGGGCACCGGTCACGTAGGTCGCCGAGGCTCGCCACGTGTTCGGATTCTGCGAGTTGTCGAAGATGTTGTCGATCCCGCGATAGACCCGGAACGTCGGCACGAGCGTGGTCATCTGGACGAGATTCGTGATGGCGCCAGGATGCGGCATCCACCCCCAGTGATTGGCGTAGGTGGCATACCCTGCGTCGAGCAGCAGCTTGTTGGTGACCGGTGACGACCAGGTGGCCTGTGAGACGATGTCGCGCCCGTCCGAGTAGTTTGTCGCGCCCTCGGGGGAGGTACCAGACCCCGAAGATGGTGCCAGGCACCCAGTCCGCGCCTCGCGGGCGGCAACCGTCGGTGGTGCTGAGCGAGGCCTGATCGCAGATCCACTGGTAGTCGTAGTAGAAGCCGAACGTGTTGCGCGGCGTCGCCTGCGTCGTCAGGCGCATCGAGGCGATGGTTTTCGAGGTCGCCGTGCGAGCCTTCAGGCTCGGATCGGGCGCGTAGTCCCAGTGTGCGGCGTCACCCGCGTACTTGTTGGCATAGAGATTCTGGACGCCCGTGTGATTGCCGAAGTCGCGGACGTTGCCGAAGAACCAGAGCCGGTCTTTCCTGATCGGGCCGCCCATCGCGAAGCTGACGTCCCACAGCTTGATCAAAGCCGCCGGCTCCGAGATGCCGGACGCTCTGAGCTCACTATCGAGATTATTCGCCTGCGCCCACGTGCCCGCGCCGGACCCGAACGCCGACCCATGGAAGGCATTGCCGCCGGTGGCCGGAACGACGTTGAGAATCGGTCCTCCGACCTCGGCTTCCCCGAGCGCCCCCGAGATCGAAATCTGGATCTCTCTCGCGTTCGCCGTATCGATGGCGTTACTGGTCGCGTTGCCGTTCATGGCCGTGCCCACACCGAGGCCGGCCAACTGCACGCGCCCCTCGTTGGCTGGTCCGCCGTGCACCGTGAAGAAGAAGTTCGTGTTGGTGTCCAACGCGGGGTTCGCGCCGGCACCCTGCAGTGCGGGGATCGCCGCGAGGATCGCGCCATAGGTGCGGGCCGCGGGAAGCTGGCTGACGACCGTGTCCGCGAGCACCGCCTGACGTCGCGCACTCTGCACGTCAACAACGGGTGTCTCACCCCTGACAGTGAGCGTCTCGGCGAGGCCACCGAGGCTCAGCTCCACGTCGATCGTGGTCACGCCCGCGCCGCTGATCTCGACGCCTTCCCGCCGGATCGTCCGGAAGCCGGACAGCGAGAAGGTGATCGCATACGTACCGGGGCGCAGATCGACGATCTGATACTGGCCCGTGCCGTCGGTCGTCGCCGTCCGTGTCTTTTCGATCAGCGCGGGGCTCGACGTCTCGATGGTGACACCCGGGAGCACGGCGTTCGACGAATCCCGCACCACGCCCGCGAGCGTCGCTTGCGCGAAGCTGATCGAAGGCATCAGAAGGAACGCGCAGAACAGCGGTCGGATCATTTCGGGAGGTGCATACGGGCGATCAGGGCATCGAAGCGCGGGTCGCCCTTGAACACGTCGAACATCGGGCTGGCGTTGGCCATTTCGATGTACGCCCCATGCGTATCGAACGCTTTCGTCAGCCACTCGAACGCGCGGTCCTTGTCGCCGAGGATGGCATAGGCGCGCGCAAAGCCACCATAGTCGAATGGCCCCGCCTTCGGCTCGGCCCGTTTCAGCACCTCCATGGCCTCGTTCCGGCGCGCGGCGCTTGCCAGCGCCACCGCGTGGTACGACGTGCCGCGCAGGGGAGGGCGGTCGTAGAGGCGAACCGCGGCATCGTCCCTGCCAGTCGCCATATACACAGCGCCCAGAAAGGCGCTGGCGACGATATTCCGCTCTTCCATGTCGAGCGCCCGCCGAAGCGCCACTTCGGCTTCCGCGTAGCGTCTCGCTTCATACAGGCGCAGGCCGAGGAGGGCGAACGATGCGGGCAGCAGCGGATTGCGTTTGGCCGACTGCTGCATCAGCTCAACCGCTTCGGCGTGCCGGCCGAGGATCGCCAGGAGGTCGGCGTAGCAGTTGCACGCGTCCTGATTCTCCGGATTGAGATCCATGGCACGACGAAATTCCTGCTCGGCGCGCTCCCACTGCCACTCGTCGGTACTGACCGCTACCCACCGCGGCATGGGCTTCGGCCAGGTCCGGATCGAGTTCCAACGCCTTGAAGGCTGCGCTGCGAATCCGTTCGGAGTCCGGCCGTCCAACCGCAGTTCCGTAGTTGCGCAGCGCGATGGACAGAAGCGGCGTAGGCCTCGGCATAGTCGGGCTGGATCGAAATCGCGCGTTCAAAGGACGCGATCGCCTGCTGGTAGCTTGCGACGTCGTTTCGCCATTCTTGATAACGCCCGAGGAGGTACGCGTCCTGCGCGTCGGGCGCAATCTTCCTGGGCATCCTGACGAGCCGCTGCCGCTCGATGGGCGTGACCTCGGCCCGAATCTCGTCGGCGATCGCTGTGGCCACGTTCGATTCGAGCTCCAGCAGATCGCTCGTGCTCCCGTTGAACTCCTTGGCCCAGAGATGTGTGTCCGTGGACGCACGAATCAGCTGCGCGATGATCCGTACGCGGCTTCCCGAGCGCTGGACCGAGCTTTCGACGATGGCGTCCACGCCGAGCATGCGGCCAATCTCCGGAATCGATTGCTTCGTGTCCTTGAAGCGCATGGCCGACGTCCGCGAGGTGACCGCGAGTGAGTGAATCTGCGCGAGGCGCGCGATCAGTGATTCGGTCATCCCGTCGCTGAAGTACTCCTGGTTCGGATCACCGGAGAGATTCTGGAACGGCAGCACTGCGATGGACTGAATAGGCGGCGGCCCGCTCGCGACGCGGCCGGCTCCGAGGTACACTACGACTCCCGACGCAACCGCCGCGACGAGCACCGCCGCAAGTGCGAGGAGGCCTCGCCGGCCGGCACGGCGTGCGGGCATCGTCGTCGCACCATCCACTGCGCTCGGCCTTGCTACGCGCCGGAGATCGGCGAGCAGTTCCCGCATGGTCGAATACCGGTCCTGCGGGAGCTTTCGAATCGCGCGCTCCACGAGGTCACGCAGTGGCCGCGGGACCGTATCCGCCAGCGGATCGGGCGTGTCGTGGACCGTTCGCTGAAGCTCCTCGAGGCTGTTCGCCGCCGCAAACGGTCGTCGGCCGCTCAGCATCTCGTGAAGGACCACACCGAAAGCGAAGATGTCGCTGCGTCCGTCAGCGGCGCCGCCTACGAGCTGCTCGGGCGACATATACCCAATGGTGCCGAGAATGGCGCCCGGCCTCGTCGCCGTGGACGAAAGTGTCTCGGCCATGCTCGCGTTACCCGATGGTCGCACCTTGGCGAGACCGAAGTCCGCGAGCTTGGCGTAGCCACTTCTGGAAACGAGAATGTTCTCCGGCTTGAGGTCACGGTGCACGATACCGGCCTCGTGCGCGATGGCCAGCGCGTCGGCGACGCCGAGCAGCAGATCTGCGACCTCCTGCCACGAGCGCTCGGCGGCGTTCCGCCACTCGCGTAGCGTTCCGCCGTCCACGAACTCGGTCACGAGGTACTGACGGTCGTCAAGTTCGCCGATGTCGTGGACCGTCAGAATGTGCGGGTGATTCAGCGAGGAAGCGGTTTGCGCCTCACGCAGGAACCGGCGCCGGCCTTCTGTGTCCGCTATCGTGTCGGACAGGAACTTGATCGCGACCGTCCGGTTGAATTTCGTGTCGAGCGCTCTATACACGACGCCCATTCCGCCGGCGCCGAGCGCACTCAGGACACGATACGCACCAATGTCACGACCGATGATGGCGTCGGCAGATGTTACGGTTGGGGAGGCGGAATCACCCGCGACAGCACCCGACTCGAGGAATGCGTCGACGCCGGACTGCGCGACGAGCGACGCCAGTTCCCGATGCAGTGTCTCGTCGGTGCCGCACGCCTCCGCCAGGAAGGCTGCTCGTTGCGAAGGGTTCAGAGCTAAGGCGGCGTGGTACAGTCGGGACACGCGATCCCAGCGTTCGTTCGCGTCTGGTGGAGCGGCCATCCCTGTCTGCTCTCGCCAGAGAATATCACCGGCCTACTCGTCGCTACCGCGAAGCTCACGCAACAGCCAGGCCTTGGCCAGCTTCCAGTCTCGTAACACGGTGTCCGTCGACACGGCAAGGACGTGCGCCGTCTCTTCGACCGTGAGACCACCAAAGAACCGCAGTTCGACGACCTGAGCCTTCCGTTCGTTGACACGCGCCAGGGCCTCGAGGGCATCGTCGAGCGCAACCAGGTCGTGCGGCCGTTCGTCCGACCCGCCCAGGTCGTCAATCAACGTGACTCGCTGCGCTCCGCCGCCACGCTTCTGATACAGGCGCGCGCGCGCGTGGTCCACCAGGATCCGTCGCATCAGGCGAGCCGACATCGCGAGAAAGTGCGAGCGGTCCTGCCACTGCACGCGTTGGGCGTCTACAAGGCGCATGTACGCCTCATTGACCAATGCGGTGGCCTGCAGACTATGGCCGGCGCGCTCCCCACGCATGCAGCGCCGGGCGATCTGGCGAAGCTCGGCCTCGACCATCGGCAGCAGGCGCCCGAGCGCGCCGTCATCGCCGTTCCGCCACGCGTGCAGGAGTCTGGTGACGTCGGGGGAATCTTCCGTAATGCCCGCGATCTTACGCCACGCACCCACCTAGCTGGTCCGATGCGGTTCTTCGGCGGCCGTTCCCGCCTCCACGAGCGGAGGGCGAACGGACGTGGCAGAAACGAAGATTACCGTAGCAATTTCGCTGGTCATCGTGGCGACAGCACTCACAACCGAAGGGAAGGAGCGCGCGGACGACCGGCCAACGGTCTTCGTCCACATCGAAAACCTTGGGGCGGTGTTGCCCGAAACCATCGCGGGTGCGCGGGACGAGTTGGCGCACATCTTCGACGCCGCCGGCCTGCGGGTCGAGTCGTCGGCGGATCCCGGCCACGATCGGTGTGCCCGTCAGCTCACGGTCCACGTGGTGCTGCTGGGAGGTGCAGTGGCGGACCGCTTCATCAAGAAGGAACACGTCGATCGTAAGGCGCTCGCGCAGGCGAATAGCGACGCTCGGCGTGTATACGTATTCTGGCAACGCGTCGGCCCGTCTGTGGATCATCAGGCGGTAGCGCATGGCGACGCGCTTGGGCTCGTGATCGCGCATGAACTGGGGCACGTTCTGCTGCCGGCGCGAGAGCACGCGCGGAACGGCATCATGCAGGCGAACTACAACGTGTACCTGTCGTACCGGTTGAAGTTCACCGCCGAGGAATCGGCGGCGATGCGAACGTTCATCGCCAACGCGCAAGCAGCCCAGGATCCGGAGACTATTCCGTGATCAGCCGGCATCCGTGGCCATACGCCTTGCGAATGTAGGTGGGATGGCGAGGATCGGGCTCCAGTTTGTAGCGCCTACTTCTCGGCGCCGAACACCACTCGGCCGCCCACCATCGTCAGCGTCGATCGAATGCGCTTGATCTCAGCGGCAGGCACGGTCATGTAGTCGCGATCGAGCACGACGAGGTCGGCCTGCTTGCCGACTTCGAGCGAGCCGAGAGCGCTCTCCTGAAAAAAGAGATACGCGTTCGAGCGTGTGTGCGCGATGAGTGCTTCCTCGCGCGTCAGCGTTTCGTCGAGCACGCGATTGCCGCCGACGTCGAGCCCGCTGACGACCCAACCCAGCGTGACGAACGGGGAGTAATGCGAGACGATCGTGGCGTCCGTGCCCAGACCGAACACGATGCCGCTGTCGGCAATCTGTCTCAGTGGCATGTGTGCGCCAGCCTGCATCGCGGCGCCGTGCACGCCCAGCGTCATGCCGAGCGCTTTCGCGCGCGCGATGTTGGCCGGCGAGATGTCGTAGACGTGGCCCATCGTCCAGCGCAGACGATCGATGCGCTGGGTCTTGTTCACCTGCTCCAGCGTATCGAGCATGTCCGTCACGGCGTTGTTGTTGATCACGTGCTGATGGACGTGCCAGCCGCCACGCGCTGCGGCGCTTGCGAGCTTGCCGTACTCGTTCATGATCGCAGCGGGCCACGGCTCCTTCCGAGGAGCGAGATCGAAGAACGGCCCGTAGAGCACTTCACCGAGACCGAAGATGCCGAACTGGCCGTCGAACTGGTTCGGCTTGCTACTCTCGATCAGCGCCGCGGCCTTGGTGGCCGACGCCGGGTCCGTTGCATTGAACGGCAACGTCTCCCACAGTCGAATCGGCAACGGGCCCTTGGCGGCACGCGCGGCCAGGAAATCCGATTGGCCCAGGCTGTAGACGCCTGTGAGCCCGACCGCATTCAGCGCGCGCATGAAGTCCGTGAGGTTCTGCTCGCGTTGTGCAGCTGATGTCTTGGGCATGGCGTCGTACAGCGCCATCGGCGGCTGGAACGACACGAGGCCCTGCGCGTTGCGGCGCGCGCCGTCGGCCGGATTCAATCCGACGGCTTTGAGCGCGAGGGTGTTCGCGTAGACGACGCTATAGCCCTCCTGAACGAACAGCGGATTCTTCGGCGCCACGCCGTCGAGTTCCTCGAGCGTGAATCCGCCCGGTGCGTCGGCGAACTGTCGCGGCGTCCACCCGCCCTGCACCATGATCCACTCGCCGGGTGACAGGCTCGCCGCCTTGGCCGCGAGAATGCGCAGGGCTTCGCGGCGCGAGTCAACACCCTCGAAGCGCGATTGCTGGTGCCAGGTGTCGGCGCCGCGCGTGAAGTGAAAGTGGTTGTCGATGAGGCCAGGGATCACGGTTGCACCGGCGACGTCGATGACCCGCGTATTGGGACCCACGAAGCGTGCGACTTCCTGGCTCGTGCCGCGCGCGACGATGCGCCCGTCGCGAATGGCCAGAGCCTGGACGACGCTGAAGCCCGCGTCGACCGTGAGAATCTTGCCGTTCGTGACGACTGTGTCGACGTTGTTCTGTGCGAGCGCGACGGTGCTGGCGAGCGCGGCAAGAATGGCAAGAGCGCCCATAGAGACGACGAGGTTCTTCAGCGTTTGCATGGCTCAGTCGATCATATTCGCTGCGGCTGCGCTTGATCGCTGGGTCGGTGCTGGTACGTCGATTGCGCGCTCCGGCGACCACGAATATTCGTGGGTGCACTATCGATCGCGCCGGGCAGTAAGCTGAACGAGACGGAGGCTGGACTCGCCGGTACGCTCGACCCAAGCGGCACCTCATGAGATTTCTTTCGCGCGCACAACGATGGATCGTGTGGACGGTGAGCGGGCTGGCTGTCCTCGTGTCGCTGTTCGTCCTGGTCCTTCCGTGGTCGACGCGATACCTGGTCGATCGCATCGCCGTCTTGTTGAGCGATCGCTACGACATCGACTTCAGCGCGGGCCGTGTCGAGTTCGCATTGAGATCGTTGTCGTTCACGCTGCATGACGTCAGGCTTGCCACCCGCGCCGTGCCGGAGTCAGCAACCGTCGTTGCCAAGCGCGTGAACCTGGACCTTGCCACGGCCGCCCTTCGTGGCGCCCTCGCGTTCGATCGGATCGAGATCGTCGATCCCAGCGTGTCGTGGATCGCTGGAGGCCGCATGCCGACCTCGCGTGTGCCGCACACGACGCGCACCGACTCACGCCCAGTCATCACTGTGGGCCGTCTCGACGTCGTCAATCTCGAGGCGACGGTGTCGACGGCCTCGTCGCTTCGCCTCACGGTGCAGGGACTGTCCGCGTCGTTGCGGGGTGACGTGCAGGGGCGGCTGGTCGGCGAGATCCACGCCGACCGCGGCATCCGATTGGAAGCCGAAGGTGTCGCAGGGGTGCTCGACCGTGTAACCGACAGATGTGACGATCGGCAGCGAGACGCTGGTCATTCGATCGCTCGTCGCCGAATCCAATAGCGGCGATCTTCGACTCGACGGCGCGCTCATGTTTGGCGAGAGCGGCGGCTACGATCTGAAATACCGCAGCACGATCGACCTGAGTGAGCTGCGAAAGTGGTGGGACCGCTCCCCTCCCAGTCGTGGCCGAGTCGAGTTGTCCGGATCGATCGCTGGCCCGCTCACAGACCCACGCCTGACCTTCGATTTGAGGGCGCGCGAATTCGCAGTGGGCGCTCTGTCAGACGGGCGGCTCGACGCAACCGGCCACGCTTCCGTCGACTCGATCGTCATCGAAACATGTGCGCTGCGATCTGTCGAGGGTGTCTTCAATGGGCGAGGCCGCGTCGCGCTTCGCGATGGCGACGGGCGAAGCCTGCTCGCTGGTGAGTGGAGTCTGCCACGGCTGCGCGCATTGGCCTCGCGGCTCAACCTCGATCCTTCGAGATTGCCAGCGCTTCCGGTTTCGGGAACCGCCAACCTGTCGTGGCCCGGGCCGAGACCGGCGATCGGTACGCTGGCCGGGGACCTTCACGTCAACTTGCCTCGACCGGAAGGGAACTCCTTGACGGTCGCGGGCCAAGGCGGGGAGGTGGACGCTGCAGTACCGCCAGGCCCTCGCCGGCGAAACCCTTGCGGAACTTCGTCTGACAACGGTGCTGCATGAAGCCGACCTTCGCCGGTCGACGCTGTACGGAGTTGTCGACGTCAGTTCACAGGACATCGCCGCCGTCTTGCGGCAGCTTCGCGAGTCGGTGATTCCTGTACCGGCCGTTGTGGACGTTGTGCGGTCCGGACAGGTCACAGCCCGCGGAACTGTCGCCGGGTCGATCGGCGAGCCCGTCGTGGATCTCCTCGTCTCTGCAAGCGATGTGTCGGCTGGCGATGTGGACGCGATTCGGGTGGCAGGAGCGCTGCACGCGGACCGGAGGCAAATAGTGTTGAAGCCACTGGCCGTTGACACGGCCGCCGCGCACCTGGAGATGCGAGGATCGATTGGCTTCGCACGTATGGAGAGCACAGGAGAGTTCGACGTGCGGATCGACGAGCCCGGCAGGCTGGCGCCGATCGTCCCGGCCGAGTGGCGCCCCACGGGATCGATCGCGGCCAAAGGATCGTGGAGCGGCCGGCTCGATCGGCCCCGCGTGTCGGCGCGACTGACGGGTGAGGAGTTGATGGCCAACGGCCTCCACTTCGAAAGCCTGGCCGGTGACGTCGAGGTCGTGGACGACGAATTACTAGTGCACGACCTGCGTCTGTCTCAACGCAACGGTCAACTGCGCGTTGACGGCCGCTACAACATCCGCGAGCGCGCCTTGTCGACAACGGTCGAGGGACGCGGTTTGCGTGTGACGCTCCGGCGACTGTGGTCACCTGCAAGCGACGACCCCTCAGTGGCTGACGCCGACCTGGAGAGCGTGTCGGTTGACATGCGTCTGGAAGGCTCGGTGCTACGGCCATCGGGAGAAGTGTCGCTCACCGCTGATTCAGTGCGGCTGAGCGGTCGCGACGCTGGCGCGGTGGTCGCGCGAGCGCACGCAGCGCAGGGGCAAATAGAGCGTCGACCTGGGAGCTCCGCGTTTCGGCGCGGAGGCGAGTGGATCTGTCACGCTCCAATCGCCGCGGCCCTGGACCGCACAAGTGACGCTGAATAACGCCGATGTTGTTCAAGCCCTGACGCTTCTGGGCGTGAACCCGGAGACCGTGGCGGGCAGCACAGCGGCGCTGTCGGCGTCAGGTCGGGCGAGCGGGAATCTCGACACACCGTCACTCTCGAACGTGACGATGGAGGTGCGGGCGCTGGACGGACAGATGCGTGGCCAGCCCCTCTCGCTCGTTCAGCCTGCGCGTCTCAGCCTCGAGGGGAGCCGGCTTTCGCTCCTCGAGCCGGTGCAGATCAGACTAGGGGAGTTGTCGGTTCGCGCAGCCGGATCGTGGGGAGCGGCTCGAGACACTCCCGCTGAAGGCATCGCGGTAAGCCTCGACGGCCGTGTCGAGGATGTCCTCAAGTACTTACCGCCAGCATCCCGAGACCGATTGAGCGCCGAAGGTCCGCTCAAGGTGGACTTGAGCATTCGCGGTGGCGCCGATCTCGCGTCGATTTCCGGCGATGCGTTCGCACAGTTGACGAACCTGGAGCAGAAAGCTCCCGAGCGCGCGGGCAGTCGGCCGACGCGTGCGCGGACTCTCTCTGGAGAAGTACGCCTGGCGCTGGACCTGCGCGCGACCGCATTCGACCTCAACGCGGTCGACGGAACGATCGTCGCGACAACGTTGACCATCTCGGCAGGGCAGGTTCCGATTGCGCAGCAGGCGCCAACCAGGCTGCGCCTCGAGAAAGGCCAGATACACATCGAGCAGTTCGACTGGAAATTGCCTTCGGGCGCGCTGGCCGCCTCCGGAACGATCGGACTCGGCCCCCGGAACCACAGCGACATGCGTGTCAGCGGCACGACGTCTCTCGGGCTCGCGGACGTCTTTCTGCCAGCGGGCGGCGCCGGCCAGGCGGCATTCGACATCCGGATTGCCGGACCGATCGACAGCCCGCAGTACGAGGGGACGATCGATCTCACGGACGCACGCCTCATCCTGCCGGAGGGACGAATGTCACTCGCGGGATGGACCGGTCGGCTCGAGGTCACCGGAGAGACCATCGCAGCCTCAGCGCTTCACGGCCAGGTCAATGGTGGCGACGTCTCGCTCAACGGGACGATCACTCGACGCGGAACCGCGCAGGCATCACCGCTGACCATCACCGCGAGGAACGTGTTTCTGGAGATCCCCCGCGGGCTGAGAAGCGAGCTCGATGCCGATCTGACCTGGCGCAATGAGAGCGGGCGAGCCGCACTGTCGGGCACCGCGACGATCACGGCCGATCCGTACAAAGAACCCGCGACCGCGATGGTCCGCATCGTGGCGGCGTTGACACGAGCGTCGAGCGACACGCGACGAGCGCTGCCGCAGTGGCTGGGCGAGACGACGCTCGACGTCACGCTCCAGTCCAACGGTCCGCTGACGCTCGAGAACAGCGTCGGCAACGTCGATATGGTTCCGGATCTGCGCCTGACCGGCACGATGTCGGACGCCGCACTGGCCGGCTCGATCGCCATCGTGGACGACGGCCGCATTCGAGTCAGTGGGAGGTCGTATCGACTGAGGGAGAGCGCCATCGTGTTTACGCCCGAGCAGGGTCTGGTGCCGCGACTGAACGTCTTTGGTGAGACTCGAATCGGCGACTACGACGTCACGGTCAGGCTGTCCGGACCCGCCGATGCGATTGAAACGAGCCTGAGCTCCAATCCTCCGTTGAGCGACCGCGATCTCCAATCGCTGGTGGTGACAGGCCAGACCGCTGGCCTCACGGGTGAAACGGCGAACAACGACGCGTTCGCAGTCGGCGCCGTCTCCGGCGATGTGCTGGGGTTTGCGGGGCAGTTTGTGGGGCTCGACTCGGTGCGTGTCGGCAGCAGCGATGATCTCGAGCTCGTGTCGAGCGATGTCGAACCCTCGACCCGGCTGACGGTTTCAAAACGCTTCGGCCAGCCCTTCGAGCTGGTGCTCTCGGAGAATCTGGATGACAGCGAGTTGACGTGGGTCATCATCTATCGCCCACGACCGGGCTACCAGGTGCGACTGTCCTCGACCGAAGGCGAGGAGAACACCGTGGAATTCCGACAGGAAATCACCTTCGGGCCGGGCTCCTCGCTCCGGCCCGCCGTTGTTCGAGTCGAGAAAGTGCCTGATGTCGTGGCTGGGATCACGGTGAGCGGTGATCCAGGATTCAGTCCATCGGACGTGCGCGATGCTCTCGAGCTCCGCGAGGGTGACCGCTTTGATTTTCACGAGTGGTCGCGTGATCGCGATCGCGTCCAACGCCTGTACTACGACCGCGGCTACTACGCCGTCCACGTGACGCCGACGAGGAAGGTGGGCGACGCCACGTCGAAGCGACGCGAGGTCACGCTCGACTATCGCATCCTCCGCGGTCCGCGCACCGAGCTCGAAGTGATTGGTTATCCGTCGTCCGAGAGGCTCGCGGAGATCCTGAAGAGCGCGTGGAACGACGCCGTCCTGCCGGAGCTCCTTGCCCAGGACCTGGAAAGCGCGACGCGCGCTTACTTGAGTCAGGAGGGTTATCTTCGCCCGAACGTCGACGTCACGTTGGACGACTCACGGTCGGGCGTTCAGCGCGCCGTGGTGCACGTCACTCCAGGCGCGAGGATCACAATCAGGCAACTCACCTTCGAGGGGAACCGGGCGATTTCCACGAGCGCACTGCAGACGCTTGCGAGTGAGGGCGCGTTGGCAGCGTCGGTCTGGAACGATCCCACTCCGCTGGTCGAGGAAATCGTCGCCGAATATGCCTCGAGAGGTTACCTGGCGGCGACGGCTGCAGTGGGCGACCCCCTCCTCGACGGCGATCGCGCGACGTTGCCTGTTCTCATCTCGGAGGGACCGCTCGCCCACGTCGAGACGCTCGAGGTCGCCGGCGTGTCGGCCGTGCGCCAGCAAGGCGCACAGGCCGCGCTCGGTCTCGCGATCGGCTCACCGTTTGCGGAGGGCGCCGAGCGTGCGGCACGAGTTCGACTCGAGCGCTACTACCGCGACCGCGGTTATCGCGATGCGCGCGTCGAGGCAGCCACGCGCGTGGCAGAGCGCGACGGACGTGTAGATCTGAGCTTCACCGTGACCGAAGGACCGCTGTACGTCGTTCGCGGTGTTCGCGTCGAAGGCGCGCAAAGCACGAGCGACTCCATGGTCGATCGCGCGGTCACGATCACATCCGGCGAGGCTGCCGGACAGTCCGAAGCGGCCGAGACCGAACGACGTTTGTACGGCCTCGGAACCTTCCGCGCCGCCACAGTGCGATTCGAGCCCGTGCCGTCCATGTCTTCAAAGGAGACGGTCGCGGTCGACGCAGTGGTCGAGGTGCAGGAAGCCCGCAAATATCTCCTGCGATACGGCATTGCGTTGTCCAGCGAGTACGAGGCAGCGCTCGACGAAAACCTGGGCGCTGTCGGCGTCGCCGCGGATCTTCGCGATCGAAATTTCCTTGGCCGGGGCATGACCCTGGGGCTTGGCGCGCGCGTCGACTCGGATGTGGCGAGTGTCCGTGGTCTGTTTTCGATGCCGCGCCTGGCGTCGCTGCCGCTTCGCACGAACGTTTCACTCACAGCACGCACCGAGAACCAGACAAGCTCTGCGGGCACCCTGTACTCTGAGGATGAGACCAATCTCACGCTCGAACAGCGCTGGCGGCCTCGTGGCTGGCTGGATCTGGCATGGGGATACAGCGTCTCGGGTCGTGCCGTGTCGTTCGAGCTCCCCGATCTGCCGGCCAGGCCGATCGACTTCGATGGCCTCCTTGCGTCAATCAACGCGACCGCCGTCCTTGATCGGCGCAACAGCGTGTTCGACCCCACCCGCGGGTGGTTCTACTCGACGAGCCTCCAATGGGGGCTCCAAGCGGTCGGCTCGGATTTCGACTACCTGCGGACGTTGATTCGCGGCTCGTACTATCAGCCAGTCGGCCCAGTGGTGCTCGCGACGAATGCCCGGTGGGGACATCTCCAGCCGCATGGCGGCACTCCGCCGCTGACCGTGTTCGACGTCTTCTTCAAGGCCGGCGGTACTCAGACCGTGCGCGGCTACAAGCAGGACGAGCTTTCGGCGTACAACGCATTCGGCGTCCCGCTCGGCGGAACACGACTGGTGGTGTTCAACGAGGAGATCCGATTTCCTATCTTCCGGATTGTGAAAGGCGTGCTCTTCGCCGACGCCGGCAACACGTTTGCCGAACGCGCAGGCTTTTCGATCTCGGATCTCGAGGTCGGGGTCGGGTTCGGCCTCCGCATCACGACACCGCTGGCGCCCGTCCGCATCGACGTCGGCTACCCCGTGCCGGGCTCCGGGCGCGCAAGTCCGCAGTGGCACTTCTCCATCGGCCAGATGTTCTGAGGGTGCTCGTTGGCCGCAATCAGAACAGACGGCCGATGCCGATGTAATATCGCCACGCTCCCTGGAAATCGAAGCTGGTACCGACTATCACCGGACCAAGGATGGTGTCAGCCAGCGCACCAACGCTTGCGTTCGAGTGAAACTTCGCACTGTCGATATCGTCGAAGGCCGAGCCGTTTTCCAGCCAGCCGCCCAGATAGATCGAGCCCCCCAGAAAGTCCGGCAGGCGACTGACGGCCCGCAGATAGCCTGCGGTTACGACGGCGTAGTGGTCTCCTCGAAACTCACCGTTGTCATAGGCGCCGAGCCGGAGCGGTGCCCCAAGCTGAAACTGTTCGGTCGGGAACGGGTGTCCCCATGTGGTGCCCGTGCCGCCCGCCAGGAACACGCGATCGCGACGCAGCACGGACCAGAAGACAGAGCTGCGAAGCTCGAACTGTGTGACATCGTCGTTCGAGCGATCCGTGATGAATTCAGGAGGCACATCCGGCGACTCGAGAATGTGATCGAGCCTGGCCGTTGCGCGGATGCCGCTCGATGGTGCGACTGTGCTGTCCTGTCCGTCGAAGCGCCAGGCGAGCCGCGCACGGTTCTCACGTCCGTTGAGCGCCGGGAGGCCGGGATTGCCAGCCTGGACGTTCGCGCTCAGGTCTCCCATCCACACGCCGAGCCGCACGTCGCTGTCGCGTCCGAGGTTCGCACCCACCGCAAGTCCGACACCGACCCTGTCTTCGTTGTACCGTGCCGTCACAATATCTTCGCTCACGAAGCTCAAGGTCTCGCGGCGTGCCCCTGCCGTGCCCACGACAAAGAGCGGCGTTCGTCCGAACGGTCGATAGAGCTCGGCGAAGACACTGGGCTCAGCGCCAGCCGTCCCGTCCATTCTCAGCTCCGAGCCGGACCCGAACACGTCGAAGGCCAAGTACCGCGCGGAGAGCTGAAACGCGAACTCGTCGGTTGTCGTGTTTTGCAGGCTGACACCCAGCATCAAAAACGGAGGCGCATGGGATTTCGGTCGGGCCTCCACCCGGAGCCCGGGGCGTCCGCCGTTTTCGTCAAGTTCCCACCCCACGGTTTCGTATCGATCCAGTCCGGCAAAAGTCTCGAGCGTCGTCTCGAGCTTCTGCACGTCGAGCGTCTGCTCTCCGACAAAAGGAGCAAGCAGGGACTCCATGCGCGCGCGGTCGGACGGCACCGCGCCGACCACCGATACGAACTGTGGCGCCGGCCACGCTGTCTTCCGGCGCGCGCGACGGGCCTCGAGATAGGCCGTCCATTGGCTCTCATCGACCGCAAGGGGGAGCAGGCGGTCTTTCATCGCTTCGGCCGCCCGGTATCCTTCCGCCGCAAGCTCTGGGCTCCGTCTCCAGTCGAGGCTCGCGAAACCTTGGAGGGGTGGATTGATGACGATGTCGGCCGCTGTCATGGAAGTACGAGTCCTGGCCTGCATCATGACGTCGATCGTCTGGTTCATCAGCCCCAGGATCGAACGACTGACCGTGCGCGTGTCTCCCATGTACCCGACGTTGATGGCGATGACGACGTCGGCACCCATGCCTCGCACGACATCGGCCGGCACGTTGTTCATCGCGCCGCCGTCGACGAGCACCTTTCCGTCGCGCTCGACCGGCGGAAAGATCCCCGGAAGTGACATCGTGGCGCGCAAGGCCGAGGCGAGCGAGCCGTTGTCCAGGACGACCTGTTGTGCCGTGACGAGATCGACCGAGATCGCGCGGAAGGGCGTGGGCAGCTCGTCGAAGCTCGAGACGCTGCCGTACGCACCTGCGATGCGCGCCAGCAGGAAGTCGACCTGCTGGCCGTTGTTGAGCGCAATGGGAAGGGCGAGGCCGCTCTTGATGCCGAGCTCGATCCGTGAGGGATACGCGCGCGCGTCCTCCTTGCGGCGCACGTTCTTGTACCGAAACGGCGAGAAGCCGAACATCTCGTCCCAGTTCACACCTTCCAGCATCGCGGCCAGCTCGCCGGAGGTCATGCCTGCCGCCACGCCTCCGCCGATGAGCCCACCCATGCTGGTTCCAGCGATCAGGTCAATCGGAATGCGGTGCTCTTCGAACCAGCGCACGACTCCGACGTGCGCAAGACCACGTGCGCTTCCCCCACCGAATGCCACGCCGATCCGCGGCCGCTGCTGCGCGGCTGGCTGAGCGACTGGGTCATCGCCGCTGCGAGCCTGCAGAGGTGTAATTGCGATAAGGATCCAGACGACAACGAGCGTGCGCCACGTGAGGATCATTCGTGTCGAGGTCTTCCGTATGCGACGTGCTGGCACGTCACGAGGACTGTCGTCATAGCCCAATGCAACCTCACGATCTCGTGCGTTTCCATTTGCGTCATCCACAACCTGGACAAGCTGGTATGTCTCGCACGCCAGTTGAATGCGCCTCAGCTGTTACCCGGTGAATCGAGTTAAACCCACTGACCGCGCGATCTGAAGACCAGGCGAGCTCGCGAACAGCAGACGGGACTGCAGCGTCACACCGTACGTGCGTCGCCCGTCTCAATAGTATGGGAAGAGCAGATGAGCGGCGAGCGGTGGAGCGGCGCTCGAGGTCACGACATTCCGCGACGCGAGGCGCGGCCGATCGGGGTGAGCCGAGGGTGCGGCATTACTCCGCATTGCTGAAGCGCACGAAACGACCCGCGGCACAAAGCATGCACAGTGTCCGGCATGACTTTCAACTGCCTGTCCGCACGCAACTGTCGAACACTCGTCATGGCCGCTCTGCTTTCCGTGTCCTTCGCCGGCACGGCAAGGGCCGATGGCCTCATCATTCCGTTCATCGGCGTCAACTTCGGCGGCGACAGCGGCGCCGAGTTTGGCGACTCGGTTGACGCGAGCCGCTTCAACTGGGGCGCCAGCTTCGCATGGATGGGCGCCGGTGTCTTCGGTTTCGAGGGAGACTTCGGATACAGTCCCGATTTCTTCGGCAAGACCGACCTCGGCGGAAGCAGCGTGTTCACCGCGACCGGCAATCTTCTGCTGGGCATCCCCTTCGGTGGGCAGAAAGGGTTTGGTATTCGACCCTACGGCTTAGTTGGCATCGGACTGATGCACCCTGCGGGCGAGGCGTTCGACACCCTGTTCGCGGGCGAGAACAAGGTGTCGTGGGACTTTGGTGGCGGTGTGCTGCTGTTCTTCGGATCGCGCGCCGGCATCCGCGGCGATATTCGCTACTTCCGGACGTTCGATTCCCTGGAGGTCCTCGGCGTCCAGCTCGAAGAGGGGCCAGGGGACCTCGACTTCACGCGGGGCTCGCTGGGGTTCGTGTTCAGATTCTGACGCGCCCGCTCATTCCGAGCGCCCGGAATTGATCATGACGACTCTCCTCGGCGCGTCACACGTCCTCACGCGTATTCGGGTGTGCAGTAAGCGACGCGCTTGATGTTCAACAGATCTCTGAATGACACGCTATTGGTGGTAGACGTGCCTCCCCAGGTTCCGCACCCCAGGGTCATCGACGGGATAAGGCCGGTCGTTAGACCCATCAGGCCTTGAGTGGCAGGGGAGTTCACCAGGACGCGGCTGACTGGCATCGCTGTCGTGAAGCGCTGCGTGAGACCCGCCTGGCGTGTATGGATGATCGCGGTGTGGCCGGTGCCGTCGATGTAGAGCAACGCCCGACACACTCGTATTCCCTCGTCCATGTCGGCGACCGTGAATAGGCTCACGACCGGAGCGAGCTTCTCGGCAGCGAGGTAATTCTCGGAATCCACTGACTCGGTCGGAATAACCAGCAGCTGGATGTCGTAGGGCCGCTCGATGGAAGCCAACCTCGCGAGTGTCGCCGCGTCGTGGCCGGCGATTGACGACATCAGCCGATGCGTCTCGGGGTTCACCGCCGCGTCTCGAAAGCGCGTACTCTCCGATTCAGTCAGAAGCGCCGCGCCGTTGTGAATCAATTCGTCGACCAGCCGCGCGCGGGCAGAGCCTTCGACGACCAGGTGGTTTTCCGCGCCGCAAATCAACCCGTTGTCAAACGACTTGCTCATCACGATGCTGCGTGCCGCCTGTCGGATGTCTGCGTCGGTGCTGATCAGCGCCGGAGCGTTTCCTGGCCCCACACCGATCGCCGGTGTACCCGACCGATAAGCGGCCTTGACCATGGCCCGACCGCCGGTTGCCAGCACAAGCGCGACGTGCCGATGACTCATCAAGGCAGCCGTGGTTTCTCGGGTACTTTCTGTTCCGATCCACTGCACGAGGCTGACGGGGGCGCCGTGTGCGATGAGCTCCTTCTGAATGAGCCGGCCAACCTCTTGCGATACCTGCTGCGCCCGGCGACTTGGGCTGAAAATGATGGCGTTGCGACCCTTGATCGCGATGAGCGACTTGAAGATGAACGTAGCCACTGGGTGGGTCGCGGGCACCAGTCCAACGATGACGCCAACGGGGCTCGCGATTTCGGCGACTCGACGGTCGCGGTCGAAGCCGATTTCGCCCAGCCCGATCTGGCCGGCCAGCTGCCGGTAGACCCCTACGCTGGCCAGGGAGTTCTTGACCGTCTTGTCGCGAACATTTCCCATTCCGGTCTCGGCGACCGTGGCGACTGCCAGATGGTGAGCGTGGCCGGCAACGGCATCGGCCAGCGCGTGCAGGAGCATGTCGATCCGCTGCTCGCTCCAGTTCTCGATCTCGCGCTGTGCCGCGAGTGCCTGATCGACGAGCGTCTCGACGACTGGATCGATGGCCACGGTCGAGACTTCGTTGAGGTGATACGTCATCGGCGTCCTCTGCTCAAATTGCGTTGACTGACG
>CAWFTF010000015.1:0-105585 GCA_963818645.1 uncultured Acidobacteriota bacterium | reverse complement strand
TTTGTCGGGCAGTGCATCGCCGCGTTCGACGCTCCCGACGTCTGACAACGCTGTGAGCTGATGCTCGATGACCTGCAGCGCAACCGATTCGAGTCGTCCTCGTAATTCCTTGCCTGCCGGGCTGTCGTCCGGGGGGATGCGTCTGTTGGCTTCCTTGAAGAGCGGCGCGATGTCGAGCGACTCGTGGAAGTTGAACGCCAGCAGCTCGAGACTCAGAATTTGCTGCCGAATCTGCTCTTCAGGTGTGATCTTCAGGTTGGGATCCTTCGCCATGAACGTGTTCAGGATCGAATTGAACATGTCCTTGCGCAGGTTGCTGTCGGCCTCTTCACGGCGGCCCATCATCTCGGCGTAAAGCCGGACGTTGCTGTCGATCTGCTGCCGCTCGTTGAGTGACGAGTTGAACCAGTAGCCGAGCACCAGCGTCACCAGCGGCAACGCCAGCACCTTGACCAGGTCAATCAGCCACGAATGACGGCCTTCCGAAGCCGGAGGCGGGGTTGGGGTCGGGACGTCCCCCTCGCTCGTGTTCACCGTCGACGCAGCTCGTACTTGCCGTCACCGAGCTTCACCAGGTCGAAGTTGTAGAGCGCTGGATTCGGGCTGGAAAAGACCGCCGTCGACGGGCGCCCCATGTAGGTCGGCAACGTGAGGGTGCACTGCCCTTGTGGCGCGACGTTGATGCGATAGGCGCCGTCGGCGGCCGTCGAACCGGTCACAGACTCAGCCGTGCCGCACTTGATCTCGATGCTCGCACTCGCGACTCCTTTACCGTCGGAGACGATCGTCCCGTAAATCTGGCCCGCATCGACAACGGCTGTGAAGATCAGCGCCACGAGCACACCGGCCCATCTCATCGATCGCATCGAATCCTCCCGGGGAACACTGATGAATGTATCAGGGTCCAACTTCCAACTCCCAACTTCCAACTCCCAACTCCCAATTTCCAATTTCCAATTTCCAAACCTCGAGCCGCTTGGAAGTTGGGAATTGGAGGTTGGGCGTTGACGTGTTTGGGAGTTCTCAGGCCCGCCTGACCATTAACGCAACCAACTCGCGAACGTCGCTGACGCTCTCGAGCGCGTTCACGCGATCGATGACAGCCTCGGCCTGCCGCATACCGAGGACCGGCGCAATGAGGTCGCCGGCCTTCTCGTTCAAACGCGCCGCCTCGATCGGATTCTCCATCGTGCCCGGCGCGTGCCTGGTGAAATGGGTCACCGTTTGGCCGTCGGACATCGTCACCTCGACTCTTCCGCTGCGAGGTGCCGCCGGATCCATCAGCGACTTGTCGGCCACGAGTTGCACGCGCGCGCGAACCGCCTGCACCGCCGGATCCGCCATCCGCTCGCGCGAATGACTCATCTCGAACGAGACCGTGCCATCGATGAGCGCGACCGCCATGAGGTGCTGGCAGTTCACATCTGGCATCGCGCTATTGTCGACGATGCGCGCGCCATCCTCGGGGAGACGGACGACGATGCGCGTCACGTTGTCGGGACGAAGTCCGTGCTGCCTGCGGAGGGCGAGCAGCGCATCGAGAGGCGCCTGAATCGGATAGCCCACCGAAAACAGTTTGATGGCGGTCTCGGTGACATAGAACCGCGAGCCGAGACGCGCGACCATCTCCTCGGGTTTTCCTTCGCGCGACAGCGCCAGGATCATGTTGTGCTCGCCGTCGAGCACATCGGATACGCCGGTGAACCCGGCCTGGACCATCGTCGCCGCGGTGACGCCGTTGCGCGCGCCCATACCGGCAAAGTCGAACGCCTTCTCGACGTGGTCTTCGTCGCGCGTCCAACTCCACAGACCCGATACCTGCTGCGCGGCGTAGGACAGCGCGAATCGCATGCCCTTCTCGTCGAGACGCGCAAGTGAAGCCGCTGCGCCGACTGCACCGAACGTTGCGCTGGTACCTTCCGCGCTGCGATGGGTGGCGCGCACGTGATCGGGCCCGAGCGTCATGAGGAAGCGGCAACAGAGGTCGTAGCCGAGCACAACGGCGCGAATCAATTCCGTGCCCGAACGGCCCTCACGTTCTGCCATCGCGAGTGCGGCTGGAACGACGGCCGATCCCGGATGCGCCTTGGTCACCGGCTCGAAGTCGTCGGTCTCGTCCGCGTGCGCGAACATCCCGTTCGCGAGCGCGGCGTTGACGGCTGTCGTGCGAATGTCTGTCGTGAGAACAGACGCCTCGGCCGTTCCTCCCTGCGCGCGAACGTAGCGCGTGGCCATGACGCCAGGAGGCAGCACGGCGCCGGAGATCATCGCGCCGATGGTGTCGAGGATGCGGTTCTTGCCGTCGCGCACGATCGGCGCGGGCAGGTCTCGATCCCGCGCCGCGACCATGTAACGCGCGAGCCTGCCGGTTACGTCGGCGGTGGAACGCGTCTCGACTGCGCCTGCTGTTGTCTTCGAGTCTGACTGTTCAGCGCCGCGCGCCGCGGCCGACGCAGGAAGAGCGGCGGCAACCAGTCCGCCTGCTCCTTTCAACACTCTTCTTCTCGTTAGGCTCACTCTTCGCTCTCGCTGCGGGATTCTGACACAACTGTCAATTCCCAACCCCCAAGTTCCAACTTCCAAGGAGTCAGGTTGGGAGTTGGGAGTTGGAGGTTTGGGAGTTGCCGATAGCGAGCCGTGTAAGATTTCTCGAACTCATGCCGACGACGTTCATCAGTTACCGGCGCGACGATGCGGCCGGATACGCGGGACGGCTCCACGAAGCGCTCGAGAACCGGCTCGGCCGTGATCAGGTCTTCCGCGACGTTGACACCCTCGAGCCGGGTCAGGACTTCATCGAAGCGATCGAGTCACGCCTGGCCCAGTGCCGCGTGTTTCTTGCGATGATCGGACGCGAGTGGCTCGACGCCCGCGACTCCGAAGGCCGCAGGCGGCTCGATCAGCCGCACGATTACGTCCGGCTGGAAATCGTCAACGCTCTCTCGCGCCGCGATGTCCGTGTCATTCCGGTTCTCATCGAAGGCGCCTCGATGCCGCCAGAGGAGTCGCTGCCCGAAGCGGTCCGTCCGCTCGCACGCAAGCAGGCGGTTCACCTTCGAGACGATGCCTGGGACCACGACGTGGATCGATTGGTGTCGGCGATCGCGGAGGTCACACGGACTCCCGTGACGCCACCCTCGTTGGCGCCGCCGCCCGCAGGGTTCTCGCTCTCACCGAAGCTCAAAGTCGGCGCCGCGCTTGTGGTGGTGGCCATCCTCGCCTTTTTCATGCTCAGGCGAGACAGTCCACCAGACGCAGCGAGCGTCGCGTCGACGGCCAACGTCTCGAGCGCTGCGACGCCGACAACATCCACATCGACAGCCGCCGCCGTGCGCGGTCAGCCGTACGGCGTCGCGCTTCCGCGCATCGCCGAAGTGGCGCACCGGTCGTTGATCTTCACGATCCTCTCGGCGTCCGTCGTCCCTCTCGGCAATGGAACCAGCGAGCTTCGCCTTCGCGTGCGCTTCTCGAACGAGGGGCGCTACGACGCCAACGCCTGGGACGACAGCTTCCGCCTCGTCGTGGGCGGCATCACGCTCGCTCCGACCAGCCGGTTGAATGAGATCGCGCACGGTCACTCGCTGATGCAGGGGATCGTGACGTTCGAGATCCCGGCAAACGCGGGCAAGGCGACGCTTCAGGTGATCGAAGGCCGAAGGACGGGGGAATTGCCGTTGGACCTGTCGGCCACGAGCCGGCCCGCTGAGGACGAAAAGGCCGACGCTGGAGACGCGCTGTCGAGAGCGACGGTGCGCAGCATCGCCGGCACGCCCGTGGCGCTCGTGCGCGACGGCGACTTGAGCGTCGCCATCGAGAGCGCCACCAGTCGTCGCTTCGTGAATGTCGTACGTCTGCGGCTCGGATTGCGATTTACCAACACGGGGCGCTACGCGGCCGGCGCATTCGACACGACACTGCGCGTCGCAGCGGGGGACGAGGTGCTGGCGCCAATCGATTCGCCCGGCATGGTCGTCGAGGGAAATTCGAACGCGGCTACGGAGGTGGAGTTCGAGGTGCCACCAACCGTGACTCGCGTCGTGCTTCGCGGCACGATCCGCAACTCAACCGGCGAATGGCCCCTCGAACTCCAATAAGTGCGGGGTCTGACCCCGTCTGATTACTTGTCGAGCGGGCTTGCGCGCACCTGGAACTTCACCAGCTTGCTCGTCGTGCCCTTGCCGCCTTCGGAATGGAACGGCGCTCGCGTTGCGTATGTCGTCCAGATGCCCTTGCCCTTCCATCCGCCCTTCGCATCGTCGATGCGGCCGTCCAATCCTTTCGCGTAGAACCCCATCGGATAGGGCACGCGGAACGTCATGAACTTGCCGTCAATCAGCGCGAGCAACGCTTCCGAGCCGTTGCCGGTCGCGAGCGCGACGTTCTTCCCCATGCCAAGCATGTCGAAGCGATCGACGAAGTTGTAGTACGCGGTGTCCGCGCTTCCTGCTTCAGTCGCGCCTTTGTAGTTCGGGCCAGGGAACGGATAGAGCGCCCAGCCTTCGGGGCAGTGCTGCCCCATCGCCGTCGGTCCATTGAGCGGACCTTTGCACTTGCGGCGATCGAAGCTCGCGAGATGGCCGCTCGAGAGCACGGTCCACACCACACCATTGCCATCGACGTCCATTCCGCGCGGCGCGTACCCTTCCGTTGCAGCCTTGGGGTTCTTCCAAGGCACTTCGTAGATCTCGCTCAGCGCCGTTGAGGGCGGATTCGATCCAAGCGTCAGCCGAACGAGAGCACCGGGCATGCCCAGCACCGATCCCCAGATCGACCCATCAACCGGGCTCGGTGCAACGCCGTAGAACGGCGCGTTGATTCGCTTGTCCTTGGCTGGATCGAGCGGCTCGTTGGGCTCGACATAGGCATCGCGCTTCCCGTTGCCATTGGTGTCGAGGACGAACACGGTCCATCCCTGCGCCTTCGACTCGTCCTTGGTCTTGTCGTAGATCCTCGTATCGAACCATCCCTCGACCGCACCGCCGCCGGTGAACCACAGCACGTCGTTGTCGTCGAAGTTCAGGTGGTGCGTGCCGAAGCACGTGTCGACCGGTGTTACTTCCTTCGTCTTCGGGTCGTACATCTGCATCTGCCGTCCACTCTGAGGCAGTGGAAACGCTTTGGCGGATGGATGGTCCGATCCTTCTCGACAGAAGGCCTGCGTCTGATTCGGACGGACACGTGCCGCAATCCACACACGCGCCTGCTTGTCCATCGCGAAGCTGTGCGCGTTCGACTGGCTGGTCCAGATTGTCTCTTCACCCCAATAGGCCGACGGCTTCGCGGGCGGCGTCTCGGCCTCGCTCGGTGTCTTCGGGTCGCGCACCTTCAGCTTGATCTGCGTCGCCGTGTGTTTGATCGGATCGACGACCGGCATGTAGTCGGCGCTCGCCTCGAGGGCGCCGTAGATCGGTCCGTTCGGGTTGATGGTGGGATTGCGCTTGTCGGATGCGATCTCGTCGTGCAGGTACGCTTTCGGATCCGCCCAATCCCACATCGTCACGACGACATTGCGCTCTCTGCCTTGCGGCCGCTGCGGCGCCGCGGTCGGCAACTCGCCTTTCGCGATCCGGTCGGTCCAGTCGCCCCACATCGCCAGCGCGCGATCGCGTCCGACCTGCGTAAAGCGAGCGCTCATGCCCGCGCCGGCCTGGCCTGACTGAACTCGCCGATCCCAGGCTTCCGATGCGTTCGGAAACTTGCCGAGCGCCTCGGGAATCTCGCGTGTCGCTTTGCCGCCCATCTGATGACAACCCGTGCAGCCGTCGGTGTTGACGATGTTGCGGACCCATTCGCCCTGGCTCTTGATGGTGGGTGCGATGCCGTTGCCACTCGGGCCCGTGCCGGGGAAATCGCTTACGGGAGGGAGTTGCAGCAGCGACAGCCAGTACTGCGCCGGGTAGTACTCGGCGGCGACCCTCGCGCTGGGCGCAGCGACCGCTTTCAACGCGACCGTCTTGCCGGGCGTCGCTTTGACCTTCTGCGAATCGACCAGCCCGTAGCCACGCACCCAGACGTCGTATGTGCCCTGCGGGAGATCGGGTATGAGATAGCGGCCCTGATCGTCGGTGACGACGCTCTTGATCAATCGCGTCGGCAGCATCGTCGTCTCCGCGATGACGAAGACGCCCGCCTCCGGGCCGCGCGGCCCGGTGACGACGCCACCGATGTCGTCCGCGTCAACGGCAACCGTTGGCGCCGCCGTCTGCCTGGCCCCGACACTTCCTAACGTCACGGCGACGAGTGCCGCGACAACGACCGCCGTTATGCGCCGAGATGGAACGAGTGCACTCATCTGGAGCCTCCGCGGATTTGATGGGGTCTGACCCCGTCTACTTTTTCAACTCGTCATATAGCTGCCCGTAGAACTGAGGATTGAATTGCCACCCGAGGTCGTCGGTCTTCACCTGCATCGCGAGCGTGTCTCGCGTTGCACCGCCCTTGATTGCGTCGGTGGCGCGCGAGAGCAGCGTCGCAAAGTTCGTGCGATACGCCTGGACCTCGGCGCGCGTCTTCGGCTCGCCGCGCCCGGGAATCGCCGACTCGAAATCCAGCTTCAGCACGCCATCGAGGATCTGCGTCCACTCGACCGCGCTTCCACCGTTGGCGAAATCGACGATCGGTGTCGCATTCGTGATCTGGTCGCTGACCATGACTACCTTGGCGTCCGGGAAATACACCATCGTGTCGTCGCCGGTGTGTCCACGACCGTATGCGTGCGCCTCGACGACAGCGCCGCCGAATCTCAACACGTAGTCCTTTGCGAACGTGACGGTCGGCGGACCGGGAATGTCCTTCGTCCGGGGATCGCTGGTCATGTATTTCTTGAGTGCGTCGAGGCCGACGACCTGCGCACCCGCGTCGATGAACTTCTGGTTGTTGCCGACGTGATCTGGATGATGGTGCGTGTTGATCACGTACTTCACCGGCAACTTCGAGACGGAGCCGATCTCCTCCATCAACCGCTTGTAGTTCTCGTCGCTCGCGAGCTTCGTATCGACGACGATGACGCCCTCGGGCGTCACGCGAACGAGGGTGTTCGCGCCGGCGCCGGTGATCAGGTAGAGATTGGGCTTGAGCTCTCGAATCTTCTCGACGACTTGACCCGCGGCAGCACCGCGGCCGCCCGGAGCGCCACCCTGCGGCGCCTGTGCGAGCGTCGTCGTACCAAGAGCCGCGATAAGACCGAGAACGACTATAGAGAACCGCACGTGACCTCCGTGGCTACGCGAATACCTTGAACGTCTCAAACTGCCCCCTCAGGATCGCCGGCGTCTGGCTGCAACCAAGCCACTCGCCGGTCATCGTCGCGTAGACACGACGGAAGTCGGTGGTCATCTTCAGATTCCCGTCGTCGAGATCGGTCAGGCTCGGCGCCTTCCCGTAGAAGCCACCCTTCACGCTCTTCCCGACGATGAACATCGGCGTTGCTGTGCCGTGATCGGTGCCGAGGCTTCCGTTCTCCTCCACCCGTCGTCCGAACTCCGTGAAGATCATCAGCGCGACGTCGTCTCCGCGCCCGAGCCGCTTCACATCGTCGATGAAGCCGCGAACGGCGTCGGCGGTGTACATCAGAAGGCGGCTGTGCAGGTCGGCCTGCTGCACATGCGTGTCGAAGTTGTTGCCCTGATAGGTCACGTAGTAGAGACGCGTCGGCATCTCAGCGGCGATCAGCGCGGCGACACGTTGGAGGTTCCCTGCCAGCCCTCCGCCCTGACCGTAGTCCACTGGTGTGCGATACGCGGACGAGGCACTGCGAACGAAGTCTGAGCTCTCGGTCGCGTTGTGCGCGGTTGACGCGAGGAAGTCGAGCGTCGCATTCGACGTGGTGCGCGTCTCACTCAGCTCCGCAAGTGCCTGCTTTTCGGCATCGGTTCCGTCGCGCCGGAACCGGGCGGGATCGTCGAACACCAGCGGTGAGTGCTTGCGGCTGCGGACCGCCAGCGACTGCGATGTCCCCAGATTGACGATCAGATTGCGCTGACTTGCGTCGAGTGTCTCGTCTGCGACCCTGCCGAGCCATCCGAGCGACTCACCGCCGTTCGGCACGCCGGTGTGCCAGAAACCCATCGAGGAGAAATGCGACAAGCTTGGGTGGTCGTAGCCGCAGCCATGAACGACGGCAAGCGAGCCGTCCTTGAAGAGACGCTCGAAGCCCACCATCGATGGATGGAAGCCAAAGCCGTCGGCGACCTTGATGACCTCGCGCTCGGGAATCCCGAGCTTCGGCCGCGCCTTGTAGTACTCCGCGTCACCGAACGGCACCACCGTATTCAGGCCGTCATTGCCGCCCGACAGCTCGATGACGACGAGGATGCGGTTCGGATGCTTCTCGATGCTCGTGCCTTGAAGGGCCTGCGCGGCGAGTGCGGCGGACGTCTGATTCAGGATGAACGGAAGTCCTGCACTCAGGCCGAGACCGTACATCCCTCGGGCGATGAAATCACGTCGTGAACAATTGCAGCGCACCATACCGCACCTCACTAGCCGAGCTGATATTCGGGCGTGCTGAGTACCAGATACAGCAACTCGCGCAGCGACGATTCCAGTGTCTCGCTCGGGCGTACGGTTGACGATCCGAGTTTGTCGTGCAGGAAGCTCACGAGCACCGCGCGATCTTTGTCCGCAAGCGGCACGCTCAGGAACCGGTGTACGAGATGATCGACAACCTTGTCCACGGTGTCCGCATGAGCCCCAGTGATCATCGCGGTCACATCAATCGACGCCGGCTGCCGCGGAATCAGTTTCGTGCGTTTGAACGCGAGCAGGTTGCCGGCGTAACCGCCATAGCGCGTGTTGTAGTCCTCGTCGCGATCGACCATCTTGTTCGACTCGGCATCGCCTTCACGGGTGGCCTCGGTGATGTTCATGCCCTGCGCCAGGCGTTCACCGACGCGCGTGTCGGTAGCGGACATCGCGCGATCGGGCGGACGGAATCCTTTGACGTCGGGGAACATCACGTCGCGGAACAGATTCCCGCGCTGCAGGAGCGTGGCTGGTGTGATCCACGTGCGGCCACCGGCCCACCCGGCCACGTTGGGCGGCTCGAACAACGTCTGGCCCAGGCCTCCCGTCATGCGACCGAAGTCCGGAATCGTCGGCACGTCACGCAAGCCCATCTTCCTGTAGGTCGAGACGACGAGATGAACCGGGCTCTTGATCTGAGTCGCGACCGACGGAGCGCTGTAGAAGTCCTTCGACAGCAGCATCCGCCGCATGAGCGGCTTGATCTGATAGCCGCTCGCGCGGAATGAACGTCCGAGTTCGGCTTTGACGTCGCTCGAGATGTCCTCCCGCACGAAGTAGCGATACAGCTTGCCGGCCACGAACTCGCCCGTCACCGGCTGCGCGAGGATCGTGTCGATGATGTCGTCGCCGTTCAACGCTCCGGTGCGTCCGAGGAACGTCTTGTTGCCGAAGTCGTGCTCTGCAGAGTCGAACTTGTACGTCAGCACGTCGTTGGTCCAGCCAGTAAACGCGCGCGCTGCCTCGCGCACATCGCGCTCGCTGTAGTTGCCGACGCCCATCGTGAACAGCTCCAGCAGCTCACGACCGAAGTTCTCGTTCGGATGGCTCTTGATGTTCTCGCCGTTGTCCAGATAGACGAGCATCCCGGGATCCGTCAGGATCCCGACCAGCAGATCGCGCAGGTTGCCAGATGCGTTCGCGCGCAGCATCCGGTTCTGCTGGAACAGCATCCGGTAGTCGCGCACCTTGTTCTGTCCGGTCGCGAAATGACCGTGCCAGAAGAGCGTCAGCTTCTCTTCGAGCGGCCGCGGCGTGACGAGCATTCGCTTCGCCCACCACAGCCCGAGCCGCTGTGTCTCGATGTTGTTGGCCGTGAGGCTGTAGAAGAACTTGTCGACGACTGGCTGCAGACGACGCTGCGTGCCGGGAGGCAGGACTTTTTCGCCGAGCCCTTCGCCGTGCTCGCGAGCGCGCCGAACAGCCTCTGCTCGACTTGGCGGAAACGGATCCATCCCCGGATCCCAGATGCCGGATTCCTCGAACGGCTTCAGGGCGCTTGCGTCAATCGCTTCGTAGTCAACGAGGCTCGCCACCGCGCGTTCGGGTGTCATCGCCGCAAGGCGACTGATCTCCTCCGGTGTCGCGCCAAAGCCGGCTCGTTCGATCAGATGCGCCGCACGCTGGGCGTTCCAGTCCGAGGCGGAGATGGGAGCCAGATCGCCCTTCCAGCCATCAGGCGGATCAACCCATGCGCTGGCTGGGACGGTGAGCGCACAAACACTGAACAGGAGGACGACGAGAAGGGGGCGAAGCGAACCGCGGGTCATGGCAACCCTCGCGGCGCGATTATAGCCTCGGGGCCCGGGATCCGGGGCCCGGGATTCGGGATTCGGGGTTCGGGGTTCGGGATTCGGGATTCGGGGTGACTCGGGGACCGGGGACTGAAGACCGTGGACTCGCTATAGTTCTCCGCATGCTCGTCCGTTTGCTTGGCAGCGTTGCCCTGCTCGCAATCAGCATCGCCTGTCGCGGCGAGGTGCGCGAAAGCCCGCCACGACCTTCAACACCAGAATTCGAGCTGAACGAACTGTCCGTCGCCCAACTTCAGGACGGGATGACATCTGGCCGGTACACATCACGTCGTCTGGTTGAGCTCTATCTGCAGCGCATCGCGCAGATCGATGGCGCTGGTCCTACCCTGCGCTCCGTCATCGAAACGAACCCGGACGCACTCGCGATCGCCGACGCACTCGACGCAGAGCGGAAAGCCAAGGGCCCGCGCGGCCCGCTGCACGGCATCCCGATCCTGATCAAAGACAACATCGACACCGGCGACAAGATGCTGACGACGGCTGGCTCGCTCGCGCTCACGGGCGGACCCGCACCGCGCGATGCGTTCGTCGTCGAACGGCTGCGAGCGGCCGGCGTCGTGATCCTGGGCAAGACGAACCTGAGCGAGTGGGCCAACATCCGCTCGGCAAAGTCGACGAGCGGCTGGAGCGCGCGCGGTGGCCAGGTGAAGAACCCCTACGTGCTCGATCGAAATCCGTGTGGATCGAGTTCAGGCACGGGCGCAGCCATCGCCGCCAGTCTCGCAACGGTGGGCGTCGGCACAGAGACAGATGGTTCGGTGGTGTGTCCCTCGGCGGTGAGCGCGCTCGTCGGCATCAAGCCCACGATCGGACTCGTGAGCCGCACGGGAATCATTCCGATCGCTCACTCGCAGGACACCGCCGGCCCCATGGCGCGCACGGTGGCGGACGCAGCCGCGCTGTTGAACGGAATGGTCGGCGTCGATCAGCGGGATGCGGCCATGGCTGCAGCGCCCGCGGCACGCGAAGACTACACAGCCGCACTGAAGGCCGACGCGCTCAAAAGCGCGCGCATCGGCGTCCCGCGCGCGCAGTATTTCGGATACAGCGCGCCGGCCGACGCCGCAGTTGACGCCGCGATCGCCGTGATGAAGGCACAGGGCGCAACCATCGTGGACCCTGCAGATATCCCGACGGCCGCACGGCTCGACGCGTGCGAGATCGAGGTGCTGCTGTACGAGCTCAAATCCGATCTCAATTCGTATCTGGCCACGCGCGGATCGGCAGCGGCGGCGAGCACGCTGAAGGATCTCATCGCGTTCAACGAACGGGAGCGCGCCCGCGAGATGCCCTACTTCGGTCAGGAGCTGTTCATCCGCGCTGAAAGCAAGGGCCCGCTGACCTCACCCGAATACCGTGCCGCCGCGACGCAGTGCCGGCGGCTCGCGCGCGACGAAGGCATCGATGCGGTGATGACGATGCACAAGCTGGATGCGCTGGTGGTGCCGACGCTGGGACCGGCATGGCCGACAGACCTCGTGAATGGCGATCACATCACCGGCGGCGGGTCCACTCCCGCAGCCGTCGCCGGCTATCCGAGCATCACGGTGCCAGCCGGCTGGGCAGGCGAGCTGCCGGTCGGGGTCCTCTTCATGGGGCGGGCGTGGAGCGAATCGCGCCTCATCAGCCTCGCGTTCGCATACGAGCAAGCCAGCAGGCAGCGCAAGCCGCCGAAGTTTCTGCCGACGATTCCACTGAATTGAGCGGGATCCGGGACCCGGGACTCGGGATTCGGGATTCGGGATTCGGGATTCGCCACTCCAGCTTGCGGTGCAAGGCACTAGGCGAGGACTGATGGACCGAGGACTGAGGACCGGAGACGCTCACTCGTCACGAAGCGCAACAAGCGGATCCACCGATGCGGCGCGCAGTGCGGGAATGCTGCTGGCCGTCAGAGCCGTGACCGCGAGCAGCGCAATCACCGCCACGATCGTCATCGGATCGCGCGCGCTCACGTCGAAGAGCATCGTCTCGATCGCCTTCGCCGCGATCAGCGCAAGCACCAGTCCGACGATCACCCCGCCGAAGACGAGCCTCATGCTCCCGCCGATCACACGGTTGAAGATGTCGCGCCGAAGAGCGCCCAGCGCCAGCCGCACGCCGATCTCCGGCGTCTGCTCGGCGACGAGATACGAGAGCACGCTGTAGATCCCGACGAGTGCAAGCATCACCGCCAGCAGCGCGAACGACGCGACGAGAACAGTCCTGAAACGTGGATACGCCAACGCCTTGTTGAACACGTCTTCCATCGTCGAGAAGCGCATCGGGACGCCTGAATTCAGCGTTCGCGACGCTTCTCGGATCGACCCTGTCAGCACGCCCGGATCGAGCGAAGTCTGCGTCAGCAGCGTGAGCCGCGAGCCCGGCCCGGGATGCTGAAGGTAGGGCATGAAGATCTCTGGACGCGCCGGTGTCTCAGGCGATCGCTGCCGAGCGTCCGCCACCACGCCAACAATCTGCATCCCTTTCATCGATTCAGGTGTCATCCCAGTGCGGATGATTCGCCCCAGCGGATCGTCGGTGCCGAAGGCCTCCCGCGCCAGTCGCTCGTTCACGATCGCGACCTGCGGACGCCCGAGCTGATCACCATCGCCGAAATCCCGACCGAGACGAATTGGAGTGTTCACGGTGTCGAAGTATCCCGGCGTGACGATCTGAAGCTCGGCCAGCGGGCGCTCGTTTTCCCGGTAGGTCGGGCCCCCATCGATCGCATAGCCAGAGGTCGCTCGAAACGAGTCGAATGGCATCGTCATCACACCCGCGGAGTGACGGACACCAGGTAATGTTCGAACCTGCGCGATGAGATCGCGATAGAAGCCTGTGGCTTCGGTCCCGCCAAACGGGCCTGTCGTCGGATACGACGTCGTCGTCACAAGAACCCGGTCAGTGGAGAACCCGAGATCCACGTGACTGAGCCGGATGAACGATCGAAGAAGCAGCCCTGATGCGATCAGCAGCACGAGCGACAACGCGACCTCGGCAACGACGAGTGTCGACCGCACTCGCGGCGCCATGCCTCGAATCGATCCTCTCGTGGCCTGGTGACGCAGCCCCGATGAGACATCCGCTCGCGACACGCGACTTGCGGGCCCGATGCCGAAGAGGAGGCTGCACAGCGTCGTCACGGCAAGCGTGAAGAGCAGGACACGTCCGTTGATATGCACTTCATTCAGCCGTGGAACGTCGGCAGGCGCCATCGAAAGAAAGACCTGCAGCGTGAGCGATCCAAACAGCACACCGACAAGGCAGCCAACGAAACCGAGCACGACGTTCTCTGTGAGAATCTGCCGCGTGAGACGACCCGGGCCAGCGCCAATCGCCGACCGCACGGCCATCTCACGACCGCGTCCGGCGGCACGCGCCAACTGCAAATGGGCGACGTTGACACACGCGATGAGCAGCACGCCGACGACGGTTCCGAACAACAGCCACAACGTCGTCTGTGCCCCGCTGGTCAACTTGTCGCGCATCGGTGTGATCGCGATCGACTTGAAACGGTTTTCGGGATGCTCTTTCTCGAGGCGGGCCGCAATGTCGCGCATCTCGGCGCGCGCGTCCTCGAGCCTGACGCCAGACTTGAGTTTTCCGACGACGAAGTAGTTGTGCCCGTTGCGGTTCGAGTTGAGCGGAATCAGCGAGCTCGACGCCCAGATGTCGGTCGATCCCGGATAAGCGAATCCGGGTGAAGCCACGCCAACGATCTCGAGCGGTTGTCCGACGGCTTCGATCGTCTTCCCGATGGCGGCGTCTACGTTGCCGAACTGACCGATCGCCCAGGCGTGGCTCACGACCGCGAGCGGAGTCCTTTCCTCCGTCTCCGACCACAGCCGTCCTGTGGTCGGGCGAACGCCGAACACGTTGAAGAAGTCAGGCGTGACCAGCTGAACGGACGCGAATGTGGGCGTGCCGTTCGCAACGACTCTGACCTCTCGTCCCGCGTGAAAGGCCATGGAATCGAAGACGTGATTCTGCTGTCGCCAGTCGCGAAAATCCGGTGCCGACGACACGGTGTTTGCCTGCCCCGTGTTCGTCCAGAACGGCTCGACGGTCACGATTCGATCGGGCGAGTCGTAGGGCAGCGGCGACAGGAGCACGCTGTCGATGAGCGAGAAGATTGCGGTGTTTGCTCCGATGCCGAGCGCGAACGTCACGATCACGGCCAGACTGACGACCTTCGTGCGGAAGATCATCCGGATGGCGAAGGTCACGTCCTGGCGAAGATGGTCGAACCAGGGGATCGATCGCTGTTCGTGCAACCGCTCCTTGAGCTGCTGAACTCCGTCGAGCGAAAGCCGCGCCCGCCGCTCCGCCTCTGCGCTGCTCATACCACGCACTTCGTTTGCGTGCTTCTGCATGGCGACGTGGAACGACAGCTCGTCGTTCAGATCCCGATCCGAGCGCGCCGAACCCACGAGGGCATGCAACCGGGCACGAATGGCGTAAAACCAGCGCCACATGCTCACACCTCCTTCAGTTGCAGCACGCGCGTGATGGCGCTGGAGACGCGACGCCAATGTTCGGTCTCGTGATCGAGACGACGACGTCCCGCTCGTGTCAGGGTGTAGAACTTCGCCCGTCGACCGAGCTCCCCCACCTTCCATTCGGCGGTGATCCAGCCGGCCAGTTCCAGCTTGTGGAGGGCCGGATAAAGCGACCCATCGCTGACCTGGAGCTCCTGGTCGGACACCTGCTTCAGGCGCTGACTAATCGCCCAACCGTGCTGTGGCGACAGCCCGATGATCTTCAGCAGCAGGAGATCGAGCGTCCCCTGCATGAGGTCTGGTGGTTTGCTCATGGGCACTGCCCTCGGTTACCGAGAGTATCGATGTGCCCTTGGACGGAGGATTGTCCGGATTGGTTGGCGTGTCCGTGGACTGTGGACTGAGGACGTGGACTGTGGACTGAACCTAGTTCGGAAATTCCTTGCACACGTCGACGTCAGAGCCCCAGAACTCGACGCATGCCGCGTGGTTCATCGGGCCCTTGCCGACGACTTTCGCAAAGAGGAAGTCGGCGACCTGCTCGATCTCGCGCGCCTGCAGCGTTGCCGCAGGATCGGGCATCGACGTCCCGAGCTTCGCGAGATCCGCCTGCTTCATCCCGTAGCAGCGGCCGTCGGTGTAGGCGAACTTGTCGAACGCCGGCATGGCCTTGCCGGGGATGCCGCACTTGATGGCCTGAATCAACTTGGCGCGATCGAGCTTGGTGGCGCGCAGGTTGGCGCCGTCGGGCATCTGGCTCTCCATCTTGCGACCGTCGGCCGCCCAGCCGTGACACGCCTGACAATCAGCCTTCTGCCGGTAGATGCGGAAGCCCGCGGCGACGTCTTCGGGTGCAGGAGCCGTCTGCGCGTGCGGCGCGGCATTGAATGCGCCCACGCCAATCACCACACCCGCAAGTGCGAACACCCAGCCAGTCCAGCGCGCAACACCCTGTCGGTTCACTCGATCCTCCGCTTCTGGCGATTCTACTTTCAATTCCCAACGCCCAAAATCCAACTCCCAAAGGACCGGATGCGTTGGGAGTTGGGAGTTGAAATCTGGAAGTTGACGCCAGCCGCTATCGTCGAGGCTGGCTTCTAAACTCGGCCATCGCGCGGTAGATCTCGCGGCGCGCACGGTTCATACCGCCGAGCGGCGTGTGCGCCATCAGGGAGTGCCAGGGATTGAACATCATCCGTTCACCACGAGTCGCGCGCTCGGGATTGTCGAAACGCTGTCGCGGAATCCGGATGATGCCAAGGCGTTGATAGGGCGCGTCCTGCGTTTGCCACTCCACTGTCGCGTCTTCGATCGGCGTCCGCCGATCATCAACGTGGAACTGAACCAGGAAATCGAACGTCGCCTCTTCCTGATCGAGATGCGTGCGCATCGCGTCGGTGAGATACGTGTCGGTCAGTGCCGCCGGCTTCGAGCTCCTGCGACGCGACGTCGGCCGCACGGCGTACTTGACGATGCGATCCGGGGCCGAATTGATAGGGGGTCGTACTCCAGTACTGGATGTCGAGGTGACAGCTCGGATTCTGTCGAGCGGCTGCGCCGATCCTGGCGGATGTGAGATGCGACAGGAAGTAGAGCACTCGACGAAACCCGCCGGCTTCGTTCGCGCGCAGCAGTTCGAGAAAGTCCTTCGTGCTCGCAGCCAGCATCACCGGATGGCTGTTGAGAATGAAGTCCTGCGTCGTCGCGCCGGGGGTCAGGTTCTCGCCCTCGACGTTCTCCAACTGGATCGCCATCCCGCGGATGTCGCGTTCGCGATCGGTCTCGGAGCCCGCGTTCGCGAATCGGATCCACGCTGCGTACGTTCGCGGCGCAGCGAAGATCCCGACGCGATGCGCGTCGGGCAGACCCTCGGGCACGATGAAGTCGGCTTGCAGGAACGCGGTCTGGCGCCCCTGGTTGAAGCGCTTCATCGTTCCGCCGGGATAACGCCTGGCGCTGGCCTCCTTGAGGAATTCGACGAACTCCTGGATCAGCGCAGCTTCGTCAGGAGAGAGTGTGTCCTCATGCCCGATAGTTGAGCTTGGCATGCCGTACTCCTGTGGCGAGAGACGCCACAGGATACGTCACTCGCTACGGCGGCGCGCTCTCTCTTCATAGGCGTTCCTGCGTGGGTTCGAGGAGCGCTGAACCGTCGACGCCGCGCGCAGCGCAGCGGCGGCATCGGCGATCGCGGTTCTCCCCCCATCGATGATTCCAGCCAGGCTGAAGAATGGATGGATCATCCCGTCGTGGCGCATGAGCGTCACCGCTACACCTGCCTCACGCAACTTCTGTGCGTATGCCTCGCCTTGATCGCGCAGCGGATCGCATTCGGCTGTCAGGACAAACGCCGGAGGCAAGCCGCGTAGATCGGCGTTCAGCGGAGACGCGTCCGGATGACGACGATCCTGCGCAGTTCTCGAAGTAGTGACCGGCGAAGTACGCCAGCAGGTCAGACGTGATGAAGTGCCCATCGGCGAATTCGCGCATCGAAGGGCTGTCGTCGTGGAAGTCCACCTGCGGATACACGAGCAGCTGAAACGTCAGTGGAGGCGCTACGCTCTGACGCAGCTTCAACGCCGTGACCGTCGCGAGATTGGCGCCGGCACTCTCACCGCCGATCGCGATCTGGCTGTCATCGATCCCGAACTCGCCGGCATGTTCGAGCACATACTTCGTGGCCGCGCACGCATCGTCGACGGCTGCGGGAAACGGATGCTCCGGGGCGAGCCGGTAGTCCACCGACACGACGACGCGTCCGGAGAGATGCGCGAGATCCCGGCATGGCCGATCGGACGAATGGAGAGTGCCGAGGATGAAACCCCCACCGTGAAAGTAAATCAGGCCAGGAAGCGCGCGGCCCGCCGTCGGCGTGTAGATGCGAACGGGGATCTGACCTGCAGGTCCTGGCACCGTGCGATTCACCACGCTGTGCATCGGCCGCTCGGGTCCGGCCAACTCCGGCGGCAGCGACAGTCCGCGCGCCTCGGCGGGTGTCATTTCGTGCATCGGCCTGCCACCCATCGACGCGAGTTGATCCAGGAATGCCTTGCACTGCGGATGTAGCGCCACGGTGTCGTTCTCCTCGGGGCCCACATTCTAGCCGTGTTGTTCGATCGCGACACTGAAAGTGATAACCTCCGCCGTATGACCAGCGACCCCAGAGACGTCATCGCCCAATCCTCTATGAGCCGGCTGCAGATTCTCGTGGTCGGCGTCACGATCGCCCTGAACGCACTCGATGGGTTCGACATCCTCTCCATCAGCTTTGCGTCGCCCGGTATCGCTGCGGAATGGGGCATCGACCGCGCCCGGCTCGGCATCGTTCTCTCGATGGAATTGATTGGCATGGCCATCGGCTCGATCGTGCTCGGTCGCGTCGCCGACAAGATCGGTCGTCGCCCGACGATCCTCGGATGCCTTGCGGTGATGTCGTTCGGCATGATCATGGCGACGACGGTGACCGGCCTCGTCGATTTGTCGATCTGGCGGGTCGTCACAGGTCTCGGCATTGGCGGCATGCTCGCGGCCATCAACGCCGTGTCCGCGGAGTTCTCCAGCACCAAACGGCGGCACCTCAGCGTGTCGCTGATGTCGATCGGCTATCCGCTCGGCGCGGTTGCGGGTGGCATCGTGGCCGCGCAACTCCTGCAGGGCAACGACTGGCGCTCCGTCTTCTACTTCGGCGCTGCGGTGACGGCAGTGCTCATCCCGATCACGTACTTCGTCGTGCCCGAGTCCGTCCACTGGCTCGCGCGCAACCAGCCGAAGGGGGCGCTCGAGAAGATCAATTCGGCGATGGCGCGCATGGGGCATCCGACGATTACCGCGCTGCCGACGCTTACGGCAGACGTGCGTCAGCACTCGGTGAGCGACATCTTTGGACCTGGCTTGATTGGCATCACGGCCATCGTCACGCTCGCGTACTTCTTCCACATCACGACGTTCTACTTCATCCTCAAATGGGTGCCGAAGATCGTCGCCGACTTCGGCTTCGCGGCTTCGTCGGCCGCGGGCGTGCTCGTGTGGACGAACGTCGGGGGAGCGATCGGGGGCGCCGTGCTCGGGCTCCTCACGCTGAGGTTCGGGGTGAAGGGGCTGACGATTGTCGTGATGGTGCTTTCGACCGTGATGGTGGCCCTCTTCGGCAGGACGCCGCCCGACCTGCAACAGCTGTCGATGATCTGTGCGGCGGCGGGCTTCTGCACCAACGCCGCGATCGTGGGGATGTACGCGATCATCGCGCAGGTGTTCCCCACGCACGTGCGTGCGTCGGGCACGGGTTTCGCGGTCGGCGTCGGGCGTGGCGGCTCGGTGCTCGCGCCAATCATCGCCGGCTTCCTCTTTACCTACGGCTATTCGCTGCCGTCGGTGGCGTTGACGATGTCCTTCGGGTCTCTGGTTGCCGCGGGAATTTTGAGCTTCCTGAAACTCGAGACCGATCAGACAGTCACGGCGCGGCCGGAGCGTTCTGTGAGAACGACCGCAATTCCCGCCACTGGGCGCTCGTAACACAACCACGACACACAGAGGCACCGAGGCACAGAGAAAACCCAAATTTCTCAGTAGCCTCTGTGTCTCGGTGTGTCGTGTTCGATTAGCCGGCGTCCGTCTCCAGCACTCGCACGACATCCACGCTCACCTGCAGCCGGTGGCGCCCTCCTCCGAGGATCACTCCGTGGATCGGACTGACGTCGCCGTAGTCGAGACCTCTGGCGAGCGTGACGTGCCCCGTTGACGGCAGCAGGTTGTTCGTGGGATCGATGTCGATCCAGCCCGTGCCCGGGCAGTAGAACGTCAGCCACGCATGCGAGGCATCGGCGCCGACTCGCCTCGGCATCCCCGGAGGCGGCGCGGTCTCGAGATAGCCGCTCACATACAACGCGGGGACACCGAGCGATCGCAGGCAGGCAATCTCGACGCGCGTGAAGTCCTGACAGACCCCGCGTCTCAATCGAAATACTTCCGACAACGACGTCGTCACCGTCGTCGCCTCGGTATCGAAGGTGAAGTCGCCGTGCACGCGCGTGGTGAGATCGGCGACGGCCTCGAGCAGCGGACGCCCGGCCGGGAACGACGGGCGCGCGTACTCCAGGAACTCGGGCGCGACGCGTAGCGACGTCCCATCGTAGAGCGCCTCGAGCGCATCGAACGGCAGCGCAGATCGATCAGCCGCACTCTCCCATGGCGGCGTATCCGCTGGCGCCGGAGCCGATCGCGGTGCCACCCGAACGCGGCTTCGTGCGGTCACCGTCAGCCCTCGATGCGCTCTCTGCATCGCGAAGAACGTGGTGTCGTTGCCGAAGTAGTCCGTGTGCGTAGACAACACCGCCGGCGCCGGGTCGACATCGAGCTCGTGGTCCAGGCACGCCTGATGCGCCAGCGCGCGCGGGCTCAGTCGCGCGACGTGATGCGAGACGGACACCGACTCCGTGTACGCGTAGCGCGTCGCATGGACGATGTCGAAGGTGACCGGGAGCTCGTCAGCCGACACGGACCTCCGCGTGACTGAAGTAGTAGAACGTAACCGTGTCCGACAGGCGGCGCAGATCGTCGGCGATCGCGTCCAGCAGCGCGTCAATCGACGGCAACGATCCATCCGCCTCGGGCTGCCCCATCGCATCGAGATCGGCGTCGGCGATCGCCTCTGACAGTCGCGTGACGATGCGCTGCTCCTGTGCAGGAGACGGGGCGGCCTGATCGCGCGGCAATTGATTGACGTGATCGGCGAGCTGCACCACCTGAAACGCCAGCGACCGGGCGTTCGTGGGATCCGCGACCAACAGATCGAGAACGGGAGTGAGCTGCGGCTCCGCAAAGTATCGACGCCGGTACGTCATCGTGCTGTCGGCGATTTCGAGCAACGGACCGAGCATGGCCTGATGCGGTGAGCCGGCCGTCAGCGACGCCCGCAGGAGCATCGTCATATTGGCCGAGCGCTCGAGGCGACGACCGATGTCGAGGAAGCGCCAGCCGTGCCCGCGCGTCATGTTTTCCATCTCCATGCCGCTGAAGGCAGCCAGGTCCGTGATCATCCGATTGAGCTGGAGCAGCGCCTCGTCGAGCTGCACGCGGCCATGGCGCTGACGGAAGTCCTGACGCAGCTGATTGAGAATGCGCCACGTGTCGATCGAGAGCCGGTCCCGGACGTTGGATGCGATGCGCCGCAGTTCTTCCAGCGTCTCGCGCAGACGCGTTCCGGGCCCCTGCCTGAATACCGACGAGAGAAACTGTTGCTCCACCTCGCGCGCCGTCATCGACGTGCGAAGACCCGCCGGCACCAGATCGAGTGAGACCAGCACACGTATCAACGCCGTCCGCTCGTAGATCACCTCGCTCGAGTCGTCGGTCAGTCGTGACACGACGCTGCGCAACACGCGCACGGAGTGTTCGACGCGCTCGGCATATCGTCCGAGCCAGAACAGGTTGTCGGCCACACGGCTCGGAAGATCGCCGGAGCGCCGCTCGCGCTGAATCTTGACCGACGGCGACGCCAGCAACGACATCGGGCTGACCGGACCGTCGGTGAGCACCCACGTGTCCTTACTGCCACCGCCTCGCTGCATGGACACAATCGGCACATCGCCGTGCGCGGCGATGCGCGTGAGTCCGCCAGGCATGACCGCATACGAGTCGCCGGCCGCGGCCACGTACATGCGCAGCACGAGCGGGCGCGGGTCGAGTTTTTGACCAAGCCACACAGGTGCGGTCGAGAGCGGCATCTCGTCCTGACCGACAAAATGATCCGGATTGGCGCGAATCTCAGAGACGAGCGCCGAACGCTGAAGCGTGCTGAGCAGGCGTCCGAAGGTCGGCTGTCCGGTGATGGGTGGAAACGTTCGCTTGATGACCATGCGATCGAGGTGCTCGAGCACGTATTGCAGGTCGCCAGCGTCACCACACCATCGTGTCGGCACCGAGGGAAGCAGGAGCTCCTCACCCAGCAGACTGCGACACAACGACGGCAGGAACCTCGACATCGCCGCCGTCTCGATCGCGCCTGATCCGAGCGCGTTGGCGATCGTCACATTGCCCGCGCGCGCGGCTTCCACGAGTCCGGCAACACCGAGCGTCGAATCGGTGCGCAGCTCCAGCGGGTCGCAGAAGCTGTCGTCGAGTCGCCTGAAGATGACGTCAACCGGCTGCAGGCCATCGAGCGTCTTGATGAAGACGCGGCGATCGCGAACAGTGAGGTCGCCACCCTCGACGAGCGTGAATCCGAGATAGCGAGCAAGGTAGGCGTGCTCGAAGTAGGTCTCGTTGAGCGGACCGGGCGTGAGCAGCACCACGCGCGGCGTGTCGCGCGGCGCGCTCGCCAGCGCCGTCAATGTGTCGCGTTGCGCCCAGAAGAACGACGCCAGCCGCTGGACCTGGCAGTCGCGAAACGCCTCGGGGAGGCTCCGCGACAGCACGATGCGATTTTCGAGCGTGTATCCGGCACCTGATGGCGCCTGCGTGCGATCGGCGAGCACCCACCACTGACCGTCGGGCGAGCGCGCGAGGTCTACGGCATGGAGATGGAGATGAATACCGCGCGGCACCGCAATGCCGTGGCACGGGCGGAGGAAGCCCGGGTTGCCGAACACCAGCGACGGCGGCAGTTGCCGTTCGTGCAGCAGCCGCTGCGGACCGTAGAGATCGCTCAAGAGCAGGTTGAGGACCTGCGCTCGTTGAATCAGCGCCGCCTCGAGGTGATTCCACTCGGCCGGCGGCACGAGCAGCGGAATCATGTCGAGCGTCCACGGCCGGTCAACGCCTTCGGGATCGCCGTAGACGTTGTAGGTGACGCCGTTGTCGCGAATCGCGCGCTTGGCGTTCTCCCACCGCGACGCCAGCTCGTGCCGGCCGAGCGTCTCGAGCGATCGCACGAAGGTGTCGTAGTGCGGGCGGAGCTCGCCGCCCGGTGTGATCAACTCGTCGTGGACGAGCCCATTGCGCGCCTGGTACCCATCGAGCAGGCGCCAGGGCGTCGTTGGTACCGGAATGCGTGTGATCGATTCCATCAACGAGGATCTGTGGCGTTCGGGGCCATCACACTGTGTCGGGCTGGGCGCCTCAAGTCGAGTGTCAACGGGAAATCGGGATTGCGTTCCTCAGGAGGAACCGTAGCGGCGGCGGGAGTGTGCCCTCCGCCGGAGAATCGCGCGAGGCGCCTGCTCTCCGCCTCGTAGGCATTGACCGGGAACTGCTCGAAGCTGCGGCCTCCAGGATGCGCAACATGATAAACGCACCCGCCGATCGCACGTTCGTTCCAGGTGTCAACGAGATCGAAGACGAGCGGCGCGTGCACGGGAATCGTCGGATGCAGCGCGCTGGCGGGCTGCCAGGCACGATAGCGCACACCGGCAACGAACTCGCCGGGCGTTCCCGTTGGATGGAGCGGCACACGACGTCCGTTGCAGGCGAGCGAATGACGCGACTCGGTAAGGCCAGTGACCTTGACCTGCAGTCGCTCGACCGACGAATCGACATAGCGCACGGTGCCGCCCGTGCCCTGCTCTTCACCCATCACATGCCACGGCTCGAGCGCCTGTCTCAACTCCAGCCGGACGCCGCGCGACGTCACCGCGCCGTACATCGGGAATCGGAACTCGAGGTGGGGAGCGAACCACTCTGAGCGGAACGGATACCCGGCTCGCTGCAGCTCGCCCATCACATCGTCGAAGTCCTGCGCGACGAAATGCGGAAGCATGTAGCGATCGTGGAGCTCTGTTCCCCAGCGCACCAGCGGGCGCTTGTACGGCTCCTGCCACACAGACGCGATCAGCGAGCGCAGGAGCAACTGCTGCGCAAGGCTCATACGCGCGTGCGGCGGCATCTCGAAGGATCGCAGTTCGACTAATCCGCGACGGCCGCTGCTCGTCTCCGGTGCGTAGAGCTTGTCGATGCAGAACTCCGCGCGATGGGTGTTGCCAGTGACATCGACGAGCACATTGCGGAACACGCGGTCCACCAGCCAGGGCGGACAGTGCAACTCGTCGCGAATCTCGTTGAACGCGATCTCCAGTTCGTGCAGCGCGTCGTTGCGAGCCTCGTCAACGCGCGGATGCTGGCTCGTCGGTCCGATGAACAAGCCTGAGAACAGATACGACAGCGACGGATGGTTGTGCCAGTAGCCAACAAGGCTGCGAAGCAGATCGGGCCTGCGCAGGAACGGGCTGTCGCCCGGCGTGGGACCACCGACGACGATGTGATTGCCGCCGCCGGTGCCGGTGTGACGGCCATCGAGCATGAATTTTTCCGTGCCGAGACGCGACTGACGCGCCTCCTCGTACAACGTCGTGGTGTACGAAACGAGATCGTTCCACGTGTCCGCGGGGTGAAGATTGACCTCGATCACGCCCGGATCGGGCGTGACGGTGAAGTGGTTCAGACGTGGATCGACCGGCGGCTGTTCACCCTCGATGATGATGGGGATGCTCAGCGCCGCGGCAGTGCTCTCGAGTGCCGCCAGCAGATCGAGGTAATCCTCCGTCCGCTCGACAGGCGGCATGAACACATGCAATCGGCCGTCTCGAGGCTCGACGCAGATCGCGGTGCGAATCACGCTGGGATCGGACACGCCACGTTGTGGCGACATGGCACCGCGACCGGGCGGAAGCCCGACGCCCAGATCTGACTCACGCCGAACGTCGCGCTCGACAAACATCTGCTTCGGTGGCAACGGTGGACGTTCGACGTGGAGGTCCTGCTCGTAGATGTAGGGGTAGTCCGTCTTCGTCACCCACGGCAGCGAGTCGAGCGGCAGGCGATAACCAATCGGCGAATCGCCCGGGATCAGGAACAGATGCTCAGGCCGCAGGAACCAGCGTCCGCTTTCCCAGTGCCAGCCCGGATTCGACGTCCATCGTCTTCGCAGCGGAAGCACGTATCCGGCGATGCGATCGATTCCCTGCTCGAAGATGCGGGCAAGACGCGCGCGCTCCTCTTCGTCGGACAACTGCGACTGCAGCGGATCGACGTTGGTCGGCAGGCGTCGCTCGCGCCACATGTAATACCAGGCGTCCTCATACGCCGGGAGCGCGAGTGACGGGTCAACCTCCAGGCGGCCCGCCAACTCGTTGACGAAGCGCTTCGCGTGTTCCTCGCCGTGCCCGTAGTCGACTGTGTCGTCTGCGAGCAGGCAGTCGTCGTTCCAGACCGGCACGCCGTCGCGACGCCACCAGCAGCCCAGCGCCCAGCGCGGCAGCGACTCGCCGGGATACCACTTGCCCTGGCCGCAGAGCAGCACGGCACCCGGAGCAAACTGCTTCTTCAACCGCCGGACCAACACGCCGGCGCGTTCGCGCTTCTGTGGTCCGAGCGCCGCGGTGCTCCATTCGGCGCCGTCCATGTCGTCGATCGAGACGAAAGTCGGCTCACCACCCATCGTGAGCCTGACGTCGGCTCTCGAGAGATCTCGATCGACCTGTTCGCCGAGCGCCGCAATCTCCGTCCACTCTTCCTCGGTGTACGGGCGGGTCACGCGCGGCGACTCATGGATCCGACGCACGTGCATCTCGTGCGTGAGCACGGCCTCGCACTCGTCGAGCTCTCCGGTAATCGGCGCCGCGCTGAACGGATCTGGCGTCGCCGCGAGCGGGATGTGTCCCTCACCGGCGAGCAGCCCCGATGTTGGATCCAGTCCGATCCATCCCGCGCCGGGGAGGTACACCTCGGCCCACGCATGCAGGTCGGTGAAGTCGGCAGCGGCGCCGCTCGGACCGTCGAGTGATTTGACGTCGGGCGTCAGCTGAATCAGGTAACCCGAGACGAAGCGCGCGGCCAGTCCAAGGTGTCGCAGCGTCTGCACCAGCAACCAGCCGGTGTCGCGGCACGACCCACGCGCGAGACGAAGCGTCTCGTCCGGCGTCTGCACGCCAGGCTCGAGACGAATGACGTACGCAATCTGCTTCGACAATTGCGAGTTGAGATCGACGAGGAAATCGATCGTCCGTCGTGGGCGCCGATCGATCGTCCGGACGAACTCCTGGAGTGGCGCGCCGTCGGCGCTCACCTCGAGGAACGGCGCGAGGTCTTTCTGCAGCCACGGCTCGTAGGTGAACGGGAACTGCTCGGCGGACGGCTCGAGGAAGAAGTCGAACGGATTGAAGACCGACATCTCCGCGACGAGATCGACTTCCACGAGCAGCTCACGCGCCTTCTCCGGGAACACGACACGCCCGAGGTAATTGCTGTGCGGATCCTGTTGCCAGTTGATGAAGTGCGGCTTGGGCGCCAGGTTGAGCGAGTAGCTGAGGATCGGCGTGCGGCAGTGCGGCGCCGGTCGCAGACGAACGACGTGGGGCGCGAGCGCGACGCTGCGATCGTAGCGATAGTGCGTCTTGTGATGGAGTGCGACGTGAATGGCCATGAGCTCTGTCTGTTGATTGTGGATCCGACTCCACTCCTGGGCTAGGCACAGACTTGTCTGAAGTTCAATAGATCACGACAGAAATGTCGCGCGCACACAGTCCCGTCCTCTTCTATGCTGATCGTCGGAGCCAGATGGAGGCCGATCCGCACAAACCATTGCGCCAGGATGTTCGACTCCTCGGAGAACTCCTGGGTGACACGCTGCGCGAACATGAGGGGGCACGACTCCTCGAGACGGTCGAGCGCGTCCGGGCGGTCGCCAAGACCTCGCGGGCGCGCGCCGACCGCGACTTCCAGGCGCTGGCCAGTGAACTCGGGCAACTGCCGGTTGATGCCGCGATCCCGCTGGCGCGCGCCTTCACGCACTTCCTGAACCTGGCGAACGTCGCCGAGCAGCACCATCGAATCCGCCGGCGGCGCGCATACCTTCGCGATCCCGGTTCACGGCCGCAGCGCGGATCTCCGGAAGAGACGTTCGCGCGGCTGGTGGCTCGCGGCGTCTCGCCCGACGCTCTCCACGACGCCATCTGCGCGCTGCAGATCGAGCTGGTGCTCACCGCGCATCCCACTGAAGTCTCGCGTCGAACGTTGATCCACAAACACAATCGCGTCGCCGCCCTGCTCGCTGAGGGCGACAGAACCGACCTGACCGTCCCCGAGCGCAGCGAAGTGCACGCGGCGCTCCGTCGCGAGATCCTCTCGGCGTGGGTCACGGATGAAGTCCGTCATCAACGGCTCACGCCGATCGACGAAGTCAAAGGCGGGCTCATCGTCTTCGAGCAGAGCCTGTGGAATGCGTTGCCACGTTTTCTCAGGAGCGTCGACCGCGCGCTGATCGCGGCGACGGGAAAGCCCTTGCCGCTCGAGACCTCGCCTGTGCGCTTCGGGTCGTGGATAGGCGGCGATCGCGACGGGAATCCCAACGTCACGCCTGACGTCACCAGACGCGCGACGCTCCTCGCACGGTGGGTCGCGACCGAACTCTATCTGAAGGAAGTGGTGGCGCTGCGCGACGAGCTCTCGATGACTGACGCGACCGCCGCACTGCGCGCGCGTGTCGGAGACGTCCGAGAACCCTACCGCGAGTTGTTGCGCCAGGTGCGGACGCAATTGACCAGCGCCCGCACGTGGATTGAAAGCTGTCTCGACCCGGGATCCGGGGTTCGGGATTCGGGATTCGGGGTTCGGGACTCGCCTGATGTCGTTCTCACGCGAGAACAACTGCTCGAGCCGCTGCAGCTCTGTTACTCCTCGCTCGTTGAAACCGGCAACGGCCTGATCGCGGGTGGACGATTGACAGACGTCCTGCGACGCGTCGCCACGTTTGGCGTCACGCTGGCGACAATCGACATACGCCAGGCATCCGACCGACACACCGAAGCGCTCGATGCCATCACGCGTGCGCTCGGGCTCGGTTCGTACGCGGAGTGGGACGAATCGAAGCGGCTGGAATTCCTCGTCCGCGAACTGCCGAATCCGCGGCCGCTGATTCCACCCGGGCTGAAGACATCGCCGGCGGTCAGCGATGTGCTCGACACGTTTCGCATGATCGCGCAGACACCTCCCGAATCGCTCGGCAGCTACGTCGTCACGATGACGCATCAGGCGTCAGACGTCCTCATCGTCGAGTTGCTCCAGAAAGAGATGGGCGCGGAGCGGCCGCTTCGTGTGGTGCCACTGCTCGAGACGGCGGCCGACCTGCGGCGCGCTCCAGAAATCCTCGATCGACTCTTTGCGATCGACTGGTATCGCGCGCGCATCAACGGCCTGCAGGAGGTCATGGTCGGCTACTCCGACTCGGCGAAGGATGTCGGACGACTCAGCGCGGGCTGGGAGTTGTTCAAAGCGCAGGAGGCGATCGTCGACACGTGCCGACGACATCAGGTTCGGCCCGCGCTGTTTCACGGGCGCGGCGGCAGTGTCGGTCGCGGCGGTGGACCCACGTATCTCGCGCTGCAATCGCAGCCCTCGGGAACGGTCGATGGCCGGCTCCGCGTGACGGAACAGGGGGAGATGATTCAGGCGCTCTTCGGGCTGCCGGAGATCGCGCAACGCACGCTCGAGGTCTACACGAGTGGCACGCTCGAGTCGTGGCTCGTTCCATCGTCACCACCGGTTCAGCATTGGCGGGACTGCATGGAACGGCTGTCGAACGATGCCTGCTCCACGTATCGCCGCATCGTCGCCGAACACCAGGCGTTCCTCGACTACTTCCACACGTCGACGCCGCAGGCGGAGCTTGCCGACGTCAACATCGGCAGCCGGCCTGCTCGTCGTCAGGCCGGCGGAGGACTCGAAGGACTGCGAGCGATTCCGTGGCAGTTCGCGTGGACGCAGACTCGCCTGCTGCTCGCATCCTGGCTCGGGCTCGAAGAAGCGTTCGAGCGGGCGTTCGAACGTGGCGAGCTCGAGTTGCTGCAGACGATGTATCGGGAGTGGCCGCACTTTCGATCGGTGGTCGATCTGTTCGAGATGGTGCTCGCGAAAGCGGATGCGCGCATCGCGGCCGAGTACGATCGACAACTCGTGCCCGATGCCCTGCGACCGCTGGGCGATGAGCTTCGCGATCGATTGGCGCGAGCCGTCTCCGCGCTGCTGAAGGTCACGGGTCACACCACGCTGTTGGAAGGCAACCCGGTCTTGCGGCGCTCGATCGACGTGCGTAATCCCTACGTGGATCCGATCAACCTGGTGCAAATCGAAGTCGTGCGCCGGCTTCGACAAGGCGACCACGATCCGCGGCTGCACGACGCATTCGTCGTAACGGTGAACGGCATCGCCGCCGGGATGAGAAATACGGGATAAGAGGCTGCGTGGACTGTGGACCGTGGACTGTGGACCGTCAGGCTCTCGGCACGTACTTCGCCAGCCAGTCACCGAGTGGCTGCACGTCGGCCATGACCTTCTTCACGGCGGCGACGGCTTTCCGCGATGCCAACGTCGCTCCAGGCTCGATCGTGCGTCCAGCGTAGATGTCCTTCATGCGCAACAGATCGATCCGGGGATGCTGCATGGTGTAGCCGCGCGGCGCGGAGTTGAGCGTGTCATGGGTGCCAACGATGTAGCCCTTGCGTTGAATCGAGCTCACGATCTTCGCCAGCTCGCGTCCTGACTTGTCGGCATCGATCGCCGCCCGGAACTTCTGCAACACGAGTGGCTCGGGCTTATACATCCCGGTTCCGACATACAGGCCTTCCGCCGAGAGACTGATGTAGGTCCGCAGGACGCCGGCAGCGATGTGCGTCCTGTAGGGCCCGCCATCGCGCGCGAACCGCATGTCCCGATTGATACGCGAGATGTGCGGAGTAGCCATCGGATCGAGCTCGCTCACGAGCGCCTTCAGCGGTTCGCGACAGGCGTGTTCGTAGACGTCCTTGTGAGCCTGGAACCAGTCGCGGTTGTTGTTACGCGCGAGGTTCCGAAAGAACTCGTGTGCTTCACGCGGAAACCCGGCGAATCCCTCGGACATGGGACGAATTCTAGACCGGCTGGTGCATGATCAGAACGTGCGGCGCACCACAATCCTGGCGTTGGCCCTCGCCATCGTTCTGCCTATGACGACAGTCAGCAGCCAGGAGCAACAGGCTCCCACACCTCCGCCCTCGACGCTGGACCCACCGACGCGTGCTGACCTGCTGCGGGGTCAGTACGGCCGCTACCGCGCAAACAACGATCTGCTCTTTTATCACCTCGACGTCCGCGTCGACCCGGAGAAGAAGTCGATAACCGGCAAGAACACGATTCGTTTCAGGATGCTCGCCGACGACACGCGAATCCAACTCGATCTTGCGGCGAACCTGAACATCGATCGCATTCTGCTCGGGTCCACGCCGCTGAAGTACGAACGCGATCTCGGCACCGTCTACGTGGACTTCCCGTCCACGCTGCGGAGCGGGCGTGAATACACGATCGATTTTCACTACTCGGGTCAGCCGGAGGAACAGGGGCGATTCGGAGGGATGGCGTTCCGCAAGGACGCAGCTGGCTATCACTGGATCACGACCGCCTGTGAAGACGAAGGCGCCAGCGTGTGGTGGCCGAACAAGGATCAGTGGCGCGATGAAGTCGAGCGGATGCAGATCAGCGTCTCGATTCCCAACACCCTGGTCGATGTGTCGAACGGCCGATTCATGGGCAGGACCGACCTCGGCGACGGTTATACGCGTTGGGACTGGCTCGTCCAGTACCCGATCAACAACTACAACGTCGCGCTGAACATCGGCCGCTACGAACACTTCTCAGACACGCTCGGTGACCTGGCGCTGGACTTCTACGTGTTGCCGGCGAACATGGAGAAAGCGAAGAAGCAGTTCGCGCAGACCAAGCCGATGCTCGAAGCGTTTCGCGGCTACTTCGGCGAATACCCGTTCGAGAAGGACGGCTTCAAGCTGATCGAAGTCCCGTACGCCGGCATGGAACACCAGAGCGCGGTGGCGTACGGCAACGGCTTCGTGAACGGCTACCTCGAATCGCGACTGGACCGGCATCGGCATCAGCCTCAAGTTCGACTTCATCATCATCCACGAGAGCGGCCACGAGTGGTTCGGCAACGCCGTGTCAGCGGCTGATGTCTCGGATATGTGGATCCACGAGGGATGGACGACCTACCTCGAGAGCCTCTATGTCGAGAAACTGTTCGGTCATGACGAGGCGATCAGGTACGTGAACAGCTACAAGCCCAAGGTCCAGAACCGCGAGCCGATCATCACACAGCGTGGCATCCATCGTCAGCCGCAGCAGGACATGTACTTCAAGGGCACGCTGTTTCTGAACACACTGCGCAGCGTGGTCAACGATGACACCGCCTGGTGGGCGCTGGTGCGCGACTTCTATCAGCAGTTCAAGTACCAGAACATCATGACCGAGGACGTCGTGCGGTTCTTCAACGCGCGCGTCAAGAAGGACCTGACTCCGATCTTCGATCAGTACCTGCGACGAGCCGCGCTCCCGACGCTCCAGCTCGCTTTCAACGAAGCGGGCAGCATGGCCTACAAGTGGAAGACCGAGGAACGGGCGTTCGCGATGCCGGTGCGCATCGGCCGTCCCGACAACTGGACGACGATCGAACCGACGACGGACTGGAAACTGATGCCGATGCGGCTGTCGAAGGAGGAGGTGGAGGTCGCCACCGATCTCTACTACATCACCGTCGAGAAGCAGTAACGCAGGATCTCGTTGACCAGCGCGACGTCGCGCTGCGTGCGGTACGAGCTCGGAAACGTCGTCAGCCCCCAGCGCGCGTTGTGGATCAACTTATCGGCGAGGCGGCTCTCGATCGACGCGAGCTCGCGCTCCTCCATCCGGCACAACCGCACCACCTGCTCGTAGACCAGATCGAAACGGCGGCGCGGGTCGAGCTCGTCATCGTAGGACTCGTCGAAGACATCCCCGAATGTCTCGAACCCGTAGCTACGGATCAGCGCCAGCGATCCAGGATTGCCGAGCACCAGCATCGGGTGGAAGTTGGCGAGCGGCTTCACCGACTTCTCCGTGATCCGCGACGGGCGCGGACGCATCTCGGTTTCGGTCGCCACACTGAACCACGACTTGTCGTACTCGGCCAGATCGGCCGCGAGTCCCGCGTTCCACAACTCGAGCCGCTTCCACTGATGCTGCTTCATGCCCAGCAGTATTCGGCCACGCGCATCGAGCGCATCGAGATACGGCGCGAGCTCGGCGACCTTGTCGTCGAATCCCGGAAGCGACCGCGCGAGATCCTCCGGAGTCGGCCGCGGCTGTTCTCCCTTCCGCTCGTCCGGGTGCTTGAAACCTCCGAACGACACAAAGCCCCGATCCCAGAGCCCGTCGCGCAGCAGGCTGAGCAAGAACAGAATCTTTGCGCCGCGCGCCGTTCGATTGAGCGAGACAAAGCGACGCTTCCGTCGCGACGGCCGCGCACGAAACGCCTCGAGCCGCTTCTGAAAGACTTCTTCGCCGTCGCGCTCGTAGTGAGAGAACGCACACCAGACCCAGTAGTCGTGATTCAACACGACAACGGGCGACTCGAAACCGATCGAGGCGCAATACGCTCGATAGTCCTCCTCGAATTGTCGGTCCTGCGTGAGGTAGACCGCTCTCTTCGTTGACGCGCCGAGACTCCTCAGGACGTCGTGAAACTCAGTCGTCGTATGCGCCTTGTGCTTGATGCCCTCGGTGCTCGCATCGAACACGAGCCCGACGGCGCCTTCGGCGATACGGGCGCGATCGCGTTCGGAGATCGCGGCCGTCGGCACGTTCGTGAAGTGACGATCGTTGCCGCAGCTGAAGACGATGAGATCGGGATCCGGTTTTCCTGGACCGGGCGTGATCACGTCCACGCGATCGTCGTGGATGCCTTCGAACAGATGTCGCCCCGGCGTGGCGACGAGGACGGTGATCGGCCCGCGGTGGTCGCGGCTACTGAGCGCCGAATCGCTGGTTCTCGAGACAGATGAATTCAATCAGTTCCTGGTCCGGCATGATCCGCTGGTTCACGCGGACAGTCCATGGACGCGTATAGAGCTTCGTGTCGTCCACCGTGATGTCGATTTCCATCCGTCCGTAGCTCACGCGCCGGAATCGTTCCGTGAGCTTTGCCACGTCGCTCAGTGGCGTCCCGACGATATCGAGCCAGCCACCGTCTCTCAGCCCCGTGGTTTCGACGACGAGCGTGTCACCGTCCCACTTGCCAACCGAGTATCCGTACCACCAGGGCTGCGGATCGTTGTTCGGCAGCGCACGTCCGTCGGTGAATATCTGACGCACGCCGGAGCTGGCTTCGTACAGGATCACGAGGAGGCCCGGCGTCTGAATGAACTTTCGCGGCGCCCCCTGCGTGTGGAACTGGACGACACCCATGGGGAGGCAGTGCGCCTCCGGATTGTCCTTACTGTTGCCGGCTTGTCGCTCCTTCAGAAGCGCAGCGCCTTCCGGCTTGAGTGGAAGCCCTTCCTTGAGGTTCTGCGCGACGTCACGGAAACCCGCGAGCGGCGGACCTGCAGGTGCATCGGTCGAGGCGGCCTGATTCGCGGCGTTTCCGCCTTGCCAGACGCCAGAGAGGTCCGGCTTGCCATCTGTCGTTCTCGGCACCGGCCCGTTGAGATCGGGCTCACCCTTTGCGTTGCGCGGAACGCCTTGCGGCATGCGGACGTCCCACTGCGCGACCAGCGACGGAGAAGCAGCAATCGCCGCGATCAGCACACTCACCCGGATGAACGACCTCACATCGACCTCCGACATCCCACGAAGATGCGCATCAGGGTATCATCCCGGAACTTGGAACCAGGAACATGGTGGGAGTGAATCATGAACGGTCGAACCGTACTGTTTCTCGCTGGCCTCGCAATCGCCGGGATGACACTGCCCGCGAGCGCGCATCATTCATTTGCCGCCGAGTTCGACCGCGACAAGCCGATCACCCTCACCGGCACGGTGACTAAACTCGAGTGGACCAATCCACACGCACGCATCTACATCGACGTGAAGGACGACAAGGGCAAGGTCGTCAACTGGGACTGCGAGCTCGGGCCGCCCAACGGGTTGATGCGACGCGGATGGAATCGGAATTCGCTCAAGCAGGGGCACGTCGTGACGATCAACGGCTTCCTCTCGAAGACCGCGCCGCACGTCGCGAACGCCAGGACGGTCAAGCTCGCCGACGGTCGTGAAGTATTCGCGGGGTCGTCCTTCGACACGGGTCCAACGGAGGGAGACGCGCCGGCGAAGTAGCGACTGACGCGGTCGCGGTCGGTGACCGGACCTCACGCCGGGGACGTGATTCGATCGCACAACCTCACCAGGCGGCAGGGACACAATTCCGCACGGAAATGCACGCAACACTCGCGATTCCTTGCTCGATCGCGGGGTGTCTCGCTGGAGCTCGTCGGTCGATAACAGATCTAGCTTGGCGACCGAGAAAACGACGCCGAAACGAAGATCGGGAACTGGTACCGTCGACTTGACCGCGGTCGAAGGAGCGCTGCAGCTCCTGGCCCGGGCGATCCGGCAGTTCCACACCTACCCGGCGACAAGCCCGATGTGTGTGGACGCCGTCATGGCGTGCCACGACGCGCTGAAGTCGATCCAGCATCGCGACCGCGTCGCCTCACGCGTCGGCCCGCACGATCTGATCGTCGAGGAGACACAAATCGGTGCGGGCACAGTCGTCGAGCAGGAACTGACGCGACGGTTGTTCAAACTTCGCGTGGCGGCCCTCGAGATCGAGTGCGGAGCCACGCCTCGCGATCTGTCGCGCTTCTGCATCGATCTCGTCGAATCCGAAGATCCTCAGACCGGCGATATCCCGTTCGCTGAGAAGCTGGCCGAGCACGGTGTGGGCGCCATCATTCCGGAAATGGCGCAGCGTCCGGTCGTCATGGACGTGGGCGTGCCACAAGCCCACACCACTGAGCTGATCACTCACGAGCGGCGTCGACAAGCAGAGCAACAACTCGCGCAGCCCGATGCGCCGGTCAGTTATCTCTATCCGCCCGACCGCGGCTGGGTGAGAACCGATCCGGCGCAGGGACTGTCTCAGGTTTCGTTGCTCGACCTCGTCGTACTCGTCGACGATCCGGCCGATATCGCGACGATGCTCGTGCGCCTGACCGACGATGATGTGAGCGGTCCGGACGCCAAGCAGACCGCACTCGAACGGAAATACAGCGACGTTACACGACTGTTCTCGGCACTCGATCCACGACTGGCGGGGGTGATGTTCGGCAAGCTCGCCAGAGCCGTGTTGAACCTCGATACGGACCGCCGCAACAATCTGCTCCAGCGAACCATTCTTCCGGGCCTGCTCGACGGCGACGCCAACGGCAAGGTCCTGCGTGACTTTCCCGACATGGATCTCGCGGAGTCGATCTGTCTGCTGCTCGATCTCGAGACCGCCGCGCCTGAAGTGCTCTCGGCCGCGCTCAATCGACTCGACGTCTCGACTGAGCGCCGCGCGGCCCTTGTGCCGCTTATCGAGGCGCGGATGCGTACTGCCAACGGCGGTGCGCCGAACGACGTCAGCCTCGGCTCCTCGGGTGTTGAACGTCATGCACGCGAGTTGATTCGCATCGACACCGCACGCGAGACCGACTTCTCCGAGTTCGCCGCGTTCGACCTCTCGATGGACGCACAGGCTGAGTTGGCCGTCATCGAGGTGCGCGCGGGAATCGCCGCGACCGATGTACCGATGACCCAGTTGCTGTGCGCAGCGCAATTGGTGCGCATCGAGCGCAATCCCGGCCTGGTTGAAGCATTTCTGCGTCGCGCGCTGGAATTGCTCGGCACGCTGGAGCGCGCCGGACGGTGGAACGATCTGATCGAAGCCGTCGAAGGTTACAGCCGCCTCGGCGAAGAGTTGCGGACTCGCCGGCCTGACGTCACTGACGTGATCGCCACAAGCGATGGGCGACTACTGCACACCGACGCGCCTGCTCGCGCTCGCCACGCTTCACGAGCGCGACGAGGAAGGGCGTGCGCTTGCACAGCGGATGCTGACGGCGCTCGGACCGTGGCTCGTGCCCGGCCTCGTTGAGCTGATGAATCGATCGGCGCACGAGGCCAGAGCTCGCGCGCTCGTGCCGTTGATATGCGAGATGGCGCCGACGCTGGCCGCCACCCTGGCTGCCGAGCTCGACTCGTGCGGGGCCACGGCTGCGCGAGTGATCGTCAAGATCCTGGGCTTCTCAGGCGCAGGACAAGAAGTCGTCGTCGGCCGGCTGACAGAGCACCAGGATGGACAGGTTGCGCGAGAAGCGATGCGCGCGCTCGCACGCATCGGCACACCGACGGCAGCGGCACTGGTTGCGCGTCAGATCCGCGAGGCGCGTGGCGATGGACACAGTGCGGCCGAAGACGCGCTCTGGCACTTCCCGCCCGCACAGACGGCCACGCAGGTTCGTGAGTTGCTGCGGTCGCGCGAGTTCGTCCTGAGTCACCCGCAGACGGCCGCGCGTTTGATCGATCGCGCCGGTCAGTCGCGCGTGCAGGGACTGGACGAGACGCTCACGAGGCTCGAAGGGCTTCGTTTCAGATTCTGGAAACCAAGCCTGGTGCAGGTGGCACTGAAAGCGCGGGAGCTCAGAGCCCGATGACGACCCCCACTCCCGCGCCGGCGCTCGATCCACTCGCGGTACTGCGGGGGATTGCCAGTCTGCGCAAGCTGGCCGGGTCGTATCCGGCCGGACACCCGATGATCGGGCAGAAGCTCAAAGAACTCGAAGACGTGATCGCCGGGCTGCTTCGAACAAGCAACCCGATTCGCATCGATGTCATCCGAGGCGATGTGTTCCTCGATGGGATCGCGTCGAACAGCGAGAACCAGGCAAATCAACAGCTGCTCACGCAGCTGTCCGCGCTCGGCATCGACAGCATTCACATCCTGGAAGGCGTGCAGCGCGACGAGCTGCTGGCCGTCGCCGAATTCCTCTGGCAATACACCGAGTCCGGCGAGTCGATGTCTGCGCAACTCGCGGCGCGCAACGTTCAGCACATCAGTCTCGGCCGATTGTTGCCGCTCGATACGCGCTGGCGCTCGCCGCAGTGGGCGGATGCGCCGACGGGGCCGCTCGATCCCGATTACGCCGAATCGCTGACGATGGCGCAGAAGACGTGGGAGGACACCGCCTCGGGCAAGCCGCTCAACGTCGTCACCGTGCGCGACCTCGTTCAGTTGCTGATCTACAAGGTCGCACGCAGCAACGCTGCGCTCGGTCAGATTCTCGCCGTGAAGCAGTACGAGAACCTGACGTATTGCCACTCTGTCAACGTGGCGATGCTCAGCCTGCTGCTCGGCAAGCAGGTCGGCCTCGACGAAGCCGGTCTCGCGGCACTCGTCGAAGCCGCGCTGCTGCACGACGTGGGCAAGACGCAGATTCCGCTCGACATCGTGCGTAAGCCGGGCGCGCTCGACAAAGCCGAACGCCGAATGATCGAGGCGCACACGACTCTTGGTGCGGAGATCCTGATCCAGACCGAAGGGCTGCACCCGCTCACACCGACCGTCGCACTCGAACACCATCGCGGCGTGAAGGGCACGGGCTACCCGGACCTTGGCGAGGCGATCCCGCATCCCATGAGCCAGATCGTGTCCGTCGCGGATATCTACGAGGCGATCACCGGCGCGCGCACGTATCAGGCGCCGACGCCACCGGAGCGCGCCTGCCTGATCCTGGCGCGCATCGCGGGAGAGAAACTCAACACCGGCCTTGTAAAGAAGTTCGTGAACGCGATCACGTTCTTCCCGGTGGGGTCTCTGGTCCGGACGAACAGGAATGAGCTTGGGCTCGTCGTGCAGACCAACCATCGCGAGCCGCTGCATCCAGTACTCACACTGGTCGACGAGGACACCTACAAGCCCACGGGGCAGGTGGATACGTCCGAGCGCGAGTCGTCAGGAGGCTACGCGCGTCACATCACGAAGAGCCTGCCCGCGCCGGACGGCCTCGATCTGCGCGAGTTCCTGGAACCCGCCAAAGCCGCTTAGCGCCTCTTTCGTTTCCGCTCGTTCTTGCGGAACGCGGTCTGGTGCCCTTCTTGAAGAAGAGCGATGCGCGAAATCACTTCTTCATGCAGGACGCGCAGATGTGCGTTCGTTTCGTCGTTCAGTCTGGTCATCTCCCGACGCGTTTCATCGTTCAGCCGGACCAACTCGCGGCGCGTTTCGTCGTTCAGCCTGACCATCTCGCCGCGCGTCTCATCATTCTGGCCTCGCAGCGCAGAAAATCCAGTCTGCATCTCGGCTCGGAGTTGCACGATCTGCGACTCGACAGCCGACAGCCGGACAGGCACGTCGCGCAGTTGTTCCATGTTTTCTTCGAGGATTTCGATTCGGCGTTCGAGACTCACATCCACTGTCAGCCACCTCCAGACGCTGAAGGTGCTGCTTCCGTACCCGGCCGACGACGATACCATCGTCGGCCCGCGTACGGAGTGTGGAGTGTTCGAGGCTTAGCTGCTTGCGAGGGCTTTCGCGATCGCGGCGCGGAGAGCCGGATCCTCTGGTGTCACCGCACTCGGGAAGAACGCCACCACCTTGCCGTTCTTATCGACGACGTACTTGCTGAAGTTCCAGGCCGGGAGGTTGCCGGTCTCGCCAAGGAACGTGTACACGGGCGACTGATCCGCACCCTTCTTCGTGACGACCTTCTCGAACATCGGGAACGTCACGTCGTAGGTCAGCTTGCAGAAGGTGGCGATCTCCTGCGCCGTCCCGGGCTCCTGACCGCCGAAGTCGTTGCTCGGGAAGCCAAGCACACTGAACCCCTTGCCCTTCATCTCGCGCTGGAGCTTCTCGAGCCCCTCGTACTGTGGCGTGAACCCGCACTTGCTCGCGACGTTGACCACCAGGCTCACCTGCCCCTTGTACTGGGCGAGATTGCCCGGCTTGCCGTCGAGAGCCATGGTCTTGAGGTCGTAAAACGAGGTCACAGCACCTCCCGCGGCGCGCTGCTGCTGAGCCGCAACCGGTAACACAGCCACGATGGCCGCCGCGATGACCGCTGAGGCCAGGATGACGCCAACTGATTTCCGCATCGCTTTGGTCCTTTGAAGAGCCGCCGGATCGGGCGGTTTCCAGATATTACGCGATAATCGGATCGGCCGGGGTTTCCACAATCGCTGGTTTTTGGCCGGAAATAACCCAAATGCGGTACAGCGCCGCGCCCCCGATTGGCCTCAGAATCTGGCATATTGGTGGGTGCGCGGACGCATATGATTAGACGTGTCTTCATTTGTACGGGGATTCTGTGCGTGGCCCTTATCGCCGCGCGCGTGGGACTGAGCGCTCAAGCCACGAGCGCACCCGCATTCCAAGTCTCGAATCCCGAATCCCGAACCCCGAATCCCGAGTCCCGAACTCCGAATCCCGAATCCCGAATCCCGGATCCCGGGTCCCGGGCCCCCGATCCCGGCCCAAAGGCCACGATCGATCAGTACTGCGTCACCTGCCATAGCGCTCGCCTCAAGTCGGGCGATCTGGTGCTCGAGAACGCGGACGTCGCTCACGTCGCGAACAACGTCGATCTGTGGGAAAAAGTCGTCCGCAAGCTGCGCGCCGGCGTCATGCCGCCACAGGGCGCGCGCCGGCCCGATGACGCGACGATGCACGCGCTGATCGCGTCGCTCGAGACGAGTCTCGACCAGACTGCAGAGGCGCGGCCGAATCCCGGCCGCCCGCTGCTCCATCGGCTCAATCGAGCGGAGTACAAGAACGCGATCAGGGATCTCCTGGCACTCGATGTCGATGTGGCGACACTGCTGCCGCCGGACGATTCGGCGTACGGTTTCGACAACATCTCCGACGTGCTCGGCGTGTCTCCGTCGCTGCAGGAGCGATATCTGACAGCAGCCGGCAAGATCAGCCGGCTCGCCGTTGGCGATCGCTCGATGCGGCCCGGCAGCGACACCTATCGCGTTCCACAGGATCTCTCGCAGAACCAGCACATCGAAGGGCTTCCGCTCGGAACGGTCGGTGGTCTTCAGGTTCGTCACACGTTCCCGCTCGACGCCGAGTACGAGTTCCGCACGCAGCTGTATCGCACGAATCTGAACATCGTTCGCGGACTGCAGTATCCGAGCGAGTTCGAGATCTCGATCGACGGCCGGCAGGTGCACCACGTCACCATCGGCGGTAACGACGATCTCGCCGCGATGTTCGACAAGCCGACCGACACGGGCGATGCCGTGGAGCTGCGCATGCGCGTGCGCGTGCCCGTGAAGGCGGGGCCGCATGAGGTGACCGTCACGTTCATCGAGAACATGGCCCTCAAGGACACGATACGGCTGCAGCCTTTCCTGCGCAGCTCGGCCGACAACTTCGACTGGGCAGGCCGCCCGCACATCCAGACCTTCACGGTCACAGGCCCCTTCACTCCCGACGGCACCGGCGATACAGCCAGCCGTCGCGAGATCTTCAGCTGTCGTCCGACGAGCTCACGACGCGAGCGCGAGTGCGCCACGCAGATCCTGAGCCGCCTCGCTCGCCGCGCGTACCGGCAACCGATCTCGAAGGCGGAGCTCGAGCCGATCCTCGGCTTCTACGATGCGGCACGCAAGAACGGCACGTTCGAGAGCGGCATCCAACGCGGTCTCGAACGCATCCTCGCGAGTCCGCGCTTCGCCTTCCGCGTCGAGCACGATCCTGATTCAGTCACCCCGGGCACGCCGTATCGCATCTCGGATGTCGAACTCGCTTCCCGGCTGTCCTTCTTCCTCTGGAGCAGCATTCCGGACGACACCCTGCTCGATGTCGCAAGCCGTGGGCGCCTGAAGGATCCTGCGGTGCTCGAGCAGCAGGTGCGGCGCATGCTGGCCGATCCGCGATCGAGTGCGCTCGTCGAGAACTTCGCCGGTCAGTGGCTGCAGCTGCGAAACGTCCGGAGCGTCCTTCCCAACTCCGACGAGTTCCCGGACTTCGACGACAACCTGCGCCAGGCGTTCCGCCGCGAAACCGAACTGCTCTTCGAGAGCATCATTCGCGAAGACCGCAACGTCCTCGATCTGCTGCGCGCCGACTACACCTTCGTGAACGAGCGGCTCGCGCGTCACTACGGGATTCCCGGCATTTACGGCAGCCGCTTCCGTCGCGTGCCGGTCACCGACGATGCGCGCAAAGGTTTGCTCGGCAAAGGCAGCATGCTCGCGGTGACGTCACACGCAGAGAGAACGTCCCCGGTGCTCAGAGGCAAATGGGTGCTGGAAAACATCGTGGGTCTGCCGGTGCCGCCGCCACCACCTGACGTGCCGCAGTTGAAGCCGGCGGAAGAAGGTCAGAAGCCGAAGACGCTCCGCGAGCAGATGGCGGAGCATCGCACCAACCCGACGTGCGCGACGTGCCACAAAGTGATGGATCCGGTCGGCCTCTCGCTCGAAAACTTCGACGCGGTCGGTGCGTGGCGGACGCAGGAAGCCGGCGGCCCGATCGACGTGTCGGGACAACTCGCCGACGGCCGCCCCGTTGATGGCGTCGTCACGCTGCGCCAGGCGATTCTCGATCGACCAGAGCTGTTCGTCGGCACGATGAGCGAGAAGCTGATGATCTATGCGCTCGGTCGCGGCGTGAGCGCCGAAGACATGCCGGAAGTGCGGCGTGTCCTTCGCGAGGCCTCTGCCCACGACTATCGCTTCTCGTCACTGGTGCTTGGCATCGTGAAGAGCGTTCCGTTCCAGATGCGTGTGAAACCTGTGGCGGAGCCCGTTAGCTCCTCGCAGTAGGCAGTAGGCGGTATGCAGTAGGCAGCGGGAACAAGCTGCTTTGGGAGTTGGCCCTTGGGAGTTGGGAGTTAATCGATGTTCGTATCAAAGATTGCACTGCCTCGCCGTACGTTCCTCAGAGGTGTCGGCGCCGCCGTTGCACTGCCCCTGCTCGATGCGATGTTCCCTGCATTCACGCCGCTGGCGCGCGCGCAGGCGCGTCCGCGCACGCGGTTCGGCGCCATCTACATTCCGAACGGCGCGATCATGGAGCAGTGGATTCCGGAGATCGTCGGGCCGGGATTCGACATCAAGCCGATCCTCCAGCCGATTGAGTCTTACAAGGACCAACTCGTGCTTGTGACCAACCTGACGCGATCGCATCCAGGCAGCCAGGTCGGCGATCACGCCGTGAGCGCGGCCGGGTTCCTCACCGGTGTGTGGCCGAAGCGAACCGAGGCCGAAGACGTCCTCGCCAACACCAGCGTCGACCAGGTCGTGGCGCAACAGATCGGACAGGACACGCCGTTCCCCTCGCTCGAAGTGGCGACCGAGGACTTCACCGGCTACGTGGGCGCGTGCTCACCCGGCTTCAACTGCGTGTACCTCAACACCGTCACCTGGAGTTCGCCGTCGGCACCGCTGCCGATGGACATCAATCCGCGCGTCGTGTTCGAGCGAATGTTCGGGCAGGGCGGCAGCCCGGCGGAGCGCGCCGCGCGCACGCGGGACGATCGCAGCATGCTCGACTCCGTCGCCGAGGAAGCGCGCAAGCTGCAGCGCGGACTCGATGCGCGCGATCGTCGCCGTGTCAGCGACTATCTCGACAACCTTCGCGAGATCGAGCGGCGCATTCAGCGCGCCGAGGCACAGAACCGGGTCGATGTGGACATCGAGGTGCCCGTCGGCGTGCCTGACTCCTTCGAAGAGCACGTGGGGCTGATGTACGACCTGCTGGCCGTCGCCTATCAGGCCGACGTGACGCGCGTCTTCACGTTCATGCTCTCGCGTGAGTTGAGCCAGCGCACCTATCCGAACATCGGGGTCACCGAGCAGCATCACTCCGTGTCGCATCACGGCAACGATGCGCAGAAGATCGCGCAGAACGTGAAGGTGAACACGTATCACATGGGGCTCTTCGCGAAGTTTCTCGAGAAGCTCCGCTCAACACCCGATGGCGACGGGTCGTTGCTCGATCACTCGCTCATCTTCTACGGCGGCGGCATGGGCAACCCGAATGGACACGCGAGCGATCCGCTGCCGGTTCTCGCCGTCGGCGGCGGTGTGGGCAAGGGACATCGCCACATCAAACTGAAGCCGCAGACACCGGTCGGCAATCTGTGGCTGGCCGTCGCCAACAAGTACGGCAGCCAGATCAATACCTTCGGCGACAGCAACGGACGCGTCGAGGATCTCTTCAGCTGATGAGACGAGCCATGCGATACCTGCCCCGTGTGGTCCTCGTCGCTCTGCTGTCGGCAGCGTCACTGAGCGCAGGACGAAGCGAGTCACGGCTCGCTGAAGCCATACAGGCCGGAGACCGCGAAGAAGTCCGGAAACTTCTCAAGGACCCGGCGGAGGTGAAAGCCACCGAAGCCGACGGCACGACGCCGCTTCACTGGGCCGTTCGCTCGGACGATCTCGAAACCTCGAAGGCGCTGCTCGGGGCGGGAGCCAACGCGAGCGCGGCGAATCGCTACGGCGTGACGCCGCTCTCGCTGGCAGCCGTCAACGGCAATGTGGCGATGATCGAGGCGCTGCTCTCCGCTGGCGCGAGCGCCAACACGATCGTCTCCAAGGGACAGACCGTTCTGATGACGGCCGCGCGGACGGGAAACGCTGCCGCCGTGCGCGTGCTCATCGACCACGGCGCCGACGTCAATCTCAAAGAGTCGCAGCTTGGCGAGACCGCCCTGATGTGGGCGGCGTCAGAAAACCACGCTGACGTCGTGACGCTACTCGCCGGCCGCGGCGCGGACGTCAACGCCCGATCGGCGGCGATTCAGTTCCCCAAGGATCGCTTCGGCCTCGAGGGCGTGCTCACCATCCTGCCGCACGGAAACTGGACGCCGTTGATGTATGCCGCACGGGACGGCGGGATGGATTCGGCTCGTGCGCTCGCGAAGGCTGGCGCCGACGTCAACGCCACGGATCCAGACGGAACGACGCCCCTAATTCTGGCAATCATGAACGCGCACTACGACACCGCCAACGCAATCCTCGAGGCTGGTGCCGATCCGAACATCATCGACAAGGCCGGCATGGCCGCGCTCTACGCTGCGGTGGATATGAGTTCGCTCGGCGAGGTCTACGGCATGCCGCCGCGTAAGGTTCAGGACACGCTCAAGCCGACCGACCTCATCTCTCGCCTGATCGCCAAGGGCTCCGTCGTCGACGCGCGGTTGACGGCGGCGACGCTGCCGCGCAATCACACGCCTGGCGAGCCGCAGCTCGGTGCGGGCACGACTCCGCTGATGCGGGCGGCGAGAAATGGCGATTACGCGGCGATGAAGATTCTGCTCGCGGCCGGCGCGGATCCAACACTCAAACAACCCCGCGGCACGACGGCTTTGATGATGGCCTCGGGGCTCGGGCGCGGACTTGGCGTGTTCGCGAAAGACTACGGCACTGAGGCCGACCTCCGCCAGGCCGTTGAACTTCTGGTCGAGCGCAACGTGGATGTCAACGAGTCCACCGATGATGGCATCACGGCGATTCATCTGGCGGCGCAGGGCGGACTCGATTCGGTGGTGCGGGTACTGGCCAAGGCCGGTGCGAACCTCGACGCGAAGGACAAGAAGGGCCGAACACCTGTCGACATGGCGATGGGCGTCGGTGGTCGCGGCCGCGCGGGGGGACCTCCACCGGTCTACGAACGCACGGCAAAGCTTCTCAAGGAACTGGGTGCACCGTAATGTCGATTCCGAACTGTCGCGTCATCATCGTCGCCACTGTCATAGCCATTGCTAGTGCGTCGAGCGGCATCGTCGCCCAGACGCCGGCCCGAAACGAGCCGACCCGATCAAGGAAGGTGAAGTTCCGCAGCGAAAGAAGATCGCACCGATCCCGCCGCGCGGAACCTTCGTCCCACCGAAGACGCCGTGGGGCGATCCCGACATCACCGGCGACTACAACAACAGCGACGAGAGCGGCATCCCGTTCGAGCGGCCTGACGAATATGCGGGGCGCGCGATCGACTCCTTTACGCCGGCCGAACTCGCCAAGATGGTCGCGCAGCGGCAGCAGCAGACGATCGAGCGCACTCCTGGGCTGAGTGAGTTCCCGGGCGCGACGAGCCCGATGCACTGGTTCGAGAACTACTACGCGGTCAACAGCCGCCCATGGCTCGTGACCGAGCCGGCGGACGGAAAAGTGCCGCAGCAGACAGCGGAAGCACGCCAGCGGCAGGCGGCACGGCAGGCAGCGAGGAAGGGATCGCGGCCCGGCCGATTCATGGGAAGACCGGAGCCTCTACGATCGCTGCATCACGCGCGGCATCCCCGGATCGATGATGCCGGCCATTTACGGCAACTCGTATCACATCCATCAGAGCCCGGGGTTCGTGACGATTACCTACGAGATGGTCCACGACACACGCGTGATTCCGCTCGACTCCCGCCCGCACGTCGCAGGTTCACTTCGTCAGTACGTCGGCGACGGCCGCGGCCACTGGGAAGGCAACACGCTCGTCGTCGAGACGACGAACTTTACCGACAAGACACCGTATCGCGGCTCGAGCGACCAGCTGAAGATCATCGAGAAGTTCACCCCGATCGGTCCCGATACCGTTGAATGGGCGGTGACGCTGGACGATCCGCACACGTGGGCGACGCCCTGGACCTTCACGATGAACCTGACGGAAGACGAGAGCCAGCCGCCGTTCGAGTACGCATGTCACGAAGGCAACTACGGACTGCGCAACATCCTCACGGCGGCGAGGGCTGAAGAGAAGGCGGCGGGGGGATCGAGCAAGTGAAGGTGAACATGACGCGGTTGGCATCCGGCATCTGCGCCGGCGCCGTCATGGTGGCGGTCGCCGCAGCGCAGTCGAGCGCGCAGAGCTACAAGGCACCGAAGACGCCGTGGGGCGATCCGGACATCCAGGGAAACTACTCCAACCTCACCGAGGCGGGCACGCCACTCGAGCGACCGAAGGAGTTCGAGGGCAAGCAACTCAGTGAGATCAGCGCTGAGGAACTGCGCACGCTCAAGCGTCAGGCGGCCGAACGGACGATCAACAACTTCCTCGGACCTACCGAGGCGCCCGACAACTGGTGGCAGGTGGCGTACCGCAACGCCGAGAACGGCGCGCAGGCATGGCTGGTGATCGACCCGCCGGACGGCAAGATTCCACCGCTCACGCCCGAGGCGCAGCAGCGGCAGCAGGCGGCCGCCGAAGCGCGGAAACGCAGTACTCGCGGGCCGGCCGACTCGTACACCGATCGCAGTCTCTACGACCGTTGCATCACGCGCGGCTTCCCGAACTCAGGGATGCCGACCATCTACGGCAACTCGTCGCAGATCGTGCAGGGACCGGGCTACGTGGCGATCACCTACGAGATGATCCACGACACCCGCGTCATCCCCATCACGTCGGCACCGCATCTGGCGATGAACATCCGATCCGACTTCGGTGACTCGCGCGGTCACTGGGAAGGCGACACGCTGGTCGTCGAAACGACGAACTTCCTCGGGCGCAGCGTCTACCGCAACGCCAATGCCGAGCGGCTCAAGATCGTGGAGCGCTTCACGCCCGTTGGACCGAACAGGCTGAAATGGACGGTGACGGTGGACGATCCGACGACGTGGACGAAGCCGTGGACATTCTCGCTGCCGCTGACCGTGAATCCGTCTGAGCCGATGATGCCGTACGAGTGTCACGAGGGTAACTACGGCTTGAAGAACATCCTCAGCGCCGCGCGTGCCGACGACGCGAAGGCCGCGGCGGCGAGCCAGAGCTCACAGCCCTAAATTGTGCGGGGTCAGACCCCTTCACAGAGTTTCACATGGACCATGAACTGCGCAGCGTGTTCGTCGCAAGCGGAGAGATTCACGCACAACAGGTTCGCGCGTTTCTCGAGTCCGCTGGCATTCACACCTCCGAACGGGGCGAAGCGCTTCGCCACACGCACGGCCTGACGGTTGACGGCCTCGGCGCCGTCGAGATCATGGTTGCCGAAAGCGACGCCGATCGCGCCCGCAATCTTCTCGCTTCGGCAGAGGCCGGCGCGTTCCGCATCTCGTAGGACACAGAACTACGTATCGATCCGAACCCCGAACCCCGAACCCCGAATCCCGAATCCCGACAACCCTGCATCGAAGATTCTGCGTCAGCCCTTGACGACGAAGTTCCGCTTCGTCAGCACGTCGCGGACACGCTCGCGCATGTCGCCCTGGAGCTCGACGCCCTCCTCTGTCGCGGTGCCGCCGGTTCCGCACGCGCGCTTCAGTTCCTGGCTCAGCTCTTTCAGGAACTCGCTATTCTGTGGCAGGCCGTACACCACGGTCACCGTCTTGCCGCCTCGCCCCTTCTTCTCCACTCGCAGCTTCGCGACGATCCGCGCCGGAATGGCAGCGGCGACGTCGCGCCGGCTGCTGCACTGGCAGTTCCGCTGCGGCCATCCGCACACAGGACACTTACCCGCGGTTTCCGTCGAATACACGACGCGCGCGTTGGACTTGCCGCTCATCACCTCATCATCCGCGAGCGGCGCCCTTGCTTCAAGGCTGGCGATACCGCGCGAGTAGACGTGGCACTCACAGCCACCATTGACAACTTCGACGTCGCGCCGGATCCCGGATCCCGAGTCCCGCTTAATTGATCTTATCCAGCCCCTCGGTCAGCTCGATGTAGGTGCCCCACGGATCGGTGATGAACGCGATCGAGATCCCGAGTGCTGGCACCTGGCGATATGGCGCGGCGAGCTTGATCCCCTGCGCTTCCAGCTTCTTGGTGAACGCTTCGAGGTTCCTCACTTCGAACCCGATGTGATCGATCGCGCGTCCCTGCGTCCCGGCCACAGGCGCCTGTGACGGCGAGAAATTCATCGTCAGCCCTGGCAGGCTCGCGCTGATGAACGCCGCCGGATTTGCGGAGTCGAGCGTCGAAGCACCGAACGTCTGCATGTACCAGGCCTGCATCTCCTTGTTCATGCCGAAGAAGTGAAGGTGATGCGAGGCAATCGGCGCGGCCTGCGCTTTCATCTCCACGAGCTCCACCTTCGTCTCGTCAGGAGCCATCGCATAGGCGATGCCGCTGACCGGTCCGGCCTCGACGATGCCGATGTCGTCCTGGACCTTGACGTTGGGCGGCGCCTCCGCGGAGGTGACCATGCGGAATCCGCCCGCCTTGATACGGTCCACGACCTGCCGCAGGTTCTTCACTGAAAACCCGATGTGATCGACAGTCGAGCCCTTGCTCCCGGCCGTTGGCTTCTGCGCGCGCAGCAAGATCAGCGCATTGGGGAACTTGATGATCTCGCGATTCTCGGGGCCGACCTTGATCAGCACGCCACCGATCGCGTCCACCCAGAACTTCTTGGCCTCGTCCAGGTTCGTCACGTTCAGATGGTGATGACCGTAGACGATCGGGCCGTCCTTGGCGGCCAGCAGTTGCGCCGAAGCGTTCGACGCTGGCGCGAGGACGAGAAGAGTGAGCCCGAGTAATGCAATCAATCGAGACATAGGAGTTCTCATGAGAGAGAGATTACAACACTCACTTCCTCCGAACCCGTCCGCTACCTCCCGCGCATCGCGAGCAGCCGATCGAGGTGCTGACGCGCGGCCGCCGAGTCGGGCTGGATTCGGAGCGCCGTACGCGCTTCGGCGATCGCCTCATCGAGCTTCCCCTGCAACCCATAGGCGACAGACAGGTTGCGATAAGCCTCACTGTTTCGCGGAGCGAGTTCAATCACTCGCCGGAGATGAGCGATGGCCTCGTCCAGCCGATTCTGCGGACCGAGGAGCATCGCGAGGTTGAAGTGCGCGTCGGCATTCTCGGGATTGAGGGCGATCGCGCGCTCGTACTCGCGAATCGCCTCGTTCGATCGTCCCGCCGCCGTCAGGCCGTTGGCGAAGTTGAAGCGGATGCGATCGTCGTTCGGCTTGAGCTTGAGCGCAGTGGCGAGATGCGGCGACGCCTCGGACAGCCGGCCCTGCATCTGCAGCACGGTCCCGAGGTTACTGTGCGCCTCTGCATCGTTGGGTGCCAGGCGCAGCGCCTCGTCAAGGCGCGCCTGTGCATCCGGAATCCGGCCCGCCTGAACGTACTTCAGGGCGAGTCGATTGTGGGCCGCGGGATCCTTCGGGTTGTTGCGCACCTGCAGCTCGGCACTCGCGATGTCGGTGGCGAGCGCGCGGCGGAAGTAGTCCTGCGTGAGGACGGCCGCGTCTTCGCTGCGGCTTGGAATCACCTCCACCCACAACGCACCCATCTCGTCGGTCGAGTTCTGGCCCCACGTCACTTGGCGCGGCGGTCGCGGGCTGCGCGCATTGGCCGCCGAGTTGTCGTACGTGAAACGCATGCGCAGCGTCGTTCCTTTCGGCAGCACGATCGGATCCTTGTAGCGATACTGGTCCTGCCACCGGATATCCCAACGCCTGATCCAGATCAGCGGCTTCTCCGTTCCGTCGGGAAGCGTCGCCGTGCCCCGCATCTCCTTCGCCAGATAGTGCGCGTGCGGGTAGACGCTGACCGCGGAGACGTCGACCGGCAGCACATAGCTGTCCTCGATCGCGTAGTTCGCTTCGCCAGCGGGAATGTCGATCGACTTCGACTCGAGCTTCACGACGATCGGTACGCGCGTCGGAGGCGTTGACGTGAAGAACAGTCCGATCGACGGCTGAACCGCTTCGGCCTTCCCGCCCGGCACCATGTGCAGCTGCACGACGAGATCGCTTCCCTCTTCGAGCGCCCACGCGGTGTCCGCGGGTTCGAGTATCGGTACCTTCCCCGGCGACCAGCCGAACACGTTCTGCACGTCGTCCTCGGGCATCGTCGCAAAGCCGGGTCCGGGGTCGGCGCGATCGAGCCTGCGTGCCACGCGCGATGGATCGACCGCGACGTTGGCGTGATGCAGAACCTTGGGATTGTCGGCGCGGAACTCGATCGCGCGAACGTATCGCGTCGACGAGCGCGGCACCTGGAAGACGAAATTGCGGAAGACTTCACCTTTGCCGGGCTGAAGCGTGTACGACTCGGCGCTCTTGACGACAACATCAGGTGTTCCCAACTGCCAGCCCTCGGGAAACGCAGGCGGCTTCGGCTTCTGCGCTGCCTCGCCCTCGGGTGTTCCCTGCTCGACCCACTGTTGAATGAGTGCAATCTGATCGTCGTGCAAGCGGCGCGGGTTGAGGAACTCGCCATGGCCAGCTTCGGGAAGCCACGGCGGCATCGCGCGCGTCAGTGTCGCATCGGCGATCTCACGGGCGCGCGCGCGTGCGCTCTCGTAGTCCAGAAGACTGAAGGGCGCTCCAGCAACACACAGCACATCGCCGCCTTTGAGGCTCGGACCGTCCTCAATCGGGCGATGACAGGTTGCGCAGTTCTCGAAGAGGATCGGCGCGATGTCTTTGTTGAAAGTGACGGGACCCGGGGTTATGGACTCGGGATTCGGGATCCGGGATCCGGGATCCGGGGTGCGCTGACAGGCAATGAGTAAAGCAAGAGCAACCCCCAACCCCAACAAGGCGAGCCTCATTGGGAGTTGGGAGTTGGGTATTTGGGTGTTGAACAACCTGACTAAAAGTCTACTTGCACTCCAATGTCGATAAACCTCGCCTGCATGATGACCGTCGGCGACAGCCAGGCAGAGCCGTAGGTCGTGTTGTACGTCTGAATCGGGTTCGCATTGAACAGGTTGTAGATCGAGACCGTCGGCCGAATCACCGTGCCGCCGCTCCGGAAGGCCTTGCTGACCCGGAGATCGGTCTGGTAGATGCGATCGCCGTACATCGTGCCGTTGGGCAGCAGATTGACGGTCGGCGGAACGCCCGTGAACGGCCGGCCGAGCGTTGGCGCCACAAGCGCGTTGGTCAATGGGTAGTTCGCGTCGAGCTGCGGACCTGACAGGCTCTGGAACGTTGCCGAAAGACTGATATCCCACCACGGCAGCGGGTATGCGACCTGCCCCTTCACCTGCGGCTGGAATGGGCGGCGTGATGTTGCAGTAGTCGTCGGTCCGCGGCGTGTTGATCGCCGAAGCCCGCCGTCGTCAGGCTGAGGTCGTCCTTGAGGTTGCAGTAGCTGACGCGCTCACGACCGAAGGTGACGCCACCCGACAGAATGATGTTCCTCGCCAGCCGTGCGTTGACGTCGAAGTCGAAGCCGTCATACACGTCGTCGATGCCACCGATGTCGCTCGAGTTGAAGATCAGGTTGTTGGGCGTGATGTTGCGGTTGACGTCGAACAGACCGCACTGCTGGTAGCCGCCACCGTTCTCCAGACGGGAATCGACGGGAACCGGGACGCAGTACGGTGAGAAGTCAGCGTTCGTCACGGCCTGGTTGCGCGTGGCCGTCAGGTTGCCGAACCAGCGCCGTGTGTAGGCGGCGTACGCCGACACGCGCGGCACGATTTCGCGCTGGATGCTCACCTGTCCCTCCCAGTTGTTCGGGCGCACGTGCCAGCCGTCGAGGACTGCCGGGTCGTAGTTGGTCGTGCGCGCCGTCACCTGTCCGAACGCCGGGTTGTTGATCGCACCGCACTGGATCTGGCCGGGACGCTTGGTGTTGGCGTTTGGGTTGAACAGATCGCAGTCGTTGTACGGATTGTAGGTGCCGTTGTAGATCACGCCCGCCGGTGGCGCCCACGTCCGCGTGACCTGTGTTCACGCTGGACTGCACGGGGTTGGCGGGTCGTGCGATCTCGTAGGCCGCTCCGACGACGTATCGACCCATGCTCGCCTTGACGGCCGTCTTGCCATCGCCGAACAGATCCCACGAGACGCCCACGCGGGGATCGACGTCCTTCCAGTTCGGGCACGTTCTCGACCGCGTCGAAGTTCCGCGCGGCCGTGAAGGGACCGGCAGCGATGCTCTGCTCATCGACGCGCGCGTTGAGGTAGTCGAGACGAACGCCGTAGTTCACCGTGAAGCGATTGATGCGCCACTGATCCTGGGCAAAGATGCCCATGTTGTAGCGCAGCGTCTCGTGGAACTGAATCGGCGTGGCGTACTGCGTCAGCGAAAACGGTTGTGTGCCACGAACGCTGAGCGTCACGGAGTTGTTTGGCTCCTGCGTGTTGTAGCGCCATGCGTGCATGAGCGTGAACCCGGCCTTGATCGAGTGCGAGCCGGTCACGTAGCTCGCCGAAGCACGATAGTTCGATCTGGTCGCTGCGGTTGTCGCCGTAGGTGAGCGACGAGCCCCATGCCGTGGGCATCCCCGCTGGAGCAGTCGGGTCGCTCATCGCAAACTGCGTCTCCGAGACGCCCGGCCGGCGATAGCCGTGGAAGTCCTGCGGCGTGATCGTGCCGCCGGCTTCGAACAGCAGCTTGTTCGTCACCGGAGAGCTCCAACTCCCCTGCAGGATGTACTGCGGAATGTTCTTGTATTCAGGACACGCGCTGATGGCCGTCAGATAGGACGGGACGAAGCAGTTGCCGAAGTAGGTGTACTGCCAGTCGGTGTAGACGTTGAACTTGTTCTTCTGATTGGCCTGTATCGTGAACCGCGCGACGGCGCTCTCATGCCACACCGGGAACAGGTTCTGCTCGGTCGACGGGTGATAGAAGATGTCAGTGAAATCGGCGTCCTTGAACGAGCCCGCCACCGAGTTGTAGGTGCCCCAGTGGCGGAAGCCACCGTAGATCCAGAGACGATCGCGGACGATTGGCCCGCCGACGTTGGGGTTGATGTCCCAAATCCGATCGATGCGGTTGCCCGTGCTCAGGCCCTGGGCCATCTGCTCCTCGGAGAGATTGTCCGACTGCCATGACTCACCCGCCCAGCGGCCAAAGACAGAACCGCGGAACGTATTGGATCCTTCTTTCGGGATGAAGTTGGAGTAGACCGTCGCGCGCTCGAACTCGGCGTTGTGCGAGTCGGTCTGGAACGTAATTTCCTGCGCCAGCCCGTTGTTCAGATAGTTGCCATACATCAGGCCGCCCGTGCCGCCGCCGTTGATGATCGGCATACCCTCGACGGTCACGAGGCTGTCGCTCGCACGGCTGCCGTGCACCACCAGGTTCATGCCTGTCTCGGGAATCGATCCGCCGACGTTCTGACGCACGCCGGTCACGAGCACTGACGGTGTCAGCGCCGCGAAGCTGACGAAGTTGCGGTCGGTCGGCAGCGCGTCCATGGCTTCACGAGACGCCGTGGCCAGCTTGGTCGTGCTCTGCGTGTCGACGATGGGAGATTCGCCGGTGACGGTGACCGTCTCTTCGATCGTTCCAACCTTCATGTCGGCACTGACGTTCGCCGTGAAGCCGGACGTCAGTTCGATGCCTTCGCGCCTGACGGTGGCGAATCCCGGAAGAGTAAAGGCGACGCTGTAGGTGCCGGGACGCAGATCGACGATCGTGTATCGCCCCTGACCGTCGCTCACGACGGAGCGGCTTTTCTCGATGAGGGCCGGGCTGGATGCTTCGACGGTGACACCCGGAAGCACGGCACCGGAGGTATCTCGTACGACGCCGGCAATCGAGCCGGTCTGTCCCTGGGCGAATGCCCCGGGCGAACTGAGGATCAGGACTGCAACAGCGAGGAAACCAGCAACTACGACTCGGCCAACGGGCATGAAGCGCCTCCCTAACTTTCCTATGGGACCTTTGACAAAACTTTGAACGTGAAACGCCGGGCCTTGTATAACGCTGCAACCGGGCGAAGTCAATAAATCGACTCCCCCCTAAATGGGGGAGTGGGGTCAGACCCCTTCACGGAACTGCGTCCGAGAGGGTCAGTGGCGCGCGTGCCGCGCCGGTTCGATGTTGGGAAGGAACCAGGTGAGCAGCCCGATCGCCGGCAGGAAAGAACAGACCTTGAAGACGGTGTCGATGCTCGTCGCGTCGGCGAGCTGACCGAGCATGGCAGCGCCGAGACCGCCGGCGCCGAAGGCAAAGCCGAAGAACACGCCGGCAACGGTCCCCACACGGCCCGGGACGAGCTCCTGTGCAAAGACGACGATCGCGGAGAACGCCGACGCCAGAATCAGGCCGATGATCACGGTCAGGATCTCGGTCCAGAACAGATTCGCGTATGGCAGGAGCAGCGTGAACGGGAGCGCGCCGAGGATGGAGACCCAGATCACGTACTTGCGCCCGATGCGATCGCCAACCGGCCCGCCGATGAACGTGCCCGCCGCGACCGATCCGAGCAGCACGAACAGGTGAAGCTGCGCGCTCTGCACGGAGAGATGGAACTTGCCGATCAGATAGAACGTGTAATAGCTCGTCAGGCTCGCAAGGTAGATGTTCTTCGAGAACACGAGCAGCACGAGGACGATCAGCGCGAGGCGCACGCGGCCGGTGGGAAGACCAGCGCGAATCGCCGCGCCCTTCGCCTTCACCAACTCGAGAAGACGATGGCGATACCAGTTGCTGACTTGCAACAGGATGGCCATCGCTGAAAGCGCGGCCACACCAAACCACGCGATGCTGCGCTGACCGTACGGCTGGACGATGTACGCGGCGAGGAGCGGGCCCGTGGAAGAACCGATGTTGCCGCCAACCTGGAACAGCGACTGCGCGAACCCGTGCCGGCCGCCTGACGCCAGCCGCGCCACTCGAGACGATTCGGGGTGGAACACCGACGAGCCGATGCCGACCATCGCCACGGCGAAGAGAATCACGCCGTACGTCGGGGCAACCGAAAGCAGCAGCAGGCCAACCAGCGTGAAGGCCATACCGGTCGGAAGCGAGTAGGGTCTCGGGCTTCGGTCGGTGAAGTTTCCGATGACCGGCTGCAGCAACGACGCCGTCGCCTGGTTGGCGAACGTGATGAGACCGATCTGCCCGAAGTCCAGGCGATACGCCGTCTTCAGGATCGGATAGACAGCCGGCAGCACCGACTGCATCAGATCGTTCAGGCCATGGCAGACGCTGATCGCGGCAAGGATGCCGAGCGCAGTTCCGTGCGTCGCGGCTCGTGACGATGGTGTCGCGGGAGCGGCTGCGGGTGCGGTTGGTGTTCGCGGTGTTGCGGCGTCGGTACTCAACTAGGTCGTCTGGAATCATAGGCCGGGTCTTGTTCTTCAGACCCGGCGGCGTTTCCGGCGGATCCGCACGGCAGAACCGCCCTACCTGACAAACGGGCTCCAGCCGTTCTTTGAGTATAACGGGAGCGTGAACCCCATTCCAAAGGCCTTCGCCACCTCGAGCACCTGCGCCTGCTCGGTGAACTTCACGTTGGAGGCCAGCGGCGCCGTGGAGGGAGTGTGCGAACCCCGAATCCCGAATCCCGAATCCCGAGTCCCGGGTTGTCCGCCTTAGAATGAAGGTTTGATGACCCTCGCACTGGTCTTTGCCTTGATGGCAGGGCAGGCCACATTCGTGCCGCTGACGGCGGAGGAACGCTACGTCGCTGATCTCCGCGCGCAGATTGCCACGGGTGATGTGGAAGCGGAGGTCGCGCTCGGCAACCTGTACGAGGCCGGGAGTGTGCTGCCGCAGGACCCGGCGCAGGCGGCGATATGGTATCGGCGGGCTGCGGACAAGGGTCACGCCGGCGCGCAGATGAATCTCGCCATGATGTATTTCGATGGCGAGGGCGTTCCCCGAGACATCGTGCAGGCGATCGCGTGGTACGAGAAGGCCGCCGAACACGGAGAAGCGATCGCCAGCTTCAGCCTTGGCTCGATCTACGAATCGGGTGCCGATCCCGTCGGGCGAGACGAGGCCAAGGCGGCGACGTGGTATCGCAAGGCCGCCGGGCAGGGCCTGGGCACCGCGCAATATCGGCTGGCGCTGATGTATCGAGATGGCCGGGGAGTCTCGCGCGACACGGCGGAAGCCATCGCGTGGTTTCGGAAGGCCGCCGATGGCGGTGAAGCGGACGCGCAGATCGAGCTCGGCGTTCTTCTCAGCCCCGGCCATGGCGCGGTGACTGACATCATCGAGGCGCACACCTGGTTCAACCTCGCCGCGTCGCGATGGAAGGACGAAGGCAGGCGCGTGCAGGCGGCCAGCCTGCGGGACGAGCTCGAGAAAACCATGACGCCGGATCAGCGCGCAGCAGCGTATCGCCGCGCGACTGAATGGCAGGACGCGCACTCCTGGCAAGGGCAGAGTGCGGCAAAGCCCGGGACTCGGGATTCGGGATCCGGGATTCGATGAATTTGAGCCTATGACTACAACAGCCCCACGAGAGACGCTCGGCTTTCAGGCCGAGGTCAAGCAGCTGCTGCACCTGATGGTGCACTCGCTGTACGGCAATAAAGAGATCTTCCTGCGCGAGCTGGTGTCGAACGCCTCAGACGCCGGCGACAAGCTTCGCTTTGAAGCGCTCGCCGATCCTGCGCTTTTCGAGAGCGATCCCGATCTGAAGATTCGCGTCTCGTTCGACAAGACCGCGCGCACGATCACGGTGTCGGACAACGGCATCGGCATGTCGCGGCAGGAAGTGATCGACCAGATCGGCACGATCGCCAAGTCGGGCACACGCGAGTTCTTTCAGAGCCTCACCTCCGATAAAGCCAAAGACGCACATCTCATCGGACAGTTCGGCGTCGGCTTCTACTCCGCCTTCATCGTCGCCGACCGCGTGACATTGACGACACGGCGCGCAGGTCTGACGGCCGAGCACGGCGTGCGCTGGGAAAGCAGTGGCGAGGGCGAGTACACCGTCGAGACCGTGACCAGGGAGTCACGCGGCACGGACGTCGTGCTCCACCTGCGTCCTGAGGAAGACGGGCTGCTGGCCGGCTTCAAGCTGCGAGAGATCCTGCGAAAGTACTCCGACCACATCACGGTGCCGATCGTGATGAAGAAAGAACAGTGGGACGCCACGGCGAAGGCGCAGGCCATCACGGACGAGGACGAACAGATCAATCAGGCGTCTGCGCTGTGGGCGCGCTCCAAGTCCGAGATCACCGCCGAGCAGTACGACGAGTTCTACAAGCACGTCGGCCACGACTTCGATTCACCGCTGGCGTACGTGCACGCCCGCGTCGAAGGCCGCCAGGAATACACGCTGCTGCTCTACGTGCCGAAACAGGCGCCGTTCGATCTCTGGAACCGCGAGCACCGTCGCGGCATCAAGCTCTACGTCCGTCGCGTGTTCATCATGGACGATGCGGAGCAGCTGATGCCGCCGTACCTGCGCTTCGTGCGCGGGGTGATCGACTCGAACGACCTGCCACTCAACGTGTCGCGCGAGATCCTGCAGCAGTCGCGCGACGTGGAAGCCATCCGCACGACGTCCGTCAAGCGCGTGCTCGGCTTGCTCGAAGATCTCGCGAACAAGGAGGCCGACAAGTTCGCGACGTTCTGGAAGGAGTTCGGTCGTGTGCTCAAGGAGGGTGTCGTCGAGGACACCGCCAATCGCGACCGCATCGCGAAGCTGCTCCGCTACTCCTCGACGCAGCGTGAGACCGAAGAGCAGACGGTTTCTCTGTCCGACTACGTCAGCCGGATGAAAGAGGGACAGACGGCAATCTACTACATCACCGCCGACGGTTTTGCGACGGCGAAAAACAGCCCGCACCTCGAGATCTTCCGGAAGCTGGGCGTCGAAGTGCTGCTGATGCACGACCGCATCGACGAATGGGTCCTGTCTTCGCTCACCGAGTTCGAGGGCAAGCCACTGCAGTCGATTGCCAAGGGCGGCCTCGACCTGAGCGCGCTCGGCGACGAGGCCGTGAAGAAAGAGCAGGAACAACAGACCGAAGGCCACAAGGGTCTCGTCGAGCGGATGCAAAAGGCGCTGGGCGATCGCGCCAGCGCGGTACGCGTTACGTACCGGCTGACGGACTCGCCCGCGTGTCTCGTCAGCGACGAGCACGCGATGAGCACACACCTCGAGCGCATGCTGAAAGCCGCCGGGCAGAACGTCCCCAACGCGAAGCCTGTGCTCGAGATCAATCCTGGCCATCCCATCGTCCGGCGGCTGAACGACGAGACGGACGAAACCAAGTTCGCGGACTGGAGCCAGATCCTCTTCGATCAAGCCACGCTGGCCGAAGGCGGTCAGCTCGAGGATCCAGCGACTTTCGTGAAGCGTCTCAATGAATTGATGCTCACGCTAGCGGGCAGCGGACCATCGAGGATCTGGACGCCCTAGTTCCGGGACTCGGGATCCGGGATCCGCGGCCCAGTTACTTCTCACCAAGTAGTTGGCGTCCCTGCGTAATCGCCGGCACCGTGGAGCGAATGATGTTCCAGCCCTCCTTGACGCGGCGCGCGACGTCGGTGCCCGAGCCAGCAGTGATGGCGCAGGCAACCTTGTGGGACTTGCACGCGCTCAACACCTGCTGGAACGCCGCTTCGACCTCGGGCGTGTTCGGACGAACACCCAGCGAACGCGAGAGGTCCGAACCGGCACCAAGGAACAGGGCACCGACTCCGGGAACCGCGGCGATCGCGTCGAGGTTCTTCAGACCCTCAACCGATTCGATCATGACGATCGCGAACAGATCACCGTCCGGATTCAGCGGCCAGACATCCGCGCGACGTTCGTATTCAGCAGCGTTGACGCCCCAGGCCCAGGTCGCGCCGCCCGTGCCATAGCCGCGGATCCCGACAGGTTCGCGACGCGTCTCCCCTTTCAGCGGGGGATAACGCATCGAGCGGACCGCAGCGACCGCCTGCTCTTTCGTGTCCACGCCGTTGAAGATGACTCCCATGAGGCCGATGTCGAGCGCCTGTTTCACCACCCAGGTGGACTCGTCGGCTTCCTGAGGAAAGCGTGCGAAGAGTGCGACGTTCGGTTGAAGATTTCCCTTGCTGACGATCGCGGCCTTGTCCGTCAGGCCGACGAGGAACGTCGCGAGCCCGGAAAAATCGAGCGGGTTGTGCTCCATGTCGGCGTAGACGAAGTCCACCGGAGCGCGAGCTGTCTCGCGAGCGTTGACGAGCGACAGATCGCCCGAGTTGATGAGACCGTAGACGGTCTTGCCGGCGGCCAGCTTGGCGATGACAGGGTTGAGATGAACACCGGTCTGCGCCACCGGTGCGCTGGATGAGCCGAGCGACAGGGCTACGACGAGCGCGGCGAGATATCGGTATCGCATAGGCGCGCATTGTAATCTCGGGATCCGGGATCCGGGGCCCGGGATTCGGGATTCGGGATTCGGGATTCGGTAGGGGGGAGACCATGGAAAAAGACGTCGTGTGCGGAATGCAGGTGGACCCGGCAAAGGCCGCCGCCACCAGCGAGTACAAGGGCAAGACCTATTACTTCTGCGCGAAGATCTGCAAGACGAAGTTCGACGCGAACCCGGGTCAGTACGTCAAATCTTGACCACGACGCATCGACATCCGGAGCCGGCCGAAGGCGTCCTCGATCCCGTGTGCGGGATGACGATCGACCCTGCCGACGCCGTCGGACACTTCGACTACAAAGGGCAGACGTACTACTTCTGCGCCGAGAGCTGCCTCGAGCAGTTTCGAGAGAACCCGGAGCACTTCCTCACTCCTGATCTGCGCGCCGCTGCGCCGGTCGATTTCGAAGCCGAGTACACGTGCCCGATGCACCCGGAGGTGCGTCAGAAGGGTCCCGGCTCGTGCCCGATCTGCGGCATGGCGCTCGAACCGGTCGATGCGGCGCACGTCGAGGAGCGCAACGTCGAACTGGAGGACATGACGCGACGCTTCGTCGTGTCGCTCGTCCTTACCGCACCCATCCTCGTGCTCATGATCGCGGGGCATCTGCCGGGGCAGCCGCTCGAACACGCCGTCTCACATAACCTGCGCAACTGGATCGAGTTCGCGCTGGCGACTCCGGTCGTCTGGTGGGGCGGAGCGCCATTCTTCGAGCGCGGATGGGCGTCGATCGTCAATCGCTATCTCAATATGTTCACGCTCATCGCATTGGGCGTGGCAGCCGCATATGCCTACAGCGTGGCCGCCGTCCTGGCGCCTGGCCTCTTCCCCGACTCTTTCCGAATGGGCGGTGAAGTGGCCGTCTACTTCGAACCTGCAGCGGTCATCGTCGTACTCGTGCTGCTCGGTCAGGTGCTCGAGTTGCGCGCGCGCAGCCGGACGAGCACGGCGATTCGGGGCCTGCTCGGTCTGACGCCAAAGACCGCGCGTCGAGTTGAATCCGACGGCACTGAACATGACGTGCCGCTCGAGCATGTGTCGGTCGGCGATCGATTGCGCGTTCGTCCGGGCGAGCGCATTCCGGTTGACGGCATCGTCCTCGAAGGCACGACCACAGTAGACGAATCGATGGTGACTGGCGAGCCCATTCCGGTCGAGAAAGTGGCCGACGCACCTGTCACCGGTGGCACGGTGAATGGCACCGGAAGTTTCGTGATGCGTGCCGAGCGAGTCGGTCGCGACACGCTCCTCGCGCAAATCGTGCGCATGGTCAGCGAGGCCCAGCGATCGCGTGCGCCGATCCAGCGGCTAGCCGACGCCGTGTCGTCATGGTTCGTGCCGATCGTGATCGCCGTTGCGCTGATCACGTTCATCGTCTGGTCGGTCTACGGACCGGAACCACGACTCGCCTACGCGCTCGTGAATGCCGTGGCGGTGCTGATCATCGCGTGCCCGTGCGCGCTGGGCCTCGCGACGCCGATGTCGATCATGGTGGGCACGGGTCGTGGTGCCGAAGCAGGCGTGTTGATTCGTCACGCCGAAGCGCTCGAGATATTGGAGAAGGTGACGACCATCGTGGTAGACAAGACCGGGACGTTGACCGAAGGCAAACCGCGCCTCGTCACCGTCGAGCCAGTCGGACAGTTCGACGCGTCAGCAATGCTGCGCCTGGCCGCCAGCCTGGAGCACGTGAGCGAGCATCCGCTTGCCGCCGCCATCATGGCGGGCGCGAAAGAGCGGAGTCTGCCGCTCGCCGACGTCACACAGTTCGAATCAGTCACCGGGCTGGGAGTATCCGGCGTCGTCGATGGCCATCGCGTCGCGATCGGAAACGTTCGGCACCTTGAAACGCTGCGGATCGATCCGGGGCCGCTTCGCGATCGAGCCGACGATCTTCGGCGTCAGGGGCAGACAGTCATGTTCGTCGCAATCGACGCGATCGCGGCGGGTCTCGTCGGTGTGACCGATCCGATCAAGACCACGACCGCAGAAGCGATTCGCGCACTGCATGACGATGGGGTCAAGGTGGTGATGCTGACGGGCGACAATCGCGCGACGGCAGATGTGGTTGCGAAGGCCGTCGGCATCGATCGCGTCGAGGCAGACGTGCTGCCGGATCAGAAAGCCATGGTCATCAAGCGCCTGCAGGCACAGGGCGAGCGCGTTGCGATGGCCGGCGATGGGATCAACGACGCCCCGGCCCTTGCGCAGGCTGACGTTGGAATCGCGATGGGTACCGGCACGGACATCGCCATGGAAAGCGCCGGCGTGACGCTGGTCAAAGGCGACCTGCGCGGCATCGTCCGAGCTCGGCGGCTCAGCCGCGCGACCATGGGGAACATCCGGCAGAATCTGTTCTTCGCGTTCGTCTATAACGCGCTGGGCGTGCCGGTCGCGGCCGGCATCCTGTATCCGGTGCTGGGAGTACTCCTCAGCCCGATGATCGCGAGCGCAGCGATGACCTTCAGTTCCGTGTCGGTGATCGCCAATGCGCTGCGGTTACGCCGCGCGCCGCTGTAATCGGGTGACAACATGAGATCATCCATCAACCTCGCAGAGAAACTCGCGCAGGTCTCCGAGCACTGGTCACCTCGAGTCGTCGCTGAATTGAACGACTATCAGTTCAAGGTAGTAAAGCTGCAGGGCGAGTTCGTGTGGCACACTCACCAGAACACCGACGAAGCCTTTCTCGTGATCGATGGAGAGATGGAGATCGGCTTTCGAGACGGCGGAGTTACGCTGCGCGCAGGAGAAATGTTCGTCGTGCCGAAGGGCGTCGAGCACATCACTCGCGCATCGGACGAGTGCCACGCGCTCATCGTCGAACCGAGAGGTGTGGTCAACACGGGCGATGCCGGCGGTTCACTGACGGCAAAGAACGACGTCTGGGTGTAGCCTGTTGAGCGGCCGGACCGAGCAACGACACGGGGTCGTTGCATCTCCTATGTAGCATTAGCGCTGGAAGGCGAATGCCCAACAAGCGTACTGGTCTCCCGCAACAGGCGGCCGCGGTTGCCGTCCGGTGGAAAAAAGACACCCTCGAGGTGTGTCTCATTCGAAAGATGGGGTCGAGAAACTGGGGAGTTCCAAAGGGGCTCGTCGATCCGGGTGACACTCGCGAAGAGACCGCACTGAAGGAAGCCTGGGAAGAGGCTGGAATCTCCGGCCGGCTGGTCGGCAAACCCCTCGGCACCTATCAATACGACAAGTGGGACGCCACGTTCGAGGTGACGCTCTACCTCATGGAAGTTCTCGAGCAGCACGCCCGCTGGCAGGAAGCCGGTTTCAGGGAGCGACGCTGGACTTCCTTTGACGAGGCCGCTTCCCTTCTGTCCGAGCATCCGGTCTATGCGTTCCTGGACCGTGCGAGAATCCTCGCCGATTCGATCGGTACCGACGCCCGCTCACATGAACAGAAGTTAGGGGCCTCAGTGGGCACGACGGGAAGCACCTTCTGCGTGGCGCTGCTCCACACGTGCGATCGTCGCCTCGCGCCGTTCGCCGTCTAAGCATCAGATAGTCTCTGGCATGGTCCCGAGCCGCCCTGGACGCAGTTCGATCCTGACAGTGGAGTATCGTTCCAGACCGCATGCGTCCGACGAGCCTGAGTGGCTCGGTCGCCGTTGACGCACCTGATGAGGACGACGAATGCCTGGTAGCGCTGGGGAGCTTGCACAGCAAGAAGATCTAGGCACGACAGGCACGTTCCGCACGGCGCTGCTCCACACGCGCGATGTCGAGTCGGCCGCTCGCTTCTACGGCGAAGTGTTCGACTGGCAATTGCAGGACGGCGCGAGCCTATCGTTCGCGCTGCGTGGTGAACGTGTAGCGGGCGTTCGACGCACTGATTCGCACGACAACCTCTGGGTGCGTCGCAGTGGACGATGTCGGTGCATCCGCAGATGCAGCGGTGAACGCCGGCGGAACGATCACGCAACCAGGATCGATCCAGAGGACGCGAATCGCCGCGCCGTCATCGCAGATCCCGAAGGTGCGGTCATCGGTCTCTGCGCTCGAGACGACGATCAGACGATTGCGCTCACTGAAGGTGTTGGAACCGTCTGGTGGGCGGAAGTCCTGTCGAACAATCCATCCCTTCTTCAAGAGTTCTACCATCGTCTCTTCGGATGGCAGTTCACAGAGCAGCCGCTTGCGCCGCATCCGCGTTACGTTGTGTGGAAGCGGGGCGAGAAGTCGGTTGGCGGGCTGTTGCCAATCGGACCCGGATGGAACAGCGCTCCGCGATGGCAGGTGCTGTTTCAGGTGGACGATCTTGAAGCCGCAGTCCGCAGGGTCGTTGACGCCGGCGGCACCTGCGAGTTCGGGCCGCTCGATGTCCCGCGAGCAGGGCTCCTGACCAGCGTTCGCGATCCAGGCGGTGCGCTGCACGTCCTCGTGCAACCACATCAGAAGTGAGTTGATGCACGTGGCCTTGGAGGACGGATTCGTCGTATCCTCCACGATGATCATGGGCTACGGGCTACGGGTTACTTCCTTCGGGCTGCTCATCGCTATCAGCGTTTCTTTTGCTTCGGCGCAGACTGCTTCGACGCAGGCCCCACAAGCGACCTTCGCAGCAACGTCTGCGCACGTCGCTCAACCGGGGAGTCCCGTCAGCATCAGGATTTTTCGCTGGTCAACGGAGGAAGAGCGCGCGCCGCTCATGGCCGCGCTGAATACACCGCCGCCACCGCCACCTGCGCCTGCCCCTCCCCCACCAGCTGCGGCTCCGGCTCCGGCGGCTCCGCCGCCCGATGGTGACGCGGCTCCCGCTCCCGACCGCGGCAACACCGGCCGCGCAGGTCGAGCCGGACGTGGAGGCGGACGAGACGGTCGCGGTGGTCGTGGCGACGCACCTCCACCTCCACCTCCGCCGATCACGCCCATCGGAGCGTTGACGAACGCCATCGCCAAGGCTCCAACCATCGGATACATCTGGACCGACGAAGCAACGGGCTATTCAATCAAGTACGCCTATCGCCTCCCGCTGCCCTCAGGTGGTGAACGCGTCGTCCTGGCAACGAGTCGGGTGCTCGGAGGAGGCTCGATTCAATGGAAGCCTACCGAACCAACAACTGAGTACGAGTTCACGATCATCGAGCTTCGACTGAACGCCAAGGGGCTCGGCGAAGGCAAGACGTCACTCACGTCCAAGGTGATCGTCGACAACGACGCCAGGACGCTTGCGATCGAGAACTACGCTGCGGCGCCAGTGATCCTGCAGAACGTCAAAAAGGGTTGATGAGCCGATCGATTTGGGACTGACGCGGCTCCTGTTCGTCGCGATCGCCGCGATGTTGTTCATCCCCTCGCGCGCAGCCACACAAGGCCGACCCGGAGCGAATCCGTGCGTCGGGCCTGGCTCACGCGTCGCTCCCATACTGCGGCCTGTGGACGAGGGAACACGCAGAGCGGACTTCCTCGAATTTCGTCGCCGGCTTCAGGACGCAGTTGCGCGCAAGGACGAAGCGGCTGTGCTCGCCATCGTTGATCCAACAGTGCGAATCAGCTTTGGCGATTCGGGTGGCGCGCAGGCCTTCAAGGCGCAGGTCATCGACAATCGCAACGAAGATTTCTGGCAAGAGTTCGGCACCATTCTCCGGCTCGGCGGTCGATTCCGCACCAATGACGCATTCGATGCGCCTTACACGTTTTCCGCGTGGCCAGAGCATCTCGATTCGTTCGAGTGTCTGGCGATTACCGGCAGTCGAGTGCGAGTCCGCGCTGCAGCAGGACTCGACGCACGAATCGTGACGCAAGTCGACTTCGCGATCGTGCGCGCCAATCCTCCGAAAGACGGACATTCCTGGATGGAGAGGCATTGAGCTGCCAGACGGGCGGACGGGATTCGTCTCGTCACGATACGTGCGAGGCCCGATCGATCGTCGAGCCCTGTTCCAGTTTCACGACGGTCGGTGGTCGCTGATGGCTTACGTCGCGGGCGACTGACGTCAGTCCGCCCGCAACACTGTCACCGGATCGATTCGAACCGCACGATGCGCCGGAATCAATGCGGCGATCGTGGTCACGCCGAGCAACGCGACGCCGGCGACTCCAAACGACAGCAAGATCTCTCGACCGCACGCCGTACAGGATCGCCTCCAGCGTGCTGCTCAACATGAGTGCGGCAAGCCCGCCCGCGATCAGTCCTGCGACTCCGCTGACGAGCACCTTGCGCGTCACCGTTGCCATGATCCCCATTGGCGCCGCACCCACCGCGATTCGGATGGCCACTTCACGGCGACGGTACGCAACGGCCTGGGAAACGATCCCGTAGACGCCGATCGCCGTGAGAAGCAGGCTCACGATCGACAACGCGAAGAGCAGCCGCATGCGCAAAGCCGGCTGTCTCGTGGCAATTGCGATCGCATCGGAGACACGCTGCAGTTCGGTGACCGCGGCACGCGAGCTCGACAGAACTCGCCGCTGCTCTCACGTCCGCGAGCGACAGAGCCCGGTTCGATCGGATGTGCACGTTGAACCCGAAGCTTGTCGCAGATGGATCGTCCACGGTGCTGAAGGCCTGCGCAGAGGGCCGATACAGAATTGGATCGGTTCGCCACTCGAGCGTGTTGAAGAACGACGACCGCACGTTCCCGACCACGCCAACGATCTGCCGCGATGGTTCGGCACCGAGGCGAAGGCGTTGACCGACCGCCGCGGTCGGCCCGCCAAAGAGTTGCTGCGACGCGCGGGCGTTAACGATGAGGACCGGGACTCCGTCGGACACATCTCGCGAGTCGAAGAAACGGCCAGCAACGAGCGGTACATCGAGCGCCGCGAAGAACGTCGTCGTCACGTCCTGAGCGCTGATGCGAGGTGCTTGCGGAGAGTCCTCCGGGCCCGTGTTGACCGTTACGACCGGACCACTATTGAGCGGCGGCGCCGTGCTCGCGGCGACGGCCGTTACACCGGGGATCGCTCGCACGGCCTCGTCCAGCTGACGATAGTAGGTGTTGCGTTCCTCGGCGGTGTCGAACGGATCGTTCGGAAGGTTGACCGGAGCGACCCAGAGGTTCGTCGAGTCGAAGCCGAGCGGCTCCGCGTTGAGCCGCACGAAGGTCTGCGTCAACAGCGTCGCGGCGACGAGCACGACGACGGAGATCGCCATCTGACCGACGAGAAGCACTGTCTGCGTGCGCTCGGTCGGCACAGTCGCTCCGCGTTCTCCACCTGCATGAAGCGCATCGTTCGGATTGGCGGATGACACACGCAACGCCGGAACCACACCGCAGATGGCAGTCGTAACCAGCATGGCCGCACCAGCGATGGCCAGAGCGCGAAGGTCGATCTGGATGGCATTGGCCGGCAGGGTGCCGAGCGGATTCCACGCGATGAACAACTTGATGGCGACCAGGGCGAGCGCGATCCCGGCCAGCCCGCCGAGCAATGACACGAGCAGACTCTCGGCAAGAAACTGGCGAATCAATCGGGAGCGTCCGGAACCGAGCGCCGCACGAACGGCGGCCTCTCGCATGCGCCCGATGCCACGTCCAAGCGTGAGGGCACCAACGTTCATCGCCGCAATCAGAAGCAGAGAGACGACTGCAGCGGAGACGGTGAGGAGCGTCGAGCGGATCGTGCGTGAGTTGTCCGCCTGGAGCGAAGTGAGATTCACCACGAACTGGTTGAAGTTCATCTGGTAACCAGACTCGATGGTGCGCGTAATCCGTGCGACCTCTGATTGCGCCGCAGCGATCGACAGTCCCTTACGCAGGCGCGCAACGATCGCCACCGGTCCCATGCCGTCCTCGGTATACCCGGCCGTCTTGTTCCTGAGTGGCGTCCAGAACTCGAGCCCCTCCGGACGATCGAGGATGCGGACGTCGAAGTCGCGAGGCATGACGCCGACGACCTGGTGAGACACGTCGCTGAGCCTGATCGATGTGCCGATCACGCCAGGCGAGCCGGCGAACTGCCGAAGCCACAGGCCATGGCTCAGGACAACGACTGGCGGGCCGGTGAGATCGGACTCCGTCAGCGTGCGGCCCAGCAGCGGCGCCACTCCGAAAGTCTGGAAGAAGTCCGGGCTGACGTCGAGCCCAACGGACGAGCGCGCGTCGTCCGGCGTGGAGATCGTCACCCCGCGGAAGAACGCCGCCGAAATGGAGGCGAACGACCGGCTCTGCTCCTTCCATCCCAGATAGGCGCGATACGGCAGCCACACCGCCGGCTCAGACGGCTTGTCTGGCGCCGCCGCGAAGGCAATGACGAGGCGATCGGCGTCCGGGAAATTGAGCGGCCTCAACAGCCAGGCATCGACGATGCTGAACACCGTGAGGGTGGCGGCAATGGCCACGGCCAGGGTGGACACGATGACGGCCGCAAACCCTCTATTCCTGCGCAAAAGCCGGATGCCATGAGCCAGGTCACGCGAAAAATCATCGAGAATTAATCTCATTGGCGTTGGTCCGTTAGACGATGTCCCACCTGGCACGGCCGGGGGAGAATAGGACAATGCGTGTCGCTGGCATGTCTGATTTGACAGGCCAGCGTCACAGTGAGAGATTGTCCGGCACGGGTGCCGGAAGCGATGGTGCCTTGGAGAAGGTCGGGAGAATCCGTTATGAATCGAACGCTACTCATCGCGATGTCGGTTGCTCTCGGAGTACTCGTGTGGTCGAGCCGAGCTGACGCGCATCACGGCGATGCCGACCGTTACAACCAGGAAGTCATCACGGTGACCGGCACGGTCGTTGATGTTCAGATGGTGAACCCGCACGCGCGCATCGTGTTCGATGCGATGGAAGACGGGAAACCCGTTCGCTGGCAGGCCGAGCTCGGTGGCCCGCAACAGCTGATCAAACAGTTCGGCTGGACGCCATCGACGATTAAAGCTGGAATGAAACTCACGTTCATCGGTCGCCGCCTGAAGAGCGGCGCGCCGTATCTCAACCTCACCGAGCGCGCCAACATCGTCGCCACCGACACCGGAAAAGAAATCTACCGCACGCCTAACTTCGGTGAGAAGCCGCCTGAGGGCCCCAAAGGCACGGTCGCCAATCCATAGACAGGTGAAGAACTGTGAAGGGGTCTGACCCCGCACATATGCGCAGAACGGGTGCGCTGGTCGCGCTGCTCGGACTGGCCGGGACTCGCGGTTCATACCTACGCGCAGCCCGGCTCTTCACCGCGTGCCGTACAAATCACGCAGACCGACTACCTGAAAGCGTCGAACACCGACGCTGACGACCATTTCGGATGCGGCGGTGTGCTTCAGGGGCACACCGGTCAGGGCGTGGCGCTCAGCGCTGACGGCACGACGATGGCTGTCGGTGCGCCACACGAGGCGGGCGGATCACCCGGTATCAACGGCAATCAACGCGACAACTCGCTCTTCGACGCCGGCGCCGTCTACGTCTTCACACGCAAGGGTGAACACTGGGTTCAGCAGGCCTACGTCAAGGCATCGAATCCACGGTCGAGCGCTGAGTTCGGCCATGCCGTCACGTTGAGCGCAGACGGCAACACCATGGTGGTGTCGGCGTTCTGGGAACCGAGCAACGCGAAGGGCATTAACGGCGATCAGAAGGACGAGTCGATTCCTCAGGCGGGCGCGGTCTATGTGTTCACGCGCCGCGGCACAACCTGGACGCAACAGGCGTACATCAAGGCGTCGAACACGGGTGAAGCCGGGACCGCCGATGCGTTCGGCGATGGCGATCAGTTCGGCTTCTCGATCGCGTTGAGCGGCGACGGCAATACGCTCGCCGTTGGCGCCCTGACCGAAGACAGCGCGGCGACCGGCATCAACGGCAACCAGGCCGACAACTCAGCGCAATCGGCCGGCGCCGTCTACGTCTTCACTCGCACGGGCACGACCTGGTCGCAGCAGGCCTACGTCAAGTCGGCACAGATGGATGCCGGTGACTTGTTCGGTTATGCCGTCGCTCTGACAGTGGACGGCAACATCCTCGCCGTTGGCGCATTCGACGAAGACGGATCGGCGCGCACGATCAACGGTCCGACAGACAACCGGGCGAATGGCTCCGGAGCCGCGTACGTGTTCACACGCACGGGCACGACGTGGGCACAGCAGGCATACATCAAGCCCTCCAACGGCGAGGCGCAGGATTCCTTCGGCGTCGCCGTCGCGCTCAACGACGATGGCACCACGCTGCTGGTGGGATCGCTGGACGAAGATTGCGACGCGACCGGCGTCAACGCCGCGCCATGCGACAACGACCAGAAGGAGGACGTGTCGATGGGTGCGGCCTACGTTTTCGTTCGCAGTGACACGACCTGGTCGCAGCAGGCCTTCATGAAAGCCTCGAATACCGGGTTCAACGACTGGTTCGGTTCCAAGATCGCGCTGAACGGCGACGGCAACATCGCCGTCATCGGCGCGTCACTCGAGGACAGCAACGCCAAGGGAATCAACGGCAACCAGAAAGACGAATCAGCCACTGAGGCGGGTGCGGCCTACCTGTTCGTCCGCACCGGCACCACCTGGACGCAAGAGGCGTACATCAAGGGATCGAACACGGAGGCGTATGACGAGTTCGGCAGCTCGCTCGCCCTCGACCGAGGTGGCCGAACGCTCGTCGTCAGTGCGCGCGGCGAGGATGGCGGCGGCCGCGGCGAGGGTGGCAAACAGACCGACAACTCGGTCGAAGAGGCCGGCGCCGCCTACGTCTTCCGGATCTCTCAGTAGCCGCGTCGAGAAACACCCAGCGTGAGCCGGTCAAGCCGGCGAGAGCATCTCGAGACAGTACCAGGGGTGATTCAGGCGTCGAACCGGTAGGCGGTGTCGTTCGAGACGACGGCCATTTCACCAGACGGGCCGAAGGCCACGCCGATGAACCCGCTGCCTGCGACGAGAAGTTCCGGCTCGGCGTCAAGACGCTTCAGTCGATAGAGTCCGCTGCGACCGGCAAGCGCGTCGACGACATGAAGACTGCCGTCGACTGGTGAGAACGCGAGCCCTTGAGGGCGACCGAACGTCGCCAGGACGGAGCGCACGGTGCCGTCCGAGCCGATGCGATACACGTGATCGTAGGTGGAGAGCGTCGGCCCGCTCGCGAACAGGTCACTGTCGGGACTCATCGCGAGATGAAATGCCGCGACACTTGCGGGTAGCGTCGCAAACGGCTCCGCCTTCCCATCGCGAACACGAAAGATCGTTCCCGATCGGTCGCCGACATAGAGATCTCCTTCGCTGTCGAAGGCAAGACCACACGCCACACCCAGCTCCGACACAACGACCTCGTGCGAGCCTTCGTGTCTGACGCGATAAACGGCTCCTTCGAATCGGCTCGAGACATACAGCTGTCCATCTGGTCCGATCGCCATCGACGTCGCGTTGACGATGCCGGAGACGAACGGCTCGCGCGTGCCTGCACGCGTCACACGAAAGATGGAGACGGGCGATTCCTGACCGCGCGATCCGCTGTAGGTGACGAAGAGATTGCCGTCAGCGTCGAAGACCGGGTTGTCCACCTGATGGAGACCCGTCGCCCACGCGCCGCCAACCGTGACGTACGCAGTTGCCCCGGGAAGATCTTCGATGCGAATGGGCGCTGGCCCCGGCTCCACGTCCGGCGGGATAGCCACGGCGATACGTGTGCTGGACGCGAACGCCACGAGCGCACGTTGACCACCAACGGTCACTTCGGGAATCGTGTCGATGGGAAACCCCGAGCCTGTCAGCGTGATGCGCCCGCCTTCGACGGCGCGCAGTGGGGCTACCGAGGCGATCGTAGGCCTCAACTTCCTCCTAGGTATCGTCCAGCTCGACGTTCCAATACAGATAGTCACGCCAGCTTTCTGGCGCGTCGCGCAGCCCAACCGTGATGCGAATCGCCGGCGCGGAGTCAGGTCTCCGCGGGGGTCTGAGCAGTTTCATTCCGGCTTCCGACGGCGTACGTCCGCCCTTGAGCCGGTTGCAGCCAATACAGCAGGTGACGATGTTCTCCCAGTCTTTGCGGCCGCCTTGCGCGACGGGCACCACGTGGTCGAACGTGAGGTCAGCCGTCGAGTACCCCCGGCTGCAGTACTGGCAGGTGTGATGGTCGCGTGCGTAAATGTTAGCGCGCGAAAAGGGAACGTAATCGAAGCGGCGTTTGATTTTGACGAAGCGAAGCAGGCGGATGACGGAGGGAAGCTTGAAAGTGAAAGAGACCGCCCTCACCTCGCGGTCGTGAACCGCGATCACCTCCACTTTTCCCTGGCACCACAGCGTAATGGCCTTCTGCCAGTGAACGACCTTCAGAGGCTCATAAGAGGCGTTCAGAAGAAGCGCCTGCTGCATATCTAGAGCCAATCATGCCCGTTGCGCCAGAGGACTGTCAAGGCTCTGACACCATAAACTCTAAGCAACAAGAGAGTTACGACGATACACTGACATGGAGATGACGAACCGCGCCGGCTGGCTCCTCGCATCGGTGCTCGCAGCAGCCATCGTCACGGGATGTGCGAGCGGTGGTGCAGTCCCCCGGCCGCAACCGTTCCCGGGCGCAAACACCCCTCCACCTGAGAGTCGCAATACGCCTTCGACCACGGACACGGCCGGACGCGTCGATCTCATCGCGACCGCGATGGCCCTTCGAGGAACGCCATACCGGAACGGCGGAACCGACCCGTCACGTGGGTTCGACTGCAGCGGCTTCGTGCAGTGGGTCTTCGCTCAGCACGGGACTATCCTTCCGCGCGCAACACGAGAGCAGTACGACGAAGGACGGAAACTCGATCGTGACGACGTGCAGGCGGGGGATCTGGTGTTCTTCGAGACCGTCAGCCGCGGTCCCTCTCATGTCGGGATCGCGCTGGGTGCTGGCCAGTTCGTCCACGCACCGAGCTCGCGCGGAGTCGTGCGAGTCGAAAGCTATACGAGCGGATACTGGGCGTCGCGATGGGTGGGCGCCCGGCGGGTTTCGAGGTCCGGCTAAAGCCCGACGCTACGCGGCGCGGACCTTCCCCTTCCGGGCAACCGCCCGGCCGTTCTCTGCCCAGAATCTCCGCGTCACCAGATCCTTCTCCGAAAAGTGCGTCGTGACTCGCGGCAACTCGAGCGGCTCGACGGGGCAGTCATGGCTCTGTGACTCGGGCTGCGGCTTGACGACCTCGATGTAGCGGCGCGGATACGACGATGCCTTGAAAGTCGTCGCCACCACCCCACCATACCGTGCGGTCAAGCCCGCGAAGTCGTAGCCGAGGAACTCGAGGATCTGCGGGTCGGGGTCGCTGGTCAGATACTGAGTGACCATGTCCACGACATCCTTGAAGAAAGCCGGGCTGTGGCACTTCGTTGAGGGTGTTCCGTCTGCACGCTCGATTCGGCGGATCCCTGGCGTGTGCGGATCGATGTGGTAGAGCTCATGGATGATGGTGTCGAGCTTTGCCATCCACAGGGGATGACCGGCATACCGCGCGCGTTTGCTGGCGCTGATGCGCCGCTGATCGCAGAATCGCGGCAGCGTGAACGACACCATGTAGTCGATCTGACTCCCGCACACACGCACGCTCGGCGATTTCGTAACGAACCACTCCGAGCGCCGCGTCAGCGCTCCTGTCGTCTGATCGCGCCAGAAGTAATAGCCGGGATCGCTCGGTGGAAGGCAGATGCAGTGACACGTGGCGTAGGGGCCTTCCCTGTCGGCACGTCCGGATCGCGCGAACACCAGGATGCGGTTCATGTCCAGAAACGACAGTCTGGGCACCCGCTGGACGATGTCCGACATGAGCTGCCGGACGTGCTCGGTGTAGTTGATCATGGAACATTCACGCTTTTCGGCGCCAACCCTTCCGACCTTCACTGAGCCGTACGCACATTTCTGCTCACGCCGGCGGACTCTGTTCGACGGACGTGTCCGGCGCCGACTCTGCCGGGACCTCCGCTTCACCGCCACCCTGCTCGGCCTCTTCCTCGTCAACTGACTGTCGAAATCGCGTCGGGGCCGCCGGCTCGGCCTCCGCGTCGGATTCCAGATCGGGAGTGCTCGCCACGTGAGGCGCGGGCTGGTCCCCGCTGCCCATGCGGGCGAGAATGATGCGTTGGCGTCGCAAAAGGCGGCGTGTCGGCCGCGCTGGCGTGAGCAGCCTGGGATTGACGATCGCGCCGGCAAGAAGAGCCGACTGTTGTCGTGAAAGCGAGGCTGCCGGGACGCCGAAGTAGGTTCGGGCAGCGGCTTCAGCGCCCCAAACACGGTCACCCCATTCGATCACGTTCAGATAGATCTCGAAGATGCGTGTCTTGGACAACGCCGCCTCGAGACGCCGCGCGATGATCAGCTCCTTGAGCTTGCGCAGCGGATCGTATGAAGGCGAGAGGTAGAGATTCTTCGCGAGCTGCTGCGTGATGGTGCTGGCGCCGCGGGGCGCCTGCCCCTTTGCGAGACCGTCGTGAATGGCGCGGCGAATCTCTTCGACGTCGATCCCTTCGTGATCCCAGAACGCACTGTCTTCGGCCACGAGCACGGCGCGTTTCAGACTGGGCGAGATCCGTGAATACGGAACCCAGCGGTACACGGACTTCGACTTCAGTCCTTCGGCGTCTGCTTCGCGCTCACGCATGCGCATGAACGCGGTGGACGTCGGGTTGACCGTCGCAAGAGGCCGCACGTCGGGAAGCATCAGGTAGACGTACGAGACGAGACCGAATCCAACTCCCGCGACTCCAGTCAGGATTCGCAGCGGACGCCTCGGAGAAACGGATAGCGGCCAACTAGCTCTCCACTACGGTCTTGCTTCCCGCGCACACGACGGGGCGTTCGCCGGCCGACCGACGACAGTAAATCGCCATGGCAAAGTTCGGACGTCCTGAAAGCTGCGAGCTGGAGGCCACGCGTTGCCCTCGAGCTGAACTCACCCGCGGGCCAAGTCCCGCGACCAGCAACCTACGCCGTTACGAGCGCGGACCGCAGCGACGCCGAAGCGGCAGCGACGCCAGCACCTTCGGGCACGCGATGTCCGTGCGTCGCCAGCGCGCCTTCGCACGCAGCGAGGAATTGCAGCAGTGTTTGTGGCGTCGAGCTGGCGCCCATCAGGCCCACGCGCCAGATCTTTCCAGCCAGCGGACCGAGGCCTGCGCCGACTTCGATGTTGTAGGTCGTCAGCATCGTGCGACGAACGGCGGCCTCATCGACGCCAGCCGGCATCTGCACAGCGTTGAGCGTCCAGAGACGTTCCGCCTCTGGTGGAAGGACTGAAAGACCCATTGCCTCGATGCCGGCCACGAGAGCGAGGTGATTGCGCTCGTGCCGCGACTGCCGTTCGGCAAGGCCTTCTTCCTCGACCATGAGCAGCGCCTCGCGCAGCCCGTAGATCAGCGTGCTCGACATGGTGTGGTGATACTTGCGCCCGATCCAGTAGTCCTCGAGAAGCTTGAGATCGAGATAGAAGCTTCGACACGGGATCAGTCGTTCGCGCGCGGAGCCCGATACAGCGATCGGCGCCAACCCGGATGGAGCGCCAATGCATTTCTGCGTGCATGAGTACGCGATGTCGACGCCCCAGCCGGCGAGATCGACTTCGTGTCCGCCGAGCGACGTCACCATGTCGACGATGGTGAGCGCACCATGCTCGCGCGCAACTGCCGCAAGCTCCTTGATTGGATTGCGAACACCGGTTGACGTCTCAGCGTGCACCATGCCGATGACGTCAGCACCCTCCCGCTTGAGCTCTTCACGCAGTCGCTGCGGATCGACGGCGCGTCCCCACTCGACGTCGATTCGGCGAACTTTCGATCCGTATCGCTGGAAGATCTGCGCGAGGCGATCGCCGAAATAGCCGGTCACGATGACGATGCCGCGCGAGCCGTCGGCGACTGCGTTTGCGACGGCCGCTTCCATCGCGGAGGTACCGGTACCTGACGTCGCGATCGTGAACGCCTTGCTGTCGGCGCGGAACACGCGCTGCAACGAGGCACGTACCTCCTCGAGCATCGGAACGAAATCGGGATCGAGATGGCTGAGTACCGGTGCGGCCATCGCGCGCATCACGCGCGGCGGTATCAGGCTCGGCCCTGGGCCGAGCAGAATGCGTTCAGTTGACGGTAGTGGCATACAGTGAGAAGTCAGCGCAACACGGCAGACCGGCCAGCAGGCACGAGTGGGAATACACCGAGCGCCTCGAGTTGACCACGAATGGAATCGATGGTTGAAGGAGCCGCGGAACGAAGAGGCGGCCGCGGCGGTCCGCTTGCAAAACCCAGTAAGTGTAACGCAGCTTTCAGTCCGGGCACACCATATGTGCCGCCGACGGATTTCGCAAGCGGCAACAAGCGTTGCTGCAGAGTTCGCGCCTCATCCAATCGGCCTTCGCGCACGAGCGTCGCAAGCTCAGCGCATGCATCCGGCGCTAACGCGGCGAGCGCGAGAATCGCGCCATCGCATCCCGCGCACAATGCGTGCACGAACGTCGTCGCCGATCCTGCGAGCACGGTGAAGTCATCCGGCGTGCGCGAGACGAACTCTGCGATTTGTGCAATGTCACTCCCGGATTCCTTCATCCCGACGATGTTCGGATGTGCTGCCAATCGTTCGACAGCGTCGGGCTGCAGATTCACTCCCGTGAACATCGTCACGTTGTAGAGCATCACGGGAACGGGTGACGCCTCCGCCACATCGGTGTAGTGGCGAACAAACACGTCCGTGGTCATCTGCGACTTGAAGAACGACGGCGTTCGCACGAGCACCGCATCGACGCCGGCAGATGCGGCTCGCCTCGTCGCCTCGATGGTTGCACGCGTGGACTCGCGGCCGGTGCCGGCGATCAGCGGCCGATTGGACGGGACGTCCCCGCGAACGATGTCGACGATGCGATCGGCTTCGGCGTCGTCGAGTTGCGCGGCCTCACCGTTTGAGCCCAACACAACGAGTCCGGTGAGCGACGTCTCCATCCATCGCGCGACGTTGCGACGGAGTCCTGTTTCGTCGAGTGTATCGTCGGATTTGAAGGGGGTGACGATCGGCGTGAAGATGCCCGTGAAGCGCTTCATGGCTCCAATTGTACAGGCGCGCGTCCGTGGCTTTGTGCGAGCAGGTTGACGCCGAGCACGACGACGAAAATCGCGGCGGCGGGCGCCAACGACCAGGGTGCGTCACCGAGCAGCGCCACGTTCGACGCATCCTGAAGCATCGTTCCCCACGTGGGAATCGTGTTCGGAAATCCGAGACCAACGTAGGACAACGTGGCCTCTGCGAGCATGAACGCTGGCACCAGCAACGATGCCTGCGTTTGCAGGAACCCGGCCGATGCCGGCAGCAGGTGGCGGAGCAGGATGCGGCCGTCGCTGGCACCTGCGGCATGTGCCGCGATGACGTACTCGCGCTCTCGCTCGACGAGCACGATTGCGCGCACACCGCGCGCGACGATCGGCCATCCAAGGAGCGTGAAGATGCCGATCAGCAGTACGAAGACCGTCGATGGTGGCAACACCAGAGGGAGCACCGCACGCAGAACAAGCGCGACGTAAATCGCCGGGAGGACGAGGACGAACTCCGACACGCGGGACAGCACGCCGTCGAGCCATCCGCCGACGTACGCCGCCAGGCCACCGACGCAGGCTCCAAGGATCGTTGTCAAGAGTGCCGACAGGAGCGACACGGCAAGCGTCGCCTGAGCGCCGTAGAGCAATCGCGAGAAGATGTCGCGACCGTACCCGTCTGCACCGAGGAACAGCAGCGGCGCGTCCGCGTCAGGATCTGCGGTCACCAGCGTACCGGCGTTGAACCATCGCAGCGAGACCTGTGTGGCCGCATCCGCCTCGAAGCGACGCTCGAGGCGACTGACGAGACGCAATGGGTTGATGAACGGAGCGTGCAGGCCATCGCTGAAGATGTGGACAGGCGTCGGCGGAGCGTAGAGCAGGTCGTCGAATCGTCGATTCGGCGGGTTGGGCGCGAGCCACGGCGCAGCCAGCGCGGCGAGCGCGATCAGCACGAGGAGCGACCACGCCGCGCGCTTCATCCCACGGACTCCTGTCTCACTCTCGGATCCGCCGCCGCCAGAAGCAGATCGCCCGTCATCGTCCCGAGCGCGAGGAATGCAGCACCGCTCGCGGCACACGCCGCAACGAGATACACGTCACGTGCGCGCAGCGCCTCGAACGTGAGACGCCCAAGACCTGGCCACGCGGTGACGAATTCGACGATGAACGAACCGGAGAGCAGGGCACCTATTGCAAGCCCGTAGACTCCGCAGATCGGGCGAAGCGAGGACGGCCACGCGTGACGCAGGAGCGCTCGCGTCGCCGGCACACCGCGCGCGATCGCGGCCAGCACAAATGGTTGATGGACGGCGTCCGCCATCGACTGCGACTGAAGGCGCTCGAACGTCGCGGCCATCGGCAGCGCGAGGGCGAGTACCGGGAGCGGCAAATGCCGCAGAACATCGAGCATCCACACGGACCACGTCTGATCGCTGGCCGTCGAGGACACCATGCCTCCGGCCGGCAGCCACCCTGTTCGTGCGGCGAGAAAAACCAACGCGAGAGATGTGACGAGCGGAGGGAGCGACACACACACCAGGGACACACTGCGCACGAGCATGGGCAGTGTTCCCGATCGAGCGCCGGTAAAGACGCCGAGCGAGAGACCCGCGAGCGTCGCCAACAGGAGCGATACCACTCCCAGGAGCGCGGTGTTTCCCGCCGCTCGAACGACGAGCGGCGCAACCGGCCGGTTGTAGAGGAACGACTCTCCAAAGTCCAGGCGCATCGCCCGACTCACCCACAGCCCCCACTGTGAGATCGGGCTTCGATCCAGATTGAAACGAGTCCGCGTGTTCTCGATGTCGACCGGTGAGGCGAACGGCCCGAGTTGCGAGGTCATGTCGCCGGGCGCAAGCCGGGCGAGAAACAAGGCTGAGGACGACGTCAGTGCGATGAGAACGCCTGCGAACAGCAGTCGACGGGCGAGCAGGCGCGCCATCAACGAGGGCTCGAGATGCTGAACGAGTCAGCGTTCCACAAGACGGGCGGACGCAGGATCGATGGCACCACGCCACGCAGTCGCCGGCTGTGCGCGTAGTAGAGCCGCGGCGATGCGAAGTAGAGGACAGGGACGTTCTCTGCGAGGACGTTCTGCACCTCGGTGAAGATCTCGCGCCGGCGCTGGAGACCGAGAACAGTCGATTGCTCGTGCATCAGCGTGTCGATGCGCCGCTCCCAATCCGTCGCGGGCGCCTTCTGCCGCATGTTCCAGAGATGCGCGGATCCGGAACTGAGCCAGTAATCCAGGTTGCCCGCCGGATCGAGATCGGTCGTGAGCGGACGCATGTAGATCGCGTCGTAGTCGCATGCCAGCAGTCGCGCGACCATCGCGGAGAACTCGAGCGGAACGACGTCGAGCGCGATCCCGACAGCGGCGGCTTGTTCGCGAAGAACCGTGGTGCCGCGCTCGTAGTACCCGATGCCTTGCTGCGTGATCACCGTGAAGCGCGCCTCGGTTCCGACTTGATCTTCGACCACACCGTTGCCGTTGCGGTCCTGGAGACCGATGCTCTCGAGCAACTGACGTGCGCGCGCCACGTCGAACGGATACCGTGGCACATTCGGTGAGAACCAGAGCCGGTTGCCGGACGTGATCGGCCCCCAGATCGGAACGGCTTCGCCGAGAAACACGGTCTGCGCGAATGCCTCACGATCGACCGCGTGAGAGATGGCCTGCCTGAACTCACGCTTGGCGACGAAGGCAAAGCGCGGGTCTCGTGCTTTCTTCTCCGGCTTCAAACAGAACCAGAACGCATCTGCATCGGGCGACACGCCGAGTTCGACCATGGTCAGCTTGCCTTGTGCCTCGGCGCGACGCACAGGGATGTAGTCATCCGAGCGAAGCTCGGCGTTCGTAAGGTCGGTAGCACCCGATTGCAGTCTCAGGAGCTCCGCATTCTGATCGGGCACGACCTCCAGAACCAGGCGATCTAGATAGGGAAGCGCATCACCGTTCGCCGCCTTCCGCCAATACCGGGGATTCCGATCGAAGACGAGACGCTGACCGGGCTGATACTCGCGAAGGAGGAACGGGCCCGTGCCCACGATCTCTCCGGGCGCGGTCGACGACCCCCACGCCTGCGCAAACCTGCCAGAAGACAAAGCCGATTCCAGCTTGTGCTTCGGAAGGATCGGCAGCATGTCGAGCAGGCGAATACCCGGGCCGGACGGAGACGGGTATGTCAGGACGACGGTTGAAGCGTCCGGCGCCGTCGCAGCGATCGGCTGCCCGCCGATCATGAGGCTGCTGGCCACCGGGCTCTTGACGTTTGGGTCGTAGGCGGCGCGCAGAGAGAAAAGGACGTCTTCGGACGTAAATGGCGCACCGTCGGACCACGTGACGCCCTGGCGAAGGTGCAACGTATGAGTGCGCCCGTCGTCATTCGATTCCCATCGCTCGGCGAGCCACGGCTCCAGCTCGAACGTTGACCTGTTGATGCGAACGAGCCGGCCCTGCATCAACATCGCAAGGGTTTCGGTGGTCTGGTCGCTCGAGGCGAGACGATTGAAGGTTTGTGGCTCCGCCCTCAACGACGCGATCGCCTGTCCGCCACGCTCGCGCGGCTCGTTCGCGGGCGTCGAAGGTTCGCCAGCCAACGACGACGATGGCGCCGGATCGCAGCCTCGCCACCAGACGAGAGCGCCTACGAAGAGCACGCCCATGACAAGAATGCCGGGCAGGCGAGAACGAGAGGGGGTCAATCTTGGCCACTCCGGCCAATTTGTTGGCCGCTCAAAAAATTTCGTGCAAGCCTCGACATATCGGCCCTTAGCTCAACTCCGTCCATACTGTCAGTCAACGACCTGCCCAGTTGCACGAATCTTTGGCTACAGCCGCGCTGAGCTCTCCCAGTAGAAACCCGTGCATATCAGTAGCTTAAAGGATTCACCCGATCGCTGGTTAAGGTTGGCACCCCATCTGCGATAAGGGAATTCCCGTAGGAGTTCCCAAATGTTTGAATCCTCACTGATCACAGACTCGACGAGCTTCGAGCCCAGACTCGGTCGCAGTGTCACCATCGACCAGGCAGCAGCGCTTCTTGGCGTCTCGCGTCGCACTATCTACAACCGCATTCGCGACGGCCGGCTACGGACCATCCGCACGCTAGGCGTTTCGCAGCGGGTTCTCGTGCAGTCCCTCTTCGACCTGGGGTTCAGACCGCAGGCGTTTTCGACCTCTGCCTCGGGCGCGTCTCTCGGACTCAGCCCGGCAATTCGACTCTAACTTCCGAACAAGAAGGCCTCGCTATGGCAAGATTCACGACCCGTAACCTTCGATTCACCTCAGCACTGTGTGCCGCGGCTTTCCTCTTATCGGCCGATGCGGCGTCGGCTCAAGGGCGGCATGCACGGCTTTCCAGGGATCTCGCGGAGCGCCTGAGCACAGGCGACGTTCGGGACGAGAGCGTCATCGTCACCGGAACGTGTGCGCAGGTGCAGGACCTGGCGGTGCGTCACGGGTTGCAGGTCAAGAAGTGTCTGGCCACGGGAGCGGTAGTCCAGGTCCCGGCGGGAGCGTTGGCGGCACTTGCCGATGATCCCGCGGTCGACCAGCTTTCGAGCAATTACGAGGTCATGGCCCACATGGTCGTGACCAATCAAGTCGATCGGCGCGGACCTTGTCCACGAAGGCGGCTGGGCCGACGGCATCGGGCCACTCACCGGCAAGGGCATCGGGGTTGCCGTCATCGACTCCGGTGTGGCGAACATGCCGGAGTTCCGTGGTCGCATTATCGCAACGCGCGACTTCACCGACGATCGTGGTACTGGACTTGACAAGAACGGCCACGGCACGCACGTGGCGGGGATCATCGCTGCTGCCGGCCGCAACCGCTTCGACGAGACCGTGGGCGTGGCGCCGGGCGCGAACATCATCAGCCTGAAGGTCCTGGACGCGAAGGGCCGGGGCTTTGCCGGCGATGTGATCGAGGCCATCTACTGGGCGATCGCCAATCGCACGCGCTTCAACATCAAAGTCATCAACATGTCGCTCGGCGGGCCGGTAACGCAAAGCTGGCGAGACGACCCCCTGAGCCAGGCGGTCGAGAGCGCCTACCTTGCCGGCATGACGGTCGTCGCATCGGCAGGGAACTTCGGTAAGGCCGAGGACGGGCGGCCCGTCTATGGCTGCATCACCGCGCCGGGCAACTCGCCGTTTGTGATCACTGTCGGTGCGCTGAACACGAAGGGCACGGCGTTCCGGAGCGACGACGAGGTGGCGAGCTACAGCTGTAAGGGCCCGACGATGTTCGACCACCTGGTGAAGCCTGATCTGGTGGCGCCGGGGAACAAGATTCTTGGCCTTGCCGCGCCCGGATCGACGCTGGTGCGGGAGCATCCCGAGCTGGTTGTGTCGCTGAAGGAAGGTAAGCCGGCTGCAGCTGTCCGGCACCAGCATGGCGGCGGCTGTCGTGTCAGGTGCGGTGAGCTTGATTCTCGATCGTCAGGCCCATCTGTCACCCCTAGCGGTACGCGGTCTCCTGCAGTACTCCGCGGAGGCATCAGGGGAGGGAATGCTGGTAAGCGGTACAGGGCGCCTGAACGTTTTGGGGGCTTTGTCTATGCCTCAACCCGAGCTGGCACCCCCGATTGCTGGCGAAGCCCAGGTCCCGAGTCGGTTACTTTCGGCGGCGCGCCCGGCCCTCGTGGACGCGAGTGGCAACAACATCCTCTGGGGTAACGCGGAGAACATCCTCTGGGGTAACGCGGCCAACATCCTCTGGGGTAACGCGGCCAACATCCTCTGGGGTAACGCGGCCAACATCCTCTGGGGCAACGCGGACAACATCCTCTGGGGCAACGCGGACAACATCCTCTGGGGCAACGCGGCCAACATCCTCTGGGGCAACGCGAACAACATCCTCTGGGGCAACGCGGACAACATCCTCTGGGGCAACGCGAACAACATCCTCTGGGGCAACGCGAACAACATCCTCTGGGGCAACGCGAACAACATCCTCTGGGGCAACGCGGACAACATCCTCTGGGGCAACGCGAACAACATCCTCTGGGGCAACGCGAACAACATCCTCTGGGGCAACGCGAACAACATCTTGTGGGGCAACAACATACTGTGGGGAAGCGACGTTCTGGCGGGCGACTGATTCAACTCGCAACCTCAGCCATCCAAATTCAGTCAGATTTGCAGGAGGAAAACATGCGCAGATTAATCATCTGGGGGGAGTAGACCGATATAGCGCTAGGCAGCTTTGTCTGGCTGGCGATGAAAAAGGGTGCACCTCCTTCGTGGCACGGTCGTCTCTATCTTGGCGTGGTCATTCTCGCCGGGACGGGATTGGCTGCTCTTTCAGCCCGCGACCTCTACGTCAGAGACGTTTGGGGCGAATGGATGGTCCTCGCCGCCCTGACGTTGCTGACCGGATCCTTCACAGTAAAGATTCCAGGTCTCCTCGCCAGGATCTCCGTATCCGACGCCTTCGTGTTTACGTCGGTTCTGGCATTCGGTCCGTCGGTAGCGACCGTCATCGTGGCGATCGACTCGATAGTCGCCACTCTCTGGATGCGACCAGAGCACCGCTCGATCCTAAGGTCGCTCTTCAACCTAGCCAGTGTCGCACTGTCCATCTGGGTGGCCTCGAACGCATTTTACTGGCTGGCTGGCACGCCACCAGGCGAGAATCTTCCTCTATCCCAGCTTGTCGTACCCCTGTTCGCACTCGCAGCTCTCTATTTCCTGATTAATAGCTGGCTCGTAGCTTTCGCGTTGAGTTTTGAAAAGAACATCAACGTCGTTGGGTTGTGGTGGGAGAACTTTCCCTGGCTTAGCCTCAACTACTTCGGAGGCGTTTCCGTAGCGGCGCTGCTGGTTTCGCATTCCAGCTCGATCGATCTCAACACGGTCGGCATCATCCTGCCTCTGCTCGTCATCACGTATCTAACGTATCGAACATCGCTAGCGCGACTCGCTGATGCCCAACGACACATTTCGCAAGTAAACGACTTGTATCTGTCGACGATCGAAGCGCTCGCGATGGCAGTGGACGCGAAGGATCAGATCACTCACGGCCACATCCGACGAGTGCAGGTCTACGCGGTTGAACTCGCGAAGCGTCTTGGAGTGAGCGAAGAACGTCAACTCAAGGCCATCGAGACAGCGGCCCTTCTTCATGACATGGGCAAGCTCGCAATCCCGGAACACATCCTCAACAAGCCTGGAAAACTTACTGAGGCAGAGTTCGACAAGATGAAGCGACATGCCGACATCGGCGCCGACTTATTGTCGTCGATTCGATTCCCGTATCCCGTGGTTCCTATCGTCCGCCATCATCACGAAAACTGGAACGGGTCCGGCTATCCTTCTGGCATCGCTACAACTGACATACCCCTCGGGGCCAGGATTCTTTCGGTCGTCGATTGCTTCGACGCCTTGACGTCCGACCGACCATATCGACCGCGCCTCCAGAACGACGAGGCGTTTCGAATCCTGAGTGAGCGCAGCGGATCCATGTACGATCCGTTAGTCGTCAGCACGTTCATCGAAGTATTCGATGAAATTGCTCCCATAGCAGTGCGGGCCGGACAGCTCGCAAAGAGCATTACTGTATTTGCTGACGACAGACTGTCAGTGCAAAGACCGACCGAAAAAGCGATCCGTACGACCGAAGCAACGAGGGCTGCTCTGGCCGAGATGCGCAAATCTGTTACAGCCGCTCCTTCAATTGACATTGCAATGAGAAGAGCGCTTACGCACATACGGCAACTCACTCCGTCGCGAGTGTGCGCCATCTACGAGTATCAACGGGATCGAGACTCATTTCGATGCACTAGAACGCTGGGAGATCCATCGGAGTGGTTGACGGAACTAGTCATTGCCAACGGAGATCGCATCACCGGATGGGCAGGCGCAAATCGTGAGATGGCCGTCAATTCAGACGCCGTTCTTGATCTGGGGCCCCTAGCCGAGTTATTCGATCCTCCTCTGCGTCGCGCTATTAGCTGCCCGATACACATCGGGGGGCAGACGTCAGCAGTTTTGACTGCATATTGCGATCGCGAAGAAGGCTTTTCGGAGAGTCACGTGGCTGCGCTTAAAGAGGCAACTGCGAGCATCGCACTCAGGCTAAAGGAAAGACAAGAGTCGGAAGTTTTGATCTTTAGTCGTTCATCGCATCGAGCTACACCAAAGGCGTGAGCCAACCCGCCAAGCGCGTGAACATCGATAATCGTCGCGTGTAGATCAATCTCAAGCGCGGTCCCGGTTTGCGATTCTCAGCCAGTCCGGGTAATTCCTTGGGTCTAGCATTCAAAGATGCTCTGCGTAATCACCCGATTCGGCGGGCGGCAAAGTAGCAGATGATCTCTGCCGATAAGTTCCGCGTGCCTCGCAAACACACGAAGACCGTTGAGAAACAGCGGTCTCTCAAGCCATCGTCGCGAAAGCCTGTCGGTATCGTCGTTCGCCGCGGAGCGTTGCGACGGTTCGACGGAATCACTCGAAAGACCGCGGAACTTCCCGTTGTCGTCTCGTGGGACCGGCGACAGGGAGACCGACGAGCGTCCTCCCAGCCGGTTGAGGACACTGACCAAAGACAGACTGACCGACGCCAGAAGCCACCCTTTACTTGGGAGGTTGCTGACTTCGTCGTGTTGGACCGTGCGCCTCACCAATCCGCCTCCACACGCCGGATGGCCAGAGAGACGAAGCGACAAACCTCGAAAAAGAAGGCGCCTGAAAGCCTCGTGGCCGTCTCATCGACCCTGCCCTTCGCATGGCCGTCCGCACGGGTCAGTCCTGTCGGCGATGATCGTTTACGACGTCTGCCTCGTCGGGGCGTCGAGTAACCACCGTGAGACACGAACCCGAGGCGCACGAGGACGACCCGCAGTAGAGACTGTGGGACGCCGACTGGCGCTCACGATCGGCCCGGTCCGATGTCGATACAGGGCCAGGATTTCGGTCTTGGCCACCCTCCCGGTGTTCGGCCTGGCCTTCATTCTGCGCACGTGTCTGGCAGTGGCGCAGATCGTATCGGATGCCGGCTCTCGGTGACCGTCCTGCCCGAAGTGCTGTGGCCGGACACGCAGAACAGCTGCCATGCTCGGTCTGTCGCGAAAAGGGCTCTATCTCAAACGACAGCGATTCGGCATCGAGCCCCCCCAGAGCCAGGCGCCAGCGGCAACCGCGTAACACCGTCCCGGGTTGCGCGCGCGGCGCGATCCACGGCAGGATAACGCGCTATGTCGGAGCATCGCTGGCGCATCCCGGTTGGAGCCGTCCTCGTCCACATCTGCATCGGCTCGGTCTACGCGTGGAGCACGTTCAACCGCCCGATCCAACAGCTCTTTCCTGACTCGCCGTGGTGGTTCAGCCCGCCCTACACGACGTTCACCACTGCGCTCGTGCTGCTCGGCCTGAGCGCAGCGTTCGGCGGCCCATGGGTCGAACGACGTGGCCCGCGCGTCGCAGCGACAGCCGCAGCGCTCTTCTTCGGCACCGGCCTCCTCGTCGGCGGTTTCGGTCTCCTGCAGTCGCAACCGATCCTCGTCTTCCTCGGCATGGGCATCATCGGCGGCATCGGCTGCGGCCTCGGCTACATCTCGCCAGTCAGCACGCTCGTGCAGTGGTTTCCCGATCGACGTGGCATGGCCACCGGCATGGCGATCATGGGATTTGGCGGCGGCGCGTTTCTCGCCGGCTATCTCAATGTCTACTTCATGGATCGGATCGGCGTCGCGAGAACGGTGATGGCGCTCGGCGCCACGTATCTGGTGATCATGCTCGCCGGCGCCCGCCTGCTCCGTCGTCCGCCTGAAGGCTGGCGGCCCGAAGGCTGGACGGGACCGACGAAGAAGCGCACGATGATCACCGACGTCAGCGTCAGCCGAAATCACGCCGTGCAGACGCGCCAGTTCTATCTGCTCTGGGGCATCCTGTTCATCAACGTCACCGCCGGCATCGGCATCCTCGCCCAGGCGTCGCCGATGATGCAGGACATGTTTCATCGCACGGCCGTGCAGGCCGCGCTCGTCGTCTCGATCATCAGTCTCTTCAACGCAGGCGGCCGGTTCCTGTGGGCGTCCGGCTCCGACTACATCGGACGACGAAACACCTATCTCGTGTTCTTCGTGACGCAGTTCTTCCTGTTTCTCCTGATTCCGAACCTCGCCTCGTCAGCCAACTGGGTGCTTTTCCAGATCGCGCTCTTCATCGTCTTCACGATGTACGGCGGCGGGTTCGCCACGATTCCGGCGTTTCTCGCGGACATCTTCGGGCCAGAGAACGTGGGCGCGATTCACGGCGCGCTGCTCACGGCGTGGAGCGCGGCTGCGGTGGCCGGGCCTGTGATCATCACCGAGCTCTCGAACCGTGCGAAGGCGGCGCTGCCGGAAGGCGCGGACCGGATTCACATCTACGACACGCCGCTGCAGGTACTGGCGGGGCTATTGGCGATCGGATTCGTGCTCACGCTGATCGTGCGGCCGCTCCGGCCCGCACCGGTCGTCTCGGCCAGCGCCGAAATGAGAACGCGCGAAGCTCACTGACGTCCGGGTATATCCAGCAGGATCGGCCGATGATCCGAGTCGTAGGAGTGCGATAGCGTCTGACACGTTCGAGTGACGCCCGCCTCCAGCGTGCTGAACATGAAGTCCACACGGCCGATCAGGAAGAACAGCGGTACGTCGAGCCTCCAGGGCCAGCGAACCGTCCGCTGAGTGCCGCACGACTCGAGCGCGATCCGGCGAGTGATCGCCGTGACCGCTCGATCTCCAAAGCCGCGACGCGAGTTCAAATCACCACCGAGCAGGAGCGGAAGATCGCCCAGCGACTCCATTCGCTGGGCCAGCGCTTCCGCCTGGTCAACCCGATCGCCGTTCGTATCGAAATGCGTCGTAATCACACGCATCGCGCCCATCGTCGAGCCGCGCGGGGTGATCGTCGCGGCCACGGCGACACGGCGCTGCTTCCCGAACGGCAACTCGATCGCGCGAACGTCGCTGAGCGGCTCCGTCGAGAGGATGGCGTTGCCTCGATCCTCTCGCGACTCGAGCGCCGTCGCGGAGCCATTGCGCATCGACGGCACATAGGCCACCGACATCCCGAGTCGTTCCGCCAGTCCGACGATGTCCAGCGCGGGACGACGCGGGCGAATGGACGAGGGCACACGAAGGTCGTGAGGCAGGAGCTCAGGGACGTTGACGCCCGCCCGGAAGGCCTCCTGCATCAAGACGACGAGTCCTGTCTCGCCACTTGAAAGCGGTGCGAGAGCCTCCGCCATCAACTCCTCGACGTCCGCTCCTCCGACGTGCACGTTCCAACTGAGAACGAGAAGACGTGAAATCGTTGTCGTTCTCTCGGGACCTGACGATGAAGACGGGTGGGCCGACACTCTCGCACCACAGATCCAGCGTGGGCTGTTCGTGCTCCCAGCGAAGCCACGTCACGCCGGAGACCTCGCGTAGACACGGCAAGGGGTCGGCGCGTAACGACGCAACCGCTCCCGCAAGGAGCGCGATGGCAACAAGCGGCAACCCGTGCCAACGCGTCATGTACTGCCGACCGAAATCCGCTGGCGTGTGTCATCCCAGCGCCAGAGCGGTGCGTCGTTCCTGAGCTGCACTCCCCCGAGCCAGCGATCCGCGACGCCGCACAGAGACACACGATCCTGGTCGCCCCTGAGAACCGCGCGACCGGCGGGGGTAATGCTCACCGAGCCGGCAAACCATCGATCAGGGGATGCTCCATCGGCGCTGTGCCTGAGCAATGGAGGCGACGTTCGTGACAACGTCTCGACGAGCTCGACAAGCGACGTATCGGTCACGTAGTAGGCGCTCTCGTCTTCGTGCATCCGGGGAAACGCCGTCGCGAGCGTGATGCTTCCTGCGTCAGCGAGATGCAAGAGGCGCCGCTCGGTGCGAGAGAGTCCGTCGGTTGTCCACGGATACTCCTGGAGGAAACGCAGGAGAGCCGGCGCGAGGTACGGCAGTGCCGACGTGTCGGTTCGCCTGAAATCGTCCAGCGCGTCGGGCGTCGCCTGACGAAATGCGTTCCACGCCCGCTGCGCCAACACGTACTGCGATTCGGTGACAGGCTGCCGCGTGTCGAGCAGAGGCGCCAGCTCCGCTGTCGTCAGTTCCCCGAGGCCCTTGAAATCAGGACGACCTGGATACGACCCGATGCACACCAGGCTCACAACCTTCGACGAGGGAAGCCGGCGATGTATCCAGCTCAGAAGTTGAATCAGGTTCAGCTGATCGAAGAGGTCGTGTTCGAACCAGAGGACAAGCTCGTCGTAGGCATCATCGCGCTCGATGATCTGTCGCCATGCCTTGAGGCCTTCCACGGGATCGATGCCCGGGTCCTCGGCCGGAGCGCCGAGGAAGCGCGCGCGCACTTCCAGGAGCGCATCGTCGGTCAGATCGCCAGGGACCGGGCCGTCATGAAGGGGATCGGCCCAGATCGACAGCAATCCCGGAATGCCGGCCTCGGCAATCGTTCGCGTTGTGCTGCTGCCATTGGCGACATGCAGGAAGCGCGGTATCACAGCTCAGGATATTATTCCTCTCCCCTGGAGGACCACGACCATGGAAAACGATGAGCTCACACGACGAGACTTCGTCACGACAGTCGCGGCGGGCATCGTCGCTGCGGCAGGCGCCGATCTCGCCGGGCAGCAGCAGGTAACGGAAACGAACGTCGAGATCAAAACGCCTGACGGCACGTGCGATGCCGCCTTCATTACGCCGGCGACCGGCGCACATCCCGCCGTCATCATCTGGCCGGATGCGTTCGGCCTTCGGCCGTCGATGCGGAACATGGCGAAGCGGCTCGCCGGCGCGGGCTACTCAGTGCTCGTGCCGAATCCGTTCTATCGAGTGGCGAAGTCGCCGATCTGGGAAGACGCGTCGAAGGTGAACTTCGCGAACGAACGGCCGAAGCTCAAGCCGCTGATGAGCTCAATTCAGGCAGACGGCACCGTCGAGAAAGACGCGCCTGCGCTCATCGCGTGGCTCGACATGCAGAAGCAGGTCGATCGCAACAAGAAGATCGGCACGCAGGGCTACTGCATGGGCGGCGGGCTCGTCGTGAGAACAGCCGCGGCAGTGCCCAATCGCGTGGGCGCGGGCGCCTCATTCCACGGCGGCGGGCTCGTCACGCAGAATCCGAACAGCCCGCATCTGCTCGCACCGAAGGTCAAGGCGCGGATGTACTTCGGCATCGCGACCAACGACGACATGCAGCAGCCCGATGCCAAGACGAAGCTGAAGGAAGCCTTCGACGCGGCCAAGGTGCCGGTGGAAGTCGAGGTCTACTCGATGGCGCAGCACGGATGGTGCGTCCCCGATATGCCGGCGCAGGCCAACGGTCAGCCGATCTACAAAATGGACGACGCCGAGAAAGCGTGGGGCAAGTTGCTGGCGTTGTATAAAGCAGGACTCGTCTGACGCGTGTCAATTCCCAACTCCCAATGCCCAACTCCCAGGCAACCAGGTAATTGGGAGTTGGGAGTTGGAGGTTGGGCGTTGTCTCTACTTTCGTGTATCTGAAACAATCCGCCCGCCCTTGATCGTCACGACGACCTTCAGCAAATCGTTGATGTCGGTGAGTGGATTGCCGTCGATCAACACCATGTCCGCAAGCTTGCCCGACTCCAGCGTCCCGATCTGATCCTGTTTGAGCGTCGAACGCGCCGCCCCCTGCCCGAGGATCTTGCCGATGTCGCGCGGCGAGAACACGAGGCGCAGCGCGCGCAGTTCGTCCGCGAGCGACTCCTTCGGCGGCCAGCTCGTATCGGTGCCGTAGCCGTACGAGATGCCGGCCTCCCACAACAAGCGCGCGTTGACGGGACCCTGCCCTGCGCTCGCGATCGTCTCCCACGGGAACGGCATCGCGTCACGGAACAGCGGCGCGTTGTCTCCACTGAAATGAGGGACGAAGACCGCCAGCGTTGACGTCATCGGGATTCCGGCGCCTGCGATCCGCTTCACGGCGGCCGCATCCTCCTCGAGTCTCCCGATATGAGGCGTGTGCACGAGCACGTCCGGGCGTGCTTCAATGGCGGCGAGCGTGTCGATCACCGAGACCGCGTGTGTGATCGTCGGCAGGTTGTGCTTCTTGCCTTCGGACACGATCAGCTTCAGCGTGTCCGTCTCCGGTCCTCCGGGTGTCGTGGTAATGACCGTCTTGATGTAGTCGTACTTCTTGCTCGCCACTGCCTCGACGGCCTTGATCGTCTCGGCCGCGGGAATGCCCTCTGCGGCAACCGTCGGACGAAGGGGAGGTCGCGAGTTGTCGAAGCGGGCGGGATCGCCGCCGCGGCCGCCGCCACGCCCGGCACCGGCGGGGCCTGGAGCGCCCGCTCGCGCGAGCGGAATGATGCTCCCCAGATACAGGCGCGGCCCCTTCACCGCACCAGATTCGATTCGCTGCCGCAACTCGATCGCCTGATCGGGACAGATCGCGCACAGCACGGTGGTGAAACCGGCATCCAGAAACTCCTGCATCTGCGGCGCCGCCCGCTTCGCCAGCCACTCCGCCGGATCGCCCTGCGCGATGTGTCGATGTGCATCGATGAACCCCGGCATGAGCGTGCGACCTTGCGCATCGATCTCCTGCGCGCCAGACACTCTCGCCGGCGCGCCTGAGGAGACGGACACGATCTTCCCGTCACGAACGACGACGGAGCCACGCTCGATGACGCCGCCCTTGCCGTCGACGATGCGTGCGTTGGAGACGATGAGATCCTGAGCCGCCGAGTCACGAACGGGAACAAGCGCGGCGGTGACGGTCACGCAGGCAACGGCGACGAGCGTTCTCATGGACGTTTCTCCCGCGGGCATTCTAGTTCCACCTTCGCGCCGCACGCTTCGGTGGACATGAGCTGGCGCCCCCAGAAAGGCCCGACATCCGTGGGCGTGAGCTGATCTCCCCAGGTCCTGCACCTTCCAGGCAAGGGGGATCGATGACTCGAGTTCTCGCCATTCACGCTCGCGGCATGCCTGACGGCATCGATCACAGCCGCCCAGGAGCCGACGTCAGCAATCACACTACTTCCTGCGGCCCCATCGCGGTGGGACGTCGCAGCACATATCACATGGCTGGGTGAACGCCGCACGGGCCCCTCGTTCACATCGGATCGCTGGATCAACGTGGCCTCCGGCGGCGGCATCGTCGGCTACTACTGGACGTCGCATCTCAAGACGGAACTCGACATCTCCAGGTCCGGCGAAGACGAGATCTACTCCTTCGAACTGATCGCCCTGCCAGGCACCAACACGTTCTTTCCCCTGCAGCGCGAGCACACGTTCCGCGTCTCGACCGTATCTGTAGGCCTCGTCGCCCAGTTCTTCGAGAACGCCTGGTTCCATCCCTTCATCAGCGGAGGGATGGAGATCGTGCGTGAGCGGGAGCACGTCGAGACGACGTTGCCACCCGTTCCGCCGAGAGCGGTCACGCCGCCGATCGTGACCGTGCCGGAAACACTGGTGCGACACGCCGCACGCCCGTATGTCGCGACGGGGTTCAAGGCCTACGTGTCCGAGCGGGCGTTCATCCGCACTGATGTGCGGACGTCATGGTCTACCGATGGCCTCGCTGCGCTCGGGTGGCACAGCGGGGTCGGCTTTGACTTCTGAGAAAGGAAACACCGATGCGTAAGGTGATTCATCTCGCAACGACGACAGCACTGATCGTGTTCCTCGCCGCTCACAACGTTGCCGCTCAGACATCGTCAGAGATCTGGAAAAGCTTTGCAGAGCACGTAGACGTCGGCACGGAGCTCAACGTGCGGCTGAACGATGGCAGTCGTTTTCGAGCCATGCTCGTGGGCGTTCGCGACAACGCGATGCTGGTGCAACCGAAGACTCGCATCCCGGTTCCGATCCAGGCGGTCCCGTACGAGGACGTCATCCGGATCGAACGAACCAAACCAGGCATCGGCACGGGCAAGGCCGTTGCGATTGGCGTTGCCACCGGCGCCGGGGCCTTCTTCGGCATCCTCGCGCTGTTGTTCGCGATCAGCGATTGAAAGGTGCGATTTGACGCCGTGCGTGCACAGGAGTAGCGTGATCTGTACGCCTAAGGCGCCAGCAAGTGGCGTCGCGGGGGACCCAGGTTATCTATCGGGGCGAATCGGCCGGGCGGCGCGCTGTGCGCGACACCAGGCCGTAGAAGACTTCCAACTTCGAGCCCGTCAGCTAACCCCGTCGGCGTGATTGGAGGCTCGTCATGTCGTTCCCGCTCCCACTGGAATACGGCACCGGTCTGTTTTCACGCTTGCGCAGTTCCCTGGTCATCGTCGGCGTGTCGCTGGTGGCACTCTGCGCCGGCATGATCTGGCTGCTTGGCTCGCGCAATCCGTACACACCGGCGGGCTACGTCGGGTATCTCACACGCGGCGCCGTATTCGGCAAATCGATCTTCTACGGCACCCAGCGCGGCCCGACGTCGGCGGGCCGCAAATGGCTGCTCGATGTCACCAATGTCAGCGTCACGCCGTACACCTACACCGAGGACTTCACGGGTGAAGATGCGGTCCTCAGTAAAGACAATCTGAAGATCGCATTCAGGGTGCACACGGTCTGGCGTGTCGATGAATCGCGCGTCCCGCTCTTCATGGAGCGCTTCAGCACCACCATGTCAGAGAGCGGTCACGAGAAGGAACCCGACGCGATCGTCAAGGTGGCCTACGGCAACTTCATCCGCGAACCGCTGCGGACCTTCGCGCGCGACGAGGTGCAACAGCGCAATGGTCTCGAGGTGAAGGATGCCCTGATCGCTATCGGCGACAACGTGCTCGCTCGAATCCGCATGTACGCTGCCGACAGCCCGTTCACGATCACGAGCGTCGTCGTCGGCAACGTTCAATACCCCGCGGAAGTTGCTGATGCAGTCTCTCGCAAGCTGGCGGCCACGCAGGAGCTGCAGCGGAAGGACACCGAGATCGAGATCGAACGGAAGGAGCGCACCAAGCGCGAAGTGCAGGCGCAGGGCATTGCCAACGCGATGCAGATCATCCGTGGCCAGTTGAGCGGCATGTACATCCAGCACGAGGCCATCGAGGCGCAGAAGGCGATGGTGAATTCGCCCAATCACACTGTCGTCTACATCCCAGTCGGACCGATGGGCGTGCCGATTACCGGAACGTTCCCGACCGCGCCATCGACCGAGGCCGTCGCTACACGTTAGCGCGCCCAGGTGCGCAGGGTCAGGTGTGCGGGGTCAGACCCCATCACAGATTTTCACATGTGAAGGGGTCTGACCCTTCGTGGCGCCGTGTTCACGCGAGAACGCGGCGCAATTTCAGGGCTGTTTTACGAACGGACCAACCTCGGGCTGACCCTGCGTGTTGGCCAGCGGGCCAAGCTCCGCAGCCACGCCGCGGGCGATGGCCGCCGTCTCACTCCCGGCCTGGAAGCAGGTGAAGTCGGGACGATCGCGCCAGGCAATCGGACCGCACAGCCGAATGCCCGCCTTCAGCGTGGCGTCATGGACGATGTTGATGGCGCGCTCGTAGTCGGGTGTGCCCTGCCTGAATCCCGAGAAGTTCCCGAGGTCGCCGCTCGCGGCGAACAGCGCCGACACGCCTGGCACCTTCGCGATCTCGTCGGCGTTCTTCAGCCCCTCCAGTGTTTCGATCATCAGGATGAGGACGATGTTGTCGTTGATCGTCTGACGGTAGCCGCCGGGCACACCGCCCCACATGCCGGGATCGAACGCCTGACCGCCGCCGTTGCTGCGGCGGCCGAGCGGCGGGAAGTAGGTCCAGTTGCGCGCCTCGATCGCCTCTTCCACGGTGTCAACGGTTGGCACGACGATGACGAGAGCACCCGCGTCGAGCGCGTGCTGTATCTCTCGTTCGTCGGTGTAGGCCACGCGCACGCCGGGCACGGCCTTCGCCGTCGGGCACGTGCGCCACATGCGAGACGCGTTCTCCCAGTCGCGCTGGTCGTGCTGCATCTCGGTCCAGACGAAGTCGTAGCCCGCATTCGCCATCGCGCAGTAGGTGGCAGGATCCGTCGCGCTGAACAGCGTGCCGCCCGTGAGCTTGCCGCCCTGCATCAACTTCAACCTGGCGGGATTCCAGATCTTCGAACCGGTAGGCGCCTCGAACGCCGTCCCGTACTTCCAGGCTGCAGGGTCGAACGGACCCGTATTGACGGCGCCCATCGGCGCCACGTTCCTGGCGTTGCTGTCCTTGCCTGCGGGCGCGGCGAGCGGGAACGTCAGCGTCCCGGGTGCGGCGTTGTTCACATACGGATCCGCGCCACCGGCACGCCCGCGACCCGGCTGCTGCCCCTGGGCCTGACCTTGTGGCGGGTTCTGCGCTGGCGCGTTCTGGGCGGGGGCCTGCTGCGCATGCGCGGCATACACCGCGATCGCAATCACGACGCTCATCACCAAACCTAGCAACGGCTTTCTCATGATCAGTCTCCTCAGCGCCCACGCTCGGGTCGTTCGCGCAGGGAGACTATGCACCGTGTCTCTCATCCGGGGCAAGGCCGGCAGCCATGCCCGCAATGAGACTTTGCCGTTGCGTTTGCCATCCCCCGCTCGCTACGCTGCTCACACCTGGAGGATTTGATGTCTCTTCGACTCGCGGCAGTAGCCGTCCTCTGTACCGCTGCCCTGGCCACCGCACACGCGCAGTGGCTCAACTATCCGGCCGCGGGCATTCCCCGGACCAAGGACGGGAAGCCGAACCTCACGGCTCCGGCGCCGCGAGCGAATGGAAAACCGGATCTGTCCGGCGTGTGGACGACCAACGGCTCGCCGCCCGAGGAGATCGAGAAACTGTTTCCCGGCATCGCCGATCTCGCCGTCCCGGGCGACGATCCGCGCGGCTTCAGCAAGTACTTCATGAACATCTTCGCCGACTACAAGAACGAGGACGTTCCGATCAAGCCGGAGGCGCTGCAACTCTTGCTCGCGCGCGCGAAGAGCCTGGGCAAGGACAACCCCACTTCGCATTGCCTGCCGGCCAGCATCCCGATGGGCGATCTGCTGCCCGTGCCGCGACGATTCATCCATCTGCCGAACCTGCTGGTGATCCTGTACGAAGGCGTCAACCCGCAGCGCATGATCTATCTCGACGGGCGCACACACGTCCTCGAGCAGCCGGCATGGCTTGGCTACTCAGTGGGCAAGTGGGAAGGCGACACGCTGGTCGTCGATACGCGCGGTTTCAACGATCGGACGTGGCTCGATGCGTTCGGTCACCCGCGCACCGAGGCCATGCACATCGTCGAGCGCATCACCCGCCGCGACTTCGGTCACATCGACGTCCAGATGACGTTCGAGGATCCGGGCGCGTATACGAAACCGTTCTCGATCAAGTTCTCGCAGACGCTGACGCCCGACACCGACGTCATCGAAGGCGTGTGCAACGAGAACGAAAAGGATCGCCAGCACCTCGTGGGCCAGTAGCCTGGCCCCGAGGCGTCAGCTTCATCCTCGACTACGGCTGCGTCACATTCCAGGGATGAAACGCGCTCTCCTTGTCTTTGAGAGCAGGCGCAAGCTCTGGAAAGTGTCGCTTCAGCACGGTGATCATCGAGTTCTCTTCAACCCAGTCGATCCCTTCCTTCGTGTACACCTCGGGTCGATAGTCTTTCGACAGGAAGCGATCGCTCTTGAGTCGTCGGGACGCCATCAGCAGGAAGATGCGAAACGCCGTGTCGCTGAAGCCCATGCCTTCAGGCAGCGGTTCTGCCATCAGCCCGACCATCAGATCGACCTGCTCCACGTCGTTGTTGTAGACGTGCCTCATCTCCTGCGCCCATTGCGGGTTGTCCGTCATCTCCTCGAACGTTTCGAATGGCGCCTTGTGCACCATGCGGCGGAACGCGTTGTAACGAGGCAGGCCGCGCTCGCGATCGCGAAGGATGTCGATCGTGGCGAGATCGAAGCGCTCGCCACTGTCCTTCACGAAATTCTGAAGATGCCGCGGGAAGTTGTGCAGACGAATCGCGCCCGGATTCGCGATGCCGAGCGAGTAGAAGAGGTCGGGGAGATTGAAGCGCTTGATGATCTGCCGCCCGCGCTGACCTGACATCTCCGGCAACTCGTACTGTCCCAGTTCAGCGTTGGTCGCCACCGAGCGCAGCGTGTAGTCGTCTGGCATCAGCGGATGCATGCGATAGACAGAGGCGAACTCCTCGGTCAGCGAATAGGGCGCGGTGTGATGATCGGTCGGCGATCCGGGAACGCCTGCGAGCAGATCGTTGTCGTTGAGAAAGGGAAAGATGTTCTGCGCATCGCCGAGGAGGCCGCCCCAGTTGGCGCGCACCCCGGTGGACGCCAGGCGGTTCGGGATAATCGAGGTTGACCACTCGACGGTGTGAATCTTGGCGATGAGCGCGGAGACGACGAGACGCGCCTGCTGGAAGAGGCGCTCGTCGGTCCATCCCGGGTTGCGCTGCTTGAATCGATCGCAGACCGCGTTGTGCTCGAGCGCGAAGAGACCGTGCATCAGGCTCAACCCCACCCAGCCGTTGTCGGTCATGCCTGTGAGCTCGAGACCAGTGACGGGGTCGATCAGCAGCCGGCCATCAGGGCCAACCTTGATCTTGCCGTCCTGCCCCGTACGGATGGCAGCCTGTGCCGCCGCCGTCGAGCCGTACACCTGCGATCCATCCCACCAGTGTGAGTTCTCGTTGACATACGCCGGCGGTCTCGTCGAGCCCGCGGGTGCTGGATCGGCGGGGGTGATCGGCACGCGCATCGGACGCTCATGCCAGGTATCGCCGGCCGCAACGGGAATGCTGTGGGTGGTGTCCCACGATCCCTTCTTGTGAACGAACCAGTCGTGGACCTGAAACTGAATCCACGCGGCAGCGAGCACGTTCAGGAATGGCACGCCTTCGAACTTCGTCCGCGTGAAGAGCTCCAGACTCACCGTGCGCGGGCTCGGGTTCATCAGGTTGGCGGTGTCCGGGAACGTATCGGCGAGCGGCGTGTTGCGTCCGAACCGCGTGCCAGACTTCCCCATGAACGGGCACGACAGATCGTTGTACGAACCATCGGAGGTGCGCCCGGTCACCGCGTCCGCCGGCGCCGACGTCTGCGCTTTCGCATGCGGTGGCTCTTCGGTGTCGTGAAGATTCTTCTCGCGCAACTCGTTGCGCGCCTCGAACAACTTTGGCCCGCCGATGGCCGGAGGAAGCTCGAACCACTCGCGCTCGCGAACCTTGTCGAAGACCATGGTGGACACTCCTGTTGCTAGATCGGGCGGGCGTTTTTTGATTTAACGTATCCGGGAGTACGGGCGAACGGATTGGATGCCGCGACAGCTATACGCGCGTGCCGAAGGGCTGTCAAACACAGCTGTTGCGGTTACCCGTGGATTTCTGGAGTGCCTCCAGTATTTCGTGGGTGCCCCCACCGCACGAACATGAGGACCCTTTCTAACCCGTGGAAATTTCAACGATCACGGCCGACGGAAGGGCGCTGTCCCTCGGTATGCCTCATGCACCAGGAACGCCCGGATTGGCCTGAACAACGAGGAGTTGACTGCCATGATGCGGAGCCTTTTTCGTCCCGCCTCGGTCGTAATCGTACTTGCGCTGGCAGCGTCGCTGCCGGTGGCTGCACAGGTCACGCTGCCCATTCGCATGCGCTCCTTTGCAGTGAACATGAGCAACAACCTGACCGGTGCCAACGGAATCATCCAGATCACTTTGGACCAATGGTCCACCGAGCAGGAGCGCGCCACGCTTCTCCAGACGGTGCCCAAGGGTCAGGACGACCTGGTGAGGGCGCTGCAGAAGGCGCCCGTGAAGGGGCGCATCAATATTCCCGGTTGGCAGGGGCCGGACCCTCAGAACTATCGCCTCGGCTGGGATCTCCGCTACGCGTGGCATGAACCGCTGCCTGATGGCGGAGAACGGATCGTGCTCGCCACCGATCGCCAAATGAGCTTCCGCGAAGTCACCAACAACCCGCGGACGACCGATTACCCCTTCCTCCTGATCCAGATTCACCTCAAGGGTGACAAGGGTGAGGGGAAGATGGCGCCCTTCACGCAGATCCGCTACGACAAGAAGAAGAACGTGATGGAGATCGAGAACTACGGGACCGAGCCCGTGCGCTTGAACGACATCACTGTCGAGAAGAAATAGCCGTAATGACCCGACGCGCGATCTGTGCGTGTCTGCTCCTGATCGGTCTTGCCGGCGCTCCGACGTCGGCACAATCTCCCGCGCCTGCTGCACCAGCCGCGCAGGCTCCTGAGCCACCGAAGGACCCCCTCGGGCGCGATACGCCCCGAGGGGCCGTCCTCGGTTTCATGAGCGCAGCCCGCGCGAACAAGCAGGAAGTCACTCCGCTCTATCTGAACTCAGGTCTCAGCGGCGACGCGGCCACCGAGCTCGCGCAACAGCTGTACGTCGTCCTCAACAGCCGGCTGCCCGTTCGGGTGAATGTCCTCAGCGATCGCGCCGAAGGATCGCTGGTCAACCCGTTGAAGCCCGATGAGGACATCATCGGCACCATCAACACCGCGCGCGGCCCGCTGGAATTGATCGTCGAGCGCATTGACGACGGCACCGGGATGCGCGTCTGGCTGTTCTCGCGCCAAACGCTGCAAGCCATTCCGGATGTCTACAACGAGATCGATCTGGTCACGGTCGACGGCCTGCTGCCGCAGGTTCTGGCGCGGCCGCGCATCGGCGGCATTCGAGTCTTGGACTGGTTCGTCCTGATCGCGGGCATCCCGCTGCTCTATCGGCTGCTCGGTCTGCTCGGCCCGTTGTTCAATCCGCTGATCGCCCTGTGCCGCCGTCTGCTCGGCAGACCACAGGGGCAGAAGCTGACACAGGTTCACGGGTCGGTCCGACTGCTGCTCCTTGCGGCGATGATCCGCTGGTTCGTCCTCGCGATCGATCTGCCACTCCTCGAGCGGCAGCTCTACGCCGTCATCCGTGTCGCGTTTCTCATCTGCGGCACGGTGTGGCTGCTTCTGCTGCTCAACGACTTCGCCGAGTTGTACCTGCGACGACGGATCCACGTGTCGCACATGGGCGAAAGCATCGCGTTGCTGCGACTCGCGCGGCGGGTCGCTGACGTGCTGGTCGTCTGCGTAGGGGCCATCGCCGCGCTGGCGTATCTCGGTGTCGACGCCACCGCAGCCGTGGCGGGGCTCGGCATCGGAGGCATCGCCGTCGCACTTGCCGCGCAGAAGACGCTGGAGAACGTCATCGGCGGCTTCTCGCTCGTATTCGACAAAGCCGTGCGCGTCGGCGACTTCCTGAAGCTTGGCGATACGTTGGGAACAGTCGACCGTGTCGGGCTGCGGTCGACGCGCATCCGCACACTCGACCGCACGATCCTGAGCGTGCCGAACGGACAGATCGCCACGGCAAACATCGAGACGTTTTCGGATCGCGACAAGTTCTGGTTTCGTCACGTCATCGGCGTGACCTACGGGACGACACCCGAACAGATCCGGACGATCGTGTCGCGAGTGCGAGAACTGCTTCTCGGCCAGACCGGCGTCGAGCTCGATTCCGTGCGCGCGCGATTCTTCCGCGTCGCTCCCTCGTCGCTCGACATCGAGATCGTCTCCTACATCTTCGCCCGCGACTGGCCGGCGTTCCTCGAGGTCCAGGAGGGACTGCTGCTCCGCATCATGGAGATCGTCGAAGAGGTGGGAACGTCGATCGCGTTCCCGTCGCAGACCGTGCACCTGGCTGACGACCGCGAGCAGGCGCGAGTGCCGGACGCGCTCGACGCAGAGGCAGGTTTACGAGTTCGAACCTGACAACGCGCGGCTGGCGAGTGCCGCACCCTCAGACAACGCGCGCAACTTCGCCCAGGCGATCTGCGGATGCGTGCGCCCGCCGAATCCACAGTCGGTACTGGCAATCACCTGCTCAGGCCCCACCAGCTTCGCAAACCGCTGAATCCGTTCGGACACGAGCTCAGGATGCTCGATCAGATCCGTCGAGTGCGTCACGATGCCAGGCATGATGACCTTGCCCTGGGGCAGCCGCACGCGTTCCCAAATCCGATACTCGTGCTCGTGCCGGACATTGGCCGCTTCGAACGAGTAGTACTTCGCCTTTACCGCGAGCATCACGTCCACGATGTCCGCGAGCGGCAGGTCGGACGCATGCGGACCGTGCCAGCTTCCCCAGCAGAGGTGATAGCGAACGAGATCCTCGGGGATATTGCGCAACGCGTGATTGAGCGCCTCGATGCGAACCATGCAGTACTTCTTGAACCGCTCGAGCCCCATGTCGATACCGATCCGATCCCACAACGCCACCAGCCACGCATCGTCCACCTGCAGCTGGAAGCCGGCGAACACGATCGCCTCGTACTCGACGCGAAGCGCCTCGGCAAGCGCCAGCACGTACTCGTCCGGCGTCTTGTAATACTCGTTGCCGCGATAGACCTCGAGGCTCGACGGCGCGGTGCTGGTCAGGAAGCAGCGATGCGGGTCGCTTACGACCCATCGCAGCACGTCGATCTCGCGCGTGAGCTCGCGCATGCCGACGTACGACACCGGTGCGGTCGCGACGGTGTAATGCCTCGTGAGCTTGATGCGCTCGTCAGGCATGAAGAACAGCGTCTGGCGTTCGGTCGCGTACTTGTAGAAGTCGGCAAACTGCTGCCGATCCTGACCGCGAGACACCATCGATCCGCCAGGTGGAAACGGCCGATCCTCGAAGCCGCCGAGGCGTCGATCGGCAAACGAGAGCCAGTCTCCGCCCTTGGCCAGCTCGCCTTCGTTGATGATGTCGATGCCCGCCGCGCGCTGCTGCTCGACGACCCACTCGACGGCCGCGCGTAACGATTCCTCGTCGTGCAAGGCCGTCGCATCGAAGTCCGGTGGCCCGGGAAGGCTGCCGACGTGTGTCGTCTGAATCCTGATACCAGCCATCGCGTTCTCCGAGTATCCTTCCACGAATCAGAGGAGCCGTCACATGTCCGACGACGATCGCAGCAGACGTGGATTCCTGAAGGGCGCCGGGATAGTGGCGGGCGGCCTGCTTGGTGAGTCAGTGCTTGCGGATGCCGCAGCTCAAGCGCAGAACGGAAGCGGTGCTTCGTCCCTGAGCAAGGGCGCGCGATTTCGTGCAGCGCTCGCGAAGGGTCAGCCGCTGCTGCTGCCTGTCGTCGAGAGCATCATCCTGACTCGGCTGTGCGAGATCGAAGGCTTTCAGGGCGGGTTCATGGGCGGCAGCGGCATGGCAGCGAGAAACGCGCTGCCGAACACCAGCATTCAGACGGTCGAGGAAGTCATCGACTACGAAGTCCACGTCATGTCGAACACCGATCTGCCGATCGTGGCCGACGGCGAAAACGGCGGTGGCAGTCCGGTGACGACCTATCGCACGGTCCAGAAACTGGAGCGTGGTGGTGCGGCGGTGATCATGCTCGAGGACTCCACCGGCCCCGAGAGCGAGTACGGCGGGAAGGGCGTTGCGATGGCGACCAAGACGGTGATGGTCGGTCGCATCAAGGCCGCGGTCGATGCACGCCGCGATCAAAGCACCATGATCATGGCGCGGTGCGATCGGCCCGCGAAAGGATATGGCGAAGCCGAGACGCTCGAGCTGCTGACGGCTCTCTCAGAGGCAGGCGCTGATGCGTTTTTCGTCAACGGCTACACGCTCGATCAACAGCAGCGCGCGAAGACAGCCTTGAAGAAGCCGCTGATGATCGGATCGAGCGGCCCGGCAACCGAGTGGCACGCCAAGGGCGTCGACATGGCGTTCTACCACATCGACGACATCGGCATCGGCGCGATGTACATCGCGCTCAAAGAGCTGAAGGCCAAAGGTGGCCCCTTCGACGAGGCCGCGAAGATGAGGCTTCCGCGCGACGTCGCGGCGAAGGTGATCGATCAGGCCGACTGGCTCGCGCGCGCCAAGAGCTACGGCGTCATCAACTAAGCGGTAGGCGGTAGGCGGTAGGCAGTACTGAAGCTCTTGCCTACTGCCTACTGCCTACCGCCTACTGCTTACTCAAGGCAAATACGACATATTCACTACCGGTTCGTCCAGGCGACTGACCACTGTCGTCGTCTTGCGTGCCGGCAGCACCCACTGCAACTGCAAGGTACTGGCGTCCGTTCATCTCGTAGACGGCGGGCACGCCGTTGATCGGCCCGCTCACCCCCTTCTCCCAGATCACCTTGCCGGTGTCCTCATCGTAAGCACGCATTTTGTGATCGGGGGTGCCGATGAAGACCAGTCCGCCCGCGGTGACCACCATGCCGGCGCGCGCCTGATGGCTGCCCGTTCCACGCACGCCGCGTTCGATGAGTTGCAAGCTGTCCCCATTCGGAACCTGCCAGAGGATCGTGCCCTTGTTCAAATCGTACGCAGTGAGCTGCGACCATGGCGGCGTGAGCGGCGGCAACCCCGTCGCTGCGTCACGCATGAACCCATACGGGTTCACCGCAGTGTGTGGCACGAACCCGCCAGGCGCATTCGGCACAAGCTGGTTCGGGTCGGGTCCTCGATCGTCAGGCTTGTCGCCAGGTTTCATCGCGCGAAGGGTCAGCAGCGCCGGCGCCTCCTTCGACATCACATAGACCCTGCCCTTCACCGGATCCGCCGCCAACAGCCCCCAGTTCGCGCCACCGCTGTTGCCCGGCATCTGAATGCTGCCCTCGAGACTCGGCGGCGTGAAGAGTCCCTTGTTGACCGAGTTGCGCAACAACTGCCGTAGCTTCTCCTGGGCTTCGGGAGCGATATGCGGGTTGATGTCCTTCTCGGTGAACGACTGTCGCGCGAACGGCGGCGGCAGCGTCGGAAACGGCTGCGTCGCCGACGTCTGCTCGCCAGGTACGTCTGACTGCGGCACCGGCCGCTCCTCGATCGGCCACAGCGGCTTGCCGGTCTCGCGCTCGAGGACGAACAGGAATCCGTGCTTGCTGGCCTGCGCGATCACGTCCACATCGCGACCGTCGTGCTTGACGGTGAGCAGCTTCGGAGACGTCGCGAGGTCGTAGTCCCACAAGTCGTGATGCACGGCCTGGAAGTGCCACTTGCGCGCGCCGGTCTGTGCGTCGAGTGCCACCACGCTGTTGGCGTAGAGATTCGCGCCGTGACGATTGCCTCCGTAGAAGTCGTAGCGCGCCGTACCAGTCGGGATGTAGACGATGCCGCGCGCCTCGTCGACGGTGAGCTCGCTCCAGTTGTGGACGCCGCTGCCGGTCTCGAGCGCGGCATCAGGCCAGGTCTCGGCACCTTGCTCGCCGCGCTCGGGCACCGTGTGGAAGACCCACATCAGCTTTCCGGATCGCACGTCATAGGCGTGGATGTCGCCCGGGCTCGCCACGTATCCCGCGCCACCGGCAGGCAACGATACGATGAAGAGATCCCGATAGATGCGTCCGGGATTGTTGGTCTGCAGCCGCCGGATGTTGGTGAGGTCGCGATGCAGCCCGACGCGAACGTCCACGCGCCCCTTCTCGCCGAATGACGGAATCGCGGCGCCGGTGCGCGCATCGATCGCCGTCAGCGATCCGGCGTTGAGATACAACAACCGGCGGTCGGATCGATCCCTGCTCTCCCAGTAGTTGATCCCGCGATCGCTGACTGCACCGTCGTTGGCGTGCGACCACTTCTCCTGCCCGGTCGCCGCGTCGAGCGCCACGATCGCGTTGTTCTTCGCCAGCACGAACATCGTGCCGTCAACGACGATCGGGTTGAAGCGGTAGCTTCTCGAATCGCCGCTCGGGTACCGCCAGGCGACCTCGAGCCGCGACACGGTTGACTTGTTGATCTGGTCGAGCGAGGAGTACTGCGAGGTACTCGCGCCCATTCATCTCGTAGACGGCGGGCACGCCGTTGATTGGGCCGCTGAGCTCTTTCTCCCAGACGACCTTGCCGGTGTCCTGGTCGTAGGCGCGCAGTTTCCGGTCCGGTGTGCCGATGAAGATCAGACCGCCCGCCGTCACGACCATGCCGGCCCGCGCCCATGGCTGCCGGTGTCCTCGCACGCCGCGCGCGACCAGCTGCGGCGTCTCGCCGTTCGGAATCTGCCAGAGGATCGTGCCTTTGTTCAAATCGTAGGCGGTGATCTGCGACCATGGCGGCCTGATCGGCGGCAGCCCTGTCGCTTCGTCACGCATCGACCCCGTACGGGCCCACCGCGCCGTACGGCACGAAGCCGGCAGGCGCGATTGGGCGGCAAGCTGGCTCGGATCGGGACCGCGCGGATCCGTCGGCTTGCCGCCAGGCTGCGATCGCGCGGAGGGTCGAGCAGCGCCGGCGCTTCCTTCGACATCACGTACATCGTGCCCTTGACCGGATCGACAGCGGACAGGCCCCAGTTCGCGCCGCCGCTGTTTCCCGGCATCTGGATGCTGCCCTGCAGGCTCGGCGGCGTGAACAGACCTTTGTTCACCCAGCCGCGCAAAACTGCCGCAGCTTCGCTTGTGCCTCCGGCGCGAGATGCGGGTTGATGTCCGTCTCGGTGAAGGTCTGCCGCGCGAACGGCGGCGGCAGCGTCGGGAACGGCTGCGTCGGCGACGTCTGCTCGCCGGGCACATCGATCTGCGGCACCGGCCGCTCCTCGATCGGCCACAGCGGGCGGCCGGAATCACGCTCGAAGACGAACAGAAATCCGTGCTTGCTCGCCTGCGCGACCACGTCGACATCGCGGCCGTCGTGCTTCACCGTCAGCAGCTTCGGTGACGTCGCCAGATCGTAGTCCCACAGGTCGTGGTGCACGGCCTGGAAGTGCCAGTTCCGCTTGCCGGTCTTCGCGTCGAGCGCCACGATGCTGTTGGCGTACAGGTTCGCGCCGTGGCGGTTGCCGCCGTAGAAGTCGTAGCGCGCCGTGCCGGTCGGGATGAAGACGATGCCGCGCGCCTCGTCCAGGGTGAGCTCGCTCCAGTTGTGCACGCCGCTGCCGGTCGCGAGCGCGGCGTCCGGCCAGGTGTCGGCGCCGAGCTCGCCGCGCTCGGGCACCGTGTGGAAGACCCATATCAGCTTGCCGGATCGCACGTCGTAGGCGTGAATGTCGCCGGGGCTCGCCACGTATCCCGCGCCGCCGGCCGGCAGCGACACGATCATCAGAGTTCCTGATAGATGCGTCCCGGATTGTTGGTTTGCAGCCGCCGGATGTTGCGACAGGTCGCGATGCAGCCCGACGCGAACGTCGACGCGCCCGTTGTCGCCGAACGACGGAATCGCGGCGCCGGTCCGCGCGTCGATCGCCGTCAGCGATCCGGCGTTGAGATACAACAGCCGGCGATCGGATCGATCGCTGCTCTCCCAGTAGTTGATCCCGCGATCGCTGACTGCACCGTCGTTGGCGTGCGACCACTTCTCCTGTCCGGTCACCGCGTCGAGCGCCACGATCGAGTTGTTCTTCGCCAGCACGAACATCGTGCCGTCAACGACGATCGGGTTGAAGCGGTAGCTTCTCGAATCGCCGCTCGAGTACCGCCAGGCGACCTCGAGCCGCGACACGGTTGACTTGTTGATCTGGTCGAGCGAGGAGTACTGCGACGAGTCGGCGCCGCCCAGATATTGCGACCACGTCTTGAACGATCGACTGACGCCGGCAGGCTCCGTGCGAACAAGAGCGGTAAGAGAAGCAACCAGAAGAATGGCAGCCGCGATCGAACGACGCTGAATAGTAGTCATGGGCCCCTCACTTCGCGGGACGCGCGATGTGCCGGGAGGATATCGCAGTTCACAGGAAGCTGGAACGAACTAGTCGTGAACTAGCGCTGCGGTCCGAGGGGCGAGGGGCGAGGTCCGAAGGTCCGAAGGTCCGAAGGTCAAACGATACTAGCCGCCGACACGGACCCTCGAACGCCATACCTTCGCACCGGACCCTCGGACCGGACCATCGCACCACCGCCCCATCGCCCCCTCGGACCGCATGTCCGCGTGCTTATTCCGCTCTTAGCGCCTTCGACGGATCGATGCGCGCCGCCCGCAACGACGGCAGCAGCGCCGCGACCATCGTGGCTACAAGGACAATCAGCACACCGACAACATAAGGACGTGGACCAAACCTCGGGACGATCTCGAGGGCTGCGCTCAACGCGCGCACCACGGCCATCGCGAGAGCGAGACCCGCGCCAAGGCCAATCAGGGCAACCCTCAGCGTTTCGGTCATCATCGCCGACACGATCTGCCGGACAGTCGCACCAAGCGCCATGCGAATGCCGAACTCGGGCGTTCGCT
>CAWFTF010000014.1:0-119687 GCA_963818645.1 uncultured Acidobacteriota bacterium | reverse complement strand
CGTTGAACGTAAAGAGCTCGATCGACATTGCGATCCAGCTGCACCCGGATCTCCGGCACGTATTCGTGGTGAGCGGAGCGTCGGATGCCGATCGCTTCTACCAGGATCTGGCGCGGGCGCAATTCCGCGCGTTCGACGGCCGGCTTGATTTCACCTACTCGTCCGGAGTGGCGACGCCAGACCTGCTCCGACGGGTGGCAGAACTGCCTCGGCATACGATTGTGTACTTCCTCTCGTTCCACGACGACGGACACGGCAGAAAGTTCGACGAGACCAGCGCACTCGACCAGGTTGCGGCCGTCGCGAACGTGCCCACCTATGTGTGGATCGACACGAGCGAGGGTCATGGCAGCGTCGGCGGAAGTGTGCTGAATGTGGAACGCGAGGCTGGCGCCGTGGCGAACGTGGCGCTGCGGGTGCTCAAAGGCGAATCGCCGGAAAGCATCCCGGTGCGCGAGATCGACTCCAACGTCACCCAATTCGACTGGCGGCAGCTCCAGCGCTGGGGCATCAGCGAAAGTCGAGCTCCCTGCGGGTAGCCTCATCAGGTTTCGACAGCCGTCCTTGTGGGATCAGTACAAGTTCTACGTCGTCGGGGCGACGAGCGTGCTCGTGCTGCAGACCGCCCTGATCACCGGACTGCTTGTTCAGCGAACCAGACGCCGACGGGTCGAGGCAAGCTTACGAGAGAGCGAACAGCGCTTTCGTGTGACTGCCGAAGAGAATCAGAGTCTTGCGGGCCGGTTGATCAACGCTCAGGAAATGGAGCGCATGCGTATCGCGCGCGACCTGCACGACGACGTGAGTCAGCAACTCGCCGGCATCGGCATCATGTTGAGTGGCCTCAAGCGCAAGCTCCTCAAGCCAGTCATCCAACCTGATGTCGGGCAAACAGTCGCGACACTGCACGACCGCACCTCAGCGCTCGCGGAGACAATCCGGAACCTCTCGCATGAACTACATCCGAGTGTGATGCAGCAGACCGGCCTGGTCGCGACACTGCGGCGGCACTGCGCCGAAATCGAGGAGCATCATCACGTCGAAGTGATTTTCAGCGCCGTGAACGACCTCGATGGTCTGAGCCCCGACTCGGCGCTTTGCTTGTTCCGCGTGGCACAGGAGGCACTCGGCAACGCCGTGCGCCACTCGCGCGCGCACACGATCATCGTGACTCTCACGGCAACAGATGAGGAAGTCGAGCTGGGCGTGGTCGACGATGGCATCGGGTTCGCGGCCAGCGAGCGCAGGGGAAGCGGACTTGGGCTCCGTAGCATGGACGAACGCGTGCGACTCGCCCGCGGCCACGTCAGAGTGGAATCGCTGCCCGGGCACGGAACAAAAGTGCTGGTTCGGATTCCGAACTCACTTGCAGCGGCACCACTCGCAGCAGTCCACGAGACCTGAACGAACCTGCGGCCTCGTTCACGTCAGAACCCCACGCATGTGAGCCCCTGCAGTCCGCGAAGCACGATCTCTTCCGCAAGCGTGTGCGTTAGCCGTCGACGTCAGAAGATGATCTTGAGCAGCCGATCCACCAATTCTTCCAGCGAGATCAGCGTCAACATCAACGGCAACGCGGGCAGCAGCGTGGCCACCGCCAGTTGCAGCACGGTGTGCATGCTGAACGGTACCCATCTCATATCCCTCACCACTTCGAAGCTGTTACCCAGATCGGCGAGCGACTGGATGTCCGCGCTGCCGATGAACGGCTCGTCCGCCGGAGCACCGCCGCGCAGCCACTTCTGGTCGAACTCCCGTACGTAACGCTGCGCCAGGATGCCGTATTCGCGGGTGCCCTGGCGCTTGGCCGCGGCGAGCTTGGGACTGAAGACCAGCAGCGGCCCGAGAATGGCGAACACCATCACAGCGACCAGCCCGATCAGTTCGAGCTTGAACTCGGGCAGCGTGGCGCGGCGTAGAAGATCCGATTGGCCATCATCCCGGCGAGCACCGCCCCCTGGGCCGACAAAACCGGTACGAAGGCATTGCCGACCAATGCTACAAAGCCCAGACCGCCGCAGCGGTCGGGATGCGTCGGCATCAGTCGTCAAATCGATGCGCGAGACCTGCCACAGGAAACGTGTCCAGATGAACAACCGGAAATACCAGCGCAGGAACACGAACTGGAAGAGCGGCAGGCTGACCCAGCGCAGCCAAAGTCCGGCTAACGTCGGCTGCACGCGGCCATCCACCGGAACCGCATACCAGCTCGCCGATGCGAGCACGACTTGGGTGCGCTCGCTGATGATCACGCCCGCGCCAAGCACAAAGGCGATCAATAACACCTCCGCCACGACTGAGTTGCGCAGCCGCAGCGCGGAGGCGACGACCGCGTCGAACGTCGCCCGCTCGGCGTCCGGGATCAGGCCGCGCGTCAAGAACTGCCGCACCATTGGCTGCATCCGCTGGTGCACAATCCGCTCCGCCAGAATCAGCAACGGCAGCGCGCATGCTAGGCGGGCGTGGAGCTCTAAGTGCGTACAGGAACGGCAGCGCGCCGCTCCCTCCCCACGCGTGTCCCTCCACGATCGACAACAGCAGCAGCGGTACCCACGCCACCACGACGAACGCGATGATGCGGCGGTGCAGCAATTCGAGCGCATCTCCGACCAGGCGTGATCGCCGCCAGAGCTGAAAGAGCGGCCCGCCGAGGACCAGCGAGAAGTCACCCGACTCCGTAGCGATGGAGTCATCGATGGTGCGTCTGAGTGCGCTCACGCGTTCGTTCTCCTGGTGGCGTGCTCAGACGCCATCACACTCCCAATGGAGTCAGGTTGTAGCAGCGCGCCAGATCGTTGATGGCCGTCCGCAGCACCCCCCAATAGCGCTCCGCCTGCGTACCGTACTTGCCGCGCACCATGACCTGGTTGATCTTGCGCGCGTCGTCCATGACGCTTTCCACCTGGGGCCGCGTCTCGATCCACTTGTCGAGAGGGTCGAACTTCCGCCGCAGTCGATTCGTCGAGCGGTTCAAATCGCCGAGCGCATCGTCCAACTCGTCTTTCTTCTCGTTGGCGACCTCCTTCTGCGACTCGGTCGCCGTTCGACCACGAGCGCGGCCGGAAGACTTGGCAGCTTGCGCTGTGTTTTTCCCTTGCTCAGCCCTGTTTTCCGACCACTTCCGAAATTCGTCCACGCCGTCTTCCACTTTTCGGATACGGTCGGCGACCTGTGCTTTCGTGAACACCGCCTGCGCATAGGCCACGGCGCTGAGAGCCACGCACACGAACATCGCTCCCGCAACAACGTTCTTCTTCATCATCACAAACCTCTCGTCGATCGACATCTTCGAGGCAAGGGGCGAGCCAGCTGGCCACGGGGAATAGAGACGGGGGAAGACAATCTTCTCCGCACGTTTTCGATGGACTGCGCGCGACCGCTGACCAGGGAGCCCGACGACATCACCACGGGCCGTGAGACAAACGACGATGCGCGGGGAGAAGACTCGTGTCCGGGCGCAGAGCCCAGACGGGTCAAGCCTCGCGCGACGCGAACAATGCCGCCAGCAGTGCGATCGCCAGCAGACCGTGTAGGACAGCCAAACTTAGAGCGGCCAGCCCGCTCGGCAAAGGTGGGTAGGCCGCGATCAGGACTCCGCACGCGACCAGGTTGTAAGCGAGGAACGCGCGGGCCACACCCAGGCCCGCTGGCGTCGAAGGCGTTTGGCGCGCGAACCAGCAGGCGATGGCGAGGGCCAGCACACCTCCTCCCCCTAACCGCGCGATGATCGGCCCTGCGCCAGCAAGCGGCTCCCGAAGCAAGAGCTCGGCGAGCGTCGACGGCGCGAGAAGCAAGCCCAGACCCGCTGCAGCTTCTAACACCGCGCCTGCCGCCAATATGCGCCCGAGCAGGACGGATGTAGTTGTCAAAACAGTCGCTTCATTCGGATGTTCAAGATGTTCTCAGTTGTCGCGAACTCCTCATCGATGGTGTTGCGCGACCGCGTCCAGATGTAAAGCACTTCGTACCGCCAGTTGAAGCTCCGGCGGTAGCCGAGGCCCGCGCGGATGCGTTGCCGACTGGCGAAGCGCTCTTCGGGATCGTCGATCGGGATGAACCACTCCCAGTCGGCGATCACATACCGAGCGCCATCGTCAGTGAATCGAGCCTTGTTCAGTGGCACGAGAAGCTCGAGGCGATTGCGGAAGCGGACGGTCGAGTCCGACTCTGTGTCGCCGGAATAGAAGAAGTTCCGTGATTCGACTCGCACGAGATCGCGCATGACGATGCGCCGACGTGGGGCGCGCTCGCGGGCGTTGAAGCGCTGCGTGCGTGAAAACAGGTGGAAGCGCACGCCCAGTCGGGGCGTCACCTCAATCGTATCTACGTCGTCGGTCTGATTCGTCGAGCCGATGGTCGTGTCGGCTACGAGGTCCAACCATGCCTTCGGCGAGTATTCCACGTTTGGCGTGACGTCTAGATTTCGCCAGTCAGGGTCGCCCTCGGGCGCGTCCAGCAGCACCTTGGGCTCGAAGTCGAGTTCGTAGACCAGACGATCGCTCTTAACCCAGTCGAGCGTGATGTTGCCCCACAGCTGCGCCGTCGCCTGCGCGCGCGCGACCGGTGCGGATACCAGCACCAGCATCAACCCCACGACGCTGCACACGACGCTTCGCACCGAGACTAACGTCTTGTGAACCGGAGCCACTGCCACCCTACGCTGAGAGTTCTGAAATTCGTCCCTGTTCGCACCGCGACGCCAGAACTGTAGGAAACCTTCAACGACTGCTGCCGTCCCATGGGAAACGACACGGTCGCACCCAGCCGAGAATTGTTCATACTGCCAGACGGCTCACCGCCGTCGACAGTTGCATCGCCACCCTGGTACCACGTCGCATCGACGGCCGCCCAGAGGCGCGGCCGAAACGTGTAGCTCGCATGGCCCTGGAGCGCCACCACCCGATCCTGCGACCGTGTTCGGCCACCGGTGTAGAAATCACCGTTGTCGGTGAACAGCCAGACCCCGAGGTAGGTGTCGATGTCCCAGCGCCCCTTCGGCACCGCCACACCGACCTCTGGTTTGAAACCCCACCGGTTCGTCCCGAGGTTAATCAGCTTTTCGCCGTCGTAATCGCCGGTTGGCGTCGTCACCGTCAGGCTCGTTCCCACGATGACTCTTCTCGGGGCCTTCGAATACTCCCGCAGCCCCATCGCCGGGTTGCCGACGAGATTGATCGACAGCTTGGCTCGGGCGTCGGTGAGGCCCGAGCGCGTGACGGCGCGGGCCTCTTCGCCCACGAGGCCACTCACATCGCCCCATGAGTAGGGCACCGCCGCCGTTATCAATGTGAGTTTGCCGAACAGCCCGAACGTGTAGCCCGCCGCGAGCGGTACCCCGTTCATCTTCGCCTCGATGTCGGTCAGCGGCAGCGTCGGATCGGTGAGGACTGACCCGGTCGACCGCGCGACGCCGACGACGAGGAAGGCCGCTCCTACGGGACTAGCGGAATACGCCTTGGGCTCGAGGTCCTGCGCATGCGCGGCCGGTGCGCACATCAGGAGCGCCACCAACAACCCGAGGGGGCGCGACAGTCGAACGATCACGTCTCTGCTCCGTGAGCCCGGGCCAGGATGACATCCATGGCTCACTCACTGGTGTCCTCGAAGACTGCCTGCACCGTCCCCTTCTTCACCGCGCGTTCGAGGGCGGCGTGGTCCCTCTCGTTCTGGTCGGCGTAGGCCATTGAAAAAGCCACGATGGCGTTGTCGAAGACGTCGCTCTTGCCCATGTAGCCGCAGAGAGTGGACGGGTTCCCGGACCGGGCATGCGAGAGAGCGAGGGCCCGTCCGCACCATCCGGCGTAGATCTCCATCTCGGTCTGGCCGAAGATCTCCACCCTGACGCTCAGCTTCATGTCCCTCAGCTGGCGGATGAAGAAGTGCCGCTTCGGACCCTCGCTCCACCCGAGGAACATGTCACTGGCGGGCTGCATGCGCCGGTAGCCATCCACGACGCGCTGGCCGCGGTTCGGAAACACGCTCGTGCCAGCATATGGTTCGAGCACCGACGGCCGCGCCTCCTTGACCTGCAGGAACAAGGGGTCGCCCTCGCTCGCCATGAAGAGAAAGACCCAGCACGAGGTCCCGACGCTGCCGACTCCCACGACCTTAATGGCGACGTCCCGAAGCTCGTAGCGATCGAGCAGGGACTGGTAGGCGGGAGGAAGTGAGGCGCGATACGCGGCCAGCGCGTCCCTCAAGCGGCTGTTGGATCTCACCAGGGGGAATGCCCGGGTGATGGAAGATCGTCGGGAGCTGGTCCTTGATCACGTGGACGTCTCCCCGTTGCTCCACGAGCTTCGGGAAAATCTCTTCGCCGCGGCTCTTCGCTCGTTCCTTCTCGATGCGCTTCATGGCCCGCTTCCGGAGATCGGGGTCCAGACCCTCAATGAGCTCCTCCGCCCCCAGCGCGCGGTACCACAGCTCCAGCGTCGGCAACTGGCTGAACTCGGTCATCGACTCGCGGTAGGTGCGGACGCAGGTTGCCGTCACGTCTCTGGCCACGGACTCCTTGAGGCCATTGTCCCGGCACGCCACGACGAAGCTCGCGGCGAGTCGCTTGACGTCCCACTCCCAGGGCGCCGGCAGCGTCTCGTCGAGGTCGTTGATCGAGAAGATCACGCGCCGCTCCGGCGTGGCGAACCCGCCGAAATTGGAGAGGTGCGCGTCCCCGCAGCACTGGACGCGGAGCCCGCTCACGGGCGTGGACGCGAGGTCGGCCGCCATCGCGAGGGCCGAACCGCGGTAGAAGGTGAACGGGGAGCGCACCATGCGCCCATGGCGCAGCGGGAGCAGGTCCGGCATTCGTCCCTTCTCCGCGGCCAGCACAGTAGCCACGGCGTCTCGCCGGTCCTTCGGAGCCTTCCATTTGGAGTGTGCTGTCGCGGGGGCATCGTTCTCGCAGGGCCTTGCCCGCTGCACGCTGTTCCGCCCGCGATCCAACGTGTCCCGACAGGGAGACGGCCTCGCTACCGCGGCGGCTTCTCGAGCTCGTCACCGCAACGGTGGTGTCTGTGGTTTTCACGGTCTACTCCGTTCGTAGCATGGCGCGCACAAGATGCCGCCCGAGATGTCCGCGCCCTGAACTCGTTCTGCACCAGGATGCGGTGCGCAGGACGCACAAGACAGAACGCCGGATCACCAAAGGGAGGAGAGGGGTACCGTCAGTTGGACCATGCTCGACGGAGTGCACGTCTGCTGCCAGCTGAGTGATGGGCCGAGTGGCCAGTGGAATCTAACAAGTGCGGTGTCGACGGCGGATGTGGGCCCTTGGGAAAGGAATCCAAAGGTCGCGGCGTCGTCGTGAGTCACGGCGGGCCGTGAACGATATCAGCGGGCGGTGGACTACGCGGCGTCTACCTGGCCCGTACTGCATTCACGGGGAGCTGCTGAAGCTGGGACTCACGGTGAGTGAATCCACCGTTGCCAATACCTGCGACGGCATCCGCGTCCACGTGGCGGTCACCGCACATCCGACAGCGGCCTGGACGGCACAACAACTTCGCAACGCCTTTACAGAGAACAAGCTCCTCGATATTTACTCCACGATCGCGATACGGTCTTTGCCGATGTGGCAACCACGACCGCCGGGATGAACACCCAAGCGGTTCGCACCGCACTCGCCGTGGCAGAACGCCTACGTGGAGCGCGGCATCGGCTCGATTCGACGCGAGTGCCTCGATCACGTGATCCTGATGAATGCGGCAGGGCTCCACCGTGTGATCACGAACTACGTCGCGTACTACATGCGCTCGCGCACCTATCTCGCCCTGGCCAAGGAGACACCGCTCACGCGACCGGTCTCACCGCCGTTGAATGGACGCAAGTCGCCACGCCAGAAATCGGCGGTCTGCACCACCGTTTCGACCGCATCGCCGCGTAGCCCTCCCCCACGACGTCGGTCCTACTGCAGCCCGTCTCAATCACCTGTGCGTTGAACGCCTTGCTGTTGCGGTGAGGTGCTGCTGTTAGCGGCGGCTGTAAAACGACAGTTGTGGCGGGCGAAAATCTGACAGTCGGCAGCACGGTCTGGCTGCCGGCTGAGAGCGTCGCTCCCGGCCGGTGATTCATTTCACCATGCGTCTCCGAGACGAGCGGAGGCGCGATGTTCGGACGGGAGACCCGCATGCTACTCAGGCACTACCTGGAGCAAGGCACGAGTAAGAGTGCGCTGGCGCGCCAGTTGGGCGTCAGCCGCGACACGATTCATCGCTGGATTCGCGACGGCGATCTCGATCGCGATCTCGACGCGGAGGCGGTGCGGTACGGGCCGCGGCCGCCGGTGCCGACCAAGCTCGATCCCTACAAGCCGATCATTGAGGCGCGGCTGGCCGCGTATCCCGAGCTGTCGGCGGTGCGCCTGCTCGACGAGATCCGCGCGGCCGGCTACACGGGCGGCTACTCGCAGCTGAAAGCGTTCGTGCGGCGCGTGCGCCCGACGCCGCGCGCCGGAGCCCGTGATCCGCTTCGAGACGCCGGCGGGCCGCCAGGCGCAGGTCGACTTCGCGCGCTTTCGGTTTCCGTGGGGCGTGCGCTACGCGTTGCTGGTCGTGCTCGGCTACTCGCGGTTGCTCTGGTGTCGGTTCTATCCGCGCCAGGACATGGCGCACGCTGATCGACGGCCTCGAGGACGCGTTCCTCTACTTCGGCGGCGTGCCGCAGGAGCTGCTCTTCGATCAGATGAAGGCGGTGATCACGCGCGACCTGCGGCTCGAGGGCGGCGCGCTCGTGCGCAATGCCGAGTTTCTCCGCTTCGCGCACCACTGGGGCTTCACGCCGCGCGCCTGTCGTCCGTATCGCGCGCAGACCAAAGGCAAAGTCGAGCGCCCGGTCCGCTACCTGCGCGGCAATTTCGTCTACGGCCGCACGTTCCTGCACGATGCCGATCTCGATCAGCAGCGGCAGCGCTGGCTCGAGCGCGTCGCCAATGTGCGGGTGCACGGCACGACGCGCGAGCGTCCGCGGGTCCGCTTCGACCGCGACGAGCGCTTCCTGCTGCAGCCGCTCGCCGCCGCGACGCTACACCTCGCTGGTCCTCGAGCGGCCAGTCGCCGACGCCCGCGCGGCGGGCGCCGCGGCCCGGTCGTGGCGGTCGAGAAGCGCTCGCTCGCCGCCTACGCGCAGCTCGCGGGCGGTGTCGCATGAAGAGCGCCGCCGCCCTCGCGACGCGATCGGCTGCGCCACATCCTCGCCGACCTGCGGATGCCCGGCGCGCTCGAAGCGCTCGATGCGATTCTCCAGGGCGTCGATGGCGGCACGCTCACCGCGCCCGAAGCGATCGAGCAGCTGCTCGCCGCGCAGATTCAGCTGCGCAATAACCGGCGGCTGCAGGCGGCGATGCGCTCCAGCCGGCTGCCGGTCGTCAAACAGCTCCGCGACTTCGACTTCACCTTTCAGCCGTCGCTGCGCCGCGAGCAGATCGAAAGCCTGCACGAGCTCGGCTTCGTCGAGCGCCGCGAGAATGTGATCTTCCTCGGGCCGCCGGGCGTCGGCAAAACGCACCTGGCGATCAGTCTCGCCATCGCCGCGGCGCAGAGCGGTCGGCGCGTCTACTACGGCACGCTCGCCGACCTGATCACCTCGCTCGAAGAGGCGCAGGCCGCCGGTCGCCTGCAGGCGCGCCTGAAGGTGCTCACGCATCCGGCGCTGCTCGTCGTCGACGAGATCGGCTATCTGCCGATCAGCCGCACCGGCGCGATGCTCTTCTTTCAGCTGATGACGCGTCGCTACGAGCACGCGTCGACGGTGCTGACGTCCAACAAGGGCTTCGAGGAGTGGGGCGAGATCTTCGGCGATGACGTCATGGCCGCCGCGCTGATCGATCGCCTCGTCCACCACTGCCACCTCGTGACGATCCGCGGCAACAGCTACCGCATGCGGCAGCACACCGAGCTCTGGCAGACGCTGCACGCGCCGCAGGATCCCGAGCCGGCGGCCGTCGCCGGCGGGCTCGTCAGGAGGCCACGACGAACTGAGGCTCGTCCCCTCGTCGATCTGTCAGATTTTCAATCGGCGGAACTGTCAGATTTTGGACCGGCGTTGACAGCTGCGGACGTTCGCATTCCCGAAGGTATCATCTGCCGCGCACCGCGAGGAATTACGCGCGAGTCCGAGGGCGGGCATCAACCACCTGCATTGTCTTCGTATCGACTTTCGATAGTCACAGCGTCCTTCTCCAGTAACCATTGGTCGGAAGAAAGCCGGCAAGGTCACCAGGGCTCGGCGACGCGCGCGTGTGACATCGCGGTCGCTCGCCATCACTCGAGTGCAGTCGGAGTCGGGATCCGATCTGAACTCTGTCTTCCGCAACATCTGATCAAGTTTTCAGCCACAACGCGTCGATCGTCTAGCCATTCCAACCGACACACTTGAGGCAGGCCGAGAGGGTGCACTCAAGCACCCACGTAGCCTACAAGGCTGCGATTTTCAATGACTTAGAGGGCGAATTGGACCGCGAAGAAAAGACGCATTGCACCCGGAGAACCCACGTACGCCAGCTAAGTTATTGAAAACAAAGAAGCTCATGTTGGCGGAGAGGGTGGGATTCGAACCCACGTGCCCCTTACGGGACAAGACGCTTTCGAGGCGCCCCCGTTACGACCACTTCGGTACCTCTCCGGTCGGACAACGTTCCATTATACCTTCCCCGTTCCCTCCACTCCGGCCCGGCGCCTTTCGCGGAAGAACTCCTGGATGATCGAGCGGCACTCGTCCTCGAGCACACCGGCGGTGACGAGGAAGCGATGGTTCAGGCCGGGCGACTCGAGCGCCTTCAACGTCGACACGAGCGCGCCGGTCTTCGGCTCGGCGGCGCCGTAGACGACCGCGCGCACCCGCGCATGCACCATCGCGCCGACGCACATGAGACACGGTTCGACGGTCACGTAAACCGTCGCGTCCGTCATCCGATAGTTGCCGAGCAGACGCGCTGCCTCGCGCACGACCAACACCTCGGCGTGCGCCGTGGGATCGGTGGCGCTGATGGGCTGATTGAAGGCGCGGGCGATGATCTGGTCGCCAGCGACGAGCACCGCGCCGACGGGGACTTCGCCGGCGGCAAGCGCCAGCCGCGCCTGACTCAGTGCGGCCTCCATGAATGCCTCATGCGACACGGGTCCACGCTATCACGCGCCCCGAGAGAGAGAGGTAACCTTTCCGCATCCCTCCGCGTATCTGAGTAGACCGCATGGACGGCTTCCGCGATTTGTACGAACGCTACTACCCGGATGTCTTCCGCTTCGCGCTGTTCCTGACGGGGGACGTCGCGCGTGCCGAGGACCTGACCGCTGACACGTTCGTGCGCGCGTGGACGGCTCGCGATCGCATTCGTCAGGAGACCGTTCGCGCGTACCTCCTGACCATCACACGCAACCTGTTTCGCGACTACGTGCGCACGGCGCAGCCGCACGTGACGCTCGACGAGCGATTGCAGGATGGCTCGCCAATGGCGGACGCCCGCGTCGAACGTGCCTCGGCCTTGCAGCAGGTGCGCGCCCGCCTGCGCCACGTCGCACGCGGCGATCGACGCGCACTGCTGCTCTACGTCGTTCGCGAAATGTCGTATTCGGAAATCGCCGCTGCCCTCGGGGTCAGCGTTGGCGCCGTGAAATCACGAATCTTTCGCGCTCGAGAAGCGCTGGCCACGCCACCGGCGCCTGGCCATGGAGACCACTCATGAAGATCACACGCGACGTCGTCTACGATCTGCTGCCTGGGTATTTCGCCGGCGAAGTCAGCGCCGACACTCGGGCGCTCATCGACGAATTCCTCACGACGGACCCTGAGTTCTCGCGGATGACGGCGCGATTCAAGCGGCTGTTCGACGAACGCGGCGCAGTAGATGCGGGCGACATCAGCACTGAACGCGACCGCCTCGAGCGCGCACGCAGCCGCGCCGAGTTTCGTCAGATCTCGGCAGCGTTTGCGATCGCCTATTCGCTGGCTGCGGCTTTTCCGCTGGTGATGGATATGTTGCGAGGCCAGCCGTTCCAGGGCAAGTCGCTCTTCATCTCGGTCGTCTTCGCGACGATCGCATTCGCGTCGACGATTGGCTGGCTCACGGCGCGACGGCGGGCGGTGTAGTGATAGGAATAGTCCCCAGTCTCCAGTCCTCCGTCCGCGGTCTTCGCGTTAGCCCACATGTTCCGTGCTCGCAAGTGCTTGAGCGCCAGACCGTGGGACCGAGGACTGTGGACTGGAGACCGACTTCACCCCAGAAAGAACTTGTACGCCGGGTTCTCGTACTCGAGCGTGTAGGGATACGCGAGCTCGTCGAGGAACGCGCGGAACGCGGGCAGGTCGCTCTCCTGGACTTCGAACCCCGCGAGCACGCGGCCGAAGTCCGCACCGTGATTGCGGTAGTGGAACAGGCTGATGTTCCAGCGGCCACCGAGCTTCTCGAGAAACTGCGCGAGCGCGCCCGGCCGCTCGGGAAATTCGAATCGGCACAAACGCTCGTGACGCACTTCGGGCGCATGGCCACCGACCATGTGGCGCACGTGCAGCTTCGCCAGCTCGTTGTCCGTGAGATCGACCGTCTCGTAGCCAGCCGCCGCGAGTTGTGACGCGAGCGCCGAGCCGTCCTGCCGCGACTGCGTGGCAAAGCCGACGAAGATGTGGGCCTGCTGCCGGCCGCTCAGGCGATAGTTGAACTCGGTCACCGTTCGGCGACCGATCACCGAACAGAACTTCTGGAACGATCCCGCCTTCTCCGGCAGCGTGATCGCGATGAGCGTTTCGCGCGCCTCGCCAACCTCGGCGCGCTCGGCAACGAATCGCAGGCGATCGAAGTTGATGTTGGCGCCGCTCAGGATCGCGACGAGCGACTGGTTGTGCGCGCCCTCACGCTCCACCCACGTCTTCATGCCAGCGACCGCGAGTGCGCCAGCGGGCTCCATGATCGTGCGCGTGTCGTCGAAGATGTCCTTGATCGCCGCGCAGATCTCGTCGTTGGTCACGCGCAGCACTTCATCCACGGTCTGCCGCACGATCTCGAACGTCCGCTCGCCGACCTCGCGCACCGCGACACCGTCTGCAAAGATGCCGACGTGATCGAGCTGCACGCGCCGGCCGTGCGCGAGCGATCGGTACATCGCGTCGGCCTCGAACGGCTCGACGCCGATCACCTTCACATCGGGTCTCAGCGACTTGATATAACCAGAAATTCCGGCAATCAGACCGCCGCCGCCGACCGGAACGAACACTGCCGACAACTGATCCTGGCTGTGACGAACAATCTCAGCGCCGATCGTCCCCTGCCCTGCGATGACCAGCGGATCGTCGAAGGGATGGATGAACGTCATGCCGGTCTGCGCCACGAGCGTGTCGCAGTGTGCCTTGGCCTGATCGTAGCTGTCGCCCGCCAGCACCACCTCGGCGCCCATCGACTGCACCGCATCCACCTTGATCCGTGGTGTCGTCTGCGGCATGACGATGATCGATCGCAGTCCGAGCCTCTGCGCTGAAAACGCGACGCCCTGCGCATGGTTGCCGGCGCTCGCAGCGATGACACCGCGCGACCGCTCCCTGTCCGTCAGATGCGCAATCTTGTTGTAGGCGCCGCGCAGCTTGAAGCTGAAGACCGGCTGCAGGTCCTCGCGCTTGAGAAGGACGTCGTTGTCGAGACGCTCGGACAGGCGCGGCGCCTTGTCGAGAGGCGTCTCCCGCGCCACGTCGTAGACGCGACTGGTGAGCACGTCGCGAAGAAGCTGGGAGAGTTCGGCGGTGACGAGCACCGGCCTATTGTATCCGGTGCGTTTGGGCTAGAGGTGTCCGGCCGGTGCTGGGCGCAGCAGCCCCTTCACCAAATCTCGCGCCATCAACTGCCACACGAGTGTGGCGGCGGAAGCGATCGACAGCGGCTCGGCGTGAACCTCGACGCGACCATTCCGGATCGCTTCGCAAATCGCACCGGCCTCCGGGCGCGCATCGACCACCGAATACGTTGAGCCCAACTGACGCAGCCGATGAACGTCGCCGTTGCCGACCATCGGCTTGCCATGCGCACGCGCCCATCGCTGCGCCTTCCGGTTGAAATCGAGCACGCGGGTAAACATCGCATTGCATTCGACGACGTCGAAGAGATCCGCGTGACGATCCATCATCCCGCGCAGCGCCACTCCGATCGGAAAGAACGGGTGCGGTGCGATGACGAGCCCACGGGGTTCCCGCGTCTTCAACTCCCGAAGGTCCGCGAAGCTGTTGACCCACTCAGTGGCGGGAGTGAAGTTCAACAGCAGAACGTGGCGACCCTCGATCGTCCGCTCGATCCCGGGAATGAGCGTGATGCCGCGGGCGGCCGCGTAGTCGACGAACGGTTGCAGGCCAAGCTGTCGCTCGTGGAGGGTAATCGCCAGCGCGTGATACCCAAGCTGCGCGGCGCGATCGATCAGCTCATACGTGGAGTACGGAACGTCGTCCACCGGATCGTCAGACGTGTGCGTATGCAGATCGACTTTCAGCACGCCTCGGGATAGTCAAGATCCTTGCCGCCCGGAATCCCGAAAATGGCCCAGCTATCTGTGGAAACTGGGGGTCGACACCCGATGAGGGCTCCGAAACTCCGGAAATTTGTCTGCCTTCAGCCCGCCCGTTCCGCCGGCATGCCGAATTCGGACGCGATCAAGGTGTAACAACGGAATCGCTCCATCCGGCCATAGACGGTGGACGTGATCATCACCTCGTCGGCCTGCGTGTCCGAGGCGATATTGCGAATCATGTTCGCGACGGTCTCCGGCGTGCCGATGAAGTGACGCGCGCGATTCATCTCCACGACGACGCGCTCCTGCGGCGAGTACTCGTAGCGGCGCGCCTCTTCCGGGCTGGGCAGCGGGAGAAACTCACGACGATGGAGGCGAACCCAGCCAAGATCCGACGACGAAGCCAGGTAGTCAGCCTCCTCGGCAGTCGGCGCGCAGATGATCGAGACGCCGAGAATGACGTGCGGCGAGGGGAACTGCGCCGACGGCCGAAAGTGTTCGCGGTAGGCGCGAACGGCCGGACCCGGCGGCGTCGGGCTGAAATGCCGCGCGAATCCATAGCCCATGCCCATCGACCCGGCAAACGCCGCCGTCGCGCCGCTGGAGGCCAGCACCCAGATAGGCGGCAGTGTCACGCCATCGGGCACCACTCGCACGGAGGCGAACGGATGCTCGGGCGGAAACTGCCGGCGCGAGAGCGCCAGCATCTCCTGCACCTGTTCCGGAAAGTGTTCGCCGTCGAACGGCCTGAGCGCGCGTGACGTCGCCGGGTCTGTGCCAGGAGCGCGACCCAGGCCGAGATCGATGCGATCCGGATGCAGCGTCTCGAGCGTGTGGAACACCTCCGCCACGCGGAGCGGTGTGTGGTTCGGCAGCATGATGCCGCCCGACCCGACGCGAATCCGCGATGTCGCCGACGCGACGTGCTCGATCAGAATCTCGGGCGCCGAGCTCGCGATGCTCGCCATGCCGTGGTGCTCGGCGAACCAGTAGCGCACGAAGCCAAGCCGCTCCGCCAGACGCGCCAGGTCCACCGACTCTTCCATCGCATCACGTGCAGTGGCGCCGCTACGAACAGGGACGAGGTCGAGGACTGAGAGGGGAATCACTGCTTAGCAGTATGCAGTAGGCGGTGGGCGGTAGGCAGTAGGCAGTAGGCTGGAGGTCGGCGTCAGAACGCTTCGAAGGCAAGAAAGGCGTAGAGAAGAAGCGCCGCGCTGAGCACTCCGTTCACGAGCACGCCGTTTTGCGTGGCGCGTACGTTTCGTTTGTTGTTCAGCCACAGTAGCGTCGAGATCACAAACGGAAAGAACATCGACCCGACGACGGTGTACGCGAAGACGAGCCACACGGGTCTTCGAATGACGAGTGCCGAGATCGCAGCGAGTGCAAGATAGGCGGCCCATGCTCGGTAGGGCTTGCCGCGCTGTCCGCCGGCCGGCTGCCGGCGCCAGAGGTGCAGCATGTCGTCGAAGAGGAACGGCACCCCGTGATAGACGCCGAGCACTGACGAGAACGCCGCGCCCCAGAAGCCAAGCAGGAACACTCCCCGCCCGATCGGACCGATCTCCTGGCCAATGCGATCCGCAAGCAACAAACAGAGCCGCGGACCTTCGTCGAGGATCTGCCCTGTCCAGTTGATCTGCGTCGAGAGAAAGATCATCGAGATGCAGAAGACGAAAACGAGGGTGAAGGAAAGGGTGAGATCGCCGCGCGCCGCCTTCATCCGCTCGACGCCCGCCCACCCGGCCTCGCGCATCCAGTAGCCGTACGAGAGCAGCGTCACCGTTCCACCGACGCCGCCGATGAGCGACAGCGTGTAGGCCGTCGAGAACGGCGATCGCGCCCCTGCGCCAGACCAGTCCGCTCCGGACCACAGCACAATCAGGAGCGCCGACGCGATGATTGCGCCGAATTTCAGACCGATGAACCACTTCACAATCGCGAGGAAGCGCTCGTATCGGCCGAACCAGACCATCACGAACGCGCCGACCGCGTGAATGACTCCCCACACCGGCAGCGGCACCGAGGGAATGATCGCGGCCGGCACCATCGCACTCGCTGTGACGAGCGCGCTCGACACAAAGTAGCTCCAGACGATGAAGTAGATGAAGAAGGCGAGGACGGCAGCACGCGGAAGATGATCGCGCCACCCCTGGATGAGCGTCGTCCCCGTGCCGAGCTGCCAGCGCGCCGCGCCTTCGGTGATCGCAAACTTGAGAACGACGCCTGCCGCGAGCGCCCAGACGAGCGTCAGACCGTATTCGGCACCAGCAATCGTGGACGAGACCATGTCGCCCACGCCGATGCCGGTGGCCGCAAGCAGGAGCCCGGGGCCGATGTCCGAGAGCTTCACGAGGTGGGCGGCATTGTATCTGGTGGTTAGTGGTGACGCCCCTACTTCCCCACCATCAACTGCGGCGCCTTGTTGTTCTCATTGCAGATGAACTCGATCAGCTCGCCGTCGGGCATGATGCGCTGGTTGACGCGGACGCTGAACGGCTTCGTGTACGCCTTCGGATCGTCGACGGTGACGTCGATCTTCATCACGCCGTAATTCAGCCTCCTGAATCGCTCCGTGATCTTCGCCGCGCTCGTGAACGGGCTCCCCCAGATATCCAACCAGCCATCGTCACGGAACCCGGTCGTCTCGACGACGAGCGTGTCGCCATCCCACTTCCCGGTCGAGTAGCCATACCACCAGGGCTGAGGGTCGTTATTCGGAAGCGGTCTGCCGTCGGTGAAAATCTGCCGCACGCCGGAGTTGCCTTCATAAAGGATGACGAGGACGCCTGGCGTCTGAATCATCCGGCGCGGTTGCGGGTGTTCGTGGAACTGCATCAAGCCCATCGGCAGGCAGTGAGCATCGGGGTTGTCCTTGCTGTTCTGCTCCTTTCGCTTTTCCATCAACTCTTTTGCCCAGGGTTGAAATGGAAGACCGTTCGGAAATCCGGCGCCGATGTTCGCGAAGGTCGAGGCGGGCGGCTCTCCAGCCGGCGACACCGGTGGCTGGCGCACCTGCCCGCCGTAGAACCATTCGTTCAACCAGACGCCACTAAGGTCGGGCTTGCCGTCCGCGGTCCGCGGCGTCGGCGCATCGAGGTTGGGCCGTCCATCTGCGGTTCGCGGCACCTTCGTATCGGAATACGCCGGCCATTGAGCAAGAAGCGAGGAGGTCGCGCTCACAACCGACGCGAGGATGAAGCCAGTAAGGATGCGGGAGCCCTTCATGGCGCCAATCCTAGCCCGAAGGCCCAATTCGCAGAGATGTGAATTTCTGGACGCAGTCGGTCGATAAGAGAGTTAGTGGCTCGGCCACGCCAGATTGGTTGATAATCAATTCGCTTCACCCATGAGACTCCTGGCCTTCATTCTCGGACTCGCCACTCTTGCGAGCGCTAGCTCAGCCATTCAGGCGCAGACTGCACCTGAATCCACGAACACGCCAGCAGCCCTGCCCTACGAGGCGAGTGCTGCTGCGGAGTACTCGCGCGGACGACTGGCCCAGGACATCACGGCTGTCGAGACCTACCGGCCCGAGTACCAGTTCTGGCAATACATCTTCACGATCCCTGACGGACGGATCGCGTTCGGTAGCGCCAACGACGGACGTCTGATCGCGACCTTTCCCGCCGCCGGCGACTGGACTCGCGATGCGGTATGGGAGGAGCAGGGACTCTCCGGCTTTCTGAACGGCCGCACGCTGCCGAAGCAGCTGAACGAGCGCCGGGACGAAGTGGCTCGACTCCTCGAACCGGTCACGGGTCCGCTCGTACACAACCCCACTCGCGGGCTGTTCCTCATCCCGAACGCGCAGCGCTACGGAAGCTTCCTCGATGAATGGGGCGCCATCTACGAGCGGTTTGGAGTGCCGTCGGAGATCGGACTGGCACAGGCCATCCTCGAATCCGGCCTCGACGGCCGTGCCCGCTCGCGCGCGCGCGCACTCGGCTTCTGCCAGTTTCTCAGCCGGAACTGGGCGTTCCTGAACAAGCTGTCCACCGCGGTCATCGAGGCCTACAACCAGACGACGCAGGCGCCCTACTGCGCGGCGTATCTGACGATCCTCGCGACGATGTACGACAGCTACATCCCGGCGCTGTCTGAACATCACGCGGGCGGCGTGAACGTCGGGCGCACGATGATCAACGGCGAGCGCCTTGGTGGCGTGGGATCGCGCGAGCAATACCTCATGGGCTCTCACTTCGCGGCGAGCCTGCGCGACATTTCGATCCAGCGCTATCGCGATCTGTTCCGGACCTACGGCCCGCGCTCCTCGCTCTATGCCGAAATGGTGTTCGGCAACACGATCAACGTCCGGCGGATCGTCGCCGAGAACCCACAGTCTCGAATCTACGCGATGCGCACGTCAGAGTCATGGCGCGCGCTCGACATCACCGCTCGCACCGGTCTCAAGCTCGATGAAGTGAAGCGATTCAACCCGGCACTCGGTGCTCGCGTCCCGGCGCAGGCCAACCTGTATCTGCCGTTCTATGTGAAGACCTTCGGCAAGGACGTGTCGTTCTGGCACCGGCCCCCGACGCAGGCGTACGCCGCCGCACTCAACGACTTCCTGCGCCTCGACAGCGGGATCGAGAGATGGCACGACGCGAACTTCGAGCCAACCCTCCGTGCGTTTCAGGAGCGCTTCGAAGCCACCAACACCGAGGAAGGCTCGGTGATGGCCACGACGCTCGCGTACGTGATCACCGATTTGCGAACCAGCCGCCGCGCGGCAATCCTCGAAGAGTTCCGGACGAGCACCAAGATTCTCGACCTGTTCAAACAGGGTGTCGAGGAACTGGGTGGCACAAACCGAGGACTGTAATCGGTTGGTGGTTTTTACGCCGTTCCCCCGCGCACCTGCTCTGGCTTGATCGGTAGCGAATAGATCCGTCGTCCGGTTGCAGCTGCAACGGCGTTGACGAGTGAGCCTGCGGCGAGCGCGGTGCTCGGCTCTCCGATGCCTCCCGGCGTCTCGGTGCTCGGGACGATGAACACTTCGATCTCGGGCATCTCGTTGTGGCGCAACACCTGGTAGTCACCGAAGTGACGCTGCTCCACTCGCCCGTTCTTGATCGTGATCTCGCCCTTCAGCGCAGCGGTCAGGCCGTAGACGATGCCGCCTTCCATCTGCGCCTTGATCGTGTCCGGATTGATCACCCAGCCGGTGTCCACGGTACAGACGATCCGGTGCACTTTCACCGCTCCGCGCGCATCGACCGAGACCTCCGTCACCTGCGCGAGGTAGCTGCCGAACGCGTCCATCACCGCGATACCACGGAAGCGTCCCGCCGGAAGTGGCTTGCCCCAACCGGATTTCTCCGCGGCGAGCTCCAGTACCGCCTTGTGGCGAGGAGACTTGCCGAGCAGGTCGCGCCTGAACTCGAACGGATCCTTCTTCGCTGCGGCCGCCATCTCGTCGATGAACGCCTCGACCACGAAGCCCTGGAACGAGGCGCCAACCGATCGCCAGAAGCCGAACGGAATGCCGGGATCGTTCTCCGTGTACTCGACGCGGATGTTCGGGATGTCGTACGGCAGGTTCGCCGACCCATCGACCGAGATGAAGTCCACGCCGTTCGGAGGCAGTCCACCGATCCGTTTCATCAGCGACTGCTGCACGATGTGCTGCTTGAAGACCGTCGGTTTGCCAGATGCGTCAACCGCGCCCCACATGCGCGCGTAGCTGATCGGACGATAGTAGTCGTGCTGCATATCGTCCTCGCGGCTCCACACCACCTTCACCGGCTTGCCGACCGCCTTCGAGGTCTCGACCGCGTCGATGACGAAGTCGGCTTCCCCACGACGGCCGAAGCCTCCGCCCATGTACGTGACGTGGATCTTCACTTTGTCCGCCGGCAACCCCGACGCTGCCACGGCCGCCTGGTGTGATGGCGTCTGTCCCTGCGTCGGCACATACACATCGCAGCCGTCCGCGCGATAGTCCGCCGTACAGTTCATCGGCTCCATCGTCGCGTGCGCAAGGAACGGTGCTTCGAATGTCCGTTCGAACGATTTCGAATTGGCGATCGCGGTGTCGGCATTGCCGTCGTTGCGCGCGACCTTTCCAGGCATCTGCGCCAGCTCCTTGTAGCGCGTGAGAATCTCGGCCGTCGTCAGTGTGGCGAGCGGGCCTTCGTCCCACGTGATGTCGAGCGCCTGCGCTCCGCGCGAGGCTGACCAGTAGTTGTCTGCCACGACGGCCACGCCGGTGCTGATCTGCACGACCTGCTTCACGCCGGGAACGGCCTTCGCTTTGTCCGCGTTGAAGCGGGCGACCTTCCCGCCGAAGACCGGGCACCGCACGACCTTCGCCGTGAGCAGCCCGGGCAGCTTGACGTCGATGCCGAACATGGCGGTGCCGTTGACCTTCTCGGGAACATCGAGACGTGCGAGCGAGTTGCCGAGCAGCTTGAAGGTCTTCGGATCCTTGAGCGTGACGCCCGTGGGCACCGGCAATGCCGCGGCTTTGTCTACCAGCGTGCCGTACTTCAATCGGCGCCCGGTCGCCTGGTGGATGACTTCGCCTTTATCAGTCGTGCAGGTGTTCTCAGCAACACCCCACGTCTGCGCCGCCGCCTTGACGAGCATCACGCGCGTGGTGGCGCCGGCCTCGCGCAACACCTTCCACATGCCGCGCACGCTGTTGCTGCCGGCAGTGAGCTGCTGACCACCGAAGTTCGGGTTGCCGTATTTCGGATCGGCGCCTGCCCACTCGGTCTTGATCTTCGTCCAGTCGAAGTCGAGCTCCTCGGCGACGAGCATCGGCATCGACGTCATCACGCCCTGGCCCATCTCGAGCATCGTGAGCATGATCCGCACGGTGTCGTCGGCGTTCACCTTGATCCAGACGTTCGGCTCGAAGGACCCCGCGGCCTCGAGTGTCTCGCCATCCGTCCACGGATGGAGATATGTGCCGACGAGCAGACCTCCGCCTGCCGCGGCGCTCACCTGCAGGAAGCTTCGACGATTGAGAATCGATGTCGTCATGACGGCTCCTACGCCTGTGCCGCGCGACGGATCGCGCGCTTGATGCGTTGATAGGTACCGCATCGACAGATGTTGCCGGTCATCGCGGTGTCGATCTGCGCGTCGGTCGGACGCGGCGTCTTCGAGAGGAGCGCCGCCGCTGACATGATCTGCCCAGACTGGCAGTAGCCGCACTGCGGTACCTGTTCGGCCACCCAGGCAACCTGCAGCGGATGCGTGGACGTCGGTGAGAGTCCCTCGATGGTGGTGATCTTCTTGCCGACGGCAGTTGAGGCTGCGGTCATGCAGGCACGCGTTGCGGTGCCATCAACATGCACCGTGCACGCGCCGCATTGGCCGAGGCCGCAGCCGAATTTCGTGCCGGTGAGCCCCAGGGTGTCGCGAAGCACCCAGAGCAACGGCATGTCCGGACTGACGTCGACGTCGTGACGCCGGCCATTTACATCGAGCGAGATCATGGGCAACTCCTTGGAGGAGCCCATTATCGCTCAGGGATGAGAAAACGGTCGGATTGGGATACGGAGGAGCCGAGGGAACGGATCACCACGGAGACACGGGGTCACGGAGGACACGGAGGTCCCGGAGCGCCGGTGGGCCGCGCGACGCGCGGCTGGATCGAGAGCCACCGGCGCGACTTCCGCGTCTCCGCGTCTCCGCGCCTCCGCGGTTAACCGTGATCTCCGGCGTAGTCGCTCGGTGCCTCGGTGCCTCTGTGTGTCGTGGTCGAGGGGGCTTAGAGAGTTTTCAGATACTCGAGCAGATCCTCGCGCTGGTCGGCTGGCAGTTCCTGGCCATACAGGTGCCCGGCGTTTGAATTGCCTTTGGCCCTGGTGTCGAAGCGCACGCCTTCTCGCTGCGCGTCGGGTCCGTTGCTGACGAACCCGACGTTGACCCAGTCATACACGTCATAGGCGCGGTAGAACTCCGCGGGCCGAGTCTCTGGGAACAGCAGCGCGCGAAGGTTCGGAATGGACCCGTTGTGCAGGTACGGCGCGCGCAGCCACAGACCGTCGAGCGGCATGTTGGCGTAGCCCTCGGTCTTGCGGAAGTGCGAGAACTTCCACGGATAGCCCTCGCCCAGCGTGTTCATCCGCATCGCCACCTCCGGCGTGAACGACCGGAGCCGCTCGGGATCGGTGCCGATCTCCGCCAGCGGTGTGACCTGACCAACCTTTTCGGCGCCGAAGTCGTGGCACGACGCGCACGCACCGGCATACACCATGCGGCCACGCGCCGCGCGCGTCTGTTCGATCCGCGACGCCGGATACGCCGGCGCCTTGAGATCCATGATCCATTCCTCGATGCGTCCGAGAGCGGCAACGTCGAGCGTTTCAGGTGTGGCGCCGGCGCCGATCGCCGCGCTCTTGTTTCGCTCCTCGACCAGGTTGTTGTTGCCGTCCCAGTGCAGCCACAGGTTGCGACGCGGCCGCTGGTTCCACAGCGACGGCAGGTCGGCAGTGCCGACGGTGTCGTCCTTGGTCATGTCGAACCCGAACATCGCCTTGTAGGGATTGAACGTGTCCACACGCCCGGGGCCCTGCGGAGGGCGCGCATCGAACCACGATGTCTCCTGCGCGCGCTCGAGGATGCCGTCGCGAGTACGGCGCACCACCAGGAGTCGATACGCGATGCTGTCGAGGACGCCGAAGTCGGGATCGATCTTCCTGATGGCATCGATCAGCGTGCCCGCGTTGAAGCGCGAATCCTGCGCGCACGCGGTGAGAAAGCGTCCGTAGGCCTGCAGGTCCATCCCGTGCGACGGCATACCGAGCACGACCTGCCGCGGCGAGGATGGCGCTTCACGGTACGTGCCTGCATGGCACGTGGCGCAGTTGAGGCCGACGAGATCGACGCCGAACTGGCCGTTCGCTTTCGTCGTGCCGATCGGGTGATCGCGATCGGGGGTTTCGAAGAGAAACCCGATCTTCTCCCAGCCGTTGCCGGGGCGGTTGGGCAGCTTGTCCGCAAAGACGATCGGCAAGACGCGGAAGATCCAGTACGGCACGCCGACACGTCCCTCCGTGCCGAGGATGCCGTACTTGTAGTGCTCGACGATGTTGTCGAGTGGTGGAGTCGTCGGAGTGCCGCACGCAACGGTAAACGTCAGCGTCAGGACGAATAGCCCTGCCGCAAACTGCATCCGCCGCGTCATACGTCTCTTTGTACTCAGCCTGCTAAACACGCACGCTCTCCGGCTGGACGAACGATTCCGGCCTGAAGACAGACATGATCTGCGCGATCATCGCGTCGCGTGAGGGGAACCGCGTTTCCTCGTAGCAACCGAGAGGATTCTCCACCACGTTCACCAGGCACTTGTTGCAGTAGGTGCACGGCTTCTCTGGTTTGTCTTTGCCGCTGCGGAAGATCTCCACGAGATCGTTGTTGGCGATGAGCGGGCGCGCCGCGCTCACTGCGTCACAATCGCCGCGTTTGATCGCTGCCGCGATGACCGACGCTGTCTGAAATCCACCAGTGCAGATGACCGGCACCTTGACCGCGGCCTTCACCCGGCGCGCGTCAGGCAGGTTCTGCCCCTCGATGTTCTCCGGCCGCGGACCTGCGTCGATCCACTGGCGGCGCGCGTACCCTGGCAGGCTTCGAAAGAGCAGATAGTTCCTGAATGCCAGATCACCAGAGGAGATCATCGAGTCGTACGTCTTGGCGAGTTGCTCGACCGGCAGGTCAATGCCCGCCGGGTTACGCGGATGCGGGAAGAAGCTGCCAACGGACGCGTGAATCGCGTCGACACCAGCCTCCTCGAGCCACTTGCACACCTGCACGGACTCTTCCCAGCTATTGCCTGAGGGACCAAGGCCGAAAAACGCGATCGCGTCGTTGTACTCGTGCACGCTGATCTTCATCTGCAGGTGGAAGTCGTTGCCGACGCGAGCACGAATCGCACGCACGACCTCGAGCACGAAGCGCGCACGGTTCTCGAGCGAGCCGCCGTACTCGTCCTTCCGATCGTTGATGGCGGAGCTCAGGAACTGCGTGATCAGATAGCCGTTGGCGCCGTGCAGCTCGACGCCATCAAGTCCCGCCTCGCGCGCGCGCCTCGCCCCTTCAGCAAACGCGTTGACGATCTCCGCGATCTGCGGCTTGGTCGCGCTCTCGCACCGGAAGCCATGCGAGGGATCGGACTTGCCGGTCGAACTGAGTCCGGTCGCGTACTCAATGCCCGGCACGTCACGCTGACGTCCACTGTGGCTGAGCTGCAGGATGTACTTGCAGTCGTGTGCGTGCACCGCCTCGCCGAGTTTCCGCCAGAACGGGATGTGGCGGTCGTCGTCGATCATCGCGTAGTTGGGCACGATGCGCCCGCGCAGTTGGACGGGAACGAACGACGAGACGATGGCGCCGACGCCGCCCTTGGCGAACTTCGTCTCCCAGTTGATGCGCGCCTGGTTGCCGGAGCCGTCGTAGTTGTCGAATCGTCCCGAGACGTTCGATCGGAGGATGCGGTTCTTGATTGTCAGGTTGCGGAACTTCAGGGGCTGAAAGATTTCGTCAAACGCCACGACCAACCTCCGGTCATCTCGAAGATGCGTTCGTTTCGGGCGTGTCAGGCAACACAGGGGGAAGCCGAATGTAACGCGCGCTCATGCGAGAGTCAACGATGAGTGCGGACTTTTCGAACAGCCAGCGGACTATCGTCGAAGCGTGGCGGCAACGAGATCGCCGAGCTGCTCCGGCGTGAACTGATTGCCCTCGATGTTCGCCACCAGCGTGCCGGTGCGGCCGATGACGACGGTATGCAGTGAGTGGTTCATGAGACCCTCGTCTGCAAACGCCTCCTGACCGAAGAAGCCACACACACGGCGGATATCGGCAGAACTCCCGGTCAGGAAATGCCATCCAGCAGAGATTGGCCTGCCAACGCGATGCGTACGATGCCAGCGCCTCCGGCGTATCGCGCTCGGGATCGAACGTGATCGTCAGCAGCACGAGCTCCCCGCCAAGCTCCCGCGCAAAGCGTTTCTGGAGCGCGGCGAAATTGTTGGACATCCGCAAACAGAACTGCGGCAGCGCGCAGCGCGTGTAGACGAAATTCACGGCGACGACCTTGCCCGACAACGCCGGCCAGCGTGACGCGCTGCCGCTGTTGATCGATGAGGCGAAATCGGGAACAGCCGCGCCAATCGCCAGCGGCGGACGTCGTCGTCAAACCTGCCATCCGCTTCATCATCGACAGCCGTCGCGCGGTGCTCGGGATCCGTTCGATCGTCTGATAGCGACGCACGATCACACTTCGTCGCGTACGACGTCGTAGTCGCCAACGACCAGTGTGAACTCGACAACCGCGCCAGGAACGATGTCGCGCAGGTCCGTCGCCTGACGCACCTCGAACGGCATCGTCATCGCGTCCATCAGCCCCACGATTCGCTCGTGAGACACGACGAACGTCTTCGCCGGCGCATCGACGCTGAGCACCATTCCCTTGACCGACGTACTCCTTCTCCGCCGCGTGACAGCTTCGATTGACTGACGATCAACCGACCGCGCACAGGCAATGCCGGTGCGAGCCTACCGGGCACGACGACCTCCAAGAGGAAGCGGCGTGCGGTCAAGCGTGTTGTAGCGATCATCCATCTCGCGAATCTCAATCACCTGGTTCTTCATGAACATCCGTGAATACCTGACGCGTCCCGCTGGCCGGCCACCTGATCTCGACTTCGACGATGCGCGAGGCCTTGCCGAGGCCGACGTGTTGCTCGAAGCGGTGAGGCGCCGAAGGACCCGCCTGCTGCCCACCGTTCGGTGAATCTCGCGTCGTGTGCCGTCGGCTCCCTGCACCGTGACCTTGATTCTGGCGCCGATGGCGGCGCGATTGCGAGCGGACACCAACGAGATTCAGGCCGAGCCAGTCGTTGGCGTGACCGGGATTCTCGAACAGACGAAATGCGTGCGCATCCCCCGGCGTCGCGCCGCCGACCTTGAAGGCGATGTCTTCGTCGCCGTCGTTATCGAGATCGGCAAACGCCACACCGTGGCCTTTGTGCATCTCGCCTGTTCCGGAGGAGACGGTCACGTCCACGAACGACGTGCCGTTCTTGTTCCTCAGCATCATGCTCGGCGCGAGTGCTGACGTACGATGGGCTGCCCGTTCCAAGGTAGATGTCGAGGAACCCGTCATTGTCGATGTCGCCGAAGTTCGATCCCATCGGCATCGAGACCTTGTCGAGATTCGCTGCGGCCGTGACATCGAGGAAGCTGCCGTCCTTTGCATTCCGATACAGCTTCATCGTCGACGCATTCAACGGGAGGCCCAGAGATAGGACCGGGCGGTTTCTTCGACCGACAGGTAGTAGCTGCTCGCGAAGATGTCATGCCAGCCGTCGTTGTCGAAGTCGAAGAACCACGCCGGGAATCCGCGATCGGCGCCGTGCACACCGGCGACCGCGGTCACGTCTCGGAAAGTCTTGTTGCCGTTGTTGTGGAAGAGCACATTGCCGTCACTGAAGTTGGAGACGTACAGATCCGGGAAACCCGTCGTTGTCGTAGTCGCCCGCGGCTGACGGCTTTCGTGAACGCCGTGCGACGGACGCCGGCCGCGGCCGCGATGTCCTCGAACGTGCCATTGCCGCGATTCCTGAACAACTGCAATGGCGCGTCCTCGTTGCCGACGAACAGATCCACCCAGCCGTCGTTGTCGATGTCGGTCCACACGGCGGTCTGACTGCTCGTGACCGGAGTCTGCAGTCCGGCCGCGGCGGTGACGTCGGTAAATGTGCCGTCGCAGTTGTTGCGAAGGAGCGAGCGGCGCTGCGCCAGCTCCCATCCGCCGCGCATGACCAGCACGTCCTTGCAGCCGTCGTTGTTGTAGTCGGCCTGCGACAGATTGAGCCCACCCAACTGGTCAGCGAGACCGGCCTGTTCGGCGCGATCCTCGAACACGCCGTCCGCGCCGCGACGGAACAACTGCATGCGGCCGCAACTGTCGAAGTTCGACGTCAGGATCTCGAGGCGTCCGTCGTTGTCGAAGTCGTCGATGACAAGACCGCCCGCCGATGAGAACGAATTGACTCCGGCCTGCGCGACACGTCGACGAACTTCCCGACGTCCTCCGGTGACGCGAAGACGTCGGTGCGATCACATACTTCGGCGGCACGCGCCCGGGATAGCCACCCGTCGACATGAACGCGGCGTTGAGGAACCACTTCAATTCGATATCGTTCGGTCGCTTGTTCGAGCAACGCGTGAAGTTGTCGCACTCCCTGATCGAAGGCTTCAGGCTTCGCCAGACTGGCGCTGCCCTTCGTCGACAAGAGACATCGATCGCCGGGAGCGCTGTAGATTCCGTTGTCGATCTCCGCCCGGTGCACGGACGCGATGGCGAGCATCTGCTCGAGATCGGGAAGGGCGGCAGGGTTGTCTCTTTCCGCCAGACGGTGGGCCTGCTCGAACTCGGTCACGGTTCGCGCCATGTCGCCGGTATAGGCCGCGAGCTGTCCGAGCGACACGTGTCCCTCGATCACCTCGAGGGGTGTATACGTTGGGCGCGCAGACTGCGCCTCGGATGCGAGGACCTTCGAGAGCGCGGTGTTCACCCGGTCAACGGCTTGCTGTCGGTACTCGCAGATGAGACGCGGGCTCTGATTCCAGTCCGCGGGCTTCTCGAGGTTGTTCAGTGCCGTTCCGGCTTCGGAGAAGCCGTCCACGCTGAGCGTGAACTTGACGTCGCTGGCGGCCGAAACCGCAAGCACCTCGTTGCCGCGCATGCGCGAGCTGGACGAGGACGGCTCTGCGCGCTGCACAATCGCAAAGCCGGTGGGCAGCCGCAGCACGTCGCTCGTGCCGCCGACGGGCAACGTGCGCAACGCCGCCTGCAGATCCGCGCGAAGCTCCGACAACCCGATCGGACCGATCAGACCACCCTGGGACGCGGACGGATCGAGCGACTCGGTCTGTGCGAGCTTCGAAAAGTCCGCGCCACCCTTCAGTTGTTCGAGTACTTGTGCCGCCTTGTCGGCGGTGCTGACGATGATCAGACGGAAGACGATTTGCTCCGCGCCTGGCGTCGATTGCGCGGCGCTCAATTTCCAACGTCCAACTTCCAACTCCCAAGCGCCGAGAAGACAGATGCCCACGCCCCACATCAGGACAACGCTCGTCCGCGTCAGGAGCCTCGCTTTGGGAGTTGGGAGTTGGGTCTTGGGAGTTGGCAGTTTCCCTAGCATTCCCGCGTATCATAGCCTGCTGAGTAGTAGGCAGTAAGCGGTAGGCAGTAGGCGGTTCACTGTTCACAGTTCACAGTTCGGAGGGTGCATGTCGGCAAGGGTCGGCGTCTTGTGTGTGGGACTCATCGCGCTTGCCGTGCCCGCGCGGGCTCAGCAGGCGCCGAACGGCGAAGCCGTTTTCAAGCAGTCGTGCGCGACCTGTCATCGAGAAGGGCAGAACGACGCGCCCACCCGCGACGCACTGCGACAAATGACACCCGAGTCGATCTACAACGCGCTGACGCTCGGCCGAATGGTCCTGCAGGCCACAGCCTTGAGCGATGACGAACGCAAGGCCGTGTCGGTCTTACTCGCAGGACGGCCCTTCGCGCCACCGTCGCCTCCCGTCGTCCTGAACCGCTGCACCTCATCGCCGCCGATGCGCGATCCGTCGAGCGCCGGTGGCTGGAATGGCTGGGGCAACGGGGTCGCGAACACGCGATTCCAGTCCGCGGCGAACGGTGGACTCACCGCAGCCGATCTGCCGAAGCTCAAACTGAAGTGGGCGTTCGGTTACTCGGTGGTGACATCAGCGCGCGCGCAGCCGATCGTCGCCGGCGGACGGCTGTTCGTCGCCAGCGAGAACATGGAGATCCACGCGCTCGACCCGAAGACCGGTTGCACACACTGGACCTACAAGGCGCAGGCCGGTGTCAGGACCGCGCTGTCGGCCGGACCTTACAAAGGCGCGAGCGAATCTGGCTACGCGGTCTACTTCGGTGATTCGCGCGCGAATGTCTACGCGCTGGATGCGAACAGCGGCAAGGAGCTCTGGGTCCGCAAGGTTGATGACCATCGATCCGCGGCGATTACCGGCGCCCCCACTGTGTACGGCGGCAAGGTCTTCGTCGGCGTGCAGGGGTTGAGCGAAGAGGGACAGGGCGGCAACGCAAAGTACGAGTGCTGCACGTTCCGCGGCAGCGTCTCCGCACTCGATGCGAACTACCGGCCAGGTGCTGTGGAAGACGTACACGATCGAAGAGTCCAAGCCGCGAGGGAAGAACAAAGACGGCGTCCAGCAGTGGGGTCCGGCAGGTGGCGGCATCTGGTCTGCCCCCACGATCGATCCCAAGCGCAACATGGTCTACGTCGCGACCGGCAACAACTACGCCGATCCGTCGCAGCCGACGACCGACGCCGTGCTCGCGCTCGACATGAACAGCGGCACTCGCAAGTGGGTCAATCAGATCACGCCGAACGACAACTGGACGCTCGGGTGCGGACCGGTCAATCCCGACAATGCGAACTGTCCCGAGAAGCTCGGACCCGACTACGACTTCTCAGCTTCACCAAGCCTGGTCACGGTCAACGGCCGCGACCTTCTCGTGCTTCCACAGAAGTCGGGGATGGCGTACGCGCTCGATCCGGACAACGAAGGTCACAAGGTGTGGGAGTACCGCATCGGCCAGGGCAGCGGCCTCGGCGGACAGTGGGGCGGCGCGGTGGACGGGCAGAATGCGTACTTCGGCGTGTCCGATTTGCTGTCGCAAAAGCCCGGCGGCATTCGCGCCGTGAACCTCGCGACAGGTCAACTCGCCTGGAGCGTTGAGCCACAGACGCGTCTGTGCGACACAGCCAAGCCGACGTGCCGCGCATCACAGGGTGCCGCGGTCACCGCTATTCCAGGCGCTGTGCTCTCCGGCTCGCTCGATGGTGGGATGCGCGCCTACTCCAGCCAGGATGGCTCGGTCCTGTGGACGTTTGACACCAACAAGGAATTCCAAACCGTCAACGGCGTCAAAGCGAGCGGCGGCGGCATCGAAGGCCCCGGCCCCATCGTTGCTGGCGGCATGCTGTTCTTCAACTCCGGATATGGTGGCTTCGTCGGGAATCCCGGGAATGTCTTGCTCGCGTTTGGAGTTGAGTAATCACGGAGACGATATGAAACGCACGTCAGTGCTCGTTGCGCTCGTCCTGTTCCTCTTCGTCGCAGCATCGCCATCGTCGGCGCAGCTGCTGGCGGCCAAAGATGGTCCCATCGTCTACGGCCATCATCACGTCGCAGCATCCGACATCGCGGCGCACAAGAAGTTCTGGGCGGACACGCTCGGCGGCACGGTCGGGAAGTTCGGCAACAACGCCGAGATCGTCAAGTTCCCGAACGTGCTGATCTTCTTCAGAGATCAGAAGCCGACCGGCGGCACGATCGGGACGACGGCGAACCACATCGGCTTCTCCGTGCCGAACCTCCGCGCGGTGGTCGACAAGGTGAAGGCGAACGGCTACAAGATGATCACCAGCACCGAGGTTGCTGCCGGCCAGAAGGTCGTCGACGATATCGCGCCGGTGAATGCGACAACGTCGATCGCGTTCGCGCTCGGCCCTGACGATGTGAAGGTGGAGTTGCTGGAGAACAAGCAGCAGACCGTCCCGATCACGCTGCATCACATTCACTTCTTCGGGCAGCAGAACGCGGAGATGCGTGCGTGGTACGCCAAGGTGTTTGGCGCCAAGCCGCGCGACGCCGCTAACTTCCTGGTAGCGGATCTGCCTGGTGTCGCGCTGAACTTCTCGCCCTCGCCCACGCCGGTAGTCGGGACAAAAGGGCGCGCGGTCGATCACATCGGGTTCGAAGTGAAGAACCTCGAGGCATTCTGCAAGCGGCTCGAGGAGATGGGCATCAAGCTCGACACGCCGTATCGCAACGTGCCGGCCGTCGGCCTCGCGCTGGCGTTCGTCACCGATCCGTGGGGCACGTCGATCGAGTTGAACGAGGGGCTGGATAAGATTCAGTAGCTAGCGCCGTACGTCAGGTAGGCGGTGTGCGTGGGCACAGAGGCCTGCCGTCCGGACGGCGCCGGCGCCGCGCGCCGGAAATCAGCTTCCGCTCGCGCTCTTTCGATTACGCGGCGAGTAGCCGCTGATTCGATGCGACATCCGTCACGCGGCTCAAAGCATCTGTCGCTGCCTCGCGGTAACCAGAACGCGCTGACGGAACTCGCCCCGGAAATCTCGCTTCACCTGATTTCCTGCTTCGCACTGACGTGGCGCTTGCGCAGGCGCCGCCGGCCAGCAAGCCATCTATGGCCGGACCGTTCATGACATGAACTGGAATGGCTTGCTGGCATCGGTGGTGGCGGCGACGCGCCCTCGAGGCGGCGCGATCAGCGACGTGGATAAAAACGCACCGAAGGCTCACCACACGGCGAAGACGTCGCAATTGGGTAGGAAGGTAAACGTGTGCCTCCGATCAACGGCCGGAGGTGCGTTTTTTCCGCGCCGGCTCGGGGCGCGTCGACGCCAGCCACCGATGCCAGCAATGTGACCTGTTGGTTATTTGCGGTCGGGCGGGCGCTCGACGCGAATGGTGTAGTCGAACCACTCCTTGATCTTGCCGTCCTTCACGAAGAACACGCCCACGCCTTCCCAGGTCAGGGGCCGGCTGGTCGAGATAAATCGATCGATTCGGTGATTGATGACCATCGGGCCCCTGGCAAACGTCTCGAGGATCTTGAATTCGATCTGCTGAGACGTCTCCAGCCAGGACTCGAGCCTCTCTCGCACACCCGCAGGACCGACAACTGGTGGTGTCGTCTCTGACATCCGGTACACAGAGTCGCTCGCGAGGTATGGCGTGATTTTCGCCATGTCACGCGTCGACCACGAGGCACAGAAGGCCGTCACGAGATCGACGTTTGCTTTTTCTCCGGCGGACAGTTCAGCGCCGGCGGCCGGAATCGCCGATCCGAACGCGGCGATGCTCGCGAGGCCTGCCGCGTTCACGAACGAGCGGCGATCGAACTTACTGTCGAAGCGTGTAGGCATAGAGTGTGTTCCCCGCTGCAATCGCGACGTACTGACGGCCGTTGATCCCGTAGCTCATGGGCGCGGCCTGAACGATGCCCGCCACTGGCGCCTTCCACAGAAGCTGACCCGTGCGGGCGTCGAGCGCGTAGAAGAATCCTTCGCGGCCACCCGAGAACAACAGGTCGGAGGCCGTCGTGAGAATACCGGCGTCGGTGACATCCGACATCGTGAACTCCCACTTCTTCTCGCCGGTCTTTGGATCGAGCGCAAGGACAGCGCCGTGGCCGCCGCTCGGCAGCCGACGGTTGCTCTGCGTGCCGTTGATGCTCAGTTCCGTGCCGACCGGAAATGTACCGAGAAACGATCGCCCTTCGACGTACTCGGCGGGACGATTAGCAAAGATCGCGGACCCGTCCTGCCAGGAGGGGACATAGAACAGTCCGGTTCGCGGGCTGTACGAAGGTGAGTACCAGTTCGTCGCGCCGGCAAGATGCGGATAGACGCGGTTTCCTTCCGCGGTCGTCTTCACGACGTTCTGCGGCCGGCCTTTGTCGTCGAGACCGGTGGTCCACGTCACCTTCGCGAACGGCTTACCGGAGAGAAACTCCCCGTTCGTGCGATCCAGGACGTACCAGAAACCGTTGCGGTTCGCCCACAAAACCACCTTGCGCATCCGCCCCTGATACTCGATGTCCGCGAGCACGGGCACCTGCGTCGAGTCGTAGTCGAAGACATCATGAGGCGTGAACTGGAAGTGCCACTTCATCACGCCCGTATCGGGATCGAGCGCGACGACGGAATTGCTGTACAGGTTGTCGCCGGCGCGCTGGTCGCCGCTGAAGTCGGGACCTGGATTGCCGGTGCCCCAATACGTCAGGTTCAACTCGGGATCGTAGGAACCGGTCGTCCAGATCGCGCTGCCGCCAGTCTTCCATGACTCGCCGGCCCAGGTGTCATGCCCTTTCTCGCCGGGTCCCGGAATCGTGTTGAAGCGCCACAGTTCTTTGCCGGTCTTCGGATCGAAGGCCGCGATGAAGCCGCGCACGCCAAAGTCGCCGCCGGCCGGGCCCGCGATGATCTTGTCCTTCACGACGAGCGGCGCCACGGTGAAGGTGTAGCCGGCTTCGGCCCGGGCTCCAGCCACGGTAACGTTCCACAGTTCGCGTCCGCTCTTGGCATCGAGCGCGACGAGGCGACCGTCGATCGTTCCCATGAAGAGCGACTCGCCGAGAATCGCGAGCCCGCGATTGACGCGACCACAACACGGGCGAGCCTGCGGCGATGCTCGGTAGGTGTAGGTCCAGAACGTGCGTCCCGATGCGCCGTCGATGGCGATCACATCATTGGGAGGCTGGACGGTGTAGAGCACACCGTCGAGCGCAATCGGCGTCGCTTCGAACTTCTCCAGCGACAGCGCCTGAAACGCCCACGCAAGCTCGAGGTTCTCGACGTTGTTCGGCGTGACCTGCGTGAGCAGTGAGTGGCGATGCCCCTGAAGGTTGCCCGAGTACGTCAGCCAGTTCTGAGGCTCCGACTGCAAGCGGAGGAGCCGATCGAACGACACCTGCGCGCCGAGGGACGCGCTGGCCACAACGACCAGCGCCAACACGAACACACGCCTCGTCATCGGCGGCCTCGCAGTGTCGTGAGATACATGACGAGATCGGCCACTTCCTGTGAGTCGAGGGTACCGCGATACGACGGCATCTCGGACGTCTGGTTAATGACGAACTCGCGGAGGTCGGCTTTGTTGAAGCCTCTCAGGTTCTGGGTAGAGTCCATGATCTGGACGGAGAACGTGCTCTGGTTGAGAAGACGCCCCGTCACAACCGTTCCTGACTTCGTGACGGCGCGGACGTAGCGATATTCAGAGTGCAGTTCGGCGCTCGGATCGAGAATCGACTGCTCCAGTTCGAGTGGACGCCGAAGCACGCCCACATCCGCAAGCGACGGCGCCGTCCTCGATTCCGGGTTGTGACAGGTGGCGCACTTCCCTTTGCCCTCGAAGAGCGCTTTCCCGCGAGCCAGGTCACCAGCGGTGACCGTGACGTTGTCGCCCGCAGCGATGCCGCGCAGATACGCGACGATCATGCCGGCTTCGAGCGCGGAGTAGTTGTTCGGCGGCATCGAGGTACCGGGAATCCCCTCGATGATGATTTTCACGAGTTGTTCGTCCGAGGTCGCGCGCTTGTACTGCCCGGTGAGCAGCGCGACGCCGCGAACGGCATCGCCGTTCGGGCCGTGACACGTCGCGCAGCTGGCTTGAAAGAGCCGCGCGCCGTTCTCGACTTCAGCGCGCGTGTAGCCGTGCTGCGCCGCGACGGCAACGCTCGCGAGAATCGCAAATAGAACGGTAAGCGGGAACCTCATCTTCGGTCTCACGACCGATGATGATATGCGATGTGCCTGATGCGGCTAGAAGCGGAGGCGAAGTCCTCCGCCCACCTGCAGTCCGCCGGCTTTCATCTCCGCCGTGCCCGAAGGCTGCGTCATTTCCACCGTTGCGCCAGAGTACTGGACCGTGCCACCGACGCCGACGTTGGGCGTGAAGAAGTAGGCGACGTCTCCGCCGATGTTCACGCCCACGGCCGATTCCGACTGGCTGGCCGCAATGGCGCGCGTGAACGTAGCGGTGTCGAACGGGTAGGACTCCGAGTATTCGAAGTCGCTGACGATGTCCTGCTGGACGGAAAAGAAGGAGGGACCGCCGAAGATCGTGACCAGCATCTTGTTACTGACGGGAACGAGCCATCGTGCCTGGACGTGCACTGCCGTTTCGCTCCGGTCCCCGTCGAACTCGCCCGTCACCGTGCGCGGCTGATTGAAGAAGAATGGATGCGGCACCTGCGCGTCGATCGCTGCGGTCGTTGACGCGGAGAACAACGTCAGGCCGACTCCGACAGCCAGGTTCTTCCACACCAGATAAGAGCCAGAGACGTCGACGGCCAGTCCACTCCCTACGTTGTAGGCGGTCTCGAGCCGACCGTTTTCCGCGTTCCTGCGGATCGTCGCCGTGTCGGTGAAATCGTTCGAGTTGACCTGAAAGAGAACGCCGGCCGAGAAGAACACGCGCTCGGCAATCACCGGACGTCGCGGCGGCGCGGGGCGAGGCGCAGGCGGCCGGGTCTGGGCCTCGGCGGCGGTGCAAAAGGCACACGTCAGGATCACGGACAGCAGGGCACGCGACGTCACGAGCATCCTCCTCAATTGACGCCAACAGCGGTCCAGGCCTGCGTGATGGCGGTCGCAGCGGCGCTGTTTGCCCCGTAGAGATCCCGAGCGGCCTGAATCGTGGCCGCACGCGCCGTCGAAAAGCTGGCGGATGCAGGAAGAAGGAACGTGAACGCGCGATAGAAGGACTTCTCTATCTGCTCGCGGTTGGCTGCTCCGACGCCTTGAACGGTGATACCGGAGACGCGATTCCGGCCGCCCTCGATGGAGAGATAGAACGCGTGAGATGGAATCGTCGAATTGGTGTGAACTCCACCCTCGTCCTCGGGACCGGTGAACTTGAGGCTGTAGTGATCGGGATCTCCGAACACGGATGGATTGACCAATGAGCGAAGCCCATTGAGCCCGCCAACCCTGCTGCGCACGCTGTCTTCGCCGATGAGATAGTCGGCCTGGCCAATTCCCGCTCCGGGCACCTGGAAGAAGAACTCGACGGAGGTTCCCATCATGTCGGAGAACGCTTCGTTCAAGCGCGCCCGGCTCGTCGCCTGGAATCAGATTCGACGATGAACTCGTCACTCCGTGAGTCAACTCATGGGCAACCACGTCCAACGAGCCAGCGAGGTAGGTCCAGTTTCTTCCCTGCTCGTCGACAAAGGGTTGAGGGAACCCATTTCCGAAATATATCGTGCCGACGCCATTCGGGCCGCACGCATCACACCAGAATGCGTTGATGGCAAAGAGACCGAAATCCTCTGGTGGAAGCGCAAGCGCCCCCTGTTGCGTGACACCGTTGATCAACGAAATCAATGGCCGGTCGCGATTGTCCAGGCCGCGGCGACCGTGACGCTTGAAGTAGTAGTCGTAGGTCCATCCAACGTGGACATGCGCATCGACCGCGGCAAGGTCCGTCCAGTCGTTGTCGGTGTCGGAGGCGACGTCCGAGGCAAACAGCGGTGCACCGATCAACACGTCGAGAGCGCGGTTCAGATTTCCCCGCATGTCGAACGTCGCCAACACTGGAGGCCGCAACTGGTCATCCGCGAGGAAGGCGCCTCCTTGACGCAGCACCGACATCTTCTTCGTATCGCCGACCACTCCACGCCCGGTGCCAACCGCCGACTGCTTCTGAAGCATGGAGTAGCGCTGGAGCTCAACACCGGATGCCGCATCGATGAAGGCGCGGAATACCTCGTTCGTTCCTGCCACGACGCTCATGTACGCCAGGCGCGGCTCCCCGTTCTGCAACCGGAACACCACGAGGTTGACCGGGCGCAACAACGTGGCCGACGCCGCACTGGACAGGAAGACTTTCGTGGCGGCATCTACGGTCAACGTCGGCTGCGTGTCCAGGTCCAACTGCGCTGACACATCACCGAAGATCGACACGGGCACGCCGCCGTCCGAATCGCGCACGACCTCGGCACCCCAGACCGGAATGCCCTGGTAGTACTGCTGCATGCGCTCGACGGTTCGCGACGGCAGCGAGGGATCCTGCCCGACCTGCGTGACGCGCAGCCCTCCCGCTCGCTCCTGCGCGCTGACGAACTGGTCCCACGTTCGAAGATCGTTGACGGTTGTCGCGTTGAATCTCAGAGACGACGGCTGTTGGGCTGACCCGACCTGAAGTGAGAGGAAGCGCTGCCGCAGCCGTGGCAATAGCCATCACACCTTTCATAAACGCTCCAACCGGACCTACCTGTTTGAGGGAGGGACACGCCTATCTTAGACGGGAGTAACCGCTGAAGTGCACCGTTCGAACGCGTCATTCGACAAACGCTTCGACGGATCAACTAGAATCGCGAGTCGTGAGTACGCCGCTCGAAGTGGGTCACCAGGCGCTTCATCGCGAAGCCGCGTCGGATTTACCGTGGTATCGGCAGGTCACGCGCGATCAGTGGCGCGCGTTCTGGGCCGTCTTCCTTGGCTGGATCGTCGACTCGTTCGACTTCAACATCCTCGCCTTCATCATCATCGACATCCAGCAAAGCTTCACCGTCGATCGCGCGCTTGCGGGCCTGCTTGGTACCGTCACGTTGATGATGCGACTCGTCGGCGGCACCATCGCGGGCTCGGCGGCCGATCGTTGGGGACGCAAGCTTCCGCTGATGCTGTCGGTGTTGTGGTTTTCGATCTTCGCCTTCTTGAGCGGCTTCTCCACGTCGTACGCGATGCTTTTCGCGCTGCGGGCGCTCTTCGGGCTCGGCATGGGTGGCGAATGGGCAGCCGGAATGCCGCTCGTGTTCGAGCACTGGCCTGCGAAGTATCGCGGCCTCGCCTCGGGCCTGATGCTGGGCGGCTGGTACTGGGGCTATCTGTTCGCCGCGTTGACCTTCCAGTTCATCTACCCGCTCTTCAGCGGGACGCCCGACCTCGCGTGGCGCGTGATGTTCTGGGTGGCGATCCTACCGGCGCTCTTCACGCTGTGGATTCGCTCGCGCGTGCCCGAGAGTCCGGTCTGGCTGAAGCGAAAGAACGCGGGCACGGCGCCGCCGAAGATTTCGGTCATGCGCATCTTCCAGCCCGATCTCATCTGGACGACCATCCACACCACCCTGGTGATCGGATCGTTCATGTGCATCTATTACTCCGTGAACTACTGGTATCCCACTTTCCTGCGCGATTCCGGCCGATCGACGCTCCCCTACCTGGCCGCGTTCAACATCGGAGCCATTGCAGGGACGGCCATCTGGGGCCGCTTATCGGAAACCAAGCTTGGACGCCGGGGCGCAACCACGATCACGATGGTGCTCGGGATCGCCTCGCTGCCGTTCTACCTGCACGCCACCGACTCGCTGACGCTCGGGTTCGGTGCCCTGATGATGGGATTCTTCGGCATGGGCATCTGGGGCATGGCGCCCGCATACAGCAACGAACGCTTCCCAACCGAGGCGCGCGGCGTCGGCGCCGGGTTCAGCTATCACGCGGCCGCAGCGATCGGCGCCTTGATGCCGTTCGTGCTCGGAGCGCTGCAGGATCGGGGATTCGCGCTCGTCAACGCCATGAGTGCGGCCATGGTGCTCTCGGGCCTGACGGCGATGATCATCTGGCTCGGTCCTGAGACGCGCGGACGGGACATTCACTCGTAGGGCAAAGGTCAAAGGGCAAAAGTCAAAGGTTTGCAGGTGGCATGACCAACGACGTCCACGAGGTCTATGCAGTCCGCTACGGTCATCACGATCGGCCGGCGCACGAAAACTACATCGGCGGCGATCCGCACGACACCAACGAGCCGCTCGCCTACTTCGTCTGGGTCATCAAAGGGCCGCACGGCACCTTCATCCTCGACACGGGGTTCGATCCGGCGATGGCGGCCAAGCGCGGACGCACGATCGTGAGGCCGGTGTCAGAAGGACTGAAGGCGATCGACGTCGATCCCGAACAGGTCACCGACGTCATCATCAGCCACCTGCACTACGACCACTCCGGCAACCACGACCTCTTTCCGCGCGCGCGCTATCACCTGCAGGACCGCGAGATGGCCTACGGCACCGGCCGCTGCATGTGCCACGCCCACCAGCGGATTCCGTTCGAAGTGGACGATGTGGTGGCGATGGTCAGAAAGGTGTTCGCCGGGCGCGTCGTCTTTCATGATGGGCAGGATACGCTCGCGCCGGGCATCACGCTGCACCACGTCGGCGGACACTCGAAGGGATTGCAGTGCGTGCGGGTCAACACCCGCCGCGGGCACGTGGTCCTTGCCGCCGACGCGACACATCTCTATTCGCATGTGAACGAGGGGCGCGTGTTTCCGATCACCTACAGCGTCGCAGAGACGCTCGAAGGCTACGCGACCCTGAAGAGACTTGCGGACTCACCCGACCACATCATCCCCGGCCACGACCCGCTCGTCCTGGAGCGGTATCCGTCCGCGCGAACCGGACTCGAGAAGTGGGTGGTGGATCTGACTCGGGAAGTAGGCAGTAGGCAGTAGGCTCTACGCGACCTTGCATTCGCGCGGCGACTGCTCGCTCATGGTGCGAAAGAACTCGTGCATCCGATCGACGGCGCGACGCGCCGACGAGGCGGTGCTGAATACCTGCATCACCGAACAGTGCTCGTCCTGAATGACCAGGACCCACCCTTGCTCGGTCTGCGCGATGCTGTGGCGAGGCGGACTGACTGCCGGCGTAGCGACCATGATCCTGTGGCTGAGGCAAGAGCCATACCGGGGTCGGCCTTCGCAAGAATGCCCATAATCGGTGGCGCCTCTCGATCCCAGGCAAGCCGTGCGTCACGTCGCAGATAACGGGATTTCGGATCTGTCAGCGCTCGGTGCGCCACTGCCTCCGTGCAGTCTCGTGCAGATTCTGTCCGAAACGATCGATGATGACGACCGCGGGAAACGCGGTGAGCTCGAGCTCGAACAACGCTTCGGGTCCAAGCTCCTCATATGCGACCACCCTCGCCGCGCTGATTTGCCTGGCCAGTAGCGCACCGAGACCGCCAATCGCGGCGAAGTAGACCGCGCCGTGCTCGACGCACGCGGCCATGTCCGCGCCGTGAAGCTCTCCCTTGCCGATCATCGCGCGCACACCGCCCGCGAAGAGGGTCGGCAGATACCGCCCCATGCGCGCCGTTGTCGTCGGACCCGCAGATCCGATCACCTGCCCCGGCTTCGCCGGCGACGGGCCGACCGCGTACATGACTCGATGCTGAAGTGAGATCGGTGGCAGCTGGTTGCGCTCGAGCGTCTGCGCCAGCCTCGCTGCGCTCGCATCGCGCAGCGTCAGGACGCGACCACTCAACTCGACTGCGTCACCGGCGCGCACAGACGCCAACTCTGACTCGGGCGCCTCTATTTGCCAGGCGATCGTGCGCGCGCTGCTCATCTGCGGCCAACGGAGGCGTTGAGCGCCGCGAGAAACTTGTCAGGCTCTTGAGGGCTGAGCATCACGCCATATCCGTCGGTCGTCTGGACGTACACCGCCTTGCTGCGGTCGGTGAGGTAGACGAGCGCGCGATCGCCGTTGCGAAGCCGGAACCAACCGGCCTGATAGCCAGGCAGGCCCGTGCCCATCGTCCGGCGTCCAGGCGTGAGTTCTGGCGATTGCGCAAGATTGACTCGCCGCGCCGTCCCTCCCACCAGGTGGCTCGCGGGAATCAGTCGTCCGTACCAGTCGCCTCGAATGCGAAGACCGTCACTGGATACTTCAAATGTCGATCCACGTGCGCCACTGATGCTCGCCGTGACAATGGCGCCCACCAGAACCAGAACGAAGATCGGAATCAGGCCGATGATCCACAGCATTTTCGTGCCTGCGGGCGCGATGCCAAAGACCTCCATGACGTCTCCTCACAATTCGATCTCTGCACGACGAGTGGAATGACATCCCAGGTTGACGGCGACGGGCAGCCCTGCGATGTGCGTCGGCTGCACCTCGATGTTGACCGCGAGCGCGGTGGTCCGGCCGCCGAAGCCCTGCGGGCCGATGCCGAGACCGTTGACGCGCTGCAACAGATCGCGTTCGAGCTCGACGAGATCGGGCCGCGCGTGACGTCGATCGATCGGCCGCAATACCGCACGCTTGGCAAGCAGCGCCGATCCTTCGAACGTCCCGCCGATGCCCACGCCGACGATGACCGGGGGACACGCGTTGGCGCCGGCGCGATCGACGGTTTCGACGACGAAGTCGCTGATGCCCTGGACTCCGTCCGCAGGCACAAGCATGCGCAGCGCGCTCATGTTCTCTGCTCCGAAGCCCTTCGACGCGACGCGGAGCCGCAGTCGATCGCCCGGGACCAGCTCGATGTGAATCGCGGCAGGCGCGGCATCACCAGCCATCTTGAGCCTGCGGGCCGGATCGCCGGTGACCGACGAACGGAGATAACCGGTGCGCGTGCCTTCGCGAACGCCGGCATGCACGGCCTCTGTCAGCGACCCACCGACGAAGTGAACGTCCTGGCCGATGTCGAGCATCACGACGGCCACACCGCTGTCCTGGCAGACCGGCACGCGCTCGGCGGCAGCCACTTCGTAGTTGCGAACGAGTTGTTCCAATGTCTGACGGCCGAGCGGTGAAGGCTCGGACTCGACCGCGGCCTTCAACGCGTCGAGGATATCCGGCGGGATGACGTAGTTCGCCTCGACGAGCAGCCGCGCGACGGCATCCCGGATCGAAGCGACATCGATCTCTCGGATCACTCCCTTCGAGGCTCCGGAATGCGCGTGCGGGCGTTCGCCGGCACGTGTCCCCGCTTGTACACCATGAACGTGCGGAGGAACTCGATCACAATCTTGCCGTCCTGCTTGAAGCCGGTGGTCCGAACCTTGACGATGCCGACGTTGGGACGCGACTTCGACTCGCGTTTCTCCAGGACCTCGCTCCGCGAGTACACCGTGTCGCCTTCGAAGAGCGGATTCGGCAAGCGCACTTCGTCCCAGCCGAGATTGGCCATGACGTTGAACGACAGATCGATGGTGGACTGCCCCGTCACCAGCGCCAGCGTGAAGGTCGAATCGACCAGCGGCTTGCCGAACTCCGTCTGCGATGCGTACGCATGATCGAAGTGGATCGGGTTCATGTTCTGCGTGAGCAGCGTGAACCAGCTGTTATCGACGGACAGCACGGTTCGACCGAGCGGATGGACGTAGATGTCCCCAACCTCGAAGTCCTCGTAAACCCTTCCCGTCCACCCTTCTTTCACCGGCATCTGTCCGCCTCGTGTCTGACGGGGTCAGACCCCTTCACATGTGAAAATCCGTGAAGGGGTCTGACCCCGGCTATTTCTCTGCGGCGCGCGCTCCGCTGAGGATGTTCCTCATCGCGTAATTGCCCTCGTGACAGGCATACTCGAACACGTCCGGCTGATCGGACGTCTTCAGACTGAGCGCCGCCGTCCACGGCTGCGAGAACGTCGCGGGATCCGTCACCGTCACCTCGTACTGCACGGTCGCCGCATCCACGCGTCTGAAACGCTCGGTCACGCGCAACGCACCTGTGGCGCCGCGGTAATTGACGATGTTCGTCGGGAAGTTCGTCACCTCGACGACCAGCGTGTCTCCCTCCCAATGGCCACGCGAATCTCCGAAGTACTGCCGAATCGTAGACGACAACTGCGGCCGGCCATCGAGCGGGATGACACGTGCGTCGTGAATCATCTCGTAGCGAATCGCCACGTAGCCCGGCCCTTGCACGATCTGCGACGTGTTGTTGTAGATCGTCGGGAAGATCACGTGAGGCAACCCGCGCGTGATGCACCGGTCATAGAGATCCATCGCCTGCGGTCCATCGAACGGACGATTGCCGGTCGTCCGCGCGTTGACCGCAACCGCCGCGCGCTTGCGAGCTTCGTCGTTGAGGTACGGGATGCGGCCATTCGACGGAGAGATCACGACCGACGTGCGGCGCGAGGGCTTTCCGCGCTCGAGCCAATGCGCCGGAGGACCCGTTCCATCACCACCGCGTCCGCCTGTCCGTGAGGCAGCGAACTCCTCGGCATCGACTTCCGCCTGGCGCACCGCCTGCGTCTGGCGTGACGCAAACTCTTCTTCGGTCACCCCGGCGCGATCGCCGAATTGCTCTGGTCTCTCGAACGGAACGCCGAGCTCATCGTCGGTCGTAAAGAGGCCTTGAATGTCGGGATCACCCCACGGCGTACGGAAACTCTGATCGCCGGCGGGCTTCGGTCCCTGGGCACGCGCCTGGCCGGAGAGGACGAACGCGGCTGCCAACGCGAGCCCACCCACGAGCACGAGTGTTCGTCTGGTCATGCGATCTCGCCTTTCGTGCCTTACCATACAACAACCTATACTCAGGACTCGCTTGGAAGCCTCCACACAAGCGAGCGGTAGAGTAGCAGCCCCCGCATGCGCCCACTCGCTGGCAAGAATGCCCTCATCACCGGATCCGTACGTGGCCTCGGCCTGGCCGCGGCGCATCGCTTCGCGGCCGCCGGCTGCAATCTCGTGCTGAGCGGATTCGATGGGAGCGGTGACATCGCATCGCTTCGCCGCGAGATCGAAGATGGTTACGGCGTTCGCACGATCTATGACGCCGCGGATCTGCGCCGGCATCAAGAAATCGAGCGAATGGTGTCCGCGGGGGTCGCCGCCTTCAACTCGATCGACATCGTCGTCAACAACGCAGTCGTGCGTCACACAGCGCCTGTCGAGTCCTTCGGGATCTCTGAATGGGACGACGGGATCGCGGTGAACCTGTCGGCGGCGTTTCACACGATCCGGCTGACTGTTCCCGGCATGAAGCAGCGTGGCTGGGGCCGCATCATCAACGTCTCGTCGATCTACGGCCTTCGCGGCGCCGCCAATCGCGTGAACTACGTCACCAGCAAGACAGCGCTCATCGGCCTCACCCGCGCAGTGGCGCTCGAGACCGTCACGCACGGCATTACGTGCAACGCGATCTGTCCCGGCACGACGGAGACGCCGGTCCACGAAGCCACCGTGCTGGCATCGATGGCAAAGGGACTGTCGCGAGAGGAATCGGAGCGCCAGCTCCTGGCCGGAAAGCAACCAACAGGGAAACTGATTTCGGCTGACGACGTGGCCGCGCTGATGGTGTTTCTCTGTGGGCCGGAGAGCGGAAGCATCACCGGCTCAATACTGCCGGTCGATGGGGGCTGGTCAGGTATGTAGTCTCACTTCTCTGCAGTGTGCACACCTTCGTAAGCCTGCGGATGTCTGCGAACGCCATTCCGTGATAGGAATGAAACTTGCGCTCGCACACCAGTCCCGTGTTTCTCCAGCTCACTCATCGCGCGGCAGGGGGAAAACAGTTCCGCCTTGCATCCGTACTGTTGTTCAGCGTGACGTGCGCGTACTGCAGCGCGAGCACCTCTGAGACGATTGGCCCCACCTCGACGAAGTGTCAAACGAACGTGATCGGTGTTCCGACATCGATGAGCGCTTTGGGCGGTCAGATAGAAGCGATGGTGCGCACATCTCCCGAGTGCGCGTGGTCGGCAACTACCAATGCGACTTGGCTGCAAGTCCAGCCGGCTTCGGGACAGGGCGAAGTGGCCATTACGCTTCAGGTTGCCGAGAACAAGCTTCCGAACGAACGCATCGGCGCGATTCACGTCAATGGCCTCGACGTGATGCTTGCGCAGGCTGCCTTTATTCCACCGCCGCCACCGGCCCCGGCGCCTGAACCGCCAGACCCGGCCCCGACGCCCGTCACCGCCCGCCCCGACCCCGACGCCTGTCCCGCCCGCCCCGACCCCGACGCCTGTCCCGCCGGCCCCGACCCCGACGCCTGTCCCGCCGGCCCCGACCCCGACGCCTGTCCCGCCGGCCCCGAGCCCGACGCCTGTGCCGCCGACCCCGAGCCCGACGCCTGTGCCGCCGACCCCGAGCCCGACGCCTGTGCCGCCGGCCCCGAGCCCGACGCCTGTGCCGCCGGCTCCGACCCCGACGCCTGTGCCGCCGACTCCGAGCCCGACGCCTGTACCGCCAGCCCCGACGCCGACGCCGTCCCGCCGGCCCCGACCCCGACGCCTTCAGTTCAACAATTCAGTGGAACCGTGTCGGGTCTGACGGGCACGTGCCCGGTGCTGTCGTTCACCGTTGGAGGTCGTTTGGTTCACACGGACAACGGGACGGAATTCATCCAAGGCAACTGTAAGCACCTCAGTAATGGCATGGATATCGGGGTAACGGGCACGCTCACGACTGGCGGCGCCGTGCACGCGACGCAAGTTCAGTTGAAAGGCCGCTGAACAGCGGTTCTTACGGCATCATGCTCGGTCGTCGTCCTGTGCGTTCGGGAACAGAGGACGTGCGTCTGGGTCTTCGAACGGGACGGATCTCGTCGCTGTCGTTCGGGTCCTGTCGCGAGCGCCGATCTTTCACGAACAGGAAGATTGCTGCCACCACGCCCACAAGCGCGACGAATAGCGGGAAAAACTCGAACAGCAGCACTCTTCTATTGTAATTCCTTGGCAGTTGGAACTTGGGAATTGGAAATTGATGCCTTAGACGATGCCTGCGCGCCGCCAGGATGCAATTGTGTCGGCGTCGAAACCGAGCTCTGTAAGGATGCGGTCGGTATGCTCGCCGACCGCCGGTATTTTTCCCATCCTCGGCTCCACATCATCGAATCCGAAAGGCGGGACGAGAGCGCGGAGCGGCCCTGCAGGCGAGTCCACGTCGCGCCACTTGTCTCGCGCGGCGAGTTGCGGGTGTTCGAGGAACTCGTCCACCGTTCTCATTCGTGCATTGGCGATCTGCGCTGACTCGAGTCGATCGACGACCTGCTGCGCGGTCTTCCCGGCGAACGCCTGCACGATGATCTTCTCGAGCTCGTCGTGGTGCTCCACCCGTAACGCGTTGGAGCCGAATCGAGAGTCGCTCGCCAGCCCGGGCTGCTCGAGCACGTCGGCGCAGAAGCGCGCCCACTCGCGTTCGTTCTGAAGGCCCAGATACACCACGTGTCCATCGCCGGCCGCGTACGGACCGTAGGGAGCAATCGCCGCATGCCGAGCGCCTGTTCTCGGCAGCGGTGATCCGCCATAGCCCGTGTAGTACGCGGGATATCCCATCCACTCCGCGAGTGCTTCGAACATCGAGATATCGAGCAGTGCGCCGGTCCCGGTCTTCTCTCGACGAAGGAGCGCGGCAAGAATCGACGAAAACGCATACATACCGGCGGCGATATCAGCGACTGAGATGCCGACCTTCGATGGCGTGTCTGGGGTGCCGGTGATCGAGACGAGCCCGGCCTCGCTCTGCACCAGCAGGTCGTACGCCTTCTTGTCGCGATACGGGCCTGACGCCCCGTAGCCCGAGATCTCGCAGATCACCAGCCGTGGATACTCTTCGCGCACTGCGGCAGAGCCAAGTCCCAGACGGCCCATCGCGCCGGGCGCGAGATTGTGAAGGTAAACGTCAGCGCGCGACACAAGGCGTCGCAGCACGTCGAGCGCCTCGGGCCGCTTGAGGTCCAGCGTCAGCGACTCTTTCGATCGGTTCGTCCAGACGAAATGACTCGCCTGCCCGTTCACCGTGTGGTCGTACGCGCGGGCGAAATCGCCGACGCCCGGGCGCTCGATCTTGATGACGCGGGCGCCGAGATCCGCGAGTTGACGGCTGGCGAACGGCGCTGCGATGGCTTGCTCGACCGACACCACGAGGACGCCCTCGAGCGGCAACTGAGACGTCACGTCGTTGAAATGAGGCGCTGCCGCTCGAGTATCGTGCGAGCCATACGGACATTGGCGGCGTCGATCATGCGACCGTCGTGCGTCGCTGCGCCCTGGCCGGCGCTCACCGCCTTGTCGTACGCCTCGACGATGGCGGCGGCCTTCGCCACCTCGGCGTCGGACGGTGAGAAGACGGCATTGACTGTTTCGAGTTGCGCCGGATGAATGCACTGCTTGCCGTCGAAGCCGAGCGCCTGCGCGATGCGACAGGCACGCTCGAGACCCGCCGTGTCCTTGAACCCCGCATAGGGCCCGTCCATGCAGCGAAGCCCGTTGGCGCGCGCGGCAGCGACGATGGTGTGCATCACGGCATGCCAGCGGTGCCCGGGATAGATCTCGTCGTGCGCGTCACGCTCCCCAATGGCAGCCGATGGCATCCGCATCGACGCAGCGTAGTCGCCTGCACCGAAGATGAGCGCCTCGAGCCGTGGCGACGCTTCAGCGATCTCTCTCGCATAGAGATAGCCCGCGGCAGTTTCGATCTGTGCCTCGATCCCGATGCGCCGCGGGTGTCGCGTGCTCGCTTCGATCTGCGAGAGCAACATGTCCACGAACACGACATCCCGCGCCGACCCGACCTTGGGAATCATGATCAGGTCGAGTCGGTCACCAGCGGCTTCGACGATCTCGATGAGATCCCGATACGCAAACGGCCCGTCGAGGCCGTTGATGCGGACCATGCGCACGCGACGGCCGAAGTCGATCTCCTTGAGCGCGTGGACGACGTTCGCCCGACTCGCCGGCTTCTCGTCAGGAGCGACGGCGTCTTCGAGATCGATGCACACCGAGTCGGCGGCGCTCGCGGCGGCTTTCGGAATCATCGCCGGGCGCGAGGCCGGCACGAACAGCATGCTGCGCGTCAATCGCGTGATGGAGTCAGATGTCATCTCAGAAGGATCGTGGCATGCCGAGCACGTGCTCGCCAATGTAAGACAGGATCAGGTTCGTAGAAATAGGCGCGACCTGGTAGAGCCTCGTTTCACGGAACTTCCGCTCGCAATCGTACTCGGCGGCGAACCCGAAACCACCCAGCGTCTGAAGGCAGGCATTCGCTGCCTCCCAGCTCGCGTCGGCGGCGAGCATCTTCGCGATGTTCGCTTCCGGCCCTGCAGCGCCCCCGGCATCGAACAGGCGAGCCGCTTCGTAGCGCATCAAATCCGCGGCACGGATGTTCGCGTAAGCTCTCGCTAACGGGAACTGGATTCCCTGGTTCTTCCCGATTGGCCGATCGAAGACGATGCGCTCGTTCGCGTAGAGGCGGGCCTTGTCGATGAACCAGAATCCGTCGCCGATGCATTCGGCAGCGATGAGAATGCGCTCGGCATTGATCCCATCGAGCAGGTAGCGGAACCCCTGTCCCTCCTGTCCGACCAGATTCCCGGCCGGCACCTCGAAGTCTTCGAAGAACACTTCATTGGTCTCGTGGTTCACCATGTTGCGGATGGGGCGCACGCTCATGCCGCGATGCTCCGCACCTCGCAGGTCCACCAGAAACAACGACAGCCCTTCCGTCTTCTTCTTCACCTCCGGCAGCGGCGTCGTCCGCGCCAGCAGCAGCATCAGATCGGAATGCTGAATCCGCGAAATCCACACTTTCTGCCCGTTGACGATGTAGTGGTCGCCTCGGCGGACGGCAACGGTCTTGGTCTTCGTCGTGTCTGTGCCGGTTGTCGGTTCGGTGACGGCAAACGACTGAAGCCGAAGTCGTCCGGCGGCGATGTCTGGCAGGTAGGCGCGCTTCTGCGTGTCAGAACCGTGTCGAACGAGCGCGCCCATCACATACATCTGCGCGTGGCACGCACCCGAGTTCGCGCCCGATCGATTGATCTCTTCGAGAATGACCGAAGCTTCCGTCACACCGAGTCCGCCGCCGCCGTACTCCTCGGGAATGAGCGCAGCGAGCCAGCCGGCATCGGTCAGCGCCTTTACGAACGCTTCGGGATACTCGGCGCGCTCGTCGAGCGATCGCCAGTAGCCGCTGTCGAAGCCCGAACAGAGTTCACGAACGGCACGGCGGTAATCCGAGTACTCGGCGGACCTCGGATTGATATCGCTTACGGACATCTCAGAAACCCAGGTAGTTCAGCCAGGGAACGGCAATGAGCAGATGCGTCGTGAGGAAGAAGATGCCAAGGATCAATCCGAGCACCCAGAATGCCTGCCGGCTGATGTAGCCGCTCCCGTAGTAGATCGGACTGTGACCGGCGCTGTACGTGGTCAGGACTCCCATGAGTCCAAGCGGGTACGACAGCAGCAACGCCCATTCCTTGGGCGACAGCCCCGGGATCGTGATCGCCAGGCCGATGAAGACGGGCAGCATGCTCGCCGCGTGCGCAGTGATGCTGGCGAAGAAGTAGTGGAGGAAGAAATACACCCCCACGACAGACACAACGGCTGCCCCAGTGCTGAAATTCCGGAGCGTGGGTGCGAGCGACTGCACGAGCCAATCGAGAAACTTCGTTTCCGCCAGTCCGCCGGCGAGCGTCACGAGCGTCGCAAACCAGATCAGGATGTTCCATGCTTGCGAATGCCCGATCACGTCGTTCCATGACACGACGCCGCTGATCACCATCAGCAGCACGACGAGCATCGCCGTCACCGCGGGATCTACATACGCGGTGGCAACAATCCACAGTGCCAGCGCGAAGCACACAAGGACGAGCAGTGTGAACTCCTTGCGCGACATCGCACCCATCGCGCGCAGCTGTTCTGCCGCCCAACGCGGCACCTCGGGTGCGCTGCGAATCTCCGGCGGATAGATCTTGTAGAGCAGCAACGGCATGAGCGCGATCAGCGTGACGCCAACTGGCGCGAAGCCGATGAACCAGTCAAACCAGGAGACGGTTACGCCTGCGGTCTGACGCATCACACTGACGGCCAGTGTGTTCGGCGCCAGCGCGGTCACGAACATGCTGCTCGTAATCATGCTGGCCACGAGCGCCGTGTACAACACGTACGCCCCCAACCTTCTCGCGGTCCCATCGTCAGGACGCGACGCATAGAGCTCGGGGATCTGGCGAACGATCGGGTAGACGGTCCCGGCGCTGCGTGCGGTTGCCGAGGCCGTGAACGGCGCGAGTGCCAGATCGGCCAGCGTCACGGCATAGCCCAGGCCGAGCGTGCGATGCCCGAGCAGACGAACGAGGTGCAGGGCGATGCGCCTGCCGAGTCCCGTCTGCGTATACCCAAGCGTAAACATGTAGCCCGCGAAGATCAGCCACACGGTTGCGTTAGCGAATCCGCTCAACGCCCATTGCGCTGATTGCGCAGGTGTCTCGCGGACGAGGCCGAGTGCGGCGGCGACGATGACGCCGCCCATGCCGATGATCGCTGGCGGAATCGGCTCGGTGATGAGCCCCGCGATCACGGTGACGAAGAGCGCGAAGTATCGCCACGCGTTGACCGGCAGCCCGGCCGGCGTGGGCGCGAGCAGGACGATCGCGCCGAGAGCGAGCGGAATCGCCACCTTGAGCCACGACTCGCGGAGCGGCGCTTCGCTCCTGCTCGACACTTAGCGTGACCCTTTGACGATGTTCAAGATTGCGTCGCCATAACTGGCCAATTTGGCCGGGCCGATGCCAGGGATCGAGCTCAACTCGCCAGGCGAGCCGGGGAGCTCGGATGCGATGGCAATCAGCGTGCGATCGTGCAGGACCACAAAGGGCGCGATGGCATTCCGCCTCGCCTCGTCGAGGCGCCACGCGCGAAGGGCATCGACGATCGGCTGCTGCGGCTCCGACGAGATGGGGCTGCATCCGCGCGCGTCTTACGGGATTTCTTTCGCGCTGAGGGCGCCGGCTTATCTCTGGGCGCTGCGATCAGCACGTCCTGGACGCGACCGGTCATCACGTCGCGTCCGACCGCTGTCAGCGAGAGCGTTCGATACTTGTCGTCGGACGGACTCAACAGGCCGGCAGCAGTGGCGACGTCGATCCAACGTTCGACCATCGCGACTGGCATCTCGCGCAACAACCCCGTCGTGGACAGACCCACCAGCATCTCAGGCAGATCGGCGACTTCACCAGCCAGCATCGCGGCGATCTTGCGCCGGCCATAGCGCTCACCGGCGCGTGCGACGCCAGACAGGATCTTTCGAACGAGCAGCCGGTCATCGTCGCCAATCGGCTGGAGCCGGCTGCAGTTGCCGCACGAGCCGCACGGCTCTTTCGCGGCGGCATCACCGAAATACCGGAGGATGGTTGCCCGCAGACATGCAGACGTGTCCGCGTAGGACACCATCCGGCGCAGCTTTTTGTGATCGAGTTCCTTCCGCCGGCCGACTTCAGCCGGGTCTGGCCGCCGGGCCTCGCGCTCCGCATCCTCCTCGTTCTCGCGGTCGATCAGGAACTCGCGCGTCCGCACATCGACGTAGTTCCAGAGCAGCGTTGCGATCGCCTGGCGTCCATCGCGCCCAGCGCGGCCGATCTCCTGGTAGTACGCCTCGAGCGATCCGGGGATGTCCAGATGCACCACCGTCTCGACGTCGGGCCGATCGATGCCCATGCCGAACGCGTTCGTCGCACAGACGATGCGGAGGGAGCCGGCCGTGAAACGCTCCTGAACCCCGGAGCGTTCGGTATCGACGAGGCCGGCATGATATGCGGCGGCGTCGATGCCTGCCGCCATCAGCGTCTCGGCTGCCGCCTCGGCCTTCTTCCGCGTCGCGGCATAGACGAGCGCTCGTCCGCTCCCGATCAGTTGCGGCAACAACTGATGCTTCTCGATGTCGCCCGACACGGGCCGCACTGAGAGAGAAATGTTCGGGCGATCGAATCCGGCCACCACGACCTGCGGGGCATCGAGGCCGAGGAGCAGGACGATGTCCTCACGCACCTCCGGCGTGGCAGTGGCCGTGAACGCCGCCATCGGCGGACGGCCGGCGCGACCGTCACTGCGGCGACACACGCCGGCGGCTTCTTTCAGTCGCCGGTAGTCAGGCCTGAAGTCGTGCCCCCACTCCGACACGCAATGCGCCTCGTCGATGACAAAACGTGAAATTGAAATGTCCTGGAGTGTGCGAAGGAAATAGTCGGACGCGAATCGCTCGGGCGCGACGTAGAGCAGTTGACACTCGCCCGTTCGCGCCTGTTGAAGGGCGTCGCGGCGGGCGTCGCTCGACAAGGCGGAATGCAGTGCCGCAGCGCGGATGCCACGCCGATTCAACTCATCGACCTGGTCCTTCATCAGCGAGATGAGGGGCGAGACCACGAGGGTCGTGCCTGGCAGCAGGAGCGCCGGCAACTGGAATCCGAGCGACTTGCCGGATCCGGTCGGCATCACCGCCAGCAGATCCCGTCCCGCCAGGACTGTCTCGACCAGCTCCTGCTGTCCGTCGCGAAACGCGGTGTGTCCGAAATACCGGCGAAGCGAACCGGCGAGGTCCATCAGATCAATTCCCAACGTCGTTGGGAGTTGGATCCTTGGGAGTTGGGAGTTGTCATCTCTTACCGGGAAGGCTCCGCCGCCTTCTCCTCCTGCCTCGCGATCCCGAGCATGTTGCGCATGGCGTAGTTGCCCTCGTGGCACGCGTACTCAAAGGGAGGCTCGGTGGTTCTTCGTGAGGTTCATGGCGAACGTCCACGGCCGCGTCCACGTGTGCGGATCATCGAAGGTGACCGCCCATTCGACAACGCCCGGTGAGCGCTGCGTGAAGCGTTCGGTCAGCGTGAGGCTCTCGCTGGAACCGCGATACGGCACCTTGTCGGTGAAGTTCGTCGTCTCGATGACGAGCGTCTCGCCTTCAAAGTGTCCACGCGCGTCGCCCATGTAGGACCGCATCGTCGGCGCGACATGCGGACGGCCGTCAAGCGGGATGACGCGAAGCTCATTGACCATCTCGTACCAGATGGCGACGTAGCCCGGGCCCTGCACGATCTCGTACGAGTTGCCATAGATAGCCGGCATCATCGAGCCGGGCAGGCCCCGGGTGATGCAGCGATCGTAGAGGCTGCGATCTTCGTACGAGTCCGCATCGCCGCGACCTTTTCGCGCCTGGGCACGCGCCGTCGCGCGAGCCTTCGCCTCGGCGGTCTGCGGCGGAATCTTGCCGTCCGGCGGATCGACGACGAGCCAGGCGCGGCTGTTCCTTGGGTTGTGGTTCTCGAACCAATGGAGCGGGCTGCGCAGCTCCCAGCGCTGCTTGTCCGCCTCGACGCGATCGTCGTTGCGCTGTTCGTTCAGCTTCTCGAGTTCGGCTGCACTGATGTCCGACAGCGACTTCCCGCTGAGAGTATCCGGACGCTCCATCGGGATCAGGCTCTCGTCGCTGTTCGTGTACGAGCCCTGCAGATCGGGATCGCCCCACGGCGTCCGCGATGCCTGGGCTGACGCGGACCCGTGCGAGAGCAACAACAGCGCGCAAGCGGTCAGGACGAATGGAACCCAGCGAGTCATTCGACACCTCTGATGGACATTCCGACAAGTCTCGACACGTCTGGGAGATTCTCCGTCTGTCCGATCTCGTGCGCAAGACGATCGCGCTCCTCCGATGTCAACACGTCGCCGGCGTTGTCGTCGAATTTCGCCCGCAGCTCAGACTCGGTCATCGGATTCTCGGCCGAGCCGCGGTTGAACTCCTCAACCTCGGTGAGCACCCGGCCATCCTTGAGCGTCACCCGGACCGCGCCCTTGAAGCGACCAGGCCCGGGGAACTCAGGGTCCACGTAGTAGTCAACCGTGCGGGCCAGCGCCAGAATCTCCGGATTCAGTCGATTCTTGTCCTCGTAGGCATCGCGACCGAGCCTTCCGCAATGAAGAGCCTCAGCCAGCGTGTACTGGAGGCACACGCGGCAGTGCGCCTGCGATGCTGGCGCACGCTTCTCCTCGACAGGCTCACACACGATCGACACGTTGAACTCGGCAACGGGGCATTCGATGCGCGCGACAGCCGACGCCTCGAGGCCCTGATCCCGGAGACGAAGAATCGCCGAGATGTAGGGATGCAGCACGTGCGCAGCGGGAAAAGGCTTGAAGGAGGAGTAACGGCTCTCCCAATGAGTTCCGAGCCCGTCGGTGATCCGCTCGAAGCGCTTGGTGGCCGCGGCATCCTGAAGGTGCGACGCGAACAAACCGAAGCGGCCTTCGAACACCTTCGGCGGTCCGGTCACGCCGGCCTTTGCCAACATCGCCGCTGACAAACCGCCCTGCGCCGCCCACCCCGAGTGCAGGAACTTCGTATCGGTCCCGTCGACCCAGCATTCGAGGGTCCCCGCCGCAAAACTTCCGCACGTGCCCGCTGCATATGCGAGCGCCTGCGCATCGAGACCGAGCAGCTTTCCTGCTCCGTACGCGACGCCGAATGGTGAGAACAACCCGGTGGGATGAAAGCCGCGTCGATGAAACTGCCCGGGCGCGACGACCCCGACGCGACACGCGATCTCACTCGAGATCGCGATCGCGAGAATCGCATTTCGACCGGTCACCTCTCGCGTTTCGGACAGCGCCAGCATCGCCGCCACCGACGGACTGCTCATGTGCACGATCGACTCGTTGTGCGTGTCGTCGAACTCGAGCGCCTGAGGGAACGATGCGTTGGCAAACGCGGCGTGCGTAAGGCCAACGTTGTCTCCGCTGCCAAGGATCCGGCACGGCCCCTGCGGCGAGATGGCAACAGTGCCCGCGCGAATCGCCCGGCCGAATCTCGTGCCTTCCCCCGCGAGTGCCAGCCCGATCACATCAAGGATGCGACACTTCGTCGCCTCGACCACATCGTGGGGAAGGTCCTCGAATCGAACGCGCGAAACCCACTCTCCGAGCTGACTGGCAAGCGTCACGATCACTCCCCCGGTGCGTAGCGGCGCAGCGACCACGCGAGCACGGCCGCCAGGATCAGGAACCCGCTCATCGCCAGCAGACCTGCGTTGAACGATCCGGTCTCGTCCGTGAGCCACCCCATCACGTACGGCCCGACGAATCCGCCGGTCGTGCCAATGGAATTGATGAAAGCCAGTCCGCCGGCCGCAGCCACACCGGTGAGGAATCGCGGCGGAATCGTCCAGAAGATCGCGCGCGCACCATTGATACCCGTGATGGCGAGAGCCATCATCGCCACCGACACCCAGAAGTTCCCCGAAAACAGAATCGCCCCGAGGAATCCACACGCCGAGAGCACGCACGAGAGGGCCAGGTTGACGACCTTGCTGGCGCCACGGTCGACATGGCGGGCCCACAGGATCATCCCGATCACCGCAACGACGTAGCAGGCGCTGCTCACAAATCCGATCTCGACGTCGGTGAGCTTGCCTTCGCGCAGCATCAACGGCAGGAAGATCCCGATGGCGTACGAGCCGACCAGAAAGCCGAACTGCGTGAGCGCGAGGAGGATCACGCGCACGTCACGTATCGCCGCTCCGAGGTGGCGAACCTCGCGCGGACGTCGTTCAGCCTGCAGCCGATCGCGGACGATGCGGCGCTCTTCGTCGGACAACCACGACACGTCCTCGGGCCGGTCGGCGAGCAACCAGAGCAGGCTGATGCCGATCAGCACGACCGGCAGTCCTTCGATGATGAACAGCCACTGCCATCCCGCGATCCCGGCGACGCCGTGCATGCCCAACAACCAGCCCGATACCGGTCCGCCAATGACGGACGACACCGGAATCGCCACCATGAACCACGCGATCATCCGCGTCCGATACTGCGCGGGAAACCAGGTGCCGAGATAGAAGGCGACCCCCGGGAAGAAACCGGCCTCCGCAGCGCCGAGCAGCAATCGCAACGCGTAGAAACTGCTCGGTCCCACCGCAAAAGCCGTTGCCGCCGACGCAAGCCCCCACGAGATCATGATGCGCGACAGCCACACGCGCGCACCGACGCGATAGAGAGCAAGGTTGCTGGGAACCTCGAGCAGGCAGTAGGCGATGAAGAACACCCCGGCGCCGAAACCAAGCTGGGTCGCCGTCAACCCGATCGCCTGGTTCATCGTCAACCCGGCAAAGCCGACGTTGTTGCGATCGAGATAGTTGAAGATGTAGGCGAGGATCAGGATTGGCATCAGCCGCCACCCGATCTTGGCGAAGACGCGGCGCTCCGCGTCCGCTGCGGCTGTGGTTGTCCCGGTCTGGGTCATCGAAGCCGGAATTTTACTCTGACTCACGCGGCACGAACTCGCGTCGATCCCGACTCCACCGGAAGGCAGGCCCGCCGTCATGGCTTGATGTTCAGCGTGAAGCACTGCTCCCCGGCACCGTGTGCCCAGAAGTCCTGAGCCCGGCTGTCGGCGGTCTCGCGATCGAACGTGCCACAAAGCTCATAGCTCGTCGCATTGGACGCACGATAGCCGTAGGGCTGACCGGTGACGGGATCGCGTGCCACGTTCGCGAGCCCCGGCTCCCTGGCCAGTTCCTCGAGCGAGGCCGGCACCTGTCGATGCCTCGTGTGGTAGATCTCGACCGACCGCGAGATCCGCTGAAGGTCGTTTACTCGCCGCGAATCGATTCGGCGCGTGCGCTCCTCACTCGGCGACCCGATGATCATGATGCCCCTGACCACCACAATCGCCACGACAATCACCAGAATACCGACGAGCGCGCGCTTGCCGGACATGACTACCGCGCGCTCTCCACTTCGTCCTGACGAAGATCGCGGAGGTAGTACACGAACGCCGTGCCGGCAATGAGTCCCACCGTGACGACCTTCAGAACGAATCTGATCGTCAGCTCGCCGCCGAGCGCGTTGTAGACCAGCGTCGTGACATCGCCGATGAGCGCGCACGCCGATGCGAAGAGCGTCAAATACGTCAGCCAGCGGCGCACCTTCGAGGCGCGCTTCACCGGGTCGCGCTTCACCTCGCGCTCGGTCGTCCACGACAAATACAAGAACACCGGAAAGGCCACGATCAGCGACGAGATCGACCAACGCATCGACTCGCGGATGTAGGTGGAGTAGTTTTCCGACTCCTGGGCCGGATCGGGAAACCTGAGGTTGATGATGTCGAAGATCAGGCCGCCCAGGTGGAACGCGCTCGCATAGAGCGTGCCGAAGAGCACGAGGTAGATGAACGCCTCGCGTGCCGAGAGATATGGACGCGCGCGCGGCACGGGAACGGGAAAGTCGACGTCGACGAACGCGGCCAGCGCGCCACGGATTTGATCCGCAGTCCAACCGCCCTTGCGAAGCGCCTCCTCGATCTGAGGACGCGGCGCACCGCGACCGAGCGCATCGCGGACGAAGTCGACGAGCTCGTCTCCTGCTGCCATGTGTCAGGAGGGTGAGTAGCCCTGAACCGAGGGCAGGCGCTTCAATCCAGCCTCAATCGCCACCGGCACCTTGTTCTCGGAAGGCGGCAGCGGGCACAGCGTGTAGCGCGAGTACGCGCACGGCGGGTTGAAGGCGAAGTTGAAATCGATGACGGTCCATTCGCCGCCGTTCACCAGGGCGGGAGTCAGGATCCGGTAGCCGCTGTAGGTCGTCGTCAGGTTCGTCGGGTCCTTGAACATCACGAAGAATTCGCCGCCGCCCGGCTCGCCGAATGCGGTGAGCCGATGCTCCTTCTCGTTCAGGCGGAACACCAGCTGCCCGAGCGCGAGAAAGTTCATCGCACCGCCCCGAACATCGGAAACCTGCACCGGCGTCGGCGTCTGAAACGCATCGAAGCGAGCCGACACTCTCCACTTCGGGTCAAGCGGATACGCTTCGAGCGACGGCGGGGTCGTGATGGCGGGATGCTTCATGTCGCGCGCGGTCAGCCAACGGCGCTCGTCGCCGGCATCAGCCACATAGAGCAGCAGCGAGTCGATCCAGACCTCATGCTCCAGGGTCATGGCCTCCCTCACGGGACGGCCGTCGGCAAGTCGAAGCGCAGAGTCAGGGGACGGGACGACGCTGATCATCGCGCCGTCACGTCGAAGCACCCCCGCGCGATTCGGCTGGCTGTTGAGAGGAAGAACGATCGGAAGGGTCTCGTCGGAGCCGAACGCCGTCTCTCCCTCGTCGAGCGGCCAGACACCGACGATGGACAGGGCGTCGCTGATCAGCCCCTGCTGCGTCTCGCGCCACGCGCGATAGTCAGCCTCGTACTTCGTCTGCTCGACGACGGGCGGACTCGGCCATTGCTCGCTCCCGCAGCCCACGACGAGCACCGCGATGACGATGCCGAAGGACGAATGCCGCACGGCCTATACGACAGAAGCGGCCGCGGGAACGGTCGCCGTCACCAGCTCGCCGACATCGTCCAGTTGATCGATCTTCCAGCACAACTGGATCACGGACTCGACCTCGGGCGCCGGCAGGACGAGGATTGCCTGATCGCGGAACTTCTCTTCGAGCTGCTTGTCCGTGAGCGGACGATGGATGTTGCCGAGTGATTGCTCGACGAGCTTCGAGAGCTTGCGGCCGTCGCGCAGTTCGACCTCTACGTGCACCTGATCCTCGGTGACGGACGGATCGCCTGTCGCCGTCGTCAGCTCTCGCACACGCTTGATGGCAGGATCGTTCACCGCTTCGTCGGTGTACTCGCGCAGACCGCCCTTGCCGCGCACCAGTCCGACCGCCGCGCCGTGATACACGGAGAACTTGCCCTGGAGTCCTTTCGTGATGTTCTGCTGGTTGCACAGGTCGAGCACCAGCGGCGCGACCCGAAGCCTGACGGCAACGATGGACGCTGGATCGGGACGATGCTCGTCGTGGATCTGAATCGCGCCGTCGATGGTCGGGTGATTGACGATGCCACACGGGAACGGCTTGTACGTGTTCTCTCGCAGATCGAAATCCACCCCGAGTCGAGTGGTGATCTTCGACAGATCGCGGGTTGCCGCGAGCACATGCGCAAACCCCCGCGGTCCTTCGATGCCATGCTCGCCCGAGGTGAAGCCAGCCTGTGCGAGAAGCGCGGCGGCGTAGCCGTTCTGCGCCGACCGGCCGGGGTGAAACGCCTTTCCCATCGACCCGAACATTTCGCGCAGGCCGGCGGACTGCGTCGCAGCCAGTCCGAGCGCCCATACCATCTGCTGCTCGTTGAGACCAATCAGCTTGCCGATACCGGCGGCGGCGCCGAAAACGCCAATCGTGCCGGTCATGTGCCACCCGACGTCGTAGTGCGCCGGATAGACGACGTTGCCAACTCGTGACGCAGCCTCGAAGCCGAGGATGAAGGCTTCGACGAAGTCACGACCGCGCACGCGATTGGCGCTCGCGTACGCCAGGAGCGCAGAGCTCACCGGTGAACTGGTGTGACTGTAGTTCTTGGGTGTCGTGTCGTCGTAGTCCTCGACGTGGGAGCTGATGCCGTTCATCAAGGACGCGTGCAGCGGATCGAGCCGCTCGGGGCGGCCGACGATGCTCGCGGTGCGCTCACCGGAAAACGGTGAGAGCGCACGAATGGCGGCTGTGACCGCCGGATGCGGGCTGCCACCGATTGCGCAGCCAATGACGTTGATCAGCGCGCGTTTGGCTTCATGGCGGACATCTTCGGGAATGTCTTCCCAACGGTTCTTGACGACGTAAGAGGCAAGAGCTTTCGTTTCAAACATTCCTTGTCAACTCCCAATGACCAACTCCCAATTCCCAAACAAGAACGCCTGGGAGTTGGACCAGCGTCAGATGTTGGGAGTTGGGAGTTGACCTGATCATTTCTGTCGTTCTTCTGCGCGCGCGGCGCTGAGGATGTTCTTCAAACCGTAGTTGCCTTCGTGGCACTCGTAGAGGGGGACCGGATTGGGATCGGCCGTGAGCGGAAGCGCGAACGTCCACGGCTTCGTCCACGTTGCGGGATCGTCAACCGTCACCGTCCAGCGCACCTTGTCCGGAGCGATGCGCTGAAAGCGCTCCGTCAGCGTGAGCGTGTCTGCGTTGGCGTTGCGGTACACGCTGCGATCCTTGAAATTCTTCGTCGTCACGACGAGCGTGTCGCCGTCCCAACGTCCGCGCGCATCGCCCATGTCCTGCGTGATGCTCGTCCCGATCGTCCCGCGCCCGTCGAGAGGAATCACGCGGGTCTCGTGAATCATCTCGTAGAGGATTGCCACGTAACCGGGCGCCTGGACGATCTGATACTGGTTTCCGTAAATCGCCGGCATCATCGAACCCGGCAGGCCGCGCGTGATGCAGCGGTCGTAGAGACTGCGATCTTCGTACGAGTCGGCCGGTCCGCGCGTGCTCGCCTTGCGAGCGGCAGCGCGCGCCTGCGCTTTCTTCTGCGCGTCAGCCGTCAGTGGCGGAATCTTGCCGTCAGGCGGATCGATGACCAGCCAGGCCTGGCTGCCGCGATCGAGATACAGATTGTCCTGCCACCAGTTGTCGGGCGCGTGCTCGGGCCCGAGGAACGCACCGATGGTTCGCTTCTGGATGGAACGCCTGATGTTGGCAAGCTCCTCGCCTTTCACCTGGTCGAGCGTGCGTCCCGCAAACTCGTCGGGCCTCTCGAGCGGCGTGCCGTTCTCGTAAGTGTTGGTGTACGTCCCCTGAAGGTCGGGATCGCCCCACGGTGTTCGCGGTGCACTCTGACCCGAGGAGCGGAGCGCCCGTCACCGCGATCAACGCGGCTGCGCATGCCACAGTCAGGCCTGACCACAAATGGCGGACGCCCATGACTACCTCCGGGAGGGCTCAAGGGCCACGGCTCTCAGCCCTTCGCTCAACGAGATCGACGTGCCCCACGGATCGGTCAGAAGGCCGCCATCCTCGCCCTTTGAACAGGGGCGTTCAAAGGTTACACCGAGGCCTTCAAGGCGCCGGCAGAACGCCTCGATGTTCTGGACCTCCAACCCGATGTGCGACAGCATCCGGCCCTTCAGTGGCACCGTCGGCTTCGGCGCCTCGCTGAAATTGAAGTTGACGCCGGGCAAATCGACGGCGTCGTAGTTCGAACGCTTGCCGGGGACACCGCCAAACATCTTCGTGTACCACGCCTTTGCCTCGGCCACCTTTCCGGCGGGCACGTACAGATGGATGTGATGGAACGCCACCGGAATCGGGAGCGGGTGGTTGTGCCGGTCCGCCACCGCGTCCTGATAGCCGGCGTCCTGCGTGAACGTCAGGTTGAGCGCGCGCGTTCTCGAACAACTCGATCCGCTCGCCCTCTGGCGTCATCGTCGATCCCACGCCAGGGAAATTCGCGAGACGAGCCACCTTCAACCCGGCCGCTTCGACAGCGGCAAACGTCTGCACACGAAACGCGACGTGATTGACAACCGAGCCCTCAGTACCGCCGGAGGACTCGCCCTGGGTGAGCATGATGACAACATCGGGAAATCTCACCAGGCGACGTGCCGTCGCCGTCGACGATGGGCGTTCCTCCGAGCGCGATCCAGAAGCGCTTGTTCGCCTCGATGTCCTTCACGACGTAGTGGAGGTGTCCCATCGAGACACCCGCCTTGTTGGGTGAGGCGAGTTGTGCCCATACCGAGGCCGGGGCAACTAACAGCGCCAACCACAGAATCCAACACACAGAGGCACCGAGGCACTGAGAAAACCTATAAGAATTCTCTGTGCCTCTGTGCCTCGGTGTGTCGTGATCACGCATATGCAGCCTCAATTACCTGGTTCAATACGCAGCAGCATGCCCGCGTCTTCGTCCGTGAGCACATACAGCAACCCATCGGGTCCCTGCCTCACGTCGCGGATGCGCTGCCGCAGTTCAGTGAGCAGCGGTTCGCGATTGATCGGGCGGCCCGCCTGGTTGATGACGATGCGTTGGATGTGGCCTGTGCCACGCGTGCGGCCCTGGAACATCGCGCCGACGAAGACGTTGCCCTTCCATGCCGGAAACCGATCGCCGGTATAGAACGTCAGCCCGGAAACCGCGATGGAAGGCACCCAGTAGACAAACGGTGCCTCGAGATCGGCGCGCCACGTCGAGTCGCTGACCTTCGTGCCGTCGTAGTCAGTGCCGAATGTCACGAGCGGCCAGCCGTAGTTCTTCCCCGCCTGGATGATGTTCAGCTCATCGCCGCCGAGCGGACCGTGCTCGTTCTCCCACAGCGCTCCGGTCGCCGGATTCATCGCCAATCCTTGCGGGCTGCGATGCCCGAGCGAGTAGATCTCCGGCAGGTATCCCTGCTTCCCGACAAACGGATTGTCCGGCGGCACGCTCCCGTCGTCACGAAGACGCAGCACCTTGCCGCCGTGGTCGCCAGGCTTCTGCGCGCGATCCTGCTCCTGGCGTTCGCCGACGGTGAGATACAGCAGGCCGGCCCGGTCGAATGCGATGCGCCCGCCGTAGTTCGTGTTCGACTTGCTCCACGAGTTCGAGACGAAGATGTCTTTGACGTCCTTCAGCGACGTGCCGTCGAAGACGCGCGCGCGCGAGCGCAGTGGTCGTGAGGTTGTTCTCACCAGCCTTCGAGTAACTCAGGTAGATGACGTGGTTCTCCGCGAACCGTGGGTGTAGCGCGACGTCGAGCAGACCGGCGAGCACGCGCGCGAACACCTGCGGCGTCCCGGCGATCGGCGTCGGATCGAGCGTGCCATTGCGAACGATTCGCAGACGACCTTCACGCTCCGTGACGAGGATGTTGCCGTCGGGCAAAAAGGCGAGACTCCACGGATGCGAGAGCCCGGTGGCCACGGGAACAACGCGGATCGGAAGCTCGGACGAGAAGAACGTCTGCGGCAGCGCTGGCACCGGCGGTGACGAACGCGGCGCCTGGGCGAACGCGAACGATGCAACGACGAGAGTCAGTGCCGCCACAGCGAACACCCGAACTCCGATTTGGGAGTTGCCGCCAGGTCTCGCCGAAGCGCGGACGAGAATCGGCGCGCGAAGGCGGAGGAGTTGGTCTCTGGGAGTTCAACATTGGGAATTGGGAGTCGGCCATTGGGAGTTGCTTAGGGTTCCATCAATCCGAACGCGACCAGCGTATTTCCCGACGGCAGAAGAACGAGCTGACGCTTGTCGAGCATGACGGTCGTCGGCGCCGCACCCCAGATGAGTGAGCCCATTCGATACGACCAGAGCTGCTTGCCCGTGCGCGAGTCGAACGCGTTGAAGTTCCCCTCGTTGTCGCCCGCGAAGACGAGTCCGGCCGCCGTTGACATGACTCCGGCAAGCGACGGCGTCGGAAGCTTGAACTCCCACTTGATCGCTCCGGTCTGGACGTCGAGCGCGCGCACGGCGCCGTAGTCCGGTTCGGGCAGCTTGCGCATGCCGCCGCTCATGAACACACGACCGGGCACCATCTCCTGCTTGATGGGCGTGTAGATCGCGCACGTCTCGCGTGCCATCACGAAGAACAACTGGAGCGATGGATCGTAGGACGGCGGATTGAAGTTGGTACCACCGCGGAAATCGGGAACGCATGGCGGCTCTTGCGTCTCCCCCGGGAAGATGGCGCCATTGCTCAACACCATCGGCTTTCCATCTGGTCCGAGTTCGCGCGCCCACTGCGTGCCGTTGTATGGCTTGCCGAGAATGAGCTTTCCGGTCTCGCGGTCGAGCACGTAGAAGAAGCTATTGCGATTGGCCACCATCACGACCTTGCGCGCCCGGCCTCCGATCGTGGCGTCGGCGAGCACAGGCACGTGATTCGAATCCCAGTCGTGCAGATCGTGCGGCGTGAACTGGAAGTGCCACTTCAGCTTGCCCGTGTCCGCATCGACGGCGATGAGCGACGCTGTGTACAGGTTGTCGCCCTGTCGATCGAGCCCGTAGTAATCGGGCTGCGGATTACCCGTTCCCCAGTAGATCAAATTCAGATCGGGGTCGTAGCTGCCGGTCATCCACGTTGCGCCGCCGCCGCGCGGGAGAACGGTTGCATCCGACCATGTCTCGCTGCCGGGCTCACCGGCCGCCGGAATCGTATAGAAGCGCCAGAGGCGCTTGCCGGTCGCGGGATCGTAGGCGTCGAGGAATCCGCGCGTCGGCAAGTCACCGCCCGCGTTACCCACGATGACCTTGTCCTTGACGACGAGCGGCGCACCCGTGATTGCATGGCCGGTCTTGAAGTCGTCCACCGCGACATCCCAGAGCACTTCGCCGCTGTAACGATCGAGCGCGATGAGATGCGCGTCGAGCGTGCCCATGAACAACCGATCGCCGAGGATGGCCATGCCGCGGTTTGCGGGATTGCCACCGCCGTAGGTCAGCCCGGGTGGGAGCGCGCGACGGTACCGCCAGATCTGACGGCCGCTGCGCATGTCGACGGCCCAGGCGTAGTTGCCGGTACCGCTGAGGTACATGATCCCGTCCTGAATGATCGGCGTCGCTTCGAAGCCGCGACCGATCGCCATCCCCTCGGCCTGGAAGGTCCACTGCGGCACGAGGCGGCGAACATTCTCCGGCGTGATTTGTTTGAGCGGACTGTGGCGTTGCCCGCTGTAGTTCCCGGAGAACGTCAGCCAGCGCGATGGATTCTTGAACCCATCGAGGATGTCTTGTGAGGTGACGGCAGGGAGCTTCGGATGCGGGAGCGGCGGGAGCTTGGTGTCTGGCGGCGGCCCCTGCCCGGCGAGCGGAACGGCAATGACAATGGCGAGTGCGAAGGCAACAACGATCCTGGCAGTCAGGCGCATCACTACTTTCCCAGATACTGTTGGTCGGTGACCGGGTCTTTCCAATCGAGGGTGCCGCTGTAGACACTGAACTGCAGTGCGGCCTGATCGGGCGCAGCGCCATGCCAGTGCAACACGTTCGGCTTGGTGAGGACAGGTTGACCAGCGGGGATATCAACGATCGCGCTGCCCATCTCCTGCAGGCGCCCTTTGCCTTCCTCGACGAGCAGCAACTGCCCCGCCGAATGTATATGCCAGTTCGTGCGCGCGCCGGCTGCGAACCTGATACGCGACATGTTCATGTTCTTGGTGTCACCGACTTCGATGTTGCCGGTCATGAATGCGCCAAGGCCACGGCCTCGCCCCGCTCCAGGCGGTGCCTGGCCGGGCGGAGGCTGTTGAGCAGCGGCACCACCGATCATCACGGCGAGACCGAGCGCGACCAGACCTGTCAGCACGACACTTCTCTTTGTTGTCATTGTTCGGTCCTCAGTCCTCAGTCCACAGTCCACAGTCCTCGGTCTTCAGTCTTCAGTCTTCGACCACTTTAACCTTTGACCTTTGAACTTTGACCTTTGATTAGCGCGCGGTGAACTGTATCTGTTTCAGGCCGGCCGATTCCAGCGGCATGTCGTTCGCGCCGGCCGGACTCCCGTTGACGCTGAGCAGATAGCTCACGAGATCCACGTACGCCGGCGTGCCGAGGCTGTCTGGCGCGTCCTGCGGCATCGATCGCCTGATCGTCGTCAGCAGATCGTCGACGTTCGATCCGACCCAGCGCTGTGAGAACTCGGGACCGGCCAGCGGAGGGGCCGCGGATTCCCCGAGGAGATCCGCTTTGTGGCACGAGGCGCACGACTTTCGATACTGATCTCGTCCACGATCGGCCTGCGCCTGCGTGAACACGCCGTCCCAGATCGTTCGCGTGGCCGGCGATGGCGATTGAGCGGTGGGAGGCGCAAGCGCCACCTCGGGGCTGTGCGTCCCCTCTGGAACGGGAAGCCCGCGATCGCGCATCGTCTTGCGCAGCAGTGCCGCCGCCTCCGGGTAGCGCTTCAACACGGCCGGCGTGTATTCGACACCGTCGGCCACGGTCAGCGGAATCCAGCCCTTGGCGTTGCGCACATCGAGCTTCGCGCCCTTGTCGATCAGGAATTGAATCGCGGCCATGTTCCCACCGCGATAGACCGCGCCGTGCAGGGTGGTTTCGCCATCCATGTCGACGTCGTTGATGTCACCGCCACCCGCTTCGAGCGCGAGCTTCATCGCCGCCAGCGCTTCCTCGTGCGTGCCTGGATTCTCTCCGGGAGCCCAGATGCCGACGCCAGCCGCCACCATCAACGCCGTCGTCCCGCGGTTGGTCGTCAGTGACGGGTCCGCGCCGACCTCGAGCAGCACGCGCATCATCGGCACATCGTCGTTCTTCGCCGCCATGAGAAACGCCGTCGAACCGAGGCGATTCAACATGTTGCGATTGCCGTCGCGCGGCTCTTTCGTCGTGCGCGCATTCACATTGGCGCCGCGTTTCACCAGTTGCCTGACCAGTTCGAGGCTGTCGAGATTTCCTGTCTGCACCGGCCCAGGCAGATTGAAACCGGCGTTGTGACGTCGCGACCAGGCGATCTGATGAAGGGCGGTCCAGCCCTGCGCGTCAGCGTTCGGGTTTGCTCCACGTTCGAGGAGCAGACCGGCAAGCTCGTAGTGCGCGTTGATCACCGCGAGGACCAGGGGGCTGGTTCCGTCCGACAGCGGCTGATTGACCTCGACTCCGGCATCGAGCAATGCGCGCGACGAATCGAGGTGGCCGCCGCGGACGGCGAAGAGGAATGGCGTGAATGCTCCGCCATTCGAGCGGCTATCGCGATCGGCGCCTGCTTCGATCAATGCCGTGACGGCCGCGGCATTGTTCTCGGCCGCCGCCCACATCAGCGCGTCCTGCCCTTTGCGTCGTTCGCGCGCTCGGACATTCGCGCCTCGCGCGACGAGCGCCTTGATCACCGCGACGTTGCCGGTGCGTGCCGCCGTCATCAACACCGTCTCGCCGTCAGGAAGAGACGTGTTCGGGTCAGCGCCTGCGTCGAGCAGTCGCGCGACCGTGACAGCATCGCCGTTCGCGCTGGCGAGATAGAGTGGGGTGACGCCGTAGCGATTCGCGGTGGACGCCTTCGCTCCGGCCTTCAGCAACAAATCGACGGTTGCCAGATCCCCACGACGCACGGCCCAGTGGAGCGCGGTCGTGCCATCGGCCTCCGCGCTGTTGCCATCGGCCTTCGCCTGGAGCAATGCCTTTACCGCCGCGGCATCGCCGCTCTTGGCCGCCTCGACAAGTGTCGCATCGGCGATGGTTCGCGCGCTCAGGACGAGGAGAAGCGCGAAGACAACTCCCAACCTCCAAGAAAACCAACTCCCAAGATTGGGAATTGCGGAGTTGGGAGTTGGGAGTTTTCTGTTCTTCATACGCCTGACAACAACTCGAGCCGTCCCGTGCTGTCTCCGATCTTCTCCGCCGGGACGCCAGCCTTCTCGAGCAGGCTGAGGAGCAGGTTCGTCATCGGGGTTTCGGTGCGGTAGACCAGGTGCCGACCTCCACGCAACGTTCCTGCGCCGCCTCCAACCACAACGATCGGCAGATCGTAGTGCGCATGAAGATTCGGGTTACTGAGGCTCGCGCCGTACATGAACATCGAGTGGTCGAGCAGCGTGCCATCGCCCTCTGGCGTTGACTGCAGCTTGTCCAGGAACCAGGCGAAGAGTTCGGTCTGATACGTATTGAGCCGTGCGTACTTCGCAAGCTGCGTCGGGTTGTCCTGATGGTGCGAGAGCCCGTGATGCCCTTCGGTGATGCCGATCTCCGGATAGGTGCGGAAGTTCAGCTCGCGACCCAGCATGAACGTGACGACCCGCGTCATGTCGGAGCGGAAGGCCAGCCACTGCAGCTCGTACATCAACTTGACGTGCTCGTCGAAGCGATCGGGAACACCGGCAGGACGTTCGAGCGTCGGGAGTTCGGCGGCATCACGCGATTCGATGCGCTGAATGCGGCGCTCGACCTCACGTACCGAGTCGAGATATTCCGTGACGGTTGTGCGATCGCGACTGCCAAGCGAGGCCTGCAGCTTCGCAAGATCTTCAGTCACCGAGTCGAGGATGCTCTGGTTGCGCTTCGCCTGCGCCAGGCGCTGTTCCAGAGTGCCACCATCGCCAAAGAGCCGCTCGAACACGATGCGTGGATTGTTCTCCGTCGGTAACGGCGTCGTATCCGAGCTCCACGCGAGCGTGTTCAGGTAGGCGCAGCTGTAGCTGTTCTCGCACTGACCACCGAGGAAGTTGAGATCGATCGCCAGCTCCAGCGAGGGCAGCGCCGTCGTCTGGCCCAGATGTCGCGCCGCGATCTGGTCCGCCGAGACACCGTTACGAACGTCTGCCCCTTCAGTGCGCTTACAGTGCACCCCGGTCAGCCACGAGCTCGTTCCGCGCGTATGGTCGCCATTGGCTCCATCGTCGAAGGCGTCGGCCTGATGCTGTGCCAGTCCGCTGACGACGAGCAGCCGATTCCGATACGGCGCCAGCGGACTCAGAATTGGCGACAACTCGAATCCGGTTCCTTCGCCGGTCGGCGTCCAGTAGTTGATGCCGGTGAAGTTCCGCGCGACGCCGTTCGGCAGATAAACGAAGCCAAGCCGCTTGACCGGGTTCGCCGCTGTTTGCGCCAGCGCCGACAACGCCGGCACCATCGCGTCGAGGAGCGGAAGGCCGAGCGTCGCACCAACGCCACGAAGGAACGTTCGTCGAGGAAGCGCTTTCCTGGTTATGAACATCAGCCCTCAACCTTCCTCATCCTGAACGGCGCACTCTGCACGATCCCGACAATCAGGCCCGAGAAACGATAGTCGTCCTGGGCCGCGCCGCGGAGGATTGCTCGCACCGACGGCGCATCGTAATACTCCAGACCGCGCCCAAGTGCGTACGTCAGCATCTTCTCCGTGAGGGTGGACACGAACCGGTCCGACCTCAACAGGGTGCTCCGCAATCCGTCAGGGCCGTCGAACCGAGTGCCGTCGGGCGCCATTCCGCTCGCGTCGATCGGGGCGGACGACTCGCCGAGTGTGCGCCATCGTCCGACCGCATCGAAGTTCTCGAGCGAGAGGCCGAGCGGGTCCATCATCGCGTGACAGGAGGCGCACACCGGATTGGACCGATGCCGCTCCATGCGCTGACGCATCGGCAACACGACCCCTGAGGTATCCGTCGCGCGCAATGGCGGCACGTTCGGCAACGGTGGCGGCGGCGGCGTCCCGAGCAGGTTCTCGAGAATCCACTTGCCGCGCACGACCGGCGATGTCCGATCGGGATACGACGTCACCGTCAGGATGCTTCCCTGTCCGAGCAGACCGCGCCGCTTGCTGTCCGCCGGAAGCGTGACGCGCCTGAAGTGCTCGCCCTTGATGTTGGGAATGCCGTAGTGCGTGGCCAGACGTTCGTTGACGAACGTGTAGTCGGCACGCAGCAGATCGAGCGCGCTGCGATTCTCGCGCACGATGCTCTCGAAGAAGAGCTCGGTCTCACGACGGAACGATTGCCTGAGGGCGTCGTCAAAGTCGGGGAAGACGCTCTGCACCGGGACGACCGCGTCGAGGTTGCGAAGGAACAGCCACTGACCTGCAAAGTTGCGAACGAAGGCATCCGCTCGTGGATCCGCCATCATCCGGCGGACCTGACGCGCGAGCACCGCAGGCTCGCTCAGCTGACGCTTGGTCGCAAGGTTCAGCAACTCATCGTCGGGAACGCTGCTCCACAGGAAGAATGAGAGGCGCGACGCGAGCTCGACGTCGCTGATCGAGTAGACCGCGCCTGGCGCGGTGTTGGCTGGATCGCGCTCCACGCGAAGCAGGAACTCGGGGCTCACGAGCAGACGCCTGAGCGCGTGCTCGATCCCGGCATCGAATCCACCCTGCGCGCGACCTTCGCGATAGAACGCCATGAACGGCTCGACGTCTGCAGTCGTGACGTTGCGCCGGTACGCACGGCGCGTGATCGTCGTCAGGATCGTCCGTGCGCACGAATCGCCACCCGTGCCATCGCAAGTGAAAATCTTCTTTCGGCTCTGGCTCTCGCCCGGTCCACTCGCATCATATGGACCGGCCACTTCAACGCTGCGCAGGTACGCACCGCGACGCGTCTCCGGGATATTGACGCCCGCGGGGAACGGCCGCTCGAACGGAAGACGCGGCGTTTCTTCAATCGCCGACACGCTGTTGATGAACGTCACGACGAGATCGCGCGCGCCAGCCTTCACGGGCACGCGCAGGTTCCACGACTCGTCGGCTCGATTGCGCGCGGCTCTTTCGCGAGCACCCAGGCGTACGGCCTGTTGAATCTGAGAGATCGCTGGACGGGCGGGCTGCCTGTGTACCGGGATTCGGGGTTCGGGATTCGGGATTCGGGGGAGCGCTGGCATCCGGTGCTGGTTCAGAACTCTCAGGAGGCGTATCCGCGGCACCGCCGATACCGGGCAGCGTGTAGAGACCCACCCGCTCACCGTCGATGCTGATCTCGAGCCGCTGATCTTCGGCGTAGAGCGGCAGGCTCTCGTTCAAGTCGCGCGTGAGCCGCGGCCTGATCTCGTACTCACCGTCCATCGGGAACACATAGCGGATCGACGTGCCTCCGCGGGTCCCGAGCGGAAGCCCCGGCAGATGTGCGTCCTGCGACAGATCGTCGGTGACGCGGAAGTAGTCGATGTTCGGCGCGGGAAGCGGTGTTCCCACGGCGAGACGACTCACCTTCTGCGCCGCGGCAAGATACCGCTCGAGTAGTGTCGGCGACATCTTGAGTACGCCGGCGATATTGTCGAACCCATAGCTCACGTCGTCAGCAGGCAGCAGCGCAGTCACGTCGACGTCGAGATCGAGGATGTCGCGAATGGCGTTGCGATACTCGGCGCGGTTCAGACGATGAAAGGGCTCGGTGCGACCTGGATTCGGATGTGCGGCGCCGTTGCGATCGAGCTCGGATTCGAGCCACGAGGCAAACCCGTCGTGCGTGGCTTTGTCGGGTCGCGGCGAGCCCGCCGGAGGCATCAGCCCCGCGCGCATCTTCACGACGACCTTCTCCCAGGTCGCAGCGTTCGCACCCACCTGACTCAGGTCGAGCGAATCGAGCGCGATTGGCACGGTGCCGCGTTCTTTGAGTCGCTGCGTGTGACAGGTCAGGCAGTAGCGATCGAGCAGAGCTTTTTGCGTCGCGACCGGTGACGTGGGTGCGGATTGCTGAGCGGCGTGCGTGGACCAACTGAACGGAAGGCTGCCGAGGCACAGGGCCATGAGCACGCAGCCGGCAGCGTGGCGCGCACGGACTCGCAACACCATGCGTAATCGTAACGCCTTTCACTCACTGCCGAGCCATACCCTGAATTGGTTGTTCCAGCCATGGACCGTCTATACTGCCGCTCGCTTCCTTCACCTTATTTCATAGTGGTCACTTAGTCTTTTGGCTCTGGGCTCTGGAGGGAAGGCAAGGATGAAGACTCTGACTCTCGTCGTCTTGGCGGTTGGGCTCTGCCTGCTACCAGTGCGTTCTGAGAGTCAGGCTCGTCCGGCGCTCACACCAGAAGACGTCAAACAGATCAACGAGCTCACCGAGGCCTTCGGGAAAGGCATTCTCGCGAAGGAGTGGAAGACCGTCAGCGCTCTCTACGCTGACAACGCCGTCCTGTATCCACCCGGAGAGACGGCCGTCAAAGGACGCACGTCGATCGAGGCGTGTCTGGCTGGCCTGCCCGGGATGACCGGCTTCACCGTGCGCACGACCTCAGTCGAAGGGCGCGACGATCTCGCGTACGCACAAGGGACTTACACGATGACGATCGAGTCGCCGCGCGAAGCGAAGCCGATCGAGGCGTCTGGATACTTCGTGCAGATCAGCCGCAAGCAATCAGACGGGCGCTGGCTGATCACAGTGCACATGCTCAACGCGCACTAGGTAGCTGGGTCACCCAGCAACCTAGAATCTCACCAGCCGATTGATCTTGACGATGAACGCGCGGTTCACGAGATCGGGGAACCGCGGCGACAGCGTGTCGCGCTGCTCGTTGAGCACCAGGAACAGCTCGCTGCCGGGGCGATACTCCCAGCGCAATCGCACGTTGGCCGAAACCGAATCGATACCCGTGTTGTATTGCACGAGCGCACTGACGAACATCTCCGGCGTCACGGTGTAGGTGACGCGCGAGCCGATCAGATGTGTCGTTGACGAGCCTTCGACGACATCCACCCAGTTGCCGAGATATGTCGGCTCGATCGACAGCTGCGGCGTAAAGTTCACGCGTCCCTGACTGATCGATAGCGTCGTCTTGTGACCGCTGTAAAACTCACCGGTCTCAACGGACACGTTGCCTGAAATGCGTCGCTGCCGGCCGAAGTTGTAGCCAACGCGCGTCGTCGCATAGTCGTAGCCACCAACGGGAATCGTGATGCCGACAATGCGCGCGGGGACAGGCAGGAACTCGTAGGAATCGCCGTAGCTGGCGGCGAACGTATCGCTGTTCTGGAACTCGATGCCGAATTCGCCGCGCATGTCGCGTGTCTCGACCCGGCCGGCGCCGTTCTCCGTGTACGCCATGTGGGCGGTCCATGAGTACTTCCGGACGATGCGGCTCGATTGCGGACGCGGGCTGAACCGAAGTTGCCCCTGTGACAGACGAATATCGCTGCGACGGACGTAGCCGATGTCCGGCCTGAAGACGTCGCCGATCACGAGGCGCTCCACCATCACGCCGTACCGATCGCCCGCGTAGTCGAATTGCGCGCGATAGCTGGTGTCCTCCCCAGCCACGCCGTCGGTCTGCGTGCGAGCCCAGTAGGTGTTGATCGCGATGTTCGCGAAGAACGCGAACGTGCCGTCGACGCCGTACGCCTGGTTGTTCGCTGTGCCACCTTCGATGTTCGAGCGACCGGTGGCGATGAGACCAATGCTGCTGCGACGGAGGACGTCGCGCTTCACGCGAACGACGGAAAAGTTGGTCGCCGGCGAGAGCGATCCGGTCTCTTCCCTCGTGCCGATGTTCAGCATACCGAGGCTGTATCGGCCCACTCTGCCGGTGACCCGTCCGCCAGCCTGAATCGGAACCTGACCTCCCCATGTCGAAGCCGATGCGTCGGCTGTAGAACAGAATCGGCGTGTCGCCGCCACTGCTCGTGTCCACGCCACCGAAACCGAACAGTCCACGGTTCTCGAGGAAGAACTCGCGCTTCTCCGGGAAGAACAGGCTGAAGCGCGTGAGGTTGATCTGCTGTTCGTCGGCTTCGACCTGCGCGAAGTCCGTGTTGTAGGTGAAGTCTGCCGTCAGGTTCTGCGTCAGTCCGTACTTGACGTCGACTCCGATGTCGCCCGACACATCGTTGGAGACGGTCGGAATCACGCTGGCGTCGCTCGTCAGGCCGGAGACGGCGTACGGCTTGATCTCGAGATTTCGCGATCCAGGCGGCGCTTCGAGCCCGACGACCGTTGATGCGAGCGACGACTGAAAGAGCGCGCGCTGTCCGAGTGCGCGCGGCAGCTTCGTGAGAAAGGATGTTTCGTTCTTCGCCTTGTTGACCCGGCGTGCGTTGAAGCCCCAGATCTGCGCGCGCCCGGGACGGTAGCGAAGAGACTTGAACGGGATGACCAACTCCACCGTCCAGCCGCCCTCGAAGCGGCCGACGGACAGATCCCACACCGGATTCCAGTCCGCGTTGAATTGCCGCTCGTTCGTGATCTGCCCGTCCCAGCGTCCACCGATCGGGTTGATCGCGAACTCGAGACCATTGCGGCGATCGTAGAAAGGGTCGATGAGGAACGCGATGTGATCGTTCTGGAAGATGTTGTTGTTGTCGCGACGCATCTCGTTGGCCACGAGGGCGTCAGGCCGGCTCTCCCAGCATCTGAACGTCACATAGATGGCGTCTTCGTCGAAGAAGAGCCAGCCTTCAGTTTTCTCCGTCGCAACCTGACCTTCGACCGGTTCCATCTGAAAGAAGTCGGTGAACGAGGGCGTCGTGGCGTAGACGGCTTCATCGAGCTGTCCATCGAGCTTGATCGGCGCGGACAGTCGTATCGGCTCGCAGCGTGGCGCGGCCGTCGGCATCGCGCGAGATGATGCTCGGGCGCCACGGGCACCGCTGGGCCGTCGAACGTGAATGGGAGATCGAGTGACGGATCGCCGCTCGAACCCGCACTGTCAGCTGTTCCAACCTGACCGGCTCGCGCGATTGAAGTAAGGAATACGAAGACCATGGCCGCCAATACGGCGGCGCGGGGCAGGCTCGGCACCATCTGCAGTCTATCAAGCTCTGCCAGAGCGTTCGACGCTTGTCGAGGTTAGCGACGCTTCGATAGGATGGGGAACGCAAGGCAGGTTGCGCCCCGTCCGCGGGAAGGGATGATCCCACCTGCAGGTTTTCTTGATCCGAGAGCATCGACTCTCTTTGCCTGCGAGCGGACGCCGGGCCTGAGGGAGAAGTCATGTCTCGCGATCTGCCGGCACGCCCCAACCTCGATCACCTCAAGAAACAGGCGAAGGAGCTGCTTCAGACGATGAAGCAGCAGGACCCCGACACACAGCTCGCTGACGCACAGCACGCGCTCGCGCGAGAGTATGGGTTTACCAGCTGGCCACGCCTCAAGGCGCACGTCGAGAGTGAAACAGCCGCGCGAATCCATTCATCGGTAAGTGGACGGCCGACCTGTCGAGGTCGAAGCTGCATCCGCTCAATCACCTTCGGGCCGCGTCGATTGGATTCGCAATCGAAGGCGCCGACGTCACGATCGACTACGTCATGGTGGACGAATCAGGCCGAACCGATCGTGGTGTGAATTCGTTTGTCGCCGACGGCAACGAGCATCCGTCCCGGCATCGAGACGGCTTCATCATGCGCGCCCGGTGGCTCGGCTCGCATAGTCTGGAAGCCGTCGTCTCGAGGAACGGCGACTTCGAAGGTCGCGTGGAATACGTGGTGTCGGCCGACGGCAGCACGCTGACGCTCGCAGCCAGTTGGCGCGGCGGAGTCGAGCAGATGAGCGTCTTCACCCGCGCCGATCTGTGAAAGGGTCTGACCCTTAAGTGTCTCGCGCGGTGCGAGGGGGCGAAGGCGCGACAGTGCGAGGGTCCCGTCCGACCGTGCGATGGCCTGGTCCGACTGCAAGGCCGATAAGGCGGCCGGGCAGGAATCGACCTGCATCGGATCGAGGCATCGAACCTTCGCACCTTCGGACCGCCCGCGCACCCGCGCCGTCGGACCGCTTCACAGGGTTGCCTACCTGACACGGATGCGGCCAGAGGGGTAGACTCTCTCGCCTGGAGAAAGCGTTGATGCGGTCTACCTCGATATGTTTTCTGGCACCCGCAGCCGCGGTGCTGATGATGCTCACCGAGCTTCCAGCAACCGCGCAAACAGCAGCAGCCAAGACTGCGCCGACAGCCGCAGACTGGTCGGCGCTTGCCAAGCTGCCTGACTTCACCGGCGTATGGGAGATCGGCCCTGGCGGCGGAGGTGGGCGAGGCCGCGGCGCTGCTCCGCAGGGACCATCACTGACGCCGGCGGCAGCGGCAAAACGCAAGGAGCTGCAGTCGCTCGGTCGCGAGGACAACCAGACCGCGAACTGTGTGCCTCCGGGCATGCCCGGCATCATGGGACAACCCTACCCGATGGAGTTCCTGCTGACGCCCGGCAAGGTGACGATCGTCATCGAAGCCTACACGCAGATTCGCCACATCTACACCGATGGCCGGCCGCTCCCCGAGGACCCCGATCTCAAATTTCATGGCACTTCCGTCGGACGATGGGAGGGCAATGCCCTGGTGGTCGATACCATCGGGTTCTCGCCGCTCACCGAACTCGTCGCCAACGTGCCGCACGGCGACAAGATGCGGATCCGCGAACGCTTCGCGCTCACCGGTCCGGACACGATGAGCATCGAAACCACGGTCACCGATCCAGACGTCCTCACTGCTCCCTACACGACGACGCGCACGCTGCAACGGCATCGGTCGTGGACGATTGCCGAGTACGTCTGCCAGGAAAACAATCGCAATTTCGTGGACGAGAAAGGCAAGGCCGGCATCCGTCTCGACGATCCGGCCGGCACCTCACGCAAGTAAGGACTGGGACTCATGCGCATACTGACCCTGGCACTCATCGCCGTCACGCTTATCGTCGCGGGTACTCGCGAGGCCACCGCTCATCACTCCTTTGCGCCGTTCAACATGGAAGCGGAGAAGACGATCAGCGGCACGATCAAGAAGTTCGACTGGACGAATCCGCACACGTGGATCTGGCTCGACGTCGCCGGCGACAACGGAAAAGTCGAGACGTGGGGCATCGAAGGCATGAGCCCCAACTATCTCGGCCGCCGCGGCTGGACGAAGAACTCGCTCAAGCCGGGAGACAAGGTTTCGATCGTCGTCCGGCCGATGCGCGACGGTTCACCCGGCGGCATGTTCGTCCGCGCAACGCTCGCGGATGGACGCGAGCTCCGACAGTCAGGGCAGGCGGTTGATTAATCGTCGGCAGTAGGCGGTAGGCAGAACTCCTATGGACTACAGCCAGCTGGTGGACCTGTCGCCGGACGGCATCTTCCTCAGCCGCAACAACGCCATCTTCTTTTTGAATCCGGCGGCGCTGCGGCTGTTTGGCGCCTCGTCGCCCGACCAGGTCGTCGGACTGTCGCCGCTTCGCTTCTTTCCTCCCGCGCGTCACACGCAGATCCGCGAGCGAATCCGTCAGCTGCTCATGGGCGAGAGTGTTCCCGCGGTCGAAGAAACGCTCGTGGCGCTCGACGGCACCGTGCGTGACGTCGAGATCATCGGTACGCTCTTCGAGGATCCGCCCGACCGCGCGATTCAGGTCATCGTGCGCGACATCACGGAGCGGAAGCGGACTGAGACCGCGCTGCGCGAAAGCGAGGAACGGCTCTCGCTCGCGTTCGCGGGTGCCCAGGAGGGCGTCTGGGACTGGAACCTCGAGACCGGCGCGGTGGTGTACTCCCCCCACTGGAGGAAGATGCTCGGCTACGACGAAGGTGAGATCGAGCCGCATGTCAGCGCCTGGGAGCGGCTGCTGCATCCCGACGATCGCGCGGCAGTTCAAGAGGTCGTCGACGGCGTGCTGCGCGGAGAGCGCGACTACACCGTTGAATTCCGCCTGTGCCACAAGAACGGCCACTACGTCCACGTGCTCTCACGCGGCTTCCCTGTGCGCCGGGCTGACGGCTTCGTCGGCCGCATCGTCGGCACGCATTTCGACCTGTCGGAACGCAAGCGTTCCGAGGAAGCGCTCCGGCGCGCGCACGAGCAGCTCGAGATTCGCGTCAAGGAGCGAACCGCGGAGCTCGCACGGGCCAACGCATCGCTACGAGAGGAGATGAAGGAACGCGAGCGCGCCGAGCGCGCGCGAACCGAGCTGCTCTCTCGTCTCGTCTTCGCACAGGAGGACGAGCGCCGCCGCATCGCGCGTGAGATGCACGATCAGTTCGGTGAGCAGTTGACCGCGCTCGGACTCGGCATCCGCGCGCTGAAAGACAGTTGCGGAAGCGACACGCGACTGGCGCCGCAGGTCAGCGCGCTCGAGAAAGTCGCTCAGCAGCTCGACCAGGACGTCGATCACCTGGTCTGGGAGTTGCGACCGACTGCCCTCGACGATCTCGGCCTGCGCGCCGCGCTCGCCAACTACGTCCAGGATTGGTCGGTGCGCGCCGGCGTCCGCGCCGACCTCCACACCACCGGCCTCAGTTCCGCGCGATTGACGTCAGAAGTCGAAACGACGCTCTATCGCATCGCGCAGGAAGCGCTCAATAACATCGCCAAGCACGCGCGCGCCGAGAACGTCGACGTGATCCTCGAGCGGCGGCCCGACTACGTGTCGCTCATCATCGAAGACGATGGCGTCGGATTCGATCAGGCGACGGCCAGCACTCCACGTCAGGGGTTCGGGTTGCTCGGCATGCAGGAGCGGGCGGCGCTGGTCGGCGCAACCGTGCAGATCGAGTCCGCTTCTGGCGAAGGCACTACCATCATCGTTCGAATGCCGATGGTCGTTGGACACGACGCTGAATGACTGACACACGCCTGCGAATCCTGCTGGCGGACGATCACGTCACCGTGCGTCAGGGGCTCAAGATGCTGATCGACAGCCAGGACGATATGACCGTCGTCTCGGAGGCGAGCGACGGCACCGCAGCCGTCGAACAGGCCCGCACCGTCCGCCCGGACGTCGTCGTCATGGACATCTCGATGCCGGGGATGAACGGACTCGTAGCCACTCGTACGCTGAAGCAGATCCAGCCGGATTCGGTGATCGTGATCCTCACGCGACACGGCGACGATGCGTACCTGCAGGAATTGTTGCGGGCCGGCGCCGATGGTTACGTGTTGAAGCAGAGTGCGGCGTCAGAGTTGCTGCAGGCCATTCGCGCGACAGCGGTCCGCGGGCAGTACCTCGATTCCGCGCTGACCGCTCGAGTCACCGCAGGTTTCCTGGCCAAGAGCGGCCGGAAGGCTCAGGTGACTGGCGTCAGCGTGAGCGAGCGCGAGTCGGAGGTCCTGCGACTGATTGCCGCCGGTTACAGCAACAAGGAAATCGCGGCGCAGCTCGAATTGAGTGTCAAGACCGTCGAAGTCCACAAGGCCAACGCCGCCCGGAAACTTGGCCTCAAAGGCCGCATCGACATCGTCAAATACGCCCTCCTGCAAGGCTGGCTCAGCGATACGTAGTTTTCCCTTTAGGGTTTTCCCCTAAGTCCCCCGGCAGAATCCCGATAGCGAGGTCGTGCTCAAGCGCGTAGAGTTTCCGCGTCTCCTGAACAGGAACTTCAATGAATATGTCGTCTGGAAAAAGGCCTCAGGATTTCACAAAGGCCGTGCACCTGACCAGCTTGTTCGGGCAGGACCGAATTCCCGTTGACGCGCGACGCACCGGCGCGAACGGCCAGACTGTTGCCGAGGAATTCTCGTACTTCCTGCGCGTGAAGCCCGATCGTCGTCGAGTGAAAGCGGCGTACCCGCCTCACCTCGAACGGCGTCGAACCACCTTCTCGTAGGCCGGTCGCGAAGAACGGCGCACCGCGGTGCGCACACCCGGTTACCGGATCGCGATTGGATTTCCTGGGGACCCTGTTGCTCCCTTCAACCGTAGCGGAGCGAACATGTACACGAACTCGTAGACGTTGTCGCGCGCCAGGTCCGCGGTGATCAGGTTCTCGTGGAGATAGATCCCGTTGCGTGCCAGGAAGAGTTGATGCACAGGCGCTGATAGCGAACTGTCGGGATTCGGCATCACTTCGACGCCCCACGTGTCGGCGCCGACGACGACAACCTCAGCATCGACGAGCATCTGACCGGCGGCCAGCCCAATGCCCGGCTCGCTGTCGCCGAACTTCGTGTTGTCCTTCATCCACAACGAGCCCCAGCCGGTGTGGATGATGACCATGTCGCCGCTCTTGATCTGAACGCCTTCTTGCTGGAGCGCGCCTTTGAGATCCGCCGGCGTGATCTCGTAGCGCGGCGGCAGCTGATCAACGCCCTTGAACTTCGCGACGTCGATCAGCACACCGCGCGTCACGATGGCGCCGACATTCTCAATCCCGAGCTTGGTGAGTCCCTCTGCCTGGGCGAACTCCGAGCGGCGATTGCCGTTGTAGAACAGGTCGCCCATGCCGAGGTGACCGAGGCCGTCGAACTGCGTGCCGATCTGCCCGAGCTCTCCGCTGATCACCTCGTCGTGATAGACCGCTTCGTTCTTGCCCGGCATCTTGAACGCCTGCGGAATCCGCAGGCTGTAGTGCCGCGTCCCGTACATCGGCATGCCGGGCTCGTAGACGTGACCGAGCTGATAGACATTGCCCTTGGTGATGACGTTCTTCGCCTCGAGCACTTTGGCCGGAGTCAGCCTGTTCGCAGCGCCGCGTTGATCGTCAGCGCCCCATCGTGACGGATACCAGCGATCGGTCTGTCCGAGCGCGCTCGAACATGCCAGCAGCACGGCCGTCACGATCAGTGCACCCGCTGCCCACACACGTCGATCTGCGAACATTGGACCCTCCACGAACTGTGAAGATGACCGGGGCCCGGGACCGGGGGCCCGGGACCCGGCTGCCTGAGACTACTTGGCGTCGACCTTTTCGAAGACTTCCTTGGCCGCGCGGAACGAGTCCACACCCGCAGGCACACCGGCGTAGATCGCCACCTGCATGAAGATCTCGCGGATCTCGTCGCGCGAGACACCGTTCTTGAGCGCGCCCGCGATGTGGAGCCGCAGCTCGTGCGGCCGATTCAGGCAGCTGATCATCGCCAGGTTGAGCATGCTCCGGGTCTTCTTGTCGAGACCTTCGCGTCCCCACACCGCGCCCCAGCAGTACTCCGTGACCAGCTCCTGCATCGGCATGCTGAAGCTGTCGGCCGCCTTGAACGCCGCGTCCACGAACTCCTTGCCGAGCACCGAACTGCGAATCTCTCGACCCTTCTCAAACGTCGCTTTATCCATTTCGTCTCCAGTAACTATGACTGCCGCTTGACCTTTGAACCTTTAACTTCTTGAACGTCTACTTGCCTACTGCCTACTTAATTTCCACCCCTGCCCATTCTTCAACAACGCGGGCGATCGAGGTGAAGTCGGACTCGGGTCCGAACTTCGCGTTGGTGATGGCGAGCATCTGACGCACCGCCGCGCCGGCCACCATCGGGACGCCGAGCGCCTCTGCCTCATCGAGACACAGGCGCACGTCCTTATACGACAGGCCGGTCGCGAAGCCGAAATCGAACGTGCGCGGGATGACCGACTTCGGGAACTTGTCCTGCGTCGCGCTGTTGCGTCCGCTTCCCGCATTGATGATGTCGCACAGCGTCTGTGCGTCGAGTCCGGCTTTCACGCCCATCGCCAGCGCTTCGGACGACAGCACGATTGCCGCGGCGGCCAGCAGGTTGTTCGCCAGCTTCGCGATCTGCGCGAGGCCCGGCTTCTCGCCGACATAGAACGTCTTGCCGAATGTCTTGAGCACCGGATCGACGACCGGGAAACGTGTCCTTCTTGCACGACACCATCACCGCCAGCGTGCCCTTGGTCGCGCCGCCGATGCCGCCACTGACAGGCGAGTCCACCCACGCCACGCCGCGCTCCGATGCAGCCTTCGCCACGATGCCGGCAACCGTCGGTCCCGTCGTCGAGAGATCGACCAGCGTCTTGAGTCGATTCCCCTTCAGGATGCTGCCAAGGCTCACGGCCTGCACGATGGGCGGCGTCGGCAGACTGATCAAGACGATGTCCGCCGACGAAGCCACTTCTTCTGCGGACGAGGCCACTTTGGCTCCCCGCGCCGCCAGCGGCTTCACTGCTTCCGCACTCGTATCGAACACGCACAACGTGTGGCCCGCATCGAGCAGCCGATTCGCCATCGGGCCACCCATGCGCCCCACGCCTACAAATCCCAGAACTTGATCCATGTCTCCTCTTTCGGTTGGTGGACCACTCACCACCCACCACTCACCACCAACTAGCGTTGTATGAACGGATTCGGCACCGTTGTCGCCGTCGAGATCCACACGCTCTTCACCTGCAGGTATTCCTTGATCATCTCCTGACCGCTTTCGCGTCCAATTCCCGAGCGCTTGTATCCGCCGAACGGCGACAGGTAGCTCACCGCGCGATAGGTATTGATCCAGACGGTACCGGCCTGGAGTTTCTCGGCCATCATCAGCGCGCGACGCATGTTCTGCGTCCACACGCCGGCGGCCAGACCATACACCACGTCGTTGCCGATCGCGATGGCTTCCTCTTCGTCCTTGAAGGGAATCACGGAGAGGACCGGCCCGAAGACTTCTTCCTGCGCGATGCGCATACCGTTGTTCACGCCCTCGAAGATCGTCGGCTCGACGAACCAGCCATTGCCGCATTCGGGACGCGTCGCCCGGGCTCCACCGAGCACGGCTCGCGCGCCCTCGCCCTTCGCGATGTCGATGTAATTGAGGATCTTCTCGAACTGCGGCTTGTTCGTGACGGGGCCGATTTGCGTGTCCGCACTCATCGGGTTCCCCATCTTCGCCGTCTTCGCGAACGCCACGAGCTTCTCGAGGAACTGATCGTGAATGCTCTGCTGCACCAGCAGTCGCGAGCCCGCGATGCACGTCTGTCCCGTCGCCGCGAAGATGCCCGAAATCGCGCCCTTCACCGCGTTGTCGATCTCCGCATCGTCGAAGACGATGTTCGGCGACTTCCCACCGAGCTCCATCGTGACGTGCTTCAACCCGCGCGCGGCGGCTTCATAGATCCGCTGGCCTGTCAGGTCGGATCCGGTGAACGCAACCTTCGCCACAAGCGGATGCTCGACCAGCGGTGCACCGACATCCGCGCCGAAGCCGGTAACCACGTTTACGACGCCGGGCGGGAATCCAGCTTCCTCGATCAGCTTCATGAACTCGAGGACAGACGCCGACGTGAACTCTGACGGCTTGATGACGACCGTGTTGCCGGCAGCCAGCGCCGGAGCCAGTTTCCACGTCGTCAGGAGCAGCGGCGAGTTCCAGGGGACGATCGCGGCGATGACGCCGAGCGGCTCGTACTTCGTGTAGTTGAAGGTGTCGGGCTTGTCGGTCGGCAGCACCGCGCCTTCGATCTTGTCAGCCAGGCCACCGTAGTAGTGATACCACTGCGCCATGTACGCCGTCTGCATGCTCATCTCGGCGTACAGCTTGCCGTTGTCGCGAACTTCGGTCTCGGCCAGTTGCTTCGAGCGCTCGGTAATGAGATCGCCAAGCCTGCGCAGCAGCGCACCACGGCGCGATGCGGTCAGCTTTGGCCACTCGCCGGACGTGAAAGCCTTATGCGCAGCGCGAACCGCACGATCGACGTCGGCGGCGGTGCCCCGTGGAATGAGCGCCCACGGTTCCGCACGAAACGGATCGTCGCTCTCGAAATAGTTGCCTGAGGACCCATCGACCCATTGCCCGTCGATGTACATCTTGTAGGTCGTGAGTGTTGCTGTGGCCGGCACGGTGTGATCTCCACCGATCACCTTATCGCTTACGGAGCGATCGTGTCGAGATGCGCCCGGCGCGGACGGCGGGGCGCTATCACTTCTCAGGCTTGGAGAAGGTGAACTCCTTGAACTGCGTGCTGCCTTCAGGGGTCTTGTACACGGTGTTATTCGGGTTCTCCAGACAGTCCCAGTAGCGAATCCTGAGCTGCTTGTCCTGATCGCCGACCTTCGAGTAGCGCTGCTTCACGTACCAGGGCTCGACGAGTGCCGGCGGATCGTAGATCCAGACATCGACCTCAATCGTGCGGTCGTCCACCTTCTCCCAGATCTCCACCGTCTCGACCTTGTCGGTGTACTCAGGATTGCCTCGCTGATAGACCCCGGCCCGGAGCTGGTTCGTATGAATGGTCAGCGTCTGGTTGTTCCAGAAACCGATTGAGTCGCCGTAATACAGCGGATAGCGATCGACTTCGGGGATGTGGTCGCGACCGTCGGTGTAGATGCGACGGACGTTGTTCACCGTTTCGCTCGACAACCACGTCTGGGTCGGGCGTGACGATGAACTCGCGAAGAAATGGAATGGCCAGCCAGCGCGGAAAGCCAGGCGGCGCGCAGGAACTGATCGGGTCGTACTCGATGCCCTTGTTGATGCGCGCGATCTCTTCCTCGAGCTTGCGCTGATACTCGGGCGTGAGCTTCGCGGTCGTGATCACACCTTCGGGTGTGTCGGGATCGAAGAGGAACCCGCGATTCGAGTTCCACACCCAGAGCCCCGCCCAGTCGGGAACGTCGCCCGGTGCGGGTCGCTGTCCTCCGCCTGCCTTCATCAGCAACGCCTGATAGAGATCCCATGCGGTCTGGTGCTGAAGACCGAGCTGCCGCATCGCTTCTCGTTCGCGTCGCACTGGCCGTGGCGATTCCGTTGGAACGGAGCACGCGGAATATCCGAGCACCAAAGTGCACAGGGCGACACCGAGTCGGCACGCGGTCTGATGTCTCGACATGTTCAATTCTTGGAATCGTGACTGCACTGGCGGTTGCTGCCACTAAGACTAATGCAGTCAGCAGCTTCTCCTGTTCGTGGGCAATTTTCTGTGTTCCGAAATGGCGCGTGAGGCGCTGGGAGATGATGCCGCGCGCAGACCCAGGCTCACCACCTAACGTGTCGTGCGGCCACGACTTAGCTGCCATCTATCGAGCTTTCGCCGGCCATGGTGCACGAATTGCTCTTGTATCTGGAACACCGAGCGGAGGGGGCATGGGTCGTATGTCATTGAGTCTGGCGGTCATGGCAGCATTGCTGGTGACGTATTTCTTGAATCCGACAGCGGCGTGGGTTGCGCTCGTTGCGGTATCGACGTTGGGGCTCGCACGGCATATTCGGCAGCGTGACGACGAGGCTGAAGCCGCCCTGCAGCACGCCGAGGAGTAGAGCGACGCACTACGAGGGGGCGAGACACGAGGCGGAGCCTCGGCCTGTCCAGTTAGCCCCCTCGCACACCTGGCTCCCTTCGGGCTGGCTCCTTCTCTCTTCACTTTCCCGCCACAATCTGGTCACGAAGCCAGCGAGCCCTCGTCTGAATTGCACGGCGGGCAACGGTCACGGGGGCCACGCTCGTCTTAGAGTCCAGATTCCAGCGTTCCCGTGAGCACCGGGATTAGCATTGCCTGAGCGAGAGGCTGCAGCTGTATGGACGTCGCACTTCGCGCACTCAATCGATTCGGACTGGGCGCCCGCCGAGGCGAGCGACAGCGAATCTCTGATCCCAGAGGCTGGCTGAAAGCACAGCTCGATGGCGGCGCGCCTTCGCTGCACTCCAGCGACATCCCTCCACCGGGCGCAATCGGCGACGCCGTTCGCGGCCTTCGCCAGCCGGGTCAGAAAGACGAACAGGAACGCCGCGAAGCTCGTCGCCACCTGGTAGAGCTCTCTGCAGGCGAAGCGCGAACGGCACTCGAAGCGCGCATCTCCAGCGATCGCCCCTTCGTCGAGCGGCTCGTGGCCTTCTGGTCGAATCACCTGTGCGTGTCTGCGGGCTCGAAAATCCTCGTCGCGCCGCTCGCGGGATCGTACGAGCGCGATGTCATCCGTCCGCACGTGCTTGGACGATTCGAAGACATGGTCCTCGCATCGGCGAAGCACCCCGCGATGCTCGCGTATCTCGACAACTTTCAATCGATCGGACCATCGTCGCCCGGCGCGCGCATGGGACAGCGCAACAACGGCGCGAAGCGAGGCCTGAACGAAAACTACGCGCGCGAACTGCTGGAGCTGCACACACTCGGCGTCAACGGCGGTTACACGCAAGCCGATGTGCAGGAGCTCGCGCGGATTCTCACCGGCTGGACGATCGAAGGGATCGGAGGGCCTGGTGCGCGCGTACCGCAAGGTGCTCAACCGCGACGTGCCAGTGGCGTGATCCGCCGCGCCACGGCCTGAGCCCGGAAGTGCGATCGGCTTCACCTTCCGCGAGATGCTGCACGAGCCGGGCACGAAGACGGTGCTCAACGAGCGATACAAGGAAGACGGCCTTGCCGAGGGCGAGCACGCAATCCGCGCACTGTGCCGGCATCCGTCCACTGCGCGATTTGTCGCGACGAAGCTGGCGACACATTTCATCAGCGACGACCCGCCGGCGGCGGCAGTCGATCGCCTGGCGCGTGCGTTTCGTTCGAGCGAGGGCGATCTGAAAGTGGTCGCGCGAACACTGATTGATGAACCCGAAGCGTGGCGCGAGGACGCACACAAGTTCCGGGCGCCGCAGGACTGGTTCGTCGCCGTGATGCGCGCGTTCGGAGCGAACGACGTGAACCCGAACGGACCGGGCGTACTGCGACAACTCCGGCAGCCGCTGTGGTCGCCGCCATCTCCCAAGGGCTTCGGCGATGCGATGCAGGAGTGGGCGGATCCAGACTCGCTTCTCAATCGCGGAGAGCTGGCACGCACGATCTCCCGGCAGCCCGCGGTGGCCGCACTCGACCCGCGAACGCTGCTCGATGTCGTCGATGTTCCGGCCGGGAATCCCTTGCACTCGCTGATCGCGGACACGTCGATTCCGGCGCCCGAGCGCGTGGCGCTCGCGATCGCAGGTCCGGCATTTCAATGGAGATGACCATGAACCGCCGAGAGTTCGTTCGCAACATGTGTTACGGCGGGCTCGCAACATTTGCGGCTCCGCGAGTCAGCTTCGCGCAGGTGGCGCAGAATGGCCGGCTTGTGTTCGTGCTGCTGCGCGGCGGGTTCGACGGACTCGCTGCCGTCGTCCCCTACGGCGACCCTGACTACGCTGCGCTTCGCGGTGCGTTCGCATTCAAAGAGACGGAGCTGGCGCCGCTCGACGACACGTTCGGCCTGGCACCCGGCCTCTCGCCGCTGCGCGCGCTGTGGGACAGCAACGAGCTCGCGGTCGTTCACGCGATGGCGATTCCCCATCGGACGCGCAGCCACTTCGACGGGCAGGCGATCCTCGAGACCGGACTCGATCATCCGGCAGGCTCCTCTGACGGATGGCTCAATCGTCTGCTGCAGGTCATGTCCGGCCGTCGGTCCGGGATCGCGATCGCGGCGGGCATGCCGCTCTCGCTCTCCGGCCCGTTTCAGGTTGAGAGCTGGTCACCCACGCAACTCGGTGCGGTCGACGATGCGTTCCTGGAACGGTTAGCCGTGCTCTATCGCGCTGACGCTGCGCTGCACAATCGCTTCGAGGCCGCACTGCAGCAGCAGGAGCTCGTGGGCGAGGAGCCGATGGCTCGAGGAAACGCGCGACGTGGTGGCATCACGCCGCTGATGCAGGCTGCGGCGCGAATCCTCCGCCAGGATCAGGGCCCGAATATCGCGGCGATGGAATTCAGCGGCTGGGACACGCACGCCAATCAGGGAATGGCGGGCGGCGCGCTCGATCGTCTGCTTGGACAGCTCGCTGAAGGACTCGTCGCGTTTCGAACAGACGATGGGACCTGCGTGGCAGACGACCACGGTCGTCGTGATGACGGAGTTCGGGCGCACGGCTCGTCCCAACGGCACACGAGGCACCGATCATGGAACCGCCGGCGCCGGATTCGTGCTCGGTCCTCGACTCGCGCGCGCGCACGTCGTATCCGATTGGCCAGGTCTCGCGCAGAACACGCTGTATGAGGGGCGCGATCTCAAACCCACCATCGATACTCGAGCGGTGCTCAAAGCCGCGCTCGCCGGGACGTTCGATCTGACCTCAGCTCAGCTCGACCGTGTGTTCCCCAACTCGTCTGCCGTTCGCCCATCAACCGGTTTGATGACATAGCGATCCGGCTGTGCGGATCGATACGCCATAGTCAACGCCCAACGTCCGACTCCCAATCTGGGGAGTTGTGCTGGACGTTGGGAGTTGGGAATTTGGGAGTTGGGAGTTGTTTTACTGGTTACTGCTTCGGCGCCTGCGAGGCCTGGGCACCGAGTTTCTGGAGGAGTGCGGCGGTATCTTCGTGAACGTCGATGCGTGCGCCGCCGCGGCTGTTGCCACCCGCCTTGCCGAGCGCTGAATCCACCGGCGTATTTCCCTTGGCGTCTTTCGCATTGAGATCGGCGCCGTGCGCCACGAGGAACGTGACGACATCGTTCCAGCCCCAGCGGGCCGCTTCGTGCAGCGCGGTCAAGCCACGTGAGTCCTTCGCGTTGATGTCGCCGCCGGCATCCAGCAACAGCGTCAGTGACTCGATCGATCGCTGCTGCGTGTCTTCGCTCAGATAGAACCCGCGAGTGTCAGCGTCGACCGACCCCAGTCCTGCCGCCGCCATCGTCGGCGTCATGCCGCGGCTGTTGGTCAGCGTCAGATCGGCGTTCTTCCCAAGCAGCAGCTTGATGGCTGGTGCGTCCAGCGCCTTCGCCGCCCGCAGCAGCGGCGTCGCTCCCGTCGTCAGCATGCCGTCGAGACCGCGGTCGTTGCCGACGTTGCGGAACGGCGGCGGCAGGCGCAGGCGTGCGTTGGGATTCGCGCCGGCATCGAGCAGCAGCTTGATGACATCGAGAGCGCTGGTCTCGTCGAGCGACGGCAGATCGGGTCGTCCGCCGCGTGGAATCGTGTTGACGTCAACCGCCGCGTAGAGTGGCGCACGACCCCAGAGATCCCACTGGTTCGGATTCGCGCCTGCGCTAATCAGGTACGCAGCCGTATCGAACTGCATGTTGATGACGGCCGTGAGCAGAGGGCTGAGCGCTTCGGGATCGGCGAGGTTGATCTCGGCGCCTTTCTCGACGAGCGCACGCGCGCACTCAACGCACCCTTCGCGGGCTGCATACAAGAGTGGCGTCAGTCCTCCAACGGGACGGTAGATGGCTCTCGGCTCTGCGGTGACCTGGCGCTGCCAGTTGTTGACTGTGGATCGCGCGTTCACCTGCGCACCGCGGGCGAGCAGTTCGCGCACCATTTCCGGCTGGTGTTGCGCGACGGCCCACATCAGCGCCGTCTGCCCACGCCACTTCTCCACCGCGTTCACGTTCGCGCCGCGCTGAATCAGCAGTCGAGCGGCATCCACCTGGCTCGTGCGCGCGACGACCATCAACGCCGTCTGACCGTCGGCGTTCGGCGACTCGACGTCGGCTCCCGCTTCGAGCAGCGCGCCAAGCAAGGCCGCATTGGCGACGACTGCGGCCTCCGCCATCGGCGTCGATCCGAAGTCGTTCTTCACGTTTACTTTCGCGCCCGCGCGGATCAGGCGAGTCACGAGTTCGAGATCGTTCTGCTGCACCGCCCAGTGCAATGCGGTCGTGCCGTCCGGCTCTGGCGCGTTCACGTCGACGCGCTTGGCGACGAGCGCCAGCGCCGCGTCGCGCTTGCCGGATTTGATCGCGTCGATAAGGGGAGGCGACCCTGCCGCAACAAGATGCGTCGTTGCGAATCCGCCAAGAACGAGAAGCGCGATCGAAAAGGCTTTCGACATGATCAGTCGTATGGGTCGTTAGATCTCAGAGAACAGCTGCGTGCTGTTGCCGAACTTGTCCACCGGAATGCCCGCGCGCTCGAGCAGCGTCAGGTGCAGGTTCGCCAGCGGCGTCTTGTCCTCGTACTTCAGGTGCTGTCCGCCCTTCAGCTTCCCGCATCCGCCGCCGACGACGACCGTGGGCAGTGGGAACTCGTCGTGCTGGTTGCTGTTGCTCATGTTGCTGCCGTACAGCAGGATCGAGTGATCGAGCACCGATCCGTCGCCGTCGGGCATCGCCGCGAGCTTGGTGAGGAACTTCGCGAACGCCTGGACGTGATACGTCTGAATCTTCGTCAGCTTGTCCTTGCGCGCCTTGTCGTTCTGGTGGTGTGAGAGCGGGTGGAACGCGTCGGAGATCCCGATGTGGTTGTAGGTGACGTTGCTCCCCTCGCCCGCCATCATGTAGGTGTAGACGCGCGTGAGGTTCGCCTGATACGCCAGCGCGATCATGTCGAACATCAGGTTGAGCCGCTGATCGAAGTTCGCCCCGACCGGCACGTCGGGGAGATCGAGGCTCGACAGATCCTGCGCTTCCATCTTCTGCACGCGCCGTTCGATCTCGCGAACGCTCTCGAGGTAGTCGGCCAGCTTCGCGCGATCCGGCGCATCGAGCGTGCGCTGCAAATCGTGTGCTTCCTGCGTCACCAGGTCGAGGATGCTCGCGTACTGCTTGGTGATCGCCTTGCGCTCCTGCGCGGTATCGCCCTGACCGAACAGCCGCTCGAACAGCTTGCGCGGATCGGACTCCATCGGGAGCGGTGTCGTCGGCGACCGGAATGAGATGGTCGCGCCGTAGCTGCAACCGTAGGTGCGGTCGCACGCGCCACTGCCGCCGCGGCCTTCGGTGGCCACTTCCAGCGACGGAAGAGGCGTGTCCTGACCGATGTGCTGCGCAGCGAGCTGGTCGATCGTCACACCGCCGTGCGGCTCCTGGCTCGCCTCCGGCGTCACGCAACTGAGCCACGTGCCCGGGTTGAGCGCATGCACCGGTGGAGCGATCGCCGGCTTGTTCTCGAGCCCGCTGATGATCGTCAGCTGCTTCTTGAACGGTGCGAAGGGCTGGAGGATCGGCGACAGCTCGAAGCCTGTGCCGACCGCGGCCGGCGTCCAGTTCTCCATGATCGCGCCGTGCGGCAGGTACATGAACCCCATGCGCGGCTTCGGCGCAGCGGCGGTGTGAACCAGTTGCGTCCACGCCGGGACCATGGCGTCGAGGAGCGGCAAGCCGACGACCACACCAGCACCACGAAGGAACGTGCGACGCGAGAGATGCTTCTTTGTAATGAACATGAATCCGTCTCCGGTCTCCAGGGCAGTCCTCGGTCTACGGTCTCCGGTCCTCGGTCGGCGCCAACGACGCCGTCGATGTCGATGCGCGCTCCGGCTCCGGCACCATGCGCATGCGGAACGCGTCGCTCTTCACGATGCCCATCACGATCGACGAGAAGCGATACTTGTCGCGCGCCGACTCGCGCACGATCCGGCGCACCGTCGGCATGTCGTAATACTCCACCGTGCGGCCCAGCGCGTAGGTCATCAGCCGCTCGGTCAGCGTCTGCACGAACTGCTCGGGACGCTTCATGAGTGCCACTCGAAGGTCGGCGGGGCTGTTGACGGCCGTGCCGTCGATCAGTTGGCCGGACGCGTCGATCTTCGTGCCAGCGTATCGGTCCTCGGCCCGCCACTCTCCAATGGCATCGAAGTTCTCGAGCGCAAAGCCAAGCGGATCCATCACGCCGTGGCAGGCGTTGCACGATGGCTTCGCGCGATGCTGCTCCATGATCTGGCGCACCGAGCGCGCCTTCTCGCCGTCCTTGTTCTCCTGGAACGCCTCGACGTCAGGCGGCGGAGGTGACGGCGGCGTGCCGAGGACGTTCTCCAGAATCCACGCGCCGCGCAGCACGGGCGCCGTCCGGTTGGCGTACGACGTCGTGAGCAGCACCGCGCCCTTGCCAAGCAGTCCCCAGCGGTTCGGATCGCTCAACGTCACACGGCGGAAACGATCGCCCCTGACGTTCGGGATGCCGTAGTGCAGCGCCAGCCGCTCGTTCACGAAGGTGTGATTCGCCGTCAGCAGCTCGAGGACGCTGCGATCGTCCCGGAGAATACTGCTGACGAACAGCTCCATCTCCTCGCGGAACGCCGCGCGCAGACTGTCGTCGAAGTTCGGGAAGATGATCGGATCGGGATCGATCTCTTCGAGCGCCCGCATCTTCAGCCACTGGAACGCGAAGCTATCCGTCAGCGACTCCGCGCGCGGGTCGGCGAGCAGTCGTCGCACCTGCGCCTCGAGAACCACCGGCGTCTTCAGCGTTCCCTTTTCCGCCGCAGCCAGGAGTTCATCGTCCGGGGCGCGCCCGATCAGGAAGAACGAGAGACGAGAAGCCAGCTCGATATCACCGATTGCATGAATGCTTCCTGGTGCGAGACCTGCCGGCGATCGCTCGGCACGATAAAGGAACTTCGGGCTCGCGAGAATCGTCGGCAGCGCATCGCGAATCGCCGTGTCGAAGTCGCTCATTCCGCGCGCGGCGCCGTAGAAGCCGAGAGGCGCCTCGACGTCAGCCTCGGTAATCGGCCGGCGATACGCCTTGCGCGCCAGCGACGAGAGAATCGTCCTGGCGCACGGGAGCTCCTCGCTCTGTGTCTTTGGCCTGCACACGAAGATGCGTCCGCGACTCGGCGTCTCGCTCACGCCGGTCGGATTGAACGGACCCTGGATCTCCAGGCTTCCGATCTTCGGAATGCGATCCTCGCCCGCGCCCGGCCGGAACTGATGCAGCACATCGTCGGATTCCGCGTACGTCCGCGCGATGAACGTCGCCGCAACCTTGTGTGGTCCCGCCGTCACCTTCACCGGGATGTCCATGAACCGGCCGTTGATCGCGGCGACAGCAGGCGCCTGCTGCTGATCGATCGCCCTGATGTCTTCTTCGCCGCCGATCGTGTTCTGGAAGACCTTCACGCCATCGATCGTGACGATCAGCGTATGCGTGTACTCCATGCCGCGCACGTAGCCGGCGATGGCCATGTTCGGGATGTTGAGCTTGTAGTCGCCGTCGGCGGGAAACAGATGCTCGACGATCAGTCCGCCACGCGTGCCGAGCGGCAGACCGTCAACCCGCACGGCCTGATCCGTTCCGCGCGCGGGACGGTAGGTCATGCTGCCAGGCCGCGCACCAGGATTCCCGATCGCGCGCGCGCTGACGACGCGCGCCGCAGAGATGTATTGATCGAGGAACGACGGCGAGACGGTGAGCACGCTCGCCACGTTGTCAAACCCTTCGGCCTCATCGTCCTTGGGAAGGAGCGCTGCGGCGTCGATCTTCAACCCGAGCAGATCTTCGATCGCCGCGGCGTACTCCGCGCGGTTCAGTCGATGCAGTGCGACGCGTCCCGGATTCGGGTGCGCCGCTGCGGCCTCATCGAGCGAACGCTCGAGCCACGACACCACTGAATCGACGCTCGCCTGATCCGGCCTGCGCACACCGGGAGGCGGCATCATTCCGCCACGCAGCTTGCGGACCGTCTTCTCCCACACGTCGGCGTGCTCGGGGAGCCTGGCCAGGTCCATCGTGTCGAAAGTCAGGCCAGCGGTTTTCGTTCGCTGGTTGTGACACGTCACGCAGTACGTATCGAGCAGCGCGCGCGGCGCCAGTGGAGCCGCGGCCGTCGTCGCTGTGGCGGGCGCCTGCTGGGCAGAGACGGTCGCGAAGTCCGAACGCGATGCCGAGACGGCGACGATGAAAGCGGCGGAAAGAAGAAGAAGTGTCCTCACACGATCCCACCCAGTTCGCGCACATGGAGCCACAATCCACGATACGTGATGTTCACGAAGAGCGCGGGATCGCCACAGCGCGCGTCGAACTCTTTCGTCGCGCCGGCAGCGAGCATGTCCTCGGCACCCATGCCCTTCCGCATCATCTGATGCAAGCGCTCGCGCAGCGTGACGAGCATGTCGTGCTGCGCCTTGAGATCCGTGCGCGTTTGCACAGGGCCGACTCCGGGGACGATCTTCGTCTGCTCGTTGGTGAGATCCAGAAGCGTCTTCGACGCCGTCATCAACCCGCCGAGCCATCCGCCGCTGATGTAGTCCGCGATCGGGTAGGTCCCGACGGCAAGCACATCGCCGGCAACGAGCACGTTGGACTCAGGAAAGAAGACGTAGATATCGCCGTCGGTGTGGGCCGGGCCGAGCGGAGCGAACTCGATTCGCTCGCGACCGAGCGTCATCTTCCCGGCGTTGTAAGAGGTCGTCGTCGGCCACGCAATTTTCGGAAGTGCCTTGTAGGTCCGATGCTGCCACTCGAGAAAGATGTCGTTGGCCAGGTACTGCTTCGTGTTCTCGTGCGCGACGATCTGCGCACCGGCCTGTCCGAGCAGCTCGTTCGAACCGGTATGCTCCGCGTGCCAGTCGGTGTTGAACAGAAAGCGGACAGGCTTACCGGCGGCGAGTTCGGAAACAGTCCCGGACAGGTCCGTCGCGTGCTCCCGAAGACCGCCGTTTACCATCGCAACGCCGTCATCGCCGGTGACGACAACGACGTTGCCACCCGCACCGGAAATGAGTGTGAGCGTCTCACTCAGACGAGTGGACGTGAGCGCCGTGTGATGGCTCTGCGCGTACGTGCGACGGATCGCACCGAACGGAAGTGACAGAGCTGAGGCACCCCCGATCAGCGTACGAAGCACGTCCCGGCGACTTGGCGCGGGAGCCATGGGCAGAGTCTAGCGTGAAACCGCGCCTGCCGAAAGGGTGTCAGCGACCGATTTTCCCAGGATCCTGACGACTACCGGGACACTCGACGGTGTGGTCTCCAGCGGAAGTAGGGCGTGAGCAGAATCCCCCATGTGATGAACACGATGAGCGACGCTGTCACGCCCAGCCGGAACTTTGGGGGAAGCCCGGTTGACATTCGGACGAACACTCAGCAAGACGGACACCATGTCGTAATCCGCAGTGAATTCGCCGCCGAGCGGAGGGATTCTTCCCGCGGGAAGACTGATGGCTGCCCGGTCAGCCGTGCGGTCGAGAATATCTCCGCCCCCGGCACGGACTATTCGCCGGACCTCGCTCGCGCGGGTCGATCTCAGCTTCGCGCAACGAGCGCTTCGATGTCGGCTGCGGGTCTCACGCCGGAGAAGCGCGAGACCTCTTTGCCTCCACGAAACAGTGCGAGTGTGGGGATGGAGAGAATACGGAAACGTTCGCCGAGCTCAGGGAGACCGTCGGTGTTCACTTTGATCACGAGCGCCTTGCCCGCCATGCTGCGCGCCGCGGTCTCGAGCTCCGGCGCCATCATGCGACAGGGCCCGCACCACGGCGCCCAGAAGTCGACGACAACTGGAACCGGCGCGGCCTGAAGGATCGCGTCGAAGGCGGCGACGTCAGACGCTTCGACCGGCTCGGACGGTGGAGGCAGCGTCGTGTGACAGTTGCCGCATCGGATCGCGCGATCGAGATTCGCATAGCGCAAGCGGTTCGTCTTGCCGCATGACGGACAACGGGCAAGCACGCCCTGACGATCGGAATGTAACGTCGACATCTCTACGAGGGATCGCCCGACTCGATTCGCCGGCGAACCGACTCGAGCCCGGTCTTCACTTCGCTGGCAAGCCTGCGCTCGACGAGCGACCGTTTCACGCTGCTGAACATCCCGCCGAGTCTATCCAATCTCGACCTGTTCAAGTACACAAGGTACCGCGTCTTGCCGCCGTCGAGCACGAACGTCGTGCCGAGCGATCCATCGCGATAGTGCGACGCAAAGACTTCCTGACCGAGTACCGCAACGACAGGCAGTGAGGGGCCGACGGGGCGAACGATATGCACGTGCGTGACCGCGATCACGGGCTTGCCGTTCTCGTACTGCTCCTTCGACCAGTAGAGAAACGACTCCGCGCTTGGGAGCTCGGCTTGTGGATAGTTGTTCAAGCCGTCCGCAACAGCGGGCAGGTAATTGCGAAGATGCGGTGAGCGCGCCAGAATGCCCGCGAACTCCTCTTCGAGGCCGTGTCGGCTCGATCCCATCGACGTATGGTGGAAGACCGGCAAGCCCGTCTGACTGATACTTCGTCACGCGAGCGAGCACGAGGCGCCGGAATTCTCGCTGGACCGCGGACTTCCACTCACCATTCGTTCCCGCCGCGGATCTCAACGCATCGATTTCATGAGCTGCAAGCTTCACGCTGCAGTTTCCGGCCTCACAGCGGCGAATGCCATCGAGATCGACATCGTCGAGGACGAGCGCATCCAAATCTGAGAGTACCGGTGGATGCGAGAACCGGCGAATCGACACAACGAAGGGACCGCGCTTCAGTGCCTCAATTGCTTTCGTCCAACGCACGAGCGCGTCAGGTTCGGCGTCGAACCGCGACGCTGCGAACACCGCCACTTCCCCGTCACGCGCCGGAAGGATCCGCACGACAACCTCACCTCGTCGACGCGCTGACGCTCGCTCGAATCGATCGTCACGACTGGAGAGAAGAAGGCGAAGGGGTCGCCCTCCGGCCGAGGTAGGCCGTTCAACTCCGCACTCGCCACCAAGGCAGTGGCACACGCAAGGCTGAGTGCGACGCGGAGGGTCGGCACGCCTTTCCGGGAGTGCAATTCACAGACCGATCGCCCAGACTTGGCATTAGGGCACCGGGGCGATACACTCCGCCGCTGCGGCCCAGTACTTACCGCCAGACCCTGGTCCGGAATGAGGGATTTACTCGGAGTGACGTATGGTCCGACTGCTACAGGTAGGTTTTCTCCTTTTCGTGGTCGCGCTTCCTGCGGCTGGCCAAGCGTCACGATCGGCTGAGAGCGCATCCCTTGCCGCGCGGCTGCAGAAGTTCGAAGACAAGGAAGAGATCCAGAATCTCCTGCTCGACTACGGGCGTCATCTCGACAATCGCGATTTCGCTGCGTACTCGCGACTCTTCGCGAAGGACGGCGAATGGGTCGGCGGCTTCGGAACGGCCTCGGGCGGACCCGCAGGCATCCAGGCGTTCATGGAGAAGAGCATGGGCACGGCGCCGAACCGCGCGAAGAACTATCACCTGCTCTCGAACTTTGTCATCGCCGTGAACGGTGACACTGCGACCGCCTGGTCGCGCTGGGCGTTTGTCGTCCCTGGTGAGCGTGGCGCGGCGATCTCGCAGGCAGGGCGGTACGACGACACGCTCGTGCGCGAAGACGGCCACTGGAGATTCAAGCGCCGCGTTGCGTCCAATGACACTCCACCTCCGGCCCCGGCCCCGGCACAAACTCGGTGAGGACGATATGAGAGCTTACTGGTTGGCGTGCCCCGTCTTCGTCACCCTGTTCGTCGTCGCCCTCGCCGGTCAGCAACCGGTGCGCATCGACGATGCGGCGCTGGCAAAAGCGGGACGGACCGGTGACGACTGGCTGACGTATGGAATCAGCCAGGCAGAGACCCGCTTCAGCCCGCTCACAGAAATCAATACGACGAACGTGAAGAACCTGAACCTCGCCTGGTCCTACGACGTGGGATCCGGTGGCGGCGGCCAGGAGGCAACGCCGATCGTCGCGAACGGCATGATCTACGGCATCACGAACTGGAGCATCGTGTTCGCCGTCGATGCGCGAACGGGCAAGGAGAAGTGGCGCTGGGATCCGCAGGTCAATCAGTCTGCGGTGCGGCCGGAGATCTGCTGCGGCGTCGTGAACCGCGGGCTCGCCGTCTACAACGGGATGGTGTTCGCTCCCGTGATCGACGGCCGACTCCAGGCACTCGATGCCAACACCGGCAGACCAGTGTGGGAAGCGCGCGTCGCATACCCTCAGGATCACTACACGGTCACCATGGCGCCGCGTATCGCGAAGGGCAAAGTGATCATCGGCGCCAGCGGCGGCGATCGCACGACGCGCGGATTCTTCGACGCCTACGACGCCGTGACGGGACATCGCGCGTGGCGCTTCTACACAGTCCCCGGCGATCCATCAAAGGGCTTCGAGAACGAGGCGATGCGGAAAGCAGCCGCCACGTGGGACGTCGAGAAGGAGTGGTGGAAGTATGGTGGCGGCGGTGCGGTGTGGGACGGGATGGCTTTCGATCCTGAAGCAGGTCTCGTCTATGTCGGCACCGGAAACGCGCAGCCGTGGACGTTCCTGCATCGCTCATCGAAGGACAAGGACAATCTCTACGCGGCCTCAATCCTCGCCGTGGATGTCGACACCGGTCAGCTCAAATGGCACTACCAGGTGGTGCCCGGCGACAACTGGGATTTCGACAGCGTGCAGCATCTGATTCTGGCGGACCTGCAGATCGGTGGACGCACGCGCAACGTGATCATGCAGGCGAACAAGAACGCCTTCTTCTATGTGATCGATCGGATCACGGGGCAGTTCATCTCCGCGCAGCCGTTTTCGTATGTGACGTGGGCGAAAGGCATCGACCAAAAGACCGGCCGGCCGATCGTGAATGAAGAGGCCTACTACGGCACCGATGCGATCCTGATCCAGCCGGGAGGCGGAGGAGCGCACAACTGGTCGCCGATGTCGTTCAATCCGATGTCGGGTCTCGTCTACATCCCGACGTCAACGAACAACAGCTTCTCGTATGCCGCGGAGCCGAAGTACGACCCGCAGCCGGGACGCATGACCGGCACGGTGCGGCCGGCGCCAGCTCCTGTGCGCCCTCCTCCCCCTGCGGTCGGACCGCCGCCAATCGAAGGACCCGGCGGACGGGGCGCGCTGGTCGCGTGGGATCCCGTCGCACAGCAGATGCGATGGCGCAATCCTGGAGGTGGCGGCATCGGCGGCGGCACGATGACGACCGCTGGCAACCTGGTGTTCCAGGCTCTGAGTGACGGGCGTCTGCTCGCCTACAGCGCAGACAAGGGCGAGAAGCTGCTGGAGATTCAAACCGGCTTGAGCAGCGGCATGGGACCGCCAATCACCTATCGCGTGGACGGCAAGCAGTACGTCGCGCTCATGGGTGGAGTTGGCAGCGTGGCGCTTGGCAACGCGGGACCCGGAAACAATGCGACGCCATTCTCGCCGAAGCTGTTGACGTTCGCGCTCGAGGTCCCTGGGCCAGCGTCCGGGCAGAACCAGAACTAGGTCAACTCCCAACCTCCAACTTCCAACCTCCAAAACTCAAACTCCCAAGCCTTCTTGGGAGTTGGGAGTTGGAATTTTGGGAGTTAGTCCGGAATCACGGCGATTCGCCAATCGTCGTGCCGGTAAGAGAGGTTCGGGTTGTAGTACGGATCCCCGCGATCGACGAAGTCGCTCCACCGCGCGTCGAACACCTTCTCGTCAGGCGGCGGATGCAGCCGCCCGCGGCTCGACCCCTCGTAGTGATACAGCAGCGCCTCTGGTGTATAGACCACCAGGTAGCCTCGCTGTCGAATCTTGAGGCACAGATCGACGTCGTTCAACACGACGCGCAGGTTTTCATCGAAGCCGCCAACCTCGTCGAAGATGCGGCGCGGCACCATCATGCAGGCGCCGGTGACGGCGCTGCAGTTGCGGGTGAGGTCGGCCAGCCGCAGATTCCCGGTCGTCTCTCCCGGCCACGAGCGGAACGCGTTCGCCGCAACGCGATTGATGCCGACGACGACACCTGCATGCTGGATCCGGCCGTCCCCATACAGCAGCCTCGCCCCCACCCCGCCGACGTCCGGTCTCTGGGCGTGCTCGAGCATCGCCGTGAGCCAGTCCGGCTGAATCACCTCGACGTCGTTGTTCAGGAAGAGCAGCTGCTCACCGCGTGCGTGCTGAACGCCGAAGTTGTTGATCGCCGAGTAGTTGAATCGCTGGCTCCACCGATGCACCTGACACCGCGGCGCGAGTGACGCGAGATAGCTCACGGCGTCGGCATCCGTGCTCTCGTTGTCGATGACGATGATCTCGTAGCGGTCGTAGTCCGTCCGGGCCCAGATGCTCTCGAGCGTCGTCTGCAGGAGCGACCGCTTGTCCTTGGTTGGAATGATGATCGAGACCAGCGGGCGTTCTGTCAGATCGAGGCGCGTCACGTAACAGCGCGGCCCTTTTCGAGCGAACACCGCGCGCGTGCGCCCGGGCGTGCCACGCCTGTGCAGCGCCTCGACGAGCGCACGCGACTCGTCGCGATTGGCCGCATGACGCGCCAGCACAGAGTCCACCGTCGTCGGACGCCGTCGGCTGTGATAGAGCACCTTCGGAACGTGGGCAATCCGATCGGTGCGCTCGGTCAGTCGAAGCACGAGATCGTAGACCTGCCCTCGTCCAGCAGCGGCGACGAAGCCGCCGACCTCGCCAACGAGCTGTCGCCTGAAGATGCCGAAGCGCTCGAGATAGTTCGTGGAGAGCAGAAGATCCGGACCCCAGTCGGGCTTGAACAGCGGATCCTCCCGCCGCCCCGTTTCTGAGAGCCAGTCCTCGTCCGAATACACGATGTCGGCATCCGATTCGTTGAGCCGCGTGACCAGCTGGAACAGTGCCTCCGGCGCCAGTTCATCGCCGGCGTTCATCACGCCAATGAATTCGCCCGAGGCGACACGCAGGGCGTCCGCGTACTCGGCGCCCTGCGCCAGCCGGACGCGAGGCTCGTGTGCAACCGCACGATCGAGATCGCTGATCTGCGCGGGAGACAAGCCTCGCCGGACGGCCAGGCACAACTCCCAGCGCTCATACGATTGAGCCCGAAGCGTCGCGAGCAATCCGCCAAGGCGATCGGGCTCGACGGTGTCTACGCATACAAGCAGGCTGATCAGCGGCCGCTCGCGAAAGAGTCCTATCGCGGTCAACATCTCGTCCCGGCTCGGGGGCATCCCGTAGAGGAGCATCCACTGCTCGTACTGATCCTCGACTCGAGGAGCCCGCCGATCTGCTCCCTCGACGAGGAAATTCCGCCCCCGAAGCGCGAGGCTCGCCTTGTCGCCTGCCCTGCTGAAGATCTGAAGGAACCCTTCGTCCACCCAGATCTCGAGCACTCGGTAGAGCGCCCGGTAGATCTGACGCACGACCGGAACAGCCAGCAGGGATCGGCGGAGCGGGATCAGCCGCTGCTGCAGACGCCATCCGAGCGCCTTCGAATGCAGATCGACTTCGCGGCTGAGTGTGGCGATCGTCCGTTCCTGATGGTCAACGATGCGTCCGAGGTTCTCCACCTCTTCCCGCAGGCTCGTCTCGCTCTCCCGGCGATCGTCGCTTGGCCCGACAGTCGTCGGCTCGTTCATTGGACGTGCACCGCAATGTGGACCGGCAGCGCGACCTTCGCGTGAACGATCTTGCCGGACTCCGGCGGCAGAAGGGTGAACACGAGCGCGTTATCGACCCAGTCGAAGTAACTCGGCCTGCTGCGATCGTACGCCAGCGCCGTGCTGACACTGTAAGTGCCCTTGGCCAGAGGCAACCGCTGACGAAAATCGACGACGACCGTGTCCCCCGCGAGCCGGGGCGGGAGCGGCACCTTCTCTTCGTGCGTGTTGGTTCCGACGATGTCGGTGCCGGTGTTGTCGCGAATGCTGTAGCCAAGAATGCTGAACGGCGCATCCTCGTGGTACTGCACGTGCACGCGCAGGATCACCTCGTCGTCGAACTCGACCGAGTTAATCTGGCGTCCCTGGCGATCGATCAGCTCCACGTGCCGAATCCGGGCCGCGCCCGTGCCGTGACGGAACAGCCGGACGCGCTCGTCGAAGCCGGGCTCCACGCGGAACGCCACCGGCGCCGCGTCATCCGTCCCGAGAGAGGCACGCACGGGTGTACTTGCGCCCGCTTCCATGCTGGCAGTCTTCGCATGGTAGATGTTTGCGATAGTGGCGGGATCGTCGTGCGCCTCGATGCGTCCGCGATCGAGCAGGATCGCCTCCGTGCAAATGGAGCGGACCATCCCCATGTCGTGACTGACGAAGACGATCGTCGTCCCGGCGGACTGCAGTTCCCTGATCCGCCGGATGCACTGGTGCTGAAACAGCACGTCGCCCACGGCGAGCGCCTCGTCAACGAGCAGGACGTCCGGGTTCACGTGGATCGCCGCTGAAAACGCGAGCCGCACGAACATGCCGCTCGAGTACGACTTGACCGGGCGATCGATGAAGTCGCCGATCCCGGCAAATGCCTGGATGACCGGCATGCGCTCCAGCGTCTCCTCGCGCGTCATCCCCATCACGATGCCGTACAACTCGACGTTCTCGCGGCCGGTGAACTCGGGATTGAAGCCCGCGCCCAGTTCCAGCAGCGACGAGATCCGGCCGTTCACCGCGACGCGACCTGTCGTCGGCCCCATGATCCCGGAAATCAACTGAAGCAGCGTGCTCTTGCCGGACCCGTTGTTGCCGACGAGACCCAGCGTGGCGCCCGCGGCCACGCGCAGCGACACGTCAGTCAGCGCCCAGAAGTCGGTGTGATACTTCCGTGTCCCGAACGTCAGTAGCTCGAGCGCGCGATGACGGGGGGTGGGGTACAGGCGGTAAGCCTTCGAGACGCGGTCTAACTCGATCGCGAGTGAGCCCATCAGAGCAGATCGGCGAAGGTCGGCTTCGAGCGCGCGAACACCCAGTAGCCCGATACGAACACGGTGAACGCGATGCCGGCAAAGAGGGCAAGCGGAAAGAGCGCTGGCATTCGATCGTTGAGCAGCGCTGCGCGATACGCACCAACGATCGCCGTCATCGGGTTGATGTCGAGCGCCCATCGATAACGCTCTGGCACCATCGACGCGGGATACACAATCGGGGTCAGGAACATCCACAACGTCAGCACGAGTCCGACGACCTGGCGAACGTCCCGCAGGTACACCGCGAGGGCAGACAGGAACCACGCGATCCCGGTCATGAAGAAGAACTGCAGGGCCATCACCAATGGCAACGTGAGCAGCCCCCAGCCTGGCAGCCGCCCGCTGATCATCACGACCATCAGGAACACCGCGAGCCCGACGATTTCCACGAAGAGCGCCGACAGCACGAGATGGACCGGCAGGATCTCCGAGGGAAAGACGACTTTCTTGATGAGTGGCGTCTGCTCGAGGAGCACCGAGGACGAACGCGTCAGCGCATCCGCCACAGCGATCCACGGCAACAGACCACAGAAAGCGTAGAGCGCGAACTCGCTCGTACTGGCGCCGTCGCTCAGACGAATCTTCATGACGCTGGAGAACACGAAGGTGTAGAGAGCCAGCAGCGCCAGCGGCTGAATCACGGCCCACCACAGTCCGAGGGCGGAGTTGATATAGCGCCCGCGAATATCGCGATTCACGAAGATCTGGATCGCCTGCCGATGGGAGACGAGCACCCTGAAGGGAGCCAGCATCGTGGCCATCAGTATAGTTTGCCCTGCCACCACGGTCGCGGGTGCCGCGGCGGGTAGGCGAACCACAAGTCGGCTCTCGTCAGCGACAGATTCGGGTTGTAGTACGGATCGGCGTCGAGCAGCCCCTGCCACCTGTCCCGCATCGCTTGTGACTCCGCACGGAACCGCGGGAGATTGGCGCCGTGCAGGTCGTCACCGCGGCTGACCGATTCGAAGTGATAGAGCTCCGCGTACGGCGTCCACACATTCCGGAAGCCGCGGGCTCCCAGCCGCAGGCACAGATCGACGTCGTTGTACGCGACCGCCAGTGTCTCGTCGAATCCGCCGACGGCTTCGAACGTGTCCTTGCGCAACACCATGCACGCCGCCGTGACCGCCGACATCGTCTGGGTGAGCGCCGCCCGGCCATAGTTGCCCGGCATCCCCCGACGCTCTCCGCGATGCGGGTGCGACGCGATCCCGCCGAGTCCGAGAACGACGCCGGCGTGCTGCATCGTGTTGCTGGGATAGTAGAGCATCGCTCCGACGGCGCCGACCCCGTCCCTCACCGCGAGACTGACCATCTCCTCGAGCCAGTCCGGGGAGATGACCTCGGTGTCGTTGTTCAGGAAACACAGGAGCGACCCGCGCGCGCGTGCCGCAGCCTGGTTGTTGATCCGCGAGAAGTTGAACGGCCCGTCGATGCGCAGCACAGAGATACAGGGGTCCTGCTGTACCCGCTCGAAGTAGGCGTGTGACTCCGGTTCGCTACTGCCGTTATCCACGATCAGGACATCGAACTGCCGGTAGGTCGAACGCGAGACGATGCTGGTCACACAGGTCGACAACAGGTCCGCGCGATCCTTCGTCGGGATGATGATCGTGACGTGGGGCCGCGGTTCTGGAACCTTGTATCGGATTCGCTGGTAGTACGGCGCGTGAGGCGCGGGCTCGATCGTAGCTTCCACGCCGGTCCGCGTGAAATGAGCTTCCACGGCCAGACGAGCCGCATCGGTCGCGTATGACTTCTGGTGGACATCGAGCGCCGCCGATCCTGGAATCGCGCGCCAGTGATAGAGGATGAGCGGAATGTGACGGATGCGGGCGGGCTGCGTCTCCTCGACTACCCGGAGCGCCATCTCGTAGTCCTGGCTGCCTTCGAATCCCTCCCGGAATCCGCCGACCTGCCTCACCATCGCCGTTCGATAGACGCCGAGGTGGCTGATCAGATTCTGGCTATAGAACAGCTCGGGGTTCCAGTCCGGCTTGAAGTACGGATCGTAACGTCGGCCCGCTTCGTCGATTCGATCCTCGTCGCTGTAGACGATGTCGGCGTCAGGATGCCGGTTCAGCTCGTGCACGACGGCCGCGAGCGCATGCCTCGGCAGCACATCGTCATGATCCAGCAGGACGATGAACTCGCCTGACGCGAGCGCGAGCGCGCTGTTGGACGCTGCCGAGATGTGACCGTTGACGTCGCGGAAGTGGATCCTGAGACGCGGGTCGCTCGACTGGATTTCGCGGAGCACTTCACCGACACGCGGGTCTGTGGAACGATCGTCCGCGATGCAGAGTTCCCAGTTCGAGTAGAGCTGGTGCTGCACTGACTCGATGGCTCTCCGCAGCCAGCGCTCATCGGTGTTGTAGACCGGCATGAGCACGGAAAGGAGCGGTTGATACGTGAGCTGGGTGGTGGTCTGCCGGATGGCGCGAATGTCCCGGCGGCTCAATCGCTCGCAGCGGCGAATCCACCAGTGGCGGTACTCGGCACGGTATCGCGCCCTGCCGAAGCGCTCACGGAGGTAGGGAATGACAGGGGTGCGCGAACCTTCACGCGCCAGGTCGTGAATACCTGCATTGATCGTCCGGAGAAGTCCGCCTGGTCCGGAGTCGAGTAGCACGCGCGAAGCAAGTCGAATCGTCGTCGCGACGTCCCGCAGCCGGGGTGGGTGCGCCCACCACCGGAACAGGAGGACTCGCACCGCTGTTACGCGGACACGCACGATTCGGCCCGCGCGAACCGTTGCTGTGCTGAGACGCGAGATCAACTCGATCCGCTCGTCCCGCGTTTGCCCGTCATCTCAACGAGTCAGTATAATTCGCGCGGATGTTGCCGGAAAGGATCGCCGCGCGCCCGATTCCACAGTGATCGCAGCCGGACGCTGGCTCCTGCTCGCCGGTCTGCTGTTCATGGTCACCGGCGACGGCCCCGCGACGACCATCCGGTTGTCGAAGTGGCCCACACCGCTCCCCTTCCTCGCCTATCCCTGGCTGTATCTCTCGCTCCTGTTGCTGGGTATTGCGTTCTTCGTCGCTGGTGGCGGCGTCAAGTCGTGGAAACCATCCCACCTCCGATTCATCGTCATGCCCATCGTCGCTCTTCTGAGCGCTTTCCTCCTGTCGGCGGTCACGTCGCAGGTACGCTCGATGAGCGCAACGGCGCTGCTCACCGTTCTCGGGATCGTCGCAGTGTGCTGGATCCTGGCGCTGATCTTCGAGGACGAACGCCTGCGTGAGGCGATCTGGCCGACGCTTGCCATCGCCGTGATCCTCCTGGCCGTCCGCGTCATCCTCTGGCGAGTCGACGAAGGGCTGAACGTCGTCGCGTTCCAGGTGCTCAATAACTTCTGGCAGGGCAAGCTGCAACTGGCCTGGGTCTTCAACCTGATGGCGCCGCTGCTGCTCGTGCGGGCGATGGGCGAGCCGAGCCCGCGCCTGGCGGCCCTCTACTGGTTCACGTGGATCGTGGCAGGCGTTGCCACCTATCTCCTCTTCTCGAGGATGGGATCGATTGTCTTCGGGATGACGACGTTGGGAGTGTGGACGTTCAACCCGCGCCAATGGCGCAAGGTGCTCGTCATCCTGATCGTCGCGCTGGCGATCGGCGCAGCCCTGGTTGCTCGGAGCAGCAAGATGTCCCGCTTCGTGGCCACGACGATTCTCAAACCCGATCGCGATCCAGGCGTCGAGCAACGATTCGGAGTCTGGCGTGAAGCGCTGCTGCTGTTTCGGTCGCGCCCGATCACCGGCACTGGCCTCGGGACATACGACGAAGTGACGTATCGGCTGGAGGGCAACACGGCCGAACCGGTCTTCCGTCGAAACGGCTGGCATGCGCACAACGTCTACCTGCACCTCCTGGCGGAGACTGGAACGCTCGGCCTGCTGGCGTGGTGCTTCTTCTGGTATGCCATCATCGCCAGACTGCTGGGCGCGTGGAAACAGGCCGATGCGCGATACCGGCTCTACGCCGCCGGGGCGCTGTGGGCCGTTCTCGCGTTTCTCGTGTTGTCGATCAGCGAGGTCTTAATCGGTGCACGTGTTCACGCCAGCCTACGCATGAACCTGACCATCGGCCTCGTGGTCGTGTTGGGGCTGCACATCGCAGCGGAAATTGATCGAAGGCGCAGCCTGCACTAGGATCTGCCACGCAGTAGGCAGTAGGCAGTAGGCGGCCCGCTGACGCATACTGCTACCGCCTACTATGCTTTTACCGGAGGATACATGCGGAAGTGGTGCGCCTCAGTCGTCATTCTCACGCTGGCCTTCGTGGCGATCGGCCACGCTCAACGCGGCCGCGGCGCTGGAGGACCGCCTCCGCCACCACGTCCAATCGCCGGCAATGGCGTCGAGGTCCCTGGCTGGTGGGGTCGCATGGACGATGTGAAGGAAACGAACAAGGGGCTGAAATTCGCCCCAATGAACGGCGGACTCCATGCGACGACCGGTCCCAACATCATCTTCTGGGATCCGCAGCAGACGGCGATGGGCAACTACACCGTCAAGGCTACTTTCACCGTAGCAAAGCAGCCGAGTCATGAGGTGTCGTACGGGCTGTTCATCGGCGGCGAGAACCTCGACGGCGACAAGCAGAAGTACAGCTACTTCCTCATTCGCGAGAACGGTCAGTTCCTGATCAAGAAGCGCAACGGCACGGCTACCAGCAACGTCGCCGGTGACTGGGCACCGAACCCGGCCATCGCCGCGATCGCCGGCGGCACTCAGAAGAACGAGCTGTCAATTCAGGTCGCCAACGGAAGCGTGAGCTTCATGGTCAACGGGAAGGAAGTGGTGAGCCACCCGGCAACCGCGATCGACACCAATGGCGTCGTCGGCCTTCGAATCGGTCATGGATTGGATGTTCAGATCGATGGGTTCGGGGTAACGCAGTAGCGAGTCCCAAGCTCATCTCGCAGTTCTGAGATCCTGCCCCTCCACGTGTACGTGAAAAAGCCGATCATCATCTCTTCCCACGTCTGATCGCCCCAGCGCACAGCCATGGTCGGATCCGGATTGCTACGATTGGCTGTGGAGTTATCGAAGTGCGCGCGCACGTGCAGCTTCGATCCTTTCGGCAGCGTGAGCGGCTCGTTCAGCCAGTAGTCAGTCTGCCAGCCGAAGTCGAACTTCGGCACCTGTAACACGACCTCGCGGCGACCATCGGGATAAATCGCGGTGTAGGTCATGTCTTTGCCCCGCAGATGCATGTGCGGGTGCATCGTCCAGACCCTGACGTTGTCGGAGAACGTGGCCTCGGCTTCGACTTCGTGGTTCGCCGCGCCGGGAGGAATCGTGAACACCGGGTTGGCGATGATGCCGGTCCGAATTTCCTGACGTGGTGGTTCCTTTGCGAAGATCAACCCGATGCGCGAGCGATCGACTACCGGGCTTGCCGTTCGTCGTGTAGTGCACCTGGAAGATCAGCGTCGAACCGGCGGGGATGCGCTTCGCCGTTCCCGGCAGATACACCGGCGCATCCTCACCCACCGCCCAGTTGACGAGCATCGCATCACCGCCGCCGGGCGCCGCCGATCGCGCAGGGCTCTGTTCGCCGGGCGCACGGGCCGGAGCGGGGGCGAGCAGCCTGCCCCGCCGGACAGAATCGGCCTCATCGCCACGACGTTCGGCCGGTTGCGTCGGCTTCGGTTCACGCACGTAGACGATGATGTGATGCACGTGCGAGCGATCGCCCGCACGCACTTCACCGGCCTGCATCCACTTGTCCTCGGTGAAGTTGGTCGGGACCTCGAAGTACTGGTAGTCGATCGTTCCCGTCGCAGGCACCTGATAGTCGGCCTGCATCTCGAACACGTGATCGGGCTGCCCAATCTGCCAGCCATCGGGGAACTTCGGCAACGCCGGAAGCTCGGACGGATTGCCCTCGCCGGCGCCCGTCTTGACCCACGCGGCGATCGTGTCGATCTCTCGCTGCGTGAGGCTCAGATCGTTTCGGAACGATCCGTACTGGCGATCCGCATGCCACGGTGGCATGACGCGCGTGGTGACTTTCTCGCGGATCGCGCTCGCCCACGGACGCACATCGCGATAGGTGATGAGCGACATCGGTGCGACCTCGCCTGGCCGATGACAGCCCACGCACTTGTCATAGAAGATCGGGGCTACGTCGCGGCTGAAGGTGGGAGCCGCCTGCGACGCGGCGTTCTGCGGGGCCGCATCTCCGGTGAGAACCAACCCACCGGCGCCCCAGACACTCAGTGCCGCGACGAAGACGACGGTGCGAAGCTTGTCAGGTCTCATGAGCTACTCCGGGCCAAAGGCCAGCAACACGTTACCGGGTCTCCCGCCGAACGCCCCGTATCCTGAGTTGACGTACACCATACCATCGGCGACGACGGCACCGGGGCCAATCATCGAAGCACCCTTCGCCGGCACGGCATTGACCGTCGTGAAGTCGCGATTGCTGTCGAATTCCCACAACACCTCGCCAGTCGACGTCGAATACGCGCGCAACGAGCCGTCGTTCGATCCGGAAAACACAGCCCCTGCAATCGCGGTCACCGCCGCAGACTGCGCGCCGTTACATCCACGACCCGAACCACAGACCGGTGTAGGCGGAGGCGTGAACCACGCACGCGTGCCGGTCGCAAGGTTCACCGCGTGGAGACCGCCAGGCTGCGTCGTCGTCATGTCCGACACCGCGAAGTAGGCGCGGTCACCGTCTGCAGCGGCGCCCCATTCGATCCCGCCGAGCGTGCTGCCCTGACCCGCGCGATACTGCCAGAGGATCTCGCCGTTCTTCTCAGGGTCCATCGCGAACGCCATCCCTGACTTTTGTCCGATCACGATCACATCACGATCACCGGCGTGCGCGAGGACAGGAGGACTGCCGAAATCATGGTCGGGGCCAACCGCCTCAGGACAATTGGGATTCCCTGCGCGGCAATTGGAAATGTAGATGTCATTTGCCGTTACCTGTCGCGTCCATCGGATCGCTCCCGTGGCGAGATCGAGCGCCACGACTGCGTCGCTCGACGATGTTGCGGGAGCGCTATACGCATTCCCGGTCGCAACGTACAGGGAACGGCGCGCGGCATCCACCGTCGGTGCCGACCAGATGCCTGCACCCGCCGGTCCCCATAGCGGTGTGCCCGCTGTGCTGGTCCCGCGGCGCTGTGGCGACTCCGCGATCATGTACGTCTTCCACTCGACCGCACCTGATTCAGCATCGAGCGCAGAGATGCTGCCGCGAAACGTGCAGCACGGATACTGCGGGTCGGCGCCTTGCGCCTCTTCGTACGAAGCGACCGGTACGTAGAGCCTGCCTTCGAAGAACGTCGGCGAGCCGGTGATGCGGGCCGATGGATGATCGTCAACGCGCCGCACCCAGAGCGTGCGCCCCGTGTCGGCATCGAGCGCATACGCGTTGGCGGCGGTGTCTCCGAAATACACGACGAGTCGTGACGCACCAGCCGGTGCAACAGCTACTGCCGTCCGCACTCCGCCTTTCGCGCTGAACGTCCAGTGAATGCATCCCGTCTTCGCGTCGAGTGAGTACACGGTGCCGTTCTGACTGCCCACGAAGACGCGGCCGGCAGCAACGGTTGGATGCGACCACGCCACAGAGGCATCAGGGAATCCGAATGCCCACTTCAACTTCAGTCGTGGTAAGTCCGATGCGGCGATACCGGCCTGCTCGGCCGATTGAAAGCGCGAGTTGGTGGTCGAGGGCTCCATCCCGTCCAGTGCGGCGTCTTCGCAAAGTCCTGCAGCGACGTGCGCGCCGTGCAGCGTCCGGCCGACGCACCGTTGACGTCGCCCTCGATCGATTTCCCGGTGACGAATTCAGCGACGGCGCGACGCTCGGCGCCGCTCAATCGCGCGCCCTGCGGCCGCATCGCGCCGATGAGAAGCGCGTCGATGATCGCCTGCGGTGTTCGCGCACGAAGCGCGTCAACGCCCGGCGCACGCGAGTCCGCCGCGCCTGTATGACAGCTGGCGCACGATGCCTGGAAGACGCGGGATCCATCGGGGGCTTGAGCGGCAACGGCTGTCGCGTAGCTCAGAACGATGACGAGCGCCCGGCACACGCGCACCCCACCACCAGGCAACGCGACCACAGCCCTCACCATGGCGCGAAGTCTAGCACCACGCCCAGCCGGCGTTCGTCGGCATCGCCATCAACTTTGATTCAAATTTGCCCGCGCTGCGGGCGGCGTCCTACACGCCCTGCGCTGGGGCAGTGTCGAAGCTTTTCACCGCCGATGCCTCGTCGTCGAACACCTGGAAGACGGTCGTCAGCTTGGTGATGTCCATGAGGTGATCGGTGCGCTCGGTGGGATGAAGGAGCTTGATCGTGCCACCAGCGCGCCGGACCGTGAGGTACTTGCTGACGAGCATCCCGATGCCGGCGCTATCGAGTCGCGTGACGTCCTTCATGTCGAGGACCAGCTTGACCTGTCCTTCCTCGACCAGATGGTTGATGGTGTCGCGCAGGATGAGGTCGCCGGTCTCGAGCTCGAGGCGTCCGATCAACTGCAGGATCGTGACGTCACCAATGCGCCGCTCGATGACCTGCATTCGCGTGGCCACGAAACTATTCTCCCTCGTCCAGGTATTTGATGAGGATCACTTCGTTGCGCGCCTCGTTGTAGATCAGATCGTCCACGAGCGAACGCGTCATCGCGAGGCCGAATCCGCCGGGTCGTAGTCCCTGCTCCTCTCGCACCTGGAGGTGCGCCATCGGGTCGTCGTCGGGATTGGTAATCGCCGCGTGGCGCAGCTTGTCGATGTCGAAGCCTTCTCCCGGATCCGCGATGCGATAGAGCAACAGGCGCTTCGTTCGCACGCAGGAGATGCGCACCTTTCGATTGGGATCGAACTTGCCACCCCACTCGATGGCGTTGGTCAGCAGCTCGCGAAACGCCGACGCCACCGCTTCGCGCACGGCCTCGGGGAGATTCGCCTCGAGGTGCAGCACGAACGACTGGATACGATCGGCCACCTCGAGCGTGCACGGCGCCACGAGCTCGAGCCACTCGGGCCTCGCCGAGACGACCTCGATCGACAGCGCCGACGCCGGCGTCCCGGCCTCGCTGACTACCTCCACCGCGGCGCTGGGCGGAAACGGCTTGCGAATGTACCGATACGCCTGACGACGAACCGCTTCGAGCAGCGTGGCCGACGTGTCATCGGCGGTCATGACGATCACCAACGGCGGCGACGCCATGTTGCGGATGCGAGCCAGGACGTCGAGCCCGCTCATACTCGGAAGCCCGATATCCAGAAGCACCAGATCGAAGCCGGAGCCGTCGCCGAGCATCGCGAGCGCCTCGGGGCCGTCACCCGCCGAGCCGACCTGATGGCCCGCCCCCTGAAGGAGTTCCGCCAAGACATGCCGCAGCCCTCGATCATCATCAACGACCAGGATGCGGCGACCGAACGGGGCCTGAGCCATCACGAATCTCTCACGCGGGATCCCTCAGCCGTAGTGTAATGCTGGCGTTCGCTGGTGGGTGAGGTGAAGTGATGGACGAGCGTCCCGTTCACGACGGGCAGAGCGGGAACTCCGGGCACGCGCAGCAGCGGGCGCTGTTCGAAACGACCAGCGCACTGGCGGAATCATCGACGCTCGAAGATGCGGCCCCGCGCATGCTCAAAGCCGTGTGCGAAGCGCTGGGCTGGCAGTACGGCGCGATATGGCAGGTGAATCGCGCCCGGGACACCCTGCGATGCGTCGGGACGTGGGGAGAACCAGGCCTGCCGCTGGCCGAGTTCACCGCCGCAACGCGCGCGCATACATTCGAACGCGGAGTCGGATTGCCCGGACGTGTCTGGGAGTGTCGCGAGCCTACCTGGATCCGCGACGTCACCACCGATGAGAACTTCCCTCGCGCACGGGCCGCGGAGCAGGCAGGCCTGCACTCTGCGTTCGCACTGCCGATTCGCCAGGGCCGCCGCGTCAGCGGGGTGATGGAGTTCTTCAGCCGCGACATGTTCGAGCCGGCGCCCGAGCTGCTCGCGATGATGACCACGGTGTGCAATCAGATCGGAATCTATGTCGAACGGAAGTGGGCCGGGGAGGATCTCGATCGATTCTTCGAGCTCTCGCTGGACATGTTCTGCGTTGCGACGTTCGACGGCTATTTCATGCGCGTCAATCCAGCGTGGCAGACGGTGCTCGGATTCTCGGAAGAGGAAATGCGTGCGGCACCGTTCATGGACTTCGTCCACCCCGACGATCAGGCGGCGACCATCGAAGCGATGTCGACGTTGACGACGGGCGCGAAGGTCATCGACTTCGAAAACCGCTACCGTGCCAAGGATGGCACCTACAAACGACTGGAGTGGAAGTCCGCGCCATTCATCCATCAGGGGCTGATCTACGCCGTCGCGCGCGACGTGACGGACCGCCGCGCGGCCCAGGAAGCACTGCAGCAGAACGCAGAGCGCCTCTCACAGCTGGTCAAGGAGCTCGAGGTCGCACGGGAACGGGCCGAGCAGGCCACCGTCGCGAAGGGAGAGTTCCTCGCCAACATGAGCCACGAGATCCGCACACCGATGAACGCCATCATCGGCATGACGGACCTGACGCTGCAGACCCGGCTCACGCCGCAGCAACGAGAGTACATCCACACCGCCAGGGAATCGGCCGAGTCGCTGATGACGATCATCGACGACATCCTGGACGTCTCGAAGATCGAGGCGCGCCGGCTGACGCTCGAGCGGGCGCCGTTTCACTTTCGAGACACGGTCGAAGACAGCGTCAAACTGCTCGCGCCGCGCGCCGATCAGAAGGGACTGGACCTCTCCTGTCGCATCGCGCCCGAGGTTCCCGATGCGCTCATCGGCGATCCGGGACGCTTGCGGCAGGTCATCCTCAACCTGGTCTCCAACGCAATCAAATTCACCGATGAGGGCGAGGTCGGCGTCAACGTCTCCGTCGATGAACTCGGCAAGGATGACGTGCGGCTTCGTTTTACGGTCAGAGACACCGGCATCGGCATCCCGGAAGACAAGCAGTGGGAAATCTTCGGCGCCTTCGTCCAGGCGGATACGTCGACCACGCGGAAGTACGGCGGCACCGGGCTCGGCCTGACCATCTCCACGCAATTGGTCGAGATGATGGATGGCCGCATGTGGCTCGACAGCGAAGTGGGTAAGGGGACCAACTTCCACTTCGTCGCCCGATTCGGGCTCGCGCACGACATGGCCGGCTCGATCGTGCCCGCACCCACGAACCTGCGCGACCTGCACGTTCTCGTGGTGGACGACAACGATACCAATCGACTCATCCTCTCCGAGATCCTGGCGAGCTGGCAGATGCGCGCCACCGGCGTCCATAGCGCGGACGCTGCGCTCGAGTCGCTGCGAAACGCGGCCGAACAGGGCGACCCGTTTCATCTGCTGTTGACTGACGCGCTCATGCCGAAGACCGACGGATTCGGCCTCGCGCAACAAGTCGCGCGCGACGATCGCTTCGGCCGGCTGAAGATGATTCTCCTCACGTCCGCGGGTGCGCCGGTACTCAAGGGACGCGCGGCGAACGTGTTCGCCGCGAAGTTGGCAAAGCCCGTCAAGCAATCCGACCTGCTCGATGCGATCGTGACCGCCTTCGCCACAACGGTTTCGTCACGCCGGCAACGCAGCAAGGAGATGCAACGCTCCCCCGATCGGTCGAGCAAGCCGCTGCGGGTCCTCGTCGCCGAGGACAATCCGACCAACCAGGCCCTCGTCGCGGCACTCCTCAAGCAGAAGGGACATCGAGTCACGATGGTCGGCAACGGACGACTTGCGGCGGATCGCGCGGTGCTCGAACCATTCGACCTCATCCTGATGGATGTGCAGATGCCCGAGATGGGCGGGCTCGAAGCGACGGAGCTCATCCGCGACCACGAACGAACGGCCGGAGGGCACGTGCCCATCGTGGCGCTGACGGCACGCGCGATGGCCGGCGACCGCGAACAGTGTCTGGCGGCGGGGATGGATGCCTACGTGCCGAAGCCGCTGCGATCGGAGGATCTGTTCGCGGCAATCGACTCGGTCGTCACGCAACAGCGGGGACCATCCGTTGCGGCGACGCAACTCCCACCCGACAAGGTCGATCGTGATGTGCTGCTCGAGGGTTTTGGCGGACGCGCGGACCTCCTCAAACACGTCGTCGAGGTGTTCCTCGAGGATGCGCCTGCTACGCTCGCGCGTCTGAAACAGGCGATTCAGGCGGGCAACGGCACCGAGGTCGCCGCGATCGCGCACTCACTCAAAGGGTCCGTCGGGCTGTTCTCTCAGGGGCAGGCGTTTGAAGGCATACGGCGGCTCGAGCAGGTGGGAAAGAGCGGAGACCTCTCTCAGGCCGAGACCACGCGCGCAGAAGTCGAGGAAAGCGTTGCGCGACTCACGACCGAGTTGCGCGCGCTGCTCGATGGACTGTGAGTCTCACTTCGCGAAGATCCGCCGATAGCCGCCCGAGACCAGCGCGGACACGTCGGCTGCGATGCGCAGCAGCGCGAGCCCGCCTGGATACACGAGATACCTCGACTCCCACACCGGATCGAATTTGTTCTTGAACGCGCGCAGACCCTGAAAGTTGTAGAGCGGTGTGCCGTGTTCGTACAACAGGCGCCCGGCACGAACCCACAGCGGCGCAATCGGCGTCGACTCGAATCCCGACATCGGCGCCATCCCCATCACGAACCAGCGATAGCCTTCTGCCCTGCTCCAGATCAGCAGGTGCGTGAAGAGCGCTTCCATCACGCTCTTCGGCGCGTCGCGATGATGGCGCATGAGATCCGTTGACACCTCCTGCCCCATCAACCCTGGCAAGAGTGTGGCGAACGCCTCGATGCGCCGGCCGCACTCGACGATGGCGGCCGGGAAGCGGGCGACGTAGTCCGGTTCGAAGCAGCCAAGCGAGAAGCCCTTCTCGGCCACCGAGCGCGTGCGCAGCCAGTCGTCGGAGACCGCACGCAGTTCGTCGATACGTCGGCGGACTTCAGCCGTGGGCAGGACACGAAAGATGCCGCCGTCTTTTTCCAGTCGCCGCACGAGTTGTCGAAACCGTGCCCCACGTGGGCCGTCGAGCGTGAATTGTTCGAGATCGACCCTCGCTTCTTCACCGACCTTCACGAAGGTCAGCCCGAAATCGGCGTAGTGATGCAGGTACTTCGTTCCGACTTCGTAGAACACCGGCGTGCCACCGTAGTCGTCGCAGCGAGCGATGAACAGCCGTATGAGGTCAGGCACCAGCGCGGGCCGTCCAACGGGGTCACCGAGCGCCACCCACGTCCGTCCCTGGACGCCGTACATGATGAACGCCTCGCGACGATCGTCGAAGAGCAGCGCCTTGTCTTCGAGGTAGACGAGATACGGGAGCGTCGAGTCCTGCGCGGCGATGATGCGGCCGGCGTCCTCGAGATCCTGTTCGGATGGCGGCTCCACTTCGTGTGGTGCGTGCCCGACGAGCCGCGCGACAGCGAAGAGCAGGACGGCCGTTGCCGCACCAATCGATCCGCGGAGGAACCGCGAGGCGTTGCCTTCGAGCTCGAACTGCCACCAGAGCTCGTTGGAGTACTCGACGTGCTTGAACGCAAACAGCCCAAGCCACACCGACGCGACGAGCGCCGCCGACGACTGCCGCAATCCAGGGCGTCGAGAATCTGGTCGCAAAGAACGCCGCCCGCCGGTTGAAGGCCGGCCTCGACACACGCAACACGGCGGTCAGCGCGATGAGGAGCAGCGCCTCCTCGTAGTTGAAACCCTTCAGCAGCGAAGCCACCACGCCCGCGATCACCGTGATCATCGTCAGGTAGTAGGCGGCATCAAGCCGGCGAGCGAGCCCCTGGGACAACAGCAGCAGCACGGCCCCCGCAATGCTGCCCGTCACGTGCGACGCCTCGATCACGCCGAGCGGCAGCAGGCGATCGAGCCAACGCAGTCGATCGGCCTCGGCGGGTGTGGCGCCGGAGAACAGCAACACCACGCCCGCGACAAACGTGAACGTGGCCAGCATCTGCGGCGTCATCCGCTCCGTGATGCGACCGACCGACGCCGCAAATCGCATGGCGTGGTGACGGCGCAGCAGCGCTTCATCGACCACCAGGCCAACTAATGCCACCGACAGCGGCAGCACGTAGTAGACCGCGCGGTAGACGACGAGCGCCGGCACGAGCTGCGAGGGGGTCAGGAACGGCGAGAGCCCGAAGACGATGAGCCCTTCGAAGACGCCGATACCACCGGGAATGTGACTGGCAAGACCAAGAAGCTGCGCCAGGAGAAACGCCGCAAGCACGTTGACGAAGGTCGCAGGGCTCGGCGGAAGGAGGACGTAGAGCACCCCGCCGCCAGCGTCCAATCGACGGCGGACACCGTGAGCTGCGCGAGCGCCAGTCGCACGCGTGGCGACGGGACGGAGAAGCCTCGGACGCGAACAGGCGCGCGCCAGATCGCGACGAGAAGCACATACGCAACCGCGACCCCGATGAACAGCCAGCCAACTGGCACTGTCCACCGGGGCCACGGCAGCGTGGCCACCGCGTTTGGGGCTGACACGAGGCTGACGCCACCCAGCAGCAGCAGCCCCAACCAGCAGGCGACCGAATTCGAGAGAACGACGAGCGACAGATCCTCGGCGGTCAGTCCCCAGCGCGTGTAGAACCGGTAGCGGACGGACGCGCCGGACAGCGCCGCAAAGCCCACATTGTTGGCCACCGCGTACGCGAGAAACGACACCCATCCGACGTGCGCACGAGGCAGGCTCTTGCGGATGTAGGCCATCGCCACGAAGTCGTATCCACTGAGCGTGATGTAACTGAGCGACGTCAGAAGGAGCGCGAGCAGCAGCGCTTTCGGCGGGGTCGCCGCCACGTCCGCCAGCAGCGCGCGCCACGTCACTTCCGACAGCTGGTGCCAGAGAACGACGAGCGCGGCGAGAAAGAGCGCCAGCCCAATGACTGACGAGAGCGCACGCTGCGCGCGACCGTTCATCACCCTACCGTGGCGTGTGCTGCGTAACCCAGTCGAGTGCGGCGAGCAGGCTCTGATCGAAGTCGGAGAGGTTGTCGCTGAATCGGTGATCGGAGGCATCGACCACCCAGAGCCGCTTCGGGTCGCCACCGAGTCCGATCATTCGCTGCGCATCGGCGAGCGGCGCGAACTCGTCGTGCGTCGAGTGCACCAGCGCCAGCGGCAACGGCGACACCTTGCCGATGAACGACGCTGCGCTGAACGTGGGCTCGTTCGGGATGCCGTGAGTCAGGTAGATCAGCGAATCCCGCCACCGCCATCCGAGCTCGTTCCGATCCGGTAGACCGATGCCGATCACGCCCGCAATCGATCGTTGTGTGATCGAATCCGCCGCAGCGAGCACCGAGAGCCCTGCGCCTTCGGAGATCCCAATGAGAATCGGCTTCGAAGGCGAGTACTGGTTGGCGTAGTCGGAGATGGTTTTCAGATCCGAGGGCTCGTCGGCGGCCTGCAACGTCGTCGACGCGGTGGTAAAGCTCGTGAGATACGCCTTGACATCGAACCCGACGACGAAGCACCCGTGCGCCGCAAGCAGCTGCGCAACATGCGGTCCGAGGTGAATCCAGCCGCCATCACCGCTCGACACAATGACCGGTCGAGCGTTGGTCACGCCGTACAGGTGGACTGATTGCACGTGGCCGCGAACAGGCACAAGGTCCGTTCTCTGTGCGGAGGCAAGCTCGGCGCGAGGGACCGGCCAGCAGCCCAGGACAATCGCCCATGCGGTGCACAGTCTCCGCATGCGTCACCTCACAACAACTCCCAATCTCCAACCTCCAACTCCCAAAAGAACGCTTGGGAATTGGACAGTTGGGAGTTGGGAGTTCGAAGTCGGCCTACTTCTTTGCGGTCTTCGCCGGCTTCGGTGCTTCGGCGTTCACAGCCGTCGCCACCATCGAGCTGCCTTCCATCCGATAGCGGACCGAGACTGCCGAGCCGGTTGCGATCGAGCCGTCCTTCTGGGTTGTCGAGTCGAGCTTGAACGTCATGTCGCTGCCCTTCTTCCCGGACTTGGTAATGACGAGCGAGGACGCGTCGACCGACTTCACGACACCCTGAACCGAATGTGTTGCCGTGCTCGCCGGTTTCGCGGCCGCGGGCTTCGAAGACGATTTCGTGGTCTGGGCGATGGCAAGGCCGGACGTGGCCAGCATTCCAACGAGCATCAACGCGGTGAGTGTGTAGCGCATCAGAGTCTCCCTTCATTTCGCGGCCACGCTTCGCCGCACAGCGCCCATTCCACTGCACCGACCTGAGGGAATCATGAAGAGTTGATTAAGTCTTGTTAATGACGCCTTCCAGACCTTGTTGTGCCTCCACGCTCCCTGTATGGTGGAGGTGAAAGGTGGGAGGTCACGTGCGCATCCTGGTGATTGAAGACGATGGGAAGGTCGCCAGTTTCATCCAGACGGGCCTCGAGCAGGAAGGCTACGCCGTCGATGTGTTGAATCACGGCAACGCGGCCGGGGAGCAGGCGCGGGCCGTGGACTACGACGCGGTCGTGCTCGATCTGATGCTGCCCGGGCGCTCGGGGTTCCAGGTGCTGCGCGACATCCGATCGCGAAAGCCGTCATTGCCGGTGATCATGCTCACCGCGAAGAACTCGCTCGACGAACGCGTCGCCGGGCTCGATGCGGGCGCCGACGACTACATGGCCAAGCCGTTCGCGCTCGCGGAGCTGTCGGCACGACTGCGCGCGCTGCTGCGTCGCGGCACACCGCGTGAGAGCGTGTTGCGCGTCGCCGACCTGGAGATGGACACGATCAGGCGAACGGTTCGACGCGCGGGCGCAGCGATCGACCTGAAGCCGAAGGAATACTCACTGCTCGAGTTCCTGATGCGCAACAGCGATCGCCCGCTCACGCGATCCCTGATCATCGAGCACGTCTGGGACATCCACTTCGACAGCATCAGCAACGTCGTCGAAGTGCACATCAACTCCCTGCGCAACAAGGTTGACCGGGGCTTCCCCGTCCAACTCATTCACACCGTTCGCGGCGTCGGATATATGCTGACCGACTCCGCCCCGTGACGCTCACTCTTCGCGCACGCCTCGCTGTCATCGCCACGATCGTCTCCGGTTTGCTGCTTGGCGGCCTGAGCGTGGTGTCGTACAACGTGCTCGCGCGCTGGCTCGACGAAGATGTCACGACCAGGCTGACCGAACTGACCGACGGGCTGCACGGGTATCTGCGATTCGACGGCGACGCACCCACGGTCGAATACAACACGAACGACAGCGACCAGGCGTCGTTCGTGCACGAAGCGACGCGCTACTACCAGGTCTACGACAGCGCGACCGGCCGGCTGCTGGTGCAGTCTCCCGACATCGCCCCGCTCGGTCTCTCGCTGACCCGCGGTGAGATCGTGCTGCTCCTCGCCACGTCTCAACCCTCTGACATCACCACGCCGTACGGCCGCCTGCGCATCGTCAACAGCCCGATCGCGGGACCGGGCGGGCGGACGTACCTGCTGCAGGTTGGCGTATCGCTTCGCGCGCTCGACGCCTCGCTCAGCCGCTATCGCGATCTGCTGCTGGTGCTCACGCCGCTCTCGCTCCTGCTGGCGGCTGCCGGCGCCTGGTGGCTGTCCGGCTTTGCCCTCGCTCCGTTGACGCGCGCCGCCTTCGCCGCGCGCGACATCGACATCGCCACACTGGGACGCCGGCTTCCGACTCGTGGCGTGAAGGACGAACTCGAAGACATGACGCTGGCCTTCAACGAGACGCTCGGCCGGCTCGAACGGTCGATTGGTGAGATGCGACAGTTCAGCACAGCGCTCGCCCACGAGTTGCGAACGCCGCTTGCCGCTCTGCGCGGCGAGATCGAGCTGGCGTTACGCGCCACGCGCGACGTCGATCTTCAGCAGTCGCTCGCGAGCCAGATCGAAGACATCGATCGGCTGACGCGACTCATCGAGCACGTGCTGACGCTGGCGCGCGCGGAATCGGGTCAGATTCCGTTGTCGTTTGGCGCCGTCGATCTCGGCGAGCTGGCCAGCTCGCTGGTCGAAACGCTCGAGCCGGTGGCCAACGCGCGCACGATCGCGCTGCGCTGCGAGCCGGCGTCCGCCGGTTGTAGCGCTCGGTGACGCGGGCTGGCTGGAACGGCTCGTCCTCAATTTGATCGACAACGCGATGAAGTTCACGCGCGAGGGCGGCTGCGTCATCGTCCGCGTGTCACGACACGGTGAGCGCGCCTGTCTCGAAGTGGCTGACACCGGCATCGGGATGACACCGGACGTCGTCGCGCACGTGTTCGAGCGGTTCTATCAGGCCGATCCGTCGCGTTCGTCCCCATCGGGCGGCGCCGGCCTTGGGCTGAGCCTGGTGAAGTGGATCGTCGATCGCCATCACGGCACCGTCAGCGTCGAGAGTACGCCGGAGAAAGGCTCGACCTTCCGGGTGGCGCTACCGGCCTTTACAAATTCCCACCGATCCTGACGCGCAATTAATCCGCCTTTCACATCCTCCTTATCCCGTTTCACGTCTCCATCTATAGACATCCGGATTTCGAGTCCGGATTCGAGTCCCGAGTCCCGGATCCCGAATCCCGAATCCCGAATCCCGGTCATGGAGGTTCATCATGCGGTCAGTGATGTTGAAGTCGGCGATGCTGGGAGCGGCCTTCCTGCTCGCCTCGGGCACGGCGCGAGCCGCGAACCTGGAAGTGAACGTGCCGTTCTCGTTCATCGTCAACCACGAGACATTTCCCGCGGGGCGCTATCAAATCGAACAGGACTCGCTTGCCGGCCCGACAGTCTGGACCATTCGAGGCATGAATACATCGCAGACGGCGATCATCGTGACTCACGAGGCCGGCGGGCAGGGCCCGAGCAAGCCCGCGCTGCAGTTCGAGCATCGCGAGAATCAATACCGGCTCTCGAACATCTGGGAATCACCAACGGAGGGACAAACCATCATCGAACACAAGTAAATCGCTTCGTCGCCCCCAGCACGGGGTCCGCATCTCTCTGTGCTGACGACACCGAGGCACGGAGGCGCAGAGGCCATCCCCTGTCCCTCTGAGCCGCCGAGCCTCGGTGCGCCTCAGT
>CAWFTF010000013.1:0-133336 GCA_963818645.1 uncultured Acidobacteriota bacterium | reverse complement strand
GGAAGGAGGCGCACGTCGATTTCGATGGCGCGATCGATGGCATCCCGCCGGACAAGCGCGGCGCCACGCCTCCTGGATTTCCGCACTCGCCCTGGCAGCTCCTCGATCACCTTCGCATCGCGCAGGAAGACATCCACGACTTCTGCGTGAACCCGAACTACAAAGAGATGAAGTGGCCGGATGACTACTGGCCGGCCAGCGCGCCGCCGAACGCAAAGGCGTGGGATGAGAGCGTTGCCGCGTATAAGCGAGACCTCGAGAAGATGAAGGAGCTGGTGCGCACTCAGCCTGATTTGTTTGCGCGCATCCCGCATGGAAGCAGTCCGCATCAGACCTACATCCGCGCGGTGCTGCTCATCGTCGATCACGCCGCCTATCACATCGGACAGATCGTGCTCGTGCGGCGTTTGCTGGGGATCTGGCCCTCTTAAACAAGAACTCCCAACTTCCAACTTCCAACTCCCAAACCTTGAACCTCAAGAATCATCTTGGGAATTGGGAATTGGGAATTGGGATTGGTAGTTGGGAGTTGACTTAGCTCTCCCTTACCGTGACGCGCGTGCCGTCGGTCAGCGTATCGGGCGGATGCAACACGATGGTCGCGCCGGCCTCGAGCCCGCTGGTGATTTGTCCTTCGTTCTCGTTGCGCTGACCGAGCTGCACCGTCTGCCGGCGTACGCGACCTTCTTCGACGACGAACACTGCCCAGCCCTCGCCCTGACGGAAGAGTCCTCCGACAGGAACCTTGAGCACGTCGTCGTCCTTCCAGAGAACGACGCGCACTTCGACGCGGTAGCCATCTCCGAGTCGGACAGCTTCAGCAACATTGACGAAATCCACGATGACGTTCACCCGCTGTTCTTCGACGCCGAGCGCGGAGATCTTCATGAAGCCTGAGGGCTCGACGCGCCGCACGCGGCCGTGCAGCGTGTGACCGCCGCCCCACTGCTCGATGAGGACCTCGGCGCCGGGCGAGACGCGAACGGCATCCGTCGACAGCAGGTCCGCGACGATCTCCATCCGGCCCGGCTCGCCGATCTCGAGGAGCGGCTCGCCCACGGGAACGACGCCTTCGCTCTCGCGCAGTCGCTTGAGGATCGTGCCGTCGATCGGAGCGACGACGTCCACTGATCGTCCCGACGTGCTCGGCGCCGCCAGGCGGGCGCGGGCGAGTTGAAGCTCGCCTTCGGAACGTCGCTCGGCAAACTCCGCAGCGCGCAGTGCATCCTCGGCCGAGGTGACTGCCGTCTCGGCGGCTTCGAGGGCGTCGCTGGAGATGGCGCCCGCCTTCATCAGTTCCTGTTGGCGGCGAAGCGTCGAACGTGCACGGTCGAGTGCAGTGACTGCACGTTGGCGCTCGGCGCGTGCCTGTCCCACTGCCGCGGTGCCGGCCTCGACGGCCGCCGCGAGTTCTCCCCGCGTGCGCGGATCGAGCAGCGGTGACTCTGCCGGCGTGATGCGGGCGAGGACAGTCTTGCCGCGGACGACTTTATCGCCCGGTTCGATCTCGATGCGCTGCACACGACCTGACACCGGTGCGGTGACGAGAAACCTGTCGCGGACGCGTGTCTCGCCGTCTTCGTCCACCGTAACCTGCATCGGTCCACGTTCCGCACGGACGACGGCCACCTCCATCGATTGCGGCCACAGGGCCACGGCGACGATCGCCGCAACGACCAGCACGGAAGCGATCAGCTTCTTGTTCTTCAGAAAGCGCATGCCGAGTCCTTGTGAGCCAACGGAGAGCACGGAGGACACGGCAAACCGCGGAGACGCGGAGAAGCGGAGAAAGACTGCGGAATGGGCGCTCTGCTCCGTGCCTCCGTGTCTCCGCGGTGATCCGAGTGCTCCGACACCTCGGCCTCCTCGAAAATATCATTCCCTTATCTTCAGCACCGCGACCAGATCGAGTGCATCGAGCTTTCGTCTGACGATCAGCCCCGACACCAGCGCTGCACCAATGATTCCCAGAAATGACCAGGCGACTGCCTGGCGAGAGACATAGAGCGGGAACCGATAGACCTCGCTGTCGATCGAGCCCATCATGCCCGCAGCTAAACTGTAGCCAAACACTCCTCCGACCGGCAGGGAGACCAGCGTAAGCAGTGCCAGTTCTCCCATCAGGATGAGCGAAATCTCCGCGCGAGTGAAGCCGAGCACGCGCAGGCTGGCCAACTCGCGACTGCGTTCCGACAGCGAAATCCTCGCGGCGTTGTAGACGACGCCGAACGCAATGACGCTCGCGAACACGAGGTTGATGAAGATCGACAAGCCCAGGTTTGCCGCCAGCACCTCCCTGAATCGCTTGAGGACCGAACGCTTGAAGCCGGTGCCGGCCACCGTCGGGGTCTCTTTCAGTGTTGTGGACAACTCCGCTTCCTGAGCGGCATCCACCAGCATCAATGCGCCCGTGGCGACGTCACCCTCCTGCATCATCTGATGGAGCGCGTCGATGTCCATGTAGGCGGAGAGTCCGAGCAGGTCGTCAACGAGTCCGGTCACCTCGACCTGGCGGATCGGTCGATGCCCTTCCAGCACTTCCATCGTCACCACGTCGCCGGTCCTGACCTCCAGTGCGTTGGCGAGCGTTTGCGAAAGCACGACGCCGCCCGGGGGAAGGCGAATCGGTTCGCCGTTGCGATCGACGATGCGTTTGAGACGTGGAGTCGCCGGTACCCCGGTAATGGCGAGGTATCGCTCGCGATGTGCGGCGCGCACGCGAACGGCGACGGTACGCTGCGGTTCGACCGCGATGACTCCGGGCAGACGGCTGAGCGCGTACTTCGCGGAGCTGCTTCGGGGCTCGACGAAATTGACGGTGACGTCTTGTCGTTCGGCCTGGAAGAACTGCGTCTGTATGAGTCGATCGATCACGTCGTTGAAGACGAGGCCGACCATCAGGATGGCCACCGCGAAGGAGATGCCAAAGACGGAGGCCGCGGCCCGAAATGGATGACGGGCGATGTTGCGGAGAACCATGCGCCCGGCGGTGCCCAGATACCGTGAGATCAGCGGCGTCTCGAGCAGCGTGCGTTTGTATCGCGCAGGTACTTCGGGTCGCATCGCTTCGGCGGGCGGGATGCGCACCGCGCGCATCACGGCGCCGAACGTTCCGGCTCCGGCAGCAAAGAATGTCAACACGGCAGAGCCGATGACAACACTCGGTGGGACGCCGAAGCTCAGCTCGGGAAATCGGAAGTAGACGTTGTAGAGGCCGATGACCATCGAGCCGAAGAATGCGCCGGCAACGACGCCAATGACGATGCCGCCGGCACCGATGGCGAAGCCCCACTTCAGGTAATGCCAGCCGATGGCCACGTTGCCGTAGCCGAGGGCTTTGAGCGAGGCGATCTGGGGCCGCTGGAGCGCCAGCGCTCTCGTCAGCGCGACGTTGAGAATGAACGCGGCGACCAGCAGAAAGATCGACGGCAGCAGGATCCCGAAACTCTGAAGCTGCGACAACTCGTTCTGCACCGTCCAATGCGAGAGCTGAAGCGCGCGCGGAATGGCACCGAGCCCGCCGTACGGTTCGAGAATGCGATCGAGCCGCGCGATGACCTCCTCGCTCGATGCACCCGGTGAGAGCGCCAGCACGACGTCGTTGAACCCGCCCTCCATGTCGAAAGCAGCGGCCAGCGCCTTCTGGCCCATCCAGAAGATGCCGTAGCGCTGATCGTCTGGCACGAGCTCCCCGGGTCGGATGCTGTAGACGAACTCGGGCGACAGCGCGACGCCAACGATCGTCAGCTTTCTCAGTCGGCCATTGATGACGGCCGGCACTTGATCGCCGATCTCCAGCTTGTTCGCGATGACGAAGCCTTCGCTCGCCAGAATCTCGTCAGGACGGTTGCCTTCAATCCATCGGCCGCGGCGCAGGAACAGGTCGTTGACCGTCGGCCGGCGGTCCGACGGAATCGAGACCAGCCGTGCGGCCGCGGGCTCGTCGAGTTCCGGAAGATCGAGCGTCACGCTCGATACCACGCGCGTCTCCAGGGCGGAGACACCAGGGATCGCCGCGATTTCCGTCGCCACGCGCTGGGGCGCGCGCTTCAGCGAGGCAAAGACATCGCCGAACCGGTGCCGCTCGTAGTAGACGCGGCGCGTCTCGCTCAGCGACGCAAACGTCGCCTGGTACATCACGTACATCGCGACGCCGGCGGCCACGACCAGCGCAATGGAGAGCGCCTGTCCCTTCATGCCCATCAAGTCGCGGAACAGTTTTCGGTTGAGCGCGGAGAGACGAATCGTCACCACTCGAGCTCCTGCGGGGACAACTTCTCCGTTCTGTCCTCGACGGAGACGACGCGGCCGTCAGCGAGACGGACGACGCGGTCGGCCATCGAGGCAATCGCGGCGTTGTGGGTGATGACGACGGTGGTGGTGCCGAGTTCCACGTTCACACGCTGAAGCGCCTCGAGGACGACGATGCCGGTGGAGATGTCGAGGGCACCGGTGGGCTCGTCGCAGAGCAGGACCGAGGGCCGTTTGGCAATGGCCCGGGCGATCGCGACGCGCTGTTGTTCACCGCCCGAGAGCTGCGCCGGGAAATGATCGAGACGTCCCTCGAGTTTGACGAGGCGAAGTGCGTCCTCCGGCTCCATGGGATTTGTGGAGATCTCGGTGACGAGCGCCACGTTTTCGACTGCCGTGAGGCTTGGAATCAAGTTGTAGAACTGGAAGACGAAGCCGACGTGCTGACGCCGGTAGGCTGTCAGCGCGCCCTCGTCGGCCTGCGTCAAATCGGTGTCGCGATAGAACACGTGGCCGCTCGTCGGCACATCCAGGCCGCCGATGATGTTGAGGAGCGTCGACTTGCCGGAGCCGGATGGCCCGAGCAGCACGACGAACTGTCCCTCGTCGAGTGCCAGCGTCACCTGCCGCAGCGCGTGCACCTCCACCTCGCCCATGTGGTAGACCTTCGCGAGGTCGCGAACGTGAAAGAGCGGTGCGGCCATCTCCGTCCAAGGGTGCTTCGACTGCGATGTGCGTGTCCAGTCGAAGCAACGGGGCTCTTCTTTGAGATCTGCGAAGCGCCCGCGGCTGCTTCACAGCGCCTGCTTTGGCGCTGTGCGCGCCGGGCCGTGCTACCATCCGGCCCAACCCCTACACGCGATTCCGAACGTTTCCGAGGAGGTCAGATGGCGAAGAAGTCGAAGAGTACGAAGAGCACGAAGAAGGCGAAGGCCACGAAGAAGACGGCAAAGAAGAAGTCCGCGCGCAAGCCGAGCGCCGCATTCATGAGACCCGTCTCGCCCAGCCCAGCGCTGGCGGAGATCATCGGGTCCAAGGCTGTTCCGCGCACGGAGGTCACGAAGCGCCTCTGGGCCTACATCAAGAAGAACAAGCTGCAGGATGCGAAGAACAAGCGGATGATCAACGCCGACGCCCCGCTCAAGGTCGTCTTCGGCGGAAAGTCCTCTGTGAACATGTTCGAGATGACGAAGCTTGTAGGGAAGCATCTGAAATAGAGTTCACGTTCCGAGGGTTCCGAGTTCGGGTTCCACGTTCCGGCTGGCGGCAATGGCAGTTGCGTACAAGCGAATAGCCACGGAAGAAGCCTGGGCGCCAGCCGAGTTGCTGGATACCTATCGCTCAATGGCTGCAAAGAAGTCCATTGACGATCCCGGTTTCATCGTTCTCTGGAACCGGCTCGGCGCGCGGGGACTGCTGTCTGAGCGACTTGCCGACATCGGTCAGCGCCGGATCGCCGACATGGACAGCTCGGGGATCGATCTGCAGATCCTCTCGCTCACCTCGCCCGGCGTTCAGGTCTTCGATGCCGATACGGCCACCGGGCTGGCCGCCAGCACCAACGATCAAGTCGCGGAGGCCGTCCGGAAATATCCGACGCGGTTTGCCGCGCTCGGCGCCGTTGCCCCACAGGATCCAAAGCGCGCGGCTGTCGAAGCCGAACGCGCCGTCCGCAAGCTGGGACTCAAGGGCATCATCATCAACTCGCACACGAAGGGCGAGTTCCTCGACGATCCGAAGTTCTGGGACATCTTCGAAGCCGCCGAAGCGCTCGACGTTCCTCATTTACATTCACCCGCAGGCGCCTCCGCCGGCGATGTCCGCTCCGTACGTCGAGAAAGGACTCGAAGGTGCGCTGTGGGGCTTTGCCGCCGAGACCGGTCTTCACCTGCTCGCGATCCTGCGGAGTGGTGCGCTCGACCGCTTCCCTCGACTGCGGATCGTCGTGGGTCACGCCGGCGAGGCGTTGCCGTTCTGGCTCTATCGCCTCGACTACATGAATCGGACCGCGCGGCCGTTCATCCGCAACGGAGCCGATCGCCTGCAGCGCACGTTGAGTGAGTACATGCGAGAGAACGTGTACGTGACCACCAGCGGCATGCCGTGGGCACCGGTCATTACCTTCGTGCAGTCAGTGCTCGGGATGGATCGCGTGATGTACGCGATGGACTATCCGTATCAGTTCGAACCAGACGAGGTAACGGCCACCGACGCCGTGCCGATCAGCGACGCCGACAAAACGAAGTTGTTCCAGACCAACGCGGAGCGCGTCTTCGGTTTGTAGCGTGACGCCGATCATCCGCGTCTCGGGCATCCGTAAAACCTACGGCAAGACGGTCGCTGTCGACGATGTTTCGTTCGAGGTCGAAGAGGGCGAGATTTTCGGTCTGATCGGCCCGAATGGCGCGGGGAAGACCACGACCATGGAATGCGTCGAAGGATTGCGGCGTCCGGATCGCGGCTCGATCTCGGTGCTCTCGCTCGATCCGATCCGCGATGCGCGCAGGCTCCAGCAGAAGGTCGGTGTCCAGCTTCAGCAGGCGCAACTCCAGAAGCGCATCAACGTCAGTGAAGCGGTGGATCTGTGGGCCTCGCTCTATCCGCGTGCCGTCGATGGAGACGCGCTCCTCGAGCGTCTGGGCCTCGCCGACAAGCGCAAGGCCTGGTTCATGACGCTGTCGGGCGGGCAGAAGCAGCGCCTCTTCATCGCGCTCGCGCTCATCCACGATCCCGACGTGGTCCTCCTCGACGAGTTGACGACCGGCCTCGATCCGCAGGCGCGGCGTGCCATTTGGGACCTGGTGCGTGAAATCCGTACGCGCGGAAAAACGGTTCTCCTCACCACGCACTTGATGGAGGAAGCCGAGCGTCTCTGCGACCGCGTCGCCATCGTCGAGCGTGGCCGGGTGATCGACATCGGAACGCCCGCCGGCCTCGTGAGGAAGCATTGTCAGAACGAAGCGGTGGTGCTCGAAACGACTGATGCCTCAGCGTCGCACCGCTTCGAGGCCATTCCCGGCGTGGAGTCGGTGACCTGGCAGAACAACCAGTGCACGATCCGCGGACGTGGTGGCGATCTGGTGACGCACGTCATTCAGTGCCTCGCCGAGCATCGCATCCAGGTGACGAATTTCAAGACCGAGCTCCCGAATCTCGAGGACGTGTTTCTCACGCTCACGGGGCACTCCATCCGCGAGTAAACGATGTCAACGCCCAATTCCCAACTCCCAACTCCCAATTCCTGCCAACTCCATTTTTTGGGAGTTGGAATTTGGGAGTTGGAGGTTGACGGGCGCGCATGATGAAGGCGCTGCTCAAATTAACCTGGCTCGAGATCAAGATCTTCGTGCGCGAGCCGATGGGGGTGATCGGGACCATCGGCATTCCGGTGGTCGTGTTCCTGATCGCGAGCCGTCTCCTCGGGCCGCGTATCGCGCGGACAGCGATTCAGACGGGCGGGGGACCAGGTTCTGCGGTGCTGCCGGTGCTGGCGTCCATTCTGATGGCGCTCAGCGCGATTTCGTCGCTCGTCACGATCATCTCCATCTATCGCGAAGGCGGCATCCTGAAGCGCCTGCGTGCCACGCCGCTCTCACCAACCGTGATCCTGTCCGCGCACGTGCTCGTCAAGTTGATCTTCACGATCCTCACGCTCGCGATCATGGTTCTGCTCGGCCGCAGGTACTTCCCACCGGGTGCGCCGGTGCCGTTGTTCTCTTACGCTGTGGCGCTCACTTTCACGACGTGGGCGATCCTGTCGATCGGGTTCTTCATTGCCAGCATCGTTCCGACGGCGCGCTTTGCCCAGCCGCTCGCCGCGATCATCCTCTACCCGATGATCGTCGTCTCGGGATTGTTCTTTCCGGTGAGTGTGCTGCCGCAGTGGATGCAGGTCGCCGCGCGCGCCTTGCCGCTCGGCTACGCGGTGTCACTGCTCGACGGCATCTGGAGAGGCCAGGGGTGGACCTCGCACCTCGGAGATGTCGCGGCGCTCACGCTGTTCTTTCTGGCCTTCACTGCGATTTCGTCCCGCATGTTCCGATGGGAATAGTAGCGTCAGGATTGTGATGTGAGTTTCAGAACTGTCGCGCGATCGTTCCGCGTCTGCCTGCAGTTTTACGGAACGGCAGCTTCGCGCTGAGTACCGGTCTTGCACATGCTGTCCCTCGCATGGCGCTCTATCTCGACACCACGATTCATACGGGCAGGGTGTCGCTCCGTGCCGCTCGGACCTGCATCAAGAGCGAGGCGTTCGACCTTGGTCTCCTGATCCTGCCGCTCGCGACCGGACTGGCTGCGGCCGCCGCCGTCCTCTCTACCCCGAAGCTCTTTGCAGTACTGCTGGTGGCCGACCTTTGGCTGCTCGGCTATCACCACGTCGTTGCCACGTATACGAGGCTGGCCTTCACGGCAGATGCCCTCCGTCGCAACCGGTTTCTCGCTTTCGATCTGCTGCTGCTGATGACGGTGGTCACCCTGGGCCTCGCATTCACAGCGGGCGCGTGGGTTGTCGCCACGGCGTTCCTGTATCTGCAGTGGTTCCATTACATGCGCCAGGGCTACGGCCTCTCGCGCATGTATTTCCGCGCGACGCCCGAGGGGCAGGTCGCCGGGTCACGCGACATCACGACGGATCTCGTCATCTATCTCGTCCCCATCTACGCGATCGCGGCACGGTCGGCGACGATGGGCCAGACGTTTCTCGATTTACCAGTGAAGGTGCTCGTGCTGCCGAGCGAGGCGATCACGGCGCTCGGCCTTGCCGCGGCCGTCGCTGGTGTCATGTGGGCAGTTCGGAGCACCGTTGCCTTCACGCGCGGGACGCTCGATCCGCTGTACGCAGGGTTCGTGCTCTCGCACATCGCCATCTTCCTGGTCGCCTACGTGGCCATCGAAGACGCCAACACCGGTTGGCTGGCGATCAACGTGTGGCACAACTTTCAGTACGTGCTCGTGGTCTGGATGATGAACACGAAGAAGTACGCGAACGGGATCGATCCCGCGGCGCGGTTCCTCTCGCGCATCAGCCAACCTGGACGGCTCGCGACCTACTTCGTGAGCTGCATCGCGATCTCAACGGTCGTCTATCTTGGTCTCAACAGCGTGGTGGCCGCGATGGGCGGCGGTCTGGCGATCACCGTCGGCATCTACATGGGCATCAACTTCCACCACTACATCGTCGATGCCTTGATCTGGAAGCGCCGGCGGGTGGTGACACAGTCGATTTGACGATTAGTGATCGTTGATTTTGATTCGTTTGTGATTGGGGATTGTTGATCTCTGATTCGTTCCAGTCCCACCAATCACAGAATCACCAATCGACAATCACCAACGATTCGACAATCAAAGATCAAAGAACAACAATTGATCGCATGCCGGGTCTATTTGCCGGAGTGCCGCGCGCACGCGAGTTGGTGCAGGTTACGCCGGGGGCGGTATGGCTGCGCAACTGGCTCTCGCTCGCCGTGCAGGCGCAGTTGGTGGAGCAGTGTCGTTCGCTGCTCGAGGGACCCGGTGGTGGTTACACGCCCACGGTTCGCGGCGGCGGAAAGATGCACGTTCAGATGATGTGTCTTGGCCGTCACTGGAATCCGCTCACGTACACCTACGAAGCGACGCGAGCCGATCACGACGATCTGCCGGTCGCACCTGTGCCGCCGGAGTGGGTGAGTCTTGCGTCAGCAGCAGCCCTCGAGGCTGGCTTCGACTGCGCACCAGACATCTGTCTCATCAACTTCTATCAGGCCGATGGCAGGATGGGACTGCATCAGGACAAGGACGAAAGCTCCGCGTCACTCGACGCAGGATTCCCGGTCGTGTCCGTGTCGATAGGTGATACAGCTCGATTCCTGTTTGGCGGACTCAGGCGGCGCGAGCCGGTCGAGACGATGATGCTCGAATCGGGGGATGTCTTCGTGTTCGGAGGTGAGGCGCGTCTTCGATATCACGGAGTCTCGCGCATCGTGCCTGGCACAGCACCCGCCGAACTGGCACTGCCAGGGCGCATCAATCTCACTTTCCGGCAGTACTAACAGACTCGATCGCCTGGAGCTTCAATCCGGGCTCTTGATACTCCGTGAAGACGCGACGGACTCTGTAAAATCGAGGGCCACATGCCGAGACTCATCGAACGACCCACGATAGTTCAAGCCGCGGGAAACAAACCGAAGCAGATCCAGGAATTCGCCGGCCGCGTGAACTCAGGACACAGCGGCGTCAGCGTGGCGCGCATGGTCTCGCCCGGCGGTTGGCTCGAGCCAGGTCAACGTCCGCAGTTCGAGGAAATAACTGTCGTACTGCGCGGCATGGTGCGCGTGGAGCACGAGGGCGGCGTCATCGAAGTGCGGGCCGGGCAGGCGGTCGTTACCTCTCCGGGAGAGTGGATTCGCTACAGCAGTCCTGAGCCGGATGGCGCAGAATACATCGCTGTATGCCTGCCGGCCTTCTCGCCGGACACCGTTCACCGCGATTCGGAATAGCGACATGAGACTCATAACGGTCTTGCTCGCTGTCTTTGCCGTCGCCTGCTCTCAGGCGCCTCCTCCACCTCCGGCAGCGCGCGTACCGTCGAAACTGGAAGGGATGTGGAGCGATCCGCCAGCCACCGCGGTGGGGACGTTCTGCTTCTTTTCCTGCACGGACGCGGGCATCGAGCGGCTGAATGCGTTGCTCGACGATCCCGCCAACGACAAACGCCCGTTCCCTCAACTCCAGGCAGAGGCCGCGAAGTATCAAACCGACAACTATCTGCGTCCGCGAATGACCGAGGCGGCGTTGAAGACGTACCCGCTCGATCCGGCGGACGATCCCGGGTTCCTTCGCTGTGAGCCGTGGGGACTTTCGAAGCAGATGTTTGCGCCGCATCAGCTCGAGATCCGCCGGGTCAGTGACGATCAGATCGATCTCCGCTACGGCGAATGGGAAGCGGTACGCACGGTCTACCTCGATGGTCGCGCGGCTCCGGCCGGTCCGCCCAGCCGGCTCGGTCACTCCGTGGGACGTTTCGAAGGTGACACGCTGGTTGTCGAGACGTCGCGAGTGGCAGCCGGCATCACCTGGTGGGACGCGCAGCACAGCGATCAACTGCGCGTGGTGGAACGGTTCACGCGATCTGACGACGGCGACACGTTGATGCTGACTGCGACGATCGAAGATCCGTGGGGTCTGCGCGAGCCCGTAGTCGCCAAGAAAATCTGGCGGTGGGCGCCCGACCAGAAGATCACGCCCTACGACGCATGCGAGCCGGCAACTGAGTTCAAGAAGGGAACGAGCGAGCCATGAGACTGCTGCGCGTGTTCTTGCTGGTTCTCCCGTTGCTCGTCGTTCCGGCCGCGAAGACCGGTGCTCATCACGCGTTCTCGCCGGTCTACGACGCCAAGCGCACGATCACCGTGGACGGTGTCGTCACCCAGTTTCGGTTCGTGAATCCGCACGCGATGATGCTGATGGAGGTCAAGAACAAGGCTGGGAAGGTCGAGACGTGGAACGTCGAGTTTGCAGGCCGGCTGAATCTCGAGGAGGCGGGCTGGAACGCGCAAACGATCAAGCCCGGCGAACACGTGAAGGTCACCGGGAACCCTGCGTGGCAGAGTTCCCAGCGAATGGCCTTTGTGAAGTTGGTGCGCGCCGACGGCACCGAGCTCGAACCTGGACGGGCCCAACGACTGAGCGCCATCGAAGAAGAGCGGCGTCAGCGCGCGCAGCAACGCACACAAGAGGCGAAGTAACAGCGGGTCTGCCTGCCACTTCGCTCAGGCCAGGAAAGACGGACGAGTCAGCGTCGCGACTGTATCGAGCCGTCACGATCGCGCAACAACGACGCGCGCTCGGCAAGCACGATGAACTCGCTGCGATAGCCCTCGTTGTCGCTACCGCGGAATCGACGTGCCCGCGCCACAGCAGCCGGGACGCTGGCATCTCCGCTATCGGGTGAACCGCGCAGTACCATGCCGAATTCAGCGACTGCGGATGCGAATCCCACGTTCGCTGACATCGATGCAGGCGTGTTCATCACGACCCTCGTCAGCAGACGGCTCGTGTCGCCATCCGGCGCCTTGTAGCGCACCTTCACCGTCAGCAGCTCGCCAGACGCTGCGGCGCGCGTTGGTCGCGTTTCGCGCTGGTACTTGAGCGGGTCGACGTCGGACGTTGAGACCGTGACACCGACCGGCACGACCTCATAGAGCGCCGTGACCGAATGGCCGGCGCCGATCTCGCCCGCATCCTTCTTGTCATCGTTGAAGTCCTCGTTCTTCAGCAGCCGGTTCTCGTACCCGATCAGCCGATAGGCGAAGACCGCTCGCGGATTGAACTCGACCTGGATCTTGACGTCCTTCGCGATTGTGTCGAGTGTCGCACCAGCCTCGCGCACGAGCACCTTCCGCGCTTCGTGCAGCGTGTCGAGGTACGAGTAGTTTCCGTTCCCCTTGTCCGCCAGCTTCTCCATCGTCGAGTCTTTCAGGTTGCCTGTCCCGACGCCCAGCACCGACAGGAAGACGCCGCTCTCGCGCTCGCGTTCGATCAGGCTGACGAGCTCGCTCTGATTCGTGACGCCGACGTTGAAGTCGCCATCGGTGGCGAGGATCACGCGATTGACGCCGCCGACGATGAAATTCGTCGCGCGCGACCTGATAGGCCAGCCGGATGCCGGAGGCGCCATTGGTCGAGCCGCCTGCCTCCAACTGTGCGAGCGCCTGATGGATGCGATCTTTGTGCTCGCCGGTTGTCGACGGCAGCACGAGGCCGCTCGCACCGGCGTAGACGACAATCGCCACGCGGTCGCGCTCGGTGAGCACGTCGGTGAGCATGCGCATCGCTGTGCGCACGAGCGGCAGCTTGTCCGGCGGCATCATCGAGCCGGAGACGTCGATCAGAAAGACCAGATTCCGCGGCGACGGCTCACGATCCTTGAGCTCGCGTCCCTGTAGTCCGATCAGCGCGAGTCGATGGCGCGGATTCCACGGGCACGGTGTGAGCTCGGTGGTGATCGAGAAGGGCTCGTTCGCCGATGGCTGTGGATAGTCGAAGCGGAAATAGTTGACGAGCTCTTCGATGCGGATGGCGCCGGCGGGCGGCAGCATCCCATCGGTGATGAACCGCCGCACGTTGGCGTATGAGGCGGTGTCAACATCGATCGAGAACGTCGAGAGCGGATCGGCCTCGACGCGCCGGAATCGATTCTCCTCGATGTGATCGTACGACTCGGTGTTGAAGCCCTCCCGTGGGCCGGCCAGGGGAGCTCCGACGACACCACCGACAACTGTACGGAACTGAGGGGCGGCGGATTGCGTGTCGACCCGCGGTGTTACGCCGGTGACGGTCACCGTTTCCTCGACCGCCCCCACGCGCATCTGGATCGTGAGTCTCTCGGTTCGGCCGGCAGCGAGAACGACCTTTGTGCGAACCGTGCTGAATCCGGCGAGGGTGATCAGAACGTCGTACTCGCCTGGTCGCAGTCTTACGACTGAGAACTCTCCGCGACCGCCGGTGAGAACGGTACGTCTCTCAGGCCCAGTCAGCTCAATCGTGACACCGGGTAGAACGGCTCCACTGCTGTCGGTGACGACTCCATTGATGGCACCGAAGTCGACTTGCGCGGCAAGGAGCGGGACGACGAACGCAACGACGACAATAGAAGCCCAGATGCGCGTGCGCATGGCTTTACCTCCCAGGCAGGCGTTGTCGTCGATCCGGATCGGCGAGTGGCGCGAGGCACATCGCAAAGCTCGTGCCTCCGTTGTACCCTGACTGTGGCTTTAGACACCGGACGGTCGCGAGTGGCCGTTGCTGATGATCGACGGCCCGATGGATCCGGACCACATCTGTTTGGATTGCGAAACTGTAAGGCGACGGTCGGTCTGGGTCATGAGAGGCCAGTCCGGAACCAGCAAATGGTTCACGTTGTACGACGTGTCTACGAGTGGGACCCGTGCACTCCTCACCGCGCGAGCCGACCGCTGTTAACAGAACAGTGCGAGTGCTACGATTCCCGGACGCAGGAGGTGCGATGTCCAAGTTCATGCTCAAGGCGTCTTACAACTCGGACGGAGTCCGCGGACTCATCAAGGAAGGTGGATCCAAGCGGCGGGCTGTCGTGCAGAAAATGGTCGAAGGCATGGGAGGAAAGCTCGAAGCCTTCTATTACGCCTGGGGTGCTGACGATGCGTTCATCATCGCGGACTTACCGGACGAGAAAGCGGGAATTGCGCTCAGTCTGGCTGTCAACGCGTCCGGTGCTGTTCGCCTGACGACGATTCCTCTGATCACCCCCGAGGAGATCGACGCCGCTGGGAAGAAGACGGTGAAATACAAAGCGCCTGGAGCGTGAGCTGGTTAGTGGTTAGTGGTGGTTCGGTGGTTGGTGGGAGCTCGTAGAGGCGAGTCTTGAGACTCGCTTGGGAGTTGGGAGTCGAGATGGTCAAGTTCACAGTAAATGGAACGGCACGCACCTTTGACGGTGACGAAGACATGCCGTTGCTCTGGTATCTCCGTGACGATCTGAGGCTCACGGGGACGAGATTTGGCTGCGGCGCCGGATTGTGCGGCGCGTGCACCGTGCATCTGGACGGCACCGCCGTCCGTTCATGTCAGACGCCTCTGCGCACGCTGCAGAACAAGGGCGTGGTGACCATTGAAGGGTTGAGCCCGGATGGCAGCCACCCTGTCCAGCGGGCGTGGGTCTCGCATGATGTTGCGCAGTGCGGCTATTGCCAGACCGGCCAGATCATGCAGGCGGCATCGCTCCTGGCGCGCACGCCCAACCCGACCGATCAGGACATCGATCGCGTGATGACCGGCAACATCTGCCGATGCGGTACGTATCAGCGCATTCGAGCGGCGATCAAGACCGCGGCAAAGGAGCGGTCATGAGCACCATCGAAAATGTCAGCCGTCGTCAATTCATCGGGGGAGTGTTCTCGACCGGCGCGTTCGTGCTGGCTGCACAGGTATTGCCAAAGTCCGCGTGGGCTCAGGCCGCCGGACCAGCAGTTCGCACGAAAGCCGACACGGCGATGCTCAACCCCAGTGTCTATCTCGGCATCCAGCCCGATGGCACCGTGTTCATCGTCACGCATCGCTCCGAAATGGGCACTGGCATTCGCACGAGTCTGCCGCTCGTTGCGGCCGACGAGCTCGATGCTGACTGGAGTCGCGTCCGTATCGAGCAGGGCATTGGCGATGCCCGATACGGCGATCAGAACACCGACGGTTCGCGATCGATTCGCGACTTCTACGTCGCGTTCCGGCAGGCGGGCGCGTCCGCGCGAGCGATGCTCGTGAGTGCCGCTGCGGCGCAGTGGAACGTGCCCGTCGCTGAATGCACGACGGCGAATCACGAGGTCAGGCATCAGGCGAGCGGCCGGCGGCTGGCGTACGGTGCGCTGGTACCGGCGGCTGCGAAGCTCGCGGTGCCGAAGGCAGAGACGCTGGTGTTCAAGCCGAAGGCTGCCTGGCGCTTCGTGGGTCAGCAGACGTCCACGTACGACCAGCACGACATCGTCACCGGCAAGGCGCAGTTCGGTCTCGACGTGTTCCGCGACGGAATGGTCTTCGCGTCGATCGAGCATCCGCCCGTGCTCGGCGGGACGGTGAAGAGCGTCAACGACGCAGACACGCGCGCGGTGAAGGGTGTGCAGGAAACGGTCACGCTCGACACGTTCAAGCCGCCGCATCTCTTTCAGCCGCTCGGTGGCGTCGCTGTCATTGCGAACAACACGTGGGCAGCGTTGCAGGGCCGTCGAAAGCTCAAGGTCGATTGGAACGACGGCGACCATGGCACGTTCGAGTCCGACGCGTTCAAGAAGCAATTGGTGCAGACCGTCAGTCAGCCCGCGAAGGTCGTCCGGAATCTCGGCAACGTGGACACCGAGTTTGCGAAGGGCGGCAAGGTTCTCGAAGCCACCTACTACACGCCGCTCGCGGCGCACGCGTCGATGGAGCCACCGGCTGCTGTTGCCGAAGTGCGCGATGGCAAGGCGACGATTTGGGCGCCGACACAGAATCCGCAGGCCGTCCAGGATGCCGTGTCTGCGGTGCTCGGTATCGACAAGAAGGACGTCATCTGTCACGTCACGCTGCTTGGTGGCGGCTTCGGTCGAAAGTCGAAGCCGGACTACGCAGCGGAAGCGGCCGTGCTCTCGCGGAAACTCGGCAAGCCTGTAAAGGTCGTGTGGACGCGCGAAGACGACATCAAGTTCGACTACTACCACACGACTGCTGCCGTGTATCACAAAGCCTCGGTCGACGGCCGAGGGAAGCCGACCGCGTGGCTGCATCGATCGGCATTCCCCCCGATCGCATCGACGTTCGCGCCGGGCGCTCGCGAACCGCTCAGCTTCGAGCTCGATCTGGGACTCACGGATCTTCCGTTCGACGTGCCGAACATTCGCGCCGAGAACGGTCCTGCTGACGCGCACGTGCGCATCGGCTGGTTCCGCGCCGTCAGCAACAACTTCCATGCGTTTGCGGCGCACAGCTTCGCCGACGAGATGGCGAAGGCGGCGGGACGTGACTCGCTCGAGTACCTGCTCGACTTGCTGGGGCCGGGGAAGGTGATCGACCTCAAGTCGCAGGGGGTGGACTACTCGAATTACGGCGCGCCGTACGACAAGTACCCAATCGACACGCGACGGCTCCGCAAGGTGCTCGAGGTCGCCGGAGAGAAGGCGGGCTGGGGCACGCGCAAGCCGGGCAACGGCTGGGGCATGGGGATTGCCGCGCACCGCAGCTTCAACACCTATGTAGCGTCGGTCGTCGAGGTCGAAGTCGATGGGAAGGGCGCTGTGAAGGTGCCGCGCATCGAGCAGGTCGTCGACGCCGGTGTGATCGTCAATCCGAATCGCGTCCGGTCGCAGATGGAAGGTGCCGCCGTCATGGCGGTCGGCCTGGCGCGTCTGGGAGAGATCACGGCGGTCGGCGGCCGCATCAAGCAGAGCAACTTCAACGATTTCCAGGTTGCTCGCATGGCGGATGCGCCGTACCAGGTGAACGTCCATTTCGTGGACAGTGATGCGCTGCCCACCGGTGTCGGCGAGCCCGGCCTGCCGCCGGTGCTCGCGGCACTATGCAATGCGATTCACGCCGCAACCGGCACGCGCGTGCGCGAGTTCCCGTTGTCGAAGCAGAAGCTGGCGTAACGACGCAAAAACCCAACTTCCAATTCCCAACCTCCAAACACGAAGCTATTTGGGGGTTGGATCTTGGGAGTTGGGAGTTGACAGCCAAGTTGGAACGCAGGCGGAGGATCTTATGAAGCGCGTATTTGTCGTCGTTGCGTTCTTGTTTGCCATCATCGACATAGGGGCCGCAGCGCCACCTGCACTGAATACCGAGGGCGGGGCAGCGCTTGGAACGTTTCTCAAAACTGCGATCGACCGGGGGGATGTTCCCGGCGCCGTCGTGCTCATCACCGGACCGGACCGCGTGCTCTATCACGAGGCGTTCGGCAAGATGAGCACCGCCACGGCTCTCGAGATGAAGAAGGACACCATCTTCAACATCGCGTCGATGACGAAGGCGGTGACCTCGGTCGGCGTGATGATGCTCGTCGAGGAGGGAAAGCTCGGCCTCGATGATGAAGTGTCCAAGTACCTGCCGCAGTTCAAAGCCCCGCAGGTGCTGAGCAAAGTCGATGTGGCGGCGGGCACGTACGAGACGCGACCGGCCACGCGCCCTATCACCATCCGTCAGTTGCTCACGCACACGTCCGGGATTGGGTACTCGTGGTCGGATCCCGGGCTCGCGCTCGTGCAGAAGAAGACCGGCGCGGCCGATCTCGATCTGCCGCTCGTCAACGAGCCTGGCGCTCAATGGACGTACGGCGCCAGCACGCGCGTCCTCGGCATGGTCATCGAGAAGATCTCCGGTCTGACGATCGACAAATATCTCGAGGCGAGGATTCTCGGTCCGCTTGGGATGAAGGACACGACCTACGCCGTACCGTCCTCGAAAACCGCTCGCGTCGTCAGCCGGAACCAACGGACCGACGGCAAGATCGTCGAGATTCCGAACCCCGACCCGATTCCGCCAACCATCCGCGGCGACGGCGGGCTGTATTCAACGGCAGCAGACTACGGCCGCTTCGTGCAGATGATCCTGAACCACGGGCAGCTCGGAGGCGTGCGCATCCTCAAGGAGCAGACCGTTCGCGAGATGTCGCGCAACCAGACCGGCAACGTCAAGGTGCGCCTGCAGCCCACCGCCGAGCCGTTGCGCTCGAAGCCGTATCCCCTTGGCGCCGGCGAGGATGTGTGGGGCCTCGGCTTCCAGATCGCGGCGCCGGCCAAGCCGGCGTCGAACATGCGACGCCCCGGGAGCATGAATTGGGCGGGCATCAACAACACGTTCTACTGGATCGATCCTGAGAAACAGATCGGCGTGGTCGTCCTGATGCAGATCCTGCCCTTCTACGACGATGCGGCGATCAAGATCCTGCAGGGTGTCGAAGAACGCGTGTATCAGCATGTGAGCTGAGTGAGCGGTAAGCGGTAGGCAGTAGGCAGTAGGCAGTAATGCGGTATGCGACGGCAACAAAGCTGGTATTCCGATTCCGCCTCCTGCCTACCGCTTACTGCCTACTACTTCAAGCGTTCTGAGCTGAATCCGCTCGCGATCGGTCGGTGCGAACTGCCAGTCCTCGGGACGGTTCGTCGTCAACTCCTCGAGGCTCCAGGCGCCACGCATGATGCCGGTGGGGCTGTGTTCGCGCACGCGCAGCAGCAGGTGGCCGACCTCGTGCGCAACCGCACGGCCCAGCAGTTCGGCATCGTCGACTCCGCTTTGCTTCGCGACCGCACGCACCTGCTCGTGAAAGATCGTCGCCATCTCGCCTGACAGGGTCACCGGATTGATGACGGCAACACCGAGTTGGAGGCTCCCGCCTGGAACCGTCCTCAACTGAAGCGCGCTTCCGCGGAACGAGGCGCTGGGCGTGACCTCGGGCATGATTCGGACGATGAGGTCCCGTCCAGGTCGCACGTCCTGACAGCCGGCCTCCGTGCTGGCGCTCGTGCAATCCCGCCATTCGACGGCGATGCCGGCCTCAGCCACGATCTCTGAGGCGGTTCGAATCGCTGTGGTTCGGAGACTCGAAGGCGTGTCAGTCGTGTCGTAGACCCTGATGATCAGGGTGGCGCTGTCCTCGCGCGCCTCGACGGCGACGGTCACGAGCGATGCGGCTAGCAGAGCAGCCGTCGCGGTGCAGGCAAAGGTTCTTGGCATGGCGCACGACTGGGGACGCCTGAAACACGGAGCGGTGCATCACGGCCCGCCCCCCTCGAAAAACTCGGATTACCGTAGCACACCGACCTCGTTTTGGGGCCTGTCCGCCGTCTTTGTCGTATCGACAGTTTCAGCATTCAACTTCGTCGCTCGCGCGACGGTGTGAAAGTTCGATCGCGATCCGCATCCGCGGGAATCTTCGACAAAACTGACGATCTCGCCCGCCACTCACTGGCACGATTCGTGGACCCGGCGTTCGCCTCATCGTCTATCAAGGAGAAGCCATGCGAGGAAGTCTCATTGCCGTTGCCGGCATTGCTCTTGTCGTCGTGACGATCTCAGCGCAGGGGAACGAGAAGCCGTCAGAGGCATTCATGAAGGCCATGCGCGATAACGCCGATGCCGCTCGAGCGATCCGGGTCGCATCGAAGGAGTTCGAGGAATCCGGCGCCGGCGCACAGGATTTCGATCCGTTCGAAAAGGCGGCAGCGACGATGAAGGCGTCCTTTACCACCACATTGACTTATTGGCAGGCGCAGAAAGTGGATGGCGCAGTTGGGCTGAGCGAGAAGGCGCTCAAGCACGTCGCCGCTCTCGAGGCCGGTGCCAAGGAGCGTGACTACAGGTTGGTCCTCGAGGCATCGACGGCGCTGAACGAGACCTGTGCCTCGTGTCACATGGCGCATCGTGTGCGAACCGACGATGGCGCCTATGAGATCAAAATCAAGTAACGAACAATTCCGTTCGCATGGCGTGCGCAGGATCGACGGGATTGTTCGTGCTCGCATCACGCAGGCGAGATTTGCTCTCTTTTAGCCTTTCATCACCTATGGCCTTTGTCTTGCTCGCTCGGCCGCCATGACAAGACTCCGGGCTTTCTCGTTCCTCGTCGCGCTCGCGTGGCTTCCCGCAGCGGTGCTCCACGCGCATCATTCGTTCGCGGCGGAGTTCGACGCTGACAAACCGATCACGCTGCGCGGGACGCTGACGAAGATCGAAATCATCAATCCACACGGATGGATCTACGTTGACGTGAAGAACCCGGACGGATCGATTACCAACTGGGCCGTCGAAGCCGGATCGGCGAATAGTCTCCTCAAGCGCGGCCTGCGCAAGACGAGTTTCCCGGTCGGTTCAGAGGTCGTCATCAAAGGCTTCCTCGCGAAGAACGGACGACGCGTCGCCAACGGGCAGACAGTGACGTTCCAGGACGGGCGCGACTTCTTCCTGGGCAGCTCCGGCACGCCCGGCGCTCCTCAGAATCCGTAGCGCAGGCGCCGCAACATGAGGAAACAGGCTATTCCAGCGGTCGTCGCAGCGATCGCGCTGACCTACGGTCTGCTCACCGCCGGTGGACAGTCGTCGACGGGAGCTGCGTTGCGACGCACGGCCGATGGACATCCGGATCTCTCAGGCGTTTGGCAGGTTATCAACGCGGCCGCCTGGAACGTTCAGGGCCACCACGCGCAGAAAGGCATGCCGGCAGGCCTCGGCGTCGTCGAGGGAGACGACATCCCCTATCAGCCATGGGCCGCGACGAAGCAGAAGCAGAACTACGAGAACCGCATGACAGCGGATCCGGAAGGCAAGTGTTTCCTGCCGGGTGTGCCACGAATCATGTACATGCCATTCCCGTTTCAGATCGTTCAGAGCAGCGACAGAGTCACGATGCTGTTCGAGTACGTGCACGCGATTCGGTACGTGCACATGAGCGGCAAAAAGCATCCGGAGGGTCACATCGACTGGTGGCTTGGCGACTCACGCGGGCGCTGGGAAGGCGACACGCTGGTCGTGGATGTCGTGCATTTCAACGAAGACACCTGGTTCGACCGAGCAGGCAACTTCCATAGCGACGAGCTGCACCTGGTCGAACGCTATACGCCGACCGGGCCTGACCACATCGACTACGAGGTCACCGTTGAAGACGAGAAGGTTTTCACGCGGCCCTGGAAGATGCGCATGCCGATGTATCGACGCAAGGAGGCCAACGTGCAGCTCCTCGAGTACGAGTGCTACGCGTTCGACTGGGAGAAGTACTACCCCTATCCTGGTCTCTGGTAGGAAGAGGCTCTCGATGATTGCTGTATTCGTGCGAACCGCCATCGCGTTGATCGTCGTGGTTCTGGTGTCTCAGATATCGATGCCGGTCGTCGCGCAGGCGCCGAGTGGGCAGACGGGTACGTGGACGGGCCCGCGCCTGGCCGACGGTCAGCCGGATGTACAGGGCACCTGGCGGCCTCAGATCTCCGGTGGACGAAGTCTCGAGGATCCCGGCGTGCCGGGGTCGGTCGAAGAGCAAGCGAACAGGACTAAAGGACTGAGCAAGAAGAACCCGAGCCGCGTGTCGGATCCCGCAGACGGCAAAGTGCCGTATCAGCCGTGGGCCGCAACGCTGCGACAGCATCAGATCGAGAACGAAAACGTCGCGACGAGGCAGGATCACATCGACACGCAGGCGCGCTGCTTCATCCTGGGCGCGATCCGCCAGGCCGCCAACGCGAACGAGATCATCCAGACAACCGGGCAAGTCGTGCTGATCAACGAGGCCTATCACAACTTCCGAGTGATCCCCGTCGATGGCCGGCCGCACGTGTCGTCGCGGATCGCGCTCTGGGGCGGTGACGCACGCGGGCGCTGGGAAGGCAACACGCTGGTTGTCGAGGTGACGAACCTCAATGGCAAGAATCGCCTCAGTCACGATGGCGATTTTCTCAGTCCCACTGCCCGTATCGTCGAGCGCTTCACGTTTCTCGACGGGCAGCGCCTGACATACGAGGCGACGATCGACGATCCGAAGGTGTTCACACAGCCGTGGAAGATCACCGTCCCCAATACTCGCGTGAAGCCGTCGGAGGACGATGAGCCGTGGGAGTCAGCGTGTCACGAGGGCGAGCGCAGCGCGGATCTGATGCTGCAGGAGACGTCCTCGAAATAGCGCCGCGTCCGGCTGAGCCGACTGCCTACATTCCGAGATACGCCTGACGAATCCGTGGATCGTCGGCCAGCACGCTGGTCGCGCCGGCGACGGAAATCCTGCCGGTCTCGAGGACATAGGCCTGGTCGGCCAGTTCGAATGCAGTGGCCACGTCCTGCTCGACGAGCAGGATCGTCAGGCCGGAGCCATTGATCTCGCGCAGGACTTCGGCAATGCGTTCAACCACGCGCGGCGCCAGGCCAAGAGAGAGCTCGTCGATCATCAACAGCCGTGGCCGGGCCATCATGCCGCGACCGATCGCACACATCTGTTGTTCGCCACCAGAGAGCGTCGTCGCATCCTGACGCTGACGCTCGCCGAGAATCGGAAACAGCCTGTAGATCTTTTCGAGATCGCGTTCGAGATCGATCATCGGTTCGCGTCGCAGGTAGGCCCCAAGTAGAAGGTTGTCGCGGACGCTCAGTCCCTTGAACAGTCGGCGGCCTTCGGGAACATGCGCGATCCCGGCGGAGAGGATCTCGTCCGGGGCGGCGTTCGTCAGATCGCGATTGCCCAGATGCACGCGCCCGCCAGTCGGCTTGATGAGGCCTGAAATTGCGCGCAGCAAGGTTGACTTGCCTGCGCCGTTCGACCCGACGAGGCACGCGATGCTGCCGCGTTCAACCGTCAGGTCGGTGCCCCACAGCACCTGGACCTGGCCGTAGCCGGCACAAAGGTTCTTGACCTGCAGCAGCGGTTCAGCCATGTGCGAGTTTCATTTGACGCTCGGCGAACTTGCGACCGAGATACGCCTCGACGACGACCGGGTCCTGGATGACCGTCTTCGGGTCGCCCTGGCTCACGAGTTTCCCGCGGTGCAGCACGAGGATCCGCTGACTGAGTGTCAGCACGACTTTCATGAGGTGCTCGATGATGAGAATCGTGATGCCGCGGTCGGCGATCGCGCGCATCAACTTCAGCGCGTGGTCGACCTCGCTGCTGTTGAGACCAGCGTTCACTTCATCGAGGAGCAGTACCTTGGGCTTCATCGCCAGGCTCTTCGCGAGCTCGAGTCGCTTGCGGCCGGGGAGCGGCAGCGCCGCCGCAGGCCGGTGCGCTTCATAGGCGAGACCGACAAACGAGAGATGGTCTCGAGCAGCGGCTTCGGCCTCCGCCCGATTCGCTGCCTGGCCGGCAAACAGTGCGCCTGCTGCCACGTTGTCCAGGACTGTCATCTCCGGAAATGGCTGAACGACCTGGAACGTGCGCGCGAGCCCGTTCCGCGCAGCCTGCCACGGCCGTCTGTCTCGTGACGTCACGACCGTCGAATCGCACCGTCCCTGACGAAGGGCTCACCACACCGGTCACGAGGTTGACGAGCGTCGTCTTGCCTGCGCCGTTCGGCCCGATGAGTCCGACGATCTCACCGGGTGCAGCGCGAAACTCACGTCGTCGACGGCGCGCACGCCGCCGAACGCGCGCGCGAGGCTGTCCACTTCGAGAACGGCGGTGCTCATTGCGCCTCCGGTACGCGATTACGCAGCCCAACGAGCGCGCGCCAGTTCCAGGACGGGAGCCGCAGCCCCAGGAGTCCTCCTGGCAGCGCGAAGATGAGCAGCACGATGACGACGCCGAGGATCGCGCGATTCAATTCGAGGAACTGCGCCCAGATGATCTCCTCGAGGATGACGAAGATCCACGCGCCCACAACCGGCCCGAGCACGGTGCCCGGTCCGCCGAGCAGTGTCATGACCGGGACCTTCAGGCTGAGCAGCGTGCTGAACGCATCTGACGGGTCGATGTAAGCGACCCACGAGGCGTAGATGGCGCCGATCGTTCCGCAGAACATCGCCGAGAGTGCAAACGCTGCAGTTTTGTAGGAGGTGACGTCGATTCCTACCATGTCGGCGGCATCTTCGTTCTGCTTGATGCAGCGAAGCCCAAAGCCGAGGCGTGTGCGGTCGACAAGCACCGTCATGGCGAAGCAGACGATCATCATCGCCATCATCGAGAAGAGGAATATCCGTCCGATGAAGTCAGGACCACCCTGGAGAATCGGGACGTTCAGTCCGTCGCCTCCGCCAGTGAGCGAGGCCCACGACGAGGCAACCAGTCGCAGCACTTCGACGATCGCGAGGGAGCCGATTGCGAAGTAGTGACCCTTCATCCGCAGGATAAAGCGTCCGATCGAGGCAGCCAGCGCGGCGACCACGACCGTGGCCGCGAGCCAGGAGAGGATTGGAGTCACACCGGCATGCTGCAACAGTGCGCCGGCGTAGGCGCCGAGGCCGAAAAACCCAGCGGTGGAGAACGACGGGTAGCCCGCGTACCCTCCGATGACATTCCATGACAACGCAAGGGCCGCGTACATGCACAGAAATGTGCATAGCCGTACGACATAGTTGTCTGCAACGAAGGGAGCCGCGGCGATCACTACTGTGCAGGCGATAAAGATCGTCAGGCCACGCTTCATTCGTACCCTTGTGTGCCGAGGAGGCCTGTGGGCCGTGTCATGAGGAGCAGGATCATCAATGAGAATCCGATCGTCATCGCATGCTGTGGCCCGACGAGGTTTCCGGACACGCTCTCGATCAGCCCAAGCGCAATCCCGCCCGCCAGCGCTCCGGGCACGCTGCCAAGTCCGCCGATGACGCACACGACGAAGGCCTTACCCAGAAATTGATCGGCCATCATCGTGGTGACCGGATAGACGACGGCCAGCAGGCTGCCGCAGGCGCCGGCCATCAGGGCACCGATACCGAAGGTGACGGCGTAGATGCGCTCGACACGGATGCCCATCAGTGAGGCGGCGTCACGATCCATCCGTACGGCGACGATCGCGCGGCCGAGCGCGGACGTCCGGAGCACGAAGAAGAGCAGTGCCGTCAATGCGAACGCGAGCACCATCGCAACGATTCGGTCGACCGGCACGACGACGTCAAACGCGCGCAGGACTCCCAGATCGAGCGCGACCCGCCGCGGTGTCGCGGTGAACGCCAGCGTCATGAAGTTGTAGACAATCATGTCGAGGCCGAAGGTCAGGGTCAGCGTGGTCAGCACCGGCCTGGCCACGACATGGTTGATGAGGCCGTACTGCAGCACCCATCCGAGCGCGAAGAGCAGCGCGGCGATGCCCACGAGCGAGATCAGCGGGTGCACGCCGAGGTCGCGCCAGGCGAAGAAGGCCAGATACCCGCCGAGCACGATGAAGGATCCGTGGAGCATGTTGATCACGTTCAACACACCCCAGACGAGCGAGAACCCGACTGCGATGCACGCGTAGAGCGCGCCCAGCAGCAGGCCGTTGACGAGAATCTGAAGGATGTCCATACCCTCTCGGCTGTGGGAAAGGGCCTACTTGAACATCGCCAGTTTTGCCTGCGCAATCGAGGCGGGAAACAGCACTTTCACCTCCTGCCCCTGGACCTGCAGGATTGGAAGATCGCGCGCGGCATTCATGCCGTGCTCGTCGAACACGATGGGGCCGTAGAAGGTCGCCAGGTTGAGCGTGCGGAGTGCACTGCTGATCTTCGTCGGCTCGAGCGAGCGGGCGCTCTCGATGGCTTTCTGCACAGCGACGAGCGCCGCGGCTGACGCGGCATGGATGTAGTCGGGGTCTGACGACTCGTGCGACTTGAAGTCCTCGTAGAACGCTTTCGTCGAGCCCCAGACATCATCGGACTCGTAGGTCGTCGTGTGATGCCACCACGTCACGCTGGTGACCCCTTCAGCCAGCGGTCCAAGACCTTCGATGAACTCGCGATACGCGGGCCCCGTGATCATGGTGACGATGGGCGCCGTAAGGCCGATGTCGTGCATCTGTTTGCGGGCCAGGATCAAGTCCTGCGAGTAACCGGTGATGTAGATCCAGTCGGGCGCGAGCCCTTTGATCTTGGCGAGCGCCGCCGAATGGTCGATCGTCCCATTCGAGTAGAACTCCGAGTACACGACCTCGAGCCCTGCAATTCCTGCCCGCGTTCTCAGCGTCTCGGCCATGTCGCGCGGAAACACATCGTCACGGCCGAGGATGGCAACTTTCTTGAGGCTCGGGTACTCGCGGGTGAAGAGCGTCAGCATCGCGTCGACGAGGCCGGAGTTGGGCGCCAGCGTGCCGAACAGGTTCTTGAAGCCCTGGTCGTAGACCGACTCCGATGACGCGACTGATGCGACGACCGGGACGCCGTAGCGCTCGGCGACACCCGCGACGATCTTGGTGTGGCCCGATCCAAATGGGGCCATTACCACGTGCACTTTGTCGTCGGTGATGAGCTTTTCAGCGAGCTGCTGCGCACGCTTGCCGTCGCTCTGGTAGTCGTACGTGACGAGCGTCACCTTTTTCTTCTGCCCATCGACGTCGATTCCGCCGGCCGCGTTCACCCGTGTGAGCCACATGTCGTATGCGAGCGCCTGCTTCTTGCCTTCGTCGGCAAGGCTGCCGGTCAGCGCGAGAGGCGCGCCGATGCGAACATCGTCGGCTGCCTGCGCGGCACAGGACCAGGTCGTGAGCGATGTGAGCAGAGCAAGGGCAAGGTGGGTGAGGTGTCTTGTCATGGGTGAATGTTGTGTCCCATGCAAACCAGAGGCTCACTCGCTCGTCTCACGCGCACTCGTGCGCTTTGCTCGGACTTCTCACGCGTTTTGCGTGCGACGCCGTTGGCTCCTCGCATCAGAAGGCTGAGCGCGCACGCACACTCAGACACTTCCGTCAGGGTTCTCGATCCTCTATCGACACAAATGTCCGCTGCTCGCGACCGCCGGGGGAAACGACGGAGCACCTCCGTTCTTTCCTCGTGAACATTGATGTCGCACCATTCGGCTCATTCATCGACACGAATGTCGAGTCCGCGCGTCGTGAAAGACGATGCGTCGTTACGACGACAGCGTCGATGCGAGACTTTGCTAGGAAATCAAACGATTGTCGTGCGCGCGACGCAGATGGTCCTCATCTTGCTCATGTCGCGGACAAAGCAAAAACCTACGCGACCGAGCTGAGCATCGTGCGAGGCAGGCGCGGAGGAGGAACAACCGGCATGTCGACTCTCACGAGAATGAGTGTGGCGTCACTGGCCATCGCGCTGGTCGGCGCAGGCTACTTCAGCGTTTCTGCGGAACGGCTGCCAGAAGCGGCGGCCACACCAGAGCCGCATCCTCAGTCAGCGTCCACTGCGGCGGCACAGCCAGCGGCGCCATCGCCGCGCGCGCTCGTCGACCAGTACCTGCGTCACGTGCCACAACGAGCGGCTGAAGACTGGCGGACTCTCGCTCGGCGAAGTTGACATCGAGCATCCTTCGATGGCCCCGGAGATTTGGGAGAAGGTGGCGCACAAGCTGCGCGGTCGGCGACATGCCTCCGGCCGGACGGCCGCGGCCTGAGCCGGCGGTCTCGATGGGCCTCGCGTCCTATCTGGAAGGGGAGCTCGACAAAGCGGCGGCCGCGATCCCCACCGCCGGGCGCGTGACGCCGCATCGGCTGAATCGGACGGAATACACGAACGCCGTCCGCGACCTGCTCAGCCTGGAGATTCCGGTTTCGCTCCTGCCCAGCGAGAACGCGACCGGTGGCTTCGACAATATTGCGGAGGCGTTGACGGTCTCGCCGATGCTGCTCGAGCGTTACATGTCGCTCGGCAGGCAGGTGAGTCGCCTCGCTGTTGGTGACGCCACGATGATGGTGGCGCCGGTGCTCTACGGCATCGACGGCTCGCTGAAACAGCGTGACCGGGCGAGCGAGGATCTCCCGTTCGGCGCGCGCGGCGTCACGGTTCGCCACTCGTTCCCGCTCGACGGCGAGTACACCGTCCAGCTTCGGCTGAAGCGGACGCAGAACGAATACATTCGCGGCCTTGGCCATCACGCGCAGCCGATCGACGTGCGGCTCGACGGCGCACGCGTGAAGCTGTTCGACCAGGCGGGGCTGATGAAGGGCACGCCGCCGGCCGAGGGCTACTCGCAAGACGATCTGGGCGACTCGGAGTTCGAGAAGAACTCGCTCGACGGCGACTCGGTGTTCGAGGCGCGCTTCTTCGCGACTGCCGGTAGCCACGTGGTGGCGCTGGCGCTGCCAGCGCGCCGCTGGGACGCCGACGAATCGTTCGTGCTGCCGCCTGGCGCCAATCCCGACGAGGAGCGCGGCGGCAACATCGCGATCAAGACGGTCGAGATCGCCGGTCCGTTCGGGGCCAAACCGTCAGAGGAGAGCGCCAGCCGCAAGAAGATCTTCACGTGCCGGCCGACGACGGAAGCCGAGCTCGAGCCGTGTGCGACGAAGATCCTCTCCAGCATCGCGCGCCGCGCGTATCGGCGCCCGGTGAACGACGGCGAGGTTCAGACGCTGATGCGGTTCTGCCGCGCAGGCCTGTCGAAGGGTTTCGACGGCTGCATCCAGGGCGGCATCGAGCGCATTCTCACCAGTCCGCATTTCCTGTTCCGCGTCCCGACTCCTGCCACCACCGACGCCAGCACCACCGGCCGCCCGGTTGCGGTAATGCCCGCGGCAGCCCGAGGTCTCATGCTGCGTGCCCAGGACGCACCCGCCAACCTCACGACGCTGACACCGCCGAAGTCGGCCGGCGTGTCGCGACTCAGCGACATTGACCTTGCGTCGCGGCTGTCGTTCTTCCTCTGGAGCAGCATCCCAGATGACGAGTTGCTCGGCCTGGCAGAGAAGGGCCGGTTGCGCGACCGCACCGTGCTCGAGGCGCAGGTCAAACGGATGCTGAGCGACCCGCGGTCGCGTGCGCTCGTCGATAACTTCTCAGCCCAGTGGCTGGAGCTCCGCCGGCTCGAAGGCTCGACACCGGTCGAGGACGTGTATCCCGAGTTCGACGGCGAGCTCCGGCTGGCGTTCAAGGAGGAGACCGAGCGTTTGATTGACGGCATGATGCGAGAGGATCGGCCGATCGGCGATCTCCTCACAGCAAACTACTCGTTCATCAACGAGCGGCTCGCCCGCCACTACGGCATCCCGAACATCGTCGGCAATCGCTTCCGCAAGGTGACGATGCCCGCGAACCGCGTCGGTCTGCTGGGTCATGGGAGCATCCTGACGGTCACCTCGCAGGCCAATCGCACATCGCCTGTGCTGCGTGGGAAGTGGGTCCTCAACAACATCCTCGGCTCGCCTGTCCCGCCGCCGCCGCCGAACATCGACACCACGCTCAAGCCGGAAGACGACGACGGTGCACCGCTCTCGATACGTGCGGCGCTCGAGCGTCACCGGACGAACCCGGTCTGCGCCAACTGTCACGCGCGCATGGATCCCTGGGGCTTCGCGCTGGAGAACTACGACGGCGTCGGTGCCTGGCGCACCACCGACGGCGGCAAGCCGATCGACACGAAGGTGGCGCTGCTCGACGGCACGAAAGTCGATGGCCCCGTCGGTGTTCAGCAAATCCTCGCGTCGCGCCGCGATCAGTTCGTCACGACGGTGGCGGAAAAGATGATGGTTTACGCGCTCGGACGCCCGGTCGAGTACTACGACCGCCCGGCGCTGCGCCAGATCACGAAGGAGGCCGCCGAACACAGCAACCGGTGGTCGTCGGTCATTCTTGGAATCGTCAACAGCATGCCGTTTCAGTATCAATCGAAGGGAGCCGAGTAATGTTCATCACGAAGAAAGCCATCAGTCGCCGCACGGTGCTGCGCGGTATCGGCACGACGCTCGCGTTGCCTCTGCTTGACGGCATGGTGCCGGCCTTCACAGCGGTCGGCAGGACAGCTGCCAAGCCGATCATGCGCTTCGCGGCGATGTATGTGCCGATGGGCATGGTCATGGAGAACTGGACGCCGAAGACGACTGGCGCCGGCTTCGAGATGACGCCGATCATGCAGCCCCTGGCGCCCTTCCGGAAGCAGTTGACGGTAGTCAGCGGTCTCGACAACGCGGGCATCGGCCATCCGGGCGCGGCCAGTGCCTTCCTCACCGACGTGCGCGCGCGCGGCGGTGCGAACATTCACGCCGGCGTCTCGATGGACCAGTTCATCGCACAGCAGATCGGGCAGGAGAACAAGCTGCCCTCGCTCGAGCTCGGCCTGGAATCGCTGGCCATGGTCGGTGACTGCGAGGCGGCCAACTGCGGCTACCTCACGACGCTGGCGTATAGCACGCCGACGACTCCGCTCCCGGCGGAGACGAACCCGCGCGAGGTGTTCGAGCGTCTATTCGGCGAAGCGGAGAGCACGACGCCGGCAGCCCGCCGCGCGCGCATCGAGTCGAATCGCAGCCTGCTCGACTCGGTGACCTCGGATGTCGCCGACCTCGAGCGCAAGATCGGCAACGGCGATCGCGCCAAAGTGCAGGAATACATGCAGGCGGTCCGCGAAGTCGAACGCCGCATCCGCAAAGCCGAACAGGACAACGACGCATTGCCGCCAACGATGGAAGCGCCGGCCGGTGCGCCGCCCGTCTACGGCGACCACGCGAAGCTGATGTTCGATCTGATGACGCTGGCCTTCCAGAGCGACACGACCCGTGTGTCGACGCTGATGATGGAACGCGAGACCAGCAGCCGCCGGTTCCCGGAAATCGGCATGAACGAGCCGCACCACTCGACGACGCACAACCCGGACGTCACGGCGCGCCTCGAGAACATCACGATGATCAACACCTATCAGGTGTCGCTGTTCGCACACTTCCTGAAGAAGCTCGAGTCGACGCCAGATGGCGACGGGTCGCTGCTCGATCACACCGTGCTCGTCTACGGTTCGGGTCTCAGCGACGGCAACATACACCTGCCGCAGAACCTGCCGATCGTCGTTGCCGGTGGCGGCGGCGCGGTCCTCAAGGGCGACATGCACGTGATGCAGAAGGGTGCGCCGCTGGCCAACCTGCACATGACGTTGATGGACAAGTTCGGTGTCGAGGTCGACAAACTGGGCAACAGCACGGGCAAGCTGGAAGGGATCTCTGTCTAAACCCGAATCTGTGAAAACTCCCAAACGGCCAACTCCCAACGCCCAATCGCCGAGAAATTTGGGAGTTGGACCTTTGGGAATTGGAAGTTGGGAATTGGGAGTTGATCTCGTGACCACGAGGACGAAGGGTTGCATATGAAAAGAGAACGTACGTGGGTAGTTGCCGTGGGTCTGGCTCTGGCCCTGCCAGCAATGGCAGAAGCCGCAGCCAGCCCGCTTGCAGACGCCGCCCGCCAGCAGGACCGCGCGGCGATTCGCACCCTGATCAAGCAAAAGGGAGATGTCAACGCGCCCCAGCCCGACGGGGCAACGGCACTCCACTGGGCCACACACTGGGACGACATGGAAAGCGTCGAGTTGCTCCTTTCGGCCGGCGCCGCCGTGAACGTGAAGAACGACTATGGCGTGACACCGCTCTCGCTCGCGGCCGAGAACGCGAACCTGCTTGCGGTGCAGCGCCTGATCAAGGCCGGCGCTGACGTCAACATCGCCACCTCCACCGGTGAAACGCCGCTCATGACCGCGGTTCGCGCTGGAAACATCTCAGTGATCAAGGCACTCATCGCCGCCGGCGCAAACGTCAACGCCAAGGGCGGCGGCCGCGAACAGACAGCGCTGCACTGGGCGGTCGCTCAGAAGCAGTACGAGGTCATGCGTCTGCTGATCGACTCGAGGGCCGATGTCAACGCTCGCACGGAGCTCCGTCGCGAGTTCGTCAGTTTCTCCAGAGGCAACCCTCAGGGCGGTCGACTGACGGGAATTGCCGATCACACGCTCGAGTCGGACGGATCCCGGCCCGGACTTCGCTGGATCGACAAGGGTGGACTGACCCCGCTGCTCTTCGCAGCCAGAGATGGTGACCTTGGCGCGGTCAAGATACTCATCACCGCGGGCGCCAACCTGGATGCGACGACCGGCATCGGCGAGACTGCCCTGATGCTGGCCGCGCACAACGACCATACGCGAGGTGGCGCTCTTCCTGCTCGACAAAGGCGCCGACCCGAACATCGTCGAAGCGGGGCACACAGCACTGCACTTCGCCGTCGCGCGCAAGAACATCGACCTCGTCAAGGCGCTGCTCGCGCACAAGGCCGACGTCAACGTGCGGCTCACGAAGGGACAGCCCGATCCGGATGGCAACCTGCGCTACAACCAGTTGCCTGAATATCTCCTTGGCGCGACGCCGTACTTGCTGGCGACCGCGCTGAACGAGACCGACACGATGCGCGTGCTGATTGCGGCGGGTGCCGATCCGAAGACCCCGATGATGGACGGCACGACCCCGACAATGGCGTCGATGGGCGTGTTTCCTGGTGTCTTCACCTTCATCCCGTTCGTGAAGATTGGCGAGAAGGGCGCGCAGGGCGACAACACCGCGTACTTCCAGCGCAAGCGGTTGTTCTCCGAGGCGAAAGTGCTCGAGACGATGAAGCTGGCGGTGGAGTTCAGCGGCGGCGAAGACATCAACGCGGCACGGGGTGCGCTCACGACGTATCACGTCGGCAACTCGAGGACGCTCGTCGGCCGCGACGTGGGCGACACCGCGCTGCACATCGCGGCGGCCGACAAGTATCCGACGGTCATCGAGTTCCTGATCAGCAAGGGCGCGAGAACGGACATCAAGGACCGGCGTGGTCTGACTCCACTGCAGGTCGCTAAACACCCGGGTCGCCAGTTCATCACAGGTGGAGACAACGGCGAGAAGATCGGCGACGAGAAGGTCGCGACGGTGCTCGCGAGTCTCGGCGCACAGGAGTAAGGGGAGGGGGAGTATGCGAGCAAGACTGGTGACGCTATCGCTCTGTTTATCGGTATTGCTCGTACTCCCGTCCCAGGCGAATGAGAAGCCCACTCCCGAATACCAGAAAGCGATGAAGGAGCTGGGGACGGTCAATAACCATCTGCGCAACAGCCTGAAAGACATCGACTTTGCCGCCATCGAAAAGGACGCGGCGGCGATGAAAGCGATCTTCGCCGTCGTCCTGACCTACTGGCAGGACAAGAAAGTCGATGACGCCATCAAGCTGTCGCAGGACGGCATCAAGGCGGCCACCGATCTCGAGACCGCTGCCAAGGCTCAGAACCATCCCGGTGTCGTCACCGCTCAAGCCGCGATCGCCGGGGCCTCATCGTCGGGAGAGATCGGCGCGATTGGTGTTTGCGCGCCGTGTCACACCGCGCATCGGGTACGGCTGCCCGATGGGACGTATGAGATCAAGTAGTTCGCGGTTCACAGTTCATAGTCGCGTCTGAGGGGAATATGCGGCGTAGCGTTGGCGTTGTGACAGTACTTGTGTTTGTCCTTGCGGTCTTTTCGGTGCGTGCCGATGAAAAGCCAACCGAGGCGTACCAGAAGGCGATGAAAGATCTCAGCGCGAGCGCGCAGGCGTTGCGGGCCGAGGTCAAGACCATCGAAAGCGCGGGTGCGTATCCGGACTACACGCCACTCGACAAGCACGTGTCCGCGCTGAGGGCCGGGTTCAAGACCACGCTCGCGTTCTGGAGCGACAAGAAGGTGTCCGATGCCATCACGACGACCGAAGCCGGACTCAAAGGCGTCGACGATCTCGAGAAGGCGGCGAAGGAGAAGAGCTACGACAATCTCGTCGCGGCCTCAGGTGCAATCAGCGCCACGTGCGCGTCCTGCCACAAGGCGCATCGATCGCAGACGCCCGACGGGGTGTATGAGATTAAGTAGGCCGTATGCAGTAGGCGGTATGCAAAAGGCATCGGGTTGGCTGCCTACTGCCTACCGCTTACGGCCTACTCGTGATGGTCACGATGATGATGGACGATCGCTTCCATCTCCGCGTGCTTCTGTTCAGTGAGATCCTTCTGCGCCAGTCGTCGCCCTTGATTCTTGTTCGTCTGCCGCGTGCTCTCGGAGTCTACGGCGAAGAGCGACGGCACTTGCTTCACCTGGCGGCTCCGGCACGACGGACACGTCCGATCCACGACAAGTCGCGCCTGCGCAGGCATGACGAGCTGCTCGAACCGGTGGGTACACAGATCGCACTCGTATTCGTAGATAGGCATACCCGATAGAAATGCAGGAGCCGTGCCCGCTTCCAAGGCCGACGATGCGTACGACATTCGTGATGATCTGGACGCTCGTCTTGCTCCAGGCGCCCGCCCTGCCCTCTGCGCAAAGCGGGGAGAAGAAGAATCCACTGGCCGGCATCACGATGTTGAAGTGCTCGTTTCCTGTGGCCGTCTCAGGTTCCTGGAAGGACTGGACGCCGAAAGCGGAGATGCAGCCAGGGCCGGCTCTGACGCTCGTCATCGATGAGATCGACATCGACGGTGGCACCGCGCGAATCGGTACGACTCATACGACGGCGCTGCTGACACAGAACAGCGTGCACTTCATGGAGCGGACGATGGCAGGGAGCTTGACGATGATTACGGTGCTCTCGCAGAAGGGTCCGAAGGGAACGCTGCGAGCCGTTCGGTCGCGACACGACTACCTGCAGATGGCGATTCCCGGCTTCGTGGCGGAGCCCAGCGTGTCGCAGCACTACGGGGAATGCGAACCCACCGAATAGCATCCCGCCTCGCGCACGGCCGAGTGTTCGTGTGCGCGACGGTGCTCGCGGCGATTTGGATCCTCAACGGCGCGGCTCAGTCCGGCGTCGACCCGGCGTTGCTCAAGCGTTTGTTTCCGGCGGCGACGGCCTTCTCGCCGAAAGGTGGCGACCCGCCTCACATCAGGGCGCTCGTTGGCGATCCCAAGAGCGGCGCCCAGACGCCGATTGGCCTGGCGTTCTGGACGACCGAGCTCGAGCCGCTCGAGCGCGGCTACGATGGCCCGATCAAAATTCTCGTCGGCATCGACATGAAGGGTGTCCTTGCGGGCATCGTCGTCGCCGAGCACCACGAGCCGTACGGTAATTTCTCGATCGATCCACCGCAGTTTTCCGCGCAATTCAAAGGGAAAGACGTGCGCGATCGGTTCCGCGTGGGCATGGACGTGGACGCCGTGTCACGCGCGTCGATCACCATCGGGAGCGCGACGCGTGCGATCCGGAACAGCGCGAGGCGCATTGCGAGGCAATACCTGGCGCCGCCAGACGCCGCGAACTAGCGACCTACGTATTCGGCGTTCGCGCAATAACTGCCGACAAAAGTGCAACCACTCGTCGACGCGCGTCCCTCGGCACAGCACGCGCGTTCATTCGAGAAACACACGATATGCACAGCACCGTCGCGCGCATGTCACGACGTGCGTCAGTTGCGGACAAGGCTGTCGCAATGCACAGAGGCGTTATGCACAATTGTGTTCATTCTGAAATTGCAGGCCGCGCGAGCTGCGCCGCGCGCAACGCTCATTCACGCGGATTCTATTGAACATCGTGTCGGCGATCGGCCGTGGCCCTTCTCTTGCTCTCCTCGCGATCAACACGCGGACCTCAGCGTGCTCACCATTCGAGGAGTAGTCAATGAGAAGGATTACCGTTGCAGCGGTCTTCGTGTTGATCGCGATGGCCGCCACCGTCAACGCTCAACAAGGCACAGGCGATCTTCGCGGAAAGCGTCGTCGATTCCCAGCAGGCCGTCATGCCTGGCGTCACTGTGACGGTCCGCAACCAGGAGAACGGCACGTTTCGCACCACCGTGAGCGGCGTCGATGGATCGTTCTTCGTCAGCGCCATGAACCCGGGTGTCTATCAAGTCGAGGCGATGCTCGACGGCTTCCGTCCTTATCGAACGCAAAGACGTGCGACTCGAGGTTGGCCGCACGGTCTCGGTCGACGTCACGCTGGAGCTCGGCGGAATCGAAGAGCGACTGACGGTGACGGCGGAGGCGCCGCTCGTGGACACGACCTCGAAGGAAGTCGGCGGCAACGTCACGTGCTGAGGAGTTCGTCAACACGCCATCGCTCAATCGCAGCTTCTCGGGTTTCCTCGGCATGGTCCCGGGCATCGTGTCGACGGTGTCCACGTCAACGTTCGGCGGCGACACGATCAGCGTCGGCGGCCAGGGCGCGCGCAACGTCGCCTACACGATGGACGGGTCGGACAACAACGACGGGTTGACCGGCGGTGGCACCAGTTCACAGGCGCGCGTGCCGATCGAGGCCGTGCAGGAGTTCAAGGTGGTGACCAGCCAGTTCGACGCCGAGTACGGCGGAACGTCAGGCGCGATCGTCAATGCGGTGTCCAAGTCGGGCACGAACATCTTTCACGGGAGCGGCTTCGCCTTCTATCAGGATCAGAACCTCGCCGCGCAGAACTATTTCGCCAAGAAGAGCAATCTCGACGAAGCGCCGACCACGATGCAGCAGTACGGCGGCACCATCGGCGGCCCGATCGTTCGCGACAAGATGCACTTCTTCTTCAGCGTCGAGCGCATTCTGTTCGACAACGGCGTCACGGTGAACGTCCCGACGCGGCCCGACTTGAACCGCAACGAGTTCGGTGTGTCGCGCAACTGGAACACGTTCATCCGCTTCGACAACCAGATCAACTCCGCCAACACCTGGGGCATCCGCTGGCTGCGTGAGACCTCGCCGCAGCCGAAGCAGGTCAACGAGACCTGGACCGCATTGCGCAACGCCGAAGAGACCGACGTCGATCAGACGTTCGTGGGCACGTTGAGCTCGGTGATCGGCAGCACCAAGGTCAACACGCTGCGTCTCTCTTACACGTCGGAGATCCTGCACTTCGCCAACCCGACGTTCCTCGACAACGGCTTCGATCAGCAGGCGCTTGCTGCCCACGCTCGTGCATCCGTCGTTCGAAGATGGCCAGAGCCCGACGGCGAGCATCCGGCGCCTGTTCGGCTACACGCGTCGACGACTCCTTCTCGTGGTTCGTGCCCAACAAGGTCGGCGATCACGAGCTGAAGTTCGGCATGCTTCTACAACTACATCCCGCTGCATTTCCGCAGCTTCTCGGAACGAGAACGGCAGTTCTCGTTTCTCGCGTGACTCGGACTTCAACGCGGCCGACCCGTTCACCTATCCGGAGCGCCTGCAGATTCGCGTGCCCGGGAGTGTCCGAGTACCGCATGCACGGGACCTATGGCGCTGCATACGCGCAGGACCGCTGGAAGATGGGCAACAAGCTTCACGCTGAGCGTGGGTGCGCGCTATGACGTGGAGCTGATTCCGACGCCCAACGGCGACAACCCGCTCTTTGTCGACAATCCCGGCAGCTACCCGAAAGACTTGAACAACATCGCACCGCGGGTGGGCTTCTCCTACGCGCTCGACAGCGAAGGCAAGTCGGCGATGCACGGCGGGTTCGGCCTCTTCTATCAGCGCACGGTGCTGACGCCGCTGACGCCGATGGTGGCCAGTGGCCGCTACACCAGATTCGTTCGTCGCGAACTTCCCGCTGAACAACATCGACCCCGGTCCGCGCAGCGGGCGCTTCCCGACCGATCCGATGCTCGTGAACGGTCCAACCGTCAATCGGGCGCTGCTCGACGCAGCTCTATCCGGCGGGCACCCTGACGCGCAACACCGGCACGGTGCGCTTCGACAATCCCGATCGCGACGTGCCCTGGACGCGGCAGTACAGCGTGGGTTACACGACGCAGCTCGGTCCGTCGCTCGCCGTCGGCGTCGACTTCATTCGCTCCGAATCGCGGAGGCAGTTCGTGCTGCTCGATCTGAATCCGCCACTGCGCGCGAACCAGCTGGCCACCGGCGCCGTGACCCGCACGAATCCGCTGGTCGGCAGCGTCGGTGAGTTCGCCGGTCGCGTCGACACGCTCGTCAACGAGGGCTCGGCCGACTACAACAGCATTCAGTTCTCGGCCAACAAGCGGTTCAGCAAGGGCTACACGGCGCGCGTGTCCTACGCCTACTCGAAGGCGACCGGCAACACGACCGCGGGCAATGAAGGCGCGAGCAACTCGCAGTATCTCGGTGACCTGCGCCTCGATGCCGAAGAAGGGCCGACCAGCGTCGATCGTCCGCACATCCTGTCTGCGAGCGGATCGTGGGACGTGCCGAAGACGAAGGGCCTCCGGCTCAGCGGCATCCTCTCGGCGAGAAGCGGCCTGCCCTACACGCTGGTCAACACCGCGGTCGACATCGATCAGAACGGATCGACGGCCAACGAGTACCTGGCCCCTGCCACCTACTCGGGTGTCGGCGACGACGCGCTGACCGTGGACTACGAGGGCGGTCGCAACGGTGCGTATGGACCGGCCTACGTCACGCTCGATGTGCGTGCCGGCTATCGCATCAACATGCCCGGTGGCCGAACGCTCGATGCGTTCCTCGACATCTTCAACGTGATGGATCGCGCGAACTTCAATACGCCATCCAGTGACATCCGCATCATCGGCACGTTCATGAAAGTCACCTCGACGATCGGCGCGACGCGGACCGCGCAGTTGAACTTCCGCTACGGCTTCTAACCCCAAGGCCGTCAACGCCCAACCTCCAACTCCCAACTCCCAAGAACATTGGAACTTGGTTGTTGGGGATTGGGAGTTGACAGAAGTGAATCGACGTCTACCGCCGTGAACCTATCCGCCCTCTTCATCCGCCGCCCTGCCACCACTACGCTCCTCACGCTCGGGGTGATGGTGTTCGGGGTGATGGCGTATCGTGAACTGCCAGTCTCCGATTTGCCCGCGGTCGACTTCCCGACCATCCAGGTACAGGCCGTTTTGCCGGGCGCCAGCCCCGACACGATGGCCTCGTCAGTGGCGCTGCCGCTCGAGAAACAGTTCGCCAGTATCCCGGGCCTGACCGGGATGAACTCCACCAGCAATCAGGGCAGCACCAGCATCACGCTGCAGTTCGATCTCGATCGCGACATCGACGCGGCCGCACAGGACGTGCAGGCCATGATCGGCCGGGCGTCCCGCAGTCTTCCGTCGCAGATGCCGGCGCCGCCGTCGTATCAGAAGGTCAACCCGGGCGACCAACCTGTCATCTTCGCCGCGCTGCGTTCCAAGACCTTGCCGCTGTCGGTCGTCGACGAGTACGCACAGCAACTCGTCGCGCAACGCATCTCCACCATCAAGGGCGTTGCCCAGGTCGATGTCCCCGGCTCGCAGAAGTACGCCGTGCGCATCGATGTCGATCCGCGACAACTCGCCACCCGATCGATCGGGATCGACGAGGTTGCGACCGCCATCGCCAACGCCAATGGCAATACGCCCACCGGCACCATCTACGCGGACGATCGGACCTTCGTCGTCCAGACCAACGGTCAGCTGCTGAAGGCGGCGGCGTACGAGCCGACCATCGTCGCCTACCGGAACGGCAACCCGGTGCGGCTGCACGAGATCGCGCGCGTCTATGACGGCGTGGAGAACACGAGGACCGCGGCGTGGATGGCCGACGAGCGCTGCATCTACCTTACGATCCGGAAGCAACCCGGCAGCAACGTCGTGCAGGTCGTCGACGAGATCAGGGCGATGCTGCCGTCGATTCGCGAACAATTGCCCGCGAGCGTCTCACTCGACATTCGCAGCGATCGGTCCGGGCCGATTCGTGAGTCCGTGCACGACGTGAAGCTCACGCTCGTGCTCTCGATCGTGCTGGTCGTGGTCGTCGTCTTCCTGTTCCTTCGCAGCCTCTCCGCGACGATCATCGCCAGTCTCGCATTGCCAGCCTCGCTCATCGCCACCTTCACGGTGATGTATCTGCTCGAGTACAGCCTCGACAACCTCTCCCTGATGGCTCTCACCCTGTCGGTCGGCTTCGTTGTCGACGACGCGATCGTCATGCTGGAGAACATCGTCCGGCACATGGAGATGGGGAAGTCGGCGATGCGGGCGTCGTTCGACGCGTCGAAGGAGGTCGCGTTCACGATTCTGTCGATGACCGTCTCGCTCGCCGCGGTCTTCATCCCGGTGCTGTTCATGGGCGGGATCGTGGGCCGCCTGCTGCACGAGTTCGCGATCACGATCGGCGTGGCGATCCTCGTGTCTGGCCTGGTGTCGATCAGCCTGACGCCGATGCTGTGCAGCCGCTTCCTGAAGCCCTTGCGCTCGATCGAGCATGGCGCGATGTATCGGTGGACCGATCGCGTCTTCGATGGCTGCGTGAGCATCTACAGCCGCACGCTTGGCGCCGCGCTCCGGCACGGCGCAGTGATGATGGCGGCATCGGTGCTGCTCGTTGCCGGCACGGCGTACCTGTTCACCAAGGTGCCGAAGGGCTTCCTGCCAAGCGAGGATCAGGGCCGCATCGTCGTCAACACCGAGGGCATGCAGGGAATCAGCTTCGATGCGATGGTGCGCCACCAGCTCGAGTTCAACGACGTGCTGATGGCGAACCCGAATGTCGCCGCCGTCAGTGCGACCGTGGGCCTGGCGGGAGTCGGCGCCGGCAACACCGGTCGAACGTTCGTCGACCTCAAGCCGCGATCGGAGCGCAGTCAGTCGGCGGATCAGATCATCGCGAGCCTGCGGCCGAAGCTGGCGGAGATTCCCGGGCTTCGCGTGTTCATGACGAACCCGCCGCCCATCAATCTCGGCGGCCAGAACGGTGGTCGCGCTACCTATCAGTTCACGTTGCAGCACACCGACACGGCGGAGCTCTACCGGTGGGCGCAGGTGGCCGAAGACAAGATTCGCCAGATGCGCGGGTTCGAGGACGTCAGCAGCGACCTGTTGCTCAAGAACCCGCAAGTCAGCCTCGAGATGGACAGGGACAAGGTGTCGGCGCTCGGCCTCTCCGTCAATCAGGTCGAGACCGCGCTCTACAACGCCTACGGCACCAGACAGATCTCGCAGATCAACGCGCCCAACAATCAGTATCAAGTGATCATGCAGGTCGCGCCCGAGTTCCAGAAGGACCCGTACGCCATGTCGCTGCTGCACGTGCGATCGTCGGAGGGCCGTCTCATCCCACTCGAGTCGGTCGCCCGCATCAAAACGAGTACGGGCCCGTTCTCGGTCAGCCACTACGGACAACTTCCGTCGGTGACGATCACATTCAACCTCGCGCCGGGCGTTGCGCTTGGTGATGCGGTGAATCAGATTCAGGCGATGACCGTGGCGACGCTCCCTGCCAGCGTGACCACGAGCTTCCAGGGAGCAGCGCAGGCGTTTCAGGAATCCTTCAAAGGCCTGGGCCTGGTTCTGCTGATGGCGGTCGTTGTCATCTACATCGTCCTTGGTGTGCTGTATGAAAGCTTCACGCATCCGCTGACGATTCTGTCCGGTCTACCTGCTGCCGGCTTCGGCGCGCTCCTCACGCTGGTGCTGTTCAAGACCGAGTTGAGCCTGTATGCCTTCGTCGGCGTCATCATGCTCGTCGGCCTCGTGAAGAAGAACGGGATCATGATGGTTGACTTCGCGCTCGAGTCACAGCGGGTCGACGGAAAGATGCCGGCCGAGGCGATACACGAGGCGTGTCTCGCGCGGTTCCGCCCGATCATGATGACGACGGCAGCGGCGCTGGTGGGCGCACTGCCGATTGCACTCGGTCTTGGTGCGGGCGCCGAGTCTCGCCGGCCACTCGGACTCGCCGTGGTCGGCGGTCTTCTGGTCTCGCAGTTGCTCACGCTGTACATCACGCCGGTGTACTACGTGTATATCGAGCGCGCGTGCAGGTGGGTGGCTGCGCGAGGCACGCGTAGCCTCGACGTTACGGCGGTGACGGCTCCATCTACCACGGTGTCGGAAGCGCTGTGACGTCGCGTCTCGCGGTCTGTCTCAGCGTGCTGCTGACGGCCTGCCCGGCGTTCGCTCAATCCACTCCCGATCTACCCGGAGAAGCAAATCGGTCCGGCGCGTCAACCTGGCCTGTGGCGCCGAACGTGATCGTCCGGACGAATGGCACTCTGACGGTGCGAGCCACCCGCGTCAGGGAGCCTATTGCCCTGGACGGCCGGCTGGACGACTCGGTGTATGCCGAGGTCCAGCCGGTGAGTGACTTCGTTCAGCAAGAGCCAATCGAGGGCGCTTCAGCCACTGAAAAAACCGAGGCCTGGGTGCTCTTCGACGACGACAACCTGTATGTCGCGTGCCGATGCTGGGACACACATCCCGAGCGGATCGTGGCCAACGACATGCGCCGCGACAGCTCGAACCTGCGACAGCAGGACAACTTCGGCGTGGGTCTCGACACGTTTCACGATCATCGCAACGGCTACCTGTTCTCGGTGTCTCCGGTCGGCGGCTTCAACGACATCGCGATCAGCGACGAGCGCACGCTCAACATGGACTGGAACACCGTCGTCGATGCGAAGGTGGGCCGGTTCGAGGGTGGCTGGATCGCGGAGTTTGCGATCCCCTTCAAGTCGCTGCGTTACAACCCGGGACGCGAACAGGTCTGGGGCATCAACTTCCGGCGGACCGTGCGCTCGAAGAACGAGCACTCGTACCTGGCCCCAGTAGCGGCGGCATGGGGTGGAACTGCGATTGCGCGGTTTTCGGCAGCGGCTACGTTGGTTGGACTCGAAGCGCCACCGGCGGCGATGAACCTCGAGATCAAGCCGTACGCGATCGCCGGCCTGTCCACGGACTTGCTCGCCAGCGTTGCACGATCGAACGACTTCGATCCCGACGCCGGGTTCGACGTCAAGTACGGTCTGACGAAAAGCATCACCGCGGACTTCACCTACAACACAGACTTCGCGCAGGTCGAGGACGACGAAGCGCAGGTCAACCTGACGCGCTTCAACCTGTCGTATCCGGAGAAGCGGGAGTTCTTCCTCGAGGGGCGCGGAACATTCGGCTTCGGCGGCACTGGCGGTGCCGACGACCCTGCCATCTTCTACAGCAGACGCATCGGCCTGAGTGCCAACCGTCCCATCCCAATCGTCGCCGGTGGCCGCGTTACCGGAAAGGCGGGCAAGTGGAACGTTGGAGCGCTCAACATCACGAGCGACGATGAGCCGGCGGCACTCGCGAGTCAGACGAACTTCAGCGTGGTGAGCCTGCGGCGCGACGTGCTGCGCCGCAGCGTCGTCGGCATGATGATGACGCGGAGGTCGGTCTCGACCGTCACTCCGGGATCGAATGAAGTGGCTGGCGTCGAAGGGCAGTTTCAGTTCTATCAGAACCTCGCGCTCAATACCTACATTGCCAAGTCATGGACCACTGGTCTTCACGGCGATGATCTGAGCTACCGGGGTCAGATCAACTACAACGCCGATCGATACGGACTGCAGATCGATCGGCTGGTTGTGGAAGACAACTTCAACCCGGAGGTCGGATTCCTGCGTCGCGAGAACTTCCGGCGTAACTACGGATTCGCGCGGTTCAGTCCGCGACCGGCCAATAGTCGCGTCGTACGCAAGTACAGCTACGAGACCGGGTTCGAGTACACGACGGACAACAACAATCGTCTCGAGTCGAGGGAACTGCAAGGGACTTTCCGCATCGAGCAGCAGAACAGCGATCTGTGGTCGTTGAGTTACATCAGTACCTACGAGCTGATTCCGCAGCCGTTTCTCATTTCGGAAGGCGTGCGCATCCCCATCGGCGGATACAACTTCGACACGCTCAGCGGCAGCTACACGCTCGGGCAGCAGCATCGCGTCAGTGGCACGGCCACGTTCGAAGTCGGGAGCTTCTACGACGGCGACAAGACGACCGCGACATACAAGGGTCGCGTCCAGATGGTGGCCGGATTTGCCGTCGAACCGAGCGTCTCGCTCAACTGGATTGATATCCCGCAGGGGGCCTTCACGAACACCGTGGTCGGCGGCCGCGCGACTTACACCGTGACACCACGGATGTACGCGGCCGCACTGGTGCAGTACAGCTCCAGCACGACGACGCTCTCGACCAATATCCGTTTCCGGTGGGAGTACCAGGCGGGCAGTGAGTTGTTCGTGGTCTTCACGGAAGGGCGGGACACCTTCGTACCAGGCCGCGTCAGCCTCGAAACGCGAGGGCTGGTGGTGAAGATCAACCGCCTCTTCAGGTTCTAGTTTGAATCGGAAACGGGGGGCTCGGATCCCTCCGATCTCTCCGATGCCTCCAGATCTCAAATAGGGAGACGAAGCGATGCCGACTGTGGCGACGAATAAGCGAGTGGAGATTGTGGAAGCCGTCGATGCCAAGACGGCCGAGATCGCGGAATTCCTGAAGCGGCTGATTCAGTTCGATAGCGAGACTGGAAAAGAAGGTCCGATCCAGGACTTTATCGCCGCGAGCCTGACCGCGATGGGCCTCCAGGTGGACAAGTGGGTGCCCGATTTGACGGAGCTCGCGAAGCATCCTGCGTACATCCCAGCCAAGGGGCGTGACTTTTCAGGCCGGCCGAACGTGGTGGGCATCCATCGCGGTGATCCGGCGGCCCGCTCGCTGCTGTTCAACGGACATGTCGACACGATTCCGTGGACGCCGGTCAGCGACTGGCAGTTCGACCCGCTCTGCGGTGAGCTCAGGGAAGGAAAGATTCTCGGCCGTGGCTCATCCGACATGAAGGGCGGATTGGCAGCCATGACCATGGCGCTCAAGGCGCTGCTCGACATCGGGCTTGCGCCACGCGGGACCGTCATTCTCGAGTACGTCATGGACGAGGAGGTCAGCGGGCTGGGCACGCTCGCCTGCGTCACCCGGGGGTACAAAGCCGACGCCGGCATCTCGCTCGAGACCAGCGACCTGCACGTACAGCCTGCGTGCATCGGACGCCTGTGGTTCGTCGTCGACGTGCGCGGGAAACCGGCCGGCATCTCACGGCGCTGGGAGGCGATCAACGCCCTGGACAAGGGCTACAAGATTGCCAAGGCCATCGAGGACTTCGAGGGGTTGCGGATCAACACGCTGACCCATCCGCTCTTTCCCGACAATCGTGGCGCTTTACCGTGCGCGGTCGGCAAATTTGAAGCGGGGCACTATGCGAGCGCCACGCCCGACCGGGCGATTCTTCGCGGCAGCATGGGGTTGATGCCGCAGGAGGACATCGAGCAGGTCAAGAAGGACTTCCAGACGTTCATCCGGAACGTCTGCGATCAGGATCCCTGGCTCAGTACGCATCAGCCGGAGGTCTGGTTCGAAGGACTCATCGCCGAAGGCGCTGAGATTCCTCTCGATCACCCGATCGTGATGACGGTCGCGCAGGGTTTTCGCGAAGTCACTGGACAGGCACCGGTCTACAGCGGCCGTATGGGAGCCGCAGACACGCGGTTCCTCATTCGTCACGGCGACACGCCCACCGTGATCTTCGGCCCGGGCGTGACGGCTCAGATGCATGCGACGAACGAATGGCTTCCGCTCGACAACCTCGTGATCGCGACCAAGACGCTGGCGCTCACGATTCACGACTGGTGTGGGTAAGCGAGGCGTCGTACATCATTGTCGACAGCCATTCGTTTCACGACATAGATGTAGCGACGTGATCGACGGCGATCGCGCGATCGGCCCAAACGCCAACATTTTCGCGTGGCCGCGATCGCTCGAACGTGGACTGCCGTTTGCTGCGTCCGGGGCAGGGCCTGGCCGCCCTATGGCAGCGGCGCATCGGGCCCCGGAGCGTCCCATGTCATTCGGCTCATCGGCACAAGTACTGGACTGGACGCACTCCCACGAAGAGATCCAAAAACTTTCAGCGCTGCTGGGCGCGAGCCAGGCACTGCTGGCGGCAGCGGATTTCAAGCGCGGGCTTCAAAGCGTCCTCGAAACCCTGAGTGTGTGCTTCGGCGCCTTGTCGAGCCGTGTCGTCCTGCTCAATCAGGAGACCGGAGAGGTGGACGTCGAGGCGTCGTCGGGACGGCGGCTCGAGCGCGCCAAGCCGGTGCGGCACGGATTCAGCGAGAGCGTCGTCGGCGATGCGGTTCGCAATGGCAAGCCGATCGTCGTTCCGGTCGCGCGGCCAGAGCTGCGATTCCCGACGCAGATGAGCGCACGGTCGTCCGGCCGCGAGAAGGTCACCTACATCGCGGTGCCGATCCCGTACGAAGGCCAGACACTGGGCCAGCTCGACGTCGAACTGGAGTACACGCCGAACCGCGAGTACGAGCGCACGGTCACGTTTCTGGCAGTGGTCGGCGCGATGATCGCGCAGGCGATGAAAGTACATCGCCTGATCGAAGCCGATCGTCAGCGATTGGTCGAAGAGAACGCTCACCTGCGGCTGGAGCTCAACGAGCGCTACGGCTTCTCCAACATCATCGGCGCCAGCCGTCAGATGCAGGATGTGTACGCGCAGGTCGAGCAGGTCGCGAAGACCAACACCACGGTGCTCCTGCGCGGGGAATCGGGCACCGGCAAAGAGCTGATCGCCCACGCCATTCATCACAACTCCGCGCGCGCGAAGAAGCCGTTCATCAAGGTGAGCTGCGCGGCGCTGCCGAACGATCTGATCGAGTCTGAGCTGTTCGGGTACGAGAAGGGCGCGTTCACAGGTGCCCACGCGCCGAAGAAGGGGCGCTTCGAGCTGGCCGAAGGGGGCACGCTCTTCCTCGACGAAATCGGCGAGCTGAATCTGGCGACGCAGGTCAAGCTGCTGCGCGTGCTCCAGGCGCGCGAGTTCGAGCGCCTCGGTGGGACGCAGACGATTCAGACCGACATCCGCCTCATCGCCGCGACCAACAAGGATCTCGAAGTCGCCATTGTCGGCAAGGGGTTCCGCGAAGACCTGTTCTATCGCCTGAACGTCTTCGCCATCTTCATTCCGCCGCTGCGCGATCACAAGACGGACGTCCTGCAGCTCGCCAACTTCTTCCTGGAGAAGTTCGCCACGCAGCACGCGAAGAACGTCAAACGCATCGCGACGCCGGCGATCGACATGCTGATGGCCTATCACTGGCCCGGCAACGTGCGCGAGCTCGAGAACGCCATCGAGCGCGCGGTCGTGGTGTGCAACGAGCAGGTGCTGCATGCGCACCATCTGCCGCCCACGCTCCAGACGGCGGAGGAGACCGGCACCGTGATCGAGCAGTCGCTCGAGCAGGCGACGGAGGCGTTCGAGAAAGACATCCTGCAGGACGCACTCAAGAGCGCGCGCGGCAATCGAGCGAAGGCGGCGCGCCTGCTGAAGACGACCGGCCGGGTGTTCAACTACAAGGTGCGGAAGTACGGGGTCGATTGGAAACGATTCAGGGGTTGAATCGGATGCCGGACACACCAACGATTGCGATCATCGGGGGGACGGGCGACCTCGGATCGGGGCTGGCTCGCCTGTGGGCTCGTGCGGGCTATCCGATCGTGATCGGGTCGAGAGACAAGGGGAAAGCCGAAGCGACGGCGCGCGAGCTGTGCGCGGGCGGCGGGTGCGTTCGCGGCGACGAGAACACCGCTGCGGCCCGTGCCGCCGACATCGTGGTCCTGTCCGTACCGTACGCAAGCCACGACGCGATCGTCGACGAGATCCGGGGCGAGGTCGAGGGCAAGATCGTGGTGGACGCCGCCGTCCCACTCGTGCCGCCGAAGGTCTCGGTCGTGCAGCTTCCAGCCGCCGGGTCGCCGGCTGTCGTGGCGCAGCGCATGCTCGGGCCTGGCGTGCGCGTGGTGTCCGCCTTTCACAACGTCGGCGCGAAGAAGCTTCACGGCGCCGAGCGCGCCGACTGCGACGTGCTCGTCTTCAGCGACGATACCGAGGCGCGCGCACGGGTGGTCGATTTGGCCGGCCTCGTGGCCACGCGCGGCGTCGATGGAGGCAGCCTGGCCAACTCGGTCGCCGCGGAAGCGCTGACCTCTGTCCTGATCGCCATCAACCGGAAGTACAAGGTCCCGGGTGCCGGCATTCGGATCACCGGTCTTCCCTGCGCGGGCGAAGGGGATGCATGAGCGCGCGGCGGCTCGCGCTGTGCGCGCTCGAAGGGCTTCCGCTCATCGCTCCTGGCGACGATCTGGCCGGGCTGCTCGCGGGTGCGCTGCGACGAGATGCAGATCGCGCCGCGGGACGGCGACATCCTGGTCGTTGCGCAAAAGATCGTCTCGAAGGCGGAGGGGCGCATCGTCGATCTCGCGGACGTCGAGCCTTCGGCCCGCGCCTGCACACTGGCGCGTGAAGTTGGCAAGGACGCGAGGCTCGTCGAAGTGATCCTGCGCGAGTCAACGGAAGTTGTACGTCACAAGAAAGATGTGCTGATCGTCGCCCATCGCCTCGGCTTCGTGATGGCGAACGCGGGCGTCGATCAGTCCAACGTCGGCCCTGACGGCCGTTCTCGCGTCCTGCTGCTTCCCTGTGCGCCCGATGCATCGGCGGCACGGATCAAGGCACGTCTCGATCAGGACTTCGGCGTGGAGGTCGGCGTCGTCATCAACGACAGCTTCGGGCGGCCGTGGCGCAACGGGGTCGTGGGCGTTGCCCTCGGTGCCGCCGGTATTCCCGCGCTCTGGAATCTGGTCGGCGCGCCCGACCTGTTCGGCCGGGAGATGCGTGTGACCGAAGTGGCTCTCGCGGATCAGATCGCGTCTGCCGCGTCGCTCCTCATGGGTGAGGCAGACGAAGGCCTGCCCGCCGTGCACATCCGCGGGCTCACGTGGCCAGCGGACTACGTCCCGGCCTCCTCACTGGTCAGGCCGAGAGAAATGGACATGTTCCGATGACTGGATCGGTGCTGGCTCTGTGCGGAGGTATTGGTGGCGCCAAGTTAGCCCTTGGCCTTTCTCGATCGCTCGGTGCCGGCGAGCTTACAGTCCTCGTCAACACTGGCGACGACTTCGACTTTGTCGGTCTCAGAATCTCACCCGACATCGACACCGTGTTGTACACGCTGGCCGGGCTTTCCGACCCGGAGCGCGGATGGGGTCGCGCCGACGAGACGTGGAACTTCATGTCGTCGCTGCGCGAGATCGGCGGCGAGAGCTGGTTTCAGCTCGGCGATCGCGATCTGGCGATGCACGTCGAACGGACGCGGTATCTGCGGGGCGGTGGCACCCTGACGGACTTCGTGGAGCAGGTGGCGCATCGGCTTGGCGTCGGCCCGCGGATCCTGCCGATGACCGACGAAGATGTCCGGACCATTGTCGAAACCGACGAGGGCTCGCTCGAGTTCCAGCGCTACTTCGTGGAGCAGCGCTGCCGTCCGCGAGTGCGATCGCTCTGGTTCGCAGGCGCCTGCCTGACGCGAGTGTCGGCCGCCGTCAGCCACGCCATCTTCGACGCGTCGCGCGCGATCATCATCTGTCCATCGAACCCGCATCTGAGCATCGATCCGATTCTCTCGATTCCGGGGATGCGCGCCGCGCTTCATCAGGCCACTGCACCCATCGTTGCCGTGTCGCCGATCATCGGCGGCCAGGCGGTCAAGGGGCCGACCGCGAAGATCATGTCGGAGCTTGGCACGCCGGTGACCAATGTGTCGATCGCGGAGCACTATCGCGGGCTGATCGACGGGCTCATTGTCGATACCGTCGATCGTGACGATGCCGCGGTCATCGATCTGCCCGTGCATGTCACTCGCACCCTCATGCAGGACCTCGCGGATCGCACCCACCTGGGACGTGAGGCGCTCGCCTTCGCGGGGAGGCTGGCGCCGTCTCGCCTCGAGCGCGTGGTCGCGCGTCACATGACGGCGGGGGTGTACGCATGACCGGCCGGGACGTCTGGGCGGTCGTGCTCGTCAAGCCGTTCCGGCTCGCGAAGCAGCGGCTCGCCGGCGTGCTTGATGCTGGCGAGCGCAGTGAGCTTGCGCGCGTGATGCTGGAGGATGTGCTCACCGCAGTCGATGCCTGTGAGCGCCTGGCCGGTGTGATTGTCGTGACCGCGGATCGCGCGGCCGCGGCTGTGGCGCGACGGCACAAAGCCATCGTGCTCATGGAGACGGCGGCCATCGGCATGAACGCGGCTGTGACGCGCGTCGTCAAGTATCTGACCGGCAGCCTCGACGCGGGGATGGTCGTCGTGCCTGCAGACCTTCCCCATGTGTCGCCAGAGGACATCGAGGAGATGATCGACCTGATCGATCACCCGCCAGCGATCGCGCTCGTGCGATCGAGCGACGGGGGAACCAATCTTCTCGCGTGCCGTCCCTCGGGTGTCATCGCTCCCAGTTTTGGTCCCGACAGCTTCAATGCGCACTGTCACGCCGCGGAGTGCCAGGGTATTACGCCGACCGTGTACTTCGCGCCGCATCTCAGCCTGGACATCGACCGGCGCGACGATCTCGTGGCCTTCGTCTCGCGCAAGTCTCCAACTCGGACGCACGACTATCTTTCGAGGCTGAAGATCCAGGCGCGCCTGTCGACGGTCCCTGCGAGTGCGCTGAGTCTCGTGCGCACGGGCTGCGAGGCGGCGGCCCATGAATGATGCGCTCGCCGATCTGTCGCCTGACACAGCGATCACTGACGATCAGGCGTTAGCGCTCGCCGAGTACCGCGATCTCGGGCGCCTGATGCCCCTCGCCGCCGCCCGTCGCGATGCCGCCCACGGCAGCATCGTCTCTTACTCGCGGAAGGTCTTCGTACCGCTCACGCAACTCTGTCGCGATGTCTGCCACTACTGCACCTTCGCGCAGGCGCCCGCTGAGGACAAACCTCCGTACCTGACGATCGACGCCGTGCTCGAGATTGCTCGAGCGGGGCAGGCTGCGCAGTGCAAGGAAGTGCTGTTTACGCTCGGAGACAAACCCGAGTTGCGATACCCAGCCGCGCGCAAGTCCCTCGAGCGCCTCGGTCACGAGACCACGTTGTCGTATCTGGCCGAGGCGGCGAACGCGGTGCTCACCGAGACGGGACTGCTGCCGCACGTGAATCCGGGGTGCATGACGGCATCGGATCTGGCGGCGCTCCGCCGCGTGTCGATCTCGCAAGGCATCATGCTGGAAAGCGCGTCGGAGCGACTGTGTGAGCCTGGGGGACCGCACCACGGATCGCCGGACAAGGTGCCGTCCGTTCGACTGGAGACGATTCGCATCGCGGGTGAGCAGCGTGTTCCGTTCACGACAGGCATCCTGATTGGGATCGGCGAGACGCGTCGCGAGCGCGTGGAAGCGCTGCTGGCGCTGCGCGCGCTGCACGAGACCTACGGTCACCTGCAGGAGATCATCATCCAGAACTTCCGTCCGAAATCCGGGACGCGCATGGCTGGCGTGCCGGCGGTCGCGCTCGAGGAGCATCTGTGGACGATCGCCGTTGCCAGGCTTGTCTTTCCGCCGGAGATGAATATTCAGGCGCCGCCGAATCTGAGCGCCGGCGCGCTGGCCCCACTCATCGAGGCGGGCATCAACGACTGGGGTGGCGTCTCGCCGGTCACGCCGGACCACGTGAATCCCGAAGCGCCATGGCCGCACCTCAAAGTGCTCGAGCGCGCGACCAAGGCGGCCGGCAAGGAACTCGTCGAACGGCTTGCGATCTACCCGGCCTACGCGCGGTCCGCGCACGCGTGGGTGGACAAGAGCCTCCAGACAAGCCTTTTGCACAAGGTTGATGCGGATGGCTGGCCGCGCACCGACGAGTGGTCACCAGGAATGGCAGGCGCACTGCCGCGCGTCGCGCCGCAGGTCGCCACATCGCCGTCGCGGCAAATCGCATCGATCCTGTCGCGCGTTGGCGCCGGTGTGCCGCTCAACGAACAGGATCTCGTGCGACTGTTTCGCGCCAGGGGTGACGAGTTTTCAGAGGTGTGCGCGGCTGCCGACGCGCTCCGTCGCGAGGCGAGCGGTGACGTCATCTCGTACGTGGTGTGCCGCAACATCAACTACACCAACGTTTGCTACTTCAAGTGTCAGTTCTGTGCCTTCTCGAAAGGGAAGCTGAGCGAGAACCTGCGCGGCCGGCCGTACACGCTGTCGACGGACGAGATCGCGAGGCGTGCGCGCGAGGCCTGGGATCGCGGCGCGACCGAAGTGTGCATGCAGGGTGGAATCGAGCCGAGTTTCACCGGTCAGACCTATCTCGAAATCTGTGCTGCGGTTCGCCAGGCAGTTCCCGGCATGCACATCCACGCGTTCTCACCTCTCGAGGTGCATCAGGGCGCGGCAACGCTCGGTGTCCCGGTTGGCGAGTTCCTGACGACGCTGAAGGCGGCGGGCCTCGGCACGCTGCCGGGGACCGCGGCCGAGATCCTGGACGATGAGGTTCGCGCGGTGCTCTGTCCGGACAAGATCGGCACCGATCGCTGGCTCGACGTGATGCGCACCGCTCACGGCGTCGGCTTCAAGACCACCTCGACGATCATGTACGGCCACGTCGATCGATACGAGCACTGGGCAAGGCACCTGCTTCGCATCCGTGCGCTGCAGGTCGAGACCGGCGGCTTCACAGAGTTCGTGCCGCTGCCATTCGTCCACATGGAGGCGCCGATCTATCTCAAGGGTCGCGCACGCCGAGGACCGACCTTCCGCGAGGCGGTGCTGATGCACGCGGTCGCACGGCTGGCGCTGCACCCGGTGCTCACCAACATTCAGACCTCGTGGGTGAAGATGGGTCCGGAAGGAGTGAAGGTCTGTCTCGAATCGGGTGCCAATGACCTGGGTGGCACGCTGATGGACGAGACGATCACGCGGTCAGCAGGCGCTGTGCACGGTCAGGAGATGACACCCGAGAGGATGGAATCGATCATCCGGTCGATTGGCCGGGTCCCTCGCCAGCGGACGACGGTGTACGGCGAGGCGCCCGAGGAACGCTATGCGGCGTCGTTCGCGTCGCGCCGCGAAGCCCCAGCGATCATCGCGCTCAGGTCCTGAGCCTGGGGATGATCTCCTTCGCAATGATCTCGATCTGCTCGAGCTCGTACTTGTAAGGCACGAAGATGATCTTCTGCACGCCGACCGCGAGGTGCTCCTTGAGCTGCGCCACGCATTCGTCGACGCTGCCGAGAATGGCGCTGTCCTTCGTCGAGTCACTCCACGACGCGTAGTCCCATTCCTTACCAAGCCAATCCATCATCCCCGCTTCGACGGCGGCGCGTGACGGACCAATGCGAATCGGGAGTTGGGAGGCGTTGAGCAGCGTATCGGGATCCTTGCCACCCTCCACGGCGAACCGACGGATCTTCTCCCATGACTTCGCGAAGCTCTCGGGCCGGTAGAAATACGTGAGCCATCCGTCGCCGGTGACCGCCGCGCGTTGCAGCACTTTGTCCACGTAGCCGCCGATCAGAATCGGAGGCCGTGGCTTCTGTACCGGCTTCGGATACATGACCCCGGCCGGAATCTTGTGACAGCCGAAGTCTCCCTTGACCATGTCCTCGGTCCAGAAGCGCGTCAGCACCTCGAGGTTCTGGTCCATGATCCGGCCGCGCTGATCGAACGGCACACCGACGGCGTCGAACTCGCGTTTGTACCAGCCCGATGCCATGCCCATGAGCAGGCGACCGTTCGACAGGAGATCCATGCTGGAGAGTTGCTTGGCGAGCACGACCGGGTTGCGAAGGGGGAGCACCAGGATCCCGGTGCCGAGCTTGATGCGTTTCGTGCGCGCGGCGATCGCCGTCAGCAGTGTCAATGAATCGATGATCGGAAAGTTCGGATCGACGCCGAGCAGGATGTGATCCCACACCCACAGCGAATCGAAGCCGAGCTCCTCCATCCTCACGCCGTAGTCCACGAGTGCCTGCGCATCCGGCAGCGTGGGGTATGTCGTGAAGTTGCGTGCGGCGATCCCGAACGTACCTGACAGGCTCATGATCGATTCCCTCGTTTGCGAAAAACGGAGGTGACGGAGTCATCGGATAACCGCGGAGACGCGGAGACGCGGAGATTCCGTGTGACGGTCATCACCGGTGGCGCCGGCCCACTGGGCCGGCGAGGTGACCGCGCGAGGCGTGGCTCACAAGAGCCATGAGAATTGCGGTGAGGGCTCTTGTGGTTCACACCTCGCGCGATCCACTCCGCGCGTCGCGCGGCCACCGGTGATGTTCCTCCGTGGCTCCGTGTCTCCGTGGTGATCCGTTTCCTCCGTAAGTCTCCGTTAATCTCCAACCGCGTTCAGGCCGTATACCGTCGATCCGGATCGAGATGCCGGAGCATCGCCAGCTCCTCGGCGCTCGGCGGCTCGGTGACGTGCAGGTCGGGCGCGAACGCCAGCGGAAAGCCGGTGTTCGCCTGTACCTGCTCGCAGCTCACGCCCGGATTGAGCGCGATGGCGCGCATGCGTCTCATCTCCTCATCGAAGTCGAAGACGGCGAGATCGGTCACGACGCGGAACATGCCGCCAGTGCCGAGACCGCTTTCGCATCGTGAGGTGCGCCCGCGCAGCCAGCCCGGGCTGGTGATGAAGTCGACGTGCTCGACGAAGCGGCGCTTCTCGTGCTTCATCGCGACGATCATCGCTGTGAGGCTCGAGATGTCGTTGCCACCGCCGGTCCCCGGCAGCCGCGTCTTCGGGCGGGCGGGATCGCCGATGAACGAGCTGTTCAAATTGCCGTACTGATCGATCTGCGCGCCACCCATGAAGCCGACGTCCACGTAGCCGCGCTGCAGCAACAGCAGCACTTCGGCGCTGCCGAGCACCATGTTCGCGCGGGCCGTGCAGCGTTGATCGTTGGTCGACGGTGGCAGTCGGCCGGGCTCGATGAACGCGCCGATCACGCCGCCCTCGAAGAGGATCGTGAGGCCGGGACACCGGAGGCGCTGCGCCAGCGTCGCCGCGAGGAGGGGGATACCGACTCCGGCGAACACGACTTGACCGTCCTTGAGTTGCCGGGCGCTCAGAATCGCCAGCAGCTCCGATGCCGTGGTGGATAAGTCCGGCTGAAGCCGGACACTACTCACAGATTCACTACGCATCGTCGATCGACCTTCCTGCGCGCGCCGCTCGAATCAGTTCCTCGACGCCGATGCCTGCGAGGAACTCGCTCCATGACGCAGGGCCGAACACGAACTGTTCGAGGTATTCGCGCATGCCGTCGACCGGGTTGGCGTTCACCTGGGCGACGTACGACTCCATGTGGCCCATCATCGGCTCGTAAACGCCGGAACACTCGTGAGGCGCGCATCCGTACGGCAGCTCGACGACCGCGTCGACGGCGAAGAATGGAATCTTGGTGTGGTCGGGCGCCCGGCGAATCTGATCGTTTGACACGATCCGCTCCGTCGTCAGGATCACCCGGTTGGCAGCCATCGCCAGATCGACGTCCATGAAGGGCAGGCCGTCGATCTGCGCGTTGCCGAACTCATCGCAGCGCTGCACGTGGATGAGCGCCACGTCGGGATTGAGCGCCGGCACGAGCAGCAGCTTCTCGCGCGTGTACGGGCAGATCATCTCAATCGTTTCAGGCCGCTGCCGGACGACGTCCGAGCCCAGCATCGATCGGATCGGCATGAAGGGGAGTCCCATGGCCCCGGCGCGAAAGCGCATGCCGATCGCCAGGTGACTCCACTCGTCGTACGCCGCGGCGCCGGTCTCCACGTGGTGGCGCATCACTTTGGACACACCCCACAGGATTCCCTGACTGAACCAGCTGGTTGTGATGCGATCGCAGATGCCCGAGCCGAAGAGCAGGTCGCCGTCGCTCGACACGATGCTGCGCACGCACGAAAGGCCGGACTTGCGGGCCCGAATCAACGCCCAGATCATGCCCATCGGCGTCCGCGACATCGTGCTGCCGCCGATGCCCACCGTGTCACCGTCGTTGACGAGAGCCGTCGCGTCCTCGAGGGACATCACTTTTCGGCGCAGGCTGCGGTCCCGGCTCGCCAGCTCCGCGCGGAGCTGTGCGTACGAAGGCACCAGGCCCTCTGGCGGATACTGCGGTGCGCTAGGATGCGCGACGTCCAGGGGCATGGCCCACCTCGTCATTGAATTCGTCGATCAGGCGATCCCACTCCGGGATGGTGTCGACGAGCCCTTGCCAGAATGGCTGATGCTTGCGGCGGTCGAAGTCCTCCAGGCTCACGCCCTGCTGCTCGACCCAGGTGTAGTAACCAAGGTTGAAGATGCGAGTGCGCTCGACGTGTGAGAGTTCGAGAACGTGATCGTCGGCGATGGCGTCGAGATGACGGCCGACGGTTTCGCCGGCGTTCACCTCGTCGAATCCATCGGGGTACCGCCGCTGCTCATATGAGCGGCGCTCTGTCTCGTACATCGCGGCGCCGTCGGTCGCCACTGTCATGACGATGTCGTCTGGTCCCAGCTCGAGGTGCCTGGCGAGCTTGATGGATGCCACGATGTTGGCCAGCCCGGAGATGCCGAAGTCATCGAACTGCGACACGAGCTCCGGATCGATCCGCCGCCGTCCGGTCAGGTATTTCCGGCCGACGCGGTTGTTGAAAAGGTGATTGAGCGCGTCGCTCGTCCGGTCCGACACCCCGACGACGACGTCGGTGTTCATCACGTTGTGAATGAGCGGGATGTGCTTGTCGCCGATGCCCTGGATGTTGTGCTCGCCATATCCGTTGCGCAGCATCGTCGGACACTCGAGGGCTTCGACGGCGACGGTGCGCGATCCGTGCAGCTTCTTCAGATAGTCGCCGGCCGCGATCGTGCCAGCGGATCCGGTCGCCGAGACAAACGCTGCGAGTCGAGCGTCGCGATGTGTCGCCCGCATGTGCGAGAACACGCGATCGAACGCCCGCCCGGTGCAGTAGTAGTGAATGAGGTAGTTGGCGAACTCTGAGAACTGGTTGAGGATGACGTTGTCCGGATCCTTTGCCAGCTCCGCGCATCGATCGTAGATTTCCTTGACGTTGCTCTCCGTGCCGGGCGTGCGGATGATGTCCGCCGGATCGCTCACCCACGCACGAAGCCAGTCGAAGCGTTCGCGGCTCATGCCTGCGGGGAGCACGGCGACGCCACGGCACCCGAGGATGCGCGAGATCGCGACGCCTCCGCGACAGTAGTTGCCGGTCGAGGGCCAGACCGCGCGATCGCGTTCGGGATCGAATTGTCCCGGTGACGAGTCTTGGCACGAGGCACGCATAGGCTGCGAGCACTTTGTGCGCGCCGATCATCGGAAAGCGCCGGCCGATCAGGACGACGATCGGCGAGTCGACGCCGGTCAGTTCGGTGGGAAGCACGAGATGCGAGGGCACCTCGCTGCGTCGAGTGCGGCTGGCATCGTTGAACCAATGCACTCTCCAGAGATTTGCCGGATCGGGCGCATCGGGACCGATTGCCGACAGGTTCGGCCCGCCACCCGATCCCCCGGGCTCGGCAAGCTCACTCCAGGTTGGCAGCGTGCCATGCACCTGTTGCAGCCGTCTGATGGCTGCACGTCTGCGCGATTGGTCGACAACGATGGGTCGCACGTTCGGTCCCCCGGCTCGCGTGGCCCGTTACGTCGTGGCGGGCCGCCGTGCGGCCGGCGCCATCTCACGTTCCCGCAGCCGATGCAGCTTGCGTTTCACTGCCTGCAGCGCCGCGAGGTTGGTGGTGACGATGGGCACGTCGTACGCGATCTTGAGCAACGACAATGCGCTCATCGCGTGGTAGTCGGTGGATGCGATGAAGAGCGCATCAGCCGGTACGCGCGGGCCAACCCGTGACTGCACGAACGAGTAGATCGATTCCGGGGTGACGGTTGCGCCATCGGCGGCTGACAGTCCCATTCCGTACATCGCCGATACCGCGATCCCGTCCGATTCGAGTCCAGCCTTGATGCGCCGGTTCACATCGTCGGTGTAGGGCGAGACGACGGCGACGCGTGTGGCTCGCGCATCGAACAATGCCTGGGTGACCGACTCGACGACGCTCACCGGTTCCGCACCGGTCAGCTCGCCGACCCGCTCGCAGAGCTCGCGATCGTAGGCCTTGCCGCGAAGCAGGCAGGCGCTGGTCGAGCCGAAGACGACGATGTGCGGCGACACCGTGCGCACCATCGCTGCCGCCGGCAAGGTGAACTGATCGAGCATCTGCTCCTCACTCGCCGCGGTCATATCCGGCATGAACATGCGCGCAGTGTGCAGCGTCGTGTCGTGCGGCAGGCTGCGGTAGAAGTCGACTTCCATGACCGAGTTGGGAGACGGAATCAACAGACCCACGCGCCAGGTCATGTAGAAGTCGACCTCGGTAAACGAGTTTGGTGGCGGAATCATCACTCCGGCTTCCCAACTCATGCGGGCTCGCATTGTGCTGGCCACAACTGTGAGGTCACCCGACGCTCGGCGGCACGGCCTGCAGTGCCTCCTGCTCCCGAAGCAGATCGAAAATCCGCTCCGGTGTCGCCGGCGTGCTCTTCACGCGCACACCGACGGCGTCATAAATCGCGTTCAGGATCGCCGGCGTCGTCGGGATCGTGGCCGGCTCGGATACGCCCTTCGCGCCATAAGGACCATTTGGATCGGGCACCTCCACGATGAGGCATTCGATCTCGGGGACATCGAGCGGCGTGGGGACCAGATAGAAAGCGAGCGACCCGGTCCGCGCGCGGCCGTGGTCCACGACGTGCTGCTCGTAAAGGGCGTAGCCAAGGCCCATCGCCGCGCCACCCTGCACCTGGCCTTCGACACCCATCGGATTGATCGCCCGGCCCGCGTCAGTCGCAGAGACAAGGCGCGTGACCTGCACGAATCCCGTCTCGGTGTCGACCTCGACCTCAGCGAGTTGCGTTGCCCAGCCGAACGTCTGGTAGGCATCGCCCTGCGACGTGGTTGGATCGACGTCTTTTGTCGTGATGTCCTGCCAGCCCCAGCCGATGCACCGTTTGCCCTGCTTGTGCATCTCGTCGACGACCTTGACCACGCTGACGTGGCGCTCTGGCGACATCCGAGAGCGGATGTTGCCGTCGGCCAATTCCAGATCGTCGGGCGCGACGCCCGCCATTCGGCCGGCCATCTCGAAAAGGCGGGACCTCACATCGAGGCTCGCATTTCGCACTGCCTGTCCCTGGACGAACGTTGCGCGGCTGCCTGACGTTGGACCGGAGTCGGGCGTGCTGCCCGTGTCCGCGTCGACGACGCGAATCGCGCTGATGGGCATGCCAAGCTCGGTGCCGACGATCTGCGCGAGCAACGTCTGGATGCCCTGACCGAGATCGCAGACGCCGGTGAAGAGTGTCGCGGTGCCATCCTCGGCAACCTCGACATGCGCGGCACCGATATCCGGCCGATTGAAGCCGTAGCCGATGCCGTAGAACATCGATCCAACGCCAAGACCACGCTTCTTCATCTGGACCACTCCATGCCGTGTTGCGTCATGTAGTCGCGGATACGCGTCAGCGTGGCGCCGATGCCGGTGCCTTCGTTGACGACCTGTCCAGTTGCCGTTGTGAGTCCCGGCTTGAGGCAGTTGATCAAGCGGAACTCGACGGGCGACAAGCCCAGACCGCGGGCGAGCATGTCCATCTGCGACTCGTGCGCGACGGCAATCTGCAGCACGCCGAAGCCGCGCATCGCACCGCCTATCAGGTTGTTCGTCGTGACCGTGTAAGTGTCCACTTTCACGTTGGGCACGTAGTACGGGCCGGTCGCGTGAATGCCAGCCTTCTTGATCACATACATCCCGAGTGAGAGATAGGGGCCGCTGTCGCCGTAGATGCTGGCTTCGACCGCGGTCAGGCGTCCGTCTGCGCGCGCGCCCGACTTGTAATGGATGGTGAACGGGTGGCGCTTTGTCAGGGCGAAGAGCGACTCTTCACGCGTGTAGACCAGACGCACGGGCCGGCCGGTCTTCAGCGCCAGCAAGCCGGCGTGGATTTCCGTCGTGATGTCATCTTTTCTGCCGAACCCGCCGCCGACGGGCGCCATCACGACCCGGACCTTGTTCATCGGCAGGCCGACGTTCGGCGCGATCTGCCGTCGATCGCGGAAGGGGTACTGCGTGGCGGTGAGGATGTTCAGCACGCCCATGCTGTCGACGTAGGCGAGCCCGGCTTCCGGCTCCATCGGCAGGTGGTCCATCGACTGCGTGCGATACGTGTGCTCGACGATCAGGTCGGCTTGGGCAAAGCCTTCGGCAATATTCCCCTTTCGAACCTGCGTGTGCTGGAAGAGGTTGTCCGCGTCGTTGACGCGTGGAGCGTTGGGCGCCAGGGCGTCTTCGATGGTGAACACGCCCGGCAGTGGCTCGTACTCGACGACGATCCGCTCGACCGCCTCGCGCGCGATCTCCTCGGTGTCCGCGGCGACGATCGCGACGGCATCGGCGAAGCTGCGGACCTTGTCCTGAGCGAGCACGCGCTGATCGAGCACGGCGACGCCATAACGATTGGAACCCGGCACGTCTTCGTGCGTGAGCACCGCATGCACACCGGGCAGCGCGCGCGCCGCCGTCGTATCGATCGAGCGGATGTTCGCATGCGCGTGAGCGCTCCACAGGATGCGCGCGTGGAGCATGCCGGGCATCGTCATGTCGCCGGCGTAGAGCACTTTGCCGGTGACCTTCTCCCAGGCATCCAGGCGAGGCGGCGAGGTGCCGATCAGGCCTTGTTCGGTCTTGGTGTCGACGGTAATCATGCCGTTCTCCGCGCCGGCGCGGGAACATCTGCCGCACGCATGGTCTCGGCCGCCGAGCGGACGGCCGCGGTGATCTTGTTGTAGCCAGTGCACCGGCAGACGTTGCCGGCCAGGTAGAACTTGATTTCCTCGTCGGTCGGATCGGGCTGTTCGCGCAGCAGCGCACACGAGCTGACGATCATGCCTGGCGTGCAGTAGCCGCACTGGACTCCGCCGAGCTCGACAAAGGCACGCTGCAGCGGGTGTGGACCTTCGGATCCGGCCACCCCTTCGATCGTGACGATCGACTTGCCCACGGCATCGCCCACGAGGACGAGGCACGCATTCACCGGCGCGCCGTCGAGGAGCACGGTGCACGAGGCGCACTCGCCCTCATCGCAGCCTTTCTTGCTGCCTGTGAGACCGAGCGTCTCTCGCAATGTGTCGAGCAGTGATTGGTGGGGCTCCGTCGTGACGGTGGATGTCTTGCCGTTCACGGTGAGAAGGTATTGCCGTGTCATCGCGCACCCGCCGTCGCGGCACGTGCCGCAGCCTGTTGCACCACTCGCGTCGTCAGCGTTCGCACGATCGCGCGCCGATATGGGGCGCTGCCTCTGATGTCGGAGATTGGCGTGGTTGCCGCTGCGGCCAGCTCGCCGACCGCGTCGGCGATCGCGGGGGTGCAGCGCTCACCACGGAGCGCATTCTCTGCAGCAGTGGCGCGCAGCGGAGTGGGCGACACGGCGCCGAGGGCGATGCGGCAGTCCGTGCATCGGCCATCGGCGTCGAGTGTGACCGATGCCGCCACGCTCGCGATGCCGATGTCCATCGCCGAACGCGGGCTGAAGCGCGAGAACGCATTGCCACTGTGCGTCGCCGGCGCCGGCACGCTGATGGTCGTGAAGATCTCCCCGGGAATCAGAACCGTGCGGCCGGGACCGGAGATGCACGCCTCGATCGGCACCACGCGTGTTCCGGTGGCGGATGCGATCTCGATGGTGGCTCCGAGCGCCACCAGGGGCGGCACGCTGTCTGCCGATGGCGACGCGTTGCCGATGTTGCCGCCAATCGTGGCGAGGTTCCGGAGCTGGACGCCAGCCACGACGCGCGCGGCTTCGACCAGCGCGAGGTAGTGGCGCCGCACGTGCTCGTTTTGTTCGATCGTGCGGAACGTCGTGAGCGCGCCCAGCGTGAGCCCGCGCTGCGCGTCCCACGTCAGACCGGTCAGTCCGGGAACGAACTTGATGTTGACGACGGAGCGGTACTTGCGGGCACCGCGCCGGATACGAAGCAGCAGGTCGGTCCCGCCGGCGAGAGCGGCGCTGGCGTCACCCTCGTTGGTGAGAAGGCCAAGAGCCTCGTTCAGCGTAGCGGGTTCGAAGACAGCAAAGGCCACGTGTGTCACCCGACAGGTGTGTAATAGGTCGTTCCACATACAGGAACACATAACCTGTATGTGAAACGAATCGTGGCATACGCAACTGGGGGCGTCAAGGCCTCCGGACAGACAGGATTTGTCTGATCGAGGTGCAAAAGGAACGGGATTGTGGCTATTGCGCGGCGTTGAGCGCTTCGACCGGCTCGCGTGATGCCATGCGCGACGAGGGGTGACCCAGTTCGGCGGCAATGCGACGCGCACCCTCGCGAACGATGCCCGTGTAGTGATTGATCGTCGCCGTGTTCACGCGCGTCAGTGGGCCGGAGATGGTGAGGCTGGCGATCACGCGATCGCGCGCGTCCCTGATCGGAAACGACACACCCGCGACGCCTTCGTCCGTTTCTTCGAAGGACACCGCGTATCCCTTTCGACGAATCTCGACGAGCTGTGAACGGATCTGCGAGGCGTCAGTTGTGGTGTGAGACGCCAGCGGACGCAGGCGTTTCTTGAGGACCGCGTCGATCGATTCCTTGTCGAGGAAGGCGAGCAGCACCTTGGACGAGCAGCCCGCATAGAGCGGCGCTGTCGATCCGACGTCGAGGATCAGGCGAAGACCACGACGCTGCTGCACGCGCTCGATGCAGACGACGCGATCGCCTTCCGGGCTGACGACCTGAAGGAGCACGGTCTCGCCGCTCGTCGCGCTGAGCTGTTCCATGATCGGCAGCGCGACGCGACGGAGTTCCATCCCCGCCTGCGCACGGCGTCCAAGTTCGATGCCCGCCAGCCCGAGACGGAATCGCTTGGTCTCCGCGTTCTGTGTGACGAACGCATGCTGTTCCAGCACGCGCAGGATGCGGTGCACCGTACTCTTCGACATCCCGACCTCGCGCGAGACGGCGCTGACGCCCCACTCGGGCTGTTCCGGAGAAAACAGCATCAGGACGCGCAAGGCCTTGTCGAGAATCTTGACCTGAGGTTCGGACATGGTGCCGTAGAAGAGTGTGGCATACCGGTTCGAGCCTTACCAGCAGGCCGACCTGTCGCCGGGACGCGGCACTGGATCCAGCACGGCTTCCGTGTCACTCTTCACGACGCGATCCCTCGATCGTGAGGCCATATGCGAAGACTGTTTCGAGCCTGCGTCGCACTGAGCATCTCGCTCGTCAGCGTGGTGCTCGTCGCCCAGGAGCGTCCTGACCAGCAGATTCTGTGGAAGATTCGTCAGGAAGGTCAGACCAACTCCCAGATCATGCAGACGCTGCACATGCTCACCGACGTGCACGGTCCGCGGCTCACCGGCTCACCCAGCCTGAAGGCGGCGGGCGAGTGGGCGATCCAGCAAATGCAGTCGTGGGGCCTGAAGAACGGCCACCTCGAGCCATGGAACTTCGGTCATCCTGGCTGGACGAACGAACGGCTCGCCGCCTACATCGTCTCGCCGGTCAAAGACACACTCGTCGCCGAAGTGCTGGCGTGGACACCGGGGACGAACGGTGTGGCGAAGGGCGCCGCGATGCAGGTTACGTTGCCGCGGCAACCTACGCGCGAGGAGCTGACGACGCATCTCGAGTCATTGAAAGCGAGCCTCAAGGGAAAGATCGTGCTCGTCAATGCTCCGACGCCGGTGTCGGTGACGTTCAATCCGCCTCCACTCCGCCGCGAAGACAGCGACGTCATCACGCAGATGAGCGCACCTCCGGCCGCTCAGGCCGGGCGAGGCGGCGGCCCTCCCGCGCAGGCCACGCCGAACCAGGGAGCTCCTTCGCGGCGCCCGTTGACGACGAACGAAATCGAAGAGCAGCTCAACGCATTTCTCGCGACGAACGGCGTCCTCGTGCGCATCACCGATGCCGGGCGAGACCACGGCCAGATTCGCGCGTTCCACAATCGCACGTTCGATGAAACCAAGGCGCCACCCGATCGTCGTCATGCGTAACGAGGACTACGGGCGCATCTGGCGTTTGCTCGACGACAAGCGACCCGTTGAGCTCGAGTTCGACATCGTCAATCGCTCGTATCCGGAGGGGCGCACCGCCTACAACGTCGTTGCTGAGATCCCGGGCAGCGACAAGGCCGATGAAGTCGTCATGCTCGGAGGGCATCTCGACTCGTGGCATGCTGCGACCGGCTCGACGGACAACGCGATCGGTTGCTCCGTGATGATGGAGGCCGCACGGATTCTGACGGCGGTTGGTGTCAAGCCTCGACGAACGATTCGTGTGGCGCTCTGGAGTGGCGAAGAGCAGGGGCTGCTCGGATCGCAGGCGTATATCCGCGACCACTTCGGCAGCTATGAAGATCAGAAGCCTGCGTTCTCGAAGCTCGCCGCGTATTTCAACATCGACAGCGGCACCGGACGTGCGCGCGGTCTCACGCTCTTCGGTCCGCCCGAAGCGGCAACCGTTCTGCGCGAGGCGCTGGGATCGTTCACGGATCTCGGGCTGCTCGGCGTGACGACGACGCGCAGCCGGCAGGCGACGAGTACGGATGCGTTTTCGTTCGCGGCCGCCGGTCTGCCTGGCGTGAATGCGCTGCAGGACCCGATCGAATACCAGTCATACACATGGCATACCAACCTCGATACCTACGAGCGCGTCGTCGAAGATGACGTGAAGAAGTCGGCGATTGTGATGGCGGCTGCGGTGTACCACCTCGCGATGCGAAACGATCTGCTGCCGCGATTCACCGCAGAGCAGATGCCACGCGGTCCTGGGGCGCCGCCGGCACCGGCGCAGACGCCGGCGTCTTCGACGACGACGTAATTGAACTCACCTCGGCGGGTCTGCCTTCGACTACGCTCAGGCCAGGAAAGACCGGCCGCTACTGAATGACTGAGCTCACAACAGGCGAGGACCTGAGGCAACAGTTCGGCGACATCGACATCTATCTCTTCGATCAGATCCTGCGCGGGCGTTTCGATTCGCGGCAGCGTGTGCTCGATGCCGGATGCGGCGACGGCCGCAATCTCGTCTACCTCCTGCAGCATGGCTTCGAGTGCTACGGAGTCGATAGCGAGCCGTCAGCTGTGGATGTCGTTCGCCAGTTGGCGTCCCGTCTTGCGCCCAGCCTGCCGTCGACGAACTTTGCCGTCGCCGAGGTCACGAAGCTGCCACATCCTGACGGACGCATGCATGCCGTGATCTGCAGTGCCGTACTGCACTTCGCACACGATGTCGATCACTTCACGTCGATGGTGACCGAGATGTGGCGCGTGCTCGCACGAGGCGGGCTGTTCTTCGCGAGGCTCGCGTCGAACATCGGCCTCGAACAGGTCGTGGGTCCTGCGGGCCGGCAAGTGCGCCTGCCCGACGGAAGCGATCGCTTTCTCGTGGATGAATCGATGCTGCTCCGGCTCTCCGGCCGGCTGGGTGGACGCCTGGCTGATCCCATCAAGACGACGAACGTGCAAGGCAAGCGGTGCATGACGACCTGGTGTCTTATCCGGGAGTGATGCTACACACTCGGGGGTTGCCCGGCGTATTTCAGGAGTAGCCGACTCTGTCGATATGATGAGTTGTGGCGGGCGAATCCCTGTCAGAGCGCCCTTGCCGGAGGAGCCCAATGAAGCGTCGGTTGAGAATCGTGAGCGGCGCGGCCATGCTCGCCGTTGTGCGTGCTGGCATCAGCAGTCGTCTCGTCGCAGGGGCAGTCTGCATCAGGAACGCAGGCCCCTTACTCCCCGCCCAGGACGCCGTGGGGTGATCCGGACCTTCAGGGGATCTGGCCTGGTACGGACTCTGTCGGCGTCCCGTTCGAGCGACCCGAGCGATTCGGAACCCGACTCTTCCTGACCGACGCTGAGCTCAAAGAGCGAGAGCAGCAGGCGGCGAAACAGGAGGAGCTCGACGTCCTCGATTTCGACCTGCAGAAGCCGCCGGCGGAGATCGTCGCGCTTGGCGACGTGGGTGGCGTGACGTCGCCGCCGCCGCATTGGCTCGAGCGCGGCGTGCCGTCGCGACAGACGTCGCTGATCGTGCAGCCGACGAACGGGCGCATGCCGGCGATGACGCCGGAAGGTGCGGCGCGACAGAAGACCGCGGGTGGCACCTACGTCAAACAGACCGGATTCAACAGCGCATCAGAACTGGGTCCCTACGATCGCTGTATCTCGCGCGGAGTGGTCGGGTCGATGATGCCGGTCGTGTACAACAACGGCAACGAGATCGTGCAGGCTCCGGGTCTCGTCGCGTTTCGCAACGAGATGATCCACGAGGTTCGCATCATTCCGCTCGACGCTTCGACAGGTCGAGGGGCGACGGCGTCCACAATTGCCGGCGAGCATGAAGTCCTACATGGGATCGTCGAGAGGGCACTTCGAAGGCAATACCCTCGTCGTCCGTACCACGAACCTCAATGGCAAGACCGGCATGCAGGGCAACGGCATGATGCTGATCCCGAGCGACTCGATCGTGATCGAGGAGCGCTTCACGCCGGTCTCGGCCAACGTGCTGCAGTACGAAGTCACGATCGACGATCCGAAGACGTGGACCGCGCCGTGGAAGGTGTCGTTCCCGCTCAAGCGCGATCAGGACTATCAGATGTTCGAATACGCGTGCCACGAGGGCAACTACGCGATGCGCAACACGTTGTCAGGCTCGCGAGCGGACGAAGGAAAGAAGTAATCGTTCAGTTGCCAACCGGCAACTCCAACTCCCAACTTCCAAGGTCTCCGATTGGGAGTTGAATCGTTGGGCGTTGGGAGTTGACTGGCGTCGGTTTCTTACTGCAGTTCTTTCATCAAGCCATCCAGGCTGAGCTGAACGTGGAGATCGGCGAAGTGAAAATCGCTTCGCAACATCTTCTCGATCTCTGCTTTGCTCTTTTTCTGCGAGACCATGTCATGCACCTTTGTGCGCAGGCTCACGGTGCTCTCGCGGAACTTACGCACTTCCTGCTTGGTCGTTACGACGCCGTGCCCGGGCACGACCGTGTCGAAGTCGAGCCCGAGTGCGCCATCCACGGTCTTCGTCCATTCGACCGCGCTGCCGCCGCCGGCGTAGTCCACGAGCTGCGGCGTGGCATCGCCGAACGTGAACATGTCGCCCATCGCGAGGACGCGATGATCGGGGAAGAGCACGACGACGTCGCCGTTGGTGTGCGAGCGTCCGAAGTAGTGCACCTCCACACGCTTGCCGCCGACGTAGAGGCGCAGGCGGTTCTCGAGCGTGACGTTCGGCAGGCCTGGCATCTTGGTCTCGACCATCTTCTGGCGCGCCGCTTCTGAAGAGACGACCTGCGCGTTCAGCGCCTGCAGCTTGGCGTTGCCGCCGCTGTGATCGCCATGGAAGTGCGTGTTGATCACGTACTTCACCGGCTGGCTCGTCACCTTCTTGAGCTGCGCCATGATGTTCGCGTGATCGATCTCGAACTTGTCGTCCACGAGGACGACTCCCTCGTTGGTGATGAGCGCAGTGGTATTCCCGGGGACGAAGTCGTTGTGGATGACGTAGAGGTCATCCGTCACTTTCACGAGATCCAGCTTGGCCGCTTCCTGCCCGAACTGCGCGTGAAGGTAGGCACCGAGCATGGCAAGAGAGAGCACCGCGACAAGGCTGACACGCATCTTCATCAGGCATCTCCAACAAGCAATTGACGGCTGATGATGTTACTACGGCAGAGACGGAAGGGCCGGATCAGGCGGGCGCCAGACGACGAGCGAACCAACGTCGGACAGTGCGGAGGATCACCACCGCAAAGACCATGATCAACGCGAGCAGAATCGCGGCGACGACGAGAGCGGCAATCGGGTGCTGAAGTGCGAGGTACGCCAGACCGACGACGAACAGATCCTCGCCGAAGCTGAGGATCCAGTTGGACACCGGCTCCGGACTGGTGTTCGCGATTGCCCGGGTGCTGGTCTTGGTGAGATGACTGCTGGCGGCCACCGTGCCGCCCATCAGCGCAATCAAGCCTTCGACAGGAGCTGATGCGTCGCCGAGAGTGGTGACGGCGATCAGCGCGCCACCGATCGGACGGATTGCGGTGTGAATCAGGTCCCAGAGTGAATCGACGTACGGAATCTTGTCCGCGAAGAACTCGATCAGATACATCACGATCGCCGCGCCGATGACCACGGGGTGATTGAACGACTGAAACTGCGCGGGCAGATCCACCCAGCCGTAACGCGCAGCGAGGCCGAGAATCGCGACGGTCGCGTAGAGATTCACGCCTGCCGCGAATGAGAAGCCGAGCGTGCGTCCGAGCGTGATCAGGTCCATCTGGCTGGTGGGTCTAGGTCTCTATGACGATCGTGGCCGTCCGGATGGTTCCGTCACCGGGCGCGTGCATTCACCAGCTCCGGATGCCTTCGGGCAAATTCTCGCAGCGGAGCTTCAGGAAATCGACCGTAGGCATCAGTGCCGCTGAAGCTCCACGGCCAGGCGCCGGCGTATCCCGCTGCGACCGCGAATTCCAGGTAGTCCTCGAGAGAGGTGGGCGGAGGCGCCGCGCCCAGCGGATGCTGTTCGGGACCATTGCCGGGAAACTCCCCAAGCACGACAGGCTTCGCCACGCCAAGTGATGTCGCAGGCATCCCGAAGACATCGGCGTCGCGTTCGGGGGCATTCACGTCCGGATACGAGTGCACCTGAACGAAATCCACTCCGAGCGCGGGGTCATCCCAGGCCCACAGATTGTGCAGGCGAGCGGCGGACATCGTGGTGAGCGCGCGTGTGTGGGCATGGACCAGTTCGCTCGTGCGAGCCACGAGCTCTGCCAGGACCTCGAAACGGATTGGCCGCGCGACGTGCGTGCTCAGGTCGCGTTCCCACTCCTCCACGATGAAGTCGGGTTCGTTCATGAACTCATAGCCAAGGATCTGTGCGCCCAGGTCGGCGTGTTCACCGGCGGGGCCGTAACCCCGCACGAGCGGCTCGATGATGTTCTGCATCAGCGCCTGACGTCCGGCATGCGTGTCGAGCACCTGCGCGCGGCCGTCCGGCAATCGCGCTTCGAGCAGTGCACCGGTCAGTGGATCTGCGATGACGTCCGGGACGCCCTCGAACATCCACCGATGATCGAGCAGGACGAGGACGAGGCGGATGTCCACGCCACCGTGCGATGCTGAGCGCCGCGTCGAGATCGGTGAAGAGATGCGAATCGGGGCCGGCGGGCAGCCCGCGGTCGTCGTACTCAATCCCCGATCGACCATCGGCAAAAACGAACCATCGAACGACGGTGAATCCGAGGCGTGCCATCTGCGCGAAGTCGGCCGCGATCTGTGGTCGCCGCGTAGAGACGCCAGCGTGGGAACCCCAGACGTTCGCGCCGAAGTCCATCCCGTAATAGACGCTCGTCCCGTCTGTGGACCACGGGTAGTTGCAGCCGTGCAGGAACATCAGCGACGTGTCACGAACGGCCGGATTTTACTGCGATGGTGTTGTTTGAGAGCCGCAGAACCGCGGCTCTCCGGGCGGCGCGACGGGAGACTGCGCGAGCGCTACTCTCCGCCGGTCGAATACCACTTGCGCGAGCGGACTTTGAAGTCGTTGTTCCGCGCGCGAATCTCGATACGGCGCAAGCCGCCTGCCGTGCCCGGTTCGAACGCGATCAGGTACTGATGACGAAGCTCCTCGAGCAGCCGGTTCGTCGACTGACTCACGAGTGACGGGCTCGAGGCGAAGAAGTAGTCGCCGCCAGTCGCCCGAGCGAGCTCGAACAGCGCATTGCGCTGCTGCGCGCCGGTCTGCTCGCCGGATGCCGACAATGGATTCAGTTCACCGACCGCGAACACGTAGACGGGCACATCGATCGTGCTCGCAATCCAGGCGACTTCTTCAGGCGAATACGAGCTGGCGTTATCCGCCCCGTCGGTGATGACCACCACGGCGCGTCGATTCTGCGTGCGATTGGCCACCGCAGCCGCCGTTCCCGCAATGGCGTCGTAGATCGACGTCGATCCGAACGCTTCGACCTCGCCCAATCCGGAGCGAATCTGATCGAACTCCTGCGTGAACTCACGAAGCGTCAGAAGCCGCGTGTCGAAACTCATAAGCGCCGCCAGATCTCTGTCGTGGCGCAGATTGGACAAAATCATTTCGCAGATCTGCTGCGACGACACGGTCGCGGTGCCGAGGCGCATGCTGCCGCTGCCATCGACGAGCAGCGCGACGCTTGCCGGCGCCTGATCGTCCGCCTGCATACCGACGATGTGTCGCGGCTTGCCCGCGTCGGTGACGACGATATCGTTCGCCGTCAGCGTGCGGACGACGCGACCTTTCTTGTCGCGAATGACGGCGGTGACCGAGACGAGGTCCACACTCGACTTGAAGGTCGCCTGAGGCTGCTGATCGACCTGAGCCAGGGCGACACGGGGATGGAGGCTCACGAGGAGCCCGAAAAGAGTGACCAGGGTCGCGCGGCGAAAGTGCATGGTTGTTCCTAGGAACTGAAGTGCTCGCTGCCTCCTCTTGTCGGTGATTCCTCTACAATACTTTATTGCGTCACATCTCTTCCATGACATCCGAAGAAACCCGTGCCGTCGTCGACCAATTCAACGACGCCTTCAATCGCCATGACGTCGACGCCCTTATGGGACGTATGACGCCAGATTGTGTGTTCGAGAACACCAGGCCGGCACCGGATGGCACGCGACTCGTCGGTGAGGCTGCGGTTCGTGGCTATTGGGAAGAGTTCTTTGCCCGCTCTCCGCATGCCCGCTTCGATACAGAGGATGTGTTTGCGGCGGCCGATCGGTGTGTCGTGCAGTGGGTCTACCACTGGGTTCGCGACGGCAAGCCCGGCCACGTCAGAGGCGTCGATCTGTTCCGTGTACGGGACGGCAGAGTGGCGGAGAAGTTGTCCTACGTGAAGGGATAGATCAGGTTCCGAGCGGCCTTGACGTTCGGGTGGGATCCATCCTCAGGATCTCTAGCGTGAGAAAGCTGATCGCACTCTTTGTCGTTCTCGGGTCGCTCGACGCGGCTGCGCAGCAGGGTCAGGCGTGGGATGCGCGATTCCGCGCCATTCCCGAAGCTCGCAACCTCGGAGAGTACGTGCGAATCATGTCCGCACGGCCGCACCACCTCGGCTCGGCGTACGGCAAGCAGAACGCAGAGTGGATACTCGCGCGATTCAAGGAGTGGGGCTGGGACGCCCAGATTGAGAACTACGACGTCCTCTTTCCGACACCGAAGGAGCGGAGCGTCGAGATGGTGGAGCCGTCCAGGTTCCGGTTGACGCTGGAAGAGCCGCCAGTCGCTGTCGATCCCACGTCCTCGCAGAAGTCGGAGCAGCTTCCCTCGTTCAATGCGTACTCGGTTGATGGCGATGTCACAGGACCGCTCGTCTACGTGAACTACGGCCGGCCCGTTGACTACGAGGAACTCGATCGGCGAGGCATCTCCGTCAAAGGCGCGATCGTGATCGCGCGCTACGGCGCGTCCTGGCGCGGGATCAAGCCGAAGGTGGCGGCCGAGCGCGGCGCGATCGGCTGCCTGATCTATTCCGATCCTCGAGACGATGGGTACTGGGTCGATGGTGTGTTTCCGGATGGCCCGATGCGCTCGAAAGACGGCGTGCAGCGCGGTAGCGTGATGGACATACCGACGTATCCCGGCGATCCGACGACGCCGGGTCGGGGGTCAACGGCCGGGACTTCGCGTCTCGAGTTGAAGGACGTCACGACGCTCACGAAAATCCCTGTCCTGCCCATTTCGTACGGCGACGCGCAACCGCTGCTGGCTGCACTCACTGGCGAGGCGGCCCCCATGGATTGGCGCGGTGGACTTCCGATTACCTATCGCATTGGTCCTGGTCCTGCGCGCGTGCACATGAAGCTTGCGTTCGACTGGAGCCTGAAGCGCGTGCACAACGTGATTGCGCGCCTGCCGGGATCGACGTATCCGGCCGAGTGGATCGTTCGCGGGAACCATCACGACGCATGGGTCAACGGCGCGCTGGATCCAGCGAGTGGGATGTCAGCGGAGCTCGAAGAAGCACGTGCGCTCGGTGAGCTCGTGAAGCAGGGCTGGCGTCCGAAGCGGACGATCGTCTACGCCGCCTGGGACGGCGAAGAGCAGGGGCTGCTCGGATCGACGGAATGGGTGGAGCACCACGAGGCAGAACTGCGGGACAAGGCCGCTGTGTACATCAACACGGACGGGAACGGGCGGGGGTTCCTCGGCGTCGGTGGCTCGCACGCGCTCGAGCCGCTGGTCAACGCGGTCGCGAAGGAGGTCGAGGATCCGGAAACCAAGGGCAGCGTCTGGAAGCGCATGCAGGCGAGGGCGATTGCGATGGGCCCGCAGCCGGCTCGGAACGAGGCGAGGTCGCGTCCCGATCTTCGCATCGGTGCGCTCGGGTCAGGGTCCGACTACTCGGCGTTTCTGCAGCACGCCGGCATTCCGTCGTTGAACGTGTCGTTCAGCGGTCTCGACGACAGCGAAGGCGTCTACCACTCGATCTACGACGACTACTACCACTTCACGAAGTTCCTCGATACGGACTTCGCGTACGGACGTGCACTTGCTCAGACAGTCGGCAGTCTCGTGATCCGGCTTGCCGACGAAGATGTGTTGCCGTTCCAGTTCACGAGCCTCGCGGAGACGGTGCAGACATACGTCGGCGAGTTGCAGGCGCAGCTCAGGCAGCAGCAGTCTGAGACGAGGGAACTGAACACGCAGATCGAGGAAGGCGTCTTTACGTCGATTGCCGATCCGCGTCGCGCATTCCGGGCGCCTGTCGTCGACACGGTGCCGCCGTCGATCAATTTCGCCCCGCTCGAGAACGCCGCCAGCGCGCTCACGCAGGCAGCGGAACGTTACAAGACGATGCTCGATGCGTCGCGCTCGCGACTCACGCCAGACGCGATTCGTTCACTCAACAAGAGTGTCATCCAGAGCGAACGCCAGCTCACGCACGAGGCTGGCCTGCCTCGCCGCTCCTGGTATCGCCATCTTCTCTATGCACCGGGCTTCTACACCGGCTACGCCGTCAAGACAATGCCCGGCGTGCGTGAGGCGATGGAGCAGAAGGACTTCGCGGAAGCCGAGAGGGAGATCGTCCGCGTCGCCGAGGCGCTCAATCGCGAAACCGAGCTGATCAACGGGATGATGCGGACGCTCGAGCAACTCGCCAAGTAGCCAAGCCCGAGCCGATTCTTACTGCTGCTGTTGTTGCTGTTCGCTGTCGTCCACGGCGGGTTCGACTGACTCGCGCGCCATCCATGGTGTGAATGGTGTCAGGTCGTTCGAGAGCGGTGACTGCGCGGGGCCGACCGTAACCGACACGCTCAGCTCGCTTCGAACGGTGCTGACCCCTTTGAAGACGCCTCGCGTTGGAGGCACATCGGCATAGTCGCGTCCCATTGCCACGCGGATATGACGGTCGTCGGCGATCAGATTGTTTGTCGGGTCGAGTCCCACCCAGCCGAGGTCTGGCAGCAGCACTTCAACCCACGCGTGCGTCGCGCCGTCCGTCGAGCGGTCCTGACTTCCGGCGGCCTGGAACAGATAGCCGCTGACGTAGCGCGCTGGGATGCCCAGCGGCCGGACGAGGCTGAGGAAGATGTGCGCGAAGTCCTGACAGACGCCTTTGCGCGTCTCGAGCGCTTCGTCGATTGGTGAATCGACCCGCGTACTCCGCGGGCTGTACGCGAACCGTGCGTACATCTCGCCCATGAGGCGCCGGAGCGCGACGAGTGGATCGTTGCCGCGCTCGAGTCCGATCTCCGCTCGGAAGGCGACGAGTGCTTCGGTCTGCTGGACGAAGGTGCTGGCCGCCAGATACTCCCACCACTGTCCCGACGCGGCCATCGAATCGAGACGAGACCATGCCGCCGGCCCCAACCGATGCGGAAGCGAGCGTATTTTCATGCACTCGACGAGTGCTTCAGCTGTGACGGTGAGACGCGAATGACGGCCGGGGATGTTGAAGTGATGAACCAGGTTGTTGTCGTGATCGCGATACGTCATCACGCGCGCCGAGGGCGTCGTGAGCAGCGTGAATTGCAGGCACCGCTGCAACGTGTCCGTCCGTGGCTGCATGCGCGCCTCCATCACGCTCTCGGTGATGGGCGACTCGTAGGTGAAGCGCGTGATGTGTCGTATCGAATACCGCATGTCTTGGGCTGTCGTCTCTGGTCTTTCGTCTCTCGTCGCCGCTCACGCCGGCAATGCTGACTCGATCGGGTACGCGACGTAGCTCTGATTCACCGCCGTGTGAATCTGGCTGCACTGCCGGCTGATATTGGCCAGATACGTTTGGGGGTCGTCGCTCAGGATCTCGTCAACCTGCGCGTACTCGAGTGACGCGCGCAGGCGTCCGGCAAGACGCTCGGCGCGCCCGGCGGTACGCGTGCTGTAACCCGCCAGCGAACGAAGCGCGCCTTCGAGCCTGACCGCAGAGAAGCGCACCGATCGCGGGAACTCCGGATTGAGCAGCAGGAATTCCGTGACGCGTCCGGGGCGGACGTCGGCGGTGTAGTAACGGCAGTACGCCTCGAGGGCCGAGCACGACTCCAGCAGCGTGACCCACTCGACCTGATCGCGCGGCTCCGGCATGGTCGACGATCCCGTGCCCTCCGGCACGAAGAGCGTCAACAGTGAAGCGGTCTCACTCGAGCGTTCGAGATAGTGGCCGACCTGCAGGTACTGCCAGCCTTCACCGTGGCTCATCGTGCCGTTGGTGATGCCCTTGAACAGCCGCACGCCGTCGATGATGGCGCGCGACGAGTGATGCGTTCTCACGCTCCACGAGCCTTCATCGCGCATCTGCCTCACGCGAAGGTAGAGCGCATTGAGCTGCTCCCACATCGCGGAGCTGATCTCCTCGCGCACCTGACGTGCGTTCTCGCGCGCGGCGGTCACGCACGCTGCGACGGAGTTGCGATTCGCGAGATCGAACAGTGCGCCGCCGGCGAGAGCCGACACGTCCTGCGATTCCGAGGCCAGCCCGACGCTTTGATACAGGCGTTCGACCGCCGAGCCGGTGAACGAAGACGCGCGGCCAAGGCCCTGATCGACGGCGACATCGACGAGCCGCGCCGTGTGCTCGGCACGTTCGAGATACCGGCTGATCCAGTAGAGCGAGTCGGCGACGCGCGACAGCAGCATGTCTGCTCAGTGTCCTCTCGACCTAGTCCGCGAGAACCCAGGTGTCCTTGCTGCCGCCACCCTGTGAGGAGTTGACGACGAGCGACCCTTTGCGAAGAGCGACGCGCGTCAACCCGCCCGGCACCATCGTCACCTTGTCGCCGAACAACACGTACGGGCGGAGGTCGATGTGTCGTGGCTCGATCCCGCTATCCGTGAAGCAGGCGGCGCGGGAGAAGGCGAGCGTCGGCTGCGCGATGTAGTTACGCGGTGAGGCGAGAATCCGATCGCGGAATTCGTCGCGCTGCTTGCGCGTGCTGTGTGGACCGATCAGCATCCCGTAGCCGCCCGACTCGCCAACGGCTTTCACGACCAGTGACTCGAGGTTCTCGAGCACGTACGATCGATCCGCAGGGTTGTCGAGCAGGTATGTCTGCACGTTCGACAGGATCGGCTCTTCCGACAGGTAGAACTTGATGATCGCCGGCAGGTACGCGTAGACCGCCTTGTCGTCGGCGACGCCGGTTCCGATGGCGTTCGCCAGCGACACCTGTCCGGCCCGATACGCGTTGAGAAGTCCGGCCACACCCAGATACGAATCGGCCCGAAACGCGAGGGGATCCAGGAAGTCGTCGTCCACGCGCCGATAGATCACGTCCACTCGTCTCAATCCGGACGTTGTCCTCATGTAGACGATGTTGTCGTGGACCAGGAGGTCGCGCCCTTCGACGAGCGGAATGCCCATCTCGCGGGCGAGGAAGGCATGCTCGAAGTACGCCGAGTTGCCCACGCCCGGTGTGAGGACCACGATGTTCGGTTCCCGGTTGGCGGGTGTGAGCGTTCGCAGCGTGGCCAGCAGCGATTGACCGTAGTGCGCGATCGGCTTCACGTTGTAGCGCGTGAAGAGACCCGGAAATACGCGCTTGGTGACCTCGCGATTGGCGAGCATGTACGAGACGCCGCTCGGCACGCGCAGGTTGTCCTCGAGCACCACGAAGCTGCCGTCTTCGAGACGAATGAGATCGGTGCCGGCGATCGAGACGTAGATGTCCTTGTGAACCTTGACGCCGCGCATTTCGCGCCTGTAGTGCCGGCAGCTGTAGACGAGCTCCGGCGGCACGATCGCGTTCCGCGAGGATGCGTCCCTCGTGGTAGATGTCCTTCAGGAACAGATTGACGGCCGTCAGTCGTTGCGCGAGTCCGCGTTCGAGCGTGTCCCACTCGCGGCTGGTGATGATCCGCGGGAGCAGATCGAATGGGAAGATCCGCTCCGTGCCCTGATCGTCTCCATACACGGTGAAGGTGATGCCTTGCGTGAGGAACGCGCGGTCGGCTTCGAGCTGACGCTGCCGCAGCTCATCCTGCGAGGCGACGAGCAGTTCCTCGATCAGCGGGCCATAGTGTGGCCGCGCGCGCCAATTGGCCTCGAACATCTCGTCGTACGCATTGTCGAGACCGTACTGCGAGAAGAGCGAGCCACCGGGAGGCCCGGGGCGCGCCGGATGAAGAGGCGGCACGAGCTTGAGGGATGAGGCTTGGGACACGACGCCGGGTTTTCCTGTTTCAGACAGATTTGTTGTAACGCTTCGCCACTGGGACAGAAATGTCCGTCGTCTGTATTGTCCTGCCGACTGAGGGGATCGCGCCCTTTTCTCACGATGGTGCGCTTCGGGGTCCACGCCAGAAAGCCAGCATCCACGAGTGCATCGATGACGAACCGGCAATCGTCCATGCCCAGTGACCAGAGCCGCACAGCCTGGGGCAGCGTCAACTCCATCTCGGGCATCTCAACGAAGTCCATGCGCACACGATCGACGACGGTTGCGAAGCTCATGTCGATCCGCTGAGCAACCTCCGCGCCAGCCAGTCATCAGGCACGGTACTGCCGATTCCGGTGTTTCTCAAGGAATTTCTGTGTTCGTCGCTCGAGTTGGTTTGTGGAGCAAATCGACAAGAATGTAGGAATACAAATTCTTCCGATACCGAAATGTCCGATGCGCTTTTGGCGATACTTGCAAAGGCGTGAAAAACGTCTCCGACACTCGAGGCAGCGATCTTGCTTCGTTGCGGCGCACATTTCCCATCCGGGCGGAGGTTCGGCGTGAAAGCTGAAGAAGCGGTCGTCGAGGACATCAGTCAGCTCGTCTCACAAAGCGGCAATCCCACGGAAACACTCACCAGCATCGTGAACCTGATTCAGGAGCGGTTCACGACCGACGTGTGCTCAGTGTATGTACTCGAACAGGATCGCACCAACCTCGTACTGGCAGCCACGGTTGGTCTGCGTCCGGAGAGCGTCGGTCAGGTGCGCATGCGAGTGACCGAAGGGCTCGCCGGTCTGGTTGCGGAGCAGGCGAAACCGGTTGTCGTGCCGGACGCGATCGCTCACCCTCGCTTCAAGTATTTCCGTGACATCGGCGAGGACGCCTTCCGCACGTTTCTCGGTGTGCCGGTCATGGACCGCGGCGTGCTCCAGGGCGTGCTGGTGGTCCAGACAACGGAACCGCGAGCCTTCACCGACGAGGACGTGCGCACACTCGCCGCTCTGGGCGTGCAGCTGGCGCCGATCGTCAGCGAAGCTCGCACGGAAGGCCAGTTCGTGGCGCCGGTGCACCGCCGCCTTGCCGCGATCGCCCGGAATCTGTGGTGGAGCTGGGACTCGGAGAGCATCGCGCTCTTTCGCGATCTCGATCCGGTCCTCTGGCAATGGTGCGATCACAATCCAATCGCGCTGCTGCAGCAGGTCGACGTGCATCAGCTCGAGGTGCGCGCGACGCAGCTCGCATTGCATGGACGGATCAATCACGCCCATCGCCGCCTGCAGGAGTACCTGCATTCGAAGCACACATGGGGTGCCCGTAACGCCAGCGTGCTGGGCGCCCGGCCGGTTGCGTATTTCTCGGCCGAGTTCGGGCTGCACGAATCGATGCCGATCTACTCAGGCGGTCTTGGCATCCTCGCGGGCGACCATCTGAAGAGCGCGTCGGATCTCGGAATCCCGCTCGTCGGCATCGGCCTGTTCTACGACCAGGGCTATTTCCGTCAGCGGCTCGATCCCGACCTGTGGCAGCACGAGGAGTATATCGAGACCGATCACCGGCTCCTGCCGATGGAACCGGCGATGGCGAACGGCGAGCCGGTGACCGTCGACATCGATACGCGCACCGGCCGGATCTCGGCTCGAGTCTGGCGCACGGCGGTTGGCCGCAACACGTTGTTGCTGCTTGATTCGAACGTCGAGGGCAACAGCCCGGAGGACCGTGAGCTGACGGCGCGGCTCTACGGGGGCGATCACCGCGTGCGCATCCGGCAGGAACTGCTCCTCGGTATCGGAGGTGTGAAGGCGCTGGAGGCGCTCGGCATCTCACCGGGTGTGGTGCACCTGAACGAAGGGCACAGTGCGTTTGCGTCGCTCGAGTTGATCCGCAGGCGGATGGAGACCGAAGGCATCAGCTTCGACGAGGCCATGCGCCGCGTGTCATCGCACGTGGTGTTCACGACGCACACGCCGGTACCGGCGGGCCACGATCGTTTCCATTCGGACTTGATCGAAGAGCACCTCGGCCCGGTCCGCGATGCGCTTGGCTTGTCCCACGAGGGTCTTCTCGCGCTCGGGCGCGTCAACGTACAGGACTGGCGGGAAGAGTTCTGCATGACGGTCCTCGCACTCAAGTCGAGTCATCGCGCCAACGCCGTGTCGTCACTGCACGGTCACGTGTCGCGCGCGATGTGGACCGGGCTCTTCCCGGGCGTGCGCGAGGAACACATTCCAATCGGCCACGTCACCAACGGCGTGCACGTCAATTCATGGCTCGCGCCCCAGATGCGCCTCGTCTACGAACGTCATCTCGGTGCCGACTGGATTGCCCGCAGCGCCGACCCCGCCCTCTGGGAAGCCATCGACGACATCGACGATGGGGAGTTGTGGGAGGCGCATTTGACGCTGAAGGCCCGGCTGGTCGCCGAGGTCCGCCGGCGTCTCATGCTGCAGGCGGAGCGTCAGGGTCAGCCATCGAGTGTCGTCGCACAGCTGCGGCGCGTGCTCAGTCGCGATGCATTGACCATCGGGTTCGCCCGGCGCTTTGCCACCTACAAGCGCGCCAATCTGCTCGTCCAGGACCTCACGGCTCTCGATACGCTCGTCAACGATCCTCACCGCCCCGTGCAGTTGGTCTTCGCGGGCAAGTCGCATCCGCTCGATGGCCCGGGCAAAACGGTCCTCCAGGAAGTGGCCGGGCTCGCGCGCGATCCGAGATTCGCCGGCAAGATCGTCTTCATCGAGGACTACGACATCAGCGTCGGCCGCGACCTGGTGCAGGGCGTCGATGTGTGGTTGAACAACCCGAGACGTCCGCTCGAGGCATGCGGCACGAGTGGTCAGAAGGTCGTGCTCAACGGTGCACTGAACCTGTCCGTGCTCGACGGATGGTGGGCCGAAGCCTATGACGGGCTGAACGGGTTCGCGATCGGCCGGGGTGACACGCACACCTCGCCGGCCGTTCACGATGCGCGCGACGGGCAGTCGCTCGCCGACGTGTTGCGCAACGAAGTCGTGCCGCTGTACTACGATCGCGATCGTGACGGGCTGCCGAGAGAGTGGATCTCACGCGTGAAGCGAGCGATTCGCACGCTCGGGTGGCGATTCAGCGCCGACCGCATGGTGATGGACTACGTGCTCAAGGCCTACATTCCAGCGGCCGGCGGCACGAGCAGCGACATGCGCGGCTTTTAGCCGGGCCCTCGCCCGCGAAGCGGGCCAATAGACGCTGGAACCAGTGAGGCGTGTGAGGCGGCGCCTCGCTGGGTATCATGGGCGGATGCATGCTCACCTTCAAGAGGTGCTTCCGCTCCTGGACGATTCCCGCGCCGTTCTGAAAACCGCCATCGATCAGGTGCCGGAAGGCCTTCGTCGGACTCGACCATCGAGCGAGCGCTGGTCGGTCGCAGAGGTGCTCGAGCACCTGGTCAAAGTCAATCGCCTCTTCGCCGAACGCATCGCGACCGCAGTCGCCGAGGCCAAAGCTGCCGGTCTCGGTCCCGAGCGACAACCACGCGATCCCCTCGCTGCCAACGTCATGCGCGCGCTGAAGGACCGGACCGATCGACGTCCGGCACGCGATATCGTCTTCCCGACCGGCAACGTCGAGGCCAGCGTGGCGTGGGCGGAGCTCGATCGTGCGCGCGAGGAAGTGCGTGCCGCCGTGCTTGCCGCTGACGGTCTGGCGCTGGGAGCGGTCACCGCGGAGCACCGGTTCTTCGGTGTGCTCACGGTGTACCAGTGGGTCGAACTGGTTGCGGCGCACGAATGCAGGCACGCCGATCAGATCCGCGAGATCGCTGCGGCGGTCCAGGCGTGATCGCGTACCGAGCCGTGGGAACTGCCGGGTTCGAGGGACAATAGAAGCGTGGAACCGGTGCTGGAACTGCGGAATGCCACGCTCCTGCGCGGTGGCGCGCGCGTGCTCGATGGACTATCGCTCGCGATTCAACAAGGTGAGCACACCGCGATCCTTGGTCCCAATGGTGCGGGCAAGTCGTCCCTCATTCGCCTCCTGACATTCGAGGATCGACCTCACATCGGCGAGAACGGCAGTGCGCCGATGCGGATCTTCGGCCAGGAGCGCTGGGACGTGTCCGCGCTGCGCACGCGGTTCGGCGTCGTCACGGGCGAGCTCGATCACAACTTCGGACTCGAGACGTCGAGCGGGCGCGTGTCGGGTCTCGACGTCGCGATATCAGGGCTGTTCGGAAGCCACGGAGTCTTCTCGCATCACGAGCTCACCGACGCGATGCGGGCGAGTGCGCGAGAAGCGCTGACGCGTGTGGATGCCTCTCACCTGGCAAAGAAGCCGCTCAACGAAATGTCTGCCGGTGAGCGGCGTCGCGTCCTGATTGCCCGTGCGCTGGTGACGCGTCCCGATGCGCTCGTCCTCGACGAGCCGACCACTGGCCTCGATTTTGTCGCCCGCCACCGATTCATGGAATCCATCCGTCGCCTTGCGCAGGACGGAACGACGTTGATTCTGGTCACGCACCACATCGAGGAGATCGTGCCGGAGATCAGGCGGGTGATCCTGCTGCGCGCGGGCAAGGTGGCGTTCAGTGGAGACCCGGACAGTGCGCTCACGCCGGAGCGATTGAAGGATGTGTTCGGCGCAGCGATGCACGTGGAACGAAGCGGCGGGTACTTCCACGTGAGGCTGGCAGGCAACGGATCACCGTGACACCGGATCGATTTCGCGAGTTCCTGGCGAGTCATCCCGAGTACCAGTCAACGACACGCCTCGACGAGATTCGCGCGGCAGAGTACTCACGGCTCGATGAAGCCGGTGACGCGTATCTCGACTACACCGGCGCCGGCCTCTACGCGGCGTCGCAGGTTCGGCGGCACGCCGAGCTGCTCGCGTCAAGTCTGCTGGGGAATCCGCACTCTGCCAGCCCCGCTTCCTCCGATGCGACGCGACTTGTCGAGCGATCGCGGCGCGCGGTGCTCGACTGGTTCAACGCCGGTGACGACTACATCGCGATCTTCACCCTCAACGCGACCGGTGCCCTCAAGCACGTAGGTGAGTCGTATCCGTTCTCCGCGGGTGACCGGCTGCTGCTGACCGTCGACAATCACAACTCGGTCAACGGCATTCGCGAGTTTGCCGTCGCGCGTGGCGCCCCGGTGTCGTACGCGCCTCTCGACGCCGCCGGAGCTGCGCATCGATCGATCCGAGGTCGACAGCTTGCTGAAGACGGCGAAGCGCGGTGGGAACAATCTGTTCGCCTTTCCCGCGCAGTCCAACTTCACGGGCGTGAAGCATCCGCTGGAGCTCGTCGACGAAGCCCACGCGAGTGGATGGGACGTGCGTGCTCGATGCGGCAGCATTCGTTCCGACCAATCGACTCGATCTGCAGCAAGTCAGTCCCGAGTTCCTGTGCGTGTCTTTCTACAAGATGTTCGGGTATCCGACGGGCGTGGGCTGCCTGTTGGTTCGCAAGAGCGCGCTCGCGAAGCTCCGGCGTCCGTGGTTCTCAGGCGGCACCGTGAACTTCGCCACCGTCGGTCTGGTTCGTCATCTGCTGGCGCCTGGTGAAGCCGGTTTCGAGGACGGCACGCTCAACTATCTCTCGATCGCGGCAGTCGAGACTGGCCTGCATCATCTCGAAGCTGTTGGCATCGACACGATCCAGACGCGCGTTCGATGCCTGACCGACTGGTTGCTTCATGAGCTCGTCGAGATGCGGCATTCCAACGGCCGACCGATGGTGCGCATCTACGGTCCGCTCACCACGAAGATGCGCGGACCGATCGTGACGATGAATTTCTACGATCCCGCAGGGCACCTGCTCGACTACCGTCGCATCGAAGAGTTGGCAGGGGAGCAGCGCATCTCGCTTCGCACCGGGTGCTTCTGCAACCCGGGCGCCGGAGAGACGGCCGAAGGGATTACGGCGGAAGACGTGAATGTCGCGCTCTCGATTCGGGAAGACCTGACGCTGACGCGCTTCCTCGAAATCGTCACGGCGCGCGGTGGCAAGAGCGCGGGCGCGATCCGCGTATCGTTCGGCCTCGCCAGCAACTTCGCCGACGCCGAACGCTTCGTGCAGTTCGCGAAGTCATTTCGCGATCAGTCGCGCCTCGCGATCGGTGAGGCGACGTTCGATATCGAGTCCTGTCGCATCATGCGCGACGGAAGCTGATCTGCGACATCTGAATCCGCGCGGCACGCGGCGTGCCTCTCTTGCCGACGATGGTAGTCTTGGAGGCATCGCGATGGCCGAGAACGGATCGTCCGAACGAGTCGAGCGGATCGAGAACAAGCTGGACGCGCTGTCCGAGTCTGTCGATCAGCGCTTCAAAGAAGTCGACAAGCAGTTCCTCGAAGTGCGCGAGCACTTCGTCGAGCAGCGAAAGTACATAGAGTTTGCTTACGACAAGCTGGATAAGCGAATGACTGAGGGCTTCGCGCGTCTGGACCAGCGAATCGACGGGCTGGACCAGCGAATGACTGACGGCTTTTCCAGGCTGGAACGGAAGTTCGATCAGTTCATCGACACGCCGTCACGAGCAACGTCCGCCGCAAGACGTCGAGCGCGTCCATCGAAGCGCCGCCGCTGACGTGCAGAAGGCCTACGGAACGTGGCCGTCGCCGATTACGGCACAAACCGTAGCGGCACAAGGTCTCCGCCTCTCCTATGTCGCCGTCGATGGCGACGACATCTACTGGATTGAAGGGCGTCCGCACGAGGCCGGTCGCAATGCCCTCGTCAGGTTGCGGAACGGCCGAATCGAAGACGTCACCCCATCAGACTTCAACGTCCGGACGCGTGTGCATGAGTACGGGGGAGGCGCATACGTTGTGGCCGCAGGCGTCGTCTACGCCTCGAACTTTGCCGACCAGCGGATCTACCGCATCGCCGCGAACGATCAACCGATACCAATGACGCCGGCGGGGAAGTGGTTCTACGCGGATGCGACGCTCGATCGTCAGCGTCAGCGACTGATCGCTGTCCGAGAGGATCACTCCGAGCTCGATCGTGAGCCCATCACCACGCTGGTGAGCATCCCGCTCGAAGGGCGCGCCGAGCGCCGGCGACGTGATCGCATCGGGGTACGACTTCTACTCCACGCCGAGACTCAGTCCCGACGGATCGCGAGTCATCTGGCTCTCGTGGCGGCACCCGCAGATGCCCTGGGACGGAACAGAGCTCTGGCTCGCCGATGTGACGGAAGCGGGAATGCTGGCGAATCAGCGGCGCATCGCCGGCGGACCGACTGAGTCGGTCTATCAACCTGGCTGGACGTCAGACGGTGAGCTCTATTTCGTCAGCGATCGTGACGGCTGGTGGAAGCTCTATCGATCGGACGCTGGCGTCCTCGTGGAGGCGGATGTCCCGAATGATTCGGAGTTCGGTCGCCCGCAATGGATCTTCGGGACAACGTCGTGGGTCACTGCAGGCGACGGACGCATGGTCGTTTCGTACACGCGTGCCGGACGCTGGCATCTTGCGACGCTCGACACACGGAGTGGTCGTGTGTCTCAGTTGGCCGAAGGCTTCGAGCCTCGCGAGTGGCTGGCGGCAAACGAGACACACGTCGTGCTCGTGGCCGGATCCTCGACGACGCTGGACGCGGTCGTCCGCGTTGACGTCGCAACGGGCGTGGTCGAAACGCTGAAGTCGTCCTCCGCAGTCAGCTTTCCAGCAGCGCTGTTGTCAGTCCCCGAATCGGTCGAGTTCCCATCCTCCGACGGACACGACACGCACGCGTTCTACTACCCGCCGCGCAACGCCGACTACACGGGGCTCGACGGCGAACGACCGCCTCTCATCCTGATCGGCCACGGCGGCCCGACGACGGCCACGAGCGCGACGCTCGATCTCAAGGTGCAGTTCTGGACCAGCCGTGGCTTTGCGGTAGCCGATGTCAACTATGGCGGCAGTTCAGGATTCGGCAGAAGCTATCGCGAGCGGCTCAATCAACAGTGGGGCGTTCTCGACGTGCGCGACATGATCGCGGCCGCGCAGTATCTCGTCGCGACCGGGAAGGCGGATCCGAATCGCCTGATGATTCGCGGCGGCAGCGCCGGCGGCTACACGACGCTCGCGGCGCTGGTGTTTCACCCCGGTATCTTCAAGGCTGGCGCAAGCTACTACGGCATCTGCGACATCGAAGTGCTCGCGCGCGACACGCACAAGTTCGAGTCGCGCTATCTCGACACGCTGGTCGGTCCCTATCCAGCGGCGCACGACGTGTACTACGCGCGCTCGCCGATTCACTTCGTCGACCGCCTCGCCTGTTCGCTGATCCTCTTTCAGGGTCTCGAGGACAAGGTCGTCCCGCCGAACCAGTCCGAGATGATGGCGGCTGCTGTCCGGGCGAAGGGACTGCCTGTGGCGTATCTTGCCTTCGAAGGCGAGCAACACGGATTCAGAAAGGCGGCAACCATCATCCGCTGCCTCGAGGCGGAACTGTATTTCTATGGCGCCGTCTTCGGATTCGCTCCAGCCGACGCGATCGAACCGATCAGGATCGACAACCATGTCACGTTATGACTTTCTCGTGGAGAGCTATCGCACCGAACGGCTCAAGACGTTGAGCGTCTGGTCGCAGATCCCCGACGCGCGCATGACATTCCGACCCGAGCTGCGCGCCCGAACGCCGCTCGAGCACATGGTCCATCAATGCGTCAGCGAGGACACCTGGATGCGGACCATGCTTGGGGTCACCGTTTCGCTGCCGGCGCTTCCGCAGCAAGAGACTCGACCGGCGTTTCTTCAGCACTATGCCGCAGCGTCTGGAGAACGTCTCGCACGAATCGAGTCACAGCCAGATGCCTGGTTCGAGGCCGAGACAACCTTCTTCGATGTGAATCGATCGAAGGCGTGGGTCTTGACGCGGAGGCTGACGCACTCGGCTCACCATCGAGGGCAGTTGACGGTGTACTTGCGTGTGTGGGGGCAGGCGCTCTATTCGACGTACGGGCCGACGGCCGATACCGGCGGCCTCTTTCAGAACAAGGCGCCAGTTATTTATCGCTACGCGTCAGTGGATGACCTGCTCGAGCGTGAGGCGAGCGGCGGCGAGAACCCGCCGCTGCCGGGACCCGGAGCGAATAGTCCGACGGAGCGTCCGGACCGATCACTTTGAGCCGCTGACCGCCAGGCTCGGCGCGCCTTCGGCGAGCTCCAGCATCTGCTTCGTCAGGTCCATCGGGTAGGAGATCTGGACGTCGGTGATCGTGCCGTCCGGTCCCTTCACCGCCGTCAGCCTGGGCATGACGAATCCCTGGTATGACGGCAGATTCAAGCCGTCCACGCGTTTGACGATCTCGTCGCGCAGCGCGGCGTCGAAGTGGATGCCGTGCGTTTCGAACAACGTTTTGGCCGCCGCGTAGTCGCCCTCCGACTTGATCCGTTGAACTTCGGCGAGCAATTTCCCGACGCCGTCACGAAATGCTTTCGCGTCGGTCACCACCAGGTAGGTTTTGTTGTCGCGCGTCCGCTGTTCGATCGACTTCGTATTCGCCATCAACCAGCGAACGATCATCTGGCGATTGCGCATGTGGTCTTCTTCGATCTGCGTGCCCTCGCGCACGCGCCGGAGTTGCACGATCGCGTTGCGCGTGTAGGCCTCGTACTCCGCCCGCATGACGTCGTCCTGGTCGGAGGCGGGGACGATACCGAGCTCCACGAGCTTCGGATTGCCAAAGAAGTACAACCCGATCAGGTCCGCGCGTCCTTCCTCCAGCGCGGAGAAGTGCTCCTTGATCGCTTCCTGCGGTGTGCCCTTGAAGCCGGCGGCCTGCTGGCCCGACGCGTGCCCGATCACCTCGTGCATGTCGGTGAGCAATTCGGCGGCGAGCGTGCCGAACTTCTCGCTGCGCTGGACCTCTTCCGGCGTCCACGTGAACTCGGTTCGCATCGACGTCGGCACCGCGTTGTCGGACGCGTCGCGCACGTTCGACAGCGACACCGACTTGCTGCCGTACTGTTCGCGGATGCGTTGATCGTTCGGCAGGTTGATGCCGACAGGCGTCACAGGACCTGAGTCGCCGGTCTCGATGACGACGTCGATGGCATTGGCGACGATGCCCTTGACGCTCGGTTTGCGGTACTTGGCGTCGTAGGGCATGTTGTCTTCGAACCACTGCGCGTTGCTCGCGAACTTGTTGATCCGATCGGTCTTCTCCTTGTTCACGTAGAAGACCAGCGCCTCCCAGGATCCCTTGATCCCGCGCGGATCCATGTAGACCTCGATGAAGCCGTTGATCGTGTCGACGGGCGACGCCTTGTCCGCGACCCACGCGATGTCGTACTTCACGCGATCGGCTGTCTCGCCGGTCGTATACCACTGAATGAGCGCGCGCAGGGCGTTCGCCATCGGTTCTGTCGCAAACGGAATGGCCGCCTCGAGATGGCTGACGACCTGGCGAATCTCTTTGTCGTAACGCCCACCGACGCGGTAGACCTCCTCGACAAGCTTGCCGTTCGTTTTCACCAGCCGTGAATTGAGCCCGTACTTCTCGGTGAAGCCGCGCAGGTCGGCCATGTTCACGCCGGAGTAGAGGTTATTAGCGCTCGAGCTGAGGATGTCCTTGCCGGGTCCCGGTGTCTTGTTGGTCACGCTCGGATCGACATTCGGGTCGAAGAACATCGGGCCGAGTCGCGTCAGCAGTTGATCGACGGACTCGTTGGGTTGCGTCGGGAACGTGGCGCCGGCACTCGCTGCCGACTTCGCCGCCGCCGACAACGCCTGTGGCGTCAGCTTCAACACGAACTTGCGCGCGGTCAGGTTGTTGTAGGGGCCGGTGTTGATCCAGAACAGTTTCGTGTAGCGCTGAATCTCGGCGAGCGTCGCCGGATCGATGCCGCTCGGATGCGACACGATCGCCTCGAGCACGCGCCGCATCTCGAGCGCATTGCGATGCTTCTGGTCGTAGAAGATGTCGCGTCCGGCGATGGCGGCCTGCGTCAGATGCCACACGAGCGTCTTCTCGCGGAGCGGCAAGGCCGCGAACTGGTCCGCGTAGAGCTGGACCACCGATGCATCGTCGACTTGTTCGAGCAGGTACTTGCGAGTGCTTTCCTGTGGGACAGGCGCTGGAGCAGGTTGTGGCGTCGTCTCGCGGCTGGAATTACAGGCAACGGTCGTTGCCAGGAGCAGCGTGCACGAGAGCAGTCGGAGTCGCATGAAGAGTAGCTTAGCCTGTCACGGCTCGGCGTGGTACCATCCGCGCCCGATGCATTACCTGCTCATGTATGACGTCGTCCACGACTATGTGGAACGACGGACTCAATATCGAAGCGAACACATCGGTCTCGCGCGCGAGGCCGTGGCCCGCGGCGAGCTGGTGCTGGGAGGCGCCCTGGCCCAACCGGCCGACGGCGTGGTGCTTCTCTTTCGCGGCTCGTCACCGGCAGCCGCAGAGGCGTTCGCCAAGTCGGACCCTTACGTGCGCAATGGAATCGTCACGAAATGGCGAGTCCGCGAATGGACCACGGTTGTCGGCAACGATGCCGAGAATCCTCTTCCGCCGAATCTGTGAAGGAGCGTGTCATGAAGAAGCTGTATGGTGCGGTGGCGATTGGCGCCGCGTTCGTTCTGGGTTTCATCGCGCGCGGTGTCGTTCCCGTCGAGCCGATCGCACACGCACAGAGCCCGCGCATATTCGAACTGCGGACGTACACGGCACCCGACGGAAAGCTCGCCGACCTGCACGCGCGATTCAAGAACCACACGATGCGCATCTTCAAGAAGCACGGGATCGAGAACATCGCGTACTTCGCGCCGATGGACGCGCCGCTTTCGCAGAACACGCTCATCTATCTCATCGCGCATCCCAGCCGCGAGGCTGCCGACCAGGACTGGGCGGCATTCCAGAAGGACCCCGAGTGGCAGAAGGTGGCCAACGAATCACAGGTGAACGGCAAGATCGTCGCGAAGGTCGAGCGAGTCTTCATGAATGCCACTGACTATTCGCCACTCAAGTAGGCGGTAGGCGGTATGCAGTAGGCGGTCTGCAGACGGCGGCTGGAAAGCGCATACTGCCTACCGCATACCGCATACTTCAAGAGATGCTCCATCGCACCGGCATGATCACGAGGGTGTTTCTGGTGGCTGCGCTGCTGGTGGTGTCTGCCGGTTACACGTTCGCGCAGTTCGGCCGAGGCGGGTTCTTCAACAGTCCAGTCCGCCTTGCGCCGAGCGCATTTCCCGATCGCGACTTCGTCGTGTGCCGGCTGATGTACACGTCCGTGCGTCGCGAGCCGTCGGGAGGCGGATGGCGCACCGACTATCCGTACGGCGAGATCAATCTGACCATTCGATTCTCTGAGCTGACGCGCACGCCGGTCAGCCAGTCAGGCGGGCGCGAGCCGAATCACTACGTCGTGCGGCTCACAGACGATGAGCTGTTTCAGTGTCCGTTCACGATGGCGTCCGACGTCGGGACAATCGGGCTCACCGATGAAGAGGCGGAACGGCTGCGACTCTATCTGCTCAAGGGCGGGTTTCTCTGGGTAGACGACTTCTGGGGCCCGCTCGCCTGGGAGCAGTGGACGCACGAGTTCAGTAAAGTCCTGCCACCGGAGCAATTCCCGATTCAGGACGTTCCGCTCGACGACCCGATCTTCAAGTCCCAGTTCATCGTGGAGAAGGTTCCCCAGATCACCAACATCCAGTTCTGGCGCATGACGCGTGGCCGGGAGACATCAGAACGCGGCGCGGACAGCGCCGTGCCGCATTTCCGCGCGGTGCGTGACAATCACGGCCGCATCATGGTCGTGATGACGCACAACACGGACATTGCAGACTCATGGGAACGTGAAGGAGAGGATCCTGCGTTCTTCTACCAATTCTCCCCCGACGGATACGCGGTCGGCGTCAACGTGCTCCTCCACGCGATGACGCACTGACCACCGAGGTCAAAGGTCGAAGGTCAAAGCTCAGAAGTTCGAAGGTCTAGGCTCACAATCACACTAGCTTAGTGACAACGACTGTCCCTCCCGTCGGGACCGGTGGTGTGCATGCCCACCGCGTCATCTTCATCGACCTCGGCCGTTTTCTGGCGCTGGTCTTCATGCTGTACGGCCATACGGTCAGCGCCCTGATGGCACCGGAGTACCAGCGCGGCACCTGGTTCGAGGTCTGGAATTTCCAGCGCGGCCTGACGTCGAGCTTGTTCCTGCTGCTCTCGGGATTTGCCTTCAGCATCGCGACGAGCAAGCGATGGACCTCGCATCAGTCGTTCTCGCCCGCGGTGTTCAAGCGAACCCGCCGCTTCGCGCTGTTCCTGCTGCTCGGATACGCGATTCACTTTCCGGTGCCGCGCTTCAGCATGCTGACGACGCTCACGGAGGAGCAGTGGCGATCGTTTACGCAGGTCGATGTCCTGCAGTTGATTGGCGCGACGTTCCTTATCGTGCAGGCGCTGGTCTTCGTCGTGAAGTCGCGGCGCATGTTCACGATCGCGGTCTGCGTCCTCGCCGCGCTCGTTCTGGCCCTGACCCACCCCATCTGGGTGATTGATTGGTGGCAGATACTGCCAGGGTGGCTCGCCGCGTATCTGTCTCCCGCTCGTGGCTCGCTCTTCCCGCTCTTCCCGTGGGCGACATATGTGTTGTTTGGGGCTGGATTGGGACAAATCTATGTTTCCTGGGGAGCCGCCCGGCTCTCGAGCTACGCGATGTACGCGTTGTTCGTGCCCGGTGCCGTCCTCTCGGCTCTCGGCTGGGGGCTCGCCCAGATCGAGCATGGGCCGTGGGGGGCAGACGCGTGGAACTTCATGCCGATTCAGCTGGCGATCCGCATCGGCGCGTGTCTGATCATCCTCGCGGCAATTGCGCGAGCCAGTCAGCGGCTGATGCATCTGCCACATTTTTTCGCGGCGGTGGCACAGGAAACGCTGCCGATCTACTTTGTTCACCTGATGATCGTGTACGGTTCCATCTGGAACAGCGGCCTGGCCATGCGGTACGCCGCCTCGCTGGGGCCCATGGCCACACTGTTCTGCGTCCTGTGTTTATTGGTGTCGATGGCCGCGCTGGGGTGGTATTGGCACTGGCTGAAACACGCCCATTCGACCCTGGCGAAGTGGACCATGGCAGGGGTGGCGGCGCTGCTGGTGATCCGGCTTCTCTAGTACAATCCGTGCTTTCCTTCTGCTGAGGGCCCCTGATGTTCGACGCCCTGTTCGAGGCACTGTTCTCGTATCGGCCGGTCGTCTTTCGAGAGGGCGACTTTCGCTTTGATGTGACGAGTGCCTCATTCGTCGCCACGCTTGTCGTCGGCGTTGTCGTCGCCGCCGCGATCTTCACCTACCGTCGAGTGCAGGTCGTCGATGGACGTCTGCGCGACCGCATCATCCTGACGACCCTCCGCGTCGCGGCTCTCGCGCTGGTCCTCTTCTGTCTGTTCCGTCCCACGCTGATCGTCCGTGCGGCCGTCAACCAGCAGAACGTGGTGGCAGTGCTGCTCGACGACTCCCGCAGCATGCAGATTCCCGACCTCGACGGGAAAGCGCGCGGCACGTACGTCAAAGAGCAGTTTGGCGCTCCCGACAGCCCCATCATGAAGGCACTGTCGGATCGGTTTCTCGTGCGCCCGTTCCGTTTCTCATCGACGGCGACTCGTGTCGCGTCCGGCAATGCGCTGACCTTCGGTGGTTCTCAGACCAAGCTTGGTGCAGCTCTCGATGGCGTGCGCGACGAGCTCGCGGGGCTTCCGGTTGCGGGCGTCGTCCTCGTCTCTGACGGTGCTGACACCGGGGACGCGGCGTTGAACGAGACGCTGCTGGCGCTCAAGGCAGAGAAGCTGCCGGTCTTCACGGTTGGCGTCGGTGCAGAAGCGCTGCCTCGCGACATCCAGATCGATCGCGTCAGCACACCGCGAACCGTTTTGAAGGACGCGTCGCTCCTCCTCGACGTGGTCGTCAGGCAGACGGGATACAACGGCCGCACGGTGACCGTTGATGTCGAGGACGAAGGACGCATTGTCGGATCGGAGAAGGTGCAACTACCGACCGATGGCTCTCCGGCGTCCGTGCGTGTGCGCGCGACGGCGGCTGAATCAGGTCCTCGGCTCTTCACCTTCCGTGTTGCACCGGTTGAAGGCGAACTGGTTTCGCAGAACAACGTGCGCGAGGCGCTCATCGACGTGCGCGATGCCAAGGAACGAGTGCTCTACTTCGAAGGCGAGCCGCGCTTCGAGATGAAGTTCCTTCGACGCGCAGTGGCAGACGACAAGAATCTGGAGATCGTCGCGCTGCAGCGGACCGCTGACAACAAGTACATGCGCATCCTGGGTGCCAACCCGAATCCGGAGGAGCTGGTTGGAGGCTTCCCGAAGACGCGTGAAGAGTTGTTCGCGTATCGCGGGCTGATTCTGGGCAGCGTCGAGGCCGGTGCGTTCACCGGCGACCAGCTCCAGATGATCGCGGACTTCGTCGATCGTCGCGGCGGCGGCCTGCTGATGCTCGGCGGTGCTCGCTCGTTCGGCGAAGGCGGCTACGGCGGAACGCCGGTGGCCGATGCGCTTCCTCTGCTCATCGATTCACGCCAGCGCGCGTCAGACCCGGCGCCGCTCGTGCGCCTGAAGGTCAGCCCGACTCGCGCAGGACAGGCGCATGCGGTGACCCAGATCGCCGACTCTGAAGCGGCGTCGGTCGCGCGTTGGCCAGAATTGCCACTCGTGACGTCTATAAATGAAGACCTCGCCGTGAAGCCGGGAGCCACGGTGCTGCTGAACGGCACCGATGAGCGCGGGCGCGAGCGGGTCGTGCTCGCATCGCAACGGTTTGGCCGTGGCAAGGCGATCGCATTGACGCTGCAGGATACGTGGCAATGGCAGATGCACGTGTCGATTCCGCTCGAGGATCAGACGCACGAGCACTACTGGCGTCAGATGCTACGGTGGCTCGTCGAAGGCGTTCCGAGCATGGTTGATGTCCGCGTTCCCGATCGCGTCGAGCCCGGAGATCCGGTCACGATCGAAGCGACGGTCGTCGACAAGCAGTTCGTCGAGCTCAACGACGCGACCGTTGTCGCGCAGGTGACGAAGCCTGGTGGCACCACCATGACGATTCCGCTGCAGTGGAACGGTGAGCGCGACGGTGAGTACCGCGGGACCTTCGTGAGCGCGGAAGCTGGCGCGTACCAGGTGGCTGTTGACGCAACTCGGTCCGGTGGGCAGACGGTTGGCAGCGGGTCCGGGTTTGTGCGCGTGGGCCCCGGAGAGGCGGAGTTCTTCGATCCGACGATGCACGGCGCGCCATTGCGTCGCATCGCGGAAGAGACTGGCGGCCGGTTCTACACACCGGAGAGCGCCAAGGGTCTCGCTGAGGACATCCGCTACGCGGGCCGCGGCGTCACATCGGTTGAAGAACGCGAGTTGTGGAACATGCCCATCATCTTGATTTCGCTCATGGGTCTGGTCTGCGCGGAGTGGGGCTACCGTCGCCTCGTAGGACTGGCCTGAGAAAGTCGGGATGCTGAAAGTCTTCCTCCTGATCGTCGTGGGTCTCGGCGGAGACGCCGAGACTGCCAAGACATTTCACCGCTGGAGCAACACGCTCGCCGACGCGTCCGAACGTCTGGGTGTTCCCGCCGAACGACTGGTGTACCTCGTTGGCGAGCCGGTGGAAGGGGACACGCATGTCTCCGGTCGCGCGACGAAGGATGAGGTGACGAAGGCGCTCACGACGTTTGCCGGCGCGGCGGGCCCGGAGGATCTGGTCTTCATTGCGCTGATCGGTCACGGTTCATTTGACGGGCGAGCTGCCAAATTCAACATGCCGGGGCCCGACATGGGGCCTGAGGATTTCGAGCCGCTGTTGAAGAAGCTTCAGACGAAGCAGCTCGTGTTCGTGAACACGGCGAGCGCGAGCGCTCCATTTCTCGAGGCCCTCTCGGGTCCTGGCCGCACGATGGTGTCGGCGACGCGCAGCGGCGCCGAGCATTACACGACGCTTTTCGGCGGCTATTTCATTGACGCGCTGAATTCACCCGAGGCCGATGCGGACAAGAACAAGCGCATCAGCGTGCTCGAAGCCTTTCAGTTTGCCAAGGCCGAGGTCAACCGCGCCTACGAGCGGGAGGGCTTGCTCGCCACCGAGCATCCGATGCTCGATGACAACGGGGATAAGAAAGGTACGCCCGATCCGTCGGCGACTGGTGCCGATGGGAAGGTTGCCGCGGTGCTCTCGCTCGGCGACGCGAGTGAGGACGGGCTGCCGTCCGATCCCAAGCTTCGCGCTCTCCACCTGGAGCGGCGCGAGATGGAGCGCCGCGTCGAGGCGCTCCGGCTCCTGAAAGACAGCATGGACCCGGCGCGCTACAGTTCGGAGCTCGAAAAGCTGGTCACGGACATCGCACTCAAGACTCGCGAGATTCGAGCGGCGGAAGGGAAGTAAACTCCGAACTCCCAAACGCCAACTCCCAACTCCCAATCAAGGTTCGGGGGCGGTCGGGAAATTGACATTTGGGAATTGGGAGTTGACGAACGAAAGAGGGGCATAGATGAACCCGATGGTGAGTGACAGCGGTTGATCTGCAGTCGCCGGACGACATCGCGCTTGCAGACAAGATGAATGCGGGCCGTCAGCAGATCGTCACCGAGCTGAAAAAGATCATCGTCGGACAGGACGATGTGATCGCACAGGTCCTGAACACACTGTTCGTCGGTGGCAACAGTCTGATCGTCGGTGCACCTGGTCTGGCGAAGACGCTGCTCATCCACACGATGGCGCGCGTGCTCGACCTGAAGTTCTCGCGTATTCAGTTCACTCCCGACCTGATGCCCTCGGACATCACCGGAACGGACCTCGTCCAGGAAGACTCGACGACGGGACGCCGGCAGATGGTGTTCGCGCCCGGACCGATCTTCGCGAACATCGTGCTGGCGGACGAAATCAACCGCACGCCGCCGAAGACGCAGTCAGCGCTGCTCGAAGCGATGCAGGAGCATCGCGTCACGGTTCAGGGCAAGACGTATCAGCTCGCCGAACCGTTCTACGTGTTCGCGACGCAGAACCCGATCGAGCTCGAAGGCACGTATCCGCTGCCCGAAGCCCAGCTCGATCGCTTCATGTTCCACATCATCATCGAGCACCCGCCGTACGACGAGGAGCTTGGCGTCGTGAGAACGACGACGGCGATTCAGAACCCGCAGCTGGAGCGGCCGATCAGCGGCGAGGATCTCGTCTCGTTCCAGCGTCTCGTGCGCCGCGTGCCGGTGGCTGAACCGGTGATGCGCCACGCGCTCGACATCGTCCGCGCGACGCGTTCGAAGAACAACCCCGACGCGAAGGACTACATCCAGAAGTGGGTGGCGTTCGGCGCCAGCGTCCGCGCGGCCCAGTACCTCGTGCTCGGCGGCAAGGCACGTGCGCTGACCAGCGGCCGCTATCACGTGAGCTTCGACGACATTCGCGCGCTGGCGCACCCGGTGCTCCGTCATCGCATCATCATCAACTTCCACGCGCAGTCCGAAGGCGTCACGACCGACGCCATCGTCGATCGCCTGCTCGAGTCGGTACCGCTCCCGCGATCGGGTATGTGATGGCGCGAGAAACGCACGCCGTTCCCGGCGCCCAGTTCATGGATCCCGCTGTGCTCGCGCGCATCGGGAACCTCGAGCTGATCTCGCGCGCGGTCGCGGACGGTTTCATCAACGGTCTGCACAAAGCGCCGTACTTTGGCGCGTCCGTCGACTTCGCAGAGCATCGCGGCTACGTGCCGGGCGACGACATCCGCCGGATGGACTGGCGGCTGTGGGCGCGGACGGACCGCTACTACATCAAGGAGTACGAGGCCGAGACGAACATGAACTTCTCGGTGCTGATGGACGTGTCGAAGTCGATGGACTACGGCAGCCGCGGCATCACGAAGTTCGAGTACGCACGGATTCTGACCGCGTGCCTGACCAACCTCGTGCATCACCAGCGCGATCGCGTCGGCTTCGTGGCCTTCGACGACGAGGTCGTCGAGTATGTGCCGCCGTCTGCCAAGCACATGGAGACCGTGCTGCACGTGCTGGACCGATTGACGCCGGGACGGCCGGGCAACCTGAAGAAGCCGTTGCACAAGCTGGCAGAGCACTTCGGACGCCGCGGTGTCGTGGTCATCGTGTCGGACTTCTACGAGGAGCCGGAGGCGATCCTCGATGCGGTCTCGCCGCTCCGGTTCCGTGGTCAGGACCTCATCGCCTTCCACGTGCTCGACCCGACCGAACTGGAGTTCGGATTCAGCGACGCCCAGCCGTTCGAGGATCTCGAAAGCGGCGAACAGATGCCGGTGGTGCCCGAGGCCTTTCGCGAGGAGTATCGGTCGCTCGTTACCGCGCATATCGACGCGCTGACGAGGAGCTTTGCCGGCGTGCGTGTGGACTACACGATGCTCGACACCTCAAAGCCACTGGACTTTGCGCTCTACCGGTATCTGGGTAGTCGAGCCAAGATGATGAAAATACGGTAGGTGATTCCGTAGACCGGAGACTATGCAGTTTCTCGCCCCCCTCTTCTTCGCGGCCCTCGCGGGACTCGCCATCCCGGTGCTGCTGCACCTGACGCAGCGCGAGAAGAAGCAGATCATCCGCTTTCCGTCGCTGATGTTCGTACGGCGCATTCCCGTATCAGTCGGTGCGCCGGCGAAAGATCCAGAACTGGCTGCTGCTGATGGTGCGAATGGCGGCGCTCGCGATGATCATCCTTGCGTTCGCGCGGCCGTTGCTCGACTCCAGCAGCGTGCCGACGGGCGGCGCGAACGCACGTGAAGTGGTGGTTCTGCTCGACACCAGCTACAGCATGGGATTCGGCGATCGCTGGCCGCGAGCGCAGGCCGCGGCCCGTGATCAGATCGCAAAGCTGACCGCCTCGGATCGCGGGTCGGTCGTGTTGTTCGGATCGGGCGCTGACATTCAACTCCGTTCGACCGCTGAACGATCGCGCCTGCAGGCGTCGGTCGACTCGGCGACGCCAAGCCCCTCGTCCACGAGGTTTTCGCCCGCGCTCAAGGTGGCGGGAAGCATTCTGACTGAATCGACACTGCCGAAGCGCGAGGTCGTCATCATCAGCGACTTCCAGCGAGGTGGGTGGCGCGGCGAGGAAGGTGCGAAGCTGCCCGCGGGGACGACGCTCACGCCGGTGCCTGTTCAGGACGCCGCGGACAAGCCGAATCTCAGCGTGACCGGCGTGACATTCGCGCGGTCGTCCTTCAACGATCAGCAGCGCCTCGTTGTGACGGCTGGCATCACGAATCGGACTGAGCAGCCGGTGAAGGGCGGCTCGATCACGCTCGAAGTGGGTGGCCTCACGATCGGCACGAAGCCTGTTGCGGTTGAAGGTGGCAGCAGCACCTCAGTGGTGTTCGATGCGTTCACGGTGAGCGGCAAGCAACATGCGCGCGAGCGTCAAGCTGGCCGCCGACGCGCTCGCAGCCGACAACACGTTCAACTTCGTCGTCTCTCCGATCGAGCCGGTTCATATCACCGTCGTCGACCGCGGCAACGCCGCGTCCGCGCTCTATCTCACGCGCGTGCTTTCCATTGGCGACTCGCCGAAGTTCGAAGCCGTCGTTCGTCAGGGTGACGCGATCTCTGACGACGATCTGCGTCGCAGTGCGGTCGTCGTGCTCAACGATGTCGAGGTCGAGACACCACTCGCCCGGCGACTTGCCCGCTACGTCGAGCAAGGTGGTGGGATGTTCGTCGCGACTGGACCACGTGCGCGCTGGCCACAGGATGTCGACACGCTGCCAGCGACGATCGGGCCGCCAGTCGATCGCACGCGCGGCGATGCCGCTCGTGTCGGCGCGCTCGAATACGGTCATCCGGTCTTCGAGCCGTTCCGCGCACCGCGGAGTGGCGACTTTTCCGCGATCCCGGTGTACGGCTATCGCAATCTCACCGCCGCGCAGGGATCGCAGGTGCTCGCTCGTTTCGATGCCGGCACGCCCGCGGTGGTCGAGCGCATCGTTGGACGCGGCCGCGTCATGCTCTGGGGCTCGACGCTCGACGTGTCGTGGAGCGACCTCCCGACCAAACCGGTGTTTCTGCCGTTTATTCATCAGGCCGTGCGTCATCTCGCGGGCTATACCGAACCGGAGCCGTGGCTCACGGTCGGGCAGGTTCTCAATGCGTCCGCGGTTGCGGCCCGCGGGGCTGCGGCGCAGCGTGTCGTGCTGACGCCATCGGGACGCCGCCTCCCGCTCGACGATGAAGGGACCGACGTGCTCGAGCTGACGGAGCAGGGTTTCTATGAGATCCGCGGTGACGCGAATCAGGCCGACGCGATTGTGGCAGCCAACGTGGATCCAGCCGAAGCTGACCTGACGCCGATGGATCCGCGCGAGATCACCGCGGCGGCGGTGGATGGCGGTGACGGGTCGGCCGGCACGCCAACCGGTGTCCCGCTGACGCCGGAAGCCCAAGAGAAGAATCAGCGGTTGTGGTGGTATCTGCTCGTCGCGGGAATCCTGCTGCTCGGGGCCGATACGCTCCTGTCCAACCGTATGGCGAAAGCGTAAACTACGAGCAACCGGCTACGAGTCAGCCTGGAGGGCCCTCATGCTCGACTATCTGCGACGTACTTCAGTGCCGACGGATCTGCTCGGCATCATCGCGGAAGTACGCCGCCGCTGGCGTTTGAAGCTCGCGCTGCGCGGTGTCGTTCGCGCGCTCGCGATCCTGGTGGCCTTCTTCCTCATCGCTGCGTTCCTGATGCAGTGGGATCGCTTCAGCCCGTTCTCGATCGTGCTGGCGCGCGTGGCCCTGGCCGTCACCCTGGCGACTTCCGTCTACTGGTTCCTCGTGCGTCCGCTCCGGCAGCGGGTGACTGACGAGCAAGTGGCGCTCTACCTGGAAGAGCACGAGCCGTCGCTTCAGGCGACGTTGCTGAGCGCCGTAGAGTCCAGCCGCACGGGAAACCCATCTGAATCTGAAGCCCTCGTCAAACGCGTCGTCGAACAGGCGCTCGAGGTGTGCGCGAATCTGAATGCGGCGCACCGCGTCGAGATGCGTCCGCTCAAGCGAAACGCGCTCGCTCTTGGTACGGTTGCTGCCGTCACGTTGCTCGCCCTCTGGGTCGGTCCGGTATTTCTGCGTCACGCGATGTCCGCGATGCTGAGTTGGGCCGAGAGCGTGCAGGCCGCGTCTCCCTATCGCATCGAGGTCACACCCGGCGATGCCACGGTGCCGAAGGGCGCCGATCAGACAATCAAGGCGTCGCTCATCGGATTTGCGTCCGAGGACGTGGTGCTGATGGTGCGGCGCGCGCCGACCGGTGAGTTCGAGCCGGTTCCGCTCGTGCGCAACGACGATGGGAAGTACGAGGGCGCGGTGTTCGATGTGAACGCGCCAACGTGGTACCAGATTGTCGCCGATGGCGTGCAGTCGCCGATTCACACGCTGCAGGTCGTTGACGTGCCGTACGTCCAGCGACTGGAAGTCGAATACCACTTCCCGGCGTACACAGGGCTCGAGCCGCAGAAGATCGAGGACGCGGGCGACATCGCCGTGCTTCGCGGCACTGACGTGCAGCTGCGCGTCTTCCCGACGATGAAGACGCAGGGCGGCCGGATCATGCTGAACGACAAGGACGCGCTCGATCTGATGCCGCAGGCCGATGGCTCGCTGACGGCGTCGTTCAAGGCCGAGCGCGACGGCTCGTATCGCGTGGAGCTCAAGGCGCCCTCCGGCGAGTTCGCAGCAGCGTCACCGCAGTACACGATCGATGTGCTCGACGATCAGGCGCCGTCGGTGTCGTTCAATCGGCCGGGACGCGATACGTCGGTGTCGTCGATCGAAGAGGTGTTCGTCGAGGCGGCCGCGGAAGACGACTTCGGCGTTCGTAACCTCGAGCTCGTGTACTCGGTGAACGGTGGACCTGAGAAGGTCGTGAAGCTGTTCTCCGGGACGTCGCGGTTGCCGGAGGTGACGGCCGGACACACGTTCTATCTCGAAGAGCTCGGCGTCGAGACCGGCGACTCGGTTTCGTACTACGCGCGTGCGACGGACAACGATTCCACCGGCGCGAAATCGGCCTCGAGCAATCTCTACTTCCTGCGTATTCGTCCGTTCAAGAAGGACTTCAAGCAGGCGCAGTCGCAGGGCGGCGGCGGCGGCGGTGGCGGCGGCGGAGCCGGGCAGGTGGAAGCGCTCTCCGAGCAGCAGCGTCAGATTATCTCGGCGACGTTCAACGTCCAGCGCGATCGCAAGTCGCTGAGCGCGCAGAAGTTCAAGGAGAACTCCACGGTCGTGTCGCTCTCGCAGTCGCGGCTGCGCGAACAGGTCGAGGGTCTGCTCACCCGCATGAACAGTCAGCTGGTCGAGCGCGATCCAGCGTTCGCCAAGATTGCCGAGTATCTGCCGCAGGCCGTCGCCGCGATGAAGGACGCGGAAGGCAGGTTGAGCGCGGCGAGCCCGGATAAGGCGCTGCCGCCAGAGAACAAGGCGCTGCAGATCCTTCAGAAGGCCGAGGAAGAGTACGAGACGCAGATCAGCGTCAGCCGTCAGCAGGGTGGCGGCGGCGGTGGTGGCGGCGGAGCGATGCAGCAGGAGCTGTCTGAGATCTTCGAGCAGGAGCTCGACCAGATGGCGAATCGCTACGAGACCGCCAATCAGGCGTCGGAGCAGCAGAACGATCGCGAGGTTGACGAGCTGCTCGAGAAGCTGAAGGAGCTGGCGCGACGCCAGGAGCAGGAGGCCGAGCGTCAGCGTCGGCGTGCGCTCCAGGGTCAGGGCGGCAGCAGCGGTGGCAGTGCGCAGCAGCGCGCGCTTGCTGAACAGGCCGAAGAAGCGGCGCGTCGACTGGAGCGGCTGGCCCGCGAGGAACAGCGGCCCGAACTGCAGGAAGCGGCGCGTCAGGCACGCGAAGCAGCCGATGCGATGCGGCGTGCGGCAGCGGGCAACGATGCCAATGCGTCGGCACAAGCACAGGCGGCGCTCGAGCGCCTGCGCGAAACCGAGAAGGGGCTGCAGCGATCGCTCACGCAGCGGGCTGAGCGCGATATCGCCGATGCGAAGCGCGACGCTGAAGAGGTCGCCCGCATGCAGCAGGAGATCTCCGATCAGGTTCGTCAGTTGGCCGCGAATCCGTCCGCGCGAACGCAGGCGGCTCGTCAGATCAACGAGAAGAAGGATCAGCTCGAGGAGAAGCTCGGGAAGCTCGAAGGCGATCTCGACGATGCCGCGCGCGATGCGAGCCGCGAAGAGCGTCCGGCCTCACGCAAGATGGCCGAGGCCGCCGGCGCCATTCGAGACAATCGCCTGCGCGATGCGGTGCGCTACTCGAAGGCGTTGGTCAGCCGCGGATCGAATCAGCAGGCAAATGCTGCTGAGGGCGACATCTCGCGCGGGATCGAGGAAATGCGTCAGCGCCTGAATGAAGCGCAGGCAGCCCTCGGTCAGGGCGCGCCCGGCGACAAGCGGGAGGACGCACAGCGTCGTGCCGAGCGTCTCGCTCGCGCGGCCGAGTCGCTGCAGGAGCGCACTCGGGAGCGCGCGCAGCAGAACGGCAAGCAGGGTGACGGCAAGCAGGGTGAAGGCAAACAGGGTGAAGGCAAACAGGGTGAAGGCCAGCAGGCCAGTGGCCAGCAAGGCCAGGAAGGGCAACAAGGCCAAGGCCAGGAAGGTCAGCAGGGCCAAGGCCAAGGTCAGGGTCAGGGTCAAGGTCAGGGTGAAGGTCAGAATGGTCAGCAGGCTGGCAATGGCGGCGGACAGCAGGGCGGCGACGGACGCAATGCGGCCGGTGGTGGCTACGATCGCGGCGGCGCCTGGAGAGGCGGATCCACGTGGGGTGGATGGTGGGAGGGCGGCCCGGTTCGCCTGACCCCCGAGGACGTCCGGCAGCTTCGCGGCGAGGCGCGTCAGTACGCGCAGGAGGCGCAGGAGCTCCGTGGCGTGCTGCGCGGTGAAAACATCGACCCGCGCGAGCTGGACGAAATCGTCAACGCGCTGCGTCAGCTGCAGGACGACCGTGTCTATCAGAACGTCCAGGAGCTGGCCCGGTTGCAGGCGTTTGTCGCTGACAGTCTGAAGCGGTTCGAGTTCGGCTTGCGTCGGCAGCTCGACGCGAAGACCGGCGCGATCGTGCTCTCCGGATCCGACGAGGTGCCCGAGTCGTTCCGCAAGCTGGTTGAGCAGTACTACCGGTCTCTCGGTCAAGCGCCGCGGTGAGATTCCGCTCTCTTGTGGCTGTCGCGCTCGTGCTTTGCCTCGCGAGCGCGGCGGCTGCGCAATTCGGCCGCGGGTTCGGCTTCGGCTTCCGCAGCCGGTTCCCTCCACGTTTTCCGAAAGCAGATACGTTCGGTACCGGATTCAATTTCTGCCGTGGCATCTACACCAGCACACGCGGTGAGGCCGGCGGGCAGGGCTGGTCCACTGACTATCCCGATGCTGATCTCAATTTCTCGATTCGCTTGTCCGAGCTGACGCGGACGCGCGTCAAGTTCGACGCGGAAGGACGTCCCGACTACGTCACGGTTCGGCTGACCGACGACGCGCTGTTTCAGTGTCCTTACCTGCACATGGAAGACGTTGGGACGGTGACGTTCAGTCCGCGCGAGGTCGAGGCGCTGCGTGCCTACCTGAAGAAGGGCGGCTTCCTCTGGGTGGATGACTTCTGGGGCAGCTATGCGTGGGCCGACTGGGTCAATGAGATCGGCCGCGTGCTGCCGCCGGACGAGTATCCCATCCAGGATCTGACGCCGGCGCATCCGATCTATCGCACGCAGTTTCAAGTCAGCGAGCTTCCACAGATCCCTTCGATCCAGGCGTGGCGCGGCAACCCGCACGAGACATCCGAGCGGGGCGCGGACAGCGCCGAACCGCACTTCCGCGCCATCTTCGACGCGCGCGGGAACATCATGGTGTTGATGACGCACAACACCGACATCTCGGATGCCTGGGAGCGCGAAGGCGAGGACCCGCGTTACTTCTATCAGTTCTCGCCTCGGGGATACGCCGTCGGGATCAACGCGATCCTGTATGCGATGACACACTAGTCGGCGGTGCGAGGGCACGAAGACGAGGACGCGTCGCTTCGTGTTCAGGTTCGACCGGCTAGAATCCTGTTCATGCCCATTTCCGTTCAGACGATCGGACTCCTCATTGCTTCCAATGTGTTCATGACCTTTGCGTGGTACGCGCATCTGCGCAACCTGGCGGGACGTCCGTGGTACATCGCGGCGTTCGTCAGTTGGGGGATCGCGCTGTTCGGTACTTGTTGCAGGTGCCTGCCAACCGGATCGGCTTCACGACCATGTCGCTGGCGCAGTTGAAGATTCTTCAGGAGGTGATCACGCTGAGCGTCTTCGTGCCGTTTGCCGTCTTCTACATGCGTCAGGGGATTGACTGGAACTTCCTGTGGGCCGGTCTCTGCCTGTTGGGCGCCGTGTATTTCACGTTCAGATGACGCCGGATCGCGGCGGTCCGATGAGGCGGCGGTAGACCTTCGCACCTGGACCTTCGCACCTTCGGACCGGACCGTCGCACCCTCGCACCCGCCCCTCGGACCGCATAAGATCCACCTCGTGCATCCCCAGCTCGAAGACATCGTCCGCGAATTCAACTCCGCCTCGGCACGCATTCGGAATCTGCACGGCAGTCTCGCGCCAGGCCGATGGAACCGCCGGCCGGCGCCGGAAACCTGGTCACCGGGTGAGTGCGTCGCGCATTTGAATCTCACCGCCATCGCGATGATCCCGCTCATTCAACAGGGCCTCGATGACGCGCGCCGCTCCGGACGCGCGGCTGGAGATGCGCTATCGTCGCGATCTGGTTGGCTGGTTGCTCTGGAAATCGATCAGTGCTCCCGGGCGATTCAAGTCGAAGACGATACCGTCGTTCGTGCCCGCCAGCGATCGTTCGGCGGAGGAAGTCATGGCCGAGTTCGATCGCCTGCAGTCGGAACAGATCGCCTTGACGCGTGCCTCCGAAGGCTTGCCCATCGACCGCGTGAAGATGTCCTCGCCGTTCAACGCCTCGGTCCGCTACAACATCTTCTCAGCCTTGTCGATTCTTCCGCGTCACCAACACCGGCACCTCTGGCAGGCGGAGCAGGCAGGCCGGTAGCCTACAATCAACAACGTGGGACAACCTGCCGGCGTCAAGATCTGCGACACGATTCTCGATGCCATCGGCAACACGCCGATGGTTCGCATCAACGCGCTCACCCGCGATGTGACCGAGGCCACCGTCCTGGCCAAGGTCGAGACCTTCAACCCGGGCAACTCGATCAAGGACCGCATCGCCCTCCGCATGATCGAGGATGCCGAGCGCAGCGGTCAGCTCAAGCCTGGCGGCACCATCATCGAGGGGACGTCCGGCAACACCGGCATGGGCCTGGCCATCGTTGCAGCGATCAAGGGCTATCGCTGCATCTTCACGACGACGGACAAGCAGTCGAAGGAGAAGATCGACGCGCTGAAGGCGTTCGGTGCCGAGGTGATCGTGTGCCCGACAGACGTCGACCCTGAGGATCCGCGTTCATACTATTCGGTGTCTTCGCGGCTGCAGAGCGAGATCGCTGGCGCGTGGAAGGCGAATCAGTACGACAACGCGTCGAACACGCAGGCGCACTACGAGCAGACAGCGCCAGAGATCTGGGAGCAGACGAGCGGTGCCGTGACGCATCTTGTCGTTGGCGTCGGCACCGGCGGGACGATCAGCGGAATCGGGCGTTACCTGAAGGAACGCAATCCGAAAGTGAAGGTGTGGGGCATCGACACCTACGGATCGGTGTTCAAGAAGTACAAGGAGACCGGCATCTTCGACAAGAACGAGATCTACCCCTACGTCACCGAAGGGATCGGCGAGGACTTCATTCCCGGCAACGTGGACTTCACCATCATCGACCACTTCGAGAAGGTGACCGACAAGGACGCCGCGATCATGACGCGCCGGCTGGCGCGCGAGGAGGGCATCTTCGCCGGCAATTCGGCGGGCGCCGCCATGGCCGGCGTGATCCAGCTTGCCGAGCACTTCAAGAAAGGCGACGTGGTGGTCGTCGTGTTTCACGACCACGGGTCGCGCTACATGGGGAAGATGTACAACGACGAGTGGATGGGCGCGAAGGGGTTCCTCGAAGTGACCGGCACGACGGCACGCGACCTCGTCGCGGCGGGTGTGTCCGGCGAGCTCTTCACGGTCGAAGCCGCGCGCACCGTGGGGGAAGCGGCCAAGCTGATGAGCCTCCACGATTTCTCGCAGGTCTCGGTCACCAAGGACGGCCGCATCATCGGCTCGCTGAACGAGGCGCACCTCTACGAGGAGATCGTGCGCGCGCTCGGCGTGAAAAAGGAGCCCGTCGAGACCATCATGCAGCCGGCGTTTCCGTTCGTGGACATCTCGACGCCGGTCGAGCTGCTGTCCACGATGATCACGCCGGCGAACCCGGCGGTTCTCGTCCGCGATTTCAAGACCGACAAGACGTTCATCATCACGCGTTCGGACATCATTCGTGTGCTGATGTAGGACGCTGGATTCGCACCGTCATGCGATCGCGAGGCTGAAGTGATTCGGCTCCGCCTCTCGGTGTGAGCCTTGCGGATCGAGGATCTGGAACGGCCGCTCGAAGACCGCTGCCGCGATGTACTTCACTCCGAGACTCCCCACCTGCGAGACGTCCGAGCGAACCACCCTGGCTTTGACGATGAGACCGTGTTCGGCGCTTTCGAGCTCGAAGTCAGCACGGTTGCCGAGTGTGAAGCGAACTCCGGATTCCACCAGGAGCCCGCTTCGCGAGATGTTGATCAGGCGAAGGTCAGCGCCCCACGTGAGCCTGACCGCGCTGAGCCACGGCAGCTGGTCACCGCCCCATCGCTGCGCGCGCGCCGTGTGATCCCGGCGATCCACGAGGCGGAACTCTGTATCGAGCTGAGCCAGGCTGAGCGGCTCGGACTGGTCCGGGCCTCGTCCGGCTTCGAGGAGCAAGGTGCGCTTGGCTTCGAGGAGCATCAGGCGCGCTGGACGATCGTCCTCGTTGTGGCGCGCGCTCATCCGTGATTCCTCGAGCGCGTCCTCGATTCGCATCGCGACCGCCCTGAAATCGTAGGTCGGTGAAATCGGTTGCCGGCGCCGGAGGCGGGGCAGCACGCGCGACAGGAGGCTCCTTTTCGGTGTCTCGGCCGCGTGCTCGACCAGGGGAGGAATCGTCAGCACCGGCAAGTGATCGAGAGCGGGGGACAGTCTCAGATGCGTGGCGACGTGGTCGTCTTCGTGTGGTGCGAGCAGGCTCGACGTCAGGATGACGTCCGGTGGCGCTTCAGTCAGCCTCGCGATTGCCTGGTCGGCCGATTCCGCGAGCACCACGTCGATGTTCAGCGATTCTTTGACGAGCCGCTTGAGAATGACACTTCTCTCCCGATCCGGTTCGATTGCGAGTATGTGCGCCATGTGCCCCTGAACTGGACAGGGGGCAATTCCCGGGCCGCCTCGTGAACGGGATGAAACGCTTGTCTTCGGCGACGATCTCAAATCTTGTGGGTGCCGGCGTCTGTCTGGGCGCAGACTAACGAACCATGTTCTCCAGCCGTTTTCACGACGGACAATCCCGGCTGCGCAGGAGTGCGCACGGCGACGAGACTCCACCTTCGCCTCGACGAGGGCGGGACGAGGGTCCTATGATGCGCGCGAGGATGACGAATGTTGCAGATACGTAAGTTGAAATGCGGGAGCGCCGTTGTCGGTGCGCTGATTGCGATCACGTCGCTGTCGTGCTCCACGAGCGAGGTGCCCAAGACCACGTTCACCAGTGTGGGGCGCGGTGCACCGTTGACGCCGGCGATCCCGGCCGACCTCTGGGCAAAGGCAGACGACATCGAGGCCTTTCCCTTTACGGAGATCAAGGGATATCCAGAGAAGCACTGGCTCGTTGGTCCATTCGATCCTGCGGCGTCTGGCAATCGGCTCAACGAATTCTTTGCGTCCGCGCGCAATGGCGCCGCACCCGACGGAGTCGAGCCGCTCAACGTTGACGTCTTCACGTCGAAGGATTTTTACGCCGACCGTGCGCTGTGGACCGACAAGCGGTATTTCCGCTGCAACAGCCCGTACGGGCTCGAGTCGCAGTGGCGGGGCGGAATGATTGGCGACAAGCCGCCGATGTCGGCCGCGTGGGGCTTCTGCGATCGCGACTATCCGCGCGAGGCCATCGTCAGCCCTTACACGTTCAAGACCGCACAGGCGCACTACGAAGCGCTCCTTGACGAGGCGAAGCGCCGCGGTGGGCCGACACAGCACACATATGCGACGGTGCCGGGCGAGTGGAGCGGGCGCTACGTGTGGCACCGCGGACAGAACTGGTACGCGGAGCTCCTGTGGAATCAATATCCGACCATCCTCTCGCTGCTCACGGAGGAGTACCAGACGCGCATGGTGCAGGAGGCCTATCACGACGCTCACGACAACGCGCCGCAATGGCCGGCGCAGTACCGCTGGCCGGAGGGCTTCATGCGGCGCTGGCACTATCACGCCGTCACCAACCAGCCACACTCGGTGATCGTCACCCCCACGCTCGTGCAGTTCCTCGCCGGTGATGCAGACAACTTCATCACCAACATCCACATCGGCCGCACGTTCAACATGGACGGCGCGGCGCCGCATCTCGGCGCGGAGGTTCCGCGCTGGTACGGCGACACGATCGGATTCTGGGATGGCGACGCATTGATCACCTGGACGTCGAACGTCCAGGGCTGGAAGGTGCACGGCAACCCGGAGTTCTCGGGCCAGCTGCAGACGATCGAGATCTACACGCCGAACCGCGACAAGGACGGCAAGTTCCTCGGCCTCAACCACGAAGGCATCTTCTACGACCCGGAAGCGCTCGTGGCACCGATCCGGATGATCCGCACGCTCGAACGTACGAGCGGTTTCGAATCCGGCGAGCCCTACACGTTTATCGAATGTGTCCAGACGATCTTCCCGGTCGAGGGACGCGCGAAGCCTGTCGTTGCAGGCACGGTGATTCCATTCAAGGTGCCCGACATGTATGGCCGGCCGTGGGCGAAGATCTGGGAGGAGTACCACGAGAAGGGCATGCAGCGGCCGAAAGAGAAGGAGATCAGTCCTTTCTGAGGATCGCGGGCGATGCCATTGTTCCGAATGGTCGCCCTGGGCACATTTGTGAAGTGACCGCGGTGACCGACGTACGCGCGACATACGAGCGTCCTACAATCAAAGAGGACGTTCATGCCACTCGATCTGTCACGCTTCCTTCGCTCACGAAATCCCGACGATCCTCGCGTCCGAGCCGCGCGGACCCGGGATGTCGACCGCACAATCGAGCTCTGCCGGGCGCTGCTCACGGAGCGCGGGGAAGTCTCGGGCGCCCGAGTGGCCGCCGAGGTGCTCGGCGCCTATCAGCGGCTCAGTGAGGAAGAGGTCGAGTGGTTTTTCGATCGATTGGTGACGACATTCTCGGTCGATGCCGAGACGGTGCGGCAGGCCGCGGCAGCATACCGGCTCGATGCGTCGCCAGCGAACCTGCTCGCCTTGCAAGAGGCCGTCGAACCGCCACGCCAGGAACTGTTCCGGCGCTGCAACATGGCACCGGGAGGCACCGCCGTCCTGGTGGAAATGCGTCGGCGGCTGTTGCGTACGCTCGGTGACCATCCGCATCGCGCCGAAATCGACGCCGACCTGACGCACCTGTTCAGGTCGTGGTTCAATCGCGGCTTCCTGACGTTGGCCCGGATCGACTGGCAGACGTCGGCGGTTGTCCTCGAGCGGCTGATTCAATACGAAGCTGTCCACCAGATTCAGGGGTGGCACGACCTGCGGCGTCGCCTGGAATCTGATCGCCGCTGCTATGCGTTCTTCCATCCGGCGCTTCCGCAGGAGCCGTTGATCTTCATCGAGGTTGCGTTGACCCGGGCCGTGACAGCCCAGGTGCAGCCGCTGCTCGATCCCGACTCGCGCGTCGACGATCCGGCCCGCGCCACCTGTGCGATCTTCTATTCGATCACGAACTGCCAGCAGGGCCTGAGGGGTGTGTCGTTCGGGAACGTGCTCATCAAGCAGGTCGTCGACGATCTCGGCAAGGAGTTTCCCAACGTCAGGACATTCGCAACGCTCTCACCAATCCCCGGGTTCCGCTCGTGGCTCGCGGAACGGGCGGCCACCGCGCCGGGATCGATCTCACCGGCGCTGGCGACGCTGGTCGCGAAGGGTGATGACATTGCTGCCGCAGACATCGCTATTGCGCCCGGCGCACTTCGCGAGGAAATGATGCAACGGTGCGCGCGCTATCTGATTTCCATGGACGATGGCCGTGGCGTACAGGATCCGGTCGCCCGCTTTCACCTCGCCAACGGCGCCAGGCTGGAGCGACTCAACTGGATGGGCGACACTTCAGCCACCGGACTGCGTCGCTCCTACGGCTTGACGGTCAACTACGTGTATCGCCTGGCCGACCTGGAACGTAATCACGACGCCTACGCCAACAAGTTTCGCGTGGCATCCTCGATAGCGTTTCGGCAGCTGACGAAGCCTCGTCGCTAGCAGCGCACGCGTCGGTCCATTATCTGCGCGGGACCCGCGTGGCCTTGCCGCGGTGCGACCTACTCGACCGGCGCCCACGAATCGTCGGGGTTGAAAACGGTGATCGCCGGCGCTACGGCGTCTGTCTTCGGCCCCAGATCCTGCTCGCGAACGACCCCGTCTGGACCGACGATGAACGTCATCACGCCGGTCACATCGTACTCCGCCGGCCAGGCGACCAGCGCAAACCCTCCGGACATGACGTTCTTCACCACGTAGTTCTTCGCCCCGCCTGGCGCGGCGGCGCCTTGCTCCTTCAGGATCTTGAAGTAGTAGCCACGAAACGGCGTCGGTGGCGTCGGGCTGGGGAGCGTCGTGCCATCAAGGGCGGCCTGCGCGACCAGGTCGCCGAGCGGACTCAGTTTCTGACGCCGCGCGGCCGGCCAGTACAGGCCGTTTTGCTTGCCAGGATCGCTGTTGAACGTCATCGCATACAGGCCGGCAGGCTTGCCGTCGTGGCCCTGTTCCGCGTAGCGCAGTTGAGCGGCGACGTAGGCGCGGCCGCTGTCGATGGCCGACATCTCGTTGCGCCCGATGCGCCGGGAGATCACTTCTTCTCTGCCGGCTTCCGTGTCGAACCGCCAGCGGTCGCCTTCTTTCACGATCGGCACCGGAAACGGCCACTCCTCGTTGCCGATGACCAGCGTCCGGCGAGTCGGGCTGTCCTCGACCAACTGCTTGCGCTCGCGTGAGGCGGCCAAGAAGACCTGGCGGTTCATGCGGGCTGTCGCCGGATCCGACGATCCCGCCAGCTCGCGACCAGCGGGTCCAAAGATCGCGATCAATGCGTCGAGTTCGCCGGCCTTCGTGGCAGCAGCAAGCGCATCCACTGCCTCCTCGGGCGTGGCGAACGTACGATAGGGGGTCGTTTCTGTCCGCGCGCACGCCGAAACGACGACCAGCGCCAACACGCCCACGAGCGCCAGACCGCGACGGACGAAGGATCGGCATCTACCCGCCGCCGCCGGCCCCCGCTTCGCGCGCTGCTGGAACGGCTTCTCTGTCCCCGGGCGCTCGACGACCGCTGCGATGAACCGCGCGAATAACCTGAATACGCGTCCGAGCTGCCGCTGCGCTGCTGCACGCCTTGAGTCCTGGTGCCGCCGCTGTATCCGCGTGCCTCGGCGCTGCCCGAACGCGTGGTCCGCTGCCCCTGCGCACTCGGCGTCGCCGTGGCTGACTGGCTGCGCTGTGTCTGCCCCGAAGCGCGAGTGTCGGATCGGCTCTGCTGGCGTTCGGTCCGCTGCTGCTGGGCGTTCTGCCCGCGGTCGTTTTCCTGGCGATCAGTCCGATTCTCCTGGGCGTTTTGTGCGCGATCCGAGCGGTTTTCCTGGCGATCGCCTGCCCTGTCGCCGCGGTCTTCCGCGATGTCTTCGCGGTGGTCCATCCAGTCTTCGCGCGCATCCTCGCGGTGATCCAAGTAGTCGTCCCAACCGTCGTTGTACATGTAGGCCCCGCCGTACCATCCGTACGGGCCGTAATAGTACGGGTTGTAGAAGGAGCTGATCGCGACCCCGGCCGTGAAGCCGATGACGCCAGCCGCAACAGCCTCTTCCCAATCGTCGTCGTCTTCCTGGATGACGACCGTGGTGGTGCTCGGCGCCTGCGTGTAGACAACCTGCGGGTTGTACTGCGGCACGTAGACGACCTGCGGATTGGTCGGCTCGATGATGATCACCTGTTCACCAGACGAAGTCGTCTGGGTCGTCACCTCCTGCTGCGGGGTCGTCTTCAACGTCCCCACGGACTGCGCCTGGCGCCGCAACTTCTGGATGCTGTCGAAGATCAGATCCTGGTTGCTGGCGAAGGTTCCACCGAGCAACTTCGTCCAGTTCAGGTCCGACGCCATCTGCCTGACGACCTGTGGGAAGAGGGCGAGCGCGACGAAGCTGGCCTCGAAGCCCGCCTTGACAGCCGCGTCCTGGAGCGTCGAGCCGCTCAGCGCCTTGTTGTTCGCCGCCAGCCACCGATCGAATTCCTCGACTTGCGCAGGGTCCGCGGCGCTCAGCAGGATCTGGGCGATCAGAGCATCCGGATACAGAGCGATCGGCGCCACCAACTGGTCGATGCTCACGCCGCGCGTTTGCGCCTGCCCTGGAAGTACCAGGTACGGGACGAGCATCAGGATGGTCGCAACGACGATTCGGGCTTTCATGAGGAACCTCTCCCGGCAGGAGGATAGGCCGTGTTCTGCGCACCGGTCAACCAGAGAGCGGGACGCGTGCGTCTACTTCCCGGATTGCAGCTACGTCTGCAGATACCAGGACAGGACATGCCGCTGTGCGCACCGGCGATGCCTTTCGCATCGTGATTCGGAGTGTCTCGGGGTGTAACGTAGCCGCCATGCGCATCCCGCTCGAGCACTTCCATCGAGTTTCCTCGAGAGCAACGGTCGTCTGCCTGACGCTGGCAGCGATCCTGGCTGGCGCCGCGCCCGCTCGCGCGCAGTATGTCGAGATCCAGTCGTTCGAGCTGACGCCGTTCATCGGGGCACGGCTGGGCGGAACTTTCGACATTCAGCCGGACGGCGCCGCGCAGATTGAAGCCACGTTGAAAGATGCGACGAGTTACGGGTTCTCCGCCGGCGTTCGTTTCGACGACTTCTCCCTCGTCGAGTTCCGCTGGACGCAGTCGACGTCGACGTTGCGGTTCGACGCTCCGTTCGCTTTCCTCGGGGCGTCCGTCGGAGACGTCGAGCTGAACCAGTTTCACGCGGACTTCACCCGGGAGTTCGTCATTCCCGAAGTGAAAGGACTTCGATCGTTTCTGACCGGCAGCCTCGGCGTCACGCACCTCGGCGCGGCGCAGGAAGGGTTCACCCGCTTTTCATTCGGCTTCGGCGCCGGCCTGAAACAGTTCCTGGGCTCCAGGCTCGCCTTTCGTGCCGAAGCGGAGTGGTTGCCTATCGTGGTCGAACCGTCAGTCGACGGGTTCGCGTGCGGCACGATCCAGTTCGGCGGCTGTCTCGTGATCCTCAATGGCGAACTCGTGCAGCAGTTGCTCATCGCTCACTTGTGCCCGATAAGCTCGCTCTTCGCGATGCTCTGAATCGACACCGACAGCGATGAGTCGCCGGTGGTCAACGGATCGTAATAGTCAAAGTTCCGGCGTTTCTGTTCGAGAGAATTCGTCGCCCAGCAGCAACATCGCCAGGACGATGTCGGCCTGCTTCACGACGTTGTGGCGGTAGATGACGAGCGGATGGAAGTGCAGCAGCAGCGGGTACTTCTCCGGGGTGTTCGCGAAGTCCACGCTTTCTGCTCAGGAAATCGTCGTCTTGGAGATGGATTCCCGAGGTCTCGTCGTACACGTACATCCGGTCGCGGCGGTCTGCCATTCGGTGATCTCGGATTCGTTCAGGGAGGTGAGGTGTGCCAACTCGTCGAACCGCTCGGGGTTGCTCGCGCGGATCTGCTCCAGCGTCCTTGCGGCCGCCCAGAGGTTGGCTCTCGCCATCAGGTTAGTGAAGGCGTTGTTGTTGACGACTGTTGTACTCGTCCGACCCGTAACGCCGTTATCGACCTAACGCTGGCAATTCGCGCATGCACGTCGACCCGACCGACTACCGAGTCGTGGCCCGCGATCGTCGGTGTCCCTCGCGCGATCCTTGACTGACCCCGGATACGCCTCGACTCCTTCCCTCGCCATGATTTCGTTGACCAACGCATTCTTGTGATTACCGAGTCCGCATATGGTCTCAGCGGTTAGCGGATCGGTCGGCGCTCCGTCCGGTAGATCGATTCCCCGCGATACAAGAAACTTCGGACCCCTTGCCTTCCGGGCGCCGCGCTCCGGGACTTATGCCGCGAACCACGCGGCCGGGACAGTAGCAGCGCACGCGTCGGTGCATCTCCCTCGGATCGGACCGCAGATCGACTAGACCGCGATACGCGCTGCCGTTTCGGCCAGGCGAGTCGAGTAGCCCATCTCGTTGTCGTACCAGGCAGCGACGGAGAGCAAATCGCCCTGGATCGCCGTCAGCGGCAGATCGACGATCGACGAATGCGGATCGCCGACGATGCGCGATGATGCCCATTCGTCTTCCAGCACGGACATCACGCCCTTCAACGGTGGAACGCGGGCCGCCTTGCGGAACGCATCGTTGACCTGCTCGACCGTCACGGGACGCTCGGTGAGGAGGTTCAGCTCTGCAATGCTCCCGGTACGCGTCGGGACGCGGTACGCCTTGCCAGAGATCTTGAGGTCCTTCCAGATGAAGGCGAGCGCGCGTGCCGCACCTGACGAAGAAGGGATGATGTTCTCGGTCGCGGCCCACGAGTCGCGCCGGTCCTTCATCGGCTGGTCGGTCAGCGCCTGCGTATTGGTGTAGGCGTGGACGGTCGAGAACAGGCCGTATCTGATGCCGAAATTCTCGATCACGACCTTGACCACCGGCGCCAGCGCGTTGGTCGTGCAACTCGCCAGGCTGACGATCTTGTGTTGCTCGGGGTCGAACGTGTCGAGGTTGATGCCCGGTAGCAGTACGGCATCGCAGTCTTCGCGCTTCTTGCTCGGCGCGCTGATCAGTACCCGCCTGGCGCCGGCATCGAGATGCGCCTGGGCGCCGGGACGCGTGGACGCCCGCCCTGTGCAGTCGATCACCAGATCGACACCGAGGGCCTTCCAGTTCGGCAGCGCCTTCATCGAGTCGAAGTACGGGATCTCGCGACCACCAATGACGAAGCAGCTGTCTTTCGCCGTGACCTCCTCAGGCCAGCGGCCGTAGTTGGAATCGACTTCGAACAGCGCTGCCAACGTCGCGACATCCTTGATGTCGGAGATCGACACGGGAACGAACAAGTTGTCCTTGAGTGCCACCCGCATCAACGACCGACCGATGCGACCGAAACCGTGAATCGCGATCCTAGCCATGACAGTTTCCTTCCATGATGCGTGTCCTCATCTCTGCGCGACCGCGTGTCGCACGCCAACTCATGACAGAGTCAGCGACGCCATCGCCTCGCGCAGCACCTTCGCGCTTCGACGCAGCCCCTCGCGTTCCCCCGCATCGAGAGCCAGCGGAATCGTTGCGTGCACCCCCTCGCCGTCGACGAGGTGTGGCAGCGCCAGCGTCACGCCGTCGCAGTCCGGTACCCCGGTGATGCGCGAACAGATCGTCAGGATGGCGCGCTGGTCGTGCAGCAGCACGTCGACGATGCGCGCGACTGCGCTGCCGATCCCGTAGTACGTCGCGCCTTTGCCGGCGATGATCTGATACGCGGCGTGGCGGACGTTGCCGTCGATGTCCTGCCGCTCGGCTGCCGTGAGCGGCGTGCCGTGAACCGTGACGAACTCGTCGAGACTCAACCCGGCGATCGTGGCTTGCGACCAGACCAGCACTTCCGAGTCGCCGTGTTCGCCGATCACGTAGGCGTGCACGTGCTGCGGATCCACCTGGAAGTGCCGTCCCAGGAGGGCGCGAAATCTTGCGGTGTCCAGCGTCGTGCCAGACCCGAACACACGTGTGTGCGGTACGCCGAACTCGGCGGCGAAATGCGCCGCGAGATGCGTCATGATGTCGACCGGATTGGTGACGACGAGCAGCACCGCGTCGGGCGCGGCACGCAGCACCGACGGGACGATCTGCCGGAACACCTCGGCGTTGCGCTGCAGCAGTTGCAGTCGCGTTTCACCCGGCTTCTGCGCAACGCCCCCGGCGATGACCACCACGCGCGCCCCTTCCAGATCCGTGTACTCCCCTGCACGCACTGTCAATGGGTGCGCGAAGGGCACCGCGTGGTAGATGTCATTGGCCTCGGCCTCGGCGCGCGCGCGATTGACGTCCACCAGCACGATCTCGCGACCGATGCCGCTCATGAGGAGCGCATAGGCCGACGTCGAGCCAACCATGCCGCAGCCGACGATGCCGATCTTCATGCCGGACCCGCTGCCTTGATCTCGGCGCTGACGCCAGACTCGTACTTCTTGAAGTTCTCGCGAAACAGATCGGCAAGTTTCCTTGCTGCTCTGTCGTAGGCCGAGGCGTCGGTCCATACCGAGCGCGGCGTCAGGATTTCGCGCGGCACACCTGGACACTCGGTCGCGACGTCAAAGCCAAAGATCGGATCGCATTCGGTCCTGACTTTCGCGAGGGTCCCGTCATGGATCGCGTCGATGATGGCGCGCGTGTGCTTGAGGCTGATGCGCTTGCCAGTGCCGTAGGCGCCGCCGCCCCAGCCAGTGTTCACCAGCCAGACGCGCGCGCCATGCTGTTTCATCTTCGCTGCCAGCAGCTCGGCGTACTTGTATGGATGCCATACCAGGAACGGACCGCCGAAGCAGGGTGAGAACGTGGCCTGCGGTTCGGTGACGCCCACTTCCGTGCCGGCCACCTTGGCGGTGTACCCACTGATGAAGTGATACATCGCGTGCGCAGGCGACAGTGCGCTCACCGGCGGCAGCACGCCGAACGCGTCGCACGTCAGGAAGATGACGTCGCTCGGATGACCGGCGACGCACGGGATTTTCGCACTGTGGATGAATTCGATCGGATAGGCGCCGCGCGTGTTTTCCGTGATGCCGGTGTTGGTGAAGTCGACGGCGCGATCCTCGTCGAGCACGACGTTCTCGAGCACGGCGCCGAAGCGGAGCGCCTGGAAGATGTCCGGCTCGTTCTCCGGCGTCAGGTTGATCGCCTTCGCGTAACATCCGCCTTCGATGTTGAAAATCCCCTCGTCGCTCCAGCAGTGCTCGTCGTCGCCGATGAGGTGCCGCTTGGGATCGGCGGAGAGCGTCGTCTTGCCAGTCCCGCTCAGACCGAAGAGCAGCGACGAGCGCCCGGTCTGCTTGTCCGCCGTTGCCGAGCAGTGCATCGAGAGAATTCCGCGCTTGGGCGCGAAATAGTTCGCAACCGTGAAGACGCCTTTCTTCATCTCGCCGGCGTACTCGGTGCCCAGGATGACCAACTCGCGATCTTCGAGGCTGAGGGCCACGCTCGTCGTCGAGCCCATGCCGGCGGTGAGGCGATTGGCGGGAAAGGCGCCCGCGTTGTAGATGGTGAGGTCCGGGTGTGCCGAAGCTCGCCAGATCCTTCAATGTCGGCCGGATGAGCATCGTGCGCATGAAGAGGGCATGGTAGGGGCGAGAGCAGATGACGCGGATCTTGATGCGATATGTCGGGTCCCAGCCGGCGAAGCCGTCAAAGCAGTAGAGCCGATCGCGCGTGTTGAGGTAATCGATCGCGCGCTGGCGATTGATGGCGAACGTCTGGCTGTCGCACGGGATATTGACCGGCCCCCACCACACGTTTCCCTCAGAATCCGGGTGTCTGACCACCCGCTTGTCCTTGGGCGATCGGCCCGTCTTCACTCCGGAATAGGCGACCAGTGCTCCATTGTCCGCAATGCTGGCGTCCTTCTCGTAACGAATGGCGTGCTCGTAGAGCGCACTCGGCGCGAGATTGCGGTGTACTTCGGCAACCGTGAGTTGGTGCTGTTCCAGGTTGAAGTTGCCCATCGGATTCTCCGTCTCTTTACATCGCAAACTACGCAAGGCCAGTGCCTGTGGCGGCACAGCAAGCTCTTTGCAAGAAAGCGGGAAGACGACTCCATACACGGGGCTTAACCGGGAGAAGGCTGCACTATTTCGGAGGACCTCCGACTGGATGGAGATCGGGACGCGCCAGGGCTTGCCATGTTGTCGTTCTTGACGCGCCACGCCGGCCCTGATTCAATCGTGCGGCTCGGCAGCTAGGAACCCTTTCAATGACCTCGAACGCTCTCCGGTCGGCGCTGTGTCTAGCCGTAGCGATGGGCATCGTGCTGATCGGGCCATCGGCCTCAGCGCAGCTAAGGCCCGAACCGGGAGCCATCGAGGTTGCCTCCGGCGATCTGCTCGATCGGCTGCGGGCTGATCCGTTCGCCTACTTTCGATTCGTCAACCGATCCTGGACTACGCGTGTGTGCGAAGTGTTCGCTGATGAGATGCGGGATCTGCCGATCGCACGTCTCCACGGCGACGCGCACGTTGAACAGTTCGCGGTGACGAAGGACGCGTGGGGTCTTGATGATTTCGACGACTCCGCTCGAGGCCCGGCACTGGTCGATATTGTTCGGTTCCTGGGATCGATCGATCTGGCAGTGCGTCAGCGCGCGTGGACTCCCAGTCGTGAAGCGCTGTTCGACCGGTTCTTTGAAGGGTATCGAAAGGCGCTGGCAGAGCCGGACGTTGGATCGCCTCAGCCGGGCATCGTCGATCATCTGCGCGCGCAAGCACCGCGCTCGCGGGCGGCATTTCTCGAATGGGGCGAAATGAAAATGGAGCCGATGACTGAGGCGTCCGTAGGAGCGGTCGTCGCAGGGATAGCGGCGGTCGCGCGCTCGGTGTATGCGGAGCAGCCGGACCTGCCGCCGGGCTACTTCACAATCGCTCGCGCCGGCTGGCTGCGCCTGGGTGTCGGCAGCGCGGTCTCGGCCAAGATTCTGATTCGCATCCAAGGACCATCACCCGCGCCCGAGGATGATGAGCTCGTCGAAGCGAAAGAGGTGCAGTCGTTGATCGGCATACCGTGCCTCGAAGCGCAGTCCGATCAACCGACACTTCGCGTCATCCTCGGAGCGAGACAGCTCGGACGCCTGAAACCCACCATCCTTGCGGCCGGTCCCGAGCTGGTGATTCCGGAGGTCCTCGCTCGTGGGCGGCCGTTGCGCGACTGGTGGATTCGCAGTTGGGACCCGTCCTATCGCGAGCTCGGGCTGTCCGATCTTCGCTCCGTGCAGGATCTGGCCGAGATCGCCTACGACGCCGGCGTGCAACTGGGCGCCCACAGTGTGGTCGACCAAGCGGGATCGCGGGACGCCTCCGTTCGGACGCGCGAGCTGGCGCGCCTCACCCGCCTCGAACGTCGAATCCGGGACGAAACGCTTCGGCTCATCGAAGAGCTGTTGGTCGGATGGGAGGAGCTTCGGACTCGCGCGCCTCAATAACTCACCTGGCACAGAGGGAGGTTTCCGATGCCGGTCGTTGACTATGGGCAGTACAGCGAGATGCTCGATCGCGCGCGGAAGGGGAAGTTCGCCTACCCTGCCATCAACGTCACGTCGCTCACCACGGCAAACGCCGTGCTCAAAGGGCTGGCCGACAGCAAGAGCGACGGGATCATCCAGGTGTCGACGGGAGGCGGCGCGTTCGCCTCGGGCGCCGCGGTGAAGGACATGGCGCTTGGCGCCATCTCGATTGCCGAGCACGTTCACCGAGTGGCGGCGCGGTATCCGATCTACGTGGCGCTCCACACGGACCATTGCCAGGCGGACAAGCTGGACGCGTTCGTGATGCCACTCGTCGAGGAGACCGAGCGGCGGCGGGCCGTGGGCGAACCAAACCTGTTCAACGGCCACATGTTCGACGGCAGCGCGCTGGCGCTCAAAGACAACCTCGACATTGCCGTGAAGCTGTTCGAACGGTTCACGAAGAGCGACTTGCTCCTCGAGATCGAAGTTGGAGTGGTGGGAGGCGAGGAGGACGGCGTCAGGGCGAGCGCCGCCGCGAAGCTCTACACCACACCCGAGGACACCCTGGAGGTCGCGCGGCGGCTGCGGGCGGTGTCAGGCGCGCCCTATCTGCTCGCGGCAACCTTCGGCAACGTGCACGGCGTGTACAAGCCGGGTCAGGTCAAGCTGAAACCGTCCATTCTCAAGGACTGTCAGGAGGCCGTGGTCGCCACGCTCGGCGAAGCGGCGCGGTTCCATCTGGTCTTCCACGGCGGCTCGGGATCGGAGTTGCGCGACATCCATGAGGCGCTCGACTACGGCGTGGTCAAGATGAACGTCGACACCGACATGCAGTACGCGTTCACGCGCGCGATCGCAGACCATTGTTTCAAGAACTATGACGGCGTTCTCAAGGTGGACGGAGACGTCGGCAACAAGAAAGCCTACGATCCGCGCCCCTACATGACGCGCGCCGAGAATGCGATGGCCGCTCGCGTCGTGCAGGCGACGACGGACCTGCGGTCCGCCGGCACGACGATGATGCACTGAGCCCGTAGCGAGGGTCGAATGCGCGACAACGATCTCGACTTCACGATAGCCAGGCTCGGCGAGTGCCGCATCCCGTCGCCCATGTCCGGCGTTCGGTTCACGAGCGACGAGGAGCGCGTGCTCTATCACGCCACTCTCGAGCGGCTCAACGCCGTGTCTGGACACGGGTGCCGCGCCTCCCGCGATGGAGTCCGCAGGTCCGCGACGCATGCTCTTCTTCGACCCGGCGAAACTGGCGTGCGGGATCGTGACGTGCGGCGGTCTCTGCCCGGGGTTGAACGACGTGATCCGCGCGGTGGTCCGGAGCCTGCACCACCACTACAGCGTGAACAAGGTCTACGGCTTTCGTTTCGGTTACGAAGGCCTCGTACGCCGGATCGGGCACCAGCCGCTCGAGTTGACACCCGAATCCGTTCATGGGATCGACGAGACCGGTGGATCGATCCTCGGATCCTCGCGAGGGCCCCAGGACACCGCTGAAATGGTGGACTACCTTGAGGAACTGGGGGTCGGCATCCTCTTCGCGATCGGCGGCGACGGAACCCTTCGCGGGGCACAGAAGATCGGCGAAGAAGCGTGGCGGCGTGGCTTGAAGATCAGCGTCATCGGCATCCCGAAGACGATCGACAACGATATTTCGTTCGTGCAGAGAACGTTTGGATTCGAGACCGCGGTCACCGCGGCGCAGCGTGCGACGTCTGCGGCCAACGTCGAGGCAGAAGCGGCGCGCAACGGGATCGGACTCGTGAAGCTCATGGGCCGCGATTCCGGGTTCATCGCGGCGTACTCGGCCTTGGTCAACGACGAGGTGAACTTCTGCCTCGTCCCCGAGGTGCCGTTCACCCTGAATGGGTTCCTGTCGGCGCTGCAGCGACGGCTCGAGCGCCGAAGCCACGCGGTGATCGTGGTGGCGGAAGGCGCCGGCCAGGATTTGATGGCGAAGAGTCAGGAGCGCGACGCGTCCGGGAACATCAAGTACGGCGACATCGGCATCTTCCTGCGCGACGCGATCACCGACTATTTCAAGCGGATCGGCATGGACATCACCCTCAAGTACATCGATCCCAGCTACACCATCAGGAGCGTGCCGGCGACCGCGCACGACTCGGCGTTCTGCCTGCTCCTCGGACAGAGCGCGGTCCATGCCGGCCTCAGTGGCCGCACGAACATGGTGGTGAGCTTCTGGAATCACCAGTTCACGCACGTGCCAATCTCCCTCGCCGTCTCCGCGCGCAAAAAGATCGATCCGGCGGATGCACTCTGGAGCAGTGTGGTCACATCGACCGGTCAGCCGTGGGACATGCAGTGAGGATCGATTCAGCCTCGTCGATGGGTCAGGCTCGCAACCCGGGCACCGATGAGCAGGCCGAGCGCGATGGCGCCGACCACGAACACAGACTTGAAGGAGAGCGCCAGGGTTGCAGCAGCAAGCGCCGGATCGGCTGCCGTTCCGGCGGCTGACAGGCGCATGGCGCCCGCGATGCTCTGGTAGATGAAGACGCCAGGCATCATCGGTACAGCGCCGGCGAACGCGACAGCCGAGAAAGGCAAGTGCAGGCGATCGGCGGCGCCGTTGGCGATCAGCCCGATGGCCAGGCACGCAAACAACGTCGAGATTTCCACGCTCATGTGATCGAGACAGAGATAGCGGAGACCATGGCCGACTACGCCGCACAGAATCGACACCCACAGTACGCGCCATGGCGCGTTGTAAAACGCACCGAACCCGCAAGCGGCCACGCCGGCCAGCGTTGCATCCAGCGCCAGCGTGAGTTGGATGGTCTCTGACGGCGACGTCGAAAGAGCCGCCGGCCCGAGAGTGAGAAAGCCACCAAGGGCAACGCCGAGTGCCGTGGCAATGAGGATGCCGATGGCGAGACCGAGGCGGCAAACGCCCGGCTGCACGTGGTTCTCGAGCACGTCGTAGACGCCGTTGATGAGATGCGGGCCCGGCACGAGCATCAGCGCCGGAACGACCATGCAGATGCCCGGCGTCTCGGTCCAGCCGTGACGGATTGCCAGGCCGCCGAGCGCCGCGCCGATCAGCCCCGCCACGAACGGGTGCGCGAAAAGGATGACCGGGCGCCCGGCGAGTTCCTGCCGGGCGATCAACCCCAACGCGGAAGACACCCCGCTCACGACGATCGCACCCGCGTCCGCGCGCAACAGCCAGGCGATTGCGGAAGCTGCCAGCCCGAAGAGGATGACCACCACCCAGCGGTGATGCCGAGGCGACAGTCGCTCTAATGCTTCCAATCGCGTCGTCGCTTCGTCGAGTCCGATCCGACCCTCGCACAGTTGGTCGATGACATGGAGGGCGCCCGAACTGACTGCGACATTGATGCGAAGCTCCGGCGCCCGAGCGTGAAGACTGCGCCCATCTGCCAAGGCGAGGGTGATAACGCGATACCCCACGACTGTCTGTAGCCTGACACCCAGATACTGCGCCATCCGATCGATGCGACGCTCGATGCTCTTCGAACGGACGTTGTATTCGAGCAGGAGGCGAGCACTCAAGTGAAGGAAGTGCAGCACCGCTTCGCTCGGTGCCGTCGCGTTCCGCGACAGATCGGCAAGGTGTGGTTCGGCGGTCATCGAGTTACCCGGCTGTTCCGCGAGCGGACGGCGTCGTGATGCAGCGCGCAACAAGTGCGCCCAAATCGCAGCCAGCCGTAGCCACCGTGAAACTCGCCGGTGTCGCCGTAAAGCCGTTCCGCGCCGAACGCCTCGTAGAACCAGTTCGACGGGATCGCGGCATCACCGAAGAGCAACATGGACGTCACATCGCGCTTCATGAACCGACGCGCGAGTGCGCAGAGAAGAAGCAGCCACAGGGGCTCACGTCGCATCGCCGCCGCCGGCTGCAAGCCGGGTTAGACCGCATTGGCGAGCCGTTCCGACGACCGCATCCTAGCCTTGCGCAGTCGACATGGGTTTTCGTCCGCGCTGGGACCATAGATCGCTGGTACCGGTACGTTTAAGAGCCGGAGGTACACGGATAGTTGGCCGCCATGGTGGTGCAGATGATTCAGCGCGAGTCTGTTTCCAGGCCATACGCACGGAAGAAGTCGGCCACGCGTTGCCCCTGGCGATCGATTGAGAGATCCTCATTTCCGATGTCAATCCATAGCCAGGCGGCGTATCCAAGGTCGTCGAGTCTCGAGCCCGCATGCGCATTGTCGAAATCGATGGAATGCCGTCGGCATTCCATCAACGAAGACGCAGTTGCACGGGCTCGCATCTCCGTGGCACACGATTTCATGCGTCTTTCTCAGCGGGCAATCGAGGGTTTCGTCATGCAGTTGACGCAGCAAGCACGCAGCTGCGACCAGTTGTGAATCTGAGAAGTCTCCGAGTTCAGGAGCTCGTGCACTGATCGGACGATGAACCGTGTTTCCAATTCGGACGACACCCGTCGTCGTTCGTCCTCCAGTCAGCGCGATTGCGCGTTCCATCTCGCACGTCCTTACTGACTCGCACAGCGAATGCGATCTGGAGGTCGGCTCCATTTGAAGGTCATGCTGACATTGTCGTCTTCTGCAACTTGAACGCCACTGAATACGGACAGGCCAGGCTCTTCTTGAGGGTCGCTTCCGTCTGAACCAGGTGATAGCGATCTTCGGTGACTCTAGGCTCTTCAAAATCCACGACAGCAAAGCCCGTCTCGACGAATGTCCTCCAGTAATCTGACAGAGGGCGATGAAACCAAGTGAACTCGGACCTGAAGTGCGCCCAGGGCGGATCGACGTGTTTCCGGGGCTTGAAATACGGAAAGTCCCACACGTAGGTGACGCCGTCGTGACCCCGGGATAGCGTGGCGCTTCCTGCCGGGAAACACGGATGCGAGAAGACAAGCACCGCGACACCGCCGGGCTTCAGAACGCGATGAAATGCCTGCATGGTTCCCGGCAGATCAGGCGTGTCCATGAGCATGTAGTTCGCGACGAGCACGTCGAATTCGGCGTCACTGACCGTTGCCAGATCAGAGCACGAGTCGACGCGGAAATCCCCTGTGGGATCGTTCCGTCGTGCGATCGCAATCATCCGCTCGGCGAAGTCGATGCCTGTGACCAGGGCGCCATGTTTCGCGAGCTTGATCGACAAGTACCCCGTACCGCAACCGGCATCAAGGACCCGAAGTCCCCGAACGTCGCCCACGAACTTCCAGAGAACGGGGTCTGAATTCAATCTGCGGTTCGCGTCTCCGTCGCTGCCAACCTGGATCTGCCAGTCGTCGGCCACTCGGTTCCAGAACTCTCGAACATCGTCAAGCTCTGTGCTCATTGTGCTGATCGTCCTGCATAACGTCTGCGGCTCACCCGCGGCCGCATCTCGGTCCGCGGCCGTCGGGTGCCGCGAGCGATGAGCAAATTACGTCGCCGGTAAAACGGGGCGCAAACCGTGCCGTCGCATGACCGCCATGATCCGTTCGACATTCGGTGGTCCGCCAGCATTCACGACCTCGGCGATCTCGTGGAAGTACTCGGGCCCGAGGCGTCCCGGGGTGATCACGCTGAGTTCACGCGCGCCCTCGGTGTCAAGGTTCGCGAAGTGATGCACGTGCCCGCGAGGGATAAAGAGGACGTCGCCCGGTCCGACACGGACTTGCCGGTCGTCAAGCATCCAGGTCAGGACGCCAGACAGCCCATAGACAGTCTCATCGAAGGTCTCGTGGCTATGCGCGACCGGCACGCGGGCCTGTGCGGGGACGAAAAACTCAAACATCGTCAGGCTTCCCGCGGTTTGCGCAGCTTGAAGAAGGAATCGGATCTCGATCTGACCCGCGTGGATCACGGCGTTTCCAGCAGTCGCATCTGTCATGGCGTTCCCTGTGTGATTCAATCGAGTTGTGTTTTCGTCGACGCGCCAAATGAGCCGCGCTCCTCGGCGACCCCCGTTGACGCGATCAGGTCGCCTTTCTTGGCAACGCGTTGCGCATCCGAATAATCGAGAACTGCAGGCTCGACGCGATGACGACGTCCCGGAGCGGCCACAAGTTGGGAAGGACTCGCAACTCGACTCCCCGGCGACGCAGTTCGGAGACCGGGTCAGGCAGCACCTCGACGCCTGTCGGCACCACGGGCCCACGGCTGACGAAGTACCCGGCGCCCTCGTCGAGGCACTCGAATGTCTGGTCTGGCAAGGAGTAGCAATACAAGCGACATTGCTCTATCCGTTCCATCCAACGCTGCTCGATGGCCACCACAGCGGAACCCCGAGCGAGAAGGATCTCCCTGTCAGCGTCAGACGTCTGAGGGCCTGCGTAGTACGTGACGCGTGGGCAATCACGCGGGACTAGATAGTTGCGGAGATGGGCGTCGTCGATGGCCCAAACCACCGGTTCGCTGGTGTACTCCGATGGCCTCGGTTCAAATCTGTTGATGTTCTCTTCTTCGCTGATATGAAAAAGCATGTTCTGTCTGGCTAATGCATTGCCGCTCACCCGCGGCACGCGCGAGTCACGATACCACCGAGCGCGCCCGGTGCCGTCAGGTGCAGTTTCCGGTTAGGCTGCCTCGCGTACGTGACGGGCTCGTCACCATCACTGCTCCGCGGCAGCCCCTACTTGTTGCGGACCTGAAAAAAGGCAAGGACGTATCCATCGGCATCGGTGATCTCGAAGCCCGACAGCCCTTCGTCGATGAACGACAACTCCTTCACGAACGGTACACCGCTCTTGCGGAACTCGTTGAAGAGCGTGTCCGGGTCCAGGGTGTAAATGTACGCGTCCCAACGGGCCCATGGGTGGCGCGTGTGGTTGGGATACGGAGGCACGTCAGGAAGGATTTCCTTGAGCATGATGCCGATCCCATCCCGGCTCACGCCGGCGTAGTACACGTCGCCCTCCGGACCATCGAAGTCGAGCTGGAAGCCGAGGCGCTCGCGGTAGAACGCGATTGAGGCCTGCAAGATATCGAATTGTGTGCCTCAGTTACGCTGCTCGCAACGGATGCCCGTGCCCGGGTGTTGCGGAAGGTATTACTCGATCGCCTTGACGATGTCCTCGACGACCTTCTTCGCGTCCCCGAACACCATCATCGTCCGGTCCATGTAGAACAGCGGGTTGTCGATGCCCGCATAGCCGGACGCCATCGAGCGCTTGTTGACGATCACCGTGCGCGCTTTGTGGGCCTCGAGGATCGGCATCCCGTAGATCGGGCTGCCCTTCTCCTCGGCGAGAGGGTTGACGACGTCGTTCGCGCCCAGCACGAACGCGATGTCGGTGCCACCGAAGTCGCCGTTGATATCCTCCATCTCGAGGACCTCTTCGTACGGAACTTCCGCCTCGGCGAGCAGGACGTTCATGTGGCCAGGCATGCGGCCCGCCACGGGATGAATAGCGTAGCGAACGTTGACGCCCTTCGCCGCCAGCTTGTGCGCCATCTCCTTCACCGCGTGTTGCGCTCGCGCGACGGCAAGCCCATAACCCGGGATGATGATCACGCTCTCCGCATTCCCCAGCAGGAACGCCACATCGTCCGGTGAGCCAGACTTGACCGCCTTCTGCTGCGTGTCCGCTGTCGTGGCTCCTTCGGCGGCGCCAAAGCCTCCCAGGATGACGCTGAAGAACGAGCGGTTCATCGCCTTGCACATGATGTAGGAGAGGATCGCGCCCGACGACCCGACCATCGCGCCAGCGACGATCAGAAGCGGGTTGTTCAGCGAGAATCCGATCCCGGAAGCGGCCCATCCCGAATAACTGTTCAACATCGAGATGACGACCGGCATGTCCGCGCCACCAATCGGGATGATGATTAGCACGCCCAGTACGAACGCGATCGTCGTCATCGCGATGAAGGGAGGCCAGTGCGCGCCGGGCGCCGCCATCACGAATGCGATGCCCAGACCAATCATCAGGAGGGCGAATATCAGGTTGACGATGTGCTGCCCCTTGAAGACGACGGGCGCGCTCGAGAACAGCCTGGAAATCTTGCCCAGCCCTGCCAGCTTGCCGAAGGCGATGACTGAGCCCGAGAACGTCATCGCGCCGACGAACGTGCCGATGAACAACTCGACGCGATTGCCGGCCGGAATAGGATCACTGACGCTGAACGCCATCGGGTTGTTGACGACCGCAATGGCGATCAGCACGGCAGCGAGACCGACGAGCGAGTGCATTGCGGCTACAAGTTCGGGCATCTGCGTCATCTGCACGCGCTGCGCGACGAGCCAGCCGATGATGCCGCCAAGGGCGAGCGCGCCGATCGTGAGATCGATGCGCTGGGTGATCGCGAGCGTGGTGAGCACGGCGAGCGTCATGCCCGCGATGCCGAACCGGTTACCGCGGCGAGCCGTGAGCGGGTTGGAAAGACCCTTGAGGGCGAGGATGAAGAGCACGCTCGCCACGAGATAGGACAGCGCAACCTGGTTTGCGGACATCGTCACTGAGACTTCTCCGCGCGGTCCTTCTTCTTGAACATTTCGAGCATCCGCTCGGTGACCAGGAATCCGCCAAAGGTGTTGATGGCCACGAGCGCCACTGCAATTGTGCCGAGGATGGTGCCGCGGTCGATTTGTCCGGCTCCGGCGGCCAGGATGGCGCCGACGACGATGACCGAGCTGATGGCGTTGGTAACGCTCATGAGCGGCGTGTGCAATGCCGGCGTCACGTGCCACACCACGTGGTAGCCGACGAACACGGCCAGCACGAACACCATCAGATTAGTGACGATTGGGTCGACGGCGACTCCGTGCAACGTCAGCTCCTGACCGGCGCGCCGTCGATGCAGACCAGCGTCGCCGCGAGGATTTCTTCCGATCGATTGAGGGTGAGCTCGCCCGTCTTCGGGTCGAGCAACAGGGTCGTGAAGTTGAGCAGGTTTCGCGCGTAGAGTGCACTCGAATCGGCGGCGAGCGTGGCAGGAAGGTTAGAGGGGGCGACGATCTTGACTCCGTGATGATCGACGACCACGTCCTTCTTGCTCAACGGACAGTTGCCACCCTGAGTCACCGCCATGTCAACGATGACCGATCCGGGCTTCATGCCGGCGACCGTGTCTTCGGTCACGAGGACCGGCGCGGGCCGACCAGGGATGAGGGCCGTGGTGATGACGATGTCCGCCGCCTTCGCGCGCTCGGAGATGAGCGCCGCCTGACGGCGCTTGTAGTCGTCGCTCATCTCTCGGGCGTAACCACCAGCGCTCTCTTGGGCTTTCTTCTCTTCGTCGGAGAGCGCGACCTCGACGAACTTGGCGCCGAGCGACTCCACCTGATCTTTCACGGCGGGGCGGACGTCGAATGCTTCGATGACGGCACCGAGCCGTTTCGCGGTTGCGATCGCCTGGAGGCCGGCAACGCCTGCGCCGAGCACGAGGACTCGCGCGGCTTTGACGGTGCCTGCCGCGGTCATCAACATCGGCATGAACCGCCCGTACTCGTATGCCGCGACGAGCACCGCTTTGTATCCAGCGATGTTAGCCTGCGAAGAGAGGACGTCCATGTTCTGCGCGCGCGTGATGCGCGGCAGCAGTTCCATGGCGAAGGCAGTGACGCCGGTCTTCGCGATCGCGTCGAAGCCCTCATGCGGAGACATCAGCGCGATGAGGATCGAGCCGGGGCGGAGCGACGGCAATTCCGCGTCCGTGGGGCGGCGCACCTTCAGGATGACGTCCGCGGCCTTGTAGAGGTCAGCGGCGCAGGCGATTGTCGCCCCGGCCGCTACGAAACTCTCATCGGGAATGCTGGCGCCAGCGCCTGCTCTGTTTTCGACGGTGACGGTGTGACGGCCGCCGGTGGTGAACTTCTTCACCGTTTCTGGCGTTGCAGCTACACGTGTTTCACCCGGGTAGACTTCGGCAGGAATGCCGATGCGCATCAGTTGAACCTCTCCGGTCGCATCCGGATTCAACTGTCGGACCGGCTGCGTAGCACGGATTCAATCTTATACGGATCACTCGAGCCAACGCCCAAACGCCAACTCCCAACTCCCAAAATGCTCTGATCGTTGGGAATTGGCTGTTGGGAATTGGAAGTTGACAGGCTCGTCTTTTGTCTCGTGAAGCTGGCTATTGGAACGTGTTGCACGAATCGACGCTGCCCGATTCGAGTCCTCGGCGCAGCCATTCCACCCGCTGCTCAGACGATCCGTGCGTGAACGACTCGGGGACCACGGTTCCTTGCGACTGACGCTGCAGCCGATCGTCGCCGATCGCGGCAGCGGCTCTGAGTCCTTCCTCTGCGTCACCGGGTTCGAGGAGTCCGTCTTGCGCGGCGTAGTGTCCCCAGACGCCCGCGTAGCAATCGGCCTGCAGCTCCTGCCGCACCGAGAGCGCGTTGGACTGGCGTTCACCGCCACGCTGCCTGGCTGATTGCAATTGAGCGGAAAGGCCCGTCAGTGTCTGCACGTGGTGGCCGATCTCGTGCGCGACGACATAGGCCTGTGCGAAGTCGCCGGGCGCGCCGAAGCGTTCGTCGAGCTCTTTGAAGAAGGAGAGGTCGAGATAAACCTTGCGATCGCTTGGGCAATAGAACGGTCCCATCGCAGACTGTCCGAGGCCGCAGGCCGATTGCGTCGCGCCCGAGAACAACACGAGCACCGGCGCCTCATACCCTTCGCGGCTCTCCGAGAACAGCCGTCCCCAGATCGTTTCTGTACTTCTGAAGTACAACCCCTACGAACTGGGCCTGCGGGTCGTCGGCGGGAGCAGCGCCCGGCGCCACGGTCTCAGAAGACGTACCCACGGTGTTGATGATATCGGCAGGGTTCTGTCCAGTTAGGGCTGAGATGAGCAGTACCAGGACGAGTCCCCCGAGACCGCCGCCGACGGCCATTCCGCCGCCCGACATACCCCGGCGATCTTCGATGTTCTGACTTCCGGCGCGACCTATCCATTTCATCGCCGCACTCTCCAGTCGCCGCTGCACATATTATCTTCGGCCATGGACCTTGGACTGACCGATCGTGTGGCTGTCGTGACCGGCTCGAGTAAGGGTTTGGGGTTTGCCAGCGCCAAAGCGCTCGTCGCCGAAGGATGTCGTGTCGTCATCTGTGCTCGCACGCCAGACACCTTGCATGAAGCGCGCCGTCGTCTGGCTGAGATCGGTGGAGATGATCGAGTGCTGGCTGTCGCCGCTGACGTAAGCCGCGAAGAAGGCGCGCAGACGATTGTCGATCAGGCGATCGCGACATTCGGCGGCATCGACATCCTCATCAACAACGTCGGCACGGCTCGCGGTGGGGGACTGATCGAAACCACGGACGAGCTGTGGAGGGATGCGATCGATCAGACGCTCATGCCGGCGGTCCGCATGTCGCGGCTGACCGTGCCGCACATGCAGCGCCGTGGGGGTGGGTCGATTGTCATCATCGCGTCGATCTACGGGCGGGAGGCCGGCGGGCGAATGACATACAACGCCGTCAAAGCCGCCGAGATTAGCTTGGCGAAGTCGATGGCCCAGCAGTTGGCGCCGATCAACATTCGGGTCAACAGCGTGTCGCCAGGCTCGATTCTGTTCGAGGGCGGGTCCTGGTGGAAGCGCCTGCAGGACGATCCCGCTGCGATCGCCGAGTTCGTGAAGCAAGAGCTCCCGTTCGGACGCTTCGGCAAGCCCGAAGAGGTCGGCGATGTCGTCGCGTACCTCTCGTCGTCGCGCGCCAGCTGGGTCAGCGGCACGTCAGTCGTCGTCGATGGCTGTCAGAGCAGAGCATTCTAAGCATCTCGTCGGTGCGATCTGGACATCTGTCGGTGCGAGTACGCATCTTGTCCGTGCGATCCTGATGCACCTCGGTGCGAGCTCGACACGTGTCGATGCGACTCGCGATGCGTGCCGATTCGACCCGCGATGAGAATGAATCGACCCAACGCGACTTCTCGGAAGTTACGCACAGGCTTTGCAACCGAGGAATTGCGGTAAAAGGGTATGTTGACCGCCTCATGATCCGGCAGATCGCGCCCCAATTCTTCACCACGGAAATGGCTGCGACCCTTGCGTATTACAAGGACAAACTTGGCTTCAACTGTGTTGGCACCTGGGAGGACCCGCCGGTCTGCGCGCGCTATCGTCGCGCGTGACGAGCACAGAATCCATTTCCGCCTCGCCGATCCGCCCAAGGCCAATCGCGACAAATACGCCGACGAGCTCCTCGACGCCTACCTGTTCATCGAGGACGCCGACGCGCTATACGCCGAGTATGTCGCGCGCGGAGTCGAGTTCACGCGAGCCCTTGGCGACACGGGTTGGCACTCGCGCGAATTTGTCGTGAAGGACTGTGACGGCCGCCTCCTCGCCTTCGGCGCGGGCCAGGATTAGTGGTCTCGGCAAGCCCAGCTAGATAGGCCTAACTAGTTAGGTATGTTCACCACCCTGCGACGGAAGGGGATCAAGAAAAGGTTGGCTGTGCTCGCGCCGCCTCGAGGAACGCTCACGCGCGCCCAGTTGCCACACACCTGTCGGGCCGACGGCGCCTGCGCAAACGCCATCTCACTGCGTAGCTGGAAATCGGGCGGAGCGAGCCTTCCGTGGCGAGTTCCGTCCCCGCGTTCTGGTTGACGCGAGTCATGAGAGGCGTTTTGTGCCGCGTGACGGATGCCGCTCGAGTGAGCAACTACTCGCCGCGTGTCGCCACGGTACGAGCGTAGAGCGATTTCCGGCGTGCAGCGCCGGCGCCCGTCTGAACGACAGGCCTGCGTGGCCGTAGCGTTGCCCTTCCGGCCTGTCCGGCTTGAAGTTGCCTTCGGAACTCGAAAGCAACCGGCTGCTAGTTCGTCCCAGCCGTGAGTGCCGTCATGACCGCCGCGTACTTCGCGTCGTACGGGTTGAGTGACGTCTGGCCCGGGATATTCCTTGATCTCGCCGAGGATGTGCGGTGAAGCGTTGCGATCCTTGAAGCGCGGCCAGTTGGGCAGGCTCTTGCCGTTTGGGTCGCCGCTCTTCGCGAAGTTGACCCAGTAGGACGACATCTCGTCGGCCATCTTGCGATCGCGCTCCGACTCCATCGCCAGCTTCGGCGAGCTGATGTCGGGGATCACGCGCGGCGCCCAGAGATTGTTGAACACGTAGACGATCTCAGTGGCGTGCGTCGCCTTGAGATCCTTGCCGCCAGGTTCGACCGGCGGCTCGTGCGTGAAGAGATACCAATATGCGCGCTTGCCGATCGCGGTCTGCTTCTCGGCAAAGAGACGCATGGCCCACATCATCGTGTCGCGGAACGCCACATTGCCGCCGAGCGAGGTGTGCTCGTCCTTGTTCGATCCGGCGATGATGTCGACCGCATTCTGCTTACCGTTGGCAAAGGTGATCGACTGATCCTCCGGCACGATCCAGCCGTCGATGATCATGCCTGACCCGCGAAGCGTCTTCACGACTTCGTCTGTGGAGCGCGCCCGCAATTCCGAAAGCGGAGGCGGCGCAGGAGGCGGTGGTGTGGGAATTGCCGGTTGCCCCGCGTCACCACGTCCGCGACCGCCACCTCCCGGGCCCGGCACCTGTTGCCGCTCAGCCTGCGCGCGCGTCGTCATCGGTCCCATCCCGAGCCCCATCCACGCGCCGCTCTCGCTGATCGCGCGGTGGAAGAGACCCTTCGCCACCGGTGAGCCGACAAGACCGCCGACCATGGCCGCGCCGGCTGACTCGCCGAAGATTGTCACGTTGTTCGCGTCGCCACCGAACGCCGCGATGTTCGCCTTGACCCACTTCAGCGTCGCAATACTGTCGGCCAGCGCCTGGTTGCCCGATGCGTTGTGGCCTGACTCTCTGGTCAGTTCAGGATGCGTGAAGAAGCCGAACGGCCCGAGGCGGTAATTGAAGGTGACAAGGACGACACCCTTCTTCGCGAGGTTTTCGCCGTCGTTGTGTTTGCTCGATCCTCCGCCTTCGGTGTACGCGCCGCCGAAGATCCACACCATGACGGGCAGCCGTTCGTTGGCGCGGTTGGCCGCGGTCCACACATTCAGGTAGAGGCAGTCTTCGCTCGTTTTCGGTGAGTCCGGCAGATCGACCGTCACGTTGGTCGGCACGCGATTCAATTGCGACGGCTGCACGCAGACGTTGCTGAACTGCTCCGCCTTCCGCGCGCCCTCCCATGTCGCTGGCGGCTGAGGTTCTTTCCAGCGCAGCTCACCAACGGGAGGCGCCGCGAACGGGATGCCCTTGAACGCCCTCACACCAGACGCCAGCGTCACCCCGGAAAGCCGTCCGGTCGCGACGGTCACCGGATCGCTGATGGCAGCTGGTGTCGAAATCGTCGATGCCGCAATCACTGCGGCGGTGATGGCGAAAGCAATCGTGCGGGGTAGGCGTCTCACTTTTCCTCCGACGCCTTGGCGCGCTCGGCACGCGATGCGTTGATGTAATCGCCGATCGTGCGGTTGCCTTCGTGGCAGGCGTATTCCCACCACTGGTACGATGGGTCCAGCTTCAGCGGATAGCGCGCCGTCCACGAGCGCGTGAGGATCACCGGATCCTCGGTCTTGATCTCGTAGAGCAGGACGCTGTCGTTGAGACGCGTGATGCGCTCCGTGATCTTCATCTGCTCGCTCGTCGGGAATCGATTCCCCTGCGGAGATCCCATCACGCCGATGTTGGTTGCCGACGCCCCGGCCTTGAAGTTCGTCGTCTCGATGACCAGCGTGTTGCCTTCCCACCGTCCGCGCGATTCGCCCATCCACTGCTTGATCCTGGGCGACACCGCCGGGCGGCCATCCACCGGGACGATCCGCGTCTCGTGCACCATCTCGAGGTCGAGAATCACGTAGCCCGGTACCTGCATGATGTGGACGCCGTTGTTGTAGCGATACGGCATCATCGACGAGGGCATGCCGCGCGTAATGCAGCGATCCCACGTGTCGAAGTCGAGATAGGAATCCCACACCTGCGTCTCGCCGGGGAGCGCCCAGCTGCTTTTCATCATCGCCGACAGGCGTTTGCCTTCTGCTGTCATCTCAGGAAGCTTGCCATTTGTCGGATCGACGATGAGCGACGTCTGTCGCTGCGGCGCGGTGGGATCGGTGACGCCGGTCTGTAGCGCCTGTCCGAAGTTGCCGGATGCAATTGCTTCAGCATGACGATCGACCTGCTTCGCGGCTGCGTCGAGCCGTTGCTGATACTCAGTGTCGGTCAGGAACGCCTTGCTCATGTCGCATGGAGGTGGCGGAGGCGAGCCGGCCCCTCCGCGACCACCGCCGCCTGCGCATCGCTCGAGCGGCACGCTGCCCACGAATGAGATCGGCCACATCCCCTGGATGTCCGGGTCGCCCCACGGCGTTTTGGGTTGCGTCCACCCTGTTGGTGTCGCGATGAAATGATTGGCTTCGTTCGGCGGACTCAGCACGGACTGTGCGTGGAGGACGGCGACGAACAGAGTCGCCGCAAAAGGATAGAGAAGAGCGCGACTTCCGCCCCGAAGGATCGAGTGCATATAGGTCAATTTTATGTCGCCCGATGCCGGTCCACCCGAAGCCCGGCCAAAGTGGACGAATGGCGTGATACCTCGCGCGGCGGGCCGTATATTGCTCCAGATGTCGGTTGAGCAGGCGATGCCGGGCCGATTGGCGCGGTGGCTGT
>CAWFTF010000012.1:0-232442 GCA_963818645.1 uncultured Acidobacteriota bacterium | reverse complement strand
GGCACGTCTAAAATACCATTCTGGGGCTGCGGTCTACTGTCTACGGTCCTCAGTCCTCTCAATCCCTGAGCGACGCGTGCGTGAGAGCGACGAGCGCAATGCAGGCCGTATCGACTCGCAGCGTGCGCGGCCCGAGGCCGACTATCTGGAAGTTGTGCGCCCTAAGGAGGGCCAGCTCGAAATCGTTCCAGCCACCTTCCGGTCCAATGGCCAGAAGGACGCGCTGATTGTGGTGATCGCTCAGAGCCGAAGCGATTGAGGTGGCCCCGCTCGGATCGGCGACGAGGCGGATGCCGTCGCCGAATAATCCGTCCAGATGATCCTCGACGAAGACCCTGAACTGACGGTGGATCGATACCGCCGGCAGCCGCGTATCGCGTGCCTGCTGAAGGCCTTCGATGAGCAGCCGACGGTAGGTCACTTCATTGAGGATATGCGTGTCGAAGTAGTGGCGCTCGACGCGTTCGGCATTCGTCAGGACGATCTGTCCCACGCCAAGCGCAGTGAGTTGTGCCCACAAGCGCCGCATCACTTTCGGGCGAGGCAGCGCGAGCAGCACATCGACTTGCGGGCGTGGGGGAGCGGCGGCCGCGAACTCGCAGCGGAGAGTGACCCGGCCTTCGCCGGCTGACACCACCGTGCCCGTGCCGAATGGACCGTCGAGCAGACCGATTCGCACCGTCTGTCCCGGTGTGGCTCGCAACACGTTCACCACGTGCGCGGCGCGCGCGTCGGAAAGTGTCACGCAGTGCGAGTCGATGGGGTCGCGTTCGTCGAGTAGCACCAGGTTCACGTCGCTATTCTCGCTAAACCGATTGCATAGCCTGCCCACACAGCGAGCAGTCCACCGATCACCTGCAGCGCGACATTCACAACGGCGTAGGTGCCGGAGTGCGTCTGCGTCAGCGTGAACGTATCGAGACCAAAAGTGGAGAAGGTGGTGAAACCACCGAGTACGCCCACGAACACGAACTCACGCCAGTAGAGCCCGACGACGAGACGGTTGCTCGCGATGAGACCCGCAAGCAGGCCGATCACGAAGCAGCCGGTGAGATTGACGATGGCCGTGCCGATCGGAAGTCTCGCCAGCAACCAACGCGTGTGGACGAGATGATTCACGCCGTGGCGAGCGAGAGACCCAACCGCTCCGCCAATCGCGACTGCGATCCATGTACCCATCGCGGCGAGCCTAACACGTGAAGTTCAGTAGGCGCTGACTTCGAGCTCCAGGGCTGCACCTAATTTTTCGGTTTGCCGGCGTTGATGATGATTTGCAAGTCCTTTTCGTTTTCGTTGCAGATGTATTCCAACAGGTCCATATCGAGGACAAGTGATAGTTTGATGGTCCTCGTCCAGGGTTTCGTATATGCCTTTGGATCATCGACCGTGACTTGTACTTCAAGATTGCCGTAGTCCAGGCGGCGGATGCGCTCAATGATTCGAGCTTGCCCGGTGAGCGGATACCCCTCACCGTTGAACCAATTCTCCTTGATGCCGATGGTCTCAACCACGAGCGTGTCACCCTCCCACCTGCCAACCGAATAGCCTTTGAACATGGGCTCCGGGTCTTTCGGCAGTGGACGCCCATCCAGAAAAATCTGCCGATACTGCCCCATGTACTCATCCAGGATCGTCAGACTGTCGGGCATTTGGATGATCTTCCGCATCACAAAATGCACCCACATCCGTGAAGGTGCGTGCGGCAGACACCGGAGGTTCGGATCGCGGCTCGCGTCGTCTGCGTACTGCTTCACGAAAGCCTCTGCCCATGGTTGCAAGGGTGGTGTCTCAGCAACGCCCGTCGTGGCATTGATAAATCCCACAGGGACACCATCCAGCGCATCACTACATCCAAACGGGGACGTCGCCTCGATGCACGGCCGTTTCTCCACGTCCCAGAGCCCGGAAAGATCGGGTGTCCTTCCGTCCGTCATCTTCGGTGCGGGTGCATGAAGATTCGGCTTGCCGTCCGGCGTCGTCGGCACACCCTTCGTCGTGACACTCCATTGCGCCGGCAGGATCACCGTGACGGAGACGATCATGCCGCCTGTTGCCATGATTCTTCCTGCGAGCATTGCTTTCTCCTCTTCAGGATTTCATTTCGATGTCCTACTCGACTTCGAGCGCGCGCACCGACAGTCGCACAGGCTCGTCCAGGCTCGCCTCGAACGTTCGACTGAGTCGGCGCCCGAACAGCATCACCAGCATTCCGCCGGTCGCACCGATGGCGGCGTGCATAGTCCAGAACGTCACGGGTGTCATCGCTTCGTAGAAGCCGCCGATCCAGCCGACGAGGTTGTTCGCAAGGGCCAAGGTCATGAAGGCGAGCCCCATCATGGTCGCGTTGACCTTCGCGGGCGCTGTCCGCGAGACCAGCGCCAGCAGCGTGGGCCAGTAGTACAGGAAAGCGATTCCCTGCCCGGCGCAATACAGAAACGGCCAGATTGGATGCACGCGCGCGGAGCCCGCAGCGAGGATCGCCGCGACGAGGATCAGGTTGCTGGCTGCGGCAAGCCACGCGCCGATGCCGATCTTCGCGAGATCTCCAGGCTCGCGACGGCGCGACGCCTGCTGATGCCAAATCCAGAACAACAGCGGTACGCCGAAGATGCTGAACAGCGGGTCGATCGATTGATACCAGGGGACCGGGATCCTGAGGCTGCCAACGTCGAGTGCGACATGCTGCTGGAGCCACACCGGAAGGACATTCGCGAGCTGGTAGTAGGCGACCGACTGAAAGACGGTGATCATCATCACCGCGGCGAGCGCCAGGATGACACGCCAGTCGGCGGAACTGAGCGTGCCTCCCTCATGGGTGCGCCGCGGGACACGTGCGGGCAAAAAGCGGTAGCCGGACAGATACGTGGCCAATCCGGTGAGCATGAAGATCGCCGCGATGCCGAAGCCATAGTCCCAGCCGTAGACTTGTGCGAGCAGACCGCAGAGCAGCGGCCCGGTGACGGCACCGACGTTGATCGCCATGCTGAACACAGTGAAGCCGCGCGTGCGTAATGCCTCATCGTTGCGAGGATAGAGGGCGCCAACCTGGGCGGAGATGTTCCCCTTGAGCAGACCTGAACCCACGACCAGCAGCAGCAAGGCCAACAGGAAGGTCTTCTCCGAGGCCATTGCCACGTGCCCTCCGCTCATCAAGAGCGCGCCGATTACCACGGCGTTGCGCTGCCCGATCCAGCGGTCGGCGATCTGGCCGCCGAGCAGGGGCGTGAAGTACACGAAACCTGTGTAGAGGCCAAAGATCTGCGATGCGAGCGCCTGCGTTGAAATCGGGCCCACCATCGACTCGACGATCGCTCGGAATCGCGCGAACCCGGCGATGTGCTCCACGTGGCCGGGCAGGAGCAGCTGGTTCACCATGTAGAGGACGACGAGCGCCGTCATGCCGTAATACGAGAAGCGCTCCCACGCTTCGGTGAAGGCCAGGTAGAAGAGGCCTTTCGGATGGCCCATGAACGTGCGTGCAGAACCATCCGTGACCAAGGCGTGAGGTCTCCCCAAAGTGACTACTCCTTCTAAAAAGGCGACTCAGCTCGTTGCGCATATTCTCGAGTCCCGTGTGACGTCAGTGGCAGGTGCGCGGGTGGCGCTCGGCAGCCACAGCCGGGCTTCCCGACGAATCGCGTCGTTGCCAGCACGCGCCTCGACGGCCTACGTCATCACTGCCAGCTGGAACTCATCGCGGCTCGAGTTCTTGGCGAGTAGAACGGAGCGTTTCGTTTTTGCAGCGTGTGCCTGTCTGTCAAAAGGCGAGGTTGAAAGCTGAGCCGGTGACACAAATGCTACGCTGACAGGTGCCCCCTAACAATGAGAATGTAGTTACGTCCGGTTGGCACCCGGCGCAATCGTTCATCTCATCGAGGAGTGAGTAATGGGGCAAGACGCTCCGCGAAACGACGTGGACTCTGATGACGGGCTCTGGGATTTCCACAGCGAAGCGCCGAATACGGCTCTCGACAAGAAAGAGCCGGACGTTGCTGTCAACAGAAACGAACCGGATGCGGCCCTCGACGGAAGCGAGCCAGTCGTCACTTTCGATAGTAGAGAGCAGGACGTCGCTATTGGCAGTAAAGAGCCAGACGTCGCCTTTGGCAGTAAAGAGCCGCCGGACGGCGCTTTCGGCAGAAAAGACAAAGACATAGAGATCGTTTTCAACCGACACGAGCAGGAAGTCACGTTCGGCACAATGAATCTGCACATTCAGCCGGACGCGCACGCGCTTCCCCTGCACGCACCGTCCTTCCAGCCTTTTGTGTACAAGTCAGCTCCCGTCGTTCGCAAGAGCGGAAGGCTGAACATCGGCAACGCGCTGCTCATGCTCGGGACCATTGGCGCCTTGGCATGGTCGGGCCGTTTGTGGATGGGAATGCGCCCCGACGCGGGCACATCGGGAGCGCAACTCCAAAACGCCTCCCAACCGCCTGCGACGGTGCCGCTCGAGGCACCGACGAATGTCTCACCACCCGCGCGCGACCCGCAACCACCCGCCACAGACGTGCCCGCGGAGACTGCGACACCGTCCGAGCCGGCCACTGCGATTGCGAAGCCATCCGAGGCTCCAAGAGCGAATGCCCCCGATGCACCACAGGCTGAGCGGGCCGCAAGCCAGGCAGAACGGCTGCCGGTCAATGCTGATCCAAACGCCGCAGGTGGTCTGTTTGCGATCACGCGTCCACTGGGAGCACAGGTATTCCTGGACAACAGGCTGATTGGTGCCACCCCCTTATTCATGTCTCAACTGTCGCCTGGCTCGCACGAGGTTCGCCTCGAACTCCCCGGATTCAGAACGTACTCGTCGTCGATCCAGGTCGAACCAGATAGGCGATTCCGTCTGGCGGTGCAACTCGAAGAGACTCGCTGAGCACCTCCTCGGACACTCGGGACGGCGCCTCGGACTATTTTAGGGAAACTGGAGCCGGCGACCCGACTTGACCGGGTGACCTGTTGATTACGAATCGGAGAGGCCGCGTGAGATGCCGAGAACATTCGCATTCACGCCGACTGCGCCTCCCCCCGTTGACGATTGGCTGCTACTGGGCGCAATACTGTCGCACCGTGGCAAGTAGTCCCTCGAACGGGACGGGCTTCCCAAGCACGCGTGCGACGGTTGCTGGAGCCGCACCCGGCGTGACGTTGGTCCCGAAACGCGACAGGTCTTAGCGAGAAAACGCGACCGCTTCGACGGTCCGTGCAGCCTGACGTTGGGCGACGAACTCGTTCGGTGTCAGGTGCCCGAGCGAGCTGTGTGGGCGTCGCTGATTGTAGTCGACGCGCCACGCTTCGATCTTCGCTTTCGCATCTTCGATCGACGTGAACTGATGGACGTTCAGGCACTCGTCTCTGAGCCGTCCGTTAAACGATTCGATGAAGGCATTTTCCACGGGTTTGCCCGGACGAATGACATCCAGCTGCACCCCTCGCTGATAGGCCCAGTCTTCGAGCGCGCGTGACATGAACTCGGTGCCGTGATCGACGGTGATCGAGCGCAGCAACGCACCCGCTGACAGGACGCGATCCAAGGCGAGGCCGACCGTCGCGCCCGACACGCTGGAGGCCACTTCTAAGATCGGACTCTGGCGACTCCATTGATCGACCACCGTGAGGACGCGAAATGTCCGCCCGTCGGCCAGCGCATCATGGACGAAGTCCATACTCCAGCGCTCGGTCGGACCGACCGGCATCGGTGCCGGCCCTCGGTGCAACGCGATGTGCTTTCGGCGCCGAACGCGCATCCGCAGCTGAAGCCCCTCGAGGCGGTACAAGCGACGGACGCGCTTCTTATTCACCAACCAGCCTTCCCGACGCAGGAGCACCCAAATGCGCAGGAACCCGAATCGCGGCCGGACGTGCGCCAGCTCGCGGATCCGCACGCGCAGCGCGGTCTGGTCCTGCGCCTGACTGCGGCGATACCACGCCGCCCGACTGAACTGCGCCAGATGACAGGCCCGCACGCAGCTGACGGCGAAGGTGATCTGCACCCAGGCGGCCAGCTCGCGGCGCTGTGTGGGCCTCAGACTTTTTTTCTCAGGGCTTCTGACAGGATGTGTTTGTCGAGCGACAGGTCCGCGACCAGTCGTTTGAGCCGGCCATTCTCGTCCTCGAGCGATCGCAGCCGACGCAGCTCGCTGACGCCGAGATGCGCGTACTTCTTCTTCCAGATGTAGAAGGTCGCTTCGCTGACGCACAGCTGCCGGCAGACATCGGCCGGGGGCGTACCAGCCTCGACCTGGCGCAGGGCGTACGCGATCTGCTCTTCGGTGAACTTCGACTTCTTCATCGGTCCCATCCTCTCATCGAGGGACCGCGAACGCGTCGCGTTTCTCTACTTTAGATTGCCGTCGTTTCCAGGGGAGACGTCAGGACTGGCCATCAGTGCGTTCCCTTGTCTGGTCGGATATACGAGTGATCCATCCGGAGTGCCGCGGCTGATGGTCCCTTCCACCATGGACACTCCGGGTTGTCGCATTGCGTCCCCGGCCCGGTGCAGTTGTCGTCTGGATATGGCTTGTCCGGGTGTTCCTCGCAGATCCAACCCTGCTCGCAACGACAGAAGAGGGGCGCGTCACGCTCGATGCTGGCCATTCGGATCTACGCCTCTCTCAAACGCGCAACCACAGCATGTCGTGGCGCATCATAGATTCGACATCTCATTCGATTACCGCGGAATATTCGCCGTTGATCATGTAGGCTCTGTTGACAGACGAACGGAGGTGCCGAAATGTGGCGACAGTTGAGGTTCTGGGGAGCGCTGAGTGTCCTGATTGCTTTACCCTCAAGCGCGGGAGCTGACAGCTTCACCTTCGTCAAGATCGCGGAAACGGGCTATACGGAGCCGGCAATCAACAAAAAGGGCACAGTAGCCTTCTCGACGTTCGTAGATGTCTTCGCGGGCAGCGGTGGAGCACTGACACCGATTGCCACGTCCAGCGGTCCTCTCCGCGCTTTCGGAAAGGTGTCGATCAACGACTTCGACGCGGTCTCGTTCATGGGAGCCTTCGATACGGGGGGGTTCGGAGTCTTCTCCGGCGCTGGCGGTGCGTTACGCACGATTGCCGATGAAAGCAGCGGCATGTTCACTTTCTTCGACTTGGTAGGGACACCTATCAACAACGCCGGGGCTGTCGCGTTTCGGGCTGGTGACGCTGACGGCCGCCGGGCAAACCTCTGGGTGAGTGACGGCGTTTCGTCCACTCGCATAGTCGGGCCAACCTCTGACTTTATTGATGGACCACTCTCGATCAATGACGAAGGCACGGTAACCTTCAACCAGGGTTCGGAGCGACTGGTCGCGGGCAGCGGAGGCCCACTGTCGCTCATTGCCGACGCGACTGGACCTCTAGCAGGCGGGTTTTTCCTGGCTTCCATCAATGATGCCGGGATAGTTGCCTTTCGGTCTAACCTCGATACAGGCGCACAAGGAATACTTACCAGCGCCGCTGGATCGCTGACCATCATCGCCGAAAGCAGCGATTTCTTCGGTTGCTGTGCCCCTTCCATCAACAATTCGGGGTCAGTGGCGTTCCTGGCGGGTCTTGGTATTGAGTTCCGCAACGATGGAATTTTCGTCGCTCGCCCGGATTTGTCCGTTGGTAAAGTTGTCGCCTTTGGTGATTCGCTCTTCGGGTCAACGGTTGATTCTTTGATTCTCGGCGAACAAGGACTGAATGACGCCGGCCAGCTCGCCTTCTATGCGAGTTTGGCCGATGGCACCGGAGGCGTGTTCCGTGCCGATCCCGTAGGTTCCGTGCCCGAGCCGAGCACACTGCTACTCCTCGGCGCAGGGTTGGGCGCAGTCGGCCTGTCACGGCGACGCCGCTAGGCAGGGCAGCGGGCATGCATATGGATTTGATCTCTCGTCGTTACCGCCCGCCCGACCGGAGTCCCCGAACCGACTAGCGCGGCCCTCTTAGGGATGGGCATCGTAGCGACAGCCGCACTCCGAACGAGGCGCCGACGACGCAGCCCGCATCGCGACTGACGACGATTGGCGAATCGAACATCCGTTCTCATGTGAGTGGCCGACGTGCGGCCCTCTCTAGGCTGGCCCGATGACGCAGCACGAGCCTGACATGCAAGGCGGGAAGAAGATTCACGAACAGATAACGAGGCTATCCGCATCTACGATCGATTGTTGTTGATTCTGTCGCCAGAGAGTATGGCGAGTGAATGGGTCGCAACGGAGATCGCGAAGGCGCGAAAGAAAGAGGCCGCGCAGGATCGCCGGGTGCTGTTCCCGATCTCGATCGTGCCATATAGCTCGCTGCAAGAATGGGAGCTGTTCGACGCTGATCGTGGAAAGGACAGTGCGCGGGAAATTCGCCAGTATTTCATCCCCGACTTGAGCACCTGGAAGGACCATGACGCTTATACGAAAGCCTTCGAGACCCTGCTGAAGGCGCTCCAGAGCGAAGACTTGACGTACTGATCAGCCGCACCCCGCGAGGGTGCGGCTCCTGCTCCACTCAAATTGCATCGGCTGCAGGCGCATCCTCTTATTCCACTGAGTCATCGTTGCGTACGAGAGGATTAGTCTCCTTCGAGTCTCTTGAGTCGCAGCAAGTCCCGACTCGGCGGCCCATTCTGACCCTTCGGAACGTGCCACATCTCGAGGCATGGGCGGCACTGGAACACATCGGCAGCGCGAAGGCGGAGGAGATGCGCTAGGTCGCTTACTGCCTGGCTGTCGCAATACGGGCAGTGTGTCCGCGCGTTCAGCAATTTCCGCATACCAGAGAGCCTGCAAACCACGCGTAACGAAATCCTGCGCATTGATACGCAGCTCTCATGGGGAGGTCTGCCTCGACCCAGACGCTCTTCTCGCTGCTCTTGGCAATCACGCTCAAGAAGTCGCATGTGCCCGAAGTCGAGAGCCGTCGTCGAAATATTCAGTTGTCCAAGAGCGCCGAGGTACCCCGGAATACTTTTCAATCGACAACCATAGCGGCTTCGACCATCTACAGGCCGGGCCACCCACGTCCGCCGCGCCGAGGGACAGGCTCGGCACGAGCAGGACTCTGACTTCAGCAACCGAACGAAGGCCTTTTAGTGCCGACTCGCGCTCCGCGAGCCCATGCTAGAGGTCGTTGCTGCCCGCGTCGAACGTGGCGGCCGCACCTCCGAGTCTTGAAAGGTGGGGGTCAGGCGATGTGCTCGGAGTAGCGCCTCAGCCAAACCTCGAGGGCAAGCGCCGAGAATATCCGCTTGTAGGAGACCGAGTCGAAAAACGCGTGACAGTACGATTGATAGAGGCTCAGTAACTCACTCTTTTCTACGAGCCGCATGTCGTACATCAGGCAGTCTCCGTTGAACAACCGCTCGATGTGCGAGCGCAGCGCCGTTTTCATCCATTCGATTTGCGGAACCGCGAAGCCGTTCTTGTCCCTCCGCCATGCGATTTGGTGCGGTATGACGTCCGCGACCGCTTCGCGAAGGACGCGCTTCGTCCATCCGGCGCCTATCCGATGCTCGTCGCGGCATGAGAGCGCAAATTCGACGATGCGATGATCGAGAAAGGGAACGCGAATCTCCCTCGAGAACGCCATCGATAGGCGATCCTCGTAGTGCAATAGCGCTGGGATGGATGTGTGCTCGATGTCGAACACTTGACGGTCTATGAGCGACCGCGATTTGAGCGTGAGAGCCAGAGGCTCGTATCCGCGCAGTGCGGGTCCCAAGATCCTGAGGTTCGCTCCCGGCGAAACGTAGCGTTTCATCTCTGCCCAATGCACGTCGTAAACGAAGGCGCCATTGATCGCGAACTTGGCGACTTCTTTGCCGAAGCCCGAGACGTTTCCCTCGCGCAGTAACGACTGCAAATAGAATCCGAGGTACTTCTTGTATCCGCAGAAAATCTCGTCCGCACCTTGGCCGGTCAATAGTACTGTGATTCCGAGCTCGCGAGCCCGCGCCATCATCTGGTAATAGGCGACCGCAGAGAACGAGGTAATCGGCTCATCGTTGAACCACTGCACTTCGCTCAGGAGATCGAGGAACTTCACCGCGTCACGGCCGATGTCGATCCTCTCCGCCGTTGCGCCGATGTGGCGTTCGACCTTCTCGACGTAGGGTCCTTCGTCGAACGGCGAACCCTTTGACGTGAGTGACAACAGGCTGATATCCGAATCGGATTTGTCGCGCGTGTGGCGCTGAGCAATACACGCGATTGCGGATGAGTCGATTCCGCCAGACAACAGTACTCCCACTTTCACGTCACTGCGAAGCTGCAAAGCGATGCTGTCGCGCAATAGATACTGCAGGCGTTCTTTCGCTTCCTCCATAGGCCATTGCCCAGAGCCTGCCGCAGCCCGGTAGTAGCGTGTCAATTTGAGCTCTGGCTTGCGGCTACGTAGGTCCAGCTCGGCGTAGTGCCCGGCGGGCAACTTAGAGATGCCTTCGAAGAAAGTGCGCTGCGGGTCGGTTTCGAGAAGGTGCTGCGTGATGTAGCGGGCGGTGGTTTGCCCGTCGAGCCGAAATTTGCGTTTCGCGATCGCGAGGATGAACTTGATCTCGGACCCGAAACTAAAGCCACTTTCGTCGATGGTGTAGTAGAAGGGCTTGATGCCAAACCGGTCGCGCGCGAAGAAGAAGCGGGCATTTTTCAAGTCGCAGAAGGCGAATGCCCACATTCCGTTGAGACGCGACAAACACGCTTCGATACCCCAGTGGAGCAGCCCCTGCAGCAGGACCTCCGTGTCCGAGGCCGTGCGGAACACGACACCCGCTTTTGCCAGCTCTTCGCGCAGTTCGAGATAGTTGTAGATCTCGCCGTTGTAAACGAGATATGCACTCTTGTCCGCGTTGAAGAAGGGTTGGTTGGCGTCGTCGGTAAGATCGATAACGGACAAGCGATTGTGGACCACCGACACGAACGCCTCACCGATTCGGTGATGCGTCATGCCGAGGCTGTCAGGCCCCCGGTGCGCCAATACATGTCGGCACGCCTCGATGTCGGCACGCCGATCGATGGACGAAACGACCCCCGAGATCCCGCACATACTTACAGTGTGCCTGATAATGCGGGGTCACCCCTCTCTCATGATGGCTATCAAGCCCTCTTAAGGGTCTCAGCCTCCTCTACGCTTCTCTTTGATCTTTGACATGTTTGATGGATCCGCCACCATGTTCGGCAACACTGCGTTGTCCGCCTTCGACGAGATCGAGCCATTCTGGACCTCAAGTATGAACGCTATTTGTCTAAGGAATCTGGAGCCGGCGACCCGACTTGAACGGGTGACCTGCTGATTACGAATCAGCTGCTCTACCAACTGAGCTACGCCGGCACCGGGTGGGAACAGCGGCCCTCGCGAACGAGGCACCGGACGATCAGTCTAGCACGGCGCCTCAGCCTGAAGCGCGTCCTACGCACAACTGCCGCGCAGCCTCATGCTATGACTGAGTTATGGCCCGCCGAACGCTTCACTACGCCTGGGTCGTCGCCATCGTCACGTTCGTGATCCTGCTCGTCACAGCGGGCATCCGTGCGACGCCTGGCGTGCTGATGCTGTCGCTGGAACGCGAGTTCGGCTGGAGTCGCGCCGTCATTTCCTCCGCAGTGGCTGTCAACATCGCGCTCTTCGGACTCATCGGACCCTTCGCGGCATCGGTGATGGATCGCTGGGGCGTTCGTCGCGTGATTCTGGGTGCTGTTGCGTTGCTCGCCGCGTCCGTGGCGCTGACGACGCAGATGCACACGCAGTGGCAGTTGACGCTGTTGTGGGGCGTGCTCGTCGGTACCGGCACGGGCGTCACCTCGATGGTGCTGGCCGCGTTCATCGCGACGCGATGGTTCGACGAAAGGCGCGGGCTCGTCCTCGGTGTGCTGTCAGCGGCCAACGCGACGGGGCAGTTGATCTTCCTTCCGTCGCTCGCGGGTCTGGTCGAGTCGAGCGGGTGGCGTTCCGCTGCGTTATTGGTGTCGGCGGCCGCCGCCGTCCTGTTCGTGATCGTGTTGATCTTCATGCGCGATCGTCCCGAAGATCTCGGCCTGCTGCCGTACGGACGACCGGCTGGTTTCCGGATGCCGCAAGCGCGTGCGCTGGCGCCGCTCGCGGCGCTCTCCATGGCATCGCAGACGCGCGCGTTCTGGTTGCTCGCCGGAACATTCTTTGTCTGTGGCGCGAGCACGAACGGCCTCATCGGGACACATCTCATCGCCGCGTGCCATGACTACGGCATTCACGAAGTGCAGTCTGCCCGACTCCTGGCGATGATGGGCATCTTCGACATTCTCGGCACGACCGCGTCCGGCTGGCTGACCGATCGCTACTCGAGCCGGCATCTGCTGTTCGGGTACTACACGCTGCGCGGCATCTCGCTGCTGTTCCTGCCGCTCACGCTGGAGGTGGGCGCGAGCAGTCTGGTGATCTTCGCTGTGTTCTACGGGCTGGACTGGATCGCGACGGTGCCGCCGACGGTGCGCCTCACGAGCGAGGCGTTTGGTCGCGAGAACACCGGCGTGATTTACGGGTGGATCGGCGCGAGTCATCAACTCGGTGCATCGGCGGCGGCGTTCGGCGCCGGCGCGATCCGGACGATGCTCGGCGGGTATCAGGTGGCGTTCTGGGCGGCCGGCCTGCTCTGTGTGATCGCCGGCCTGTCGTTTCTCACGATCGGGCGAGGGCTCCGTCCCATTTCAGTGTCGACCGTCGCCACGGCCGGGTGATTTTCCGCGCGCCGCTGCGGGTGATTTCCCACACACACGCCTCTGAAGCTATTAATCCCTCAGCAACGTCGATAGAAGCCTCGGGGCGCGAGGCACGCGAATTGCCCTTCTGAGGGGCATGGCTACCACGAATCGTTCACTCATCTGCGAAGTTCCCGTCTTCTTCGCCACAAGCGAAGGGCAGACACGCGTAATCGCCCGGCGGATCGTATCCGTCCTGCACGACCTGGGGCTCGAGAGCTGCGCGATCGACGTGGCCGGACCCAATGCGGCAGACATCGACTGGGCGCACGTGCGCGGCGCGATCGTTGGCGCATCAATCCACATCGGCAAGCATCAGAAGGCGGCGGAGCGCTTCGTCAAAGCGCACGCAGTCGATCTGACAAGTGTGCCGTCGGCATTCCTCTCGGTCAGCCTGAGCGCCGCGTCGAAGAACGCGAAAGAAGTCGAGGCGGCGGAAAAGCTGGCGAAGGCCTTTCCCACGGCGTGCGGGTGGGTGCCTGCACGCATCGTCTCGGTGGCTGGCCGTCTCGCCTATCGGGAGTACGGATTCTTCATTCGATGGGTCATCAAGCAGATTGCGAAAAAGGAGGGCGCGCCGACGGACACGAGCCGTGATTATGAGTTGACCAACTGGGAAGAGGTCGATGCGCTCGCGCGCGACATGGCGAAGCGGATTCACGTGCGCACGGCCGTCGCGTGAGTGACGCCGTACGAAAAAAGGGGCGGGTCATCAGCCCCGCCCCTTGAAAATCCATGAAGGGGTCTGACCCCTTCACATCAATGGTGGTTCATCGGGACCTTGAGCTCCGCGAGCTTGGCCACCATGTCCTCGGCTGACGTCGCCGGCTTCACCATCTTCTCGATGTAGGAGATCTTGCCGTCCTTGTCGATGTAGAACGTCCAACGGTTGGCGAATCCCGGCGGGTTGGGCATCAACACACCGTACTTCGTTGCGACTTCCTTCGTTGGATCCGCCAGCATCGGGAAGTCGGCTTCCTTCTTCTCGACAACCGTCGACGCACCGCCACCTCGACCCTGCAGCGTCACGCTGGTCGCCTTCGCGAACTTGGTGTTGTCCTCGACGTTATCAACGCTGGCCATGAAGTAGGCCACGTCGTACATCCGGATCTTGTCGCCGTTCTCCGCCAGCGACTTGCACTCGATCGTGCAGCCCTGAGTGAACGCCTTGGGGAACCACGCGACGACCACTGCCTTCTTTCCCTTGAAGTCCGACAGCTTGTAGGTCTTGCCGTCAGAGGCCTGAAGGCTGAAATCGGGAGCTGTGTCCCCAACCTTCAGCTCAGTAGTCTGAGCTTTCACACTCACCGCCAGGGCCGCTGCTAACCCTATCGCCATCAATGCGCGCATGAACGAATCCTCCTGGGCTGAACACCCGTCGATCCAGTGGGCCGAAACGGGCTGAGTATACCGCCGAAAGGTAACATTCCGCTCCCCTATGACGCACCCGCTCATCGTTGAGGTTCGCGTGGCCCTCGAGAGATCGGCCGATCCGGTCAAAGCGACACAAATGCAGGCATACATGAAGTCAGAGATGCCCTATCGCGGCGTGTCGTCGCCGGAGCAGAAGGCCATCTGGAAAACGGTGTTCACCGCACATCCGTTGCGGTCGAGCGACAAGTGGCAGCGGGTGGCCCTCACGCTATGGCGTGACGCCACGTTTCGGGAGGAGCGTTACGGCGCCGTCGCGCTTACGGGTCTGCGGCAGTACGCGTCGTATCGCACGATGGCCGCCGTACCGATGTTCGAGGAGATGATCGTCTCCGGGGCGTGGTGGGACTTCGTCGATGCGATTGCTGGCCGGCAGTTGGGCGACATCCTGCGCGCGGAACCGTCTCGCATGTCGAAGCTGATGCGCCGGTGGGCGCGCGACAAGAACATGTGGAAGAGACGCGCGGCGATTTTATGTCAGCTGGGATTCAAGCGAGAGACGGACGTGAAGCTGCTCTACGACTGTATCGAGCCGAATCTCGCGGATAAGCAGTTCTTCATGCGCAAGTCCATTGGCTGGGCGCTTCGCCAGTACGCGTGGACGGACCCGCGCGAGGTCAAGAGGTACGTAAGAGCGAACAAATCACGGCTCAGCGGGCTCAGCGTCCGCGAAGCACTAAAGAACGTCTGATCACGAGTCAAGCGGCATGAGTTCTTCTCTCACACGCGCGCGCTCGCGATCGATCTGATCGGGTGTCGCACCAAGACGGCGCAGCACCGCTTCGGTCATCGCCAGCGCCACCTCGCCTTCACCGGCAAACACCTGCTCGGCACCCGCTTGTCGTAACGGCGGAACATCTCGCAGGTACTGACTACGCACGAAGATGTGCGCGGTCGGGTTGATCGACCTTGCGCACTGGATGATGCCGGGCGACCCGGTGTCGGCACCGCTGACGATGAGCGTCGAGGCGTGGGGGAGTCCCGCCGACACCAGCGTGTCTGTGTGACTGGCGTCACCGTATACCGCCGACATGCCCTGCTCGCGCAGTTCACGCACGACGTTGATATTGAGCTCGACGACGGTGGGAGAGATGCCATTCTCTCGAAGCAACCGCGTCACGGTGCGTCCCGTTGGCCCATGGCCGATCACAATCGCGCGCTCACCTGGATCGAGTGATGACGACGCGCCGATGTCCGAAGGCTCAAATCCCTGAGGACGAAAGAAGCGAATCTGTCCGAGCCTGCGGGCCAGCGGCTCGATGCTTCGGAACGCCAGAGGATTGAGCGTGATCGAAATGATCGCGGTGGCCACCACGACGTCGAGTGCCTCTGGCGGGACGACGCCGAGCGTGCGGCCAATCGTGATGAGCATGAACGAGAACTCGCCGACCTGCGCGAGAGAAACGGAGACGCTCAGCGTCGTGCGCAGCGGATACTTCATGAGCCACGTCACGAGCGCTGCGGTAGCGGGTTTGCCGACGAGGACGATGAAGAGCGCTGCGAGTACGGGAACGGTGTGTTCGAGCAGCGCCATCGGCCGGAGCAACATGCCGACCGAGACGAAAAAGAGCACCGCGAAGGCATCGCGCATCGGGAGCGCGTCGGTTGCGGCACGAAGGCTGTAGTCGGACCGGCCGACGATCATGCCGGCGATGAACGCGCCGAGCGCCATCGAGACTCCGAAGACGAGCGCGGCGCCGACGGCCAGTCCAAGCGCGATCGCGAGCACCGCGAGCGTGAACAGTTCTCTCGAGCGAGTAGCGGCGATGCGATCGAGAATCATCGGGATGACGCGATTGCCGATCATCGCGGCGATGACGCCGAGGCCGACGACCTTGAGGATGGTGATACCGAGGCTGAGCGCAACCGATTCGATGGTGGGCGCGCCCGCGAGTGCAGGCAACAGCACGAGGACAACGACGGTGAACACGTCCTCCACGACGAGCCATCCGACCGCGATATGACCCGCGCTGGTGTGAAGCTGGCGGCTGTCCGAGAGCACGCGAATCAGGACGACGGTGCTCGCGACGGAGAGCGATAACCCGAACACGATCGCGGCTGCCCAACCCCAGCCAAAGGCATGCGCGGCAAGTGCGCCGAGCCCGGTAGCTGCAAGGCTCTGCAGGACCGCGCCGGGGATCGCGACGCGCCGCACCGCCAGCAGTTCGTCGAGATGGAACTGCAGGCCCACACCGAACATCAGCAGGATGACGCCGACTTCTGCGAACTGCTCCGCCAGATGCACATCCGCGGTGTATCCGGGCGTGTAGGGACCTACGACGACGCCCGCGAGCAGGTAGCCGACGATCGGCGACAAGCCAAGCCGTTGCGTGACGTAGCCACCGACGAGCGCGGCGCCCAGCCCGGCCGCAAGCGTGAGAATGAGCCCGGTTTCCGGCATGTAAGCGCAATGGTAGTTCGCCAACGCCGGTCTCTGAGCCGATCAATCTGTGATTGGCACCTTCCACGGCAGGAGCACACCTATATGTCGGAACACGTCCGCGATCACCGAAGCCTGCTCGCAACCGCGGAAAAGCGTTTGTTGATCGCCATCGCACAGCGGCTGCCACTGTGGGTCCACTCAGACCATCTGACAGGGTTGGCGATGGCGGCGATGGCCGTCGCGAGTGCGGGGTATGTTCTCGCGGGTTGGGACACACGCGCGCTCTGGCTGGTCGTCTTCGCCCTCGCAGTCAATTGGTTCGGGGACAGTCTTGACGGCACGCTCGCCCGCGTCCGCAAGGTTGAGCGACCGAAGTACGGCTTCTACGTCGATCACGTCCTCGATATCGTCGGCATCACACTGCTTTTCGGAGGGCTGGCGACCTCGCCGTTCATGTCGCCGGTCATCGCGCTCGCGCTGCTCGTGGCGTATCTGCTTGTCTCTGGCGAGGTGTTCCTCGCGACAGCGGTCAGAGGCGTGTTCAAGATGTCGTTCGGCGGAATCGGTCCTACCGAATTGCGAATTCTGCTGGCAATCGGAACCATCGCATTGCGCAACGATCCGCACGTCAGTTTTGGCCTTCTCGGTCGAATGCCGCTGTTCGACTTCGGCGGACTCGTCGCGATTGGCTGCCTGGTGTTCATATTCCTGATATCGGCGACGCAGAACGCGGTGGCGCTGGCACGACTCGAGCCGCGCGAGTCGCCGGCTGCGCCCGAGGCTTTGCGCAAATCCGGGCTCGGTAGTACGATGGCGGTTTACGGATCCTTAGGAATTCGTCACAGTGGCGACTGCACCCCCGACTCAGACGCCGAAGCCCCGAAAGCCGCTCATCGTTCGCGGGGCGCGGACGCACAACCTCAAGAACGTCGACGTGACCCTGCCCGCGGGCAAACTGGCGATCATTACGGGCGTCAGCGGGTCTGGAAAGTCGTCGCTCGCCTTCGACACGATTTACGCGGAGGGACAGCGTAGATACGTCGAGTCGCTGTCGGCGTACGCCCGCCAGTTCCTCGAGCGGATGGAGAAGCCCGACGTCGACCGCATCGAGGGCATCTGCCCGGCCATTGCGATTCGTCAGAAGAACAGCGTTCGGAATCCGCGCTCGACTGTCGGGACGACGACTGAAATCCACGACTACATGCGACTTCTGTTCGCGCGCGTCGGCAGAACCTTCTGCCGGCAATGCGGCCAGGAGGTGATTCGCGAAACCGCCGAGATCGTGGCCAAGCGCCTGGGAGAGTTGCCGGACGGCGCGCGTCTCCTGATTGGTTTCGAGATTCCCGTCGTCTCAATCTCAGCCTCGACGCCGTCTTCGTCTGAAGACAACGGCGACGAGGACTCCGATGAGCTCGAGCCTGCGAAGAATGGTATCGATGGAATCGGCGAGACGATCAACGGGCTTCGGCGTCGAGGATTCGGCCGCTTGCTGGTGGACGGCAAGGCCGTCACGTTCGACGACCTGGATCTCTCAACGCTCGCGAACCGGACGACACTCGAAGTGGTGGTCGACCGCGTGCGTATCGAGGGCGACCTTCGGACCCGCCTGACAGACTCGATCGAGACGTCATATCGCGAGGGCGGTGGAGCGGCATTTGCGATAGTGCTCGGTCGGGATTCGGGATCCGGGGTTCGGGATTCGAAGACTGGAGACCGAGGACCGGGGACCGGGGACGAAAGGATCGTGTTCTCCGAACGCTTCGACTGCCGCGCCTGCGGCATCGCGTACGAGACACCGCAGCCGCGGCTCTTCTCATTCAACAACCCGTTCGGCGCCTGCCCGACCTGTCACGGGTTCGGGAACATCATCGAGCTCGATATGGGTCTGGTCGTGCCGGACCCGTCGCTCTCCATCAATCAAGGCGCAATCGAGCCATGGAGTAAGCCGCACTACCGAGCGCAGTTGGCTGACCTGAAGCGCGCGGCCAGGAAGTCCGGCATTCGTCTCGACGTGCCGTGGAAGGACCTCTCCGACGACGAGCGGAAGTTCGTTGTGGAGGGCGATGGCGATTTCGAGGGAGTGCGCGGCTTTTTCCGGTGGCTCGAGCGGAAGAAGTACAAGGTGCACGTCCGTGTGTTCCTGAGCCGGTATCGCGGCTACCTGGCGTGCCCTGATTGTGGTGGCGCGCGGCTTCGCCGCGAAGCGCGGAACGTGCGCATCGGCGGACGCACGGTCGATGAAGTCTCTGCGCTGACCGTCGACGCGGCACGGCAGTTCTTCACCGATCTGCAGCTGAGCGAGAAGGAATCGGCTGTCGCCGACAAGGTGCTGAAGGAGATTCAAAAGCGACTGTCATTTCTCAGCGACGTCGGCCTGGACTATCTGTCACTCGATCGGCTGTCGTCGACCCTCTCGGGAGGCGAGTCGCAGCGCATCAACCTGGCGACATCGCTCGGGTCGGCGCTCGTTGGCACGCTCTACGTGCTGGACGAACCCTCGATAGGCCTCCACTCGCGCGACAACCAGCGGCTCATCGACATCCTTCGTCAGCTTCGCGATCAGGGCAACACCGTTCTCGTCGTCGAGCACGACGAGGACATGATCCGCGTCGCCGATCACATCGTCGACATGGGTCTCGGCGCAGGTGAACAAGGCGGCCGCGTCGTCTACTCGGGAACTCTGCCCGGGCTGCTTCAGGAGACTCGCTCGCTGACGGCGAAATACCTCCGCAACGAGCTGGCGATTCCGGTGCCGTCGCCGCGACGGAAGGGCATCGGCCAGAAGATCCGGCTCAGAGGCGCGAGCGAGCACAACCTGAAGGACGTCGACATCGCGATTCCGTTGAACACGCTCACGTGCGTGACGGGCGTGAGCGGATCGGGCAAGTCGACACTCGTTCACGACGTGCTGTATGCCGCCATCAAGCGCGCCAAGGGCGACTGGGATCGTCGCGTCGGCACCTTCAGCGAACTGGAAGGACTTGAATACATCACCGACGTCGCGCTCGTCGATCAGACGCCGATCGGACGTACGCCGCGCTCGAATCCGGTGACGTATCTGAAGGCGTTCGATCCGATTCGCGAGCTGTTCTCGTTGACCAAGGATGCCAAGGCACGCGGATTGACTGCGAGTCACTTCTCCTTCAACGTGCCCGGCGGTCGATGCGAGGCGTGCCAGGGCGAGGGCCAGGTGCGCGTGGAGATGCAGTTCCTCGCCGACGTGTTCGTGCCCTGCGATCAGTGCGACGGCAAACGGTTCAAGCCGCAGGTGCTCGAGGTGAAGTATCGCGGCCGGTCTGTGCATCAGGTGCTCGAGATGACCGTGCGCGAGGCGCTCACGTTCTTCAGCGCCTCACCAAAGGTGCTGCGCCGCCTGCAGGTGCTCGACGAGATCGGCCTGGGATATCTCCGGCTCGGACAGCCGGCGACCACGTTGTCTGGTGGAGAAGCGCAACGCATCAAGATCGCTGCGCATCTGTCGTCGTTCGGAGGCGAGCGAGTACTTTACATCCTTGACGAGCCGACCACCGGATTGCACTTCGACGACATCGCGAAGCTGCTCGCCGCGTTCCGAAAGCTCGTCGAAGCCGGACACACGCTGCTCGTCATCGAGCACAACCTCGATGTGATCAAGACGGCCGACTACGTCATCGATCTCGGTCCTGAGGGAGGCGCGGCGGGCGGACGAAGTGGTCGCGACAGGAACACCCGAACAGATCGTGCAGGTCGAGGGTTCCCACACCGGCCGCGCCCTCCGCGATGTTCTCGCCACAGGCCGGCCCAACGCCTACGCAGCGCGCTAACGTCGATGAAAGGGGTCGGAGCGTCCTCTTTAAATGACCCCCGACCCTCCTGACACGATCGTTCTACGAGAGACCCACCCTCACCGTCGCCTCCGAGTTGATCGGCAAAGTCCTCGTGCACGAGACGCGTGCGGGAATCGCCGCCGGGATGATCGTCGAAGTCGAGGCCTACATCGGCGAAGACGATCCTGCGTGTCACGCAGCACCGGGGCCCACACAACGGAATGCGCCGCTCTACGGTCCGCCGGGCTACGCGTACGTGTACCTGAACTACGGTATCCACAACCTGGTGAATGCCGTGACGGAGGCGGAGGGCTCTCCGGCGGCCGTCCTCATTCGCGCGCTCGCGCCGCTCGACGGCATCGAACTGATGACGCGACGACGAGCGCGAGCCGACGGACGCACTGACGAAGCCGCTTTGTGCCGCGGACCGGGGAATCTGACGCAGGCGCTCGGCATCACGCTCAAGCAGAACCGTTCAGACCTGACCCGGACGCCACTCTGGATCGAGGACCGCGGGCTCTCCGGAGGCACGATCGCGTGGAGCCGAAGGATTGGCATCCGGGTCGGCGCCGAGCGTCCGTGGCGATGCTCGCTCGCCGGGCACCCGTCGGTGTCGGGGAAGAAGTAAGGGCAAAGGGGGATGCTAGGATGAGGGTGCATCGACTCTGATGGGAACAACACTGCTCAAGAAGGTGTGGGATCTCCACACGGTTCGCCAGTTGCCGACGGGGCAGACGCAGCTCTTTATCGGTCTGCACCTCGTGCACGAGGTCACCTCGCCACAGGCATTCGACGAGCTGCGCCGCAACGGCTGGACGATCGCGCGCCCGGATCGCACATTCGCCACCGTCGATCACATCGTGCCGACGAAAGTGCGGACGCGCCCGTTCATCGACGTGATGGCTGAAGACATGATGGCCTCGCTCGAACGCAACGTGCGCGAGTTCGGTCTTCGCTTTGCTGGTCTCGGCGACGATCGACAGGGCATCGTGCACGTGATCGGACCGGAGCTCGGATTGACGCAGCCCGGCATGACGATCGCGTGCGGCGACAGCCATACCTCGACACACGGCGCGTTCGGCGCAGTCGCATTCGGCATCGGCACGTCGCAGGTACGAGACGTGCTCGCCTCGCAGTGCCTGGCGCTCGAGCCGCTCAAGGTGCGCCGCATCCGCGTGACCGGTGCGCTGCCGAAAGGCGTCTACGCGAAGGACGTCATCCTTGCAATCATCCAGCGGCTCGGCGTGCGAGGTGGCAACGGGTACGCCTACGAGTACGCCGGAGACGTCGTGGATCGCATGTCGATGGACGAGCGCATGACGATCTGCAACATGTCGATCGAGGGCGGCGCCCGCGTCGGTTATGTCAACCCGGACGAGACGACCTTCGAGTACATGAAGGGGCGGCCTTTTGCGCCCCAGGGCGACGCGTTCGAGCGCGCGCGCGCGTGGTGGAAGTCGATCGCGTCCGATGCGGATGCGTCCTACGACGATGATGTGGAGATCAAGGCGGGTGAGTTGACCCCGATCGTGACGTGGGGCGTGAACCCTGAACAGTCGATTGGTGTGCACGATCGCGTGCCTGCGCCCGCAGGTGCCAGCGATCCAAAGGCGGTGTCGGACGCGTTGAGTTACATGGGCCTCACTGCCGGTCAGCCGATCGAAGGGATGAAGGTTGACGTCGCATTCATCGGCTCGTGCACGAATGGACGTCTGTCCGATCTCCGCGAAGCTGCGCTCATCGTCAAAGGCAAGCACGTGGCGAAACATGTGAAGGCGCTCGTCGTGCCCGGGTCGGTCGGCGTCGCGAGAGCGGCGGAGAGGGAAGGCCTGGACGAGGTGTTTCGCGCGGCAGGGTTCGAGTGGCGCAGCGCCGGTTGCTCGATGTGCCTGGGCATGAATCCGGACAAGCTCGAAGGCGATCAGGTGTGCGCATCGTCGTCGAACCGCAACTTCAAGGGCCGGCAGGGAAGCCCGACGGGACGAACGTTGCTCATGAGCCCTGCGATGGTGGCCGCTGCGGCCGTGGCCGGGGAAGTGATGGACGTGCGGGAGTTGGACTGATGCAGCGCATCACGACGATCACCGGCCGTGCGATTCCGATGCGCGGCAACGACATCGACACCGACCGCATCGTGCCCGCGCGCTTCCTGCGCGCGATTACGTTCGACGGCATGGAGACGCATCTCTTCGAGGACGATCGCAAGATGGGCGGGCCCGGGCACAATCGCCACACCTTCGATGTGCCCGCGTACCAAGGTGCGTCGATCATGCTGGTCAACAGCAACTTCGGCTGCGGGTCGTCGCGCGAGCATGCGCCGCAGGCGATTCGGCGCTGGGGCATCCAGGCGATCGTCGGCGAGTCGTTTGCCGAGATCTTCTTCGGCAACTCCGCGATGATCGGCATGCCGTGCGTGACGGCGTCACCAGCGGACATCAAGGCACTGCAGGATCTGGTCGAGAGAAACCCTGGAACAGAGCTCAGGATCGATCTGACGGCCGGAACGTGCGAGGCCGGCGAATTCCGATGCTCGGTGTCCCTGCCACCTAATGTCCGCGACGCGTTCGCGACGGGCGCGTGGGACACGACGGGTCTGCTGCTCGACCGCTACGAGGAAGTCAACGCAAAGGCGGCGCGTCTTCCGTACGTCGCCGGATTCTGATCATCGGCAGGCCTGAGGCCCGCCGTTACACCGAGGCGTGACGTTTCTTCTCGTCGAGTTGCGCCAAAAACGCAGTGGAGGCGTGCGAGCGTTCGCCGCCTTTCCGATACACGAGCCGCACCTGCCGTCGCAGACGAATCTCCGGCATCGCGAGCGCCACGAGCTCACCGCGCACGATCTCTGACTCGGCACATCGTCGCGGCAGAAGCGCGACACCCATCTGCATCGCGACGGCGCGCTTGATCCCCTCGAGGCTCGGCAGCGACACCAGGATGTTGGCAGGAATGTGATGCTGCTCGAACAGCCGCAGGACGCGATCGCGTACGTGCGATGGATCGTTGTGCGCGATCACCGTCTGGCGCGCGCACTCGGACAAGGTGACTTCTCGACTCTGCGCGAGCGCGTGCGACGGGTGGACGAGCATCACGAGCTCGTCCTGGCCGAGAACGATTGAACTCAGTCCGGTCTCGGCAGGCTGAAACGTCAGCACACCGAAATCGAGACTCCCTTGCGCGACTTCCGCGCCGACCTGGCGGGCGGGGATACGGCGCACATCGACGTGGACCAGCGGATGCGCCTCACGGAACTTGGCGATGAGCGGCAACACGGCATGGACCGAGGCTTCGTTGGCGCCAATCAGGACCCTCCCGCGCCGCAGGTCGCGCAGGTCTTTCACCGCGCCCTCAGCCTCTTCAGACAGACGGAGCAGGCGCTCGGCGTAATCCCTGAGAAGGCGTCCGGCCTCGGTCAGGGAGGCGTCCTTGGTGGCCCGGTCGAACAGGCGCTCCCCGACGGTCTCCTCCAGGCGGCGGACCGCCTGGCTGACTGCCGGCTGGGTCCGGTGGAGCTTCATGGCCGCCCGGGAGAAGCTCCGTTCGGCCGCAACCTTCAAAAATACGCGTAATTCACTCAGTTCCACGAACACTCCGGGTGAGCTGGCGGGGTCCCTCCAAGATAAGGGATCATAATCCAAACAGAATAATTATCAGTTTGACATTAACGGGACCAGTCGCGTTTACTGGCATGCGAGGGGAAATATCCCATGGCTGATAACCACGTCCGCGTTTTCGACACCACGCTCCGCGATGGCGAGCAGGCACCCGGATTCTCGCTCCGGCCGGCCGAGAAGCTACAGCTGGCGCGCCAGATCGACGCTCTCGGCGTGGACATCATCGAAGCGGGGTTCCCGATTGCCTCTCCCGCCGATGCCGAGGCTGTCCGTCAGATCGCCACGGAGATCCGTCGTCCTGTGATCGCGTGCCTGGCGCGTTGTCATCGTGCCGATCTCGAGAAGGCCGTGTGGGCGATCAAACCGGCCGCGCAGGGACGCATTCACACGTTCATCGCGACGTCAGACCTTCACCTGAAGGTGAAGCTGCACATGTCGCGCGAGCAGTGCCTCGAGGCGGCGGTCGACTCCGTACGCTTTGCTCGTCAGCATACGGACGACGTGCAGTTCTCTGCGGAGGACGCCACTCGCAGCGACTTCGACTTCCTGTGCAAGGTCGTGGAATCGGTGATTGCCGTTGGCGCGACCACGATCAACCTGCCTGACACCGTCGGATACAACACGCCGGACGAGACTCGCGCCTTCTTCGAGCGAATTCGTGCGGCCATCCCCGATTCCGACAAGGTGATCTTCAGCACGCACTGTCACGACGATCTCGGCCTCGCCGTCGCCAACTCTCTCGCTGCGATTCAGGGTGGTGCGCGTCAGGTGGAATGCACGGTCAACGGAATCGGTGAGCGAGCGGGAAACGCAGCGCTCGAAGAGATCGTGATGACGCTGCGCATCCGCGCCGATCACATGCCGTTCACGACCAGCGTCCAGACCAAGGAGATCTACCCGTCGAGCGAGATGCTCACGAAACTCACGGGTCAGGGCGTGCAGGTGAACAAGGCCGTCGTCGGTCGCAATGCATTCGCGCACGAGGCGGGCATTCACCAGGACGGCATGCTCAAGGATCGCCGGACCTACGAGATCATGCGTGCCGAGGACGTCGGTGCGCCGTGGAATCCGCTGGTCCTCGGCAAGCACTCGGGCCGTCATGCGGTGCAGCGACGCTGCGCCGATCTGGGTTTCCAGTTGGACGGAGATGAACTGGTCGACGTGTATCGAGGCCTGATGGCGATCGCCGACGACAGGAAAGTCCTGACCGATCAGGATATTCGCACCGTCATCGCACGCGTCCGGGCCGAGCACCCGGTGTCACACGACGCCGTCGATCCGTTCGATACGCCGTCGGCGGCGCAGCCGGCGATCCACGAGTCGGGATACGGCCACGGCGTCTAGCGCTAGTTGGTCTTCGGCACGCGCACGATCGGAATCTTCAACTCGACCCGACGCCCCTCGCGAATCACGGTGACCAGCGCCGTGCTTCCGATTCTGGCGTCCGACACCATCCGCGAAAGATGGCCGGGATCGTCGACCGGCGTGCCATTGAACGCGACCACGACGTCTCCCGGTCGCAGGCCGTTCTGATACGCGGGTGATGATCTCGACATGCGATAGACGAGCGCGCCCCGCGTATCTGGCGCGCCGAATTCCTCGGCCATCCGCGTCGAGAGCGGCACGTACTGATCCGGCCCCATCGTGCCGCGTCGAACTTCCTGGTACTGCTGCAGATCGCTGACGACGCGCTTCGCCAGGTTGCTCGAGACAGCGAAGCCGATTCCCTGATATCCGCCACTCTGGCTGAAGATCACCGTGTTGATGCCGACCAGCTCGCCACGCGCGTTCACCAGCGCACCGCCGGAGTTTCCAGGATTGATCGCGGCGTCGGTCTGAATGAAATCCTCGTACGACGAGACGCCAAGGTTCGTTCGACCCACGGCCGACACGATGCCAAGCGTGACGGTCTGGCTCAACTGATAAGGATTGCCGACGGCGAGCACCCACTCGGCGACCTTGAGTTTCGAGGAGTCTCCCCACGGGATCGTCGGAAGATTCTTCGCGCCGATCTTCAGCACGGCGAGGTCCGTCGCCGGATCCACGCCCACGACATCGGCGCGTACCTCGCGCTTGTCCGCGAGCGCGACCGTCACGTCGAGTTGCTCGATCGTCACTCGACGTGCTTCACCAGTGACGACGTGGTTGTTTGTGAGGATGAAGCCGTCGCTGCTGACAATGACACCGGAGCCGAGGCTGTTTTCGACTCCGCGGCGCGAGCCGAAGATCTCGTCGGGAGCGCCGAAGAACTGGCTGAAGAACGGGTCGACTGGCGCCTGCCGCCGCACGACTTGTTGGGATGAGATGTTGACGACAGCCGGGATTATCCGCTCGGCGATGCGACTGAAATCGGTGAGTGTCCCGGCCGGAGACGTGACTGCCACGGGCGTCGCGACAGTGGGCCGGCTCGGTGCCGGTGCCTGAGCGACTGCTTCCGTAGACTCTCGCACTGCGATTCGCCAGCAGGAGTCCGGCCGCGAAGCTGACGAGCACGAGCAGGATGGTCGAGAAGCGGCGAGTCATTGCGATCAGCCGATCTGAATCCGGCGCACGGACGGATCGGACGATTTAGGACACGTCACCGTGAGCACTCCGTCGCGAAGATCTGCAGTGATGCGTTCCGCGTCGATCGGCAGGGGCAGTTGAAAGGTGCGGCTGAAATCGCCGTGCCCTCGTTCGATTCGGTGGAACTGTTCGCAGGTTGATTCACGCTCACGGCGTGTCCCCGAAACGGTCAGGCGCCCTTCATGGTGCTGCAGCTGCACATCGTCCTGGGTGAGTCCAGGCAGCTCCATCATCACCACGTACCGATCCGGTGTCTCGAACACGTCGACTGCCGGGGTCCACCCGCTCGGTGCGGTGGCAAGGCGCGCGATTCGCTGCTGGGCGGCCAGCAGATCCTGAAGAGGATCCCAGCGTACGAAAGCCACGGCGGGATCGTACCACGGGACTTGGGATCCGGGATCCGGGACTCCGGGATTCGGGATTCGGGATTCGGAGGGACTTCAGCTCTTAGAGGCCGGACCAGGGATCCCGGCCTCCGGGTCAGTCGCAGTCGATGTGCTACGATCGAAAGGTTCTACAAACGACATTTATGGCTTCTCTACAAGCAACGCGACTGAAGAAGGGCATGCTGGTCAAGATGGAGCAGGACCTGTTCCGGGTCCTCGAACTCCAGCACGTCACCCCTGGCAACCTGCGCGGTTTCGTGCGCATCAAGCTCCGGAACATCCGCAACGGGACGCTGTCGGATCAGAAGCTCCGGTCGGAGGATACGGTCGAGCGCGCCACGCTCGATGAGCGCCAGATGCAGTACCTCTATCAGGACGGTGACGCCTACTGCTTCATGGACACCGTGACATTCGACCAGACCCACATCTCGAGCGAAGCGCTGGGGGAGTCGGTGAACTACCTCAAGTCGGAGATGACGATCTCGGTCGAGTTCTACGGCACCGAGCCGGTTGGCATCGAGTTGCCACAAACCGTGGACCTGAAAGTGACCGACACGGCTCCGGGCATCAAGGGCGCCACGGCAAGCGCGCAGGTCAAGCCGGCGACGCTCGAGACCGGACTTGTCGTGCAGGTGCCGCCGTTCGTGAATTCGGGCGATCTGATTCGCGTCAGCACGGATACAGGAGAATACCTGTCGCGGGCGTGAACCTGAATCTTTGATTTTGGTGATCTTTGATTGGTGAATTGTTGTTGATCGTTGAATTGCGATTGTTGATTGAGCCAATCGCCGATCACGAATCAACAGTCACCAACAATCAATAATCAAAGATCGAGTAATCATCAATGGACGTGGTGCGCCAGCCCAATCAGGGCTGGATTGAAGTCGTCGTCGGCAGCATGTTCAGCGGCAAGAGCGAAGAGCTCATTCGCCGGCTGCGCCGCGCTCGAATCGCGCGTCAGCGCGTTCAGGTCTTCAAGCCTCGCATCGACACCCGGTATTCAACCGACGACATCGTGTCGCATGGTGAGATGCGGATGGAGTCGACGGTTGTCGACAACTCGCAGCAACTGCTCGATCTGATTGCGCCAGACACGGAAGTCGTGGGCATCGACGAAGGACAGTTCTTCGATGCCGGTCTGCCCGCTGCGTGCAGCGCGCTTGCCGATCGCGGCATCAGGGTGATCGTCGCCGGACTGGATCAGGATTACCTCGGCAAGCCGTTCGAGCCGATGCCGCAGCTGCTTGCCATCGCCGAGTACATCACCAAAACGCACGCGATCTGCATGGTGTGCGGCAATCCTGCCAACCACACGCAGCGACTCGTCGCGAGCGGCGACCGGGTGCTCGTCGGCGCGGCGGGCCTCTATGAAGCACGCTGCCGTCGCTGCTTCGATCCGCATCTGTCGCGGACTCAGATCGCGCCCGAGATCCACGTTCCGATCGCGCCGAAAGAAGCCACCTAGGCATTTAGGGTTGACTCGGGCACCCCGGTTGAATAACAACCGGTCGCATGACTCCGCAGGAGTTGGTGCCCTTGATCGCCTGGCTGACGCCGCGGCTGTTGCTGTTGTTCGGCCTGGGCTTCCTGATCGCCAACATCAGGCTCGGTGCGTTGCTCTGGGCGTATCGACGACGCGTGCGATCGGCCCTCCTCGTCTGGAAAGGCGAGAAGCCGAAGTACTACAGCTTCAGCCTGGCGTTGGGCGTGGTGCTCGGAATCCTGCTCATCATCGAGGCGTTTGTCCTCAGGCGCTCGCCACGGTCGATCTTCGGCGAGGCGATGATGTTCATCTACTACGGCTACATGTTCCCGTTGAGCACGCAAATCCGCCGAGGTTTCTATGGCGACGGCGTCTGGTCGGACAGCGGTTTCATGAACTGGTCCGAGATCTCGGCGGTGTCGTGGAAGGAAGAGCCTACCCTTACGCTCGTGCTTATTTCCCACGTGAAGAGCATTGCCCGCCGGCTGGATGTGCCAGGGCCTCTGTATGGACAGGCGAGGCGCCTGCTTCGGGACCGGGTTCAGGCACATGACATCCAGATGGGGGGTGCCGGGCTGGACCTGGGGGCCAGGGACGAGCGGGACTCAATCTGACCTGTTCGGCCGGCGAATTTGCACCGATAATGTCCGGACATATGTCTCCTCGACCTACGTGGAAGGGCTATCTCAAGGTCAGTCTGGTCACCATCCCGGTGAAGGTGTATCCGGCGACTGAATCGGCCGCGGCGCTCTCCTTCAACCAGCTTCACGCCGAGTGCCAGACACGCATCCAGCAGAAACGCTGGTGCCCGCACTGCGAACGCGAGGTCGCCAACACCGAGCTCGCCAAGGGCTACGAGTTCGAGAAGGGCCGCTACGTCGTGGTGTCCGAGGAGGACATCGAAAAGGTCCGAGTCGAATCGACTCGTGTGATCGATCTCGCGCAGTTCACCGAAGACACGTCGATCGATCCGATCTACGTCGATCGCGCGTACTACCTTGCGCCTGATGGTCCGATGGCGGCGTCTGCGTTTGCAGTCATGCGCGAGGGAATGTCGGGGAAGGCGGGCATCGGCAAAGTGGCGCTCTACGGGCGCGAGTATCTGGTCGCCGTCAAGCCGCAGAAGAAGGGACTCGTGATGTACACGCTGCATCACGATGCCGAGATTCGCAGCATCGACCAGATCGACGAGCTCGGGTCCCTGCCGGCGAAGGTCAAGCCCGAGGAGATGAAGCTTGCGAAGCAGGTCATCTCGTCCTTCGAGAGCGAGTTGAACCTGAAGGATTACAAGGACGAGTACAAGGAAGGTCTCCGCAAGATCATCGAGGCCAAGATCGCCGGTGAAGAAATCGTCGCGCCCGAGGTGCAGGAACCGCCCAAGGTCGTCGATCTCATGGAGGCGCTCCGTCGCAGCCTCGATTCAGTCAGCAGCGACAAGAAGAAGCCAGCCAAAGCTGCATTCGAGAAGCCGGTTGTAAAGGCGAAGGCAGCGAATGGGAAGAAGAGGAAGGCGAGTTAACTACCGTTCCGGGTTCCAGGTTCCGGTTCCATGTTCGTGTTCTAGGTTCGGGTTCAGGGTTCTAGGTTCCGGGGTTCTCGTTCCGGGGTTCTCTGTTCCAGTACGGCGATTTCGTTCTAGCCGCCGCTCGAAGCGTTTCTGCCGCACTCGCTCCGCGTTCCTTTTCGCCTCCGGCGACTGTAAGTAGTCGAGCAGCCCGCCGATCTCCAGCAACGCATCTTTGGCGAGCTTCTCGTACTCGTGGCGCACGTCGTTTGTGATGTGACCTCGATCGACAGCATCCTGAAGATGATTCTGGCACTCGACTAGCGACGCTCGTGCCATCTTGACGAAGCGAGCGAAGTCGACGGGATCGAACCGACCGAAGCCTTCGCTGATCTGGCTTACGGCGGAAGCCGCGCTTTCTCGAAGCTGTTTGCGAGCGTCTCGTCGTTCGAGAGCACTCGAACACGAACCCGGAACCTGGAACGTGGAACCCGGAACTGCAGTTCTACTGTCCCAGTCGCTTACGTTCAGAGAGGATCAGGTTGTATTCGGCGGTTCGCTTCCATACCCGATTCGACATTTCGGTCAGCTGGACAGCTTTGACGCCGTAATACAGAAACCAGCCACCCAGCAGACCGATCAGCAGGTAGCGCAGGATGTTGACGGCTGACTCGCTCATGCCGAAGCTGAGTGCGCCGAACACGAAGTACACGATTACGCCGCCCGCAGCGACGAATGGGCCGCTCACTGTGCGCACGCCCCAGGACGCGGCGCGCGACTGCTTTTCCATCAGCATTGCGATCGTCTGCAGTCGATCGATGCCGTTCTTCACGCGCGCGACATCTGTGCCGAGCAGGACGTCTCGCAGCGTGACCTGCGCGCGGCATGCCGTGGCCACACGCCGATCGCCGCGCCACCAGGAAGGTTTCGTCTCCTGAGCCTGGTAGTTCGGAAAGCGCTGCCTCACGACGGACAGCAGGCGCGCACGGGAATCCGGGGAGCATTCGCCCCAGGTCGAAACGATGTCCTCCTCGATGCGATGCTCGGACGGGACAACAACCACCTCGTGGATATCCCCGGATGATCCATCCTGAATGTAAACGGCAAGATGGGGAGCCACGCCTTCGTGCAGCATGGCCTCATGGTCGAGGCAGGGGAGCGTTGGAATCGCAGGTACGGGATCGAGCGTCAGACGGTACAGCTTTACCGCGAGCACCGGACCGAATGAGCTGAGCTCACGCAGGATTCGTGACGCCTCAGTAGCGTCAGGCGAGGACTGCCCGTCTCGTGGTCCTATCTGATCCACTCCCAGATCCCAAGGCCGGACGCTGTCGGGTCGCGGAGCCAGTCGGGCGGCGTGAGCCAGACGAACGCCAGGATCGCGATCACCCACAGGTCGTACGGAACGCTCGCCCGCTCGTCGCGCCAGAAGAACGCGCGCGAGAACGCCCTGGTCAGCACGTTCGACCCTTCCGGGATTGGCTTCTCGTTGAGGACGAGGTAGGTGTAGTGGATGCGATTGGCCACCGTCACGATCGACAGAATCAGAATCACCCAGAGCACCGCGGCCATGCGGTGGTCGAAGGGAGGAATCGGCGACGGAAACGCCCCGATCATGAACAGCACGATACGCTCGGGCCGCTCCATGAAGCCAACCTTGCACTTGTCGATGAGCGATTCGGCCCTGGCCCGCGCGTAGCTCGTCATGATCGAAAACATCATGGCGAGCGCGGTCACCATCACATAGTCGGTGCGCCTCAGCGATGCATAGAGGTAGATCAGGCCCAGGAAGAGGGCGATATCGGAGAAGCGATCCAGCGTCGAGTCCCAGAAGGCGCCGAACCGCGAGACGGTGTTGGTGATGTGCGCCACCTTGCCGTCGATGAAGTCGAAGATGTTGGCGACGATCATGATGACGCCGGCGAGCAGGAAGTGCTGTTTCCCGAGCGCCCAGGCCGCGCCGACATTGATCAGAACGCCGATGAGCGTGAGAACGTTGGGATGGATGCCAAGTGCCACGCTGGCGCCGATGATCGCGCGCAGCGGGAACATGCAGACGGTGCCGATGAAGCCCGTAACGGTCATTCGTAAGCGCAGCGTCCGGTCAGCGTCTGTCGCGACGGCGAAGGTTCATAGCAGTGTTTCAGTGAGTACAATTAAAGGTTCTTCAACCGAGAACGAACCAGTCATGGTAGCCCATGCCCGTTCATGACCTCAAGGATCAGCTGGCCCGCTTGCCCGAGCAGCCAGGCGTGTATCTGTGGGTCAACAGCGCGGGTGAAACGATTTACGTCGGAAAAGCTCGCTCGCTTCGCGATCGCGTGCGCAGTTATCTCGGCGCATACGGCCTGAGCCCGCGTCATGATGCGCTGCTCGACGAGATCGCTCGCGTCGAGGTCATCGTCACCGACTCGGTCATGGAGGCGCTCGTCCTCGAGACGAACCTGATCAAGCAGCGATCGCCTCGTTACAACATTCTGCTGCGAGACGACAAGAACTACCCGTACCTGCGGTTGACGACGAGCGAAGCGTTTCCGCGGATTCTGGTGGCACGCAGCGTCGAAAAGACCGGCGACTTCTATGCCGGACCCTTTCTGCCAGCCAAGCTGGCCCGCCGGACGATGACGCTGTCGCACCGTGTGTTCGGTATTCGCTCGTGCAACGAGGTGATTACCGGACAACGCGGCCGCCCCTGCCTCGAGTACGACATCAAACGGTGCCTGGCACCCTGCGTGGCGGAAATCTGCACCGAAGATCAGTACGGAGTGGCGGTCGCGAACACGAGATTGCTGCTCGAAGGCCGGAACGACGAGCTCATCGAGCGATTGCTTGACCGCATGCGGTCGGCATCCGATGGAGAACGATTCGAAGAAGCCGCGCAACTGCGAGATGCCCTGCGCACGGTGCAAACGCTTCGCGACCGGCAGCAGAAGGTCGCCAGTGCCGGGCTGGGCGATCGGGACGTATTCGGCTTGAAGGTTGGACCGAGCGGTGGCGCGATTCAGGTCTTTCAAGTGCGAGGGGGTCGCGTTGTAGAACGCGTCGAGCTCGGGACCGATCCCGGCGCCATCGCGGGCGGCGCCGCCGACGTTCTGCATGCGGCACTGATGCAGTTCTACGAGCTTCGCGTCGCGGCGACGGAGATCAATCTGCCGGAGGAGATTGAAGACGTTGAAGCGATGGAGGAATTGCTGACCGCTCGCGCGGGCCGAAGGGTGCGGATCCTGGTGCCGCAGCGCGGCGACAAGCGCGCGCTGGTGGAGCTGGCCACTCGCAACGCGGAGCTCTCCTATCGCACGCGCTTCAACGAGACGACGGCAGCGCACTTCGATGCGCTCGAAACGCTGCGCAGCAGGCTCAATCTTCCCGCCATTCCGCGTCGCATCGACTGCTTCGACATTTCGACGATCCAGGGCAGTGACACGGTTGCGTCGATGGTGGTGTGTGAAGACGGGAGGATGAAGAGGAGCGAGTACCGCAAGTTTCGCGTGCGCGGGCTCCGGTTCGCGGGCGTCGGTCCTCAGTCCACGGTCCTCAGTCCTCAGTCTGCGGTTTTCGATCCCGAACCCCGAATCCCGAATCCCGAATCCCGAATCCCGAACCCCGAATCCCGGATCCCGAATCCCGAACCCCGGATCCCGGACCCCGGACCCCGGATCCCGGATGACTTCGCCGCCATGCGAGAAGTGGTGCAGCGTCGGTATCGCGCGGTGCTCGAAGGCGGCGGGCCGTTTCCCGATCTGATCCTGATCGACGGCGGCAAGGGGCAGCTCTCAGCAGCCTACGAGGCGCTGGAGCAGATTGGATTGGCGAACCTGGTCGCGGTCGGCATCGCAAAGAAAGAAGAACTGCTGTTCACGCGGGATCGGATGGAGCCGCTCGTGCTCGACGAACACGATCCGGCGCTGTTGCTCCTTCAGCGAATTCGTGACGAGGCCCATCGATTCGCCGTGACGTTCCATCGCAAGGCGCGCTCGATGCGCGATCTGCGCTCGGAGCTCGATGGCATTCCGGGTATCGGTCCGCGTCGCCGGCGCGCGTTGCTGACCACGTTCGGCAGCCTCGCGGGCGTTCGTCGCGCCACGCGCGAGGAGCTCGAACACGTGGTCGGAGCGAATGCGGCTCGCGCCGTCATCGACTACTTCGCCCAGACGAGCCGCTAGTTCTTCCGAAATTCATCCTGCTGCCAGTACGGGCAGTGGTCGCATGTGTGCTCGGCGAGCTTGCGGCGTTGCCCTGTCCGGACGCACACCCAGACGCTCTCTGGTTGCTGCGCCTCGTCGATCCCAGCCAGCCGGAAACCGGGGCGGCTCCATTTGCACTCCCATGCCGTTTGCCGTGTGGCGATTGCGATCCTGGCCATGGTGATTCCTCCTAACTGGGCGCCTCCAGAAAGAACGACAAGGTGACGGTGAGCACGAAGGGCACATGAGTTCCGTTGAGGTCGAGCGGTGAATAGCGCCATTGCCGCAGCGCGATCTCTGCTTCCCGATCGAGCAGCGGATTTGCCGACCTCAGAAGTCTCACCTCCGCGACCGCGCCGTCCTCGTTGACGGTTGCCTCCAGGATGACGATGCCTTGAATGTGTGCCTTGACTGCGAGCGGCGGGTACTCGGGTTCGATTCGCTTCAGCAGTTGTGGCTGTTTGATCTGTCCTCCGATGCGAACCGGGGTGCGCGGCGTCGGCGTCGGTGCCGGTGGCGGAGGGGGAGGCGCTTCAGGCAGACCACCGACAACGCCACCCACGACGCCACCCGGAATACCGCCCTCGACACCTCCGGGCACGCCGGTATCGGACCCCTCGTCGTCGGGAAGCGCAGCGATCTCCGCCGGCTCCTCGAGTGGCGCGATGAACTGATTCTGTTGTGCTGCGGCCTCGGGTTTCGGCGTTGCCTGCTTCGGCTTCGCGGCCGCCGGGGGCGGTGGGGGCGGTGGCGGAGGCGGAGCGGGCATGTCCGCGACAAACGCCATCATCGTCGGGACCTCCGGCAGTCGCTCGGTCATGAACAACAGAGGGAGCACGAATATCAGCGCGATGACCGCTGCTTGGGCGGACGTGGAGAGCAGGAGCGGTACTGTCGCGTGACTTGGGAGGTGTTTTTCTCGCCCGGCGATGAGGTCAAACATGGCTGCCCTCCGTTTCATCCGTGCAAGTGCAAGAGTTCAGCCACTCAATTCAACATGTTCCGTCGCCCGTTCGCTGCCGTCGCAGTGATGTTGCTTTCTGCCGTCCGGGAAATTCCCCGGTGCATGCGAAAACGACCGCGCGCGGCCGTCGTGCGCTCGTGAGTCAGCATGAGATCGACAGCGAGATGACTGGGTGTCCAAGGCACGACCGTTGCTCTCTTTGCTGACGAATGACAAGGAGGTCATGAGAAGACGGAGGTGAGTCATGTTGACCAACAAGGAACTCACGCGAGTTGAGCCGCGAGCGTTCGTTCGCAGGATGCTGCGCGACTTCGATCGATTCTTCGAGGAGGGATGGGCACCGTTTGCCGCCCCCGCGCGAGTGTTTGGTGAGTTCGCCTGGACGCCAACACTCGAAGTGGTCGAAAAGAATCGTCATCTCGTCGCCAGGTTCGAACTCCCCGGCTTGAAGAAGGAGGAGATCACCGTCACCGTGGCGGAAGACCACTTCACAGTCGAAGGCGAACGAAGACTGGAGGAGGAAGAGAAGAAACACAACTGGTACACGGCCGAGCGGGCATACGGGAAGTTTGTGCGGACCGTACCGCTGCCGGTCGGAATCAATCCTGCCGACGTCAAGGCGACCTTCGAAAACGGCGTTCTCGAGGTCGTGGTGCCCCTTCCGGCGACAGCCGTCACCGCGCCACGGAAAGTCGAGATCGCAGGCGAAGAGAAGAAGGTCGTCAAGCCGGCCGCATAATCGCTTCACGGGTCACGCGGTCCCTCAGGGGGCCGCGTGATCGACTGCGGCAAATTTCCCCATCCCGCGGAAGATCTCCCGCTCCCCATTCGAGTCGTCGGGCGTCCAGCGAAATCTCTCGGAAAAACGAAGGTCTTGGAGCGTGTGGCGAGTGGCTGCCGACTTGCACCGATGCCTGACGACGAGGAGATCGACAAATGATGGAGTTGCTCGCGTCGTTGGAGAACAGCGGATTCGGCACGTGGCTGCGCGAGTCGCCGTCGATCTGGGCGTACCCCGCGGTGCTCACCCTTCACACCATCGGTCTAGGCGTCCTCGTCGGCGGCAACGCCGTGCTCGACCTTCGACTCCTCGGGTGGGGCAGGGCAATTCCGCTTGCGCCGCTCGAGAAGCTGTTTCCCGTGATGTGGATCGGGTTCTGGGTAAACGCGATCTCAGGCGTCGCGCTTTTCGTCGGCGATGCAACGACCAAGGGGACGACCTGGGTCTTCATGACGAAGCTCGGAATCATCGTCGTGGGCGTTGTGTTGTTGTTCGCGCTCAAGCGAACGGTCTACGGGCGAGGCGACGCCGGCGTCGTCGAAACACCGACGAGCCGCGCGCTCGCCGCAGCCTCGCTGGCGCTGTGGTTCCTGGCGATCGTCACTGGCCGTTATATGGCCTACGTGTAACGGAGACTGCGATGAACGAAACGCTCGATCTCTTTGCGGCCTGGCTTCGCGGGACGTCGATCTCGGAAGCCATTCGTGTCGCTCCCTGGCTGTGGCCCCTGTGCGAGATCCTGCACTTCTTCGGTCTCTCGCTTCTCATCGGCATCGCCGGCTTCTTCGATCTCCGGCTGCTCGGGTTCATGAAGCGCGTGCCCATCAGCGCGGCGTGGACGCTGATGCCCTGGGCGAAGTTCGGATTCGCGCTGTCCGCGCTGACAGGCGTGACGTTCTTCATCGGCGCACCAGACCAATACGTCGACAATCCTGCCTTCTATGGCAAGGTCTTCTTCCTCATCGTCGCCAACCTCAACGCGGTGTACTTCGAAGCTCTTTACCGGAGACAGGTTGAGGCCAGGGCGTTGGACAGCGGCGGACCGATCGCACTGAAGGTGATCGCCGTTGTGTCGATCGTGTCGTGGTTCTTCGTGATCTATTGGGGGCGCATGCTCCCATTCATTGGAAACGCTTTCTAAGGATTGAGTCATGGCGCAAGCCACTGTGCTGATCGTTGACGACGAGGAGCTCGTTCGCTGGTCGCTGCGGGAGCGGCTCCGCAAGGACGGCTACACCGTCCTCGAGTCCGGGACTGTTGCCAGCGCGATCGAGAAGCTGACGCCGGCGGTCGATCTGGTGCTGTTGGATCAACGGCTCCCTGACGGTGACGGGTTGACGCTCCTTCGCCAGATCAAGGAGTCGTCGCCGGATACGCTGGTGATTCTCATGACCGCGTTCTCGACGGTCGAGAATGCCGTTGCCGCGATGAAGCACGGCGCGTATCACTATCTGAACAAGCCATTCAATCTGGACGACGTGTCGGTCGTCGTCGAGAAGGCGCTCGAGACCAGCCGCCTGCGGCGCGAAGTACGCATGCTTCGCGGGAGTCAAAGCCGCGACTACGGCTTCGACGCGATCATCGGCTCATCGTCTGCAATGGTCGAAGCGAAGTCGTTGCTGGAGCGGATTGCCGCGAGCCCTGCGACGACGGTCTTGCTGACGGGGGAGACGGGAACGGGGAAAGACCTCGCCGCGAAGGCGATCCACTTCAACAGCGAGCGGGCCTCGAAGCCCTTCGTCAACATCACGTGCTCGGCGCTGCCGGAGCAGTTGCTCGAGAGCGAGTTGTTCGGCCACGAGCGCGGCGCGTTCACCGACGCCCGTCAGCAGAAGCGCGGTCTGCTCGAGACAGCAGATGGCGGGACGGTGTTCCTCGACGAGATCGGTGAGATGACGCCGGGCCTTCAGGCGAAGCTGCTTCGATTCCTCGAAGACCGTACCTTCAAACGTGTCGGTGGTCTCAACGACATCCGCGTGGATGTGCGGGTGATCGCCGCCACCAACCGTTCACTCGATGATGAAGTCAGGGCCGGACGGTTTCGCGAAGACCTGTTCTATCGGCTGCAGGTCATGCCTGTGCGCCTTCCGCCGCTACGTGAGCGCGTCGGCGACATCCGTCTGCTCGTCGCGCACTACATCGACCGCTACAACCGCGAGTTCCGCAAGCGTGTGCGCGGCCTGCAGCCAGGTGCCCAGGCGATGCTCGATCAGTACCGCTGGCCGGGCAACGTGCGCGAGCTTCGCAATGCGATCGAAAGGGCGATGCTGCTCGCCGATCATGGTCTGCTTGGTGCCGAGGACTTCGCCACGTTGTCGAAAGCGGCGACACCGGCAACGTTCCGCCTTCCGCCTGAGGGTGTCGACCTCGAGACCGTGGAGCGCCAGTTGGTGATTCAGGCGCTGCAACGCGCCGGAGGCAATCAGACGCAGGCCGGACACCTGCTCGGGATCAATCGCGATCAGGTTCGGTATCGCATTGAGAAGTTCGGCCTGACGAAACCGGGGCACGAGGCGATGACCTCTGCCTCCGCGTGACTGTGAGGTGCACCATGACGCAGATCGTTGAAGGAGCGACGGATCTGCAGTTCCGTATCTGGGCAGAGTTCAGGACGATGCCGGGGCTTCGTCTGACGCGCAATCAGGCGTGTCGCCTGTTTGGAGGGGAGTCGAGCAAGGTCGTCGAGGCGTTGCAAGACTTGATCGATGCCGCAGTGCTACGGCAGATTGGGCCGTACTACGTTCGCGCCGACATTGGCAGCTTCACGGCCTAGCTTCGGATCGCTCGCTGCCGGCCGGAGTGGCAGCCTCATCGTGACGACAGTGCCGCCGCTATCAGGGCAATCGAGCACGAGCGATCCACCGTGAAGTTCCGCCGTTCGTCTGGCGATCGGCAGTCCCAGGCCGCCGCCTCTCGCCTTGGTCGTAAAGAACGGATCGAAGACCTGTGTCCTGATCTCGGGTGGGATGCCCGGGCCTGTGTCGCGCACCTCAATCGTCGCGTAGCTGCCGGACTTCGTCAGCCTCACCACGATCTGTCCATGCCCACCCATTGCCTGCGCGGCGTTGATGAGCAGATTCAATACGGTAGCCCTGATCAGCTCATCGTCAGCCGACGCCGATACGTCCTCGCCTTCGACGACGATCTCGACGGACTGGGCGCCGGGATCGCGGCGGACGATCGTGACGGCATCGGCGATCAACGGTCGCAGCTCGACCTGGCCGAGACGCGGCGCGCGCGGCCTTGCGTAGAGCATCAGGTCGTTGATCAACTCGCTCAGCGAATCGATCCTCACCACGATGTCGCGCATCACGGGCAGTTCGGCATCACCCGGCGTGCGACGTGACATCAGCACCTGCACGGCGCCCTTGATACCGGCCAGCGGGTTGCGGACCTCGTGCGCGACGACGGCGGCCATTTGTCCCACGCGAGCAAGGGCCGCCTGCTGCGCGAGCTTCTCCTCGGCCTGCTTTCGCGCGGTGATGTCCGACCGAATGGCGATGTACTGATACGGTTTCCCGCGCTCGTTCAGGAAGGGAACAATGGTCGTATCGACCCAGTAGATGTGACCGTCCTTGGCCCGATTGCGCAGTTCTCCCTGCCAGACGTGACCGGACGCGATCGTTCGCCACAGCTCGCGAATGAACTCCTTCGAGTGATAGCTCGAGTTGACGATGCGGTGATCCTGACCGAGGAGCTCCTCGCGCGAGTAGCCGGAAATCTCACAGAACGTGTCATTGACGTAGCTGATGCGGCCGGTGACGTCAGTGATCGCGACGATCGCGGCGTGGTCGAGCGCGCGCTTGAAGTCCGCGAGTTGACTGCGGGTCGCACCATCATCCTGGCGGCGCGAAGAGGTCCATTGCGCGACCGTGCGAGTCACACGAGCCAGGGCCCGGGTCAGCGCGGTCTCATCCGAGGACACGGCTGATGGTAACGAGGCTGCCTCGGGGACGCAACACGGGACGGCCGAACGTCCCGATATACTGACGTCGTGCCTGCCGCCACAATTCTCATTGTCGACGACGAATCGCTTCTCCGATGGTCCCTGCGTGAGCGTCTCTCGAGCGAGGGATACAAGATCCGCGAGGCGGGGACCGCCGCAGAGGCCATGTCCCAGGCGAGCGAAGGCGTCGATCTGATCTTGCTCGACTTCAAGCTGCCGGACGGAGACGGACTGACGATCCTGCGGCAGGTGAAGGAACAGACACCCGAGACGCTGGTCATCCTGATGACCGCGTTTTCGACGGTCGAGAACGCCGTCGAGGCGATGAAACTCGGCGCCTATCACTACGTCAACAAGCCGTTCAATCTCGACGAAGTCGCCCTGCTCGTTGAAAAGGCGCTGGAGACGAGCAGTCTGCGCAGAGAGGTCCGCGCGCTCCGCAGCAGCCAGGGTCGGGACTACAGCATTGAAGCCATCATTGGCGCGTCGCCGGCGATGACGACCATCAAGACCCTCATCGGCCGGGTGGCGCAGAGCCCCGCATCCACCGTTCTGCTGACAGGGGAGACCGGGACGGGAAAGGACCTGGCAGCCAAGGCGCTGCATTACAACAGCGATCGAGCCTCGCGTGCGTTCGTCAACATCACATGCTCGGCGCTTCCCGAACATCTGCTCGAGAGCGAGCTGTTCGGTCACGAACGCGGTGCCTTTACGGACGCCAGGCAGCAGAAGCGCGGTCTCCTCGAGACCGCCGATGGTGGCACCGTGTTCCTCGATGAGATCGGGGAGATGACGCCAGGGCTGCAGTCGAAGCTTCTGCGATTTCTCGAGGAGAAGACGTTCAAGCGGGTCGGCGGGCTCAACGATGTGCGCGTTGACGTGCGCGTCGTCGCGGCGACGAACCGGGACCTTGAAAAGGATGTGAAGGCCGGCAAGTTTCGCGAGGACCTGTTTTATCGCCTTCAGGTGATGCCGATCACGCTGCCGCCGCTTCGCGAGCGGCGCGGCGACGTCGCGCTGCTGGCGAACTTCTACATCGATCAGTTCAACCGTGAGTTTCGCAAAAAGATTCGCGGTCTGACGCCGGCCGCGGTGTCGCTCCTCGAGCATTACCAGTGGCCGGGAAACGTTCGCGAGCTGCGAAATGCGATCGAGCGCGCCATGCTGCTCGTCGATCGCAGCTATCTCGAGCCGCAGGACTTCACGTTGACGCGAAGTGTGTCGCCGGTCGAGTTCGTCTTGCCGCCCGACGGGGTGAAGCTCGAAGAGGTCGAACGGCAACTCCTCGTGCAGGCCCTCGAACGAGCCGGCGGCAACCAGACGCAGGCGGCACAGCTGCTCGGCGTCAATCGCGATCAGGTGCGCTACCGCATCGAGAAATTCGGGCTCGCGAAGGTCGAGTAATCATCCGGCGACGGCTACGCCTTCCTGCTGAGGAAATGCGGATGCGCGCGCTGTCGCAGTCCCTCTCACTGTCAGAACGGGACACGTTGCAGTCCGAACGACGCGCTCGGCCACACTGCCGATCAGCAGGTGCGCAAGACCTCCGCGGCCGTGCGTGCCCATCACGATCAGATTGATGTTGTTGTCCTGGGCGTGTTCGACGATCTCCCTCGCCGCCGATCCGCTGAAGAGCACCGTGGTCGTCGCCCTGAATGCGGAGCGTTCCGCTGGCGTCAGCAGCGCATTGAGATGCTTGTCTGCCTCTCGGTGCCACGACTCTTTGATGCCCGGTGGGAGATAGCCGAGCGCCTCGGCCGAATAGGCCGCCACGGCGTACGGGTCCTCGAGTACGTGAACCAGGTGAAGCGAGGCTCCGAACCGCGTCGCGAGCTCTTTTGCCGCCGCGAGCGCAGCGTCCGATGGAGCGCTGAAGTCAGTGGGAACGAGAATGCGGGTGAATCCGCGTGTCATGGCATCCTCCCTCAAACAGTCACATCGGAGAGAGCACCGATCGTGCCGAGCGCGGCGCGCACCTGTCTTCGGAATAGCCGGTCTCCAAGCGAGCCGACCGTGAAGTAATTCGCGGCGGCCGCGAAATCTTTCGGGCACGTCAGCGCGAAGCCGCAATCGCTGTGGTACGCTGAGTCCGGCTTGCTCAATATCGATCCAGTCCTGCTCCTGATGCAGTTCGTGGTGATGATCGGGTCTCTTTCGATCCACGAGGCGGCGCATGCGTGGTCGGCGAATCGGCTCGGCGACAACACCGCGCGCCGGCTTGGCCGGCTGACCATCAACCCGGTGGCGCACGTCGACGTCTTCGGCACGATCGTGCTGCCGCTGATTGCCATCTTCTCGAACCTGCCGATCATCGGTTACGCCAAGCCGGTTCCGGTCGACACGAGGAATCTCGGCCCCGATTGGAGACAGAAGTTCATGCTCATCGCGGCCGCCGGACCAGCGAGCAATCTCGTGATCGCAGTGGTCGGCGCTGTCGTCTTTCACCTCCTCGGGCGGGCTTCGAGTCGATGGCCGGTCGATATTCGCGTGGTCGTGCCTTCGCTCAATCGCGTTGTGCAGCCTGAACGTGCTCTTGGCAGTCTTCAACATGCTCCCGGTGCCGATGCTCGACGGCGGCAACGTCCTCGCAGGGCTGCTGAAGGGACAGGTGGCGCAGTTGTACGACAGCCTGCGGCCCGTACGGCTTCCTGATCCTGTACGTGCTGCTCCTGACCGGAGTGTTCGCCGCGGTTGTCTATCCCATCTACAACGTCGTGCTCGGACTGGTTGCTGTAAGGAAACTGAGGAAGCGAGAAGCGTGAACACCACGGCTCAGAGACCCCGTGTCGTGTCGGGGATGCGCCCGACGGGCAAACTGCACCTCGGTCACCTCGTCGGAGCGCTCAAGAACTGGGCCCCGCTGCAGGAGAAGTACGACTGTTTCTATTTCGTCGCCGACTGGCACGCGCTGACGAGCGAGTACGCCAACACGAAGTCGATTACGTCGAACGCGATCGACAACGTCGCGGACTGGATCTCGGCTGGTGTCGATCCCGAGCGGAGCACGCTCTTCATCCAGTCGCTCGTGCCCGAACATGCGGAGCTGGCGCTGATGCTGTCCATGGTCGTTCCGATTCCGTGGCTCGAGCGGGTCCCCACTTACAAGGAACAGCAGGAGCAGCTGACCGACAAAGACCTCTCCACGCTCGGGTTCCTCGGCTATCCGCTGCTGCAGACGGCAGACATCGCGATCTACGACGGCAAGTTCGTGCCGGTCGGCGAGGACCAGGTTGCGCACCTGGAGCTGTCGCGCGAAACGATTCGTCGCTTCCATCAGTTCTACGGAGAAGTCCTCGTCGAGCCTCAACCACTGCTGACGCCGGTCCCGCGGCTGCCGGGTCTCGACAACCGGAAGATGAGCAAGAGCTATGGCAACACCATCGACCTGACCGACGATGCCGAGGCGGTGACGAAGAAGGTGCGGCAGATGTACACGGACCCCAAACGTGTGCGTGCCGACGTGCCGGGCACCGTCGAAGGCAATCCGGTCTTCATGTACCATGATGCGTTCAACACGAACGTCGCCGAGGTCGACGATCTGAAAGCGCGCTACCGCGCCGGAAAAGTGGGCGACGTCGAGGTGAAGACCAAGCTCGCGGCAGCGATGAACGCGGCGCTCGAGCCGGTGCGCGCGCGGCGGCGCGAGGTCATGGCCAGGCCGGATCACATGCGCGAGGTTCTCGTCGAGGGATCGCGCCGGGCGCGGGTGATTGCGCAGGCGACCATGGAGCGCGTCAGGGACGCGATGAAATTGAGATACTAACCTGAGCTGTTGAGTAGACCGCGACGTGAACGAGAACATCGACTTCGAATCATCTCCTGACGCATACCAGGTCAAGCTCGACGCCTTTGAGGGACCGCTCGATCTGCTCCTTCACCTGATTCGCAAGAGCGAGCTGAACATCTACGACATTCCGATCGCCCTCATCACCGAGCAGTATCTCGGTTACATCACGCTGATGCAGGATCTCAATCTCGACGTGGCGGGAGAGTTCCTGGTGATGGCGTCGACGCTGATTCACATCAAGTCACGGACGCTGCTGCCGCGGCCAGACCCGGCGCAGGAAGACGCAGGGCTTGAGGAGGATCCCCGCGAGGCGCTCGTCAGAAGGCTGCTGGAGCATCAGAAATACAAGGCGGCTGCGGAGCTTCTGCACGATCGAGAGACGCTGCGCAGCGCGCAGTATATGCGTCCGGACGAGCGCGTCGCCGATGCGGCTGGCGACGACTACGAGCCGGAACTGGAAGTGGATCTCTTCGGACTCCTGAGCGCATTCAAGGGAGTGCTCGAGCGGGCGAGCCGGCGGCCGATGGTCATCCTGCCGCCGTCGCAGATGTCGATCGAGGATCGCATCAAGCAGGTGCTCGGACGCCTCTCGGAAACCGAAGCGTGCGGCTTCGAGGATCTGTTCGGCGACGGCGACGGTTCGCGTCCGTTCCTGATCGTCACGTTCCTCGCGCTGCTCGAGATGATCAGATTGAAGTTGATTCGGGTTTTCCAGTCGGGCGGAGTGGGTCCCATTCGCGTCTACAAGCGCGCGCGGCCGGCGGACGCTCCGCACCCGATTGATGATCCCGTGACGTAACGGCGGTCACGCAGGCCGGGTCTTGCTGTGTAGACCCGGCGGAGAGAGCGATGTCGAACGAAACACTGAACGAAGAGCCGAAAGCGACCGTGGTCGCGGCGGAGGTGAAGGCCGTTGTCGAGGCGCTCATCTTCGCCTCGCCCGATCCGATGACGCCGAAGATGCTCTTCAAATTGCTCGCTGAGGAACCGAAAGAGGACGTGCTCGCGGCCATCGAAGCGCTGAAGGCCGACTATGAGAACCGGCCCGGCTTGCAGATGGTGGAAGTCGCTGGCGGCTATCAGATCGTCACCCGTCCCGATCTGCACGAGTGGGTGAGGCGGCTCTTTCACGAGCGCTCGTCGTCGAAGCTGACGGTGCAGGGGCTCGAGACGCTCGCGGTCATCGCCTACAAGCAGCCGATCACGGCGCTCGAGATCACGGAGATCCGCGGCGTGAACACGTCAGGCGTGCTCTCCACACTGCTCGAGCGGCATCTGATCAAAATCGTCGGCCGCAAGAACGTCGTCGGCCGTCCGTTCCTTTATGCGACGACAAAGGAATTCCTGATTCGATTCGGGCTCAAGGATCTCCACGACCTGCCCAAGATCGAAGACATGGCCGAGGCGCTCGGCTTCGACCCACCGGCAGGGCTCATGGAAACCACTCCGCGGGAAGACATGCTGCCGCTGGATGAGGACGAACTTGAAAGTTTAAAGGTCGAAGGACAAAGTGAATAACTTACTTCCTCACTTTGACCTTTGAACTTTCCACTTTCAGGTTCTGTATTTCCCTCGGCTCCAGCTCGCGCCATTCTCCTGGGCGAAGACGGCGATCGGACAGCGAGCCGAACTTCGTTCTCTTCAAGTGTTGAACCGGGTGACCGACGGCTTCACACATCCGTCTGACCTGGCGGTTGCGCCCTTCGCGAATCGTCAGCCGCAGGACGCCAGCGCTATCTCGTCGTCCTTCGTTCAGTAACATCACGTCGGCGGGGAGCGTTCGATGTCCGTCGAGCGGAATCCCCGTTCGCAGCCGCTCGATCGCTTCGCGGTCGGGCATCCCTGCTACTTTCGCTTCGTAGGTGCGTGCCACGCCGTGACGCGGATGCGTCAGCCTGGCAGCGAGGTCGCCGTCGTTCGTCAGGAGCAGAAGTCCTTCAGTGTCATAGTCGAGCCGGCCAACAGGGTAGACGTAATCACGCACCCCTGCGAGCAGATCCATGACAGTGCGTCGGCGCTGAGGATCCGAGCGCGTCGTGACGAAACCCGTCGGCTTGTAGAGAAGGATGTAGCGCAACCGCGCGGCAGCCTTGATCCGGCTTCCATCGACGCGAACATCGTCCTTCTGCGGATCGACCTTCACGCCCATCGTCAGGATGGTTTTGCCGTTCACGCTGACGCGGCCGTCGGCGATGAGCTTCTCTGCAGCACGCCGCGACGCGACGCCAGCCTGCGAGAGGATCTTCTGAAGACGAACTGATTCGGTGCTGTCGCTCACGCGTCTTTCTACTGCCGTAATACCTGCGCCCACAGGTGGATGAGTTTGAGTACGTCGATGTAGGTGGCTGCTTTGTTCACCTCGGCGTGGGTGATGAGCTCGCTGAGCAGCACATGGACGTCGGCGCCTTTGCGCCGGAGATCGTCGCTGAAGATGGCGGTCTCGGCGGCGGGGATGACTGTGTCTCCGCTGCCATGCAGGAGAAAGATCGGAGCCGACGCGGGATGCTCCACGCGCTGCGGCGAGAGCGCCGGGTTATCGGAGTCCGAGTTGGCCGAGGTACGGCACGAGTGCCGGCCCCAGTTTGTCGACCGCGCGATCGTTCACATAGTTCAGATACGTCTTCGACGGCTCCGGAAGCATCGTCGCCATCTCTCGCGCCTTGGCGAATGTGGCATTCGCCTTGTCCGTGCTCACGAGCGTCAACTGCGACGCCAGCAGAAATGTCTCGATCCCGCTTCGCGAAGCGCGACCACCTGATCGGGCGGCACGACACCGCGATCGGCCAGCCCATACAGGATCACCGCGACGCCGTAGTCATGCGGTGGATGCGTTTCGAGTCCTGGCACCTGCGGCGCCTGACCCGTGGTCAGGTAGCGCATGACGCGATCGAGATCGCCATGGCCACCAAACGACAGGACGAACGCGACCTTGTCGCGAATCGACGGACGGCTCGCTGCGGAGATCGACAACCCGCCGGCGAAACTGATCCCGACGATGCCGACGCGACCGTCGGGGGCCAGATCGGGCCGCTGCGATATCCAGGTCACCGCGTCTTCGATGACGTCCGTTGCACGCGGCGTGATGCGATACGCCTGAAGATCCGGTAGCGCCATCGCCATGACTTTCACACCAGCACCCGCGAGATCGCCGGCGAGCGCCGTCAATCGAGGCTCCTCGATGCCCATCGAGTGAATGCCAGGCACGAGCAGCACGGTCCGGCGTGACGTCCCTTCGGGCACATACAACCGCGCCGGCACATCTCCGTAACGAGTGGTGATCTGCTGACGAGGCTCAATGACTACCGTGCGTGCTGCGCGATTGGCGAAGACCTCGGCGCGACCACCAAGGTCTGCCGCGCGAATGATGAACGCCGTGGCGCGTGCGTACGGCGCGCCCACATATACGAACAGCGCGAGCGCGACCAACAGCGCTGTTACCACGACCAGTAGCCGTCGTCTCATCGCGTTGCATCTTACACCTCCCCTCGACATGGCTCTTGGCGCGACGAGTACGTCGAGTGGTGCGTGTTATTCTCGAACCGTTGGCATGAAGAGACTGATCATCGCTATCGACGGACCATCCGGTGCCGGCAAAGGCACGGTGTCACGTGCGCTGGCGCAGACGCTTGGTTACAGACACATCGACACGGGAGCGATGTATCGCGCGGTTGGATGGAAGGCGCATCACGACGGCATCAGGCTGAACGACGAAGCCGCTGTCGCCGATCTTGCGCGTTCCTCGAATCTCGTCGTCGAAGGTGGAGTCGTCACCATCGACGGTCACGACGTCACGAGCGCGATCCGGACGCCGGAAGTCGACAAACTCGCGTCCACGGTGGCGCGCCTTCCGCAGGTGCGCGAAGTCCTGGTCTCACGTCAGCGTGCGATCGGCCTGCAAGGCGGTGTCGTGATGGAAGGACGCGACATCGGCAGCGTCGTCTTTCCAGATGCCGACGTGAAGATCTACCTCGATGCTTCGGCCGAGGAACGAGCACGCCGCCGCGCGCACGACACGGCGCACGCCGGCAGCCAGGCAGGGCAGGCGGCAGTTGCCGAAGCGATTCAGGCGCGCGATCTGTCCGACAAGACCCGCACAGCATCACCGCTCGCGCTCGCACCTGGTGCGGTGCACATCGATACCACCGACATGCCGATCGATGTCTGTCGTCGATCAGGTGCTTGCGCTTGTAAGAGAGAAGCTGCACTAACGGTCCGAGGGGGCGAAGGGGCGAAGGTGCGACGGTCCGGTCCGATGGTCCGATGGTCCGAGGTCCGATGGTCCGATGGTTCCGAACGTCGGCGTCGCAATTACTGCTGCAGCGATCGTGATTTCAGAATCGCAGGATCTGCGATCATTGCGATCGCTTCCCTGAGAATCTCGAACGTTTGCCTGTGGAGTGATTCGTGCACTTTCCACAGCATGCCGGGCGTGCACCGCTTCGAGGATTTCGACTGCTGGAAACTGTCGAACGAGCTGAAGCTCGCTATCTACGCGCTGATCGAGCGCCCGCATGTCAACATCGACCGAGGCTTCTGCGATCAGATTCGAGATGCTGTCGCGTCGGCGCCGGCTAACATCGCAGAAGGATTCGGGCGACGATCGGACACGGAGTTCGCACGCTTCCTCGATTTTGCTCGGGGCTCGTTGAACGAGTGCCGCAGTCACATCGCCGACGCGCGGGATCGGAAGTTCATCGACGAGGAGGAACGGTTGGCGCTCGACGCGCTCGCCAGCCGCGCTGTCGGCGCAATCGCAGGACTCCAGAGATACCTTCGCCGGCGGAAACGAAAACGCGCCTGAGCGCCCGGGGACCTCGGACCCTCGGACCTCTCGGACCGGACCCTCGGACCTCCGGACCGGACCCTCGCACCGTCGACCCTTCGCCCCGTCGGACCGCTACTTGGCCTTCTTCCCGCCCATCGCTTCTTTGCGAATCTCCGTCATCGACACCTTGCTTGGAGACGAGGTCGATGACTCGGCGGACGTACTTCTCGCGCGTCTCGGGACGCTTCGCGCCATTGACCATGTGGAGGAACGCGCGCTGTGCGCTGGGAGTGTACGTGGGCCAGTTCTTCTTCGCGTCAGGGTTCGCGTCGAGCGCGCGTTGCAACTCCGGCGGGATCGTCATCGCATCCACGCTGGCGTACGTATTCCACGAGCCAGACTTCTTGGCCTGTTCTACCGCTGCGAGACCGGCGGGCGCCATCACGCCCGCTTTCATCAGCTTGGCAAGGCGCGCCTTGTTGGTCACTGACCATGCGCTCTTTGGCTTGCGCGGTGTGAAGATCTGCATGTGGAAGCGGTCGTCGATCGACTTCATCAGACTGTCGATCCACCCAAAGCACAACGCTTCCTGCACGGCGTCTTCGTAGGAGAGGGTAGACAGGCCCGTGTGTTTCTTCGCGAACACGAGCCACACGCCCTGCGATGTGGCGTGATGCTTCTCGAGCCATCCACGCCAGGCCGCTCTTGATTTCGGTTGAACCTTCTTCAGATCGGCCATGAACCTACGGTGCGACGGTGCGGGGCGACGGTGCAGTGCGACGGTCCGAGTATCCGAAAGTCGGTCCCGAGGTCCGGCTACCCTCGAACCTCGATCCCTCGGACTGGACCCTCGCACCTCCGCCCCTTCGTCCCTCCGGACCGCACGCGTCAGCGATCTTCCCAATCGTCTGAAGATGCCGGATCGAGCTCCCAGCGATGTTTGTCGCGCTCGAGGAGCTTCTTCTCGCCTTTGAGCTCCTCGTTGTCGTTGTACTGCACGCCGACGGCTTTGCCGATGTCGTCCACGATGTCCTGATCGGGTGTGGGATTGTCCCCGCCCGGGGCTTCATCGCCGACGCTGTATGCAGACTCCCAATCGGCATCGACGTCGCCGCCCGTCATCGCGGGGCTGGTCTCAGTGTGCTCTGCGAACCTCTCCAGCAGTTCGCGTCGTCCCGATCGCGCGGCGGACGCCGTGCGATCCAGATCGAGCGAGGATGGCGGCGACGGCGGCATGCGATCCTCGTCGGAGATCGTTCGCCGCTCGCGATTCAGACCGGGTGCGGTGCGCGCGGCGGGACGAGCAACTACCCTGGGCGCCGTGCGCTTGACCGGCGGGGCAGCCGAGCTGGCTCGAGGGGCCTTGGCCTTGGCTTTAGCCTTTGCCTTCGCTTTGACCGGAGCGCTCTTTCGAGCAGTCGAAGTCTTTTTCTTGGCAACCACGCGCGGTCGCGCGGCTGGCTTCGCTCGTCGAACCGCGGCCTTGGAGGTCTTGCGAGCGCTGGCCTTGGCCTTTTTTGCCGACTTCTTGGCGGCTTTGCGCGCAATCTTCCGTGAGGAGGCGGTTTTCTTTGCCATGACCCGCCTTCGGCTGCTGCTGCGACCCTTGGCAGGCGGCTTCCGACTCGAGCCTCGTACGGCCTTCCGTTTGGCCATCGCGTGGTTCCTCCAACCTTGACAGTTGCCGGTAAGTGACGTAAGCTCTATTGCTTATCGGCGAAGGAAGATTCTCTGCAGGGGCGTGGGGCGTGCCCATGGGCTGTCCCACCTGCGCGTGCAGTACCCTCCACACTTTCTCCATCGCCGTTATAGCCGCGGGGGGCCGGTCCCCGCAATATAAACCGGCGGAGAGCCCTGAGCGAGCCCCACACACAGGACGAACGAAGGGCATCCTACGATTGAGGAGGACGCGCACGTAATGGCGAACGTAGACAACGGGTTGGTATCGCCCGAATCCGCTGGCGGTCAGCCCGTAGCGCCTGGGCGTACACGCTCAGGCAAACCGGCGGGCCCCGCTTTCAAACCAATGCACCACGAGGACATGGACCCGAAAGAGTTTTCGTCCATGCTCGAGGCCTATGACGACAGCTTCCGCAACATGGCGGAGGGGGAGGTCGTCAAGGGCACAGTGCTGAAAGTGACCGAGGCCGCCGTCGTCGTCGACGTCGGTTACAAGTCCGAAGGTCTCATCCCGATTCACGAGTTCCTCGACGAGAACGGCAACGTGACCGTTCAAGGCGGCGACACCGTTGACGTGTTGCTGGAGAGAACCGAAGACCGTGAAGGCCACATCGTGCTCTCGCGCGAGAAGGCCGAGAAGATGAAGATCTGGGACGAAGTCGAAAAGGCTTATGCCGATCGCAAGGTCGTCATCGGTCGCGTGATCGAACGCATCAAGGGCGGTCTCGCAGTCGACATCGGCGTCCGCGCATTCCTTCCCGGATCTCAGATCGACGTGCGACCGGTGCGGAATCTCGATGCGCTGAAGGGGCAGGAGCTCCGGATGCGGGTCATCAAGGTCAACAAGAAGCGCGGCAACATCGTGCTGTCGCGCAAGGCGCTGCTCGAAGAAGAGAACGCCGAGAAGAAGAAGACGACGCTCGAGACGCTCGCCGAGGGCAAGGTGCTGCGCGGCACGGTGAAGAACATCACCGACTACGGCGCGTTCATCGACCTCGGTGGTATCGACGGCCTGCTGCACATCACGGACATGTCATGGGGCCGCGTCGGCCATCCGTCGGAGATCTTCAAGGTCAACGACGAAGTCGACGTGATCGTCCTGAAGTACGACGCTGCCACTGAGCGCGTGTCGCTCGGACACAAGCAGCTCGTGCAGGATCCGTGGGCGACCGTGCAGGACCGTTATCCGGTTGGTGCGCGCATGAGCGGGAAGGTCGTCAGCCTGACCGACTACGGTGCGTTCATCGAGCTGGAGCCTGGCGTCGAAGGCCTGATCCACGTCAGCGAGATGTCGTGGAGCAAGCGCGTCAAGCATCCGTCGAAGATCCTGAACGTCGGTGACTCCGTCGAGGCGATGGTGCTCGGCGTCGATCCGACGGCTCGTCGCATCTCGCTCGGCCTGAAGCAGGTCGAGAGCAACCCGTGGCACGAGCTCGGTGAGAAGTATCCCGTCGGGACGAAGATCAAGGGCAAGGTGCGCAACCTCACCGAGTTCGGCGCGTTCGTCGAAGTCGAAGAGGACATCGATGGCCTGATTCACATCTCCGACATGTCGTGGAGCAAGCGCGTCAAGCATCCCTCAGAAGTGCTCAAGAAGGGCGATGTGGTGGACGCGATGGTGCTCAGCATCGATGCCGAGAACCAGCGACTGTCGCTGGGCCTCAAGCAGCTTGCAACCGACATCTGGGACGACTTCTTCTCTCGACACAACGTCAACGACATCATCGCGGGCAAGGTGACGCGCATGACGAACTTCGGTGCCTTCGTCGAGCTCGATGAAGGGATCGAGGGACTGATTCACGTCTCCGAGTTCGATGATTCACACGGCGGCGAGAAGATCGAGCTGGTGGTGGGCAACACCTATCAGATGAAGATCATCAAGCTCAGTCCGGCGGAGCGGAAGATCGGCTTGAGCATCCGGGCCCTGAAGAGCGACGAGTACCGCGCCGACTGGGAAACCTATTCGGAAAGCGAAGGGACTGGCACGGCGACGCTCGGGGATCACTTCAGGAACCGGTAATTGGGAACGCTCCGGGCTGGGCGTCACGTTACGCCGGTAGCCCGGAGCCCCGCAGCCAAGGAGCGAAGCTTGAATACGCCTGGCGGCAGCATGACCAAAGCGGAGCTTGTGGAGGAAGTCTCCCGAGTCTCCGACCTCACCAAGAAACACTCGGAAGTCATCGTCGACACCGTATTCAAAAGCATCATCGATGCGCTCCATCGCGGGGAGAAGATCGAGCTGCGTGGGTTCGGCAGCTTCAGGCTTCGCAAGCGCGAGCCGCGAAAGGGCCGCAACCCGAAGACCGGTGACAAGGTGGACGTTCCGCCGAAGAAGGTGCCGTACTTCAAGCCGGGCAAGGAGTTGAAGGAGCTGATCAATCGAGAGGACGAAGCCACGGCGTCGTCGCCCGCGGCGTCAATCGATCAGATCCCGGGCGTCGCTTCGCAAGCTTGAGCGCCGCGAGCCCGAGTCCCGAAGCCCGAGTCCCGAATCGCGGAATATGGACCATCTCTGGTCCCCCTGGCGTCTTCACTACGTGACGTCCGAGAAAGCCACCGGGTGTGTGTTCTGCCAGCGTCGTGCCGATCCGGCAAACGGTGTTGAGCGCGATCCGCTAGTCGTCTTCGAAGGCACGCTCGCCTACGTCATCCTCAACAGGTATCCCTACAACAACGGTCATCTGATGGTGGTGCCGAACCGGCATCTGCCTGCGCTCGTCGATCTGTCGGTTGATGAGCTCAACGAGGTCGCACTTCTGACCCAGCGCTCGGAAGCGGTGCTGCGTGAGGCGTACAAACTGGAAGGGATTAACGTCGGGATCAATCTTGGCAAGCCTGCCGGAGGTGGGATCCCTGGTCACTTGCACGTGCACCTCGTGCCGCGCTGGATTGGAGACACCAACTTCATGACGGTCGTCGGCGACACGCGCGTGTTGCCAGAGGATCTCGCATCCACGGCGTCGCGGCTCGCTCCGATCTTCGAACGACTCTCTCGTTAATCCACTGCGCATTTCCCACCTTCCAATTCCCACATGCGATCTCCGCTGGGAGTTGGTATGTTCAGTGTCGGGAGTTTAGGAAGTGGACTTCAACCTTTCCGACGTCCAGCTCGCGTGGCAGTCGAAGGCCCACGAGCTGGGGAGGTCGCTCGCGACGGATGCGTCGGCGAACGATGTGATTCGCGCTGCAGCGGCAGCCGGGTCTGATCGACGCGCGCGCGGATCTGCTGGCGGCCACCGTCGCCGTCGCGGCGCTGGCGTACGAATCGTCATCAGCGGGCGTCTCGCTTGCGTTGCACACTGGCGTCACTGCGGGTCTCGATGGCGACAACCAGTTCGCCGGCCTCTCACGAGGTGATGTTGTCGGCGCTATCGCATTGTCCTCAGACGATGTGCCGGTCGAGCAGGCTGGCCGACTGTCCGGACGCGCCGCGTGGGTCACGCCGCTGACGCCACTTGGCATCGCCGTGATAGGCATGCGCAGTGGTGAGAGTCTTTCTGCAGCCGCTGTGATGCTGAACGCGCCAGGCGTCGTCCAGGAGCCGGTCGATACCGCGGCACTCGGCGGACTCGTGTGCGGTCACGTGCGTCTCGATGGCACACCGTTCACGGCCGTCGGCCCGACGATGCCGTTCATGTCGCGCGTGCGGATTCTCTTGTCAGCGGCGGGTTTGGGCATGGGGCGCCGCGCGCTTCAGGAATCGCTGGTTGCCGCACGCGGCCGCACGGGCCACGGCGCCGGCGGTGAGCAGACCGTTCAAGGACTGCTGGCGGACGCCGCGACGGAACTCGACGCCGCAATGCTTCTCACGTGGAAGGCCGCGGCCGCATCCACCTGTCGCTCGCGGATGCATCGATGGCAAAGCTGGCCGCGACGGAGGCGACGCAGCGCGCGGTTGCGCGTGCAACTCAGGTCGTGGGCGCAGATTCGTTTCGTCGGGGGCACATCATCGAGCGGCTCGCGCAGGACGTGCGCACACTTGAACTGTTCGCTGGACGGACAGAGGCGTTGAGAGAGGCAGTGGCTCTGGAAACGCTCCCTCGCGTCTAAGACGGCAGACTGAGGACCGGGGACCGAGGGCCTACATCTTGTAAACGATCGCCATCAAGAGGGCGACGTCGTTCTTCTGGATGGTCGGCAGTGGCGGCTTGTTCTTGTACGTATCGAGCGCTTCGATCTTGACTTGCGTGTGCGTGGACATCGCGACCGCGAGGCTTATGCCGAGTGTGAACAGCGAGTCCTCGAAGTCCTCCATCTTCCACAACCCCATGAATGTTTGCGTCAGAGTGGTGTTCGACGTGATCGTCTGTACCAGCTTCTCGCCGGTGACGATTGCGCCCGACGAGTCAACGTCGAAACCGGGGTTTTTCTCCCACACCACGCCGACGCCGCCGTCGACGTCCAACTTGGTGGCCGCGGTATCGAACAGCTTGTATCCCAGTCCACCGGTCGGCGCGACCAGGTAGTCGATCTCCTTGAACTGGTCTTTCAGATACTGATTCTGGCCAAAGACGTACAAGCGCGGTGTGAGGCGGTACTGATCGCGAACATTGAAGCCCAGGCGGTTTGCGGTGAGATCGCCCTCGGTCCTGGCGCGAAGAAAGAGCCCGTCCGACTTGACGATGTTCCGCTGCTGCGGATCGTAGGTGATGTCGTAGGCTGCGTTGGTGCTGACCGTATCGGAGTTGCCGCTCGTCATTGCGAGCCCGGCGCTGGCCGTTACCGTCCAGATCTTCGGCGGAGGTGGCGGTGCGGCCTGCGCGAAGACCGTGCCGGCAACGCAGAGCAGTGCCAGCGCCACATGAGATGTGATGATTCCGCCGCGCATGCCGGTTACCCTCGCGCGGCTGCGCTCAGCCTGTCCGCCGGCGACTCGAGTGGTGCGCCGGCGATGATGCGCATCATCCGTCGAAGTGGCTCGGCTGCGCCCCAGAGCAGCTGGTCACCGACGGTGAAGGCCTGCAGGTACTCGCCACCCATCGACAGCTTCTTCAATCGGCCGACCGGGACGGTGAGCGTGCCCGTGACCGCTGTCGGTGTGAGATCCCGCAGGGTCACCTTCTTCTCGTTGGGAACGACCTTGACCCAGTCGTTGGCGTCGGCAAGCATCCCTTCGATTTCAGCAAGCGGCACGTCGCGCCGCAGCTTCACCGTCAGCGCCTGACTGTGACACCGCATCGACCCGACGCGCACGCAAATGCCATCGATCGGGATCGGCCTCGACGTCCGGCCTAGAATCTTGTTGCCCTCGGCCTCCGCCTTCCATTCCTCGCGACTCTGCCCGTTGCCGAGATCGGCGTCGATCCATGGCAGCAGGCTCCCGGCGAGCGGGAAGCCTTCGAAGTTCTGGACGGGGAAGTCGCGTCCACGCTGCGTGGTGATCAACTCACGGTCGATGTCGAGGATCGAGGACGCAGGATCGGCGAGAAGATCGGCGACCGACGCATGCGCAAGCCCCATCTGCGACACCAGCTCGCGCATGTGCTTCGCGCCGCCGCCAGACGCCGCCTGATAGGTCATCGACGTCATCCAGTCGATGAGATCGGCGCGGAACAAACCGTCCATCGCCATCAGCATCAGGCTGACGGTGCAGTTGCCGCCGATGAAATCCTTGAGGCCGCGATCGAGCGCGCGGTCGATCACTGGACGGTTCACCGGGTCCAGGATGATCACTGCATCGTCGGCCATCCGCAGGTGGCGCGCCGCGTCGATCCAGTAGCCCGTCCAGCCCGCCTTGCGCAGCCTGGGATGAATGTCCGCAGTGTAGTCGCCGCCCTGGCAGGAAATGAGGACGTCCATCGCCGCAAGCGCGGTGACGTCTTTCGCGTCTTTGACGGCCGGAACGGTCTTGCCAATGCTGGGGGCGGTGCCGCCCGCCTGCGAGGTGGAGAAAAAGATGGGATCGACCAGATCGAAGTCCCGCTCCTCGCGCATGCGCTGCACGAGCACGGAACCAACCATGCCACGCCAACCGATGATGCCTACTTGCATCTGGATATTTTAGCGGGCTTCGGTCCTCGGGTCTCCAGTCCACGGTCCACGGTCCACACCCGGTCATGACAGAAGCTGCTTCGCGATTGTCTGCAGCTGCAGATTCGACGTGCCCTCGTAAATCTGACCGATCTTCGCGTCGCGAAACAGTTTCTCGACCGGGTAGTCCTTGACGAAGCCGTTACCCCCGAACAGATTCACAGCGAGCGACGTGACACGTTCGGCAACCTCGGACGCGAACAGCTTGCACATCGCGGCCTCCTGCAGGAATGGCTTTCCAGCGTCGCGCAGTCGTGCGGCGTTGTAGACGAGGAGTCGAGCGGCTTCGATCTCCGTGGCGGCGCGCGCGAGTTGAAACTGCACGCCCTGGTAGGACGCAATCGCGTTTCCGAATTGCTTTCGCTCCTTGGTGTAGGTGACGGTGTGATCGAGCGCGCCCTGCGCGAGCCCGAGCATCTGTGCACCGATGCCGATGCGTCCTTCGTTCAGCGTCTCGATCGCGACCTTGTAGCCCTTCCCGGCGTCGCCGAGGACACGGTCACCTGTGACGGCACAGTCTTCGAAAATCAACTCGCACGTGCTGCTGGCGCGGATGCCAAGCTTGTCTTCCTTCTTGCCGATGGTGAAGCCGGGTGTGCCGCGTTCGATCAGGAACGCCGTGATGCCGCGATAGCCGGCGTCCGGGTTGACGTTCGCAAAGACGATGAAGAGATCGGCCTCGTTGCCGTTCGTGATCCAGAGCTTGCGGCCGTTGAGGACGTAGTCGGTGCCCCGAGCGGTGCCGCGTGTCGCCAATGCGAACGCGTCACTCCCTGAGCCGGCTTCCGACAAGGCGTACGCACCGACGGTTCCCTGGGCGAGCCGCGGCAGGATCGTGCGCTTCTGCTGCTCGTTGCCCCAGCGAAGCAGGGCGTTGATAACGAGCGTGTTGTGGACGTCGGCGAGTACGCCGACGGACGGATCGACGCGCGACAACGCCTCGACGGCGAGGACGGAGTGAAAGAACGTTGCGCCGCTGCCGCCGAACTCGTCAGGGATCTCGATGCCCATCACGCCGAGCTCGAAGAGCCGATCGATCAGATCGCGCGGCATCTTCGCCTCGTCGTCCATCTTGCGCACGAGAGGGCGAATATCCCGGTCGGCAAATTCGTAGACGCTGTTTCGGAACAGCTGTTCGTCGTCGGTGAGCGAGGTCAGTGCCGGCTGCATCACGGGAACACTTTAACCCTTCGAGCTGTTAACCGCGCTCCGCCTGAAACGTATTCCTTTCCGAGAGGGACGATGCCGTCACCTGAGTCGTTCGTCCAGGACGTCCGTTTTGCCATTCGCATGTTGAGCAAGGCACCTGGCTTCACCATTGCCGCGGTGCTGATCCTGGCTCTCGGCATTGGCGCCAACAGCGCGGTGTTCAGTCTCGTGAACGGGCTGCTGCTGCGGCCGCTGAACGGTGGCAGATTGAGCGGCGAGTTCGTCGGGCTCTACTCGGGAGACCGGACGCGCCCGGATCGCTATCGCCCCTTCTCCTATCCCGAGTACGTCGATATTCGGCGAGAGAACGACGTCTTCAACAGCCTGATCGCCGAGGCAGCGATCAATCCCGGCCTCACCGAAGGCGGACTCACGAGGCGCGTGAGGGCAGGCGTGGTGTCGTCGAACTACTTTTCCGCGTTGGGCGTTGACCTGGCCGCCGGACGCCCCTTCACACTCGACGAAGAACGGCCCGACGGCGCCGCGGCGGTTGCCATCGTGAGCTATCCGTACTGGCAGCAACGTGGATTGACGCCGGACATCCTCGGCCGCTCGATCACGGTGAACGGCCACTCGCTCACGATTGTGGGTGTCGCTCCGCCGCGATTCAACGGCACGATGCCGGTGCTGTCGGCAGATCTCTGGTTGCCGTTTGGAGCGGCTGCGCTCGTGACCAGCGCCGAGGACGCAAGTTCGCCGGGGCGCTTCGTCAACGATCGGTCGGTACAGACGCTTCTCCTTGCGGGCACGCTCAGGCAGGGCACGTCTATCGCCGCAGCCGAGTCTCGTCTCGCAGCGCTGGCGTCGTCGTTCGAAGCCGCCTTCCCGCAGTACAACGACGATCAGCGTCTGGTCGTGCACGCGCGATCGCGGGTCGCGATCGGGCCACGGCCCCGAAGCGATGCGGAGCCCGCCGCCGGCGCCGTGGTCTTGATGGCCCTCGCCGGCCTCGTGCTGCTGGTCGCGTGCCTCAATCTCGCCAACATCCTCCTCGCGCGCGGAGCCGTCCGGCGTCAGGAGATCGCCATTCGTCTCGCACTGGGTGGTGCTCGCGCCGCGGATCGTTCGTCAACTGCTGATCGAAGGACTTCTGCTCTCGATGCTCGGCGGTGTCACCGCGCTCCTCGCGGCGTGGTGGATCACGAGCCGCGTGATCGCGTCGCTCAGCCCTGTAATCGCAGCGCCGATCTTCCTCGATGTATCGCCCGATGGCCGAGTGATGACGACCGTCGCTCTGTCGTCCGTGCTCAGCACAGTGCTGTTCGCGTTGGGTCCGGCATGGACACTCACACGTCCAGACCTGTCGACGACGCTGAAGCAGTCGGCCCCGTTTGTGGCCGGGCGCCGGCGACACTTCGGGATGCCGGGTCTCATGGTCGCCGCACAGGTGGCCCTGTCGATGGCGTTGCTGATCTCGGCTGGGGTGTTCCTACGTGCGAGTGTGAGCGCAGCCTCGAGCGATCCGGGCTTCCCGTTGGAAGGGGGAGTGCTAGCGGAACTCGATCCGAGCCTCATTGGACTCGATCAGGCCCAGGGCCGTCGTGCATACACGGCCGTCCTCGATCGCGTTCGATCGCTCTCCGGCATCGAGGCCGCAAGCGTGGCGTCCATCGTCCCATTCGGTGAGGTGAGGGACGGCCGGCAGGTGCAGTATGGCGATGCCTCGGTGTTCGCGCTGTTCAACGTCGTCGGCGCCGGCTACTTCTCGACGCTCCGGCTTCCTGTCGTCGCAGGGCGCGAGTTCACAGCGATCGAAGAACAGGATGCCGCGTCAGAGCCCGTCGCGATTGTGGATCTCGCACTGGCCAGGCGGCTGTTCGCGGGAACGAACGCGATTGGTCAGTCGATCAGGCTGTCCGGATTCGGTCAGCCAGAAGAGCTCGTGAGGATCGTCGGCGTTGTCGGCGACGTTCGCGATGATGTGCTGCAGCCTCCGGGTGCGCATGTCTACGTATCTTTCGGTCGTCACTACCGAAGTGCGATGACACTCCATGTGAGAACTGCTCCAGGAACTGAGACGGTGACGCTGGAGTCTGTCCGCAACGCGGTCCAGAGCGTCGATCCGCGTCTGCCCGTTCTATCCCTGAAGACACTGACGAACCATCGCGACAGTACGACCAGTCTGTGGGCGGTGACGCTGGCAGCAAAACTCTTCGTGGCGTTCGGGCTCATCGCTGGCGTGCTGGCAACTGCCGGTGTCTACGGACTGCGCGCGTATCTCGTGACACTGCGGAGACGGGAGATCGGGATCCGGATGGCCCTCGGCGGCACGCGAGGGAATATTCTCGGGCAACTGCTTCGAGAAGGCTCATGGATGGCTGTGACCGGACTGCTCGTCGGTACGGTGCTCGCGGTTGGATTGATTCTGGTGCTTCAGCGGTCCGAGATGCTCTACCAGGTGGACACACTGGATCCGCTGGTGTTTGCCGTGGCCCCGCTACTTCTTGCCAGCGCAACCGCGGCAGCTTCATACATTCCTGCGCATCGCGCTACGCGCCTGGATCCGACAGTCGTGCTGCGGCCGGAATAACCAGCTCCCAACTCCCAACTCCCAACTCCCAAAACCGTTCGAGTTCAAGCCAGTTGGCGTCATTTGGGACTTGGGACAAGGATCAGATTGGGAGTTGGAAGTTGAGTGTAGTGAGAGTGCTATCATCGCCAGAAGGCGGCGCTCCATGCTCAAGTTTCGCAAGATTCCGGCGTCTCTTCTCTCGCTCGTGCTGCTGTCGATGGCCGTGCTGTCAGGGTCTGCGCAGCAGGACGCCAACCGCCCGGCCAATCAAGATCCACAAGCGAAGCCTCCACAAGGCCAGGCCCCACAGGAGCAGGCGCCGGAAGGGCAGGCGCAGCCGCAAGGTCAGACCGCACAAGGTCAGACTCCTCAGGGTCCGACATTCCGCGGCAGCATCAACTTCGTACGCGTCGACGTGATCGTTGACGACAAGAAGGGTGAGCCCGTCTCGACGCTCACGCAGGCCGAGTTCGAGTTGCTCGAAGATGGCAAGCCAGTCCCAGTCGAACAGTTCTCGCTCGTCAAGGTCGACGGCAATCCGCGACCCGGCGCGCCGCCACCGCGGGAGATCCGCAACCGCAACGACGAGGAGCTCATCGCCAATCGCGAGGACGTTCGCGTGTTCGTGTTCTTCCTGGACGACTACCACGTCCGGCGCGCGAACTCGATGACCGTTCGCGAGCCGCTGATGCGGTTCGTCCAGAACCAGCTTCGTCCCAACGACATCGTCGCGATCATGTATCCGCTGTCGCCGGTGTCGGACCTCACGTTCACGCGGAATCATGACGTCGTGATGGGCGCGATCAACAACTTCGCCGGGCGCAAGTTCGACTACACGCCGCTCAACCAGCTCGAGGCGAATTACATGCGCTATCCGACCGAGCAGGTGGAGAAGATCCGGAACGACGTGGTCATGGGCGCGTTGCGCGGGCTCTCCGTTCGCCTGGGGTCGTTGCGCGAGGGACGCAAGGCGGTCATCTTCGTCAGCGAAGGGTTTACCGCCATGTTGCCTCCGCAGATGCGGAAGGCGGACGCGTCCGCGCCGGACAACCCGATTCAGTCGGCCGCCGCCGCGGGGGCTCAGGACAGCTCGCAGCAAATCACCGCCGAGTGGTTCGGCCAGACAGACGTCTACTCGCGCATGCGCGAGGTCATCGATGCGGCGAACCGGAACAACACGTCGTTCTATGCGCTCGATCCCCGAGGCCTGGCGCCATTCGAGTACGGCTTCGACGACCTTCCCAGCGGGCCGCCTCCGAGCTTCGCGACCGACGCGCGCGCGCTCCGCATGACGCAGGACACGCTGCGATCGATTTCGGACGAGACCGACGGTAAGGCGATCGTCAATCGCAACACGCTCGAGCAAGGACTCCAGGCCGTCATCAGGGACTCGAGCTCTTATTACCTGCTCGGCTATACCAGCCAGACTCCGAATGACGGCAAGTTCCATCAGATCACGGTCCGCGTGAAACGGCGTGATGTGAACGTGCGCGCCCGTCGCGGGTTCTGGGCGGTTTCGCCGGACGATGCGATTCGTGCGGCGACGCCAGCACCAGAAGTGGCCAAGCCGGTGCAGACAGCGCTCGCGTCGATTGCGACGTCAGTGCAGGCCGGGAAGTACGTGCGGACGTGGCTCGGCACCGAGCGCGGTGAAGGCGGGAATACCCGCGTGACGCTTGTCTGGGAGCCGCTGACGTTCCCACCAGGTGATCGACGCGAACCCGCAGGCCGAGTCTCGCTGCTCGCCGCGACGGGAGCAGGCAACGTCGTGTTCCGAGGCCGCGCGCCGGAACGCCCAATCGTTCCGTCGGCGACCACCGGCTCGCTTGGCCCAAGCGGGACAGTCAATGCGGCGGCGCCGGCAGCGCCCCAGCGGCTGACATTCGATGCACCGCCCGGGAAAGTGGAGCTCCGAATCACCGTTGAAGGCGCGAGCGGCGGCACGCTCGATCAGGAGATTCGCGACGTCGAAGTACCGGACTTCACGACACCGCAGGTGTCGTTGGGCACGCCACGTCTGTATCGCGCGCGAACGCTTCCGGAGTTGCGCTCGATTACATCCGACCCGAACGCTGTTCCGGCTGCCGGTCGAGAGTTCGCACGAACCGATCGCGTCCTCGTGCGTTTCAGCGCCTATGCTCCGGGAACGGAGATGCCAGGAGCGACAGCCGTGTTGTTGAATCGCGCGGGGGCGAAGATGTCCGACCTTCCAGTCACTCCGTCAACGATCCCCGGAACCACTCACGAGATCACGCTCGGCCTCTCCACTGTCCCCGCTGGCGAGTACCTCGTCGAGATCACGGCGAAGAGCGCAGCCGGTGAGACCAAGGCGCTCATCCCGCTGAGAGTCACGTCGTAGAGTCACGAGCGGGGCATAGGAAAGCTATGCCTAGCTACGTCACGCGTACATCCCACGCATCTTCGTGACCATACCGACCCGGCTGATCGCCACGATGTACGCCGCGGTTCGTAAGTCGACGTTGTACTTCAGCGACTTCTCGAGCACGTCATCGAACGCTTCGACCATCTTCTTCTCGAGGCGCATGTTCACTTCGTCCAGTTCCCAGAAGTAGCCGTGACGATCCTGGACCCACTCGAAGTACGACGTGGTGACGCCGCCGGAGTTGGCCAGGATGTCGGGGATGACGAAGACGCCGCGCTCGTGCAGATGGTTGTGAGCGTCAGGTGTCGTGGGACCGTTCGCACCCTCCGTGAGGATCTTCGCTTTGATCTGCGGCGCGTTCTCCATCGTGATCTGGTTCTCGAGCGCTGCGGGAATCAGGATGTCGACGTCAAGCCCCCAGAGGCCGTCGTTGTCGAGCGGATCGGCGCCGGGGAAGCCTTCGACGGTCTTGTGCTTGGCCGCGTATTCGAGGAGCTTCGGGATGTCGAGACCGTTTTGATTGATGACGCCACCTTTCCAATCGGTGACGGCGACGATCTTTGCCCCAATACCGGCGAGGAGGTCGGCAGAGACCGAGCCGACGTTGCCGAAGCCCTGAACGGCAACGGTTGCCCCTTTGATGTTCAGCCCGAGGTGTTTGGCGGCCTCACGTGTGACGATCATCACGCCGCGCCCGGTTGCTTCACGCCGCCCGAGCGAGCCGCCCATCTCGATGGGTTTGCCTGTTACAACTGCGGTTTCGGTGTGGCCGACGTGCATGCTGTAGGTGTCCATCACCCACGCCATCACCTGATCGTTGGTGTTGACGTCGGGTGCGGGCACGTCCTTCTCGGGACCGATCGCGTCGATGATCTCCGCGACGTAGCGCCTGGTCAGCGCCTCGAGTTCGCGCGGCGACATGCGGGTCGGGTCGCAGACGATACCGCCTTTGCCGCCACCAAACGGCACGTGCGCGACGGCGCACTTCCACGTCATCCACGCCGCGAGAGCCGTCACTTCGTCGAGTGAGACGTCAGGGTGATAACGGATGCCGCCCTTCGCCGGGCCGAGCGTGATGTTGTATTGAACGCGGTATCCCCTGAAGACCTCGATCTCGCCGTTGTCCATCAGCACTGGACACGACACGACGATCTGCCGCTTGGGGTAGGTAAGGATCCGCCAGATGCCGGGGTCGAGCTCGAGAATGCGTGCAGCGCGATCGAACTCTCTGAGCATCGCGCCAAAGATGGGCCCGGTCTCGTTCATGGGGTGATCTTAGTCGGTCCCCGGTCCTCGGTCCTCGGTCCTCAGTCTTCATCCCTTGAGCCGACTGTGCACCGTGGACCGGGTCCGAGAAACCCCGACGATATAATCAAATCGTGCCCCGCGACGTTCTTTACACCCCGCAGAGCATCGAAGCGCTCGACTACGACCGGGATCTGGGCGACCCCGGGGACTTTCCGTACACGCGCGGCATTCACGCCACTGGCTACCACGGCAAGCTCTGGACGATGCGCCAGTTTGCGGGCTTCGGGACGCCGGAAGAGACCAACGAGCGCTACCGTCGTCTGCTTGCGGCCGGCGGCACCGGTCTGAGCGTCGCCTTCGACTTGCCGACGCTGATGGGTCGCGACCCTGACCACGAGCTCTCTCGCGGCGAAGTGGGGAAGTGCGGCGTCAACGTCACGTCGCTTGCCGACATGGAAGCGCTCTTTGCCGACATCGACCTCGGGGCCGTGACGACGTCGATGACGATCAATGGGCCGGCGCCGATGCTGCTCGCGATGTATCTCGTCGTCGCGGAGGAGCGCGGGACCGACTGGGCCAGGCTCTCCGGCACGATCCAGAACGACATTCTCAAGGAGTTCATCGCGCAAAAGGAGTTCATCTATCCGCCGCGACCGTCGATGCGTCTGGTGACGGATGTCTTCGCGTTCTGTGCGTCGCATGTGCCCCGGTGGAACACGATTTCCGTGAGCGGGTATCACATCCGCGAGGCCGGCGCGACCGCGGCGCAGGAGCTGGCATTTACTCTGCGCAACGGAATCGAGTACGTGGACTATGCGATCGAGGCCGGGCTCGATGTCGATGTATTCGCGCCGCGAATCTCCTTCTTCTTCAATTCGCATAGCGACTTCTTCGAGGAGATCGCCAAGTTTCGAGCCGCGCGCCGGATCTGGGCGCGGGTGATGCGCGACCGGTTCAAGGCCGTGAACCCGCGCTCGTGGCAGCTGCGCTTTCATGCACAGACGGCTGGCGTGTCACTGACCGCCCAGCAGCCGTACAACAACGTGGTGCGGACGGCGCTCCAGGCGTTGGCTGCCACTTTGGGGGGAACCCAGTCGCTCCACACGAACGCGCTCGACGAGGCGCTCGCGTTGCCGACCGAGGCCGCAGCCACGCTGGCGCTGCGGACGCAGCAGATCATCGCGCACGAGACCGGTATCGTTGATGTCGTCGATCCGCTCGGCGGTTCGTACTTCCTCGAGAAGCTCACAGGCGAGATCGAGGACGCGGCGATGGCATACATCGATCGGATCGATCGCATGGGCGGCATGGTGCCGGCGATCGAGCGCGGCTATCCGCAGAAGGAAATCGCGGAGAGCGCATACCAGTTCCAGCGTTTGGTTGAATCGAAGGAACAGGTGATCGTCGGCGTCAACGAGTTCGTGAACACCGTGCGCGAGGGAATCGGGACGCTGTATATCGACGAGTCTGCGGGCGACCGGCAGCTCGCCCGCCTCGACGACACCCGCCGCCGGCGCGATCGAGCGCGTGTGAACGCCGCCATCGACCGCCTGCAGAGCGGCGCGAAGAGCGAATCGAATCTGATGCCGCTGCTGATCGAGGCGGTGAAGGCCCATGCCACCGTTGGTGAGATGTGCGACGGTCTGCGGGAAGTCTGGGGCGAGTACGTCGAGGATCCGATAATCTGACGCGGTAGGCAGTAGGCAGTAGGCAGTGACGGTGGACTGAGGACCGAGACAGACATGAGCCAGAAGATTCGAGTGGTCATTGCCAAGCCAGGGCTGGACGGGCACGACCGGGGCGCGAAAGTCATCGCCCGCGCGCTGCGCGATGCCGGAATGGAAGTGATCTATACGGGCCTCCGGCAGACGCCGGAACAGATCGTGTCGGCGGCGATGCAGGAGGATGCCGACGTCATCGGACTCTCGATCCTGTCGGGCGCCCACATGCACATCTGCCCGAGAATCGTTGAATTGCTTCGAGAAAAGCAGATATCTGACGTTCTTGTCGTCGTTGGAGGCATCATTCCTGATGCGGACGTTCCGAAGTTGAACGAAATCGGGATTCGAGGCATCTTTCAGCCGGGCACCCCGATGCAGGAGATCGTAGACTTCATCTCCAAGAACGCCCGGATCCGTGCCGTGTTTGAGAGGCTCTCGTGACACATAAGCTCCTGCTCGCCGATGACAGCGTGACCATTCAGCGCGTCGTCGAGCTCACGTTCTCGGGAGAGGACGTGCAGGTCGTAACCGTCGGAGACGGCGAGCAGGCCATCGCGCGCATTCCCATTGAGCTACCAGACATCGTGCTGGCCGATATCGGCATGCCCAAGCGGAGCGGCTACGACGTTGCCGCGTTCGTCAAGGGCCGGGCGGACCTCTCGCACATCCCGGTGCTCCTCCTGGCTGGCGCGTTCGAGCCGGTGGACGAGAACCGCGCGCGGCAGGTCCACAGCGACGGCGTCCTGGTGAAGCCATTCGAACCTCAGCAGGTCATCTCGCGCGTAAGAGATCTGATCGAGCGCTCACTAAGTGCCTTGGCGAGACCACAACCCGTGGCCGCGTTCGCGGATCTGCACGCCCACGGTCGAGACGTGGGGGCCCACGCTCCGGGGCCGGCCGCCGTGAGCCCCGAGCAGAAGGCCGACGTCCTCGAGTCTCGCGATCGAAATGCCGAGACGAAACAGGACGACTACTTCGATCGCCTCGATGCGGCGTTCGCCGAACTCGGGAGTGAGCTGGATCGCGATAAGCGCTCGCGAAGTGACATGCGTGACGACTACGATGGGCGCGATGTCCCGACACTGGCGAGCTTGCTCGCCGTGTCGTCTGGCACCTCGCCGGCCGAGCTCCCATCGCTGGAACCGCCAATGTCCGTTGAATTCGCCGAGTACGAGCCGGTGATGCAACGCATGACCGCGCGGACACCGAGCGCGGTCAGAGAATCGCTCCAGCCCAAGGAGGGTCGCAATCTGGTCGCCGACATGTTCGCGGCGCTGTTCGCCGCAGAGCAGGGCGAAGACGTCGTGCCGGCCGCGCCGTATCAGGCGTCACTCCCGGCGTCGGCTCCCGCAACTGTGTCGGACGGTCTCGTGGACGAAGTGACTCGTCGCGTCGTCGAGCGCCTGGCGCCGGACGCGGCGAACGAGCTTGTCGCGCAGATTGTGTCCGAGGTGGCGGAGCGGCTGATTCGTGAGGAGATTTCTCGAATCAAGGCAGCAGCGGCCCGCTCGTGACCAATTGTGGGGATCTTTGATTAGTGATTGATGATTCGTTAATGATTGGAGACTGAAGATTCATGATTTCGCGGTACCTTGGATAGCTCGTCCGCCGCAATCATCAATCGACATTCGACAACACCAACGAATCAAAGATCTCCAAATCAACAGTCATCAATGGATCAGCACCCGATCAACCTTCCAGAGAAACCTGCGTTGGAGGGGCTCGAAGCCAAGTGGGCCGAGCGCTGGCAGGCCGACGGCACGTATCGATTCGATCGGAATCACACTCGCGCTCAGGTTTATTCGATCGACACGCCGCCACCCACTGTCAGCGGATCGCTGCACGTGGGCCATGTGTTCTCGTTTACGCACACGGACCTCATTGCGCGGTTTCAGCGCATGCGTGGCAAGGCCGTCTTCTACCCGATGGGGTGGGACGACAACGGTCTGCCGACCGAGCGTCGCGTGCAGAACTACTACGGCGTCAAGTGCGATCCGTCGCTGCCGTACGACCCGGGATTCCAGCCGCCCGAGAAGCCGGGCAAGCAGGCGATCTCGATCTCGCGTCCCAATTTCATCGAGCTCTGTAATCGGCTGACCGCCGAAGACGAGAAGGCATTCGAGGATCTGTGGCGTTATCTCGGGCTTTCGGTTGACTGGTCGCTGACCTACGCAACGATCGACCGCCGCGCGCAGCGAATATCGCAGACGGCATTCCTGCGGCTCCTCAATCGCGGCATCGCCTATCAGCTCGAGGCTCCAACGCTGTGGGACATCGATTTCCGCACGGCTGTCGCGCAGGCCGAGCTCGAGGATCGTGAACAACCGGGCGCCTACCATCGCATCAGGTTCGCGCGCCCCGGCTCGACCTTCGTCGAGATCGACACGACCCGGCCGGAACTGATTCCTGCATGCGTCGCGCTCGTCGCGCATCCCGACGATGCGCGGTATCAGCCATTGTTTGGGACAGAGGTGGTAACGCCGCTGTTCAAGGTGCCGGTGCCGGTGAAGGCGCACCCGCTTGCCGATCCCGAGAAGGGGAGCGGCGTCGCGATGATCTGCACGTTCGGCGATATCACAGACGTCACGTGGTGGCGCGAACTCAAACTGCCGGTGCGAGCCATCATTCAGCCGAACGGCGCGTTCCGTCCGCTGACGTGGGGATCGCCCGGCTGGGAATCGCGCGAGGTCGCGGCGGCTCAGGCTGTATACGATCAGTTGACGAACCTGTCGGTGACGAAGGCGCGCGCACGGATCGTGGAGCTCCTCAAGGAGTCAGGCGATCTCATCGGGGAGCCGCGTCCGATCACGCACCCAGTCAAGTTCTACGAGAAAGGTGATCGTCCGCTCGAGATCGTGACCAGCCGGCAGTGGTTCATCAAGACGATGGACTCTCGAGAGGAACTGCTGGCGCGCGGCTCCGAGCTTCAGTGGCATCCCGAGTTCATGCGCCATCGCTACGACAACTGGGTCAATGGACTCTCTGGCGACTGGTGCGTCAGCCGGCAGCGCTTCTTCGGTGTCCCGTTCCCGGTGTGGTACCCGATTCACGCCGACGGACAAATCGATTATGCCCGTCCGATTGTCCCGGATGAATCGCAGTTGCCGATGGATCCCTCGAGCGATACGCCTCCAGGTTTCTCCCCGGATCAGCGCAATCAACCCAACGGTTTTGCCGGAGATCCCGACGTCATGGATACGTGGGCGACCTCGTCGCTGACACCGCAGATCGCGGCCGACTGGCTGGGCGATCCGGATCTGTTCGCGCGTGTCTTCCCAATGGACCTGCGTCCGCAGGCACACGACATCATCCGTACGTGGCTCTTCACGACGGTGCTTCGATCGGAGCTCGAGCACGGCTCGCTCCCGTGGAGCCACACCGCGATCTCCGGGTTCGTCACCGACCCCGATCGCAAAAAGATGTCGAAGTCCAAGGGCAATGTCATCACGCCGATGGAATTCCTCAAGGAGTTTGGCTCCGATGGCGTGCGCTACTGGGCGGCAAACGTACGTCCCGGCGGCGATGGCATATTCGATGTTGGCGAGATCAAGGTCGGGCGGCGCCTCGCGATCAAGATGCTGAACGCGGCGAAGTTCGCGCTGATGCAGGCCGAGCCGCGCGGACCGATCACAGAACCGCTCGATCGCGGCATGCTCTCGAGCCTCTCGACGCTGGTCAGGGAGTCGACGGAGCAGTTCGAGGCGTACGACTACTCCAAGGTGCTCGAACAGTCCGAGCGCTTCTTCTGGTCGTTCTGTGACGACTATCTCGAACTCGTGAAGGGACGCCGATACGGCGACTTCACTCCCGAAGGGGCTGCATCGGCGAACAGCGCGATGCTGGTCGCGCTGTCCACGTTGCTGCGATTGTTCGCCCCGTTCCTGCCGTTCGTGACCGATGAAGTGTGGTCGTGGTGGCAGGCCGGCTCGGTGCACAACGCGAAGTGGCCAACGCCGCAGGAGGTCGTCGAGCCAATCGGTGGGCACGACGCGAATGCGGTGCAAGTGTTCGAACAGACACGCGCTGCGCTTGGAGAGATTCGCCGGATCAAGGCGCTCGACAAGCGGCCGGTGAAGGCGGTGATCGAGCGCGCCGTTCTGCCGCAGCGTTTCGAGTCGCTCACGCCCGCTGCGCAGGATTTTCGGGCGGCGGCTCACATCAGGGACCTGGGATTCGGACCGACCGAGGAGCCGCAACTCACGTTCGCGGCAATCGAGCCGGTGCCGGAACCACGAGTGTGAATCAACCGCTCGAGCCTCTCGCGGCTGATGAGTACCGGGATCTGGTCCGCCGCGCGCTTGCCGAAGACATGGGCCGCGGTGACATCACGACCGCGGGGACGGTCGATCCGGCTGCACGCGTGCGCGCGATCGTGCTGGCGAAATCCCCGTGCGTTATCGCCGGACTCGATATCGCGATTGAAGCGTTTCGTCAGCTCGACGCCTCAGTCGAGGTCACGATTCACCACGGCGACGGCACGTTGTGCTCGCCCGGCACCACCGTTGCTGAGATCCGCGGCAGAGCCGATGCGCTCCTGACAGGAGAGCGCACGGCGCTCAATTTCATTCAACGGCTCTCCGGCATCGCGACGCTCACGAGACAGTTCGTCGATACGGCCGCCGGTCACATCACCGTCCTCGACACTCGCAAGACCACACCGCTGATGCGCGCCCTGGAGAAGTACGCCGTCCGTGCGGGTGGAGGCACCAACCACCGCTTCGGACTCGACGACGGAATTCTGATCAAGGACAACCACGTACGTCTCGCCGGTGGAGTCGTGAGTGCTGTGCAGCGCATGCGAGCCGCAAATCTGAACCTGCCCGTCGAGGTCGAAGCGCAAAGCCTGTGCGAAGTCGATGCCGCGCTCGAGGCAGGCGCGGACATCGTGCTGCTCGACAACCTGTCAACGCCAGACATCATCGCGGCGGTGGGGAAGTGCCGCGGCAGGGCGCGAACCGAAATCTCCGGCGGCGTCACGCTGGCGCGTCTACCGGAACTGGCGGAGACGGGTGCTGACTTCGTCTCGATCGGCGCGCTCACGCACTCGGCTCCTGCCTCCGACCTGAGCTTCGAAATCGAAACGGGATGACCGACGCCTTCACGTCCCTGCCCGAGGAGTTCGCCGGGCCGCTGATGATGGCTCAGGCACGTCTCGGTATCTTCGCGCATCGCATCCTGTGGTACTCCGAGGTCGGCTCGACGAATGACACCGCCGGCGCGTTCGCCGAGCAGGCTGCTGAACAAGGGCTCGTGGTGCTCGCCGATCGGCAGACCGCGGGTCGCGGGCGCCTTGGGCGGAGCTGGGCGTCGCCGTCGGGCGCAGGCATCTACGTGTCGGTCGTATTGCGACCCTCTGTCGCCGCGGCACGATTGGTGACGATTGCCGCCGGTGTTGCCGTGACCGACGGCATCGCGTCGGCAACCGGTCTCTCCACGCACGTAAAATGGCCGAACGACGTGCACGTCAGCGGCCGCAAGCTCGCAGGAATTCTTGCGGAGGGCGCTGCCGGTCACGTTGTCCTCGGCATCGGCATCAACGTGCAACCGGCGGCGTATCCTGCGGATGTCGCGCAGCGTGCAACATCGATCGAGGCCGAGCTCGGTCGTCCTGTCGATCGGGGCCTCGTCCTCGCCGAGTGTCTCGCGGCGCTCGCCTCGCGTTATCGTGAACTGCACGAGAACCGAGGAGCGGGCATCGTCGAGGCGTGGCGAATGCGGGCGGCTCCGATGCTCGGTCGCCGCGTCGAATGGGAATCGGCTGGCAGGCGTCACACCGGCATGGCGGAAAACATCGATGATGACGGGGCGTTGATTGTGAAGGTGGGAGCAGAGACGCTCAGGATCAGGTCGGGGGAAGTCAGGTGGTTGTAGAGCCTGCAGACCAGTACTGCCGTGCCATCGAGGCGTATCTGTGTCGCAAGAACGATGGCCACCTGATTCGGATCGTCGGCCCGGCCTTCGAGCAGGTGCTTGCGTGGGCCGCCAAAGGCGTGCCGCTCAAAATTGCGTGCCATGGGATCGACCGGTACTTCGAACGCTACTACGCGAAAGGGCCTCGCCGGCGCCCGGTTCGGATCGAGTTCTGTGAAGCGGATGTTCTGGATGCCTTCGACGAATGGCGTCGTGCCATCGGGATTACGAACGAGGCTCGTGTCGCTCCAGCTGGAACGAGCGGCTCACAGCCCGCAGAAGAGACGACGCGGCGGCACGAGTCGCTGCCGGCACATCTCGAGCGCGTCATCGCCCGGCTCACAACGTTACGTGGCGGAGCCGACCGATCGCTTGACGGGACCCTCGACGCAGTGATTCGCGAGCTCGATGGTCGCCTTACCGAATCCAGGACTCTTCGCGGCGACGCGCGACGCGCGTTCGTCGACCGACTGAGCGCGATCGATGGCGAACTGCTCAACGCAGTGAAAGCTCAGTGCGATGCGCCGGCGCTCGCACAGCTCGGCGCCGAGGCGGACGAGGAACTGGCACCTTTCAAAGACCGCCTGTCGAGCGCAGCCTTTGCGGACGCGCGCCGCGCAGCGATGGATCGCTTGATGCGCGAGCGCCGCCGGCTGCCCGTAATCGCGTTCGACTGATTCGCACACAGGATCATGTCGTTGCTCACACTCGATATCGAAAAGGCCGCAGCAGGTGGCCGGATGCTCGCGCGTCACGAGGGGCGGGTGGTGCTCGTCGCCGGCGCTATTCCGGGTGAGCGCGTGGTCGCGCGACTCGAACGGACCGAGCGCGGCGTGGCCTTTGCGGAGGTTGCCGAAATCCTCCAACCATCCGTGCACAGGAGGCCGGTTTCTGGCGATGCGCGTTGTGGCGGAAACGTGTTCGCGCACATCGACTATGCACGCCAGCTCACTCTCAAGAGCGAGATCATCCAGGACGCGTTCAGGCGCATTGGAAAGATCTCGTTGCCGGACGCGCCGCCGGTCGTCGGCTCGCCCGAGCAGGGCTATCGGATGCGTGCCCGGCTGCATGCAAGCGGCGGACGCGTCGGCTTCTTTCTCGAGGGCACGCATCACCTTTGCGACGTCGCGTCAACGGGTCAGCTTCTTCCTGAAACCGCAGACTGGGTTGCGGCGCTCAATAGCGGGCTCACGCGCGAGCAGATGCGCGGGCTCGCAGCCATCGAGATCGCGGAGAACATCCCGGGTCGTGAGCGCGCCTGCCACTTCGAACTCCATGGGGGTGCAGAGCCGCGAGAGTACGCAGCGGTGGGCGAACGGCTGACCGGTCTCTCGGCGCAGCGCGCCGATCGACCCGATGTCGTTCGCGTTTCGGGAACGCCGGTCGTTACCGACTCGATCCAGGTCGATGACGATCCTTCTCACGCGCTGGCGCTGAGCCGCGACGCCCGGGCGTTCTTTCAAGGCAACCGGTTTCTGGTCGAATCACTCGTCCGTCGCGTAGCTCAGCTCGTTCCCCAGGGACCAGTCGTCGATCTTTACGCTGGCGTCGGACTGTTCGGGTTGGCGCTGGCCGCTGCGGGACGGGACTCCGTAACGGCGGTCGAAGGCGATCCCATCGCCGGGGCAGACCTCGAGCGCAACGCCGGAGCATTTGGCGATCGCGTCACCGCAGTCCGGCGCAGCGTCGAGAGCTACCTCGCGTCGGTTCGAGCGAGCGACATTTCACCGGCGACGGTCATCGTCGATCCACCACGGATCGGGCTCTCCAGGGACACGGTCGCGCATCTCATCCGCTTGCGGCCGTCACGCATCGTTTACATCTCGTGTGATGTCGCAACGCTCGCGCGCGACACGCGCGCGTTGAACGATGCGGGCTACGGTCTGACCGATCTTGGCGGCATCGATTTGTTTCCGAATACCGCCCACGTCGAATCCGTCGCCGTGTTCACGCGATGGAGCGCGGCTACCCGCGTGTCCGCGCGGCGACGCGTTTCGGAGGTTGCTCCGTGAGCGCACTCAACTCGCGCTCGGCGCGCAGCCAGTGGTCGAGGTGCTGGCCGTGCGCGCAGCCTTCCTGCAGGAAGAGCTCGTACGCGCGCATCGCGATCTGTTCGTGAGTGATGTCAGGCTGAATAGGTGTTTTGGGTTTTGCTTTCGAGGCGGTCTGCTTGACCAACCGTGGCCCCGTTGGAGCATCCGGCTGTGGCTTACTGGTTCGTGGCATCAAGATCCCTTTCGTACGACATGGTGACCTTGCGTGCACGGCGCGAGCAAGACGCACGCCATGACCTGCTGGGAAAGATGCCGCGATTGCGCCGCTTTTGCAGGCTCGTGTGCGAGTTCTTCGACGGCGATCGGAAAAAATCAACAGGACTGTTGGGCGGGACTCACAACCCGACAGGAAAGTCTGTCGAGAACTTAACCCAAACTTCAGGATCCATCGATATCCGACTGCGTAGGATAGATCAGCGGGACGTGAAACGCTCCGCTCGATCAGGAGACGAAACGATGGTCACCAAACTGGTCAAGTGTCTTGCCGCCGCCGGGCTTGTGGCCGCGATGGCTGCGCCGGCCTTCGCGCATCATTCATTTGCGGCCGAGTTCGATGCCAAGCGCCCGGTGAAGCTGCGCGGCACCGTAGTGAAGATGGAATGGATCAACCCGCACTCGTGGATCCACATCGACGTGAAGGATCCGGCGACGGGCAAGGTCGAGCGCTGGATGATTGAAGGCGGCGCACCGAATGCGCTGCTGCGTCGCGGTTGGACGAAGAACTCGCTGCCCGAGGGTACCGAGATTCTCGTCGAAGGGTTCCAGGCCAAGGATGGTGCGAATCGTGCCAATGGCCGCGACATCACGTTCCCGGATGGCAAGAAGTTGTTCGTCGGGTCTTCCGGCACGGGCGCGCCGGACGAACGTCCCGAGAAGTAACGTCTGGGCGAATGAGGGCCGCGCGCGGCGGCCCCTACTTCGTCGCGGCTTCGACGAATCCCTCGAAGATCGGTCTGAACTCGCCGGTGCGATAGAAGTTCTCGGGGTGCCACTGCACGCCGAGGCAGAATCGCCGGCTCGCATCCTCGATCGCTTCAATCACGCCATCGGGTGCAGTGGCGGACACCGCCAAACCCGCTCCGAGTTTCTTTGGGGCCTGATGATGACGGCTGTTCACCATGCACGAGTCACCTTCGAGAAGCTCGTGCATCAGGCGATCGAGCAGGGTTCCTTCCGTGATCCACACCTCGTGCGCGATCGTGACCGGTGAGTCGCGCTGCGTGTGGTTGACCGTGGAGCCGAGCTCGTTCGGAATGTCCTGAACGAGCGAGCCCCCGCGGGCGACGTTCAGCACCTGGATGCCGCGACAGATTGCGAGCAGCGGAAGATCGGCTTCGACCGCTCGTCGCGCCAGCTCGAGCTCGTAGTCGTCGCGGCCGGGTTCGGCCCCTGAGTACGTTTGATGAGCGGCCTCGCCATAGATCGACGGCAACACATCGCCACCACCGGGCAGCAGCAGACCGTCGAAGGATCGAATCACATCTTCGGGCCGATCGACTGCACGGTCGAGCACACGGACCTCGGCGCCAGCACGCCGGATCGCTTCCTCGTAGTCACGAAGCTTGTCGCACGGTGGAATAGCGATGAGTGGCATAACCCTACATTCTTTGAGGCACGCCAATTCCCATGAGGTCCAGTGCCCGCGCGAGTTGGTCGCGGACGTAAATCACCGCTGCAGCCCTCCACCGGCGCACATTATCCCGCTCCTCGTTGAGGATCGACGACCGGCTCGGGTGGAGGTTGTAAAACGCGTTGAAGGCCTGTGCCAGCCCGAAGGCGTATTTGGCCAGCACCGAGAACTCGAGCGTGGCGATCACTTGCTCGACGACCTCATCGAGGCGCGCGGCTTCGAGCACCAGTGACCAGAGCTCGTTGCCGTTGTCCCCGGTCAATTCGCCGGCGGACAGTTGTCCCAGCGTCGAAACCAGTGATGCTTCGTCGAGACCATCTCGCTCCTGGAGCTTGCGGAAGATGTTGTTGATCCGGACGATTGCGTATTGAATGTACGGACCGGTCTCGCCCTGAAAGCTGATGGCTTCTTCGAGGTCGAACGCGATGACCTTGCCACGTGAGAACTTGATCAGGAAGTAGCGAACCGCCGCGACGCCGATGAGCCCGGCGATCTGCTGCGCCTCTTCTTCGGCGAGCTCTGGGTTGCGCTTGCCGACTTCCTCGCGCGCCTTCTTGATCACGATATCGAGCAGGTCGTCTGCCTTGACGCCGAGCCCCTTACGTCCCGACACCTCGACGAAGGGACGCTTGGCCTCTTCGGAGTCCGGTGCCGGAGCGAAGCCGAGCTCTCGCGCCGTCGCGTGCGACAGCGCCACCATCTCGTACGAGAAGTGATGCGATCGCTGCGCGCCTTCCGGATGACCCACGGCAATCAACGCCTGCTTCAGCAGCTTCTGAAGATAGGACTGGCGAACGTCGATGACGTTGTAGACGTACGCCGCACCGCCGTAGTGCGGGTGCTCAGCAACGCCGTTCGCGCTGCACGTCGCCCACAGCGGACCCTGCGGCCGCTGCCCGAAGACTCGGTACTGGAAATCGCGACCGAGCAGGCCGAGCTTCCAGAACTGATACGCGATGTCCTTCCCGACGTACGTGACGACGCCGTTCGAGCGAACGATCACCTTCTCGCGCTCTTCAACGTCATCTTCAGCCTCAGTCTCATCGCTGGGAGTCTGGGGGTTGGCCGTTTGGGAGTTGGGAGTTGGCTCGTTGGGAGTTGAGTCGAGATCTTCCTGGATCGGCATCACCCAGCAGCCGGCGTGACGTCCGTCAGTTCTCAGGTAGACCGCGCCCTTGGCCTTCAACACCTCGAATGCCTGCGCCCAGAATTTCAGCCGCAGGATGTCGCCCTCCCAGGTGAGCAGGTCGTAGTCCACGTTCATCCGCGCCATCGTCAGCAGGTGACAGCGGACGATGCGATCGGCGATGAAGGCGGCGAGGTTGGCGTTCTCGTTGCCACCGTGTTCGATGTCGTGGAGCGTTTGCGCCCGGACCTTGAGCTTCTCTTCGTCCTTTCCGTACCACTCACCGACGCGCGCGTAGAGATCCCAGCAGTAGTAGTCGAAGCGAGTGCTGTCCGCGATCTTCTCGACGTCGGCGAGCGACATTTTCTCGAGGACGCGAAATCCAACGACGACGTCCGCCACCTGCACGCCCGTGTCGTCGATGTAGTTCTGCACCTCGACGGGGATGCCGCTGAAGCGCAGGACCCGCACGAGCGTGTCACCCAGCGCTGAATTTCGAAGATGCCCGATGTGAGCGGCCTTGTTCGGGTTGATCGCCGTGTGCTCGACGATGGCTTTTCCCGAATCGCGGCTCGGCGCAGATAATGCCGGGACGAGGCGGTCGCGGAGAAACGCCGGCCGCTCGAGAAAGAAATTCAAGTAGCCGTTGGGCGCTGCCGTTACCTGACGTATGCCTTCGAGCGTCCCGAAGGCGGCAGCAATCTCCTGCGCGATCGCGCGAGGTGCCTTCCGAAGCCGGCGGGCGAGCTCGAACGCGGCGGGTGTGCCGATGTCTCCAAGATCCCGATTCGGCGGGTAGTCCAACGCGAGCGACAGCAGAGACGAGGGTTCGACTGAGTAGAGTGTGGCGATCACCCCAGTGAGGTGGTCGCGAAGGCGTGTATGGACGGGCAGAATCATTACGCGTCAGAGGTGGCTGTAGTGTATCGGTCGATGCTCGTCGGTCGATGCGCCGCGATTTCGCGATTTGCGGTTGGATTCGAGGTGCAGTACAACGAAAGCCGCGATACGCCACGCTTGAAGGGCTCTAACCGAAGCCCGTATCGCCGCCGAGAAAGTAATTAGGGTCGACTCACGATCCCGGTGACGGGGTCGATTCCCGACCCCCAATATTAGCGTATGACCGATGCGGCCGTGGGCCGACTCCTCGTCGCGAGCCTTCACCAGGCCATCGCGGACCTCCTGCCGATGCGGCTGGAATTCTACGAAGCCTGGTTGCACCCGTCGGGCCTCCGTGAGGGCCGAATCGGGCTGGCACCCCTGGCGGCAGTTCTCAGCTTCCTTCGTCTCGAAGGCGCCCCTTACCATCTCATTGCCGCGCGGGCGGGTGAATACACGGCGGACTGGACGGTGGCGGGGCTGTCGCCAGTCCGCAAGAAGATGATCCTCGCCATGCCGCCGGCCATTCGAAAGCGGATGGTGGTCGGTGTCGCGCAGTGGATGGCGCAGAGCACGTATGGCGACACCAACGTCAAGGTGCAGTGGCGGCAGTGGCGCGGATCCGTTGACCTCAAGAGCTCGCTGTTCTGCGAAGTGCGCGATCGCGTGAAGTCGCCATTGTGCGAGTTCTACGCGTCGGCGCTTCGTCGTCTCATGTCCACATTCAACCTCGACGCCGATGTGGTGATGGATGAGTGCCGGGCGACCGGCGCGGCGCGGTGCGCCATGTCTGTCACCGTCAGGCCCGCGCCAGGACGAGCTGCGTGACCAGACGGTGGGCCGCCGCAGCCATTTCGGCGTGGACCATCGTTGCCCTGCACACTGTGGCGACCGTCCCGGCAGCAGCCGCGCAAACCCCGGCACCTGCCACGGCTTCGCGCGTGCTGGTGATGCCTTTCGAAACCGCCACCCGTGAAGCTCGCAGCTACTGGCTCGGTGAGGGGTCGGCAGTCATCCTTTCAGACAGCTTGCTGGCCCTCGGCCTGCCGGTCATGCGGCGCGATGAGCGGCTGCATTCCTTCGACCTGCTTCGCGTCCCCGCCATCACGGGTCTGAGTCACGCCACAATCATCCGCGTTGGTCAGGCGATCGGCACCTCGCACGTGATCGTCGGCAACTTCACCCTGACCGGAGACACGCTGACCGTTCGCGCAAGAGCGATCGTGCTCGACACCGGCCTTGCGCTACCCGAGATTGTCGAGAGTGGTCCCCTCGCAGACATCTTCGACATCTACGATCGAGTTGCCGTGCGCCTCGTTCCGGGCTCGTCAACGCCCGCGGTACAGCTCGAAGCGAGTCATCCTCCGATCATTGCGTTCGAGCAATTCATCAAGGGGCTGATCGCCGAGGCGCCGGAGACGAGACTCACGTTTCTCAACGAAGCACTCAAGCTGGCGCCGGGGCTTCAGCGCGCACGGCTCGCCGCCTGGGAGGTGCACAACGACCTCGGCGATCACGAGCGCGCACTCGCCGCCGTGCAGGATGTGCCGGCAGGGCACAGGCTCTATCGTCAGGCACACTTCCTGGCGTCGGTGTCGCTGCTCGAGTTGAAGCGCTACGACGAGGCGTTCGACGAGTTGACGAGGCTGTATGAGGAGGAGAAAGACTCCACGCTTCTCAACAACATGGGAGTGATCCAGTTGCGCCGGCCGGAGGGTGCGCCGGGTGGGCGAGCGGTGTCGTACTTCAATGAAGCCGCAGCCCTTGAAGGCGTCGACTCCTACTTCAATCTCGGTTACGCCTACTGGCTCGATGGCGACGCGGCCGCTGCCGTTTGGTGGCTGCGCGAGGCGGTTCGACGGAATCCCGCCGATCATGCGGCTCACTACGTCCTTGGCGTCGCACTCCGGGCAACCGGCAGTGCCACGGAGGCCGCGCGCGAGAAGGATCTCGCAAGACGACTCTCGTCGACGTATGACGGGTGGGACACGAGATCGCCTCCCGTGCCGCGCGGGCTCGAGCGAGTGCGGATGGACCTTGGCTTGCCGAACGCCCTTCGGATCGAGAGCGTGATTAGTGCTGCGGGCCAGCGCGATCAGCGTCAGCTTGCCTCGTTTCATGTCGACGCGGCCCGGCGGGCGTATGAGACCGAGCACGACGCAGAGGCCATCTCGGCGCTCCAGCGTGCGATCTACCTTTCACCGTACGACAACGAGGCGCATCTTCTGCTCGGGCGGCTCTATCTGCGGGGTGGGCGAGTAGGCGATGCGATCGACGCCTTGAAGATCTCGATCTGGAGCAACGATTCCGTTGCCGCGAGGCTTGCCCTGGCCGACGCCTTCGAGAGCGCCGGGCTGATCAACGAGGCCAGGTCTGAGCTGCAGAACGTGCTGTCGCGCGACGCCTCCAACGCAGAAGCGCGGCAACGTCTGGATCGACTCGCGGGCCGTTGAGAAAGACCTGCGAACAAATTTGTTCTCGGCTCGATCGGCGCATGGTACAATGCGCGCGTTCATAGATGTCGGAACAAGGTGTACGCGAGATTCAACTGAACGGTAAACAGCTGGTCTTCATGTTCATGACGGCCACTGTTGCGGCAGTCGTGATTTTCTTGTGCGGCGTCATGGTGGGGCGCGGGGTCAACACGACGCGCGCATCGGCAGTGGCCGCAGTCGCAACCGAACCCACGGTAGATCCGACATCGACGGCGGCGCAGCCCTCTCAAACTTCTTCCACGGACGCGTCGTCAGCCGCACCGGTTTCCAGCCAGGAAGACCTGAAGGAGCTCACCTACGCCAAGCGGCTCGAGGCGCCGGAACCGCCGCCAGAGCCCGCCGTGGAACCTGTTGTCGCGTCGCCTGTTCCCGCGATCGCCGAGCAGGCCAAGGTCGAGCGTCCTCAGGCTGTTGCTCCCGCGACGAAGGGGATTGACCCGGGCGAGCCACAGGGCAACGGCTTCGTGGTGCAGGTCGCTTCGCTCAAATCACGTGGTGAGGCCGACACCATCGCGAAGCGTCTCTCGTCCAAGGGATTCCCCTCGTTCGTCACCACTCCGGGATCGAGCGGCCCGAAGGTGTTCCGCGTCCGCGTCGGCAAGTATGCTGACCGCCGCGAGGCTGAGACCGTCGCCAGAAAGTTGGAAAAGGAAGAACAGTTCAAGCCCTGGATCACGCGCTGAGTTACCTCCTCTCTGCTCTCTCCGGAGCACTGCTCGCCCTCAGTTTTCCCCGTTACGGTCACCCGGCATTTGCCTGGATCGCGCTCGTTCCTCTCCTGCTTGCGGTGAGTGGATGGCGCGGCCAATCAGGTCCGCTTCCGGGTCAGCCCGCGCGGCGCGCGCTCTGGTTGGGAATGACCGCAGGCCTCGTGTACTTCGCTGGCACCGTGTACTGGACGAGTTCGGTGCTGGCCGTTTTTGGCGGCATGCCGATGATCCTGGCCCTGGTGGCGATGCTGCTGCTCGCCGCGTATCTGGCGATCTATCCGGCGATCACTGCGATGGTACTGGGCAGGTTGATCTCTCAGGGTGGCCGGTCGGCGCTTTTCTTTGCCCCTGCGGCGTGGGTCGCGACCGAGTATCTCCGCGGCGTCCTGTTCGGCGGCTTTCCGTGGGTGCCGCTGGGCAACAGCCAGGTCACGATGCCGGCCGTCGCGCAGGTCGCGAGTGTGTTCGGCGTGTACGGACTGTCTGCGCTCGTCGCGTTCGTCAACGCGGCGATCGCGTTTGCGTTATTGACCACCGGACGGTCGCGCGCGACTGCCATTGCTGCGACTGTGGTGTTGCTCGTGGGGATCGCCGCCTGGGGATCGTCGAGGGTTGCCGACGGCTCGCTGACGCGCGAAGGAACGTCGCTCCGCGTGGGACTCATTCAAGGAAACGTGGCGCAGGAGGACAAGCTGAACCGGACACCGCAGACGGACCGGCGCATTTTCACGTCCTATCTCGCGATGACGCGGGATGCCGTTCGGCGTGGTGCTGAGTTCGTGATCTGGCCTGAGTCGTCCACTCCCTTCACGTTCGGTCACGACACCGTCGGTGAGGCCGCGCTTCGCGAGCTGGCGCGCGAGGTTGGAGTGCCGATTCTGTTCGGCAGCGATCAGATCGTCGCCGAGCCCGAGCTCCGTCAGTACAACGCGGCGTTCCTACTGAGCCCCGATGGAGAGACCGCGGCGGTCTATCGCAAGATTCACCTCGTGCCTTTCGGCGAGTTCTTCCCGTTGCAGGAGTGGCTCACCTTCGCCGCGCCACTCGTCAGGCGCTACCTGCCGTTCACGCCGGGTGACAAGGTGGTGCTTCTGCCGGTGAACGGCCATCCGACGAGCACCGCGATCTGCTACGAAGTAGTGTTCCCATCGCTCATGCGTGACGCCGTCTTGCAGGGGAGCCAGTTGCTCACGACGGTCACCAACGATGGCTGGTATGGCACCTCGTCGGCCCCGTATCAGCACTTCGAGATGGCGTCCATGCGCGCAATAGAAGAGGGTCGCTACATGGCCCGATCTGCGAACACCGGGATCAGCGGCGTAGTCGATCCGTACGGACGCGTGGTGCAGGCATCGGCTATCTTTGAACAGGTCGGGCTCGTGGCGGAGGTGCGCCTGCTCAGCGGTCGAACCATCTACTCGCAGATCGGCGACGTCATCGCGTACGTCGCCATGGCGCTGATAGTGATTGCGCTGGTCGCCGTTCGACCTCGCAAGAACGTGCCTGAAAGCTCAAAGCCCAGAGCCTAGAGCCCGAAAGACAGGAGATTCCGTGGCCCTCGACGACGAATTGATACGCCAGCACGACGACCTCAACCGACGCGCCCTCGAGCTTCGGAGGCATCTTTGAGGCCGCGCGACTTGACACTCAGCTAGCCGACATCGAAAGGTCGATCGCCGACCCGTCCTTCTGGAACAACCAGGCCGAAGCGCAGAAAGTCATGCAGCGGCGGAGGCGCGTCGAGGACGACCTCACGCTCTTGCGATCGTTGCAGCGGCGCAGCGATGACCTGTCCGTTCTCCTCGAATGGGCGGAGGGCGGAGAAGACGTCACCGCCGACTTCTCCAAGGGACTTCAGGAACTACGTCAGGAAGTCGAAGCGGCCGAGACGAAGAAGATGCTCGGCGGGGAACACGATCGCACGAATGCGATCGTGACCATCCACCCGGGAGCTGGCGGAACCGAATCGCAGGATTGGGCGGAGATGCTGCTCCGCATGTACCTGAAGTGGTCCGAGCGCCGGGGGTTGAAGCGGGATGTCATCGACTTTCAGCCGGGCGAAGAAGCGGGCATCAAGAGCGCGACCCTGATTCTCGTTGGCGACTATGCATACGGGCTCATGTCGGCGGAGGCCGGTGTGCATCGGCTCGTCCGCATTTCACCGTTCGATCAGGCAGCTCGCCGACACACCTCGTTCGCATCGGTGTTCGTGTGGCCTGAGCTTCCCGAAGACGTGGACGTCGAGATCGACGAGAAAGACCTGCGGGTGGACACCTATCGATCCAGTGGTGCCGGTGGCCAGCACGTCAATGTGACGGACTCCGCAGTGCGCATTACGCACCTGCCGACCGGGATTGTCGTGTCGTGTCAGAACGAGCGGTCGCAGCACAAGAATCGCGCGCAAGCCATGAAGGTGCTCAAGGCGCGTCTCTTCGATCTGAAACAGAAGGAACAGCAGGCCAAGATGGAGCAGCTCGGAGGCGAGAAGCGCGACATCGCGTTTGGCAGCCAGATTCGAAGCTACGTGCTGCAGCCGTACCAGATGATCAAGGACCACCGGACGAAGATGGAGGTGGGCGACGTGCACCGGGTGCTCGACGGCGATCTCGATCAGTTCATCAAGGTCTACTTGATGCAGAAGGCGAGCGGGACGCTCGGCACCGCCGCGCCGGACGAGGGCGACTAAGCTCCACTTGCTAACCCGGGTGCCGGGTCGTATAGTGCCATTAACTGCGTTGCAGCGTCGCCGTTTACTTCAGCCGGCGCGTCCAGATCTGCCAGCCTGAGGCCCGGGCCTCACCCTGACACCTCCGAACGGGCCGGTGGCCGCGAAGGGAGGTCCTCGATGATCACACTCCTTCGTCGTTACTGGAACGACCTGGTGAGTTATGACGGTGGTTTCGCTCTGCTGATGATGGATGGCCTGCTGGCCGTTCCGCTCATCATGGCTGCCTTCTTCTATCCACTACAGGTGCTTGCGTTCGTCGTCGTCCTGGCGGTCGTCAGTCTGGCGGGATACGAGGGCTACGTCATCTGGCGTAAGCGTCACCCGACTCACATCTGAAAACATGAAGACCACGAAGATCACGCGAGCCCGAAGGGGCTTCGCGGTCTTCGTGCGTTCGCGCTCTTCGTGAACGTCGTGTTTATTCGACGGCGGGCGGCGCTGCCGCGGCTGGCGGCGGTGCCGGCTGCTCGTCTGGAATCAATCCGGCGGGTTGCGTTCCGTTGATGAACGCTTCCGGGAGTCCCGAGTCCAGATTCACAAAGACGATGTTGCCGGGAGCTTCGAAGGTTGGAGGCTCATCGCGGTTACCATGCGCGTCGATGTACGCGCGCATGACGTCCATCCAAATCGGTAGTGCGGCCTGTGCGCCGGTTTCTCCGTTGCCGAGCGGTTTCTTCTCGTCGTAGCCCACCCACACACCGATCGTGATCTTTGGATCGAAGCCGACGAACCAGGCATCGGTGTACTCGTCCATCGTGCCGGTCTTGCCTGCGAGGGGCCAGTCGAGTGCCTTCGCCGCTTCGCCTGTGCCGCGGACGACGACGCCGCGAAGCAGGTTCGTCATCACGAACGCCGTGTCGGCTCGGATGGCCTCGTGCCCGTTCGGCCGCGTCTCCTGGAGCAGGTTGCCTTCGCGATCGGAGATCGACACGATCGAGTAAGGCTCCATGCGGACGCCGCGGTTGGGGAACGCGGAGTACGCGCTCGTCACTTCGACCAGCGTGGCTTCCGCAGCGCCCAGCGCGAGTGACAGGAAGGGTGGATAGTCGCCCTTGAAGCCGAACTGCTTGGCGTAGCGAACGACTTCGGGCGGTCCGATCTCAGCCATCGCTTTCACCGCGGGAATGTTCCGTGAGTCCTCGAGCGCGTGCCGCAGCGTCACCGGTCCCTCGAACTTCCGGTCGTAGTTCAGCGGCTCATACGGCGGCTGATTCGGACCGGGTTCGTACGACACCGGCTCGTCTACGAAGATCGAGACCGGCGTGAAGCCGCGGTCGATCGCTGCCGTGTAGACGATCGGTTTGAAGAGGGAGCCGACTTGCCGTCGCGCCTGCGTTGCGCGGTTGAACTTGCTACGGATGAAGTCGAGACCTCCGACCATCGCGCGAATCTGACCCGTTTCGTTGTCGATGGCCAGCACCGCCCCTTCGACGAGCGGTTGCTGTTCGAGTGTCAGGGCCGTGGGAACGTTGCCATCGAGTTCACGTACTTCGACCTCGATCACGTCGCCGACTTTGAAGAGCGTGGCGGGCGAGGTTCGCCGCGTCCACTGAAACGCGGACGGCGGAAGCTCCACTTCGTGGGTCGCAATCCGAACGCGCGCGTTGCCCTTCTCCTTCGGCTCGGGCACGTACGTCACGACGGCAGGAACGATGTCTCCCGCGAGGATCGCCTGCGACCAGCGTTCGTGCTTGAAGCTGTTGATGTCTTTGCCGTCCGCCACGAGGTTCCGCGTCGCCTTCCGATAGCCGGTCCGACGCTTGTCGAGTCGCCTGAGTCCGCGATCGAGCGCGACGTTCGCCGCCTCCTGCAGCTTCGCGTCGAGCGTCGTTTGCACGCGCAGGCCGGTTTGATAGAGCGCGTCGGCGCCGTACTTCTGCTCGAGTACCTTGCGGATCTCTTCGACGAAGTAGGGCGCGATAGACACGGCGGCAGCGGGTTGTCCCTGGAGCACGAGCGGACGCTTGGCGGCCTCGGCGGCTTCCTCCGTCGTGATGTATCCCTCTTCGGCCATGCGCCGAAGGACGTAGTTGTTGCGCCGATTGATGTTCTGTTCGGGATTGCGGAACGGGCTCAGGCGCGAGGGCGTCGGAATGATTGCGACGATTGAGGCGGCCTCCTCGAGCGAGAGATCCTTCGCGGGCTTGTCGAAGTACATCCTCGACGCGGCTTCGACGCCGTATGCGCCGTGGTCGAGCGGTACATGGTTGGCGTAGAAGGCGAGAATCTCGTGCTTCGTGTAGCGCTTCTCGAGCTGAAACGAGATGAGCCACTCCTTGATCTTTCGCTCGAGACCCTGGGTGCCGGAGCGCGCGAAGACGCCACCGCGCATGTAGTCCTGGAGGAACAGCATCCTCGCGACCTGCTGCGTGATCGTGCTCGCGCCACGCATGCGATGGCCGGTGCCGAGGTCGCGAATCGCCGTGACGATCAATCGCGACACGCTGACGCCGAAGTGACTCTCGAACTCGGCGTCCTCGCTGGCGATGATGGCCTGCCGCAGCGCGGGCGCGATGTCTTCGTAGCGAATGACGACGCGGCGTTCGGTGGCGAACTCGCCGATCTGCTGTCCGTCGGCAGCCATCAGCCGGGTGATGGTGCTTGGCTTGTAGTCGTCGAGCGCGCTGATCGCGGCCACATCGTCTGCGTAGACGAACGTCAACCCGCCGAGTGTGCCCAGAAGGGCGGCAACGACGAAGAGCGCAAGAAGGCCGGCTTGCCGTGCGAACCGGATGACGACCCTGGTGCCTGGCTTGACCGGTGAACTGCTGGATTCAGTCACGTCAGTGGTTATCGGCCGCTTGCAACAGTATACGTAGAAATCGTTGGAGGACTGCTATTTAAGGTAGTTCCTCAAGAACTCGTGACGGTTGAAATTGACAGTGCAACACTCAGATTTAATAATGGGTACAAGCTAAAGCGGTCAGCGAAAAGGACGCGAGAGACATGAGCAAAATCATCGGTATCGACCTGGGCACCACCAACTCCGTTGTCGCCGTCATGGAGGGCGGAGAGCCTGTTGTCATCACCAACCCAGAGGGCAGTCGACTGACGCCGTCGGTTGTGGCTTTCACCAAGACGGGCGAGCGGCTCGTCGGCCAGGTGGCGAAGCGCCAGGCGGTCACCAACCCGGAGAACACCGTCTTCTCAATCAAGCGCTTCATGGGACGCCGTCACACCGAGGTCACCGAGGAACAGAAGATGGTGCCCTACAGCGTCGTCGCTGCACCCAACGGTGACGTGCGTGTGAAGGCGGGTGACAAGGAGTACGCGCCGCCGGAAATCTCCGGAATGATTCTCCAGAAGTTGAAGCAGGCGGCGGAGCAGTACCTGGGACAGACCGTGACCAAGGCGGTCATCACGGTTCCGGCCTACTTCAACGACGCGCAGCGCCAGGCGACGAAGGAAGCCGGCAAGATCGCGGGCCTCGAGGTCATGCGCATCGTGAACGAGCCGACTGCTGCCGCGCTCGCATACGGTCTCGACAAAAAGAAGGACGAGACGATTGCCGTCTACGACTTCGGTGGCGGCACGTTCGACATCTCCATCCTCGAAGTCGGCGAGGGTGTCGTCGAGGTGAAAGCGACCAACGGCGACACGCATCTCGGTGGCGACAACCTCGATCAGCGCGTCATCGAATGGATCGTCTCTGAGTTCAAGAAGAGCGACGGCATCGATTTGGGCAAGGACCGCATGGCGCTGCAGCGCCTGAAGGAAGCGGCTGAGAAGGCGAAGATGGAGCTCTCCACGGTGATGGAGACCGACATCAACCTCCCGTTCATCACCGCAGACCAGACCGGTCCGAAGCACCTGCAGTTGAAGCTCACGCGCGCCAGGTTCGAACAGCTCGTCGAGGACCTGCTGCAGAAGACGGTCGGTCCGACGAAGCAGGCGCTCTCCGACGCCGGCGTGGACCCCTCGAAGATCGACGAAGTCGTGCTCGTCGGCGGTTCGACGCGAATTCCGCGCGTGCAGCAGATTGTCAAGGAGCTGTTCGGGAAGGAGCCGCATCGCGGCGTGAACCCCGACGAGGTCGTCGCCGTCGGCGCCGGCATTCAGGCGGGCGTGCTCGCGGGCGAAGTGAAGGACCTCCTGCTGCTCGACGTGACTCCGCTGTCGCTCGGTATCGAGACGCTCGGCGGCGTGATGACCACGCTCATCACTCGCAACACGACCATCCCACGCGAAAGAGCGAGACGTTCTCGACCGCTGCCGACAGCCAGACGAGCGTCGAGGTGCACGTGCTCCAGGGCGAACGGCCGCTGGCGCGCGACAACCGCACGCTTGGCCGATTCCAGTTGGTCGGCATCCCGCCGGCGCCGCGTGGCGTTCCCCAGATCGAAGTCACCTTCGACATCGACGCCAACGGCATGGTCAATGTGTCGGCCAAGGACCTGGGCACCGGCAAGGAACAGAAGATCACCATCACTGCGTCGAGCGGCCTGAGCAAGGACGAAGTCGAGCGGATGATGAAGGACGCCGAGTCGCACGCGGAAGAAGACAAGAAGCGTCGCGAGGAAATCGAGACGCGGAATCGTGCGGACCAGGCGGTCTACGCCGCCGAGAAGATGATCCAGGACATGGGCGACAAGCTGCCGTCGTCTGACAAGGCGGCAGTTGAATCGGCAGTCGAAGCACTCAAGAGCGCGATTTCCGGCGGCGATGCCGCTGCGATGACGAGCGCGATGGAGCAGTTGACGCAGGCGCAGCACAAGGCAGCGGAGGCGCTCTACAAGACCACCGGTGCCACCGGTGCGCCAGGCGCTGAGGGTCAGGGTCCGGCTGGTGCTGGTCCGCAGGGTTCTGCAGGCGCAGGGCCGTCAGGCGCGCCGGAGAGCGGCGATGTGATCGACGCCGAAGTGGTGGATGACAAATAGATCGATTGTTGAATGGGTGATCTTTGATTGTTGATTCGTTGGAGATTGTTGATTTGGGATTGGTGATGTGTTGCCGGATCGATTGTTCGAATCGCGCGTCAATCACCAATCGTCGATCACCAATCAAAAACGAATCGCTGAATCAAAGATCGAAGATTCACAAATGGATTTGTACATAGTGCTGGGCGTGCAGCAAGGCGCGAGCGAGTCCGAGATCAAGCGGGCTTACCGTCGTCTTGCGCGCCGGTTTCACCCGGATATCAATCCGGGTGATCAAACGGCGGCGGCACGCTTCCGCCAGATCCTGGAGGCGTACGAGACCCTGATCGATCCGGCTCGCCGATCGCGGTATGACGCTGGGAATCCGATGGCAGACGCTGCCCAGCCGGGAAGTGGGTTCGAGGGCTTCGACTTCTCGACGCGAGGAGTGGACTACTCGGCAAGCTTCGGCGATCTGTTCGCGGAAGTGCTCACCGAACGTGGGGCGCGGCAGCCGTCGGCGCAACGCGGCGCCGATCTGCATATGGAGATGCAGGTTACGTTCGAGGAGTCGCTTTCGGGCGGCCAGCGGGCGATGACGGTGACGCGTCGCGATCACTGCCGCGTATGCGCGGGCAGTGGACGCACGAGGTCGAGCATGGGCCCCTGTCATTTGTGCCAGGGCACCGGCGCCGTGCGCTCCGTGCGCGGCCACATGATCTTCTCGCGCAGTTGCGGCGCGTGCAGCGGAACGGGCCAGCAGCGGCCCCGTGCGTGCGAGCCGTGCGCAGGAAGCGGACAGGAAACGCGAAGCGAGACCGTCTCGGCCCGCATCCCACCAGGCGTCGCCGATGGAGATCGGCTTCGCGTGCCGGACAAGGGCAATGTCGGCTTCAATGGCGGTCCTGCCGGCGACTTGTATGTCACGGTGAAGGTCGGTTCACATCCCGCGTTCCGGCGCGAGGGCGACGATCTGCTGATGACCGTCAACCTCGCCGTGCACGAGGCGGCGTTGGGCGCGCGCGTGGAGATCCGCTCGCTCGAGGGCGCTGTGCGCCTTCGCATTCCACCGGGGACTCAGACCGGGCAGCGTTTTCGTCTGCGCGGGCAGGGCGCGCCTTCGACGCGAAACGGAATGCGCGGCGATCTGATCGTCGAAGTGCGAATCATGTTGCCCCGGCTGCTCGATGAGCGTTCGAAAGAGTTGCTGCGTGAGTTCGGCAAGATCAACGCGGAGCCCGTGCGGGAGTAGCGACGATGGCCAAGCGGGGAGAGCGCGGGAAGGCGTACTTCATGATCAGCGCGGTGTCGCAGAAGTACGACATTCATCCCCAGACGCTGCGGCTCTACGAGCGTGAGGGGTTGCTGAAGCCGTCGCGGACGGACGGGAATACCCGACTCTACTCGGAAGAAGATCTCGAGCAGCTCGAAACCATCCTCACGCTCACCCGTGACCTGGGTGTGAACCTGGCCGGTGTGGAAATCATTCTCAATCTGCGTCGCAAGATCGAATTGATGCAGACCGAGGTGAACCAGTTCATGGACTACGTGAAGCGCGAAATGGCGCGCGGCATCGACGACTGGGAGCAGCGCCTCGGAACCGCGCTCGTGAAGTCGGCGCCAACCGATCTCGTGCGACACTCGCCGCCGCCTGCGGAGACCGCCGAGGCCGACGCAGACAAGCCGAAACGAAAAACGAACAACTGAGTCAGGGGTAACTCGACGACAGCGGCAGGTGTCGCAAACGCGAGATGAGACGCTCGCATCTGCTGAAACATGTGCGTGCTCCGCGGGCAACGTACGTGCCACACAACTTTTCGAACAATCCACACGTTCGGTGCAACTCGCCGAGATGTTCTGTCATCCGACCGTACAAATTCTGTTCATGCCGACGTGTTCGTCAGCGCACGATCCGAGTTACCATGACGCGTGACCTGTGCCATCTGCGAAGACACTGGTTGGAAGACGATCACGATCGATGGTGTCTCTCGAGTGGCCCGATGCGAGTGCTGGCACCAACAACTCTCGCAGTCGTTGCTGAAGAACGCCCGCATCCCTCGCCGCTACGCGCACTGCGAGCTCAGTAACTTCGAAATACACACGGACACGCAGCGTGCCGCTCACCGCAAGGCCGCTCGACTCGTCGAGCAGTTTCCAGTGGTTGACCGCGGCCTCCTGTTCTACGGTAATGCCGGCGTCGGCAAGACCCACCTTGCCGTGGCGTTGATGAAGGACGCGATCGTGCGGAAGAGCGCGCGCGCCGTCTTTTATGAGGTTCGTGAGCTGCTCAAACTTGTTCGAGACACCTACAACAGTTCGACGGAAATGTCGGAGCTCGACGTCCTGAGGCCGGTGCTCGAAGCCGATCTGCTCGTTCTCGACGACCTCGGCGCTGAGAAGAAATCCGAGTGGGTGGATGAGACGATGGGCCTCGTCATCAACACGCGATACAGTGAGCGCAGGCTGACGGTGCTGACGACGAATCTCAGGGACGTCGAGAGCACGGAGCCTGGTTCGTTTGCCTACCATCTCGGTCTGCGAACGCGCTCGCGACTCAAGGAAATGTGTGACTGGATGCCCATCGATGGAGTAGATACGCGCGAGGTTGGCCCGTATCCTACCCAGAGGACATCGCGGAATGGCACGAGCGTTCCCCCGGCTCGCCGCAGAACCGGCGAGGCTCATCGCTGCCGCCGAAGGCGGGCAGCCAGGCGAAGGCACAGATCAGAAAGCGCGAGAACGACGGCAAAGCCGACCTGAAGTGGCCAGGAGGCCGCGCCGGATCGCGGTAGAGCCAGTGCTCGGCCTCTACGTTCACATCCCGTTCTGCTCGGCCATCTGCAACTACTGCAACTTCAACCGCGGATTGTTTGACGCGGATCAAAAGGCGCGGTACGTTCATGCGCTCCTCACCGAGATTGCGCGGAACGCTGATGGGTCGCCGGCCGATACGATATTTTTCGGAGGCGGCACGCCTTCGCTGCTCGAGCCAGCCGAAGTGCGGAGCGTCATCGACGCGTGCCGCAACTCCTTCGTCCTTGCGTCCGACGCTGAGATAACACTCGAAGCCAATCCGGAGACGGTCACCCGCGACCGGTTGCGGGCCTTTCGCGACGCGGGGGTCAATCGTCTCAGTTTCGGTGTCCAATCCTTCAGAGACGAGGAGCTGCTGCGTCTGAGCCGGTTGCATTCCGCCGCGCGTGCACGTGAGGCCTTTGAAATGGCACGAGCGGCGGGGTTTGACAATGTCTCGCTCGACTTGATGATGTGGCTCCCGCAGCAGTCAGTCGAACAGTGGTTGTCGTCGGTTGATGCGCTCGTCGCCCTTGGCCCGGACCATGCATCGTTGTATCTGCTGGAGATCTACCCGAACGCGCCGCTGAGGGATACGATGGCGCGATCGAAGTGGTCGCTGGCTCCAGACGATGACGCGGCCGAGATGTATCTGGGTGCGATGTCTCGATTGGATGACGCCGGCTACGTCCAGTACGAAATTTCGAACGTCTCGAGGCCGGGCCTCGAGTCGAGACACAACCTCAAGTACTGGAGCGATGGGGAGTGGCTCGGGTTCGGGTGCGGCGCCCACTCGACGCGGGGGGGCACCAGGCAGAAGAACGTCGCCTCGACTGAAGACTACATTGGCGCGATTGCGGCGGGCAGGTCAGTAGAATCCGAAAGGCGTGTCCTCACCGATCAGGAGCGCTTCGAAGAGGCCGTCTTTACGAGGCTGCGCTTGACTGAGGGTGTGGACCTCGATGCGATACGAGCGCGCTACGGCGTTGACCTCTGGGATCGTTATGCCGAGGACCTGCGCCCGTTCGTTGACCAGGGGATGTTGATCTATGATGGCGGCGCCATCCGCCTGACGAGGGATGGGATGCTGCTTGCAAACGAAGTCATGACTGTTTTCATAGGCCCGCCTGTACGTTAGGATTGGCAGCCATTTCGAGGAGGCTTGAAGATGCGACGATTGTCCGGAGTCTTGTTGGCTGGCGCGATTCTCCTTTTGCCGGCATTCTCGCAGCACGCGTCGGCGCAGAACGCGCCGCAGAAAACGACCTACACCGGCGATGTGGTGCTCGCGGCCTACGTCGTGAACGCCGGCAAGGAAGCCGATTATGAAAAGGTAATCGCGACGTTGAAGGATGCGCTGGCCAAGTCGCCAAAGCCAGAGGCCAAGCAGCAGCTTGCCGGCTGGAAGGTCATCAAGAATTCCGCCAATCAGCCGGATGGCAGCCCGCTCTACCTGCACATCATCACCCCCGTCGTGAAGGACGCCGACTATTCGATCACGAACCTCGTCTACGAGGTTGTCACCGACCCGATGGCGCGCACCGACTTCTTCAACCTGTATAAAGGAGCCTTGCAGAAGCCGCTGTTCGTGATTCAGGGGCCGATCACCGCCGATTTCTCGAAGTAGACCATTCGCGCCGTACAATGACAGCCACGGGCGGCCTTGAGCCGTCCGTGGCGTTTTCATTGTGGAGGCAATCTTGATGCGAGTGGTTCTCGCCGCACTTGTGGCGTTCTTCCTTGCGCCAGCGGCGCTCCTGGCACAACAGCAGCCTCCTTCATCCCCACCGCCACAATCGCCAGCGCAACAGCCACCGGCGGCGCCGGCAGCGGTATCGTCGGCGCGCATCTTCACTGCGCCCGCGGGAATCATCCTCAACGCGGTGCGTCCGGAACGCGTCGCGGATTTCGAGAAGCTGATCGGATACCTCCAGGCGGCGCTCGCGACGTCATCGGATACGACGGTGCGGGCGCAGGCGGAGGGATGGCGCGTGTTGAAGGCGTCAGAGACGGGACCGAACGGAGTTGTGCTGTACGTGTTTCTGTTCGATCCGACCGTGGCAGGTGCCGACTACGGGCTCGGGCGCATTCTCGCAGCCGCTTATCCGGATCAAACCAAGCTGCAGGAAGTCTGGAAGCTGTACACCGACTCGCTGGCCACTGGCGGAAGCCTGCTGAACCTGACGCCGGTCAAGGTCCCCGAGCCGCAAGAACAGACAAAGTAGAGGGGTCTGCCTCGCCTCGGCGCGCCGGTGAACCGACGCTACGGACATTCGAAGACGCTAGAATTTCAGATTCAATCCAACGTACAGCCGCTGCACCGTGTCGTCGATCGGCGAGCCACGCAGCGAGAACACGCGGTAATCCACGCGCGCCCGCACCGGACCGATCAGCGAGATCTTCACGCCGCCGCCGTTGTTGATCCCGAAGTTCGTCTCGCTGAGGACCCCAAGGCTTTCCCTGTACACCCCGGCGCCGGTCGTGAAGTAGGGCTGGAAGCCCGCGATCGCGAACGGCGTCTGGATGAGCACGTTTCCCATGCCCGTGCGCAGTGACGGTGCCGCGTCGGGGAGATCCTCGACGGTATCGCCGTACTCGAACTCGAATGCGACGATGAGCAGGCCGGCGCCGAGCGTGAAGCCACGTGTGGTGCGGTTGGATGGTGAGGTTGCCGTGCCGATGAAAACCGTGGCGTCGGCCCACGCGTTCGAAGCCGTCGAGAGAAGTGCAGCGCCGAAAAGCAGCAATCGGGCGAGTCGCATATCGAATGATACGATCGGCGCCAAGGCCGAGCAGACCATGAATGTGTGCCTCACCGACGATCAGAAGCTCCTGCGGCAAACGGTGCGCGAGTTCGCCGAAGCCGAGCTGCGGCCGCACGTGATGGAGTGGGACGAGGCACAAGCATTTCCGCGTGAGCTCGTGGACCAGCTCGCCGCGCTCGGCCTGATGGGCATCCAGTTTCCCGAGCAGTACGGCGGCTCGGCCATGTCCGCCGTGGACTACTGCATCTGCATCGAGGAACTGGCTCGAGTCGATCCATCCTTGTGCCTGTCAGTCGCGGCTCACAACGGTCTCGGCTCAGCGCACATCTTCATGTTCGGTAGCGAGGAGCAGAAGCAGCGATACCTGACGCCGCTCGCCTCCGGCCAGAAGCTCGCCGCCTGGGCGCTCACCGAGGCTTCGTCCGGGAGCGACGCGGCAGCGATGCGCACCACCGCGACGAACGACGGCGACAGCTGGGTGTTGAATGGCACGAAGCAGTTCATCACGCACGGCGCGGGCGGCGACATCATGGTCGTGATGGCCGTGACGAATCGCGCGAAGGGCAGTCGCGGGATCTCCGCATTCATCGTCGAGCGCAACGCAAAAGGGCTTCGCGCCGGGAAGAAGGAAGACAAACTCGGCATGCGGGCCAGCGAGACGAGCGAGGTCATCTTCGAGCAGTGCCGAGTGCCCGCCTCGCAGATGCTTGGAGTCGAAGGGCAGGGCTTTATCAACGCGCTCCAGGTGCTCGACGCTGGTCGCATTGGTATCGCGGCACTCGCAGTCGGATTGGCTCAGGGTGCGTACGAAGCCGCGCGCGGCTATGCGTTTCAGCGGAAACAGTTTGGGCAGTCGATCGGCGCGTTCCAGAGTGTGCGCGCAAAGCTGGTTGATGCCGCGACTCGTATTGAAGGTGCCCGGCTGCTGACGTATCGTGCGGCCGCGATGAAAGATGAAGGGCGTCGCACGACGCTCGAAGCGGCGATGGCCAAGCTGTACTCCAGCGAAGTGGCGGTGCGCGTCGCCGAAGACGGCGTTCAGATTCACGGCGGGTACGGCTTCGTGAAGGACTACCCAGCCGAGAAGTTTTTCCGTGACGTCAAGCTCACCACGATCGGTGAGGGCACGAGCGAGATCCAGCGTCTCGTGATCGCCCGGCAGCTGCTGCTTGCGTAAGGCGTCGGGGGTCATTTGATGAGGACACTCGGCCCGCGATAGTCTCCAACGGTCCACTTGAAATGACCCCCGACTCCCTTGCAGATCTGTCCGCGCGGATCGCGGCTGGCGATCCACGTGCGATCGCTCGTGCGATTTCACTCGTGGAAGATGATGGCGACGCCGGCCGGGAGCTGGTGAGCCGGATCTACACGCAGACCGGTCGCGCGTTTCTGGTTGGCGTGACCGGCGCACCAGGTACAGGCAAGAGCACGCTGGTCGATCGTCTGATCGCGGAGGTTCGTCAGGCCGGATTGAAGGTCGGCGTGATCGCCGTGGACCCGACGAGCCCGTTCTCCGGTGGAGCGGTGCTCGGCGATCGTGTGCGCATGAACGCGCATGCGGCCGATGCGGGCGTGTTCATCAGGAGCATGGCGACACGCGGACATCTCGGTGGCCTGGCACGAGCCACGTCGGATGCCGCGCTCGTGCTCGACGCGGCGGGTTCGGACGTCGTGATCATCGAGACCGTGGGTGTCGGACAGGACGAGGTCGATATCGTGTCAGCCGCGGACATCTCGATTGTCCTGCTGGTTCCCGGTGCTGGCGACGATCTCCAGGCAATCAAGGCGGGCGTGATGGAGATTGGCGACATCTTCGTCGTGAACAAAGCCGACCGCGAAGGCGCGGATCGTGTGGTGCAAGCTGTCGCGTCGAACCTGTCGCTCAAGACGTATAACGCCTCCGAATGGAAGCCGCCGATTCTCAAAACCGAAGCCACGACTGGTGCCGGTGTCGATGTCCTGTGGAAGGAGAGTGGCCGGTTCAGAGAATGGGCGAGCGAGCATCGGCAGTCGCGCCGGCGGCAACGGCACGTGTCGAGGCTTCGCGATCTCCTGGCGCTCTCGTTCCTGCGCCACGTCGAGCGGAACGCTGCCTCCAGAGGAGTTCGATCGCTATATCGAGGCCGTTGCCAGCCGGGCCCGCGATCCATACTCAGTGGTTGAAGAGATCATGAATCGGATCCCGAGCCCCGGATCCCGGATCCCGGGATGAGAGCGGTCCTCGATCACATCGGCATCGCCGTCGAGGATATCGACAAGGCATTGGCCTTCTACAAGGACGCACTCGGCCTGGAAGTCGAAGCGCCGGAGGAAGTCCCGACCGAACGTGTGAGAGCGCGCAGCGTCCCCGTGGGTGGTCCGGTGCTCGAACTCCTCGAGGCGACCGCTCCGGACTCCGCCATTGCGACCTACATCAGCAAGCGGGGACCAGGCATCCATCACGTGACACTGCGCGTGGAGGACCTTCGTGCCGCGCTGGCGCAACTCAAGGATCGCGGCGTTCGGCTCGTCAACTCCGAGCCGCGTCCGGGTGCCGGTGGTTCGCTCGTCGCCTTTATCCACCCGTCTGCGGCTCAAGGCGTCCTTGTCGAACTGAAGCAGCGTGCCGGCTCGGACGTGAGGCTCGACGTCAAGCGCCTCACCTTCGGCGACCTGCAACTGACCGTGCTTCACGACGGCCCCTTCAGGCTGGATGGTGGCGCGATGTTCGGCGTCGTGCCGCGTCCGTTGTGGGAGAAGCTGACTCCTCCCGACGAGCGCAATCGCGTTCAGTTAGCGATGCGGCCGCTGCTCGTCGAGGCGTCGTGGGGCCGGATGATCGTCGACTGCGGCGCCGGCGACAAGATGGCCGCGAAGCAGGTGGACATCTACGGTCTCGATCGCACGTGCGCCCTCGACCAGGCGCTGGCGGATGCCGGGCTGACGTCGGAGTCGATCGACTTCGCGCTCGCCACGCACCTGCACTTCGATCACTTCGGCGGTGCGACGATGGTGGCCGACGGCGTCCTGCGTCCGCGTTTCAGCCGTGCCCGGTATCTGATTCGGGACGCCGAATGGGAAGACGCGACGCATCCGCACGAGCGCAATCGCGCGAGCTATCTGCAGGAGGACTTCGTCCCGCTCAAGGCCATGGGTGTGGTGGATTTCTTCTCTGGTGATAGTGTGATCAAGCCCGGCGTGCGCGTGGAGCGAACCGGGGGGCACACCGGTCAGCACCAGATCGTGTACATCGAATCAGGTGGGCGAACCGGCGTGTTCGTGGTGGATCTGATCCCCACCACCGCGCACCTGCAGGATCCGTGGGTGATGGGGTACGACCTGTTTCCGATGGACACGCTGGCATTCAAGAAGCGGTTCATTCGCGAAGCGATTGAACGGGAGTACCTGATCTTCTTCGAACACGATCCGAAGGTGGCCGCGGGCTACATCCGCGAGAAGAACGGCAAGAGATTCGTCGAGCAAGTTCTGTGACCGGACCAGAGACCGGAGAACCGGAGACTGATTGGATAACGTAACGATTGGGATCATTGGTGGCAGCGGCTTGTACGACATGGCCGACGTCACCGACCGCACCGATGTCACGCTCACGACGCCGTTCGGAGATCCCTCCGGGCCGTACCTGCTGGGCACGCTCCGCGGCAAGCGCGTCGCGTTCCTGGCGCGTCATGGCGCAGGGCATCGGCTGCTGCCGTCGGAGTTGAACTTCCGCGCGAATATCTTCGGGATGAAGATGCTGGGCGTCGAGTACATCCTCTCGGCCAGCGCCGTCGGCAGTCTGAAAGAAGAGTACAAGCCGCTCGACATCGTGATCCCGGACCAGTTCATCGATCGCACGAAGGGACGCATCAGCACGTTCTTCGGACGGGGCCTCGCGGCGCACGTGGGATTCGCGCATCCCTTCTGCAAGCTTCTGAGTCGCCTGGTCAGTGCCAGCGGCCAGGCGTCCGAGGCCACCGTGCACGTGGGTGGCACGTACGTCTGCATGGAGGGCCCGCAGTTTTCCACGCTCGCCGAGTCGAAGTTGTACCGGTCGTGGGGTGCGGATATCATTGGAATGACGAACCTGCAGGAAGCCAAGCTCGCGCGAGAGGCGGAGATCTGCTACTCGACGATCGCGCTCGTCACCGACTACGACTGCTGGCATCCCGACCACGATCACGTGACCGTAGAGATGGTCATCGCCAATCTGATGCAGAACGCGAAGACCGCGCAGCACATCATCGCCACCGCCGTCGAAGGGCTGCCGTACGAACGGACCTGCGAGTGTGCCTCGGCGCTCAAATACGCCCTCATCACTCGCCCGGATGCGATCCCGCCGCAGGTCAGGCAGGACCTGGCACCGCTGGTTGGTAAGTATCTGCAAACGACCTAGACACACTGTGAAGGGGTCTGACCCCACCCAAGGAGAGAACCGCTGATGAACAACGCCAAGTTCGACGTGACTGCGATCGGCAACGCCATTGTCGACGTGATTGCCCAGGCCGATGACGCCCTGCTCGCGGCGCACAAGCTGCCCAAGGGCGCGATGAATCTGATCGACGCCGAGATGGCCGAGAAGCTGTACAGCATCATGGGACCTGGCAAAGAGGCGTCCGGCGGTTCGGCGGGGAACACGATTGCCGGCATCGCCATGCTCGGGGGGAAGACGGCATACATCGGCAAAGTGGCCGGCGATCAGCTCGGCACGATCTTCACTCACGACATTCGTGCTGCCGGTGTGACCTACGACACGCCGCCGCTGGTGAGTGGTCTTCCGACCGCCCGGAGCCTGATCTTCGTGACGCCCGACGCGCAGCGGACGATGCAGACGTTCCTCGGCGCGTGCACGCAGCTGGGTCCTGAGGACGTCAACCTGGATCACGTCACGTCGTCGAAGGTGGTCTACATGGAGGGCTACCTCTGGGACCTGCCGCGCGCGAAGCAGGCCATGCTCGATGCGGCCATGAAGGCCAAGGAGAGCGGCGTGAAGGTGTCGCTCACGCTGTCGGACGCATTCTGCGTGGCGCGCTTTCGCGACGAGTTCCTCGATCTGGCCGAGAAGTACGTGGACATCCTGTTCGCGAATGAAAGCGAGATCCTGTCGCTCTACCAGACCGAAGACTTCGACGACGCATTGCAGCAGGTGCGCAAGCACTGCGAGATCGCGGCGCTGACGCGCAGCGAGAAGGGTTCGGTCGTGGTCAATGGCGACGAGATCCACGTCATCGACGCGGTCAAGGGTGTCAAGGTCGTGGATACCACCGGCGCCGGCGATGCCTATGCCGCCGGGTTCTTGTACGCGTACACGCAGGGGACGATCTGAAGACGGCGGGCAAGCTCGGTGGGGCGATGGCGGCGCAGGTGATCAGCCAGTACGGTCCGCGCGCCGAGAAGGCCGAGATCCTGAAGCTCAAGGCGTCGGTTCTGTAGGGCGGGTCTCCAAGCAAGACCCGGCCTACGTCGTCATCGATCGAACGACTCGCGGCGCGACGACTCGGTCAAACGAATCGCGTAGCGCTTCGGGTCGCGTCGAAACATCTCCTGCAGCTCGGAGAGGCTGTTCGCGCCTCCATAGCTGATCGCCGAGCACAGATGCTTCAACATGTCCCGCACGATGGGCCGCACCGACCCGCGTGCGGGCACGCTGATCTCGGTTCCTTCCGCTCCCAGCGCTTCGACATCCGCTGATTCGGCGTCCTCGACGTCGAGGCGATCGACGATTGCCTGCAGCGACGCCATGCCGCGAAACACTTTGAACGGCACTTTCACCGTCTTGTGGGACTCGGGGATGACGACAGGTTTCTGCACCGTGTCGCCCGGCGTCTCGATCGTTCCCGCGAGCGCGCTGCCAAGCATCACAGTGTCGCCGCCGAACAGCAGCGCCTGAGCGATGGCGCCATCCCGCTTGATGCCGCCGTCAGCAATGAGCGGAATGCGGCCCTTCGCCGCTTCGCGACAGGCGACGAGCGCCTCCACCTGCGGCACACCGAAGTTCGTGTTCAGTCGTGTCGTGCAGCCGCCGCCCGGACCGATGCCGACCTTGATGCCGTTGACGCCCCGGTCGATCAGGAATTGCACGCCCTCAGCGGTCGCGACGTTGCCCGCAATCAGTTCGACCTCGCCGAATCGCGCCCGGAACGCATCGATGGCCCGACCCATCACGGCGGAGTGGCCGTGGGCGATGTCGATCACGACGACATCGGCACTCGCCTTGAGCAGTTCCGCCGCGCGTTCGAGGTAGTCGCCTTTGGCGCCGATCGCCGCACCGACGCGTAGCCGTCCGTGATCGTCGCGCGTCGCGAAGGGGAGCCGCTCCTGCTTGATGAGATCTTTCGCGGTGACGAGTCCCGTCAGCCGGCCCTGGTGTCGACCAGCGGAAGCTTCTTGATCTTGTGCTCCCGCATGACCTCTTCAGCGGCAGCGACGCCGAGTGGACCTTCCCGCACGACGAGGCGGTCGCGCGGCGTCATGCGCTCCGACACGGTCTTCGAGCGATCGGAGAAGCGCAGATCGCGTGTCGTGAGCAGCCCGATGATCCGCCGATTCTCGTCGACCACCACCAGCGTGCCGACGCCGGTGCGCTGCATCACACTGGCGGCTTCGGTCAGAGGGGCATTGGGACGGATCGTGTACGGGTCCGCGATGATGCCGTGCTGCCGGCGTTTGACGCGCTCGACCTCGCGAACCTGCGGCTCGATATCGCCGGAGCGAAACCCGCGGTCGATGATGCCGATGCCGCCTTCTTCGGCAATGGCGATCGCCATCTCAGACCGTGTGATCGTGTCCATATTGGCCGAGACGATCGGCCTGCGCAGTCGCAGCTGGGTCGTGAGCTGACACGACAGATCGATGGCCGCCGGATCGCGCCGTTCGATGACGCTGTACTGCGGGTTGAAGAGAAAGTCGTCGAACGTACAGCCGCGAACAAACTCTAGAAGATCAGACATGGAATTCCTGGCTCTGGCCTCTCGACTCTCGGCTCTCGCAACGGTTCGGGTTCTGCCCAGAGTCCAGAGCCTAGAGCCCAGAGCCGTTCACTTCGCGCCGAAGAGAGGCTTGTAGTCGCGGTTGTTCTCGCAGAAGAACTCGTCCACGCGGTTGTGCTCCGGGAGGAGCGGGAACGAGCGCGTGATCAGCCACGGCCCGGTGAACACGTTGGGGTCCTCGATGACCGCTTCGTATTCGAGCGTTCCAAGATTCGGGCGCTTGAATCGCTCGACGACATGCAGTGACTCGGTGGTGCGATAGCCGTTGATCTCGCTCTCCTTGAAGCCGATCGAGTCGACCACCAGCGTGTCACCGTCCCATTTGCCCGTCGAATGGCCCATCCAGAACGGATCGGGATCGGGCGGGTGCGGCGACCCATCGAGCGGGATGACACGATAGAGATGGAGGTACTCGTGCAGGATCACGAGGTACTTCGGTGACTGGACCAACTGGACGTAATAAGGCACGAAGAAGGTTTGTGGCACTCCTGGAGGAGCGCAGCTGGAGTAGAGACCCGTATCGTCCGGCCCGCGCTGGACGCGATACTTCTCAGCGCCCGGTTTCAGGGTTGGCGTTCGCGGAAGCTCGCCCGGCGATGAAGCAGGTGGCGGCGCCCCGCGTCCGGGCCCTGCGCCGTATCCAAACACGCCAGTGAGATCGGGTTTGCCGTCGCTCGTTCTCGGCGCTGGCCTGGATGCAAGCGGAATCGACTCGGCACTTGCGGCAATCGGCGTCGTGCCAGCGACGGTCACAGTCACCGTTCTCGTCAGCGTTCCGTTCACCCCTGTCACGGTGAGCGTGTAGGTGGTTGTCGCAGCCGGGGACAACTTCATCTCACCGGCGGGAACCGCGCGCCCGACGGTCGGTTCAATCGTCGTCGTTCGTGGATTCTCGACCGCCCATTTCAGCGTGACCGATTCGCCCGGCTTGATCGTCTGCGGCTCCGCCGTGAACGACATGATGCGGGCGGGGAGCTGGCCGGCCTCCTGATACGGCGACCGCGGCGGCGCCTGCGGCGGCCTCGCTCCGGCTGCGGCGGTTGCTGCTGCGCGCCGACTGTGGCCACGGCAATGGCCAGCGAAGCGGCTGTCGCGAGGATGCGACCTGTGAGATCCCGATGCGGAAGCATACGTCCTCCGGCTTACGAGCGAATCTTGCGACCGTCTGGCAGTTCGATCACGGCGCTGATCATCGACGGGGCGCCGCTCTTCGCGGCGCCGCCCGTGCAGCTGATCGTGTCTCCCGGTTTCACCGTCGTGCGCATCCACCCATACGAGCGCAGGTGGTTGAGGCTCATGAGCTCGATCTCCCACTCGACCGAACCAGCCTTCTCGTCCTTGACGTCCATGAAGATGAACGCATGAGGGTTGGTCCACTCGAACCGCTTCACTGTCCCTTTCACAGTGACAGGGTTGGCCATGTCGTACATCGCAGTCGAGTGGTGTGCGAACAGCTTTCGTGTCGAGCCGATCAGTACCGCCAATCCTGCAGTCAGCAACGCTCGCCGGGTCATTCTGCCTCCGTCGCGAAAGAGTGTAGTCGAAATCGCTATCATTCCCGCGTGATCGCACTCGTTGCGGCTGGTGCTCACCACGGGCTGGGTTGCCCTTCTGATTGCAGCACCTGTGTTGCCTGGATGGGCGGGCGCAGTCGTTTACGGCGTCGGGTCGCTCGTCTGCCATCAGATTCCCGAGCGGTCATTCCATTTCGCGGGTTTTCAGCTGCCCGTGTGTGCGCGCTGTCTGGGGATCTATCTCGGCGCATTCGCTGGCGCGGGCGCCATGTGGATGCGTGCGAAGCCCGCACAGTCTCGTCTCGCGATCGCACCGGCGACCGCCAGACGACTCGCACTGGTGACCGCGATTCCGACGCTGCTGACGCTGGCGCTGGAAATGGCCGGGATCTGGTCTCCCTCGAACGTCACGCGCGCCGTCGCGGGCGTTCCGCTCGGTGTCATGGTCACGCTCGTGGTGGTGAGCGCGCTGGCTACGCTACACTACGACGAATGCGTGCCGCCGCGGCCGACCGTACCCAAACCTCCTCACTGACTTATTTGCTCTGCGCCGTTGCCTGGTTCGTGCCGGGGGCCGGACATCTCTGGTTGGGCCGGCGTCAGAAGGGGATTGTCTTCCTCGTCGCGCTCACGCTGATGTTCGTCTTCGGGCTCTGGCTGGAAGGGCGCCTGTTTCCATTCGACATGACGCAACCACTGGTCGCGCTCTCGGCCATTGCGGATCTCGGCGTCGGCGGTCCGTACTTCATCGCCAGGCTGATGGGTGTCGGCAGGGGCGACGTGGTCGCGATCACGTATGAGTACGGCAACACGTTCATCATCGCCGCCGGCCTGCTCAACATGCTGGTCGTGCTCGACGTGTTCGACATCGCCAAGGGGCGCAAGTGACCAGTCATCTCGGTCTCATGATTGTGTTCTCGCTCTTCGTCTCGATCGTGTTTGCCGTGCTCACGCGAGACGATCCCAAAGAGCAGATCGTGTTCGGTGCCCGCCTGTTTGGCGGCTTCATTGGTGCCGGCATCCTGATCGGCTGGCTGCTGTACCCGCTTCCCCTGTAGTCACCGGTGCCGGACGTTCGGACGAGTCGAGCGCATCGAGTCTCGCTGTGGGCGCCTGTCGTTGCGTACATGGCGGCGATCTTCTACGTCTCCGGACTCTCGATCGCGCCGCTCCCCGAGCAGGTCTCCGACAAGACAGGACACCTCGTGGCGTATGCGGGCCTGGCGCTGCTCTGTGTGCGAGCGGTCGGAGGAGGATTGCCAAGTCGTGTGGTGCTTCGCGTCGCGGCGCTCGCTCTCGCGATCGCCGCCGCGTACGGCATCTTCGATGAGCTCCATCAGTGGTTCGTGCCGGGACGATCGGCTGATATCCGCGACTGGTTCGCGGACGTGAGCGGCGCGCTCATCGGCATCGGCGTCTGCTGGCTGTGGGGTATCATTGCTGTTCGCTCTGATGTTTGAACGCCTCGACCTTCCTTCCTCGGATCCGGACGTCAACCGGATGCCGGCACGGTGAACTGTCCTCGTCATGGAGTTTCAGGGCTCGCGCCAGGCCAGCGGTCGCCGATTCGCCATTGTCGTGTCGAGCTTCAATAAGGAGATCACCGACGGTCTGCTTCACGGAGCACGGGCCGTGCTGTCTGAAGCAGGCGTGAAGGACGTGGACGTCACGCTCGTACGCGTGCCGGGCGCCTTCGAGATTCCACTGGCCGCGCGCTATCTGGCGGCGAGCGGACGTCACGACGCGGTCGTCTGCCTCGGGTGTCTGATCAAGGGCGACACGATGCACTTCGAGTACATCGCGGAAGCGGTGTCGCACGGCATCATGGCGGTCAGCGCGGATACCGGAGTTCCCGTGACATTCGGTGTGCTCACCACGCTCACCGCGGAACAGGCTGTGGCACGGGCCGCGGATGGACCGGACAACAAGGGACGCGAAGCCGCGCTCGCGGCAGTGGAGATGGCCACGATCGTTCAGGCGATCGGGGGGCTCGGTCAGGCATGATGGCGGACACCGAACGACCTCCGGTTGCACAGATGGGCGCCGACTCGAGACATCGTGCTCGCGAGGTGGCGCTGCAGATGCTCTATCAATGGGAGGTCGGGCGCGTCCCGATCGACGAGGTCTGCCGTACCTTCTGGACTGGCGGTCCTGCGGGTACGCCTCCGGCAGAGAGCGTCCGCTCGTTTGCGACGTTGCTCGCAACCGGAGTCGCCACGCATGCAGCGCAGTTGGATCCCCTCATCGCCGAGGCGGCCGAACACTGGCGCGTCGAGCGAATGAACGTGATGGACCGGCTGATTCTGCGCCTGGGTGTCTACGAGTTTCTGCACGAACCGGAGACCCCATCGAAGGTCGTCATCAACGAGGCACTGGAGCTCGGGCGCACCTTCAGCGCCGACGAGTCGGTGCGTTTCATCAACGGCATACTCGACGCCGTCCGGCGAACACTCAGTCGCGAATGAGCACAGAGGAATCCGATCAGGTCGTCCAGCGCCGGGCAAATCTCGACGCACTGAAGCAGCTCGGTGTCGATCCCTATCCCAAGCGCTTCGAGGGGACGACGCCAATCAGCCAGCTGGTTGCCGAGCACGGCGCAAAAACCAGTGAGGAGCTCGACGCCCCGAAGATCACCACCAGGATTGGTGGCCGCATTCTCGCGATTCGCACGTTTGGGAAGGCCGGGTTCCTGCAACTCTCCGACGGCCGCGCGCGCGTTCAGGTCTACGTGCGCCAGGATTCCGTGCCCGCGCTCGACTTCAGCATCTTCAGGCTGCTCGACATCGGCGACTGGGTGGGTGTCGAGGGCTACCTGTTCCGGACGAAGACCAACGAGTTCAGCGTCCATGTGTCGGCGCTGCAATTCCTCGCGAAGTGTCTGCTGCCACTACCGGAGAAGTGGCACGGCCTCCAGGACGTCGAGACACGCTATCGGCAGCGCTATCTCGATCTGGTCGTCAACCCGGACTCGCGACGCGTCTTCGAGGTTCGCAGCCGTGTCGTCGCGTCGATTCGCGAGTTTCTGATTGCGCGCGGCTTCCTCGAGGTCGAGACGCCGATGATGCAGGCGATGGCGGGCGGCGCGCTGGCGCGCCCGTTCGTCACGCATCACAACGCGCTCGACATGCCGCTCTACATGCGCGTTGCGCCCGAGCTCTATCTGAAGCGGCTCGTCGTGGGCGGCATCGACAAGGTATTCGAGATCAATCGGAACTTCCGCAACGAGGGCATCTCCACGCAACACAATCCCGAGTTCACGATGCTGGAGTTCTACTGGAGCTACGCCGACTACCACGATCTGATGGCGCTGACCGAGGAGTTGTTGCAGCAGGTTGCCGTCACGGCAACAGGCAGCGACCAGGTCACGTTCGGCGAGCAGGCGATCTCCCTCAAGCCACCGTTCCGCCGTCTGTCACTGCGCGAGGCGGCCCGTGAAGCCGCGTCGAAGCGTCTCGGTGTGGACATCGCTGAATCGGATCTGCGATCGCGTGACGCGGCGGCGGCGCTCGCGGCCCGTCTTGGTGTCGAGGTCGCGCCGTCGCACGGGGCAGGGAAGATTGCGGCTTCCATCTTCGAGGCCTTGTGCGAGGGTGATCTCGTGCAGCCGGTCTTCGTTTACGACTTCCCAACGGAAGTGTCACCGCTCTCGAAGCAGCGGAAAGACGATCCCGACACCGTGGAACGGTTCGAGCTCTATATCGGCGGCTTCGAGGTGGCGAACGCGTTCAGTGAGCTCAACGATCCGGTCGAGCAGCGCAAGCGGTTCGAGCAGCAGCTCCTGGAGCGCAAGGGCGGCGATGAAGAGGCGCACGGAATGGACGAAGACTACATTCGTGCGCTCGAGTATGGGCTGCCGCCGACAGGCGGGGAAGGGATCGGCATCGACAGGCTGGTCATGGTGCTGACCAACAGCCCGTCGATTCGCGATGTGATTCTATTTCCGCTGATGCGTCAGCGTCTGGACTGAGGCTGAATCGTCACGATTTGCTCGGCAGCGATCGCCAGGCCATTCAATGTCGCCGGCGTATACCGCCAGTCACGCGTTGAGAGCACGACGATTCGATCGTAGCGCGGGTGCGCTGACTCCTTCACCGTTGCAGATGTGACCCGCCCTGCGGCATCGATCTGCACGACCATCACCAGCTTCGCCCCCACTCGCGCCGCGATATCCAGTGGCATCGGCGGAACTGTCTGCACGAGAGCAACGGGCGGGACGACCCTCGGTGCTACTGCGGTCGCTGCGGCCGCAGGGGCGGCCGCCGGCGGTGGTACCGGTTCGGGTGGCGCGGCCACGACTTTCACCGGTGTGGACGACGCTTTCGCGAGATCGATGAATCCCGTCGCGAGCGTTTCCAGATCCTGCTTCGCATTCAGGTCCGTGAACGCCGGGTCCTTGAGCAGCGTGAGCACCAGCGAGAAGCGTTTTACCGCCTCTTCATTCTGCTTTTCGTTGTAACAGCTCGCGCCCTTCGGTAAACACGCGCCGTGCAATGGTCGGCAGCAGTTTCTGTCGAACCTTCGTGACGAGCTCCACGAATCGTGGAGGCGCATCCTCGGACGAGGGGATGAACGTTGGCGAGGCGTTCACCAGCGATTCGATCGCCGCGCCCGCATCGGCGGTGCGTCCGAGGGCAAGCAGGCAGAGCGCCTTGTACTGTTGTGCCTCGAGTGTGTCGAGCGGGCCGACGACTTCGAGTGCCTTGTCGTATTCGGCGGCGGCGTAGAGCGCCTTGAAGTCGACTTCGGTGGCCTGTGCCGCGGCTGAGCTAGAAGCGGAGAGAACCAGAATCAAACAGCCGCAGGCGCCGAGTGGCCAGCGGAGCTTGTTCATCATTTCGTCCTCATGTCCACGGAGATGCGAGGCGAATCGCGCATCGTCAACCGAGCCACCTGTCGCTTTTCACCAAGTTGAGGATGTCTGAACACGATCTCGTGCTCGCCAATGGTCTCCATTACGTTGGCAAGCGGAGTATCGCCGATCCGCGTGCCGTCTATGAAAACTTCCGCCCACGGCAGGGCGTTGATGTTCATGGCTACGCGGGGAATTGTAAGCGAGACCGGGGCTCCGCGTCCTGCCGATATTCTCACCTCTGAAGTCTGCCGGAAGCCGAACTCGGCGGCGACGAAATCGAGCTCGTGACGGCCCGGCGGCAGCATGATTCTCTCGATTTCACTGGTCCCGACAACGCGTCCGGCCTCCTGCACCTGGACCGGGAAAGGCGTGTTCAACGAGATCCAACCCCAGGAAGGTGTCGCGCTCGGCGCACCACCGACGACCAGAGACGCCGTTGCGCCTGCTTCTACCTCCACGAATCGCTGATAGGTCGTATCCGAACTCTTGACCAGCACCTCATGACGGCCGGCGGTCAGATCACGAATGGTGAGCGGTGTCTGACCTCGCGATGATCCGTCTACCGTCACAGCGCTGCCGGGAGGATCGCTGAGGACTGACAGACTGCCCGTCTGGAGCGGCGCTGCGAGCGGAGCGGCTGCAGCCCACTCGATGTGATAGGAATTCGTGGCGTTCGCGGCGATCTCGACGTTCAGCTGCTTGCTGTTTGAACCGTGTTGAACCACGAGCGAATGACGCCCCTCCGCCAGGTTCAATGTCAGCGGCGTCGTCCCGCGGACCGCGTTGTCGATGCGCACCTCGGCGCCCGGGGGATCCGTTTCGACGCTCAGCGCCCCCGTTGTTGGCGCGGGCGCGCGAAGTGTCAACGCTGCCGCGACTCCCGCGAGCACGAGGAGCGCCAGGGACACGCCCAGCACGAGCATCCAAGGCTTCTGGATCTTGATAGGCGAAAGGAAGACCCGCTGCGCCCGCCGCCTTTGTCTCGCTGGCGAATTCGAGCGTCACGTCGTCATGCGCCGGCGCCGCCCGCTGGTTGGCTCGAAACTGAGCAACGGTTTTCACGTTCGCGGTGTCAGGTGTCACGATTCCGGCGCCTAGCGCGATGCATGCCAATTCCGCCCGTCTCTATTGCGCGAATCTGCTTGAACACTCGTTAGAAGTCCGCCGATCGGCGGACTCTTTTCATAGATATTAGCGGACTCTCGGGCAAGCTTGCTCAGCCATTCATAATATAAATGGACGCCAGCGTGCCCTTCGAGTTGTTCATCGCCCTCCGGTACCTGCTGGCGCGTCGCCAGCAATCCTCGATATCCCGGGTTTCACTGTTTTCGACCATTGGCGTCGCCGTGGGCGTGATGGCGCTCGTCGTGGCGCTCGCCCTTATGACTGGCCTGCAAGGGGAACTACGGAACCGCATCCTGGGGTCCCAGGCACATATCTACGTCTGGAAGACTGGCAGCCTCGGGGACTACGAGTCCGAAGTCGCGCGCCTGCGTGAACTTCCCGGTGTTGCCGGTGCCGGTCCGGCCATCATCGGCAAGGCCATCGCCTCGTCCGCTCGGGCCGACGCGTTCATCACGCTCAAAGGTGTGGACCCGGTACTCGAAGGCCAGGTGACGGACATCGAGCGGACGATGACCAAGGGCAGCCTGTCAGGTCTCGCGACACAGGGAGAAGACGATCGACCGGGCATTCTTCTCGGCCACGATCTCGCGCAGCAACTCGGTGCCGAGGTGGGCGACGAGATCACACTCATCACGCCGGGTGGATCGCTCTCGCCGATGGGACTCATGCCGCGCAATCGCCGCGTGCGTGTCGCCGGTGTATTTCAACTCGGACTCTACGAGTACGACTCGGCGTACGGCTTCGTCAGTCTCGATTTCGCCAAGCGGTTGTTCACGAAGGAAGCGCCCGATCTCATTCAACTGCGCGTCAGCGACATCTGGGCTGCGGCACGGATCGCCAAAACGATCCCGGAGCGTCTCGGCCCCGAGTACGTCAGCGAAGACTGGTCCGAGCTCAATCGTTCTCTCTTCTCCGCGCTCTGGCTGGAGAAGATGGCGATCTCGATCACCATCGGTCTCATCGTCATGGTCGGTGCCCTCAACATCATCTCGTCGCTCATTCTTCTCGTCATGCAGAAGAGCCGCGACATCGCGATCCTGAAGACGATGGGGACGTCGTCGGTCCGGGTGATGGCGATCTTCATGATGCAGGGGCTCGTGATTGGCGTGATCGGCACCACCGTCGGAGGCCTGGCTGGCCTCGCTCTCTGCTGGGTGCTCGATACCTACGAGCTGATTCAGATTCCGATGGACGTGTATCAGGTGTCGCACGTCCCGTTCGTCGTGCAGCCGATCGATTTCCTCGTCGTGGTCGTCTCGACGATCACGATCTGTTTCCTGGCCACGATCTATCCCTCGCGACAAGCGTCCCGGCTCGACCCGGTGCAGGCGCTCAGGTTCGAATAGCGTGGCATTCGTCGACGTCCAGGGCCTCAACAAGGTCTACCAGCTTGGTGCGCAGCGGATCCACGTGCTTCGCGACCTCGAGTTGCACGTTGCCTATGGCGAGATGGTCGCGATTGTCGGCGCGTCGGGAGTAGGGAAGAGCACGCTCCTGCACTTGCTCGGCGGACTGGATCGCGCCGACTCGGGACAGATCGTCGTCGCAGACACGGATCTTCGTGCGCTCGACGATTCCTCGCTCGTACGGTTTCGCAACCGGAACGTCGGCTTCGTCTTTCAGTTCCATCATCTGATGCCGGAATTCGACGCGACGGAGAACGTCGAAATGCCGCTGCGTGTCGCGCGCGAGTCTGGCAACGCGGCTCGGCGTCGTGCGGTCGATCTGCTGTCGCGGGTCGGGCTCGGGGAGCGACTGAAGCATCGCCCGAGCGAGATGTCAGGTGGTGAACAACAGCGCGTCGCGGTTGCACGTGCGCTCGCGATGAAGCCGGCGTTGCTGCTCGCCGACGAGCCGACCGGTGATCTCGACGAGACGACCGCCGACTCTCTTCACGAACTGCTCAAAAACATGCACGCGGAGCAAGGGCTGACGTCGGTCATCGCGACGCACAACCCGCGGCTCGCCGCGGCATGCAACCGCGTATTCAGGCTCGAGCGGGGACAACTGCATCCTGAATAGCCGGGTCTAAAGAATAAGACCCGGCCCTGCCGAGATCAGTTCGTCTGAGTCGTTGCGGTCGCGTGCGCCCAATGCTTCGTCGCGCGTTCGACCACGTCGTCGACATCTTCCTGAAGCAGCAAGCGATCTTTGACGAGCGCCGCGGCCGAGGCCTGAATCTTCTGCAGGTAGTCGTTGCGATCGCGATAGCGTTCTTCGACTGAGAGGCGCGGGTCGTGTCGCGCGTCACGCTCCGCCTTCGTTCGCGCGAACGGAACGTACGACCCGAGCAGCGCGTAGAGCGTCGAAGGATTGCCGACGCGCTCCGCTCGGAAGTTCCAACCTGTCGTGGTGGCCAGCGGCACCGCGAGTTCGGGAACTCGAATGCCAGTGACCTCGTTGCCGTCAGCATCGACGCGTGGCACGAGGAACGGCAGCGCCGTGAAGTGGCCGCGGTCTATGAGTCCCGGCCCTTCGATCGTGCGGGGATCGCTCACGCCTGGAATCGCGGGGAAGCCCACGGCTTTGAGTGGCACGAGCGTCTGGTCGCGCAGCATGGGGTGACGGCTGTCTGGCGGACGCGTCTTCGACTCCACCCACTGATGCGCGGCGCGGAGCAGTGCACGCATGACGTTGCCCTGCGGCATCGGATTCCCCAGTGCCTGTCCCGGTGCCACGCGTTGGTGGAAACGCCGCCTCGCCATGCTGCGTTCCAGCCAGGTGATAGATACGCACGTTCTCTGGCACCGTGGCATCCGTGGTCCCGTCCACCGTGAGATGCGTCAACGCCGCAGATCGTCCCAGACCCCAGTACTCAACCGACGTGTTCGTGTAGATCACGTTCGGCATCTGATTCGGCCGATACGCGGCCAGGATGCCATCGCGCGAGCCATCAGGTGCGGCCTGTTCGAGATCGGTATATGGGAACTGGGTGGCTGAGAACGTGTTGTAGCCCGGCGCTGCGAAACGCTCGTTGAAGGAACCGCGTCCCGCACCGGCGATATGCGGCCACACGAGATCGAATGCCCGGCGATCCTCTTCGTCGATGTTGAAGCCGTCGTGCAGGAACTGACGCAGGAAGCGTCCGCTCTGCGAGGCGCCGAAGATATACGCCGAGCGACCGCGCACCGGCATGTCGGCGCGATAGCGAAACGCCGACGCCGCATCACGGATAGCAGCCATTCCGGCACCTGCCACTTTCGCGCCGGTGGCGGGGTAGTCGATCTCGTAAATCCGTCCCGGCTCGAATCCTTCGTCGAGTGCGATGCGCACGCGAGAGTTCTGAATGTTGAATCGCCACTTCTCGCGCGGCACGCGCGTCGGCGTTGCCCAGAAGCGATCGCGCACCGTCAGCGATGCGGTGCGGTCGTTCGCGTCGACGGGAAGATAGGCGGGAAGATCAGCAGGGGACGCTTCCGCCTGCTTCTCATCGACGATAAAGGAGAAGCGAACGCGCCCTTCGACCTTCGCGGCTGGAGCCTCGAGCCTGACGAAAGGCGGCTGGACATCGAATTGCCACCCCACCCACACGAGCGTGTATCCCTCTTTCATCAAGAAGCCGTCGCCGAAGTCGGCCGCGGCAGTTGGATCCTGACTTCCGTTCGCCGCGCGATTGAAGCGCCCGAGGAGTCCCTTGCGCCCGCGATTGGCGATCTCGAACAGCAGCGCGCCGTTGCCCTTCTGCGTGTCAACCGGTCGAAGGACGTACAGGTCAGCAGAGAAGTGCACGCGGCCATCTGAGCCGCGCGTCGCGTGTTCGAGATCGACGATGCGCGAGTTGTGCTTGTCGGCCGGATCGAGCGCGAACTCGATCGTGCCAGTGAGCTTCTCGTACGGCCCGACCTGTCCAAACGCCTGGCCTCCGGCAACGACAGCTCGATTGGCGATCGTCACCGTCGTCACCTCGGCGCGTGATGTCCAATGGCCAGACGAACGCGCAGACGACGAATGCCAGGAGCCCACGCACGTTCGATCGCATCGATCCTCCAGGTCCGGCTGCAGCCGGACACGACGACTATTCGACTCCCGCCAGCTCGAACACCGTCTTCGCCATGACCGAGTTGTCGTCTTCGCCACGTCCCGCCGCCATCGTTGCGTGGAGCAGTTGTTGAACGACGGCCGTCACGGGCGCAGCGCTGTCGTGCTCGGCCAGCGTCGAGACGACGTTCCGCATGTCCTTCGCGAACAGATGCGTCTTGAATCCCGGCTTGTACGTGCCCTTGAGCGCACGCTCGCCGTGAACTTCGAGCACGCGGCTCGCCGCAAATCCACCGAGCAGCGCTTCGCGGACTTTGCCTGCGTCGACTCCGGCCTTGCGCGCAAGCGCGAGCGCTTCGGCGACGACGACCAGCGTGCCGCCGATCACCATCTGGTTACACAGCTTGCACAACTGACCCGCACCTGATTCGCCGACGCGCACGATCTTCTCGGGATTGCCCATCGTCTCGAGCAGTGGCTTCACGGCATCGAAGGCCTGCTGATCGCCGCCCACCATGATTGAAAGCGTGCCCGCGATCGCTCCGATGTCGCCACCGCTCACCGGCGCGTCGAGCATCGTTGCGCCACGTGCCTTCGCGCGTTCGGCAAGACGACGTGCCGGACCTGGAGCGATGCTGCTCATGTCGATGATGATGGTGCCCGGCTGCACGGCGCTCAGGACACCGTTGGGGCCCTCGAGAACCAATTCCACGTCCGGCGAATCGGGGACCATCGTGATGATGCGCGTCGCCTGACGGGCCACGTCCGCCGGTGAGGCGGCGCGCGTGGCTCCTGCCGCGACGAGCTCGTCAACCGGACCCTGGCTCCGGCTATGGACGACGAGGGGATAACCTTTCTTGAGGATGTTCTTGGCCATTGGCCGGCCCATGAGACCGAGCCCGATGAATCCGACGGTTTCTGACATGCGGGACAGTATATTGGCGGCCGGTCGTCAATTCCCAACTCCAACCCCCAACTCCGAAGGTGCCGAATGTACGTAGTGCTCGTGCAAGTGACTGTTCGTTCTGAGATGCTCGAGGAGTTCGAGCGGCTGCTGATGCACAACGCCCGTGAGTCAGTCGCGCGCGATCGTGGATGTCTGAGATTCGATGTCAGCCAGCATGTCGACGATCCGACGCGCTGGGTGCTTCACGAGGTGTACGACGTACCTGAATCGCACGCAGCGCACAGGCAATCGCCGCATTTTCTCGCGTACGACGCATTCACTCGTGACGCGGTGATCGAGAAGGCCGTTGCGCGTTGTCTAGCGAAACACGTGACTTAGCGTGTTGATGGTTCGCGGTGAGACCACCAACTACCAACCAGAACGACATACGCCGATAAGCAGAAGCGTGCGGTTCAGCGAGACGTGAACGCAGTCAACGGCGTCGTAGAAGTGGATGAGATCGGGGCTCGCTGTAAAGGCATCTGACCGAAGCGAGCGCCGAAACCCTAGCAGTTATAGGACTTAGACGTGCGGGATCGTTGGTCGTACGCAAGCTTTGCCTTATAATGACGTTAACGAGGTCTTCGTCAACAGCCTCCTAACCCCAAGGGCGGGCCGGATGTTCGAACGTTACACGGAACGGGCGCGACGAGTACTCTTCTTTGCCCGCTATGAGGCCAGCCAGCTCGGCAGCGTGTCCATTGAGACCGAGCATCTCCTTCTTGGCTTGATCCGGGAAGGCAAAGGGCTAACGAGCCGGATCTTTGCGCGCTCGCACCTGTCCCTGGAAAACATTCGCAAGGAAATCGAGGGACGCACGGTTTTCCGCGAGAAGGTGTCGACGTCGGTCGAGATTCCCTTCAGCGCGGAAACCAAGCGGGTTCTGAGTTGCGCGGCCGAGGAAGCCGATCGGCTGCTCCACAACTACATCGGGACCGAACACCTGCTTCTCGGGATCCTGCGCGAAGAGCGGAGCGTCGCCGCCTCCATCCTCATGGAGAAGGGGATGCGCCTCCACACCGTCCGCGAGGATATCGTCCAGCTTCTCAACGAGAAGACCACGCTGACCCGTGTGAAGGAGACGCCGCTTCTGGCGGAGTTCAGCCGCGACCTCACCGAAGCGGCGATGAAGAACCAGCTCGACCCGCTGGTCGGCCGTGACTACGAGCTCGAACGCGTGCAGCAGGTGCTCTGCCGCCGCACGAAGAACAACGCGGTCCTGATCGGTGAGCCTGGTGTCGGAAAGACGGCGATTGTCGAGGGCCTCGCCCAGAAGGTGGTCTACGGCGACGTTCCGCACTTCCTGGCCGACAAGCGCATCCTCGCTCTCGACATCTCGCTGATCGTCGCGGGAACGAAGTATCGCGGTCAGTTCGAAGAGCGCCTCAAGGCAATCATGAAGGAGCTCACCGAGAACCCGAACATCATCGTGTTCATCGACGAGCTGCACACACTGGTGGGAGCAGGATCGGCCGAAGGGTCGCTCGACGCCGCCAATATCCTCAAGCCCGCGCTTTCGCGCGGTGAGATCCGCTGCATCGGCGCGACAACGCCCGCCGAGTACCGGAAGTACATTGAGAAGGATCGTTCACTCGAGCGCCGCTTCCAGGCGATCAAGGTCGATCCGCCGGCGGAGAAGGAAACGATCGAGATCCTCAAGGGCGTCAAGGATCGCTACGAGCAGTTCCATCGTGTCGAGTACACGCCCGAGGCGATCGAGGCGGCCGTCTATCAGTCGAGCCGGTACATCACCGACCGCTTCCTGCCTGACAAGGCGATCGACCTGGTGGACGAAGCAGGCGCGCGTGCGAAGTTGAAGGAGGCGGGCTACAGCGACGAGTTCGCCGAGATCAACAAGAGCATTCGTGTGGCCGTCGAGCAGATGGAGAGCGCAGCCTCGCAGAAGGACTTCGAGAAGGCGCAGTTCTACCGCGACCAGGAAGCGTCGGCGCGCGAGAATCTGCAGCTCACTCGCGAGCGCTTCGATGGAAAGGTGCGCCGCGTCGTCGTCAGCAAGAGCGACATCGACGAAGTCGTCTCGAAGTGGACCGGCGTGCCCATCACGTCGATCAATCAGGACGAGGGCGACAAGCTGCTGCGAATGGAAGCCGACCTGCACAAGCGGGTCGTCAGCCAGGACAAAGCGATCTCCGCGATCTCGCGCGCGATTCGCCGTTCACGTGCCGGGCTGAAGAACCCCAATCGTCCCGTGGGCAGCTTCATCTTCCTCGGGCCGACCGGAGTCGGAAAGACCGAACTTGCGCGCGCGCTCGCCAACTTCCTGTTCGGCAGCGACAACGCGCTGATCCGCTTCGACATGTCCGAGTACATGGAGAAGCATTCGGTCTCGAAGCTGATTGGTTCACCGCCCGGATATGTGGGGCACGAAGAGGGCGGTCAGCTCACCGAGAAGGTGAAGCGGAATCCGTACTCCGTCGTGCTGCTCGACGAGATCGAGAAGGCGCACCCGGACATCTTCAACATCCTGCTGCAGGTGTTCGAAGACGGCCACCTCACCGATGGCCTCGGCAATCGGGTGAACTTCAAGAACACGATCATCATCATGACCTCGAACATCGGGGCGCGCTTCATTCAGAAGAAGGCGTCGCTCGGGTTCCAGGCCAGCGATACCAGCGCGATCGACAAGAACGTGTCCGACATGGTCCTCGGCGAGGTCAAGCGCACGTTCAACCCGGAGTTCATCAACCGCATCGACGAGATCATCGTCTTCGAGGCGCTTTCAGACGATGACCTGCGGCGCATCATGGGGCTCCTGATCGACCAGTTGAACGCGAACCTGGTCGATCGCCGGATGAAGATCACCATCAACCGCGACGTCGTGGACTGGATCATCGACGTCACGTGCAAGGACCGTTCGTACGGCGCCCGTCCGCTCCGTCGCGCCATCCAGCGGTACGTCGAGGACCCGCTCTCGGAGGAACTGATTCGAGGCAACCTCGCGGACGGCGAAGTCGAGGTTTACATGGACGCCGGCCAGATCTCCTACCGGCCAGCCGGGGCAGGGGAACTGGTCGCCGGGCGGCGGCTGAACTAGATTCAAGTCAAAGGTCAAGGGTCAAAGGTCAGGTAACGTACAGCCTTGCCGTTTGCCCTTTGACCTTGCCTCCCACAGGCCGACCGGGCGCGTGCGCCGTCTAAAATCCAGTAAACTAAGGTGTTTCACCGCTGATGCGTAAGCAGCTTACCGTCCTTCTGTTCCTCTGGATTGTGGCCGTTTTCCCAGCCCGGTCCGCGTTTGCACAGCTTGGCCAACCGGGAGACGCGCCGGCTGCCGCTTCGGCGGCAGGCGCCGCAGCTCCTGCGGCAGCAGCCGCGCAGGCCAATCAGACGTCGCCCATTACCAAGACACCGTGCGGATCTCCGGTTGCGGCTCCTACCGCATTACCACCCGTGGGCTCCCCGCCGTTTGTCTGGATTCTGCAGCCGTGCTTCAACAGCCAGGGTGGGTCCTCGACGATCGAGAACGAGACCTACATGTATTACATCCAGCTGCGTCCGAGCACGCCGTCCCAGAAGACGTTCATCTGGTACGACCAGGCGACCGAGCAGACGATGCTGTCGGACTTCAAGCGGCTGTGGGCGACGAACTTCCTCGACGACCTCTCGATTGAGGTGACGGACCAAACCTTCGCGAATGGAACGGTGGGGAAAATCGTCACCTACCACATGGAGGAGCGCGAGCGCGTCAAGATCGTCGACTATCGCGACATCGATGAGAAGAGCATCAGCATCATCAAGCGATCCGATATCGACGACAAGCTGCGTGAGCGCTCGATCGAGTTGCGTCTCGACTCGTTCCGCGACGATGGAACGATTCGTCGCGTGGAAGGCGTGCTCCGTGAGTTGATGGCGGAGAAAGGGTTCACCAACGCGGAGGTGAGTCACCGGGTGACGCCGGTGGCCGGCGGGCCGAAACTGGTCAACGTCACCTTCGTGGTCGGCCAGGGACCCAAGCTGAAAATTCGCGACGTCGAGTTCGTCGGCAATACCGCGATCAGCGACGGCAAGCTCGAGAAACAAATCAAGGAGAACAAGCCGAAGAATCCGCTCTACGGCTGGATCTCGGGCGGTGGTACCTACAAGGAAAACGCATTCGAAGAGGACGCCGCGAAGGTCGTCGAGTACTACCAGAACAGCGGTTATCCGCAGGCGCGTGTCGGGCAGCCCGAGGTCAAGACGCTCGAGAAAACCAAGGACGGCAAGACGGAGTGGATTCAGTTGCGGATCCCCGTGACCGAGGGTGAGCGCTACAAGTTCGGCACCCTGAACTTCGAAGGGAACAAGGTGGTTCGCGCCGACGGACTCCGCTCGCTCTACAAGATCGCAGACGGCGAGTGGTACAGCCGCAAGAAGCTGCAGGACGGCAACAAGAAGGCGCAGGAGATCTACGGCGGCGCCGGGTACATGGAGTTCACTCCGTTCCCGATGCTGACCTACAGCGACGATCCCACTCGTCCGGAACAGACGCTCGCGGCGCAGGTGCCAGCGTCGCTCGCCGAAGTGTCCGCGCCACCTCCTCCCGCGACCAAAGGGAAGACCGGGAAAGCCCCGCCCACGGTCGCCATCCTGATGCGGATCGACGAAGGGCCGCAGTACTTCGTCAACCGGATCACGTTCACCGGCAACACGACGACGCGCGACAACGTGATTCGCCGCGAGATGCGGCTCGTCGAGGGCGGCGTCTTCAATACCGAAGCGCTGAAGTACAGCGTGCGACGACTGAATCAGCTCGGATACTTCAAGGAGCTGAAAGGCGATGACCGCGACATGAAGGTCGACAAGACCACCGGTCAGCAGAACACCGTCGACGTCACGCTGAAGTTCGAAGAGCAGAACCGCAATCAGCTGACATTCGGCGCCGGTGTCTCACAGTACGAAGGGTTCTTCGGTCAACTCGGGTTCCAGACATCGAACTTCCTCGGCCGCGGTGAGAGTCTGACGCTCTCGGTGCAGGCGGGCGATCGTGCGCAGAACTATCAGTTGGCGTTCACCGAGCCATTCCTCTTCGATCGCAACATCACGGGCGGCTTCGACGTCTACAAGCGCTCGCTGCAGTACGTCGGGTACTACACGCAGAAGTCCACCGGCACCAACCTGATCTTCGGTTTCCCGGTTGCCGACTTCAGCCGCATGTTCATGAACTACTCGTACGAGACGGTCCACATGACCGACTTGAACGAGGCGCTCATCGACACGTCCTGTGTCCTGCGCCCGACCGGTTGTTCGACGATCTCGTCGGTGAGCGATCTGTCGCAGTTGACGCCGACGCAACTCGAGGTTCTCCGTCGCAACCCGTTCGTCTACGACTCACTGCTCATCGGGCAGGGCGGCCAGCGATCGATCAGCAAGATCGTGCCGAGCTTCGTGCACAACACCGTCGACAACCCGATCTTCCCGAACCAGGGCAAGCGGCTGACCGCGTCGATCGACCTTGCAGTGCTCGGTGGCAACACGCAGTTCTACAAGCCGAGAGGCGAGGCGATCTTCTTCTTCCGCCATCTGCCGCGTACCTCGTTCGGCTTCCGCGCACAGATCGAGTACATCTCGCCGCTCGGCAATAGCGCCAGTAATGCGATCTGCGCGACGCCGCCGTGCGACGCGGTTCTGCCAGTCTTCGAGCGATTGTTCCTCGGTGGCGAGTACAGCGTGCGTGGCTTCGACATCCGGTCCATCGGGCCGAGCGTGCCGGGATCGTTCGTCGTGCTCGGCGGAAACAAGAGCCTCCTGTTCAATGCCGAGTACATGATCTCGATCATGAGCCAGGTGCGCATCGTCACGTTCTTCGACGCCGGCCAGGTGAAGGACTTTGGCGATCCGTTCTCGTGGATGGAGCCGCTGCTCGAAGTACGCGCGCCGAACCCGCCGCCGCTGACCGATCCCTTTGCGACGTCATCGCTGGTTGATCCAAGCGTGCCTGGTGGAGTGGAGACCATTGAGATTGGCAGGACTCACGCGTTCAAGACCTCGACAGGCGTTGAACTGCGATTCTTCATGCCCGTTCTGAACGTGCCGTTCCGTTTGATCTACGCATGGAATCCGTCGCGCGGCGGCGTGCTGGACAACAACCTCCAGCCGGCGAAGGAGACGGTCTTCAGGTTCGCGGTGGGGACGACGTTCTAGAAAGGTCCACGGTCCACGGTCTTCAGTCCGGACCAGCGGTCGATGAATTCGAATGACCGGAGACTGTGGACCGGGGACTGAGGACCGGAGACTCAGTAGTGCGTCACATCAATGGTGTAGTCGAGACCGCTGGTCAGCTTGCCGACGTCGTTGACCCAGACGCAGAATTGGCCCGTTGATTGGGCCGTTCCGGCCACCGAGCTGTTGAGTGACAGCGTCGGTCTTGCTGATGATGATTGTGCAGGCCGAGCCGTTGTACGTGCCGAGGCTCACGCCGAGCGTGGCAGCCTGATCGGAAAGGCTCTTGACCTGTGCCGACACCGTTCCGGCGCGGTCGACGGTGAACGAATGAGTCTGTGCTCCGTTGACGGTCAGCGTTCCGCTGAAACTTTGGGTGATCGAGATCGGCGAAGGTTGCGTGGGAACTTGTGGAGTATTACCTGAACCGCAGCCGATGAACGTGGTTGCGGTGAGCAACGGACACAAAAGCGTGACGAAGTGGTGTTTCAACGAGCAAATCTCCTGGGTCAGGCGGCGGCTGAGATCATCTTACTTGGCGCAGGTTGGTCGAGTAAAATTCTAGAGCTTCATATTAGACGACTGCCGGCAGCGGCGAGTCGGGCGAGTGCGCCGCAATCGAGTTCCGTATTCGAAAGGATCGAGAGTAATGAGAGTGTTTGCCTCCGTAGTGGTGTTCAGTGCGGTGATCGCTGCAGGATCTGCCTACGCGCAGGCCCCGGCCGCCCCTCGACCGACGACCCCCACACCGGCGGCGCCGGCAGGGCAGAAGCCCGCGGCCCCTCCGGCAACGGCACCTCGCCCCGCACCAGCGGCACCGGCAGCGCCGCCCGAGTTGAAGCCCCGTTTCCAGGACGGCATGAAGTACGCCTACGTCAACGTGCAGGCCGTGGCGGCTGGGTCGGTTGAAGGCAGAGTGGCCGCCGAGAAGATCAAGGTGATTCAGGAACAGAAGTCGCGCGAGCTGCAGGAGAAGAACAAGGCGCTGCAGAGCGACCAGCAGAAGCTCGATCAGGGCGGCAGCGTGCTGAGCGATCAGGCGAGGGCACAGCTCCAGGCGAACATCGAACGGCAGCAGCGCGATTTGCAGCGGTTCACCGAAGACGCGCAGCAGGAAGTCCAGCAGCTGGCGGAGCAGATCGAGGGTGAATTCAACCGCAAGCTGACGCCCGTGATCGACAAGGTCGCCAAGCAGAAGGGCGTGCACTTCGTTTTCAACGCCTCGCAGAGCGGATTGATCTGGGCTGAACCCGGCATGGATCTGACCGCCGAGGTGATTCAGGCGTTCGATACGCCAGGTGCGGCAGCCGCCCCGGCGCCGGCACCGGCCGCTCCGGCACCCGGCGCTCCGGCTCCTGCGGTTCCTCCTGCGACCCAGAAGTAACGCGACGTCCAGCAACCAGGGAGAGGCATGTGGCGTGCCCCTAGACCTTCCGGCGCTCCTCGGGCGCGTTTACTACCGATACCCGTCGTATCTCATCGACGCTGTCACTGAACACGAGTCGGGCAACCGGCTCGTGGCAGTGAAGAACGTCACCGTTGGCGAAGAGTTCTTTCAGGGACACTTCCCTGGAACTCCGATCATGCCGGCCGTCCTCACGATCGAGGCGCTGACGCAGCTCGCGGCAGTGCTCGTGCTCGATCGTGCGAAGGCACCGCTGACGGCGCGCGTGTCGCTGCGTGGCGTCGACAGCGCAAAATTCCGTCGCAGTGTCGTCCCCGGCGATCGCCTCCGTCTGGAGGTGGAGATCAAGCGGGCCCGGACGAGCCTCGCGCGCCTCCGGGCAGCCGCCTACGTGGACGATCAGGTGGTGGCGGAAGCCGAGATCCTGCTTGCGATCGATGTTGGCGCGGCAGCGGTGCATCCGACGGCGCACGTCGATCCCGCCGCACACATTGGAGAGGGCACCGTCATCGGGCCGCACGCCATGATCGGCCCCGATGTCCGCATCGGCAAGAACTGCCTGATTGGCGCATCGGTCGTCATCGATGGACGCACGTATATTGGCGACGAGACGCAGATCTTCCCGATGGCGTCGATCGGTCTGGCGCCACAGGACCTCAAGTACCGAGGCGAGAAGACCGCGCTTCGCATCGGGAAGCGGAATATCTTCCGCGAATTCGTGACGATCAATCGCGGCACCGCCGGTGGCGGCGGTGAGACGACGATCGGCAGCGAGAACCTGTTCATGGCGTACGTGCACGTGGCGCACGACTGCCACGTCGGGAGCGGAACGATTTTCGGGCCGCATGCGACGCTCGGCGGTCACGTCGGTGTCGAGGATTTTGCGAACGTCAGCGCCGGGTCCGCAGTCCATCAGTTCTGTCGCGTCGGCCGCTACGGCTTCATCGGTGGATATTCGGTCGTGACCAAGGATGCCCTGCCGTTCGGTCGTACCATCGGCAGCCGCCCGGCGCGCGTGTATGGTGTGAACTCGATCGGGCTGTCACGCCGAGGCTTTACCCAGGACACGATCGCTCAACTGAAGCTGGCCTACCGGTACCTCCTGCAGTCCAAGCTGAATACCACGCAGGCGTTGGCCCAGATCGAACAGGACGAGTCGCTCGCCGCCCCGGAAGTTCGCTATCTCGTAGAGTTCATCCGTACCTCGCAGCGCGGAGTGATTCTGCGGAGGTCAACGAGACGCACGGAAGAACTCGTAGCCGATGAATAGTACCGTTCCGAGTTCCAGGTTCCAGGTTCCAGGTTCGTGTTCGACGTTCGGGTTCTATGTTCGTGGTGCAAAGTTCGAGGTTCGGCGCTCGAACCTGGAACCCGGAACATCGAACCTTGAACTCGAACGTGAACACGAACATGGAACCTGGAACCCGGAACGTGGAACTGCAACGCTGTGACACTTGGTCTGATTGCCGGCAACGGCCGGTTTCCGTTTCTCGTCCTCGATGCCGCGCGGGCATTGGGCCACGACGTCACCATCGTGGCTGTGAAGGAAGAGGCGTTCTCCGAGCTCAATGACGCTGCCAAGCGGCACAGCGCCGCGATTCACTGGATCTCGCTCGGTCAGTTGGGAACGTGCATTCGCCTCCTGCGCGAGGCTGGCGCGACCCGAGCCGTCATGGCGGGGCAGGTCAAGCATACGAAGATCTTCGGCGGCATCATCCCGGATCTCACGTTCGTCTCGGCGCTCAAGAAGCTGACCTCGCGAAACACCGATGGCCTGATTGGAGCCGTCGCGGCCGTCATGAAGGACAACGGGATCGAGTTGATCGACTCGACGACGCTCCTGACGCCGCTGCTGGCAAGACCTGGCGTGCTGACGAAGCGCGCGCCGACCGACGACGAGCGAGAGGACCTCGAGTTCGGCTATCGCATGGCCGACGTCATCGCCGGGCTCGACATCGGACAGACGATCGCCGTCAAGCATCAGGCCGTCGTCGCCGTCGAGGCTATGGAAGGGACCGACGAAGTGATCGGGCGTGCCGGGCACCTCGCCGGGCCCGGTGTGCGTATCATCAAGGTTGCCAAGCCGAAACAAGACATGCGGTTCGACGTTCCGGTCGTCGGCTTCGCCACGATTCAAGCGATGCGCGTCGCCGGCGCCACCACGCTGTCCATCGACGCCGGCAAGACGCTGGTGCTCGACGGAGATGCCGTCTACGCGTCGGCCAATGAAGCAGGAATCGCCATCGTTGGACGCGAGAAAGTAGATACGCCAACGACATGAGCGCTGCTCTACGAATCGCTGTCGTCGGCGTCGGCCATCTGGGGCAGCATCACGCGCGTCTGCTCGCCTCCATGGACGGCGTGCAGCTCGTTGGCATCGTCGATACGAAGCCGGGCAGGGCAGGGGAGATCGCGTCGAAGCTTGGCGTGCCGAGCTTCACCCACCTTGGCGAGCTGCCCCTCGATGGACTGGACGCCGTGACGATCGCGGTGCCCACAGTGTCGCATCTGGACGTCGCATTGCCGTTGATCGATGCGGGTGTCTCCGTTCTCGTCGAGAAGCCGCTCTCGTCGTCGTTGGGTGACGCAGACAAGATGATCGAGTCTGCCGCTCGCCGCGGCGTGGTGCTGGCGGCCGGGCATACGGAACGATTCAATCCTGCGGTGGTCGCGGCGCTGCCGCTTGTTTCGAATCCACGTTTCATCGAAGTCCACCGGCTCGGCACGTTTCCGGAGCGGAGCCTGGACATCGACGTCATCTTCGATCTGATGATTCACGACCTCGATCTGCTGCTGACGTCAGTGAAGTCAGAGGTCGTCTCGATCGAGGCGATTGGCGTGAACGTGTTGACCCCGAAGACCGATATCGCCAACGTCCGTCTGCGGTTTGAGTCCGGCTGCATCGCCAACGTGACGGCAAGCCGCATCAGCCGTGACAAGATTCGCAAGGTCCGCTTCTTCCAGCGGCTTCGTATCTGTCAATCGACTACGCGGCGCAGGAGGCCGAGATTTATCGGCTGGTTGCGCACAATGGCCGGCCGCAGATCGAAGGCGGGAAGCTCGACATCAAGCGCGATGAACCGCTGCGCGCGGAGTTGGCCGATTTCGTCGGGGCGGTCCGCGATCGACGCGAGCCTGGCGTCAGCGGACGCGCCGGGCGCGACGCGCTGGCGCTGGCGACGAAGGTCGCAGAAACGATGGAAGCTTCGGCAGGGTGAGTTGTGAGTGACATGAGTACAGCCACCACGTTCGACCTCTACATGGATCGGATCAATCGGGGCGATCGACTGTCGCCGGCGGAGATTCGCGAGTTGGCAGATACGCCGGACATCTTGTCGCTCGGGATGCTTGCGGACACGGTGCGGCGCAAGATGCACGGCACGCGCGCGACGTTCGTGCGCGTGGCTGACCTGGCGTTCGACGCCGTCGACGCGAGCGTTCCCCCCGCGGCACGCGAAGTCCGCCTCACCGGTACCCCGACCGACCTCGACTCCGCAGCCACGGCTGTCGAGACGGCAAGGAGCGTGGCCGGCGATCGCACGGTCGTTGCCTTCTCGTGGACCGACGTTGCGCGATGGAGCGCCGGGAGTTCGGTCGATCGAGTGCTGAGGCGGCTCCGCCAGGCCGGTCTGGACGCGATTGCCGACGTGCATCTCGACACGATCGACGATCCGACTGCTGCCATGAAGACCCTGAAGAGCGCGGGATTCCAACAGGTGCGTCTGGCTATCAGCAAGGCGCCCGCTGACCAACGAACGGACTTGCTGATCCTGGCGTCCGAACTGCAAGACGCGCACGGACACATTCAATCGCTCAACCCGCTTCCGCTCACGCTGTCCACCTTCAGGCCCACGACCGGATATGAGGACGTGAAGATGGTTGCGCTCGCGCGACTGGCCGCGCCGAACATTCCATCGATCCAGGTGGATTGGCGGCGGTACGGTCCGAAACTGGCGCAGGTCGCGTTGACCTTCGGCGCCGACGACATCGACGGGATCTCGCCGTCAGATGACGCGCCGGAAGGACGCCGCCGCGCCGCGCGAGCGGAGATCGAGCGGAACATCACGGTCGCCGGACTGTTGCCGGCTGAGCGCGACGGCAAGTTCAATCTCCTGTGATCAACGAAAACTCCCAATTCCCAATATCCAACTCCCACAGGAAGGAAGTCGATGCATCGCGAGGCGAAAACCCGGAATGCGGAGGTTGGGAGTTGGGAGTTGGAGGTTGGGAGTTAGCTTGAAACAGCTCCGTATTGGCGCGGTGGGATATCTCAACGCGCGTCCGCTGACATGGGCTCTCGACCGCGAGCCGTCTCGCTGGCGCGTGCGATACGACGTTCCCGCCGTATGTGCCGCGCTACTTCACGATGGCGAAGTCGATCTGGGGTTGATCCCGTCGATCGAATACCTGCAGTCGGACGAGTATCGATTTGTCCCCGGGGTCGGCATCGGGTCGCGGGGGCCAGTAGCATCTGTGGCGCTCTACACGCGAAAGCCAGTCGAGGAGATTCGTCGCGTCGCTCTCGACACGAGCTCGCGAACCTCCGTCACCTTGATTCAGGTGCTCTGCCGGCATCACTTCCATATCAGCCCGAGCTTCGTGCCTCACGGTCCAGATCTTTCGGCGATGACGTCCACCTGCGACGCCGGTTTGCTCATCGGCGATCCCGCGTTCGATGCAGACCACGATGCGCTCGGACTGCGCAAGATCGATCTCGGCGAAGTCTGGACGCAGATGACCGGCTTGCCCTTCATCTACGCCGCATGGACGGGTCGGCCCGGCGCCGTGGACGCCCGTGTGGTCGAATCGCTTCAACAGGCGCAGGCAGACGGTATGCGCGCGAGAGAAGAGATTGCGGCAGAATACGGCGCCGGTGACGTGGCGCGTGCGGCCCGCGCTGCGGTGTACCTAAGGGATAATGTGAAGTACGGGCTGGGCGCGCAGGAAGCGGCGGGCCTTCAGATGTTCCTCGACCTCGCCGCCGAGATGGGGCTGGCGCCCCGCCGCCGAACGCTGGAGTTCTTTTGAGCATGGTCGATGCGATCGTTGCGAAAGTGATGCAGGGCGGCCGCGTGTCGGCAGCCGAGGCGCTTCAGTTGTATCGCGAGGCTCCGACGCATGTGCTCGGCCGTCTCGCTGACACGATCCGCGTGCGCAAGCATCCCGAGGGCGTCGTCACTTACATCATCGACCGCAACGTCAACTACACGAACATCTGCGTTGCCCGCTGCAACTTCTGCGCGTTCTACCGCCCCGTGGGATCGGGTGAAGGCTACGTTCTGGGCTTCGAGGAGATCTTCAGCAAGATCGACGAGACGATCTCGGTCGGCGGTAACCAGCTCCTGCTGCAAGGCGGCCACAATCCCGACCTGCCGATTCAGTGGTACGAGGATCTGTTCCGCGCGGTGAAGGCGCGATATCCGCAGTTCAAGCTGCATGCGCTCTCGCCGCCTGAGGTCCTGCATATCTCCCGGCTCAATCAGATTCCGACGCAGACGGTCATCGAGCGACTGGTCGCTGCCGGTCTCGACAGCATTCCGGGTGGCGGTGCGGAGATCCTCGTCGATCGCGTGCGGAAGCTGCTGAACTGCTACAGCAAGGCGACATCGGACGAGTGGATCGACATCATGCGCCAGGCGCACCACGCCGGCCTGCGCACCACGGCGACGATGATGTACGGCACGGTGGAGACGCAGGAAGAGCGCATCGAGCACATGATGCGGCTGCGCGATCTGCAGGACGAGACCGGCGGTTTCACGGCGTTCATCACCTGGAGCTATCAGCCCGAGCACACGGAACACGGCGGGTTCGAGGAGACTGGCGTCGATTACCTTCGAACGCTTGCGCTGTCGCGGATCGTCCTCGACAACTTCGACAACCTGCAGGCGTCGTGGGTCACTCAGGGCGGTAAGGTCGGCCAGCTAAGCCTTGCCTACGGCGCCAACGACATGGGCAGCGTGATGATCGAAGAGAACGTCGTACGCGCGGCGGGCGCCGCCTACTGCATGGACGAGCTCGAGATCGTAGTCAACATCGAAGACGCAGGCTTCGTCGCCAAGCGTCGCAACATGCACTACGAGATCCTCGGCGACCCGATCTTCCGGGAGCGCGAAGTGCCGCGCATGCTCGCCCTGGCCACCGCCCGTGCGGAGGGCGACGCGTCGGTGCCGGCCGAGCTGAAGAATTACGAGGCGAGAAGCCGGCGCGGAAAACAGCTTCGTCTCACACAGTGATTCGCGTTTCCGCTGATTGGATCCTGCCGATCGCAGATGTTCCGATCGGCGGGGGAGCCGTCACGCTCGAAGACGGGCGCATCGTCTCCGTGGCCGCGCGTGACGGAAGCGAAGACCGTGCGCTCGGCCGCGTGGCCGTGCTACCCGGTCTCGTGAACGCGCACACGCACCTCGAGCTCTCGTACCTGCATCACCGCATTCCGCCGGCGCCGAGTTTCCTCGAATGGGTAAGGCCGATGCTGGCTGCTCGGGCAGAACGGGCACACACAGGCGAAGCTGCGATCCTCGATGCCGCGCGAAAGGCGATTCAGGACGCTCGGGCCGCAGGCACGTGCGCTCATCGGCGATGTGACGAATACGCTTGCCGCAGTCTCCTTGCTTCGCGACGCACAGATGCCGGCGTGCGTCTTCCACGAGCTGCTTGGATTTGGCGGCCAGAATGTAGACGCGCAGGTTGGCTCTGCACGCACGGCGATCGACGCGCTCGCGTCTGATGATGACATTCGGTTGAGCCTTGCCCCGCACGCACCGTACTCTGTCGCGCCCGCGCTCTTCAGCGCGATTCGACGCGATCTCGACGAACACGGGTCTGTCGTCTCGACGGTGCATCTCGGCGAATCGCCGGAGGAGGTCGAGTTCCTGCTCAAGGGCACCGGACCGTGGCGATCGCTGCTCGAACAGATTGGTGTGTGGAACGCCGGATTGGCAGGCGCCGAAGTGTTCTCCGGTGGACTACCTGGCGGATATGGGTTTCCTGACCGGCTCGGTCCTTGCGATCCACGGCGTGCAGTTCGAAGGCACCGATCTCGATCGACTGCGCACGCTTGGTGTCACGCTCGTGTCGTGCCCGCGCAGCAATCGATATGTCGGCGTCGGGTCGCCGCCGCTCGAGGCGTTCTACGCGATGGACGTCGAGGTGGCATTCGGCACTGACAGTCTTGCCAGCGTTGACGACCTGAATATGTTCAGCGAGCTTGCCGAGGCACGTCGCATCGCTCCGAAGGTGCCGGCGCGAGCGCTGCTTCGAAGTGCGACGCTGACGGGGGCGACGGCGCTCGGTTTCGGTGATGCGTTCGGCAGCATCGAACCCGGCAAGCGCGCGGCGCTCATCGCCGTCCAAGTGCCGGACCACGTGACCGATGTGGAAGAATACCTGGTGTCGGGAGTCGATCCCGACCGCATCTCCTGGGTCGAGGCCGCATGAACAAGCTCGCGACCTATCTCTCCTTCGTGCGCTTCAGCCACTCGGTGTTCGCGCTGCCGTTCGCGCTCACCGGTGCGTTGCTGGCCTGGCGTGAGCAGCCGTTCTCGTGGACGCAAGTCGCGTGGATTGTCGTGTGTATGGTGAGCGCGCGCAGCGCCGCGATGGGCTTCAATCGCCTCGTGGACGCGAAGATGGACGCGCTCAATCCGCGCACGGCAATGCGGGAGCTGCCGAAGAGGCCTGCTCTCCAGGCCGGAAGCCGCGGCCTTCGTGATCGTGATGTCGGCGGTGTTCGTGTTTGCGGCATCGCGACTCTCCACGCTGTGCCTCGTGCTCGCACCGGTCGCGCTGGTGATCGTGTTCTGGTACTCGATTGCCAAGCGGTTCACGACCTACACGCAGATGTTTCTCGGCCTCTCGCTCGCCGTTGCTCCCGTCGGTGGATGGCTGGCCGCGGGCGGTCGCGCCGGCGCAGAGCCGTGGCTCCTCGGCCTCGCCATCGGATTGTGGGTCGGCGGTTTCGACATTCTGTATGCCTGCCAGGATGTGGACTTCGACCGCAAGCATGGTCTGCGCTCGATCCCGGCGACGTTCGGCGTACCGGCATCGATTCGTCTGTCACGCGTCATGCACCTGGTCACCGTGATCGTGATGGCGTCCCTGTGGCAGGCAGCGAGTCTCCCGGCGCTCTATCTTGTTGGTGTCGCGATCGTGGCCGCGCTGCTCGCGTACGAGCAGTCGCTCGTCAGCGATCAGGATCTGTCGCAGGTGAAGAAGGCCTTCGACCTGAACGGGTGGGTAGGGATTGTGTACTTCGCCGCAACCGCGCTCGCGGTTTACGTCGGGTAAGGTTGAATCGTGACTCTCGTGGCAGAACAGGCACCCGACAAGACACCGGATCGCATCGCAGGGATGTTCGATGCGATCGCACCTCGCTACGACCTGTTGAATCATCTCCTCAGCGCAGGCATCGATCGCCGCTGGCGCACGAAGATGATCGCGTCATTGAAGCTGACGGGCCGCGAAACGCTGGTTGATGTCTGCACGGGCACGGCCGATGTCGCCCTCGAAGCCCGTCGCGGTGCACAGGGGAATCCTCACGGTACGGCTGCGCGAGTGCTCGGGGTCGACTTTGCCGGCGCGATGCTCGCTCTGGGACTTCGCAAGGTTCGCGACGCGGGAGAAGCACAGCATATCGCGCTCGTTCGCGGCGACGCGATGCGAATCCCGGTTGCCGACGGGGTCGCTGACGCGGCCACCGTCGCGTTCGGCGTCCGCAACGTGCAAAAGACCGATGTCGCCGTTCGAGAACTTGCGCGCGTGCTTCGGCCGGGAGGCCGTCTTGCGATTCTCGAGTTCAGCATCCCGCGCATTCCGGGGCTTGCCGCGCTGTATCGCTGGTATTTCAGCAGCGTGCTGCCGCTGATCGGTCGAGCGATCTCAGGTCACTCGGGCGCGTATTCGTACCTTCCCGCTTCGGTTGGCGCGTTTCCTCCGCCAGGCGAATTCGTGACACTCCTGAGACATTCCGGCTTTACGGACGTCCGCGCCGTCCCGCTGACTTTTGGGATCGTCTATCTCTATGCGGCGGTCAGAGATCAACCGACAACAATCGGGCAGCCGTACGTCGTGATGTCAGGCTCGGCCGTGGGTTTACGGATGCCTGAAGCCCGCGGCCGCTTGTTATAATTTGCCCTTAGGTTATTGATACATTTCGACTTCGAAGATCGGTACGAGGACGAGCTTGTCGTCGGCAGCGCCCTCCCACGTCGGGACGGTGTGATGCTGTCGGTGATTGCGCACGTACTGTTCCTGATCTGGTTCCAGTTCGGTCCCAATCTCCACCTCTTCCAAGCCAGCCCTGAAGAACTGGAAGCTCGTCGTCAGGAACTCCTTCGCCAGCAGGAAAAGGAGCGTGACGACCGGCGATTCGTCTTCGTCCAGCCGAGGGTGGACCTCGAGGCGCTGAAGTCCAAGCCTCGCGCGGACCTGTCGGATCTGGATCGGCAGGCACAGGCGCGCGAGCGGGCGGTCAAGCCGGAGAATCCCTTGCCGTTCGCGCGAGGGAACTCGTCGGAGCGCATCGAAGCCACACCGCAGGAGCAGGCGAAGGGGCCCGAGACACCGGTCAAGCCAGACCCGACGCCGCCGCAACCAGAGCCTCAGGAACAGATCGCACGGGCGCTCCCGCCTGCCGACACCGGCGCGAAACGGGAGCCGACGACGTCGAAACCTGCGCCTGGAGCGTTGGGCGATGCGTTGCGCAATCTCGAGCGCTACGTGCAGAACGAGACGTTCAACAACCCGCAAGGGGGACTGAACGATCCCGGGGCGACGATTCAGTTCGACACGAAGGGCGTCGAGTTCGGGCCGTGGCTGCGCCGATTCGTCGCCCAGGTGCGGCGCAACTGGTTCGTGCCGTACGCGGCAATGACGTTTCGCGGCCGCGTCGTGCTGCAGTTCAACATCCACAAGGACGGGCACATCACCGACATTTCGGTGGTCGACCCATCCGATATCAACGCATTCAACCTCGCTGCGAACAACGCCATCCTTGGCTCGAACCCGACCGAGCCGCTCCCGCCGGAGTACCCGGACCCGAAGGCGTTCTTCACCGTCACCTTCTATTACAACGAATCCCCGCCGGTGAACTGAGGCGGGGAACGCGTGCCTACTCGCAGTCAGCAGCTCGGTCTCATCATTCTCCTCGTGGCACTGACCGTGTACGTATTCGTGAAGCTCGCCTAGGTAGCCGGGTGTCCAGGGTTCTTGCGGTTCTCGGTCCCACCGCATCCGGCAAGAGTGCGATCAGCCTGTCGCTGGCTGAATCGCTCGGCGGCGAGATCATCAACTGCGACTCGACGGCCGTCTATCGCGGGTTCGATATCGGCACCGACAAACTGTCGATCGACGAGCGACGAGGTATCCCGCATCACCTGATCGACATCGCCGATCCGACCGAGATCTACACCGCGGCACGATTCGCCGAGGACGCCGAACGCGCGATTCGCGACATACACGCCCGTGGGAAACTACCGATCCTCGTCGGGGGCACGGGTTTCTACTACCGTGCGCTGACCCGCGGACTGTTCCCGGGACCCGGCGCTGACGAGGGCCTGCGAACGCGCCTGGACCGAGTGGCCGATCGAAAGGGACCCGAACGCCTGCATCGCATGCTGCAGAGGGTCGATGCGGAGTCGGCCGCGCGAATCATGCCAAGAGATCGCAAGCGGCTGGTGCGGGCGCTCGAGGTGTATTTCGCAACCGGGCAGCCGTTGACCGCGCATTTTGCCGCGACAGCGTCACGCATCGCGGACTGTGAGGTCATCGCGCTGGCCCTTCGACTGCCGGCCGAACTGACCGCAGAACGCGTCGCGCGACGAGTCGAACAGCAGTTCGCGCGCGGTATCGTGGATGAGGTTCGCGGGCTGCTCGCGCGCGGCGTCCCTCCCGATGCGCGCCCCTTCGGCGGCTTGGTCTATCGTCAGGTGATGGAGATGCTGCGCGGCGTGAGAGACGAGCCCGCAACGCGCGCACTCATCGTGCAAGAGAATCGTCGATACGCGCGACGACAGTTGATCTGGTTCCGCAAAGAGCCTAACCTTATCTGGTTCGAGGGGCCGGGCGAGCGCCCGGAGACCATGCAGCGTGTACGAGACGCGCTTGCAAGCCGGGGTCTGTGCACGCGAGGAGACGCTCCCTGATGTCCCAGGTCACTGAATCACGCGCGTCGTCCACTGTTCAACCCAACATTCAGGACGCGTTCCTCAACAACGCGCGGCGGGATCGCGTCCCCGTGACGATTCATCTCATGGACGGCCGGTACTTCGAGGCCCGCATCAAGAACTTCGACAAGTTCGTCGTCATCTTCGACGTCGACGGCAGGGATCACATGGCGTTCAAGCACGCCATTGCGACCATCGAGACATCTCTCACCTGACTCCTTTTCCCCGTGTCGTCCTGATCGTGCTCGACAGCGTCGGCTGCGGTGAGCTGCCGGACGCCGAGGCCTACGGCGATCAGGGCAGCAACACGCTCGGTAATATCGCCCGCGAGATCTCGCTTCGAATTCCGAATCTTCGCGCGCTCGGGCTCGGTCGCATCGTCGAACTTGGCGACGGCGGTGCACCCGATCGGATAAAGGCGTACGGGCGGATGGCGGAGTCGTCGGCGGGGAAGGATTCGGTGACCGGTCATTGGGAGATGATGGGCATCATCCTCAACGAGCCGTTCGCGACATTTCCCGATGGCTTTCCGGCAGAGACGATCGAGGTCTTCGAAGATCGGATCGGATGCCGGACACTCGGGAATGTGGTGGCTTCCGGCACGGAGATCATCGATCGGCTCGGTGCCGAACATGTCAGGACCGGCTGGCCGATCGTCTACACGTCGGCCGACAGCGTGTTTCAGATCGCTGCGCACGAGGAAGTCATCCCGGTCAGCGAGCTCTATCGAATGTGCGAGATTGCGTTCGAGCTCGTCGCGCCGATGCGTGTCGGACGAGTCATCGCGCGCCCGTTCGTGGGGACGGCCGGCGCGTTTCATCGCACGGCCAACCGTCACGATTACGCGCTGACTCCGCCGCGCGATACGCTGCTCGACCTCCTGACCAGGCAGGGGATTCCCGTCGTCTCGATCGGCAAGGTCCGGGATCTGTTCGCCGGCCGAGGCGTAGCTGAAGCGATTCCGACGAAGAGCGACGATGAAGGTGTCGATCGGCTGATCGATGTCATCCGCTCCGATGCATCGGGGCTCGTCTTCATCAATCTCGTAGACTTCGATACGCTGTACGGGCACCGCAACGACGTCGAGGGGTACGCCAACAACCTCGAGCGCTTCGACGAGCGCCTTGGTCACGTGCTGTCGGTGTTGCGGGAATCGGACTTGTTGATCATCACCGCCGATCACGGCAACGATCCGACGACGCCCAGCACCGATCACTCGCGTGAGCACGTCCCGATTCTCATCGCCGGCTCGCGTGTCCGTGCCGGCGTGAATCTCGGGACTCGGAGTACGTTTGCCGATCTGGGGCAGACCCTCGCCGCCAACTTCGGCGTCGGACCTCTCGAGTACGGCACCAGCTTCCTGGAGGAGATTGTTGTCGAGCATTCGTGAGGCCCTCGAACAGCGCGAGCTCGAGACGCTCGCGCCGCAAGCGGCCAAGAGCTCGCAGTCACGTGGCCGCCTGACGAGCGAGCCGGAAGACGATGTGCGGCCGGCGTTTCAACACGACCGCGACCGCATCATCCATTCGAAAGCGTTCAGGCGGTTGAAGCACAAGACGCAGGTCTTCTTCGCGCCGGAGGGCGACCACTACCGCACGCGCCTCACGCACACACTCGAGGTCTCGCAGATCGCGCGCACGATCGCGAAGGTGCTTCGACTTCACGAAGAGCTGACGGAGTCGATTGCCCTCGGCCACGATCTGGGTCATACGCCGTTTGGTCACGCCGGCGAGCGCGTGCTCGACTCGCTCGTTCCCGGAGGGTTCAGGCACTACGAGCAAAGCCTGCGCGTCGTGGACGTGCTCGAGAACGACGGGCGTGGACTCAACCTCACGTGGGAGGTTCGCGACGGAATCGGACGGCACTCGAAGGGCAAGGAGGGGTCACCCGTCGGCGTCGAGCCCGCCAAGCGTGCCGCGACGCTGGAGGGGCAGATCATGCGTGTCGCTGATCTGATTGCCTACGTCAATCACGATATCGACGATGCCGTGCGCGCAGGCGTGATGCAGGACGATGACCTTCCCGAGGACGCGGTCAACGTGCTGGGCAAGTCGTCGTCTGCGCGCATCGCGCGCATGGTGAAGGACGTCGTCACCGAGACGCAGAACGGCAACCTGGCCGAGATCCGGATGAGCGATGCCGTGCTGTCCGCGACGCTCAGGATGCGGGCGTTTCTCTTCGAGGCCGTCTATGAGAACGAAGTCGCGACGGCCGAGTTCCGGAAGGCGACCGGTATCCTCGGCGGACTGTGGGAGAAGGTTCGTGAGCGCCCGGCCGGGCTCCTCGACGAGCGGATCGTCGCGACCGAGGGACTCGACGTCGCCGCGCGCGATTTCCTGGCGGGCATGAGCGACCGCTTCGCGGTCTCTCTCTACGAGCGGCTCTTCATCCCGAAGCCCTGGGTGGGGCCGATGGCCTGGAATCAGCTATAATTGAAGGTCGCCTTTCGCGCGATTTTCGCGAGAGGGAGACCGGTCATGCAGCTAGATCTCACCAGGTATCGTCAGCCCGTCAGCCAGTTCGGCCGGACGTTCCAGCCCAGTGAAGTGGAGCAGGAAGGCGATGCTTACCGGGTTGTGGCGCCCGTCCGCGTGGATCTCGAGATTCACAAGGACAAAGACCGGTTCCGTCTGACGGGAACGGCGCAGACCGAGCTCGAGCTGGCGTGCGGACGATGCCTGGAGCCGTTCCGAATGCCGTTCGAGGGCCAGATCGACGTCCGGTATCTACCGGCGTCTGAGCTGTCGACGGAGGACGAACGGGAAGTGGCTGAAGGGGATCTCGATACCGGCTACTACCGTGACGATCAGATCGATCTGAACGAGTTGCTGCGGGAGCAGTTCTACCTGGCGCTGCCGATGAAGCCGCTGTGCCGGGACACCTGCGCCGGGCTCTGCTCGCTGTGCGGGACGAATCTGAATACGGGGACGTGCCAGTGCACGTCACAGTGGGAAGACCCGCGGCTCGCGCCGCTGAAGGAGTTGAAGTAGGTCCGAAGACCAGAGAGCATCATGCCTAATCCAAAACGCAGACATTCCAAGACACGCACGGCGAAGCGCCGGACTCATGACTCGCTGAGGGCCGCGACGACCGGCTTGTGCCCGCAGTGTCAGGAGCCGAAGGCTCCGCATCGCATCTGCCCGCACTGCGGCTACTACAACGCACGACCGGTCAGAGCCGTCGACGAAGAATAGGACGCAGTCCACTGCAGATTCGGATCGCCGTCGACGCTATGGGTGGTGATCACGCGCCGTCCGTCGTTGTCGACGGAGCGGTGGCAGCTGCACGCCACCTCGATGCCGGAATCGATCTCGTCGGCCGCACTGCCGACGTCGAGCGGGCGTTGAGCGCGTACCCGGACTGGCGCACGCTCGGGATCGGCGTCGTCGATGCACCGGATGTGATCGAGATGGCCGAGTCTCCTTCGTCAGCAGTACGGCGTAAGCCTCGTTCATCGCTGAGAGTGGCGGCTGAGCTCGTGGCCGGGCGCAAGGCGGCCGCGCTCGTGAGCGCTGGACACACCGGCGCTGCAGTGCTCTCGGCACACGCCGCGTTCGGCATGGTGCGCGGTGTGGATCGTCCGGCGCTGGCGACCACAATCCCAACGAGGAGTCGTCCCGCGGTGCTGCTCGATGCTGGTGCGAATGTGGAGTGCCGGCCTCAGCACCTGTTGCAATTTGCTGTGATGGGGTCTGTCTATGCCCGTCTCGCCCACGGGGTCGAGGAGCCGAGGATCGGATTGCTGTCGATCGGTGAGGAAGAGAGCAAGGGCAACGAGCTGACGCGTGAGGCGCACCGGCTGCTCAAGGCCTCTTCGCTCCGTTTCATCGGCAACGTGGAGGGCCGGGAGATCTACAGCGGCGTGGCGGATGTCGTCGTCTGCGACGGCTTCACGGGAAACATCGTCCTCAAGACGAGCGAGGGGCTGGTCGAGACGGTTGAAGCGCTGCTCGGTGACGAGCTCCAGGGCACGTTTTCGAGCCAGGTGGGCTATCTGCTTTCGAAGCGCGCTTTCAGACGGTTCCGCCGCCGAGTGGATTACTCGGAGTACGGCGGTGCGGCGCTGCTCGGCGTGGCGGGCCTGGTGATCATCGGGCACGGCCGGTCGTCTGCGCGCGCGGTGCGAAACGCAGTGGCCATGGCGTATCGGTTTGCGACGAGCGACTTCATGTCGCGGGTTGAGCAGGGCATCGGCGAAGCGGCTTCAACGTGATTGCGTTCATTTTTCCTGGGCAGAACTCGCAGAAAGTCGGCATGGGGCAGGCGCTCGTCGACGCGGTATCCGGAGGCCCGAGCCGTCTTTCAGGAGGCCGACGCGGCCTTCGCCGATGGCGAGTCTGCGTCGACGCCGCTCAGCACGCTCTGTTTCGAAGGCCCCGCGGATCGTCTCGCGCTCACGGAGATCACGCAGCCAGCGATTCTCACGACCAGCATCGCTGCCTGCCGCGTCCTCGAATCCAACGGCGTTCATCCCGCGTTCGTTGCCGGCCACAGTCTTGGTGAATACTCTGCGCACGTCGCGGCCGGCACGTTTGCGTTTGCCGATGCCGTGCGCCTCGTTCGACGCAGGGGCCGCTACATGCAGGAGGCCGTTCCCGTCGGTGTGGGCTCGATGGCGGCGATCGTCGGTACCTCGCTCGATGTCGTGCGCCAGGCCTGCGAGGAAGCGGCTGAAGGTCAGGTCGTGAGCCCGGCCAACATCAACGGTCCGCAGCAGGTCGCCATCGCCGGTCATGCGTCCGCGGTGAAGCGCGCAGGCGATCGCGCCAAGGCGCTGGGCGCGAAGTTGATCGTGCCGCTGCAGGTGAGCGCACCGTTCCATTGCTCCCTGATGAAGCCAGCCGAGACTCGTCTCGAGCCGGAATTGCGCGCGCTTACGGTTCGCGATCCCAAGGTTCCAGTCGTAGCCAACGTCGATGCGAGCCCGAAGACGAACGGTGCGGCATCGATCGACGCCCTGGTGCGGCAGATCTCGTCACCAGTCCAGTGGGATGCGCTCGTTCGTCGTCTTGCGTCCGACGGCGTCACCACGTATGTTGAGGTGGGTCCCGGGACGGTGCTCGGCGGTCTCGTCAAGAAAATCCACCCCGACGCGCGCATCATCAATTTCGGATCGCCCGAACAACTCGACGCGGTCATGGCAGCATGTTCGATCTGAGTGAGAAGGTCGTGATCGTCACCGGTGCGTCCCGTGGCATCGGGCGCGGCATCGCTGAAGTGCTTGCCAGTCGCGGCGCTCACATCGTGGCTGCGGCGCGCGGGGACAATGCCGCAGGGACGGTCGAGGCCATCAAGGGTACCGGTGGAAAGGCTGAGACCGTCTCGCTTGACGTCACCGACGGTGGATCGGTCGAGGCGTTGGTCGAAGGGGTCATGGAGCGTCACGGCCGCATCGACATCCTCGTGAACAACGCCGGTATCGCCCGCGATCAGCTCATGCTGCGCATGAAGCGCGAGGAATGGGACGATGTAATCGCGACGAACCTGACGGCGGCGTTCACGTGTGTCCATGCCGTGCTGAGGCCGATGATCAAGCGGCGCGCCGGCCGCATCATCAGCATCAGCTCCGTTGTGGGGCAAATGGGCAACCCGGGTCAGGCAAACTACGCAGCGTCGAAAGCTGGACTGATCGGCTTCAGCAAGGCGCTGGCGCGCGAAGTGGCGTCACGAAATATCACGGTCAACGTGGTGGCGCCGGGACTGGTTGAAACCGACATGACGAAGGCCGTAGCTGAGAAGGCGCAGGCGGAGTGGAACTCGCTGATTCCGCTGCAGCGGCTGGGGACGCCACAGGACGTTGCATGCGCTGTGTGCTTTCTCGCGTCGGATGAGGCAGCGTATATTACAGGTCAGGTGATCGCCGTGAACGGCGGCATGTACATGTAGCTCGGATCGTGGATGGTGGACGGTGGATCGTGGGATGTATCCACGGACACGCGCCACCAACCACCACCACTAACCGAATCGGAGGATTGAATGGCGGTTTCAGACAAGGTGAAGAGCATCATCGTCGAGCAGCTTGGAGTCGATGAAGAAGAAGTGACTCCGGATGCGTCGTTCGTAGACGACCTCGGGGCTGACTCGCTCGATACCGTGGAGCTCGTGATGGCGTTCGAGGAGGAGTTCGGGATCGAGATTCCGGACGAGGACGCCGAAAAGATCACCCGCGTCAAGGAAGCGATCGACTACATCGAGGCGCACGCGAAGAGCAAGAAGTAGTGACGCGCGAGAGGTAACGGAGGGGTATTGAGCAGGCGGGTCGTCATCACCGGCATCGGTCTGGTGTCGTCGCTCGGCATCGGGACGGAGGCCAACTGGAAAGCGCTCCTCATCGGGACGAGCGGCGTCGATCGGGTCACCAAGTTCGATGTCACCGGGTACGCAGCACAGATCGCGGCCGAGGTACGGGGATTCGATCCTCTCGACTTCGTCGAGAAAAAAGACGTCAAGAAGATGGACGTCTTCATTCAGTACGCGATCGCGGCCTCGCAGTTCGCGATGGATGACTCCAAGCTGACGATCACCGAATCGAACGCGCCGGACGTCGGCGTCTTCATCGGGTCTGGCATCGGCGGATTCCAGACGATCGAACGCGAGCACAGCGCGCTGCTCGACGGTGGCCCCAGGAAGATCTCACCGTTCTTCATTCCGTCGGCCATCATCAACCTCGCGTCCGGCCAGGTGTCGATCCGATTCGGCGCCAAGGGGCCGAATCTCGCGACCTGCACGGCGTGCTCCGCCTCCGCGCACGCCATCGGCGAATCGTACGAAATCATCCGGCGCGGCGACGCCGAAGCGATGATCGCCGGTGGATCGGAAGCCGCCATTACGCCGATGAGCCTCGGAGGATTCGCCGCACTTCGAGCGCTCTCCACCTGCAACGACAATCCTCGCGAAGCGTGCCGCCCGTTCGACAAGGATCGTGACGGGTTCATCATCGGCGAGGGCGCCGGCATCGTCATCCTCGAGGAACTCGAGTTCGCGCGGCGCAGGAACGCGCATATCTACGCCGAGGTCGTGGGCTACGGGACCTCGGCGGACGCGTATCACATCACCGCACCGTCCGAGGACGGCGACGGCGCCGTTCGCGTGATGAAGATGGCGATCAGGAAGGCCGGCATCCGGCCGGACCAGATCGAGTACATCAACGCCCACGGTACGTCCACGCCGTACAACGATCGCCTCGAGACGATGGCGATCAAGAAGTGCTTCGGGGATCACGCGTACAAAATGGCGATCTCGTCAACGAAGTCGATGACGGGTCACTTGCTGGGCGGAGCCGGGGGGCTCGAGGCGGGTATCTCGGCCCTTGCTGTCTACAATCAGGTCGCGCCGCCGACGATCAATCTCCACGAGCCCGATCCCGACTGCGATCTCGACTACGTGCCGCACCGCGGGCGCGAGATGCCGATCACGTACGCCCTGTCGAACTCGTTCGGGTTCGGCGGCACCAACGCCACGTTGTTGTTCAAACGATTTGAGCAGTAATCGTTCAATCTTTGATTGCGTGATCTTCGATTGTTGATTCGTTGCTGATTGCGGATTGACGATTGTCGATTGGTCGAGCTGAAATCAACGATCAAGAATCAACAATCAACAACGAATCGCAAATCAAAGATCACCTAATCAATAATTGATTGATTGCCATGAAGATAGCCGTCTGCATCAAGCAAGTCCCAACCCGCGAGTGGCAGCCTCGCCTGAACGAAGCGGGGACATGGATCCGCGAGCAGGATGCCAGCTACGAGTTGAACGAGCCCGACGCCTACGCGCTGGAAGAGGCGCTGCGTCTTCGCGAGAAGCACAACGGTGAGGTCGTCGTCTGCGCGGCGGGGCCGGCGCGGGTGCAGCAGGTCATCCGTGAAGCGCTCGCGCGCGGAGCGGACAGGGCGATTCATGTCGAGGATGAGTCGCTCGGCAGTGCTGACGCTGCGCTCACCTCGGCCGCACTTGCCGCAGCGATGTCGGACGAGCGTTTCGACCTCGTGCTCACCGGATTGCAATCCGACGATCAAGGGCACGCGCAGGTCGGCGTGATGCTCGCCGAGCGGCTGCTCATCCCGCACTCGACGATCATCATGGAGGTCCAGGTCGAGGCCAACCGCGTGCGCGTCAAGCGCGAGCTCGAGGGCGGATGGTTCCAGTGGATTGCCATGCCGCTCCCGGCGCTCCTGACCATTCAGAGCGGCATCAATCAGCTTCGCTACGCGACGCTGAAGGGCATCATGGCCGCCAAGAAGAAAGAGATTCGGAAGGTCGCGATGGCCCCCGGACTGGCCGCGGCCCAGCAGATCGTCGCGCTGGCGCTGCCGACGCGGAGCAAGCAGACACAGATGATCACCGGCTCGGCGCCTGAGGCAGCGAAGGATCTCGTGCGCCGCCTGCGTGAGGAGGCGCGAGCGCTGTGATTCTCGTCGTTGCCGAACAGCGCGACGGCAAGTTGAATCGCGCGACGCTGGAGACGGTGGCTGCGGCACAGGCACTGGCTGGAGGCGACCAGATCAAGGCGGTTGTGCTCGGGCAGTCCGTCGGCCCCGTTGCTCAGGAGTTGGCGGATACCGTCAGCGAAGTGTTGCTCGTCGAGCACGCGACGCTTGCGATCTACACACCCGACGCGTTCGCAACCGCCGTGCAGCAGGTCGTCGCGTCGGCGAAGCCAACATACGTGCTCTTCCCGCACACGTACCAGACTCGCGACTTTGCCCCGGTAGCGGCGTTGCGAATCGGTGGCGCGCTCATCACCGACGTAACTGGCATCACCGGCACCGGGGCAGGCGCCACGTTCACCCGGCCGATGTTCCAGGGCAAGCTGTCCGCGGAAGTGCGCCACCAGGGCGATGGACCACGGTGCGTCACGATTCAGATCGGTGCGTTTCGCGCGGATGGGGTGACGCGTGGAACTGCTGGCGCGGTGACTCCCGTCGCGGTGAATATCGACGCGTCCTCCATCCGGCAAAGCCCCGAAGCGCCCTTCAAGGAAGCGAAGCAGGCGGTGGACCTCGGACAGGCCGAACGGATCGTCGCGGTGGGTCGCGGTATCAAGACACAGGAAAACATCGCGATTGCCGAACGGCTGGCCAAGGCGATGGGCGCAGAGATCGCCGCGTCGAGACCGATCTGCGACAGCGGATGGCTGCCGATGGACCGGCAGATCGGCAGCTCCGGCCAGACCGTGGCACCAAAGCTCTACATAGCGCTCGGCATCTCGGGTGCCATCCAGCATCTCGTCGGCATGAAGGGCGCGCGCACGATCGTCGCGATCAACAAGGACGCCGACGCGCCCATCTTCGAAGTTGCCGACTACGGGATCGTGGGCGATCTGTTCGAAATAGTCCCGGCGCTGGTCTCTGAACTCGAGAAGTAGGCGTAGGCCGGATGCGGTAGGTGGCAACCGGCTGTTCACTGCCTACTGCAGACCCGCCCTACGATGTCGTAGACTGCCTACCGAATGGCCGAGACTCTCGAAGTCGATGTATTGATCGTGGGCGGCGGCCCTGCCGGCTTCTCGGCCGCGCTTCGTCTCGCGCAACTGCAGAAAGCCAGCGGCGGGGAATCGCTGTCGATTGCCGTGCTCGAGAAGGCGCGCGATGCCGGTGCGCACTCGCTGTCTGGGGCAGTGCTCGACCCGTCGACACTCCGTGAACTGATTCCGGACTGCGAGGCGAAAGGCGTCCCGTTCGCCGTTCCGGTCCACCGCGATCACGTCTACTTCCTCACCAGGCAGTCGAAGCTCCCGTTTCCGATCATCCCGCCTCCGCTTCAGAATCACGGCAACGTCATCGTTTCGCTGAACGCACTGGTGAGGTGGCTGTCCGAGCAGGTCGAGAAAGAAGGGGTCGATCTGTTCACCGGGTTTGCTGGACGAGAAGTGCTCCTCGACGGGACGCGAGTGATCGGTGTCAGAACCGGCGATCGCGGTATTGCGAAGGACGGATCGAAGAAGAGTGAGTTCGAGCCGGGCGTCGAGATCCTCGCGAAGGTGACGATCTTCTGCGACGGTGTACGCGGCAACCTCACGAAAGAGATCGTGCAACGGCTCGACCTCTCGAGAGACCGGGAGCCGGAACAGTACGCCGTCGGTCTCAAGGAGCTGTGGGAAGTCCCTGAGGGCCGCATCGAGCCTGGCACGGTGATCCACACGCTGGGTTACCCGCTTCTGCAGGATCAGTTCGGCGGGGGATTTCTCTACGCGATGCCACAGCGACGGATCTCATTGGGCTTTGTCGTCGGACTCGACTACCACGACCCGTTGTTCGATCCGCACATGGCCTTCAACCGCTTCAAGCAGCATCCGTTCGTGACGAGCCTGCTGAAGGATGGTTCGCTGATTCGTTACGGCGCGAAGGCATTGCCGGAAGGCGGCTGGAACACGATCCCGCAGACGTACATGGATGGCGGCCTGATCGCGGGCGACGCCGGCGGCTTCCTCAACTCGATGCGACTCAAGGGCATTCATCTGGCGATGCGCACCGGCATGCATGCCGCGGAAGCCGCGTTCGAGGCCATTCGCGATGGCGACACGTCCGCCGCAAGCCTCAAGCGCTATCAGGACAAGATCGACGCAGGACCGGTACGTGCCGAGCTCTATCCCGTGCGCAACGTTCATCAAGCGTTTGGCTACGGCCTGTTTGCAGGCCTCGCGTTCTCCGGGCTGGCGCTGGCGATGGGTGGACGCTGGTTCGAGAACCTGCACGGGAAGCCCGGCCACAAGCGCATGAAGATGCTGGCGTGGTACTACGGGCTGGACGTGCCTGCATCACGAACCAGCAATGCGACGACGATCGATCGGAAACTGACGTTCGACAAGGTCACCAACGTTCACTACTCCGGAACGTCGCACGACGAGGATCAGCCTTCGCATCTGCTGGTGCGGACCGACGTCTGTAGCTCGATTTGCGGACCCGAGTACGGCCACCCGTGCGTACGCTTCTGCCCGGCGAACGTCTACGAGATCATCCGCGAGGCCGGCAAGCCCCCGCGCCTGCAGATCAACGCCTCGAACTGCGTGCACTGCAAGACGTGCGACATCATGGATCCCTACCAGGTGATCACGTGGGTCCCGCCTGAGGGTGGAGACGGTCCTCAATACAATGGGATGTGATCAACTCCCAACTTCCAACTTCCAACTCCCAAGAAGGATTCCACGCGATGCTTGGAGGTTGGGAATTGGGAGTTGGGAGTTGTCGCGCGCAGCGCCATGAGAGACTGGCGTTCATCGTGGTCGAAGAGGGCCCAGGCTGCCGCTATTGCAGGCGTTGGCTACCCTCTGGTCAACGCGCTCGGTCATACACTGCGCTGGCGCGTCGAGGGCCTGCATCACTACGACGCGATCGTCGCGTCCGGTCGGCAGCCGGTGATGGGCTTCTGGCACGGGCGCATCCTTTCCGCGACGTACTACTTCCGTCGCCGGGGATCGTCGTCATCACCAGCGAAAACTTCGACGGCGAGTGGATCGCCCGCATCATCGAGCGATTTGGCTACGGAACTGCCAGAGGCTCGACAACCCGCGGCGGCCTCAAGGCGATGCATCAACTCGTGCGCGACATGCGAGAGGGAAGACCCGCGGGCTTCACGCTCGATGGCCCGCGTGGCCCCGCGCGAGTTGCGCAGCCTGGGGCCGTGTGGCTCGCCGCGCACACGGGCAACCCGCTGCTGCCGTTTCACCTGGAAGCCTCGTCCTACTGGAGCGTGCGCAGCTGGGATAGGACGCAGATCCCGAAGCCGTTCAGCACCGTCGCACTCGTGGTTGGCGAACCGATCGAGGTGGCGAAGGGATCGAAGAACGACGCGCTCGAAGTCGTGCGTGCCGACCTCGAGCGCCGACTTGTCTCACTCGAACAGCGGGCTCACGCGCTACTCGTAACGTAGGGCGACGACCGGGTCGACTCGCGTGGCCCGGCGTGCAGGCACGTACGACGCCGCGATCGCCACGCCTGCCAGAATCACTCCCACCGACACCATCGTCACCGGGTCGCGCGCGCCGACACCGTACAGGAGAGTCGCCATCAATCGGGTCAGGCCGATCGCCCCGGCGACGCCGATGGCGAGCCCGATCAAGGTGAGGCGCACCCCGCGATCCAGGATCAGCCGCAACAGGCTTCGCTCGGTCGCGCCGAGGGCCGCGCGGATCCCCATCTCACGGGTCCGTTGCGCGACGTTGTACGAGATGACGCCATAGATCCCGATGCCCGCGAGGATGAGGGCGACGGTCGCGAACGTTCCGAGCAGCACGGAGACGAGACGACGACCACCCATCGACTGATCCCTGATCTGATCCACGCTCCGGACGTCGCTGATCGCCTGATCCTTGTTGACGCTGCGAATCGCGGCCGTAATCGGCGTTTGGAGCGTCGTCGGGTTCACGCTGGCCCGGATGTTGAGGACCATGCCGTACACGGGACTCTGTTCGTTGGACACGTAGACGCCGGCGGATTGAACGTCCTCGGGGCCGCCGATCTTCTCGTCACCAATCACGCCGACCACTTCCCAGGCGATGTCGCTACCAAGCTCGGTCTTCCCGGGCACGATCTTCTGGATCAGCAGACGTTGCCCAACTGGATCCTCGTTCGGGAAGAAGCGCTTGACCATGCGCTCGTTCAGCACGAGTACGGGCGGCGAATTGCTAGTGTCGGTGTCCGCGAGCAGACGCCCTTTGATCGGCTTGATGCCGAGCGTGGAGAAGTAGGACGGGCTGACCACCTTGTAGAAGCCGCCGTCCCGCCGCGCGAGCTCGACGAGTGGCTTGTTTGCCGCCTGCATCGGCATGCCGTAACACGTCCCCTGCATCGGTGGCGCGCAGCTGTACGCCGTCTCGCGCACACCGGGCACAGCCTCCACGGCCGTACGCACCTCGCGCAGATATCGATTCATCTGTTCCGGATCGGGAAACTGCTCGATCGTGGCCGGCATTCGCATCGTGAGGACGTTGGTGGAGTCGAAACCTGCGTCGATGTTGAGGAGACCGACGAAGCTGCGCATCATGAGCCCGGACACGACGAGCAGCATGAACGCGAGGGCGATTTCAGCCACGATCAGCGAATCGCGCAGACGACGCCTTCCGGCGCTGCCGCTCGATCCGCGTCCCTCCTCCTTCATTGCTGCCGCCAGATCTGGCTTGGTGGCCTGAAGCGCAGGCGCCATCCCGAACAGGATGCCAGTCGCGATCGAGACGAAGAGCGCAAAGAGAAGAACGCGCGCATCCATGCTGGCGTTGACCTCGCGCGGGAGTCGTGAACGGCGGCAGCATCAACTTCATCGCGTTCATCAGCGCATAGCCGATCACCAGTCCGAAGAGCCCGCCGCACAATCGAGAGGAGCACGTTCTCGGTGAGGAATTGTCGAATCAGATCCCAGCGCCCGGCTCCGAGCGAGGCGCGGACGACGACCTCGCGCTCTCGCGACACGCCGCGCGCCAGCGCGAGATTCGCGAGGTTGGCGCAGCCGATCAGCAGCAGGAAGCCAGTCGACGAGATCAGCAGCAAAAGGATCGTTCTGGCCTGGGCGTTGATCAGAGTCTCGGCGTATGGCTCCACCACGACGCCCCAGCCCTTGTTCGAGGCCGGGAAGTCGTTTTCGATGCGCTTGCCGATCGCGTCCATGTTGGCGCGCGCCTGCGCAAGCGTGACGCCGTCTTTCAGCCTGGCAAACGAGACCATCCAATGGAAGTCGCGCGTCATGTTCGACGGCTTGAACGCCAGCGGCCGCCAGATCTGCACCGGTGCGCGGTCGAACGCACTCGTCGCCGGCAGGACGCCGACGATCGCGTGCGGCTCGTTGTTGAGAAGGACCGTGCGGTTGACGATGGTCGGGTCGCGCGCCGAACTGGGTCACCCACAGGCTGTGACTGATGACTGCCACCTGATGTTTGCCCAGTTGGTCCTCACCGGGAAGAAACGTCCGGCCCAGTGCCGGTTCGGCGCCAAACACCTTGAAGTAGCCCGCAGACACCAGGCCGCCTCTGAGCTGGACGGGTTCGGAGCCACCGGTCAGCGTGACCGCGTCGCCGGTCTGCGCCGACATGAAGTCGAAGACGGTGTTGTCTCTCTGCCAGTCCAGGAAGTTCAGCGTCGAGATTCCGTTGCGCTCGCCTCGTGGCGGCTTCTCCATGACGCGGACGATGCGATCGGCGTCCGGGTAGGGGAGCGGCTTCAGCAGCATCGCATCCACGAAGCTGAAGATCGCCGTATTGGCGCCGATGCCGATGGCGAGTGTCAGAACGGCGACGGCCGTGAACCCTGGGCTCTGACGAAGTGTGCGCACAGAGTGACGAACATCCCTCAGCAAGGACGACATGAGACACACCTCCAGCGCGATGCCATGGCCATGGCGTCTTGGACGGGCTTGTGAACGGGTTGGTTGGTCAGCCCGCGTCTGGGCGGTACTTACGTCGGCCCCGCGGCCTGGTTCACAACCCTACGGGACTTGGACACCGTTTGCGTCGTGATAGTGCCCGTGCTCGGCACTCCAGACGCGGACGGCGCTGCGCTCGCGCTCGCCGGTGAAGGAGAGGACGCCTGCGGCAATGGCTGCGATCACGGCTGCGCCGACCACCACCATCAGGACCTGGGAGGTCCGGGACGAACTCGTCTTCGATTCGTGGCAGTTCTTGTATTTCTTTCCGCTGCCGCAGGGGCAGGGCTCATTCCGTCCGGTTTTGGCCATGGGCCACCTCCTCTCTGGCCGGGCACTGTACCGCAGTGGGAACCCGCCGGCAAGTTGCCGTCGACCGGTCTGGTCAGCTAGCCTGTGCACGCCGATCAGGAGGCCCCATGCGCAGATTGCTCTCGTGCTTGATTGCTGCCTCATGTGCTGTGGTCCTTGCAGCACAGGCGAGGACGACGCTCGATATCTACCTCGTGGACGTCGAAGGTGGGAACGCCACGCTCTTTGTGGCTCCCTCGGGGGAGTCAATCCTGATCGACACCGGTAACGGTGGCGCAGCAGCCGTGCGCGACGGCGATCGCATCATGGCGGCCGTCAAGGATGCCGGCCTCAGTCAGATCGATCATCTGATCACGACGCACTACCACGGCGATCACTACGGGGCGATGGAGAACGTCGCGGGACGGATTCCAATTCGCGACTTCATCGATCACGGTTCCAATGTGCAGCCGAATCCGGCGACCGACGAATTCCTGCAGAAGGTCTATCCCGGTCTGTACGGGAAATCTCGTCATACTGTTGCGAAGCCGGGTGACCGCGTCGCCATGAAAGGCGTCGATGTTCGCGTCGTGGCGTCGGCGGGGCAGTCGCTGACGAGCGCGCTGCCTGGCGCCGGCGGAGCCAACCCGTATTGCTCGGCTTACAAAGCCAAGGATCCTGACCCGAGCGAGAACGCCCAGTCAGTGGGGACGCACTACACGTTCGGGAGATTCAAGGCCGTCCACATGGGCGACCTGACGTGGAACAAGGAACATGACCTGATGTGCCCGTCGAATCGGTTGGGGACTGTCGATCTGTTCGTCGTGTCGCATCACGGTCAGCCAATCTCGAACTCAGAGGTACTGGTGCATGCCCTGCAGCCTCGCGTGGCGATCCTCAACAACGGCACGCGCAAGGGCGGACAACCGGATGCCATGAAGGTGCTGTTCTCGTCGCCGCGGCTTGAAGACCTCTGGCAGATTCATTTCTCGCTGCTGAGCGGGCAGGAGTACACGGTGCCTGGGCTCTTCATTGCGAACGGAATCGATGAACAACCGGCGGCGATGCCGATCGCGGCCGCCGCCGCGCCCGCGCCGGGACCGGGCGGCGCGCCACCGCCGGCGCACAACGGGCCGGCTTATTGGATCAAGGTCTCCGCGAAGGAAGACGGTTCGTTTACGGTGACAAACGCCCGGAACGGGTTCAGCAAGACGTACGCGGCGAGCCGCTAGCAAACCTTTTGAGCGAGGCTTCCGTCAAAGAGGCTGTTACCCAGAGAGTCTTGGTAACAGCCCTGACGGAGGCTCATGCCTTTCAAGACCCCGAACGCCCTACTTCACGGCACCCTTGACGCACTGATCCTCAAGACTCTGGCTGGCGGCCCGCGCCACGGCTACGCCATTGCCAAGTTCATCGAGGACGCCTCGGACGAGTCGGTCATCGTCGAGGAAGGCTCGCTGTACCCCGCGCTCTATCGCATGGAGCGAAGGGGATGGCTCGAGGCCGAGTGGGGTGAGTCCGAGCTCGGCCGGCGGGCGAAGCTCTATCGCCTCACACGTGAAGGCCGCGCGCAACTCACAGCGGAAACCGCCGCCTGGCGTCAGTTCGCGGCAGGCGTTTCCAAGATCCTGCTGGCCCAATGACGGCGACTGCAGTTCCAGGTTCCGGGTTCCAGGTTCCGGGTTCGTGTTCACGGTTCCGGTTCTGGGTTCGATGTTCATCGTTCCGGGTTCCGGCCGAGGCACACACGGGAACCTCGAACCCGGAACTCAGAACCATGGAACCCGGAACGGCGGCGTGCTTCGATGAAGCGCTCACTTCGCTCATGGCTTTGGCGCGTCGACGTCACTCAAGAGGTGGATGAAGAGATCGCGTTTCCACATCGAGATGCGCACGCGCGAGCTGGTCGAGAAGGGACTGGATCCGCGGATCGCGCGCGAGATGGTGCTGGCGCGACTCGGAGACGCCGACCGCCTGAAGCGCACGTGCGTAGACCTTGGCAGAAAGCGAGATCGAGAAATGCGACTGACCCAGTGGCTCGAAGAGTTCCGAGACGATGTGCGGTTCGCGGCGAGGCAGCTGCGGATGTCGCCCGGCTTCACACTCGTGGCGACGCTGACCCTTGCCCTGGGCATCGGCGCCAACAGCGCGATCTTTGCACTGGCCGACGCGACGCTGATTCGACCGCTCTCGTTCGCGCAGCCGGATCGCCTCACCATGCTGTGGGAGAGCAAGCCAGATGGTCGCAGTGTGGTGGCTCCGTATGAGTTTGTCGCCTGGAGCGAGCGGAATCACTCGTTCGATCTCATGGCCGCGGCCGGAGGGGCGGCAAATCGGGCAACGACGAACGCCGATGGCAGCGGGGAGCAGATCGCAACGCAGCTGGTCACTGTTCGGTTCTTCGACCTCCTCGGCGTGAAACCGATCGCCGGCCGCACCTTCATCAGCGCGGACGATCGAGCCGATTCCAACGTGGTCGTCATCAGCGAAGGATTCTGGAGGACCCGGCTCGGCGGTGACCCGAACGTTGTGGGGCGCGCAATGACGCTCGATGGCGAGCCCTTCTCGGTGGTGGGCGTCATGCCAGCCGGTTTTCAGATGCTCGCATCAAGCGATGTCTGGACGGTTCTCAACACGGCGTTCATGCGCAGTCCCGCTGGAGTGGCGCACTTCCTCCGCGTGGTTGGCCGGCTCGGACCAGACACGACCCTCGAACAGGCACAGGCCGACATGAACGGCGTTGCCGCGGCCATTGAGCGGGAGCGGCCGGACATGAACCGCGGTCGGGGCATCACGATTGAGCCGTTGCAGGAAGCTCTGGTCGGTCGCGAACTGCGACTGACGTCGATCCTGCTGCTCGGCGTCGTCGGATTCGTGTTGCTCATGTGCTGCGGGAACGTGGCGAACCTGTTGCTGGCCAGGACCGCAGCCAGGCGACGTGAATTGGCAGTGCGATCGGCGTTGGGCGCGGGGCGGCGTCGAGTTGTTCGACAGCTGTTCACCGAAAGCCTGGTGCTTGCGCTCCTCGGTGGCGCTGCCGGTACGGGCGTCGGCGTCGCGATCCTGAAGGTCGCCCCGACACTGATTCCAAGAGGACTGCTGCCGGCCGGTGTCACGCTCGAGTTCGATGCACGCGTGCTCGCGTTCTGCGCACTCACGGCGCTTGTCGTGGCGTTCGCGTTCGGTGCGGCGCCGGCTCGGCATGGGACCGGTGTCTCCCTGGTCGAACTGATGATGTCAGGCAGCCGGACGTCAACAGCGCACGGGACCAAGCTTCGGAGGGCGCTCGCGGTCGCGCAAGTCGCTGTCTCTGTGTTGCTGCTGTGCGGTGCGGGGTTGCTGCTGCGCACGCTGTTGGTTCTCGAGGACGTCGATTCCGGTAGCCGCGCGACGAATGTGCTGACTATGGAGGTCAGCGTTCCGTTTGCGAACCCCGGGCTGCCGAATCCAGGACCGTATGCGACGGAGACGGGGCGTGCGAATTTCTACGACGCTGTCGAGCGTGAAGTCAGCGGGCTACTCGGCGTGAAAAGCGCGGGATGGGGAAGCGCGTTGCCGCTCGATGGCTGGTGGGTTGCTATGCCGGCCCAGGTCGAGGGCGATCCGCCGCAACCGGAGGGCTTGCGGCCGCTGATCTTTTACGAGTTGGTCAGCGCCTCCTACTTTCGAACGCTCGATATTCCGCTGCTTCTGGGCCGGCACTTCGACGGCCGTGATATCGCAGCCGGCGTCCCAGTCTGCATCGTCGACGAAGCCTTTGTGCGCCTCCACCTGCGCGGACGTAATCCGCTTGGCGCGCGTGTCGTTGTTCGAGGCATGAACACTGGCGGCCGTCCGCTGCCCGTCCGGGAGATCGTCGGCGTTGTCGCGCAGGTCCGTCAGCGTCCGGACGAACTCGATAGCCAGCCTCACGTCTATGCGCCGCTCACACAGGATCCCGCGCCGAAGGCGTCGCTTGTCGTTCAACCCTCTGCAGGATCGGCTGGATCGCTGGCGCCAGTAATTCGCGCAGCCGTGGCCCGAATCGACAAAGAGCGACCAGTGGCAAGCGTGCGAACGCTGGCCGAGATCGGCGATCAGGCCACATCCCGACCACGGTTCAGAGCCGTGCTCGTCGGTACTTTCGCGGCCCTCGCGCTCGTCCTTGCTCTTGTCGGCGTCTTCGGCCTGATCGGCTACTCGGTTCAGCAACGTTTGCGTGAGTTTGGCGTTCGCGTTGCGCTCGGCGCGACGAGAGCCAGCGTGATCGCGCTCGTGCTCGCAGACGCCAGGCGCGTGGTGACCATCGGCATCGTCATCGGCCTCGCGAGTGCAGCCGTGCTCTCACGTTCGATCGGTTCGTTCCTGTTTGGCGTGCAGCCGCTCGATGTCTTTACGTTCGTCTCGGTGGCGGTTGTTCTCGGGCTCAGTGCAGCGCTTGCCACGGCGATTCCGGCCCTGCGAGCGGCGAGTGTCGATCCGGTCGAGGCGTTCAGAAATGAGTAGCGCACGAGCCGTTCCAGGTTCCGGGTTCCAGGTTCCGGGTTCGTGTTCCGCGTTCCGGTCTTGGTTCGAGGTTCTTGGTTCTCGGTTCGGAATTCAACGTTTGGCGTTCCCGTCGGTTCGGTCAGGAACCTGGAAGAGCGAACCGTGAACCCGGAACCCGAACTGCGAACACGAACATGGAACCTGGAACCAGGAACCCGGAACTGCTACGAGGCTTGATGAAACGTTCGCTCCGATCGTGGCTTTGGCGGGTCGACGTCACCCAGGAGGTGGATGAAGAGCTCGGTTTTCACATCGAGATGCGGACGCGCGAACTCGTCGACAAAGGAGTCGACCCGCGGATCGCGCGAGAGATGGTGCTCGCACGACTCGGAGATGCCGATCGCCTCAAGCGTAGGTGTGTAAACCTTGGCCGAAAGCGGGAGCGAGAAATGCGACTCACACGCTGGTTTGAAGAGTTCAGCGACGACGTGCGCTTCGCAGTACGGCAGTTGAAGGCCTCGCCGGGGTTCACACTCGTTGCTGTCCTCACACTCGCGATGGGGATTGGAGCGAACAGCGCCATGTTCGCGCTTGCCGACGCCGCCTTGGTACGTCCCCTGCCATTTCCCGAGCCGCATCGTCTCGTTGTGTTATCTGAGTTATTCCAGGGTCAGCCAGTACGGCCCGTCAACCCGGTCGATTTCGTCGATTGGTCCGAGCGGAACAACAGCTTCACGGCAATCGCGGCCGTCGTCAGGGGCGGAGGCTCGATCATCGGTGATGACGGCGTCGCGGAACCAGTTCCGAGCCAGGCGGTCACCGCACGCTTCTTCGATGTCTTGGGTGTGACGCCGATAGCCGGTCGCACCTTTCGGGACGATGACGAGGGTCCCGCGCCTGAGGTAGTGGTTTTGAGCGAGGGGTTGTGGCGCCGCCGATTCGGCGCCGATCCGACGCTCGTGGGTCGAGCCACTCGATTCAGTGGACGAACGTTCACCGTCATTGGCATCGTGCCGGCGGACTTTCGGTTCGAGCTTCCCGGCACGACGAGCGCAGGTCCCGAGCTTGATGTGGACACTGCTCGACCGACCGCAGGATCGCAGCCCTGCTCAACGCTATCCACATTACTTGCAGGTGATTGGACGACTGAAGCCGGGCGTGACTCTGGACGCGGCACGCGCCGACATTGGGGCGGTCGCCGCCGCGCTCGCGCAGGAGATGCCAGGCTCGAATAAGGGACACGCCGCCACGGCCAGCCCGTTGCGCGACCGAGTCATCCGCGGTGAGCTGAGGCTCACGGCGATCCTGCTTCTCGGAGTCGTCGGCCTCGTGCTCCTCATGTGCTGCGCCAACGTCGCCAATCTGTTGCTCGCACGCGCCTCGGCACGCTCGCGTGAGTTCGCGATTCGTTCGGCACTCGGCGCCAGACGGCGACGGATCGTTCGGCAAGTCCTGACTGAAAGCCTGGTCCTTGCAATACTCGGCGGTCTGAGCGGCGTTGCCTTCGGTGCGGCGATTTTGCGAGCCGCGCCGTCACTTATCCCGCCAGGTCTGATCCCCGAGACGGTAACGGTTGGCTTCGACGGTCGCGTGCTGACGTTCTGCGCGCTGGCGGTGCTCGTGGTCGCGATTCTCTACGGTCTGTCGCCGGCATGGCAAATAGCGCGGACGCCGCCGGTGCAGACGATGACCAACGATGGACGCTCGGTCACGGGCTCCGGCGCGGGTGTTCGACGCGCGCTTGCCCTGAGTCAGGTTGCGATTGCGGTGTTCCTGTTGTGTGGAGCGGGCCTGCTGCTGCGCTCGCTGCTGGCGCTCGATGGCGTCGACTCAGGCTCTCGCGCGGACGATCTGCTCACCATGGTGGTCGGCGCCGGCGGGGCTGGACCGGGGGGCAGCGACCCCGGATCGATGGCTCGGAAATACGAGGCCTACCAGCGCGAGGTCGAACAGGTTCCCGGAGTGCGCGCGGTCGCGTGGGGAACTGCGCTGCCGTTTGATGGCCTCTGGTACACGCAGGCGTTTCAGATCGACGGCGACCCGCTGCGGCCGCCGGCCGACCGCGATGGGGCCGGCTATCAAATCGTGAGCCCTTCCTATACTCGCCTCCTTGGTATCCCAGTCCTGGAAGGTCGCGGGCTGTCTGAAGGTGACACGGCGAACGGCACGCAGGTCTGCCTTGTCGACGAAGAGTTCGTGCGTCGCTACCTGCGTGGTCGTACGGTGCTCGGCACGCGCATCTCGATCAATGCGATGGTGACTCCGCCGCGGGCAATATCGCGGGAGATCGTTGGAGTGGTCGGGCACGTGAAGGATCGGCCCGACGAGCCGGAACAGCAGCCACACGTTTACGTGCCGATCGCGCAGAACCCGTGGTGGAGCGCGACGATGGTCGTTCAGCCGACCGACGGGCCGGCAGAAGCTCTCACATCGGGCGTTCGAGGTGCGCTGGCGCGTGTTGACCGGGATCAGCCGGCGACGCTGATCCGGACGCTGTCTGCCATCGGCAAACAGGCCACGGCCAGGCCGCGATTTCGAGCGGTGCTCATCGGCACCTTTGCCGTTCTCGCGCTCGTGCTCGCGATGGTCGGCGTGTTTGGCGTGCTGGCGTACTCGGTCCAGCAGCGCACGCGCGAGTTCGGCGTGCGCATCGCGCTCGGCGCCAGCGCCAGCAACGTGCTCGGGCTGGTGTTGGGGAGTGCGGCACGGGTGATCGGCACCGGGGTAGTCATCGGCCTGGCATTGGCTCTCGTATTTGCGCAGTCGGTGTCGTCGTTTCTGTTCGGCGTGGAGCCTCGCGACCCGTTGACGTTCGCGTCTGTTGGTGCGGTGCTGGTACTCAGCGCGATGGCGGCATGCGCGGTGCCGGCATTGCGAGCGGTGCGCGTTGACCCGGTTGAGGCGTTTAGAAATGAGTAGTGCAGTTCCAGGTTCCATGTTCCTGGTTCCGGGTTCGTGTTCTGAGTTCGGGTTCACGGTTCGGCAGTTCGGGGTTCGGGGTTCCGAACCTGGAACTGAGAACCCGGAACCCTGAACCGGAACCCCGAACACGAACGTGGAACATGGAACCCGGAACTTGGAACTGCAGAGAGTAGCGATGAAGCGATCTCTTCGATCGTGGCTATGGCGTGTCGACATCACCCAAGAGGTGGATGAAGAGCTCGCCTTTCACATCGAGATGCGGACACGTGAGCTCGTCGACAAAGGAGTAGACCCCAGGATTGCCCGCGAGATGGTGCTCGCGCGCATTGGTGATGCCACTCGGCTCAAGCGGACCTGTGTAGACCTTGGCAGAAAGCGAGATCGAGAGATGCGACTGACACAGTGGCTCGAGGAGTTGCGAGACGACGTGCGATTCTCGGTGCGACAGCTGAAATCCTCACCGGGGTTCACGTTCGTCGCCGCGCTCACGCTCGCGCTCGGTATCGGCGCCAACGGCGCCATCTTCGCGCTCGCCGACGCCACCTTGCTTCGCCCATTGCCCTTGCCCGACCCCGACCGCCTGGCGATCGTCTGGGAGCGAAGCGACGCGCTGCAACGTGGTCCGGTATCGCCGCTCAACATGCTCGATTGGAACGACCAGACTCGCACCTTCGAGAAGATGGCGGGATTCGTTCCGGGAGTGGGCAGCATGGTGATGGCCGGGCAGAACGGGGTCACCGAATCGGTGCCCAGGCAGTGGGTCACGAGCGGTGTCTTCGACGTCCTCGGAGTCAAGCCGATTGCGGGCCGGACGTTCTTATCGGTCCGACGACAGAGAACAGACCAGCGCCGTCGTCCTGAGCGAGGGCTTCTGGCGTAACCGTTTTAACGCCGATCCCTCACTCATCGGGAGACAGATACGGCTCGATGGGATGCTCTATACAGTCGTGGGCGTCGTTCCCCAGGCGACTCAGATGATCGGATCTGCGAGCGTGTGGGCGCTCGTTCAGTTGCGGCGCGACATCGTCGGAACTCCCGGCGGTCCGAGCGCCGAGCGTCTTCGTGGCCTGCGCATGTTTCGCGTCGTCGGACGGATGAAGCCGGGTGTCTCGTTCGCATCAGCTAGTGATGATCTGACGACGATTGCCGCGGCTCTGGCGCGAGACTTTCCGTCCACGAACAAGGGGCGCAGTGTTCTCCTGGAGCCTCTGCGCGATGTGTTGATCGGCGGCGATCTCCGCCTGACTTCGTTGCTCTTCCTTGGCGTAGTCGGGTTCGTTCTTCTCATCTGCTGCGCGAACGTTGCGAACCTGCTGCTGGCGCGGGCCGCCGGCCGCGCGAGAGAGCTGGCGATTCGCTCGGCATTGGGCGCCGGTCGTCGGCGCATCGCCCGTCAATTACTCACTGAGAGTCTCGTGCTCGCACTGCTTGGAGGGTCACTGGGGGTGGGTGTTGGTGCTGCCATTCTCAGGGTCACGCCCTCCATGGTTCCCGCTGGGTTGCTGCCCACTGCGGTTGTTCCGACGTTCGACGTACGTGTCGGCGTCTTCTGCGCTGTGGTGGCGATCGCGCTCGGGGTGATCTTCGGGCTTGCACCGGCGTGGCACGCGCGGGGCCTGGCTGCATCGGCGCAGGCGATGGCGGGAGCCACACGGACGACGACTGCGCACGGCGGCCGTATCCGCGCCCTGTTCGTGGTCGGTGAAGTGGCCGCAGCAGTTCTTCTGCTCGTCGGCGCGGGTCTGCTCCTTCGAACTCTGCTGGCCGTCGACAACGTCCCTCGAGGATATGGAGCCGACAGCGCTCTCACAGTGTTCGTCGATCCGCTCGGCGGGCGATACCCGACGAAAGAGTCGCTGCTTCAGTTCTTCAACTCGATCGAACGGGAGACGTTATCGGACGCCAACGTTCGAAGCATCGCGTGGGCGAGCACGTTGCCACTCGGCGAGTCGACGTTCGGCGCCACGTCATTCGAAGTCGTGGGCGATACGCCGGTGGAGGAGAACCGACGGCCGACCACTGACTACCAGATCGTGAGCTCCACCTACTTCAGCACGCTCGAACTGCCGATCGTCGCCGGTCGGGCCTTCACTGATGCCGATACCGCCGATGGCACGCTGGTATGCATTGTCAACGAGGCATTCGTTCGGCGGCACCTTCAAGGGCGATCGGTGATCGGCGAGCGGGTTGCCGTTCGAGCTCCGTCAGGCCTGCTCCAGGTTCGACAGATCGTGGGTGTGGCGCGTCAGGTGAAGGGGCGACCCGACGAGGCCGAGGAGTTCGTCCAGCTCTATGTTCCGCTCGCGCAGGACCCGTTCGACGACATCTTTCTGCTCGTGCGCCCCAAGGCCGGTCCCGCCTCTGCACTGGCGTCGTCGGTCCGAGGCGCAATCGCGCGCATCGACAAGGAGCAGCTCGTAACCGTTGGTCCGCTGATCACGCTCGACGATGTCGCAAGCGAGGCTACAGCCCGGCAGCGATTCCGCGCATGGCTGGTGATGACGTTCGCCGGCCTGGCGCTGATGTTGGCCATGGTTGGCGTATTCGGCATCATCGCCTACTCGGTACAGCAGCGAATGCGTGAGTTCGGCGTACGCATCGCGCTTGGCGCGAGCACGGGAACCGTGCTCGGTCTGGTTCTTCGCGGTGCGGCGCGGATGGTCGGCATCGGCGCCGCAATCGGCCTCGTCGCCGCGGCGCTTCTGGCGCAGTCGATCTCGGCGTTCCTCTTCGGTGTGCAGCCACTTGATCCGATCACGTTCGTGAGCGTGGCTGGCGTCCTGCTTCTCACAGCCACCGCTGCTGCGCTGGTGCCTGCGCTGCGCGCAGCGAGAGTGGATCCCGTTCAGGCATTTCGAAGTGAGTAGTGCCGTTCCAGGTTCCATGTTCCTGGTTGCGAGTTCGTGTTCTGAGTTCAGGTTCACGGTTCGGAGTTCGGGGTTCGGGGTTCCGAACCTGGAACGTAGAACCCGGAACCCTGAACCGGAACCACGAACACGAACGTGGAACATGGAACCAGGAACTTGGAACTGCAGAGAGTAGCGATGAAGCGATCTCTTCGATCATGGCTTTGGCGTGTCGACGTTGCCCAAGAAGTGGATGAAGAGATCACCTTCCATATCGAGATGCGTACTCGAGAGCTCGTCGATCGAGGAGTGGATCCGAGGGTTGCGCGCGAGATGGTGCTCGCGCGGCTTGGTGACGTCGGCAGGCTCAAGCGGACCTGCGTGGACCTTGGCAGAAAGCGAGATCGAGAGATGCGCCTGAGTCAATTCATCGAGGAGTTGCGTGCCGATGTCACGTCGGCGTTTCGGCAGATGCGGGCATTTCCGGGCTTTACAGCAGTCGCCGCGCTCACGCTGGCGCTGGGGATTGGCGCCAACAGCGCGATCTTTGCGCTTGCCGACGCGACGTTCCTGCGGCCGTTGCCATTTACCTCGCCCCACGATCGACTCGTCATGTTGTGGGAGCGCTATCCGAACGGATTCCTCTCGCAGGTGACGCCGCTCGATTTCGCCGACTGGGCCGACCAGAACCAGTCATTCGATGCGATGGCCGCGTTCCTCTCGAATAGCGTGGCGATGATCGGCCCGGATGGCACCGCGGAGCAGGTGTCGTCGCAAATGGTCGGCCTGCGATTCTTCGACATTCTTGGCGTGACGCCGATTGCCGGTCGAACGTTTGTGGCGTCGGACGCCGTGGAACCGAACAGTGTCGTCCTGAGTGAAGGGTTCTGGAGACGGCGGTTCGGAGCGGATCCATCTCTCGTCGGTCGATCCATCACAATCGCCGGACGGCCGCAAACCGTCATCGGCATCGTGCCCGACAGATTTCGAGTGGTGCCGGCGACGATCAGCAACGCTGGCTCAGAACCTCCAAGCCTCTGGACGGTCTTCAACTACCCACGGGGCGGCGATCCCACTCAGCGGGCAGCTCACTACATGTATGCCGTTGGTCGCATCAAGGAAGGTGTGGCCTTTGACGCGGCGCAGCGCGACATGACCGCGATCGGCAAACGCAACGAGGAGCTCTACCCGCAGACCAACACCGGTCACGTCCCGACGCTGCAGCCGCTCCGCGAGGCGCTCGTGGGTTCAGAAATGCGACTGACTTCGATGTTGCTGCTCGCCGTGGTCGGTTTCGTGCTGCTCATGTGTTGCGCCAACGTCGCGAATCTGCTTCTCGCGCGGACGATGTCCCGGACTCGCGAATTGGCGGTGCGCTCCGCGCTCGGCGCCAGCCGGCGTCGAATCGTTTCGCAAATCCTGACAGAGAGCCTCGTGCTCGCTTGCGTCGGCGGAGTGGTTGGAATGGTGATCGGTGCCGCGATTCTCAGCGTCGCGCCTTCACTGGTTCCTCCAGGGCTGTTGCCCAGCGCGGTCAGTCTCACGTTTGACGAGAGGGTCGTGGCGTTCTCGGCGATGGCATCGCTGGCCGTCGGCCTGGTGTTCGGCCTGGCCCCGGCGTGGCAGGTCACGGGAGTGTCAGTCGTGCAAGCTATCGGGACCGAGAGCCGGACCACGGCGCGGGGAGGGAGATTCCGCAGCGTTCTGGTCGTCGTCGAAGTGGCGGCAGCGGTACTGGTCCTCTGCGGCGCCGGCCTCCTGCTGCGCACGTTGATGTCATTGCAAAGCGTCGATCCCGGAAGCCGTGCACAAGATGCGTTGACGATGCTGCTGAATCTTCCGTTTCCGGATGGCAGGACGCCGACGCGATATCCGACTCCAGAGGCGGTGCACGGGTTCTATGACTCCATAGAGAGGGAAGTGGCGCAGATTGCGGGTGTGCGGAGCGTCGCGATCGGAGGCGCGCTCCCACTGGACGGTATGTGCGTGGGGCAGGGTATCGACATCGAGGGCGATCCGCCGAGGCAGGGACCAAGCCGGAAGTTCGCGTCGTATCACATGATCAGTCCGACGTACTTCGAGACCCTGGACATCCCCATCGTGAGCGGCCGAACCTTCTCTGCCACAGACAGCGCCGATGCTGTCGAGGTGTGCATCGTGAGCGAGGGGTTCGTCCAACGGTATCTCAATGGCCGCAACCCGATCGGCTTGCGGGTCGCCGTCCCTGCGATGGCGTTCCCGGTGCGTCCTGTCCTGAGAGAGATCGTCGGCGTCGCCAGGCAGATCAAAATGTTTCCGAACGAGGCTGCAACCGATCCCGCAAATCTACGTGCCGATCGCCCAGAACTCCTGGTTCACGGCGTCCCTCATTGTGAGACCGCAGAGCGGCGCCGCCGACGCGCTACTTCCGGCCGTGCGTGCCGCTGTTGCGCGCGTAGACAAGGAGCGGCCGGTCACACGGGTCAGGACGATCGACGTTGTCGCTGCCGAGGCGACATCGCGGCCGCGCTTCCGCGCGGTGCTCGTCGGAACGTTCGCGGCGGTCGCGCTCGCCCTCGCGATGGTTGGCGTGTTCGGCGTTCTCGCGTATTCCGTCCAACAGCGCGTACGTGAGTTCGGCGTACGCATCGCAATGGGAGCGGAGGCGTCTGACGTGATGCGTCTCGTGCTGGGTAACGCCGCGAAGCTGACGTCTGATTGGCCTGGCGGTGGGGCTCATCGCCGCTGCTGCGCTGACTCGATATCTCTCAACGCTGCTGTATGCGGTGAAGCCGCTCGACCCGATCACGTTCGTTGCCGTTCCGCTGGTGCTCATCGTCACCGCTGCGATCGCGGTTGCAGCACCTGCGTGGCGGGCGGCGCGTGTTGACCCTGTGATGGCGTTTCGGAGTGAGTAGTCAGAACATTGCGGTCCGAAGGGGCGAGGGGGCGGCGGTGCGATGGTCAGTGCGGCGTCCGAAGGTCCAGTGCGGAGGTCCCACGGTACGGTGCGACGATCCGACAGTAGGCCGGCGTGAACCGTCGGACCTCGCACTTCCGGACTAGACCGTCGCACCCCGCCCCGTCGTCCCGTCGGACCGCTAGTGTTTTACACGTGATCGGATAGACTTCAGCCCATCTCGTGGAGGCACAGATGAGAAGGGCTGCAGTTGGTATCGTCGCGATCCTGCTGAGCACGTCCGTCCTGGCGCAGCGCCCATCCGATCCAGCGCTGCTCGTGCCGGAGACTGCACCCGAACTCGACTACGTCGTCGCTCCTGCGCGCGGTGACACTGCCCGCAGGCAAGGACATGGGCGCGACGGCGAGCGTCGCGTTCGACGCGGACGGCCATCTCTGGGTGCTGTCACGCGGCGCTCAGGCCTTCTTCGAATTCAACGCAGACGGCACCTATATCCGCAGCTTCGGCGACGGTATCTTCACGCGATCCCATGGCTTGCGCATCGATCGTCAGGGGAATCTGTGGGCGACTGACGTCGGTGGGCACATCGTCGTGAAGATGACCCGCGACGGAAAGACGCTCCTGACGATTGGCACCAAGGGTGAAGCGGGGGAGTGGAACGAATCCACCGGCTCACACAAGCTCAATCAGCCGAACGACATCGCGATTGCCGACAACGGAGACATCTTCGTGGTGCAGGGGCACACGCCTGGTCCGATGGGCGACCCGCGTGTGCTCAAGTTCGACAAGGACGGCAAGTTCATCAAGTCGTGGGGCGGCAAAGGGGCGGGCCCCGGTCAGTTCCAGGTCGCGCATGGAGCGGCCATCGACGCGAAGGGACTGCTGTGGGTCGCGGATCGCGAGAACCAGCGGATTCAGGTCTTCGATCAGAACGGCACGTTCGTCAGGGAGATGAAATACAAAGGCCTCCCGTGCAGCTTCGACATCGGACGTCAGTTCGTCTACATGGTCAACGGCTTCGCGGGTCAGGTCCTCAAGCTGGATCTTGATGGGAAGGTGCTCGCCGCGATGGGCAAGCCGGGCAAAGGACCGGGCGAGTTCGGCGAGGCGCACATGATTGCCGTCAACTCGAAGGGCGATATCTACGTCGCGGATTCGGTGAACGCCACGCTCGTGAAGTTCGTCAAGAAATAATCAATTCCCGGTGTACGTGAACTCCAGGATACTTCCTGGATTCATAAGCCCGCGAGCCGATCCGGACGCGTCGCGATTCGGACCCTCAGGATCGGTCGCGAGGTAGAACGTCTTCCCATCCGGGTTCAGAGCGATGTCCCGGTAGCGATTCGCTGTCGGAAAGATCTCAACGGTCGCGCCGGCCACCGACTTGCCGTCGGGCGCGAGCTTCATCCGATAAACGACGCCTCTGATCAGACTGAGTGCGAGCAGCGAGTTCTGCCAGCCGGGGATCGCCGTGCCCATGTAGATATCGATCCCTCCTGGCGCCATCGTCGCACTGCCGATCCCTGGCGCGTAGGTTCCTGTTTCAATCGTGAAGAACGTTCGCAACGGCGGCGCGAAGCTCGGATTGTTCCACGACATCTCAGTCTGCGTCGGGACCGATGCAGGGATCGCGTTGCCAGCAGGAAGCGATGCGCACGGCGTTGGCTTCGAGGCCGACCAGTTTGCGTATACGTAAGTCTTGCCGTCGCGATAGCCGGCGACGTTCGGCCAGCCATAGTTGCGCCCACCCTCAATGAGGTTGACCTCATCGTCGGTATTTGGACCGTGCTCCGATTCGTAGATCTCGCCCTTCGGCCCGACGACGAGTCCGAGTGGATTGCGATGGCCGTAAGAGAAGACATGACTGCGAACGCCGTTGATCAGGGGATTGTCTTCAGGGATCGACCCGTCGAGATTCAGTCGCAGGATCTTGCCCTGATAATTGGACCAGTCTCCCGCCTTGACCTGGCTCAGGGTGGGGAGGTCCTGCGCGTGATTCGCATTGCACCGGTTTGCGCCGAAGTTGCTGCCCTGATCGCCGATGGTGAGATAGAGCTTCAGATCGCGGCCGATGACGAGTCTGCCGCCGACATGATCGTCGTGCGTCGGAAGTCCCGTAATAACGTCCATCGGCTTGGATAACGTCTGGGATTTCGCCTCGTATTGATAGCGGCGAATTCCCATGCGACGCGCAAGCGCCGGTCCGGGGGCATCGTCGTAGGTGAACGCGATGTAGACATAGTCACTGCCGACGAGGCCTTTCAGTAAATCGGGATGCAGCGCGAGGCCAAGGAGGCCGTCCTGCGTGAACGTCGTGTGGGCCTCGGGCAGTGAGAGCAATGTGGTTCGCGTCCCGTCTGCTGGATTGATTCTGATGACGCGTCGGCCTCGTCGCTCAGTCGCCCAGATCTGCTGATCCGGCCCCCACGTGATCTCCCACGGTCCTTCGAGACTCGTAGCGAGGACGCGCATCGTGAACTTCTCCGGCGGGTTGACCACGATCGTCGGGTCCTGTCTTGCAGTAACTACTGAGACCAGAACGAAGGCCGCACCGAGAGCACCAATGATTGCGCGCATAGTGGGCTCATTAGAACACGAGGGCGACGAGAAAGATGCCGATCATCAGGAAGGCCAGAGCGACCTTTACGGCCGTGCCGATCGCGAAGCCAATCCATGCCGCCACGCCGGCTTTGCCCGCCTTCGCGAAGTTGCGGTGAGTCGTCAGCTCGCCGATGACGGCGCCGACAAACGGACCGACGATGACGCCGGGGAGGCCGAAGAAGAGGCCGGCCAGCGTCCCAAGCGCTGCGCCGGTCATTGCGCGTGGACTCGCCCCGAGTCGCTTTGCGCCAAGGGCGACGGCGACGAAATCCACAGCGTAGCTTGCGAGGGCGATCACACCGAGTACGACGAGCGTCCAGATGCCGACGCGCGTGAACCCGTTGGCCCACGCTCCGACGATGAGGCCTGCCAGGATTAGCATGTGCCCTGGCAGCGCCGGCATCACCACACCGATCAGGCCGATGATCACCATGACCACGGCAAGCGTTGCAAGGATAAGAGTCACCGTACAATTCTCCTGTGTCACTCACCCTTTTCACATCGCCGATCTTCGCCGACCATCTGACCCCTCCTGGGCATCCCGAACGCGTCGAGCGATTCGAAGTCATGCAGGCCGTGGCCGCCGAGTTTCGCAAGAAGGGCATTCCGGTCGAAGAGCCCAGGGCCGCGACTGAGGGAGAGATCGGCCGCGTTCACTCCGCTGAGTACATCGCGATGATCAAGGAGACGGCGGGACGAGCGGTCGCGCTGGATCCGGACACGTTTACGTCGCCGCATACCTGGGACGCCGCCACGACGGCGGCAGGTGCAGCGATCACCGCGGTGGACCACGTGGTGGACAAAGGCAGCGGCGCACGCGCATTCGCGCTCGTGCGTCCACCTGGACACCATGCCGAGCACGCGAAAGCGATGGGCTTCTGCTTCTTCAACAGCATTGCCATCGCTGCCGCACACGCGCGGACGCGAGGCCTCTCGCGTGTCGCCATCGTCGATTACGACGTGCATCACGGCAATGGCACGCAGTGGAGCTTCTACGAAGACCCCTCGGTGCTGTTCGTGTCGTCGCATCAATATCCCTACTATCCCGGCACCGGCGCAGCCGGCGACGTCGGCAAGGGCGCGGGCGCAGGCTTTACGGTGAACTTGCCGCTCGCCGCGGGGGCGACCGATGCCGATTACGACGCGGCGTTCACGCGTGTGGCGATTCCGGTGCTCGAGCAGTTTCGACCGGAGCTGGTGCTCGTTTCAGCCGGCTTCGATGCTCATATGGACGATCCGCTCGCGGGCATGCGGTTGACGAGTGAGTACTTTGGACGGATGACGCGCGCCATCGCGGACGTGGTTGACAGGACGGGGCAGGGCCGCCTTGTCGCGATCACCGAAGGTGGCTACGACCTGGTCGGGTTGGCCACGAGCTTGCGCGCGTCGATTGGCGCGCTTGCTGGTGAGAAGTCGAGCGACCGCACGCCTGAAGGGCCGACACCTCGCGGCGACGCGACCATCAAAGCAGTCACACCGCATCTCGCCAAGTACTGGAAGCTATAATTGAACCCAGTCAACTCCCAACTCCCAATCACCAATTCCCAACGAGCAGTTGGAAGTTGGGAGTTGGAAGTTGGGAGTTTTCGCAAGAGCATCCATGGCCGACTACCATCCGCAGGAACTCGATAAGAAGTGGCAGAAAAGCTGGGCTGATTCGCGCGCCTTCGAGGTGAGCGTCGATCGGTCGCGGCCGAAGTTCTACTGCCTCGAGATGTTCGCGTATCCCTCCGGCCACGCTCACGTCGGCCACGTGCGGAACTACATCATTGGCGACGTGATGGCGCGCACCAAGCGGATGCGCGGCTACAACGTCCTGCACCCTTTCGGCTGGGACGCGTTCGGCCTGCCGGCAGAGAACGCCGCGATCAAGAGCGGTATTCACCCCGAAGTCTCTACGCGCGGAAACATCGCGCACATGAAAGGGCAGCTGCAGCGCCTCGGTATCAGCTACGCGTGGGAGCGCGAACTGGCCACCTGCGATCCCGAGTACGACAAGTGGAACCAGTGGCTCTTCATCCGCATGTTCGAGCGCGGCCTCGCCTACCGGCGCAAGTCGTCAGTCAACTGGTGCCCGGTCGATAACACGGTGCTCGCCAACGAGCAGGTCGTGGACGGCGGCTGCTGGCGTTGCGGCACGCCGGTCGAGACTCGCGATCTGGAGCAATGGTTCTTCCGGATTACGGCGTATGCCGACGAGCTGCTCGATGCCACAGCGGAGCTGACCCGCTGGCCCGAGAAGGTCCTGACGATGCAGCGGAACTGGATCGGGCGGTCTGAAGGTGCTCGCGTGAAATTCGCGCTCGCGGAGCCGGGACTCGGGACTCGGGACTCGGGATCCGAAATTCCCGCGTCGGACCCCGGATCCCGGATCCCGGACCCCGGATTCATCGAGGTCTTCACCACGCGCATCGACACGATCTTCGGCTCGACGTTCGTGCTGCTTGGCCCCGAGCACCCGCTCGTGGCTCGCTTTGCGGAGCGTTCCTCCGATCCCGCGGGGTTCAAACGGAAGGCGCTTGAGTTCCGGATGCAGGATCGCGCCGCGCGTGTCAGCGGCGACATCGAGAAGCAGGGCTTCGATACCGGTTTCCGCGCGATCAATCCATTTACCGGTCAGCCTGTTCCAATCTGGGTGGCGAACTTCATCCTCGGAGAGTACGGAACCGGTGCGGTCATGGCCGTCCCGGCACACGACGAACGCGACTTCGAGTTCGCCCGCAAGTTCAATCTGCCTGTCCGCGTTGTCGTGACAGCCGATGGTAAGTCTGCATCGTCCGACGGCATGACGGAGGCGACGCCCGCCTACGGCACGCTCGTCGACTCGGGCGAGTTCAGCGGTCTCAGCTCGGAGAACGCGCAGAAGCGCATGACCGAGTGGGCGAAGTTTCGCGGCATCGGTGAAGGCACCATTCAGTTCCGCCTGAAAGACTGGGGCATCTCGCGGCAGCGGTATTGGGGAACGCCGATTCCGATGATCTACTGCGAGAAGGACGGGATCGTGCCGGTGCCGGACGATCAGCTTCCGGTTGAACTGCCGAGGATCGCGCAGTTCACCGGCCGCGGCGACTCGCCGTTGGCGCAGGTCCCCGAGTTCGTCAACGTGACGTGTCCGAAGTGCGGCGGCCCGGCTCGCCGCGAGACGGACACGATGGATACGTTCGTGGACTCGTCCTGGTACTTCTATCGCTTCGCCGATCCGCGGAACGACCAGATGGCGTTCGACCCGGCGACCTTGAAGTACTGGCTGCCGGTCGACTTCTACAGCGGCGGCGTTGAGCACGCCATCCTGCACCTGATTTACTCGCGCTTCTTCGCACGCGTGTTCCGCGATCTCGGGATGGTCGATCACGCCGAGCCGTTCACGCAGTTGCTGACGCAGGGAATGGTGCTCAAGGACGGCAACGTGATGTCCAAGTCGAAGGGCAACGTTGTCGATCCCGACACCATGTTGCAGAAGTTCGGTGCGGACGCTCTTCGTCTGTACGTGATGTTCGTCGCGCCTCCGGAGAAAGAGGTCGAGTGGACCGATACCGGTCTCGAGGGAAGTTTCCGCTTCCTTGCCCGCGTGTGGAGGCTTGTCGATCACTGGGCCGGTGCGGTTGCGGCCGGACGGGGTGCAAAGAATGCGGACGACCTGTCACCGGCCGAGCGAGCGGTACGCAGAAAGACCCATGAGACAATCCGTCGCGTTACCGTTGATATCGAGGAGCGGCAGCAGCTCAATACCGCGGTGTCAGCGCTGATGGAGCTCGTCAACGAGTTGTATGCGTTCAGCGAGCAGACGGAAATGGGCAGTCCAGCTCGTCACGTTGCGGCGTCCACGCAGACGACGGTTCTCGAGCGGCCAGGTACCATCGCCGTGGTGACCGAAGCGGTGGATGCGCTGGTGCGTATGATTTCGCCGTTCGCTCCGCACACGGGCGAGGAACTGTGGGAGATGCTCGGCCACGAGGGCGGGTTGTCCGCATCCAGCTGGCCGGAGTTCGATGCCGAGGTTGCGAAAGCGGACGAGATCGTCGTGCCGGTACAGGTCAACGGTAAGGTGCGAAGTCGTTTGACCGTGCCCGCCGAGACCACTGAAGCAGAGCTCGAAGCGCGTGCGCTGGCCGATCTGGCGGTGCAGGCACACACACAGGGAAAGACGATCCGGAAGGTGGTCGTCGTGAAAGGGAAGCTTGTTTCGATCGTGGTGTAGCAGCCTCGCGGTTACGATGACGCTTGCGCTCGCGCTGGCGAGCTGTGGCTGTGGCTACGCGCTCGCTGGCCGCGGATCGTTTCTTCCGGACTACATCCAGGTCGTTGGTATCCCGCCATTCGAGAACCGCAGCAGCTTTTCTCAAGTTGAGCAGGTACTCACCGATAAGGTGCGTACCGAGTTCATCGGGCGCGGCAAGTACCGCGTTGTGCCAGACACGCAGGGGGCGGACGCGGTTCTCACCGGGGAGATTCTCGCGATCGGGGTCCAGCCCGTTGGCTTCAACGAACAGCAGCTTGCATCGAGATACCTGTTCACCTGGACGATGAAGGTGACGTTTACGGACATGCAGACGAACATGGTGCTGTGGTCCAACGATGCGCTGATATTTCGAGGTGAGTACGATCTCTCCCAGCGCGGCACCGACGTGGCGAACCTGGGATCGACGTTCGTCGATCAGGAGCGAACCTCGGTTGACCGCATTTCCACCGACGTCGCCCGTTCCGTTGTGACCTCCATTCTCGAGGCGTTTTAGCGCGTGCCCGCAGTTGCGACATCGGTTGTCCGCAAGCAGATTGCCTCTGGCGAAACGGAGCCGCTCTACGCGCTCGTCGGCGGGGACGACACGGAGAAGTCGGCTGTCGCGGCAGAGTTTGCCGAGATGGTGGACGAGGGGCTGCGGGCGTTCAACGTCGAGCGCATGTACGGCGGCGAAATGAAGGTGAACGATCTCGTCGACTCGGCGAGTACGTTGCCGATGATGGTGCCGCGTCGCGTGGTGATCGTCTTTGAAGCGGAAAAGCTGTTCATTCCAAAACGCGAGAGCAAGGCGGCCGACGAGGAACTGCAGCGGCTCGAAGAGTTCCTCGATGCGCCCGCCGGTCACACGACGATCGTCTTCCTCTGTGGTGCGCTCGACATGCGCCGCCGTGCGGTCAAGCGGCTGATGAGCAAGGCGCAGGTGGTCAACTGCGGTGTCATCGAGAACGAGGCCGACGCCGAGCGCTGGGTCAAGGTTCGGGCGGCGCGCGAAGGGATCAACCTCGATCCCGCGACGCCGCGCGCGCTCGTGGCCAGAACAGGGCTCGACATCGTGCGAATTCGGAAGGGACTCGAGCGCGTGAGTCTCTACGCGATGGGGCAGCCGACGATTACGCCGGACGATGTAAAGCAGGCGGTGGCGGCGGGACCTGAAGCGCACGCCGATTTTGGAATCGCGAACGCGATCCAGCGGAACGACGTGCGTGAAGCGCTCCGCGAAGTGGGCCGCTCGCTCGATGCCGGCATGGTCCCGTTCTTCATCCTCGGCCAGTTAAGGATCGCCGCGCATCGGCTGCCGGCACGACGGGTCAAGCCGGCCGTCGAAGCGGTCTTCAGGACGGATATAGCACTCAAGTCCTCGGGTGGAGACCCGCGGATCCTGATCGAGCGATTGGTGGTGGAGTTGTGTGAGAGCAGGCGAGCCTGACGCTCGCCTCCCAGGCGCGTCTGCCTTCGACTTCGCTCAGGCCAGGAAAGACGCGCCTCTACGCAGAGGCTTTCTGAAGCCGGGCTGCCAGCCGCGACTTGTACCGCCCAGCCGTGTTGCTGTGAATCATTCCCTTGGTCGCCATCTTGTCGACCAGGGACACAGTCTGGTTGAGCGCCGCCTTCGCCGCGGTTACATCCTTGGCGTCGAGTGAGGCCCGAATTGACTTGAGCGCCGTTCGCAGCTTGGACCGCATGGTCCGGTTGTGCTCCCGGCGTTTGATGTTCTGTCGATTTGCCTTCAGGGCTGACTTGGTGCGCTTGGCCACAGTTCTGGCGTCCTCTCGGTCGTGAAAATCTCAGTGTCGCAAAGCGGCTATTGTACCACGCCCGCCGGGTTCACTGCGGTTGGAGGACGTCGAGCGCCAGTTTCCACTGGCCATTCCGCTCCCGGACCCAGATACGCACGTAGAAGCCGCCCGTCGTCGCACCCCCAGCCCCTTTCGTGCTGTAGGTGCCCCAGGAGTAGCCCAGATCGCCGGACCGCGCCGCCTCGGTGTAGCGCGTATCCGCCGTGGCGAATGCCGGCTGTGTGGCCAGCCACTGCAGGATCCGCTTGTCGCCCACGATGGGCATCGTGCTCGGACGATGGAGCCGCGCGGATGTGGTCAGGTTGGGTCGATAGGCGCGCGCCTGATCGCGCCGGATCTCCGCGTTGAGCAGTCCATCCGCCGCGCCGAGCGGAGGAGTCGTGTCGTCGTAGTCGCCCGTGAAACGGTTCGCCTGTGGCGCCCGCGTAAAGCCGGGTGCGAAGCTCACCGGTCCGGGCGTATTGATGCCGACGTCCATCACGACCTTGAACGAGCCGTCGCGTTGCCGCTTCCAGACGCTCGTGTAGTTCGAATAGCGTGGCTTGCCTCCGTCCCGCGAGGCGCGCACGTTCCGAACGGGGCCGGTGAGGTACCCCAGATCGCCGCCGCCGGAGATGTCGCCGAATCGAGGCTCCCATATCAGCTGGAGATCCGGCGGCGGGTCGGGAGCCTTGGCCAGTTGGTCTCGCGCGAGCCCGACCTGACCTTGATCGAAGCCCAGGGCGTCCGGCGCGAAGTACTCGATGAATGCCTGCTTCCAGCCGATGACGAGAGCGCGTGCCGCAAACGCGCGCTCGGTTTCGATCATCTGAGTCAGTGCCTGCGGCAGCGCCTCGGGAGTCTGGCCCGCGAGCGTCGCTGTCGAGAGCAGCACGAGGACGATCGACACGCGTGAACCGCGCACGGAGGGGACTATAGCAGGCGATGCGAGCAGGGGCGTGTCTTCACACCGCGCCGGCAGCAACTCGTCACTACGAACTTCAGCGGCTGACGATTTGGAAGGATCCCGACGTCGGGCGCTCCGAGGAGTATCTGGGCACGGCGCGGCCATCGAGAACCTCGATGGTCTTGTAGATGATGAGCTTCTTGCGGGACGCGACCGGGCCTTCGCCCGCCGCGGCGCCGACCTTACGGACGTAGTCGCGCGTCTCGCGGTACGGAGGTATCCGGCGCCCATACTTCGCAACGGCGCCGGCGCCCGCGTTGTAGGCAGCGAGCGCGAGTTCCTCGTTTCCGTCGTACTCGTCGAGGAGCTGACGAAGGTAGTCCGTCCCTCCGCGAATGTTCTGCGCCGGATCCCATGGATTGTTCACGCCAAGGCTCCGTGCGGTGGCCGGCATCAACTGCATCAGCCCCATTGCGCCCTTGGGCGACAGCGCGCGGGCATTGAATCCAGACTCGACCTGGATGACGGCTCGCACGAGCTCGGGCCGCAGAGCCCGGCGAGTGGCATGCTCCTGAATGAGCGGCTCGTATCGACTGTCTTCGGAGACACCATCATCCTCCGCAGGACGGGTTGTCACGTAGCTCGGCGTTCCCGAAACCTTGTAGACCGTCGTCGGTGCGTCGATCGAGCGGTCCGAAAGGACCAGCGTGCCGTTGGCGTCCCTCCACGCGTAGATCTGCGCATCCACCTGGGACGGCCAGGTCCACGCCACGAGCGCCACAAACAGAAATGCACGGAATCGCATGCCGGTCACACTTCCATGGGGTTTCACTTCTTATCGGCTCGGAGGGGACAAAACTTCGAAATGTGGTGTACAACTCACGGGCGGCGTACGGGCGCCGGGCGGGGGAGACGTGAAGTTCTGGCAAGGGTGGCTGCGGCAACCGCAGCGGGTGTGGCTGCGGCGGGCATCGTTCCAAATTCATCTGTGGATTGGCCTGACCATCGGCCTCTACATCGTGATGCTCAGCATCACCGGCAGCGCGCTCGTCTACCGCAACGAGATGGATCGGTACTTCGCGACGCCCCGGCCGCAGTACGAGCAGGGACGGAAGATCCTCACCGAGGACGAACTCCGCGCCGTCGCACAGAAGATCTACCCCGGGTGGGAGGTCACGCGGCTCGGCGACCGAATCTCACGCCGCAATCCCACGCTCGAAGTCTGGGTCGAGAAGGATGGCGTGAAGAAGGAGCGCCTTTTCAACCCGTACACCGGCGAAGAGCTTGGCGACTCGGTCACGCAGGGCGAGTATTTCGTCCTGTGGCTGGCGCGTCTTCACGACGAGCTCCTGTTCGATCGCGAGGGGCGATTCTGGAACGGCATTTTCAGTGCCGTGGCCACCATTCTCTTCGTGACCGGCATCGTGGTCTGGTGGCCCGGCGTGAGCCGCTGGAAGCGCAGTCTCGTCATGAAGCGCGGCGTCGGCTGGAAGCGATTCAACTGGGATCTCCACAACGTGTTCGGGTTCTGGCTCTTCCTGTTCATGCTGATGTGGGGGATCTCGGGCTTCTATCTCGGTGTGCCGGAGCCGTTCTCCAATTTCGTTGACTCGATTTCGGATCCCGAGGCTTTCCTCGGTGATCGCCCGGGCGACATCGTCTTGTCATGGCTGACGCGTCTGCACTTCGGCCGCTGGCGAGACCTGCCGTGGCTGAAGGCGTTCTGGGCGGTCGTCGGTCTGGTACCCGCGCTGATGTTCTTCACTGGTGTCGTGATGTGGTGGAATCGCGTGCTCCGTCGGCGGCCGGTTCGACAGATCGACGAACCGGCCGAGGCCGAACCCGCCGCCTAAGTGCATGCGCGCCTGGATTGTTCCGAAGGGATGCACCAAGCTCGAGCAGCTGCGACTGGTCGATCGTCCTGAGCCCGTCGCGGGGCGGCGTGACGTTGTCGTGCGCGTGCGCGCGACCTCGTTGAACTACCGCGATCAGGCGGTCGTGGCAGGACAGTATTTCGGCGGCGCCGTCAGCCGTGACCTGATACCGATGTCCGATGGCGCCGGCGATGTCATCGCCGTTGGATCGGAAGTCACTCGCTTCAAGCCTGGCGCTCGCGTCGCGGCCACGTTCTTCCAACCCGGGCCACAGCCGATGGCCCTCGGATCCCCACTCGACGGCGTGCTTGCAGAGCGCGTTTCCTTGAATGAAGACGGCCTGGTCTCGATTCCTGAGCATCTGTCGTACGAAGAAGCCGCGTGTCTGCCGTGCGCAGCGGTCACCGCGTGGCATGCGCTCTTTCATGCCGGCCGGCCGCTCAAAGCTGGCGACACCGTGCTGGTGCTTGGAACAGGAGGGGTGTCGATCGCGGCACTGCAGTTTGCGAAGGCGACGGGTGCGCGCGTGATTGCCACCTCCTCCAGCGACGACAAAGCCGCGCGCGCACGGGCGCTCGGCGCGTCAGATGTTGTGAATTACGAGCGCACACCGGAATGGGAGCAGGAAGTCAGGACGCTGACGTCCGGCCGTGGCGTCGATTGCGTCATCGAAATCGGCGGGGCAGGGACGCTGGCGCGATCGATTCGATCGCTTGCGCGTAGCGGGAAAGTCTGTCTGATCGGATTCCTTGCAGGCCGCGATGGCGATACGAACCCGACGCCGTTGATGATGGTGGGCGGAAGCCTGCATGGCATCTTCGTCGGCGATCGCGGCGATGTTCGAGGAGATGAACCGGGCGATCGCGGTCAATGGCCTGAGGCCCGTCATCGACAAAGTCTTTTCGTTCGACTCGGCGCCCGCTGCATATCAGCACCAGGCGTCGCGCGCATTTGTTGGCAAGATCGTCATTGCGGTGTAGCCGCGAAGGAGCGTGTACATGAACTCGAATCGACGTGATTTCATCGTGAGGTCAACCCTCGCGGTCGCGGCTGGCGCGATTGGTTCATCCAGGCTCTTCGCTCAGCAGCCCGCGGCCGCTCCAGCGCCGCCCACCGTTCCGGTGTTCACGTCCCTGCGCCGCAACGTGGGCACGTTCACGGCGCGCGGCGGGACGATGGGCTGGATGGTGGGGCCCGACGCGGTGGTCGTGATCGACAGCCAGTTCGCCGATACGTCGAAGCTGTTTCTCGACGGATTCAAGCCGATGATCGGCAGTCGCAAGATCGACCTGTTGATCAACACGCACCATCATCCCGATCACACCGGCGGCAACAAGGTGTTGCAGCCGTCAGTCGTCAAGATGGTTGCGCAGGAGAACGCTCCTGGTCTGCAGCGGAAGCAGGCGGCGGCGAACAAGAGCGAGGCCGATCAGGCCTACGCAGATACGACCTACAAGACCGACTGGAAGGTCGATCTCGGAAGCGAAGTCGTGTCGGCGCATCATTACGGCCCGGGTCACACCGGTGGCGACGGCGTCATCTTCTTCCAGAAGGCAAACGTCGTGCACATGGGCGACCTGATGTCGCACCTGCGTCATCCACGAGTCGATCGCCCGGCGGGCGCGTCGATCAAGAACTGGCTCGTGACGCTGGAAAAGACAGTGAAGGATCACAACGCCGACACGGCCTACATCTTTGGACACTCAAAGGTGGGTGCACCGGTCACCGGATCGTCGAAGGACCTGCTCGCGCTGCGGGACTACTTCAGCGCGATGCTCGACTACGTGCAGAAGGGGATCGCTGCCGGTAAGTCGGCCGACGAAATCGTCAAGGGTGGTCTGCCGGCGTTCGCGTCGAACGAGGGCACTCCGCAGTTGCAGGTTGCGTACGACGAGCTGTCCGCAAAGAAGTCGACATAAGGCGGCCGGGTCAACGCAGGATGGTGCTGGCGCATGGCTAAGCCGAGAGCATCTTCTCGATAACACCCCGGCTGGCGGCGAGGAGCTCGCCGATCTTCGACGGATCCTTGCCACCGGCTTCAGCGAAGTCCGGCCGGCCGCCGCCGCCGCCGCCGACGATGGGCGCGAGCTGCTTCACGATCTGCCCGGCCGGTGCCTTCTTCGTGAGATCGGGCGTGACTCCGACGACGATCGAGACCTTGCCATCGGATGGGGAAGCGAGGACGACGACGCCGCTCTTGATCTGTCCGCGGTGCTGATCGACGAGAGCGCGCAGACCGTCCTTGTCGAGTCCGCTGACCTGTCGCGCGACAAGCTTCACTCCCGCGACCTCTGCAACATCGCCCTCGGGAGATCCAGAGCCCGTCGGTGCCAGCGCAGCTTTCATCTTTGCCTGCTGCAGCTCGCGGACGCAGTCGCTTGCCCTCGTCCTGGAGCGCGCCGACTCGCGCGGCGAGCTCACCGGGTCTGGTGTTGAGCGCGGCGGACAACACCCCAAGTTCATCGCGTTGACGCTGGAACGAGGTCAGCGAGTCGAGGCCGCGTGATCGCTTCAATACGTCGTACTCCCGCGGCGACGCCGCCTTCAGACACGATGGCGAAGAGGCCGATGTCGCCAGTCGCGCGCACGTGAGTTCCGCCGCACAGCTCGACGCTGAAGCCAGGAATCGAGACGACGCGGACATGGTCGCCGTACTTCTCGCCGAACAGCGCCATCGCACCGGCGGCGATCGCCTCCTGCGTGTTCTTCACGTCCGTCTGTACGGCCGTATTGCGCAGGATCTGTTCGTTGACGATGCGCTCGATCTCGAGCAATTGCTCGCGAGTCACGGCGCTGACGTGCACGAAGTCGAAGCGCAGCCGGTCGGGCGCAACCAGAGAGCCCGCCTGCTTGACGTGCTGGCCGAGCACCTGTCGAAGCGCGGCATGGAGCAGGTGAGTCGCTGTGTGGTTGCGGCGGGTCGCGTCCCGTAGAGCAGCGCTGACTTCAGCACTCACCAGGTCTCGGCGCGACAGCTCGCCGCTGGTGACATGGACGCCGTGCAGGCGCGGCCAGTTCCCGGTGCGCACGATCGCGGTGACGCGTGCCTCACCGCGAGGTCCCGCGATGGTTCCGGCGTCAGAGACCTGACCGCCAGCCTCGAGATAGAACGGCGTCTCGGTCAGAGCGACGTAACCGTCCTGACCCGCGATGAGCGAAGGCACTTCCTGCCGTTCGCCGTTGAAGATCGCAAGGATCTGCGTGTTGATCTTCGTCGTCTCGTAGCCACGGAAGGCCTTGTCGCCAGTTGACTCGAGCTCCGCGCGAACAGCGTCGCTTGCCGTCCACGTCGCGTCCTTCGCATCCGATCCTTTGAAGGCGCTTTTGGCCCGCGCCTTCTCACGCTGTGCTTCCATCGCGCGCTCGAAGCCTTCCTGATCGAGCCGGAGCTTTCTGGTCTCGATCATGTCTTCGATGAAGTCGCGCGGCACGCCATGCGTGTCGTACAGCTTGAATGCGGCATCGCCTGGTACCAGGCCGTTGCCTGCTGCCGCCTTGTCGAGAATCTCCTCGAGCCGGGGCAGGCCGCTCGTCAGCACTGCGTCGAAGCGCTCTTCCTCGGTTCGAATCACCTGGGCCACGATGTCACGCCCGGTCTTGAGCTCCGGATACGCGTCGCCGAACTCGCGGACCATCGTGTCGACCATGGTGTGCAGGAAAGGCTCCTGCAGGCCGAGCTGCTTCCCGTGACGCATCGCGCGCCGCATGATCTTGCGCAGCACGTACCCGCGCCATTCATTGGACGGCACCACGCCGTCGGCGATGAGGAAGGTCATCGCGCGCAGGTGATCCGCGATCACGCGCATCGAGACGTCGGACGGTTCCATCGTGCCGCGGTGAGTCGTGCCGGCGCGTTCGCCGATCGCCGAAAGAATCGGCGTGAAGAGGTCGGTGTCGTAGTTCGACAGGTGACCCTGCAGGACGGCCGTCACCCGTTCGAACCCCATGCCGGTATCGATCGAGGGCGCAGGCAGGGGAATCAGCTTGCCATCGGCCTGCCGATCGAACTCCATGAACACGTTGTTCCAGATCTCGACGTAGCGGTCGCAGCTGCACTCGACGCCGCGGCACGTGCGGCCGGCCAGTTCCTCCCCACACGGCACGCTGGCGCCGCGGAAGAAATAGATCTCGGAGCAGCGTCCGCAGGGCCCCGTATCGCCCATCGTCCAGAAGTTATCGTCCGCGCCCAGCTCGCCGATCCGTTCGGCGGGAAGGAGCGTCTTCCAGATATCGTGGGCCTCGGCGTCGCGAGGGACTGCTGCATCACCCTTGAAGATGGTGACCGTGAGTCTGTCCTTCGGAATCTGCCAGACGTCGGTCAGCAGGCTCCACGCGAACGGGATGGCCTCGCGCTTGAAGTAGTCGCCGAACGAGAAGTTGCCGAGCATCTCGAAGAACGTGTGATGCCGCAAGGAAGGTCCCACGTTGTCGAGGTCGTTGTGCTTCCCGCTGACGCGCATGCATTTCTGGACGGTGGTGGCGCGCGTGTAGCTGCGCTTTTCCTTCCCGAGGAGTGTGTCCTTGAACTGATTCATTCCCGCGTTGGTGAAGAGGAGTGTCGGGTCCTCGTGCGGCACGAGCGGGGAGCTTGCAACGACGCGGTGGCCCTGCTTCTCGAAGAACGCGAGAAACGAGGAGCGGATCTCCTTGGAGGTCATTGTTCTCTATTGTAGGTCCGGAGCAGCGCCATGACGCGGTCTGGCTCGAAGCCCTGGGTCACGAGATACCGGTACAAGCGTTGGAATTCGCGGTCGCCCTCGATGCGCGTCCGCCCACGCAGTCTGCGTGCGAGGGCCTGCGTGAGCAGGGCGTCGCCATCGATTGCGGCAAACGTCTCGTCGACGACGCGCTTGGCGATGGACGATGCGATGCCGGCCGCTTCGATCTGCCTGGTCACGCGAAAGCGCCCGCGTTTCTTGAGGTTGGTCTCGGATCGCGCGATCGCGCCGGCGACGCGCTCGTCGTCGAGGTTGCGCTCGGATTTGAGTCGGGTGAGGGCGGCTTCGATCGCGTCAGGGTCGTGCTGACGGCGGAGGAGTCGCTGGCGAAGCTGCGCCTCCGATAGCTCGCGCCGCACGAGCATCTTCAGCGCAGTGAGATAGGTGTCGTCGGACACCTGAAGAGTTTATCCGCCGAACCTGGTGATTTCCGCAGACTTGCCGCCATTGGTCTGGCCGGTTCGCGCCATCTGATCGCGCGCCATGTCCGCCGTGGTGTGGATGCCTTGCACCTTGAGCTTGAACTCGTCCACGTTGGTGGCCCAGCGAAGTGCCTCTTCGTAGGAGACGAGCCCCTGCTCGAAGAGGGTGAAGATCGACTGATCGAAGGTCTGCATCCCGTACTGCGACGTGCCCTGGGCAATCGCTCCGTGCACCAGGTGCGACTTCTCCTTGTCGAGAATGCAGTCCCGGATGTACGCCGTGCTGATGAGGACTTCGACGGCCGGTACGCGTCCCTTCATATCGCTCCTCGGCATCAGGCGCTGTGAGACCACCGCCTTGATCACGCTCGCGAGCTGGATGCGAATCTGCTTCTGCTGGTGAGGCGGGAACACGGCGATGATGCGGTTGATGGTCTCCGTGGCATCGAGCGTGTGCAGTGTCGAGAACACCAGGTGACCAGTCTCGGCGGCGAGGAGCGCCGTCTGAATGGTTTCGAGGTCGCGCATCTCACCGACCAGGATAACGTCGGGATCCTGTCGAAGCGCGCTGCGCAGCGCGTCGCCGAACGACCTCGTATCGACGCCGATCTCGCGCTGGTTGATGACCGAGCGCTGGTCCCGATGGAGGTACTCGATCGGGTCCTCGATGGTCATGATGTGCGCGGTACGCGTCGAGTTGATCTCGTCGATGAGGGCTGCCAGCGTCGTGCTCTTGCCGCTACCCGTCGTCCCTGTGACGAGTACAAGGCCACGTTCCTCGCCGGCGATCTTCTTCAGCACCTTGGGGAGCAGAAGATCTTCGATGGTGGCGACGCGCATCGGAATCACGCGGAAGATCATCCCGATGGTGCCGCGCTGCTGGAACGCATTGCAGCGGAAACGGCCCAACCCAGCCACGCTGTATGCCAGATCGACCTCGTGGTTGTCGCGAAACTTGTCTCGGTGCCCGGCAGGCAGCACGGCCGCGGCCATGGCAACGATGTCCTCGTGTTCGAGGCGACGTTCTTCGGTTGCCGGGATGAGCGTTCCCCGCACCCGCATCATCGGGTATGTCCCGACTTTGAGGTGGAGGTCCGAGGCGCCGCTGACGACGGCAATCTTGAGCAGATCGTTGACGTGCATGCTACGGGTTGGCCGAAGCGGGCGGTGCGGAAGTGCACCGGCCCGTTCGGACCTACTCCCGTAGGTTATCGGCTCTTGGCGGCTCCCGATGTAGCGGCCTCGCGCGCGTTGATCGGCTGCAGCCAGCCGTGGGTATCCGGCGCCTCTCCATTCACAATCTGGAAGAATCGCTGCTGGATCGCCTCGGTGATGGGGCCTCGCCGGCCCCGGCCCACCTTCACGCGGTCGACCGACCGAATCGGCGTGACTTCCACGGCCGTTCCGACAAAAAACACTTCATCGGCCATGTAGAGCGTTTCGCGCGGAAGCGTGGTTTCCCTGACCTCGAAACCAAGCTCGCGAGCAATGGTCATGACCGAATCGCGCGTGATGCCCCAGAGCACGGAGTTGCCGATTGGCGGCGTGTAGATGATCCCTTCACGCACGACGAACACGTTCTGGCCGCTGCCTTCACTCAGGTTTCCCTGCGTGTCGAGCGCGATACCCTCGGCGTAGCCGTCCGCGATCGCTTCCATCTTGATCAACTGCGCGTTGGCGTAGTTGGCGACGCTCTTCGCCATGGCCGGCGTGGTGTTCGGCGCATTTCGTGCCCACGTCGAGATCTTGACGTCGAGACCTTCCTCGATCGCTTCCTTCGTGAAGTAGGCGCCCCATTCCCACAGCATGATGGCGACGTCGACGGGACACGGCGCAGGATTGACGCCGAGCGAGTCATATCCCCGGTACACGATCGGGCGGATGTAGCACGCCTTGAACCCGTTCGTGCGAATCAGGTTCATCGTCGCGTCGGTCAGCGTCTGCTGATCGTAGGGGACCTCCATCCGGTAGATTCGAGCAGAGTCGAACAGGCGCCGCATGTGCGCATCCAGCCTGAAGCAGGCCGGGCCCTGGCGGGTGTCGTAGCACCGCGCACCCTCGAAGACTGCGCTGCCGTAGTGAACGACGTGTGACGCGACGTGGATCTTGGCATCTGCCCAGTCCACGAGCTTGCCGTTCATCCAGATGGTGCCGGTCCCAGGAAATGACATACGACGCTCCCTTCAAACTCGATTGCAGTCAACTTCCAACGCCCAACTCCCAACTCCCAAACTGAGTCAGCTGCTCTTGGGAATTGGGAGTTGGAGACTGGGAGTTGATCAGATCGTAACCCGTCCTTCCGGGAAATGCCCAATGTCACGGGGACATTGGGGTTAGCTGGGTTACTGGCTGCTGGTGGCTGGGTCCTGTTCATTCGGACCCGCCGGCTCAGCTACCGGCCACCCAGTTCAGCGTCTCGCGATGCCACGGCTGGCTCCGCTCGGTGCGTTGCGCCGCGAGTGGGTCCGGCCATGCCAGATACTCGCGTTCCTGCGCACGGATCTGACGATAGCGGCGGAAGGTGTCGCGCACGGACTCCAGGCCGATGAGCGAGCGCCACGTGGTTCCGCGAAAGGTATGCGTCATCATTCCGCGCCAGTGCCTGAGCACAAAGCCGGGATGAAGCCGAAAGGCGGTCGGAATGTGGCGGACTTTCATCCAGCGCTCGGCCCTCCAGCGCATGAACTCGATTTCTTCTGCGTCGAGATGAGCGCTTCGTGTCACCGCTGACGTTCCGTCGTATTCCTCGACGCGCTGATTGACGATGAGTCCGCGCTCGCGGAAGTCGCGCGTCATGGGTGTGCCGGGATACGGCGTGGGGTGCTGGATGTACGGCCAGTCCACGTACTTCCTCGCGAACGCGAGGTTGGTCTCTATCGAGGAGCGCGTGTCGTCGGGATTGCCGACGATGAGTCCGCCGACGACGAGCAGGCCGTGCTGGTGCAGGACGTTCACTGCCGCGAGTGTCGTGTTCTCCTGCTTCCGGCTGTTCTTGGCGGTGGCCCTCAGAAACGCGAGATCGTCTTCGAGCACGTTCTCGATGCCGAGGAACACGTAGCGGAATCCAGCCTGGCGCATCAGCGGCGCCAGTGACGCTCCGTGCGTGGCAATCGCCGCTGTCATCGCCTGCACGACGTACATGATGTCGTCGAGGCCGTGCTCGACGATGGCCCGGCAGAGCGCCTCGAGTCGAGGGACGTCGATCGTGATGTTGTCGTCCACGAGGAAGATCGACCGCGCGCCACGATCGTGAGCGTCCCTGATGTCCGCGATCACTCGATCGATGGAGAAGCGATGAAAGTTGCGCCCGCGCATCTCGATGATCGAACAGAAGCTGCAGTCGAACGTGCAGCCGCGCGACGTCTCGACGACGTCGATGGGGCGTCCCATCATCGTGTAGCCGGACAGCACGCGCGCGGCGCGCGAGGGAGGCCGCACTTCGCCGTCCTTCAGCGTTGTTGCAGGTCGCGCCGGGTTGCGCTGGAAACCGTCAGGCGATCGAAACCAGAGACCAGAGATGTTCGACAGCGATCCCTGTCCTTCGATCGCGCGGAGCAGTTCGCGAAAGGTGAGGTCGCCCTCGCCGCGCACGATGAAGTCCACGCCCAGCGACGGATCCGTCCATGCCTCGGGCGCCAGCGACGGGTCGTAGCCGCCGACGGCAACGAGTACGTCAGGCTTGATCGATCGAATGAGGGAGATGATGCGTCGTGCCGTGCCGCGCTGGAATGTCATCACCGACAGGCCGACCAGCCGAGGCTGGAGCTGCTCCATCAGCCGTACGACGGTGGCCTGGACGGATGACTGCGCGAGGATGAGATCGGCGATCGCCACCTGGTGATGGCTGTCGACGTTGCCTGCAAGTGATGCGAGTCCACCGTTCGGCATACGCACCGCGATCGTCGGCGTATGCTCGAAACTGTCGGGCATTGAGAGCAGCAGGATCTGCATCGTGCCGTTCCGTGTTCCAGGTTCCGAGTTCCGGGTTCGTGTTCTTGGTTCCGGTTCGACGTTCCGGGTTCAAGGTTCGAGGTTCGACACGATTATCGCGCGCGAACCCGCGCCTGGAACCGAGAACTTGGAACCCCGAACCACGAACAGGAACCCCGAACACGAACATGGAACCCGGAACGTGGAACCTGGAACTGCAGAGTTACTGTGCTTCGTTACAGAAAGGACAGCGAGCGGTCCTGGCATGGAGCGGCTTTCTGCAGTGCCAGCAGAAGCGCGCGGGCGGGGTTTCGCGGGCGCGAAGCCTCGATTGAATCTCAGCCACATTCGCTTCGGCGTTTGCCGTGCCGCCTCGTCCGACGGCGCGACGTGGAGCTGGCTCGCGTGCCGCCAGCAGAGCCTCGAGCAGTTCTGAAGCCTTCTGATAGCGGTCGGTCGGTTCGGGCGCCATCGCTCGCAGCACGATGTCATTGATCGCTTTCGGAATCTTCGGGTTCTTGATCCGCGGGGCCGAGAGCATCTCACCGCGTGCGAGTCGTGTGATGTCGCGCGGCGTCGGGCGTGTCGTACGGCATCGTGCCGGTGAGCATCTGATACATCGTCACGCCCACCGAGTAGATATCGCTGGCGAACACAGCCTTCCCGTAGAACTGTTCGGGCGCCATGTACGGCGGGCTGCCGATTACGGTTGTGCCGTGCGCGGCAATCTCCAGGTATCGCGACGTGCCGAAGTCGCTGACCTTGAGCATCCCGTTTTCGGAGATGAGCATGTTCCCGGGGCGAATGTCGCGGTGCAGGATGCCGGCGCCATGCGCGTGGTCAACGGCGTTGCAGATCTGACAGCTGAAGTCGAGCGCCTTTGCGAGGTCGAGCACTCCCTCTCGAACGATCAGTTCCTCCAGCGTCTCACCCGGCACGTACTCCATCACGATGAACAGCACATCGTTCTGTTTTTCGGCGGTGAGGACGCCGACGATGTTCGGGTGACTCATGGACGCAAGCAATTGCGCCTCTTTGAGCAGGCTGACGTTCTGCTTGTGCGGAACCTTGAGCGCGACCTTCTTTTTGATCATCGTGTCTTCGGCGAGGTAGACGGTGCCGAAGCCACCACTGCCTAGCGAGGACAGGATGCGGTACTTCCCAATAGTCTGACCGCGGAAGAACATCGAAGGTGAGGCGAGTATAGCAGGGTGCGATCCGTGCGAGGTATGTCGGTGCGATGCACGACACGACTGTCGACTTACTCGCAGCGCAGCGCGATCATCGGATCGATCGATGTCGCTCGACGGGCGGGCATGTAGCAGGCGAGGAGCGCCACAACGAGAAGCACGGCTGGCGCGGCGATGAACGTCGCGGAATCGAGAGGCTCGATGCCAAACAAGAGCGTCTGCAAATAGCGAGTCAGCGCGGCAGCGACAACAAGGCCTGCCGCCACGCCGCAAATGGTCATGATGAGCGTGTGACGGACCGTGAGCGTGATGACATCGTCGCGCTGAGCGCCGAGAGCCATACGGATGCCGATTTCAACTCGTTGCTTCTCGACGGCATACGACATGACGCCATGTAAGCCGATTCCCGCAAGCAGGAGAGCCAGTGCTCCGAAGAAGCCGGAAAGCCACGCAACCAGACGCTCTCGCTGCCGTGCCGCGCTGACCTGCTCCTCGAGCGGATGGAAAGTGAACGAAAGATTGCGATCCACCGAGGTCAGTGCGGCCGAGACACTGCGCGCCAGCATGGCAGGTGAACCGGATGCGGCGCGCACACTCAGGCTCATGTCGACCAGCGGCAGCGGCACCGAAAACTGCGACAGTGGTTGATAGACAGTGGGGACCGCGTTCGCTCGCAGCGACTGATCGACGGCGTTGGCCACTACGCCGACAATCGTCAGCGGTGCCGGCGGCTTACCGGTACGCGCCATTGAGTTGTAGATAATCGAGCCGACCGCGTTACCGTCTGGGAAAAACTTCTGCGCGAACGCCTGGTTGGCGACGACGATGGCCTCGCCACCGGCCGTATCCCGCTCGTTGATAGTGCGACCAGCGCGCACCATCATCCCGTATGTTTCAAACCATCCAGGCGTCACGAGGTTCACAATCACCCGCCGCTGCGCCGGAGGCAGTTCGCGGTTAGCTGGCACGGTGAAGTCCGAGACTGCCGTGACCCCGTGGTTGACGGGCGTGTTGAGCGAGGCCGCCGCGTGTGCGACACCGGGAACCGCTCGAACGGCGCTCGCAAGGCTTTCCATGAACGCAGCGCGATTCTTCGCATCGACTCCCGTACGACTCGTGTTGATATCGACGACCAGCACGCGCTCGCTGTCGAAGCCGAGCGCCACGGCTCCGAGTTGCTCGAACGATCGAATGAAGAGTCCTGCCGCGACGAGCAGGACCACCGACAAGGCGACCTGCGCCGCGATGAGGCCGCCGTGCAAGTGAACCGTGCGGCTTCGGCTTCGCAGTTCGGATAGCGAATCCAGTGCACCGCCGGGCGCAGTACGAGATGCGCGCACCGCTGGCAGCGTGCCGAAGAGCACGGCTGTCACCACGGACACGACGATCGTGAAGGTCAGGACTCTCCAGTCGATCGACACATCCAGGACGACGCGATCGAACCACGTGGCGAGCTGACTCACGAGTGCACTGCTGCCCCAACTGGCCAGGACCAGGCCGGCCATCGCGCCGATGCCTGATAGCACGAGACTTTCGACGAGCAGCTGCTGGACAAGTCGGCTGCGTGGCGCGCCAAGCGCCAGGCGGACGCTCATTTCATGCCGAGCGGCCGTGGACCGTGCAAGGAGAAGATTCGCAACGTTCGCGCACGCAATGAACAGGACCAGCGCTGCGATGACGAGGACAGTGAGAAGAGAGCGAGAATACTGTCGCCGCAACTCCGAAGTTCCCGCAGACGCTGGCGCCAGCGCGAAGGGATCCTTCATCAGCATGTCCTGGAGCTCTCCCCAGATGGCATTCGGAGGCATCGCCTCCTGAACAATCGCGCGTTGCATCGCTCGGAGCATCGCTGACGCAGCGTCCATCGATTGGTCGCCACGCAGTCGGAGCATCACCGCCAGATACGAGCGCCCGGCCGGTCCGCCCCATTGCGGTTCGTTGAGGACGACGGGAGCAGCGCCGATCGGAGTCGCGACGTCGAATGACCGGCCAACTTCCGGTCCGAGGAATTGTGGCGGTGTGACACCAATAATCGTGACCGGCACTCGATTGATCGAAAGAGCTTTCCCCACGACGTCGGCTGCGCCGCCGAAGTGCCGCTGCCAGAACCCGTAACTGATCACAGCCACACGGCCATCAGCCGACCCGAGTATGTCTTCCGATTCAGTGAAGCCGCGGCCGGCAAGAAGCGGGATGCCGAGCTCGCTGAAGAAGTTCGAGCTCACGAACAAGCCGTCCACGGACTGCCGCTCGCCGCCCATTGCGAGATCGAAGGATTGAGGAAACACCGTCCACGCGACCGCGCCGTCGAAACGGTCCTGACGCTGACGGATCTGATTCCAGATTTGGTAATTCCATCCGGCAGGGTATCCCTGCTCGATCGACTCGCGCGTCGAGACCAGTGCCAACTGCTCGGGGGCAGCGACAGGCAGAGCACGCAGCAGCAAGCCGTTGACGACGCTGAAGATTGCCGTGTTGACCCCGATGCCGAGCGCAAGCGTCAGGATCGCGATCGCTGCGAATCCGGGCGATCGTCGCAGCCCTCTGATCGCGTGACGAATGTCTCGCCAGACACCTTCAAGCCAGGACGTCCACCACGTCGCCAAGGTACGAAGAGGATAGCACTCGGCCGTACGCGTCCTCGACCCTCTATAATTCGTTGGCGTGCACCCTCGTTTCTTCGCGCCGGAGGCACAGGCGACCGGCGAACTCATCACGCTTCCGGAAGAGGAAGCAGAACACCTGACTCGCGTCCTGAGGCTGGGCGCGGGGGCCGCCGTTCGCGTGTTCAACGGGAGCGGCGATGAATTCGAATCGGTCGTCGAGGCTGCAGCGAAGGATGGTGTGCGCGTGCGGCTCGGCGACGCCCGGGAGCCGGCGCCAGAGCCGCGTCTTCAGGTCACGCTCGCGCAAGCCGTGCTCAAGGGCGACAAGATGGACGATGTCGTACGCGACGCCGTCATGATTGGCGCCACGGCGATTCGGCCGATCCTCACCGCGAGAACCGAAACGACCGTTGCGATACTGGAGAAGGGTCGACGCCAGGAGCGCTGGGAGCGTGTGGCGATTTCGTCCGCCAAGCAATGCGGCCGGGCTATCGTTCCGCCGATCCTCGAGCCGGTCACCTTCGACGCGTTCATCGCATTCCTGCTGGCCAAATGGCTGGCTGGACCAGCGCTCATGCTCGTCGAGCCGGGCGCGACCAAGGCCGCGGTCACGTTTGCGGAGCTCGACGTCGAGCCGCCGAAGGCGGCGACGGTGCTCGTCGGCCCTGAGGGTGGATGGACGCCTGAAGAAATTGAAGCAGCCGAGGCCGCCTGCCGGCGCGTCACGATGGGAGGCCGCACGCTGCGCGCCGACACGATGGGGCTGATCGCGATCTCGGCGATCTATTCCCGGTGGAGAGAGTTCTAGAGAACTCCCAACTCCCAAGGGGCCAACTCCCAACGTTGGCAGGCCTCAGGTTTCCGAAGTCGCCGCGTGGCCGTGTGCACGTGCGGCTGCGCGATCGGTGGCGCGAAAGAAGGCCGCGAACAGCAGCAGCACTGCGCCAGCCATGGCCGCCGGCACGATCCAGATCCTTTCCCACGCATGCCCGCCGCCCGGCAGGGCGAACGCATCGACGATTCGCCCCGAGACCCATGACCCGATGAACATCCCGAGTCCGAGCGTCACGAATGCAATCAGGCCTTGCGCGGCCGCCCGCAGATCGGGCGGTGCCTTCTGATCGACGTAGATCTGGCCCGTCACAAAGAAGAAGTCGTAGCAGATGCCGTGCAACAGAATTCCGGCGTAGAGCATCCAGACCAGTGGACCGTTGTTGCCGTACGCAAACAGCAGGTATCTCGTCGTCCATGCCGCCATCCCGACAAGCAGCATGTTCTTCACGCCGAGCCGTCGGAAGAAAAGTGGCATCACGAGCATGAAGCCGATCTCCGACATCTGACCGAGCGTCATCTTCCCGGCGGCGTTGACGACCTGAATCTCGTTGAGGAACGGATTCGCGAACGCGTAATAGAACTGCAACGGGATGCAGATCAGAAACGAGCCGAGCACGAAGATCGCGAACGACCGTTCGCGAAGCAGGCCCAGCGCCTCGAGACCGATGACGTCCGCCAGCGAGGCGCGGCGACTCCGCGTCGGCGGTGTATGGGGGAGAGCGAAGCAGAATAGCCCGAGCAGCAACGACGCACCGGCGGCGAGTCGCATCGGCATCGCCGTCGCCTCGAGCCCGAGCGTGCCGACGAGCAGGCCGGCCACGATCCACCCGATCGTACCCAGAACCCGGATCGACGGGAACTCGCGCGCCGGATCCTTCATCTGGTGGAAGGAGAGCGAGTTGCTCAGCGCCAGCGTGGGCATGTAGCACAACGCGTAGCCGAGCAGCACCGCGTAGAACGGTCCGAACGCGCTCATCGTCGAGCCGTAGAACAGCACGAGCCCGCCGATGAGATGAAGCACCGCGAGAATCTTCTCGGTGGCCAGGAAGCGATCGGCAATCATCCCGACGAAGAACGGCGAGATCATCGCCGCCAGCGCAGTGGTGCCGGCCGCAAGGCCGATCTGTTCCCCGGTGAAGCCCAGCGTCTGACCAAGCCACGTCCCCATCGTCACCGACCACGCTCCCCACACGAAGTACTGGAGGAACATCAACGAAGAGAGCTTGATCCGGACGCTCAACGGCATCGGGCGATCCTTCCGATCAGGCGAGTGCGCTCTTGGCGAACGCGAAGCACTTCTTTACTTCGTCAACTGGTCCGGCTTCACCGTTGTGCTCGTATTCGATGTAGGCGCGAATCGGCCAGCGCTCCTGTTTCAGCAGTTGGAGAACCTGGCGAATCGGCGTGTCTCCCGTTCCCCATGCGGTGTTGGGACCCTGCTCCTTCTTGCGATCCTTGAGGTGCAGGTTCGTGATGCGGGCGTGGTGCTCGCGGATGTAGGCCACGGCGTCGTAGTTGGCCGCCGTGAAGTGACCGATGTCGAGATTGATCCGGAACAAGGGCGACAGTGTGAGCGCCGTCGCGAGGCTCTCGAGCGTGGCGAACTCGTTTGGGTCGGTCACGTTCGAGTGGTTGTGCATCGCCACCGGCATCTTATGCTTCGCCGCGAACGGCGCCATGCGACGAGCGGCCTCGATCGTCGCTGAGGCGGTGATGATCTCGGCGCCCAACGCCTTGGCCATTTCGAACCCGCGATCGATCTCCGCATCGGTGAAGCTGTTGTTCGGGCTGTAGTTGAACGCGTAGATCGTCATTCCTGCGCCCTCGAACTTCTTCCGAATGGCGCGGAAGTGATCGATCGGCGTCTCGAGCCTCCACGTCTTCGCGGCCTCGCGTGCCTGCTGCGCCTGCTCCGGCGTGGGCCGCCCGCGTCCGAACGGCGATGGCGGTTCGATTTGAGGTGCCCATAGCTCGCATTCAGTCAGGCCGCACTCCTTCATCGCCGCGATGATCGGATCGACGAGGTCCCCGCCCGGCGGACGCGTCAGCTCGCGGAAGGAATACGTCTGCACACCAAGTCGTACGCCAGACACCGTCTGCGCGCGGAGCACCGACGGCAGCGCCAGGCTGGACAGAGTCAACGCTCCAAACTCGCGTCGAGTCAGCATAGTTCCCTCAATACAACGCAAACGAATACAGACGATCGCCCGCCGCGACGAGCACGTGCTGGCGACCATCGACGAGATAGGTCTGCGGAGCGTTGGATACGTTTCCAATGCGCGCATGCCAGAGTGGTTTCCCGTTTACCGCATCGAACGCGATGAAATTTCCGGACACGTCGCCAGCGAAGAGCAGCCGGCCTGCCGTCGTCAGCAAGCCCGGGCTGCGCGGCCCATCATTCGCCGCGCTGAATCTGTGCTTCCACGCCGTCTTGCCAGTCTTGTAGTCGATGGCGATGATGTAGTTGCCGACGCCGCCAACCGAAATCTCGTCCTTACCACCAAGGCCCATTGCACCTCGCGGGTCGAGTTCGGTCAGGTAGTACATCGCGTAGTTCTCGGCCACGGGTACATACAACAGCCCCGTATCTGGGCTGAATGCTTGCGGCGGCCAGTTGGTTGCGCCGCTATTGTTCGACGACACCAGCGCACCGCCAACGTGATGATCCTTCTCGGGAATCCGGACCGGTTGGCCTTTGGCGTTCAATCCACTCGCCCAGTTCGCGGTCTCTGAGAACTGGCTGGTGACGAGGCGTTCCCCTGTTGTCCGATCCAATGTGAAGTAGTAGCCGTTGCGGCTGGCGGTCACCACGAGCTTGCGACGACGGCCGTTGATCTCACCATCGACGAGCACCGGTGTCTGCGCCGAGTCCCAGTCGTGCGTGTCGTGCGGCGAGGTCTGGAAGTACCAGGCCATCTTCCCTGTGTCGACGTGCACCGCAACGATGGAGCACGTGAACAGGTTGTCGCCATAGCCGCGTGGCGCCGACGTATAGGCCGGAGTCGGATTGCCAGTGCCGAAGATGTAGAGACGGGTCTCGGGGTCGTAGGCGCCGGGCAGCCACGGGTGGCCGCCGCCATTGCGGGCGGCGTCGAGATCCTTCCAGGTCTCGAGGCCCGGATCTCCCGGCTTCGTGGGGACACTATAGAAGGTCCACTGAACATCGCCGGTTTCCGGATCGAACGACTGGAGGTACCCGGTCGAGTCGAGATCGTTGCCGGTGCCGACGATGACGTGGTTGTCGACGACGACAGGCGCCGAAGTCAGGAAGTACTGCTGGTTGAAGTTCGCGATCTCTTTGTGCCAGCGTTCCTTTCCAGTGCGCGCGTCGAGCGAGATGAGGTAATCGTCTGGCGTGACGAAGAAGAGATAGTTGCGCCACATCGCCGCGCCGCGATTGCCGATGTGCGTGCCGCCGCGCGTCCGCCAGAAGAATCGCCACAGCAGGTGCCCATCGAGGGCGTCGAGCGCCCAGACGTTGTCGGGCGCAGTCACGTACAGCACACCGTCGACCGCGAGGACTGCGCCTTTAATCGTCGTGGCGCCGACGAACTCGTTATCGCCGACACCGCCTTCGATGACCGCCGGCGGCGCGGGGCCGAAGGGCGGTGCGACGGCTACCGTCCCTGGCCCGGCTGTCACGGCCGTCGTCCATGCCAGGCTCAGGTTCTTCACGTTCGTCTGATTGATCTGCTTCAGTGCGCTGTAACGGCGCGCGGAGTAGTCCCCGGAGTACGTCGGCCACGAATCCGACAGCGGCTTGAGGATGTCTTTGGGCTCCAGGCCCTGCTGCTGCGCCGCCAGCGCCACGGTGACTGAGGCCACGAGAAGACAAGCGAACCCTCGCACCCTCGCCGCGTTGTCCCGTCGCACCTTCGCCCCGTCACACCCTCGGACCGTGTTGTTCATTTGAGCGTGCTCAGATACGCGGTGACGTTGTGGATGTCTGCATCGCGGTACCGTCGCAGTAGATCGCGGTGCGGTTGAAGAGGATCGGCGATGGTCACCTGGACGCCGCTCGTCACCCGAAACGATCGCCGGCTGCCGTCGGACGTCTTGAGCGACACGGCGAAGTCGTCCACGCGTTCGAGCTGTCCCTGAATCGTTTCCCCGGTCGGCAGCGTGACGGTGGCTGTCGGTGGGCGCGGGCGCGCTGGTGGGGGAGCGCCACGCCCGAGAACGCTGCCAGGCATCATCCAGCTCTGTTGCAGGAGCCGCGGGTCGGCGATACGTGTCGCGATTCCCTGCAGATCACCCGTCGTGGAATGGCACGACCCGCACGTCTCGGTGAAGTACTTCTCTCCCGTTGTGGCGTCACCGACGACGATCGATGGCGGACGACTCCGGGACGCGTCGTAGCCCGCCACTCTGAAACTGTGCATGAAGGCGGCGAGGTCTGCAATCTGATCGGCGTTCATCGCGAACGCGGGCATGCCGCGGTCGGCCCGGCCGGAGCGGATCACCGGTCCAATGAGCTCGCCCTGCTGATCGTCGAGCACGAGTTGGGAGCGCAGCAAGCTCGGTCCGCCGTCGCCACCGCGAATATCGGCGCCGTGACAGAACGCACAATTGGTGCTGAAGGTGGCACGTCCGCGCTCGACGGCTGCCGTGTCTTCGGTGCGCTGCGGATACGCACCGATGCCGATGCCGCCGATCCGTCCGCCGCCGGTCGGGGCAGGCGCCTGGCCTTGCTGCGCCGTGACCGAAATCGATAGAACCGAGAGCGCTCCGACGATCGCCGCCAGACGAGCGCGCGTCATGGTTGTCTGGCTACGGAATCAGATAAGGTTTGAGCACCGCCGTCCACACCTGGTATCCCAGCGGCGACAGATGCAGACCGTCCTCGACGTACAGATCCCGGCGTGGCTTCTCGTCCCAGCCGAGCATCAGGTTGTCGAAGTCCAGAAAGGCAAGGCGGTCGTCTCTTTGACAAATTGCTCGAATGATATCGTTTGCAGCCCGCATCCGGTCAACCTGCAGCCAGCGGAGCGGACTCGGCTTGATCCCGATGTAGAGAATGCGGGTGTGAGGGAGCCTTGCCTGAACAGCGTGCACGAAGCGCTCGAAGTCTACGGCAATCTGTTCGGAGATTTTTCCACCGCCGATGTCATTGTCACCGGCGTAGACGACGACAAGTCTGGGCTCGTATCGAAGCACAAGCCGGTCGATGTATCTAAGAGCGTCAGATAGCTCGGTGCCCGAGATTCCCCGGTTGATGATCTTCAAATCCGGAAAGTAATGGGCGGTGTCCCATCGTTGGATCGTCGAGCTGCCGACGAAGACGATTTCGCCTTTAGGTGGTGGTGCGGTCCGGTCGGATTCTTCAAAGGCGGCGACATACTTTTCCCAGCGGTCGCCTGGCTGTTGCGCGAGGGCTGATGAGGCCGTCAGCAGCGCCCCGATGAAAATAGCGGTCGCTCGCATGCGCGAAAGCGTAACATCAATCGATGCGCTACCTCGTCACCGCCCGCGTAAGATCCGGCCGCCGTCAGGCGCTCGATCGAGCCATTCAGGACGGGACCCTTGGCGCGGGTTCCATTGCTGGCGACGAGTATCAGTACGACATGCAGCAGGCGCGGCAACTGCCCGACGGCTCGGTGAAATGGGTGGAGACGTGCTTCTGCGTCACGCCGCTCGAAGAGGAGCGTCCGTACTGGGAGGCCTACTTCGATCTGCTGTCTGTCAAGGACGCACACGCGCGCAGCCGATGCCGCCACGAGAACGGCACTGAGTACTGGGCATGCTCCTCCTGCGATTGCACCGAGCGCCTCGAGGCGAAGCTCAAAGAAAAAGGCGAGCCCTTCTGTAAGTTCGAAGGGCAAAGGTCAAAGTAGTTAAGTAGCGAAGTAGATTTATCGACCGACGACGATCTCGAGGTCGCGCACGGTCTCGCCAGGAGCCACGCCAAGCCGGTTCGCCGGCAGTGCCCGCCCGTTGCGCGTCACACGCTTTATCGACAGCCCGGTTCCCAGGCCCTCGAGATCGAATTCGTATTCGCCGACGGTGTTACGGAGCTCGAATCGTCCACTCGAGTCGATTGACGACTCTGGCGCCGGGTACAGTGCGGACACTGTGAGCAGCCTCTGGTGAGCAACGAGTGCGCTGGCGCGCGACGAGGCCGGAACATTCCCTTCGTAGACAATGCGGCCGGTAACGAGGCCTGGTCGATCGACGACGATGCGGACGTCCTCGACCGAATCGACGGTCACTTCAGTCGTCGCGATGCCCATGAGCATTCCCTGATCGGTCTCCGCGCGCACGAGCATCGTCAGGGCGCCTGGCACAATTCCAGACAGCGTGAACAACCCGCCGGGGTCGGACACGAGCCACATGCCGGACCGTGTGCCCGCCGGATCGCCATAGTCGATTGTGATGTCGTCGATCGAGACGCCAACCGGCCAGAACACGCGTCCAGAAACGCTGAAACGCTGTGCCGGCGTCAGCCAGATGTCGATGCCTTCGGCGTTGACCCCTTCGAGAACTGTAACGGCGCTGCCGGGCTCTCGCTCCGTGACTCCGGGATACCAGCTCACATGAACATTCTCCGCCGCGGCGACGGCCGCATTTCGCGCCGCCTGTCCATCGTCGGTGAGGTCCGCCTCGCGGCCTTGCCTGGTAGGCATCGTGACGTTTGTTGCGCCAATGAGGTACTCGCCAGGCGGAAGGTCGCTGAACTCATACCGTCCGTCGAACTGAGTCGTCGTCCGCAATTGAAAAATTGGTACGCGCTGGTTGCCAGAGCGAATTGCCGCCTGTACGTTGACGTTTGGGGCCGCGCTGCCATCCGGACGAATGATGCGGCCCGCGATGCTGGCGGCGCGGCGGAAGACGATCTGGAGATCGAGTGCCTGACCGTCGCGAGGAAGATCGAGTTCCGGCCCGACGTCGAAAGAGGCGAGACCGGCCTCGGACTGTGAGCCAAGCTGCCTGCTCGTGTAACCCTGTTTCGTTGCAGACAGGATGTAGTGGCCTTCCGGAAGCTGTGTGAAGCTGAAGGCTCCGGTGTTGTCGGTGGTGGTTCTTCGGCTTTCGGCGACGCCTTGTTCGTTGCTCCCCAAGAGTGTGACCGTCGCGTCGGCGACGAGCTCCGCGTAGTCGGTGACGACGTGGCCGGCGATACGGCCGGTCTCTGAATTCGCGGGGGACAGTTCCTGTGCGTCCGCTGTAAGAGCGGACAGGAGCGCGACGACGAGAGCAGACGTCAGGCGCATCTGAGTCGAATTGTAAAGGGGTCAGACCCCATTACAAAAGTGCGTCGATAATGGGCGGGATGCGGTGGGCGTTCAGTATCTGTGCGATTGGCTTGGCCCTGTTGGCCGGCTTCGGGCGAATGGATGCGCGATTCGTCGAGCGGTGGTATTCAACCGGGCTCTACCCAATCATCCAGCGGGGCCTGACGCCTGTCTCGAATCTCGTGCCGTTTGCTCTTCTCGACGTTCTGGTGGTCGGCGGTGTGTGTCTCGTGCTCCTGACACTTGTTCGAAGCGTCCGCCAGGCGCGCCGCAAAAAGAAGTGGACGGTGCTTTTGACCACGCTTTTGCGAATCGTGACCTCAGCGGCCGTGATCTACCTTGGGTTCTTGCTGTTGTGGGGACTGAACTATCGGCGTGTCTCGATGATCGACAGGTTGGTTCTCGAGCGCGACGCATCACAGGAAGCGATTATGGACCTCGGTCGGCTGGCGGTTCGCCAGTTGAACGCGACGCATGCGGCCGCGCACGCAGAAGGATGGCGCACCTCGCCGTGGCGCGAGCATCGGATGCGTGACGCCTATCACGAGGTACTCACCGACCTGACGGACACCCGGCCTATGGTGCCAGGGCGACTCAAGTGGTCGCTCTTCGGGCCGTACTTCCGGTGGACGAGCGTGGACGGCATGATCAATCCGTTCGGCCTGGAAGTGCTTGCCAATCCAGATCTGCTTCCATTCGAGAAGCCGTCTGTCGCTGCGCACGAATGGGCGCACCTGGCTGGCTACGCCGATGAATCCGAAGCGAGCTTTGTCGGCTTCCTCACTTGCATTCGCGCTGCGACGCCTGCGGCATACAGCGGCTGGTTGTTCCTGTATTGGGAGGTCAGCTCCGAGGTCGGCGCCGGCGATCGGCGGCAGCTCGCGGCGGGGCTCGAAGAAGGCCCCCGCGGTGATGTTGAAGCCGTTGCCGAACGCGTGCGTCGGGGGCAAGTGCGGGTCGTACGAGACGCAGGCTGGCGCGTCTACGACGAGTACCTCAAAGCCAACCGCGTTGAAGAGGGCGTGCGCAACTACGGTCTTGTGCTGACGCTGCTCACTCGTGCTCGATTCGAGAAGGGCTGGGTTCCGGTCTTGAGGTAGCTACGCTCTCACGATTCGGCCAGCCGCCGCGCGTCGCAAGCGATCCTGCACCGCTGCACCGAGTCCGTCATCGCCGAATCCATGCACGAGGATGACGTGTGCACGAGCCGCATCGAGATCGCGGAGCGTGGCGTAGAGCCGCGTCGCGACGTCCGTGGGCCTGTCGTGTGCTCCGATGATGCACATCAGCGCGTTGCGATCCGATGCGAGCGCAGCCAGTTCGTCGCGATCCTCTTCGGCCGCGATGATGCCGACCACACGGCCTCTGGAAAGCAGCTCACGCGCGGCGTCGACGAGCGCTGACAGGGCCGCATCCGTCCCTCCCTCGAAGAGCGTCAGCTCTGCGCGAGGCGAGTAGTGCTTCTCTAATAGCCCGGGTGAGGGCAGGGCGGCGTCCGGTTTCGATTCCCGCGCCGCGGCTCGAGGACGGATGTCCACTCGCCCGAGCACCTCACGCAGCATGTCGGCAGTGACCGCGCCCGGCCGCAGGATCGTTGGCGGATCGCTCGTGAGGTCAAGCACGGTTGACTCCACGCCGATCGTAGTCGGGCCTCCATCGACGACGAGATCGATGCGTCCGCTCAGGTCATCGATGACGTGCGATGCCAGCGTCGGGCTGGGGCGCGAAAAGAGATTGGCGCTCGGCGCAGCGACAGGCAGAGCGGCAGCATCGATGAGCGCACGAGCGACCGGATGCAATGGCACACGCACCGCGACGGTCGCAAGGCCAGCCGTGACTTCGTCGGGCACCTGAGGCGACCTTGGAACAATCAGCGTCAGCGGTCCCGGCCAGAAGCGCCGGCCGAGTGTCTCGACGACGTCCGGCACGCGCGACGCGAGTGCCGCAATCGAGTCGATCGACGTCACGTGAACGATCAGCGGATCGTTTGCCGGCCGTTGTTTCGCGGCGAAGAGCCGTCGCACCGCTTCACGATCGAGTGCGTTGACGCCAAGGCCGTAGACCGTTTCCGTTGGAAAGGCGACCAGCCCTCCGCGTCGAAGGCATTCCGCGGCTCTGGCAATCGCAGCGGGGTCCGGGTTGTCCGGCGAGACCCGGATCACGTCAGTCATGAGACGTACATCGTAGTGCGAGCCGTGGAATCAGTACACTGGGCGCGCCATGTTTGAAGCCGCCGAAGTCGGTCGAAAGCTCTCGAAGAGCGATTACAAGGCACAGGTTCCGCACCTGCGATCGGAGTTGCTGGCCGTCCAGCAGGAGCTCCTCCAGGCCGCGTCATTCCCGGTGATCGTCCTGTTTGCCGGTGTCGATACGGCTGGCAAGGGCGAGACTGTCAATCTGCTCAACGAGTGGATGGACCCCCGCTGGATCACCACGCGTGGCTACACCGAACCGTCGAGCGATGAACGCGAGCGCCCGCGGCTGTGGCGGTACTGGCGCGACCTGCCGGCGCACGGCAGCATCGCGATATTTCTCAGCGCCTGGTACTCCTCGCCGATTCTCGATCGCGTCGCGCGGCGCACGACCACGGCAGTGTTCGACTCGCTGCTCGATCAGGTTGCCGCTTTCGAGCGAACGCTGACCGACGATGGCGCCGTGATCGTGAAGTTCTGGATGCATCTGAGCAAGAATGCCCAGAAGGAGCGGCTGAAGGAGTTCGAGAAGGATCCGTTGCAGCGGTGGCGTGTCACGAAGGAGCAATGGAAACACTGGGAGATGTTCGACAAGTTCGTGAGCGCTGCCGATCGCGCCATTCGCCGCACCAGCACCGACGCGGCACAGTGGCACATCGTCGAAGGGGAAGACGAACGCTATCGAACGGTCGCCGTTGCCACCGAGCTTCGCAACGCGATTCGGCGAGGTCTCGAACGTGCTTCCAGCGGTAGGCCGGAACGTTCGCCAGCGGCCGAGCGCAAGGCGGCCGCTGATGGTCCCGTGAAAGCCATCAGGCGTGTCGAGCGTGAGTTCAACGTTCTCGACAACCTCGATCTGTCACAGAAGGTAAGCGACGATGCCTTCGAAAAGCAGCTGGCGGAGCAGCACTCGCGACTGAATCTCCTGCAGCGGCGAGCCGCCAAACGCGGCGTCTCAACCATTCTCGTCTTCGAGGGATGGGACGCCGCCGGCAAGGGTGGCGCGATCCGCCGTGTGACGGGAAGCTTCGATGCTCGTGACTACCAGGTGATTCCGATCGCTGCGCCGACTGACGAGGAGCGCGCACATCACTACCTGTGGCGATTCTGGCGTCACCTGTCGCGGGCAGGCCGCCTCACGATCTTCGATCGCAGCTGGTACGGTCGTGTGCTGGTTGAGCGTGTCGAGCGCTTCGCGACCGAAGCCGAATACATGCGCGGGTACGGCGAGATCAATCACTTCGAGGAACAGCTCGTCAACCACGGGATTCTGCTGGTGAAATTCTGGATCCACATCAGCAAAGCGGAGCAGCTGAGACGCTTCAAGGATCGGAGCGGCACCAGCTACAAGCAGTGGAAGATCACCGATGACGACTGGCGCAACCGCAAACGATGGGAGGACTATACCGTCGCCGTGAACGACATGGTGGAACGCACGAGCACGAAGATCGCGCCGTGGACGCTCGTTGAAGGCAACGACAAGAACTTCGCGAGGATCAGGGTGCTCAGGACCCTCGCCGAACGTCTCGACGACCGCCTGAAGAAGTAACTCAGCGAGTGATGTGCCGGCTCAATGTCTGGATCCACTCCGGTACCGGAGTGGAGGACTCGACGATGGCCTTGTCGAGGACGAGCTGAGGTCCGGTGAGCCGCTTGCCATAGAAGCGCTCGTTTGCGTCGAGATCGGCGCGCACCGTGCTGCCGTTGACCGTCACCCCGGCGAACAGGCCTCTGGAGTGCGAGTAGCTGAGGATCTCCGCGCGCAGTTGAAGGTCTGTGTTCGCCTGCGCGTCTCGCCCAACCGGTCCGGCTGCGACCGCAGCGTCGGCGCCGAACTTGAACTGGTTGCGAACGAACTGCTCGAGGCCGCGCCGGTTCATGATGACGAGCACCAGGTCGGTCGCTTCACCTCCGATCTGGAGCCCGATGCTGCCGCCTGTGAGCGTCATGAACGTCGGTGCAGACCAACCGTCTTCGTTGCGCGCGCTGAGGATGCCGCGCCCACGCATCCCTCCAAAGATGAACCCGCCTTTGAGCGTGCCAGGGAAGATCGCGATGCCCTCGGCCTTCATCGTGATCGAGGCCGGAATGGCTGTATCAGAGGTCGCCATCACTTCATTGAGCACGGTGATGGACTCGCGGATGCGGCTGGCCTCTTCCGAGTGAGGTCCTTCCTGGGCTCGGGTAGAAAAGGTGAGTGCGAGACACGCTGCGAGAGTGAGCGCAAGAGGAGAGAACGTCCTGGTCATGCCGACAATCATAGCGAGCATTCTGTAGTGTACGACGCGCGTGGCACAGCTTCCGGCCATTCGCCGGTAAGATAACTCGATCGAGATGACCGACGAAGACTTGTCGAACACGACGATCCGGCGCTTCGACATTACCCGCCTGATCGCACGTGGCGGGATGGGCGAGGTGTACCTCGCGAAGGACGCCGTCCTGGGCCGGGACCTCGCGCTCAAGATCCTGCGGCAGGATGTCACGCGCGATTCCGATCGCCTGGAGCGCTTCGTCCTGGAGGCGCGCGCGGCATCGGCGCTCAATCACCCACACCTCATTGCCATCTACGACATCGGCGAGAGCTCGCCGAAACGGAATGGCTTGCCGGTGGGTCCGCCCGTTCTGTATATCGCGATGGAACTCGTGTCGGGGGAGACGCTTCGTGCGTCACTCGAAGCGAATCGACTGGATCTCGACCGCACGCTCGAGTTCCTGGCTCAGGTCGCAGATGCGCTCGACGCGGCTCACGCGGCCGGCGTAACCCACCGCGATCTCAAGCCCGAGAACCTGATGATTGCCGAGGGCGGCTACGCCAAAGTGCTCGACTTCGGCATCGCGAAGCTTCGCGCGGATCCGATGCAGAACCGTACGGAGGCTGGTAATGAGCCGACGGCCACCGACGGCGGGCGGCTGCTCGGCACGCTCGGGTACATGTCGCCCGAACAGGTGCAGGGGCAGCCGACTGATTACCGCACGGACGTATTTTCGTTCGGGTGCGTCCTCTACGAGGCAATCACCGGCAAGCGCGCATTTCTGGGCGCGAATGCCTTCGCGACACTGAAGGAGATCGTCGAGCGCGAGCCGGCGCCGCTGTCCACCCTCGTGCCGTCGCTACCTGACGGGCTCGAGCGGATCGTTCGGACCTGCCTGGCCAAAGATCCGACGCAACGATACGGATCGATGCGCGAGGTTGCCGCCGATCTTCGCGAAGTTCGTCGCAAGATGAACGACACGGCCGTCGTCGAGGTGCCGCGACGCGAGAATCGCCGCTCGTTCCTGATGGCCGCGGTTGCCTTCGTGCTGGTTGCGGCAGTGGTCGCAGCAGTCTGGATGAATCGTCGGCTTCCGACCGCGACGGGGTCATCAGGCCGTGTGTCGATCGAACGCCTGACGACGACCGGTACGGCCATCGACGCAGCGATTTCACCGGACGGGCGCCAGCTTGCGTGGGTCGAGTCTGCCGGCGGCATGCAAGGCCTGCGGCTCCGTCACCTCGATCAGGGACAGACCATCGAGCTGGTGCCGGCTGCGGCGGTCGGCTACTGGGGGATCTCGTTCACGCCCGATGGCTCTCGCGTTTTCTACGCGACGAAGAGCGCGCAGAACCCCGCGGGTCGTCTGTTCGCGGTGAGCGTGCAGGGCGGGCCGTCGACACCCGTGCTCGACGGGATCGACAGCACGACAGCCTTCTCGCGCGACGGCCGGCGCATCGCGTTTTATCGGGCAGGCTTTCCTGAGCCGGGTAAGACGTCGCTTGTCACCGCAGACATCGACGGTAAGAGCCCTGGCGCGCTCATCAGTCTGCAGGCGCCGGAATTCTTCGTCCCTGCCTTCTTCGCGGCGCCATCATGGTCGCCAGACGGCGAACGGATATCGGCCGTCGTCCACAACGGGAGCAGCGGAGAAGCGGTTCTCGTCACCGTCGATGCGCGCTCTGGTGCGAAGCAGGAGTTCGCAGGCCGCTTCCGCGATGCGACGTTCACGTCATGGTTGCCAGATGGCTCGGGGATCCTGTTCGTTGCGGATCAGGCCGACGAATTCCGAGAGTATCCACGCAAGGTGTGGCATCAGCCGTATCCCAACGGCGAGCCCCATCGCGTCACGCCCGATCTCCTCGAGTACAGAAACGTCTCGGTGAGTGCCGACGGCTCATCGTTCGTGTCCGTTGGCCTCGATGCCGCGTATTCGTTGTGGAGGATTCCGCTGCGAGGAGGGAGTCCGCAGCGCATTGCCTCGGAGCGCTACGACGGCCTGCTTGGCGTCGCCCCGTTGCCGGACGGTCGCACGATCGTGAGCTCAGGCGAGCGAGGAAACACGCAACTCTCGCTCATCGAGCGCGAAGGCGCGGGCCGTCAGACTCTCACCAGGGAAGGAACGAACTTGTGGCCTGCGGTGAGCGCCGATGGCACCACCGTCGCATTCGTGTCGAATCGCGATGGTCAGACGGGTATCTGGCGAATGAACGTCGATGGCAGCGGGGCACGGCTGCTGGCGCATTTGCCGCGGCCTGCGTGGTTGTCGATTACACCGGACGGTCGCTACGTGATCTGCGCCTCTGTCGGTGAAGCCGGATCGGCGGTCTCGACGTGGCGGGTTTCGATTGATGGTGGTGATCCCACGATCATCGCTCCCGGTGTCGATCGGCCTGCGGTGTCACCCGACGGCCGATACCTGGCAGGGATCAACGTCGCCACGGGAGCGAATCGACTGACGCTCGTGACGATGCGGCTCGATGGATCGGCGCCGGCTCGCGAGCTTGGTACCATCGCTCCGGCAACGGCAAACGGGTTGATGGAGTGGACGCCGGACGGCAACGGCATCCTGTTCTCCACGGTCGAACGCACGAACGTCTGGTTGCAGCCGCTATCCGGTGAGCCGCCCAGGCGCGTGACTGATCTCGCGACGCTGGACATTGTGCGAGGCCGCCGCACCCCCGACGGCAAGAGCCTGATCGTCGCCCGCGGATCCGCCCAGACCGACGCATACCTGGTGTCTAACTTCCGCTAAAGCGAGAAGGCGTCAACTCCCAATACCCAACCTCCAATTCCCAAGTCCATTTGGGAGTTGGGAGTTGGAATGTGGGCGTTGGCGAGTGTGATGCGGCGTCAGTTCGACCAGCTGTACCTGACCGTGACGCTGATGTTCACTTCGATCGGCACTCCGTTCAGGAGCGTCGGCGTGAAGACCCACTGACGCGACGCGTCCATCGCCGACGCGACATAGGGCGCTGGCACATTACTCACATCGTGGAGATCGGTGAAGAGCCCGTCGATCCCGATTCGCCCCGCGAGCCGGACGACCGTTGGCTCCGGCGTCACTCCAGTCGGGCACACCGGATTGGTGTGTGAAAGCTTTTGAGGCGCTTTGATCTGCCCGCCGATTCCTCCCGTGAACGTGCTCGGGATTTTCGGCTCCGACCCGCGCGGACCCGCTTTCTGTTGCGCGGTACCAGGTGTTGCCGAACCTGCCGGCGCCGATGGTCTTGTCGGAGCCAGACCAGCCACGCCGCACGTCACAAGAATCGTTTCTTCAATCGTGCCTATCGGCATCGTGATGTGGCGTCGCACGGTGGCGCCTGGCTCGGCGCGGACAACGACCTTCACGCTGAGGAAGCCGGGAAGCTCACTGATGACCTCGTAGTCGCCCGCCGGCAGGTCACGGAAGACAAACAATCCGCCGCGATCAGTCGTTGAGCTCTGTGAACTCCCGTTCGCGACCTGCGTCAGCCTGACCGGTGCGCCAGGCAGCAGACCTCCGAACTGGTCATAGAGCACGCCTTCGATCGTGCCGCCTGTTGCACGCGTCTGAGCCGCGGGTGTTGCCGCCTGTGCCTCGCGCGGTGCGCTCGACGGCTTCTGCGGTTCGGCCTGGAGAACGGGCAGAGAACCGGGCGGGACGAGCCGTCACGTCGGGCGCAATGATTCGTTCGGTGCTTCCTGAAAGGGTCGCGACGCCGACGGACGCGGCGACCGCCGCGATCGCGACAAGTGTCGTGACTCGTATAGCAGCGGTCAGTGGTTGGTGGTTGAGACGAGTATTCAGCATGGCACGCACTCTCCCTTCGAGCATCGAGTGATGGGCGATGGCGATCGCCGGTGACCAGGGATGTCTACGCTGCGCAGATTCGCGCGCGACCTCGAGCAGGTGGGTCGCGTACTCCGGCGCACTGATACCCGACGCGAGTACCAGGTCGTCGCACGCACGTTCGCTCTCGTGCCGCAGGCGACGACACGCGATCCAGAGCAGCGGGTTGAACCAGTACACCGCCTTGAGCGCGCTCGCCGCCAAAGAGACGGCCCAGTCGCCGCGAAGAATGTGCGCCAATTCGTGGTGGAGCACCGCGTGCACACGATCTTCGGTCCAGGTCTCGGCGCCTTCAGGCAGGAGAATTGTCGGCCTCACGAGCCCCCACGTTGCCAGCAGCGTTGGATGCCGACATCTCAGAAGGCGGACGTGCTGACGAATGCCGTAACGCGTCGCGATCTGATCTGCGACCGCGCGCCACACTCCCGTCGAGACGGATTCAGACTTCGCGGCAAGCGCCCGGAGTCGCAGCAATCCGGCGCCGAGCACGGCGAATCCGATCGCCGCGCCTCCGAGCCAGATCGCCGCCATCAGGGCACCGAGGGATAGCGACCCGCTTGTGCTCACGTCATCCGTGGCAGTCGCGGGCGCGGCCGACGCAAGCTTGCGTCGCCAGCACACTGCTGGAAAGGTGCAGTGATGACGTGGCGGACGATGTGAGCCAGGCAACGGGAAGCGGAATCGACCATGAGGGCAGTAGCAGTTCGACTGCCGGCACGCACAGGCAGCACACCATCGTCGTCGCGAGCACCCAGTGCCGCATCGCAGCGGAGCGTCTGCGAAGCACGACGGTGAACGCCAGCGCCGCGAGCGTGAGAAGGGCGATCTTGAGTGTGACGCTGAGCAGGAGAGTCATCGCGACGCGTCCTTTCGTGCCTTCTGTGCGAGTTCGGCGATCCGTGCTCTCGAGATGAGTTCCGAAATGCGATCCAGTTCCTCTCCGGTGACTTTCGATGCCTCGCCGCCGAGCAGTGCGGCCATGGCCTTCTCTGCCGATCCATCGAAGAAGGTATCGACGAGATGTTTGAGTGCCGACTTGCGCGCGGCATGGCGCTTCACGACCGCCATGTAGACGTAGCGCACGCCTTCTTCCTCGTGGCGCACGTGCCCCTTGTCCTCGAGGACGCGCAGTTGGGTGCGAACCGTGGAATAGCTTGGCGACCCGGGCAGGTCCTCCATGACCTCCGCGGCCGTGGCGCGGCCGCGGCGGAAGAGGACGTCCATGATCTGCCGCTCGCGTCGCGTGAGCGCGCTGTGGAGAGAGTCGGGCATGTTATGTACCTCGCACTAGTGCTATGAAAATAACACTAACGATGGTGGGTGTGTCAAGGCGCGTGAAAATCGCGGTATCCTGTCGGCGTGCAGCTGGGGCTCCCGTTTGCGCGCATCGCCGATGCGGAGATTCCGCCGACAGCGGTGGAGCCGATTGCCCCAATCTATTTCGTGCGCCATCGCCGCGCCCGGCGATATCTGCTCCGTGTCGAACACTGACGGGCGCGTACGCGTGACCATCCCGCGTGGCGGCTCACGGCGGGAGGCCGACGCGTTCGCGCGACGCCATCTCGACTGGGTGTTACGTCAACGCGCGGCGCTGTCGCAGGGGCGTTACTCGCCCGACGATCGACAGCAGCTCAGGGCAAAGGCCCGAGCGGAGCTCCCGGTTCGACTGCAGGAGCTTGCCGATCAGCATGGCCTGCGCGTGACGCGCGTCAGCATCCGCAATCAGCGCACGCGCTGGGGGTCATGCGGTCGAGACGGTCACGTATGCCTCAACTGGCGGCTCGCGGCGATGCCCGATTGGGTGCGCGACTACGTCATCATCCACGAGCTCATGCACCTCAAGCGGATGGATCACTCGCCGGCGTACTGGAAACTCGTTTCGGCGGTGTACCCTCGGTATCGCGAAGCGCGTCAATGGCTCAGGGCGCATGGCCCGGAGTTACGCTAACCTGTAGGTGAATCCAAATCTCCCTTGCCGGGGTCCAAGAGCGTGAGGGCCCATCTATGAGTGTCACGAGGCGGCAGGCCGTCGGTGTTCTGGCAGCGGCAGGAGTCCTTGGCCCGCTGTCGCTGTGGCTGACGAGTCGCGAAACGACCTCGTCGGCGCACGACGCCACATTCCCGGTGCAGAAGAGCGACGCCGAGTGGCGCGCCGCACTGACACGCGACCGCTACAGGATCCTGCGCGGCCACGGCACTGAGAGAGCGTTCACGAGCCCGTTGAACGCTGAGAAACGAAAAGGGACCTTCGTCTGCGCGGCGTGCGGTCAGAAGCTGTTCTCGTCGAGGGCGAAGTTCGAGAGTGGAACGGGTTGGCCCAGCTTCTGGGAGCCGATAGACGGTGCAGTGGGCACCGAGATCGATCGGAGTTATCTGATGGTGCGAACCGAAGCGCATTGCGCGCGATGCGGTGGGCACCTCGGACACGTCTTCAGTGATGGTCCGGAACCGACCGGCCTTCGCTACTGCATCAACGGACTGTCGCTCGATTTCGTGACGGAGTCCGTTGCCAGCTAGGAGCGACCATGCGAACGCAGCGTCTCATCCTGATTGCAGCTGTCGTGCTCGGGCTCGGCTACGCGTGGGTGCGTGGAGGGTTCGTCGGGCTGCACGCGCGCGATCAGGCAGCCGCCGCTCCGGTTGTTCAAACGGGATTCGAGAAGGCGACGTTTGCCGGGGGTTGCTTCTGGTGTGTCGAGGCCGACTTCGACAAAGTCCCCGGTGTCATCTCCACGACGTCCGGATACACGGGTGGTCGCACGAGCAATCCAACCTACGAGCAGGTCTCGCGTGGCGGGACGGGCCATGTTGAAGCCGTGGAGATTGTCTTCGATCCGGCGGTCGTGACCTACGGCCAGTTACTCGATCATTTCTGGCGCAACGTCGATCCGTTCGTCGCCCATCGGCAGTTCTGCGACGTCGGTGATCAGTACCGCCCGGAGATCTTCGTCCACTCCGATGGTCAACGTGCCGCAGCGGAGACGTCCCGACAGCGGCTTCAGGGTCGCTTCAAGCAATCGATTGTGGTGAAGGTGACGCCTGCGAGCGCGTTCTACGCGGCGGAGGCCTATCACCAGGACTACCACAACACCCACGCGGTCCAGTACCGCTTCTACCGGTGGACGTGCGGACGGGACGCGCGCCTGCGTCAGATTTGGGGCGACAGTTAGAGCCCAGCCTCGCCTCAGAACGCAGACACCGCCATGAACTGGACACCTGAACGGATGCTTTTGCGTCTCGATGGCGACATGGAGCTCGCCACCCAGTTGGCAGCGATCTTCATCGACGAATATCCGCGCATGCTCGAGCGGTTGCGGGGGGCGGTGAAATCGGGCTCCGCTGACGAAATCCGCCGTGCCGCGCATGCGCTGAAGGGATCGGTCTCGAACTTCGTCGATGGTGGGCCAACGGCCACTGCATTCGAGCTGGAGACCATGGGGCGGAACCGTCAACTCGATGGCACGCCGGCGATCCTCGATCGCCTCGAGCAGGAGATCGGTGCGCTGACAGTCTGCCTGCAGGACTTTCAATCAAAGGGATCACGCTCCTAACGCTCATTGGGAGTTGGGAGTTCGCAGGCTACAATCCCTGTATGCCCTATCCAGAACACTTCATTGCCCCGATGCGCGCGGAATTGACCGACGTCGGGGTTCGAGAGTTGAAATCGCCGTCAGAGGTTGAGGATGTCCTCGAGTCGCCGGGGACCGTGATGATCGTGGTGAATTCGATCTGTGGCTGCGCCGCCGGAAAGGCGAGGCCCGGTATCGTCATGGCGCTGGAGCACGAGCGGCGGCCCGACCTGGTGACCACTGTATTCGCGGGTGCCGACATCGAGGCCACCGAGCGTGCACGTCAGGCGTTCCTGCCATATCCGCCCTCATCGCCGTCAGTGGCGCTGCTGCGCGACGGCAAGCTCGTCTACATGCTCGAGCGTCGTCAGATTGAAACGCGGGATGCGCGGTCGATCGCTGACATGCTCAGGCAGGCATTCGACGAGCACTGCCAAACCACGACTGCATAACCACAACTCCCAACTCCCAATTTCCAACTACCAAGGGAACGCCACGCTGTTTGGGAGTTGGAAGTTGGGAGTTGGCGTTTTGGGAATTGATCGTTTATCCCCCCCGGGTGTGCATCTCCAGATGCGGGTCACGGCGGAGACGATCGACCGGGATCAGCGGCGAGCGGTCGCGCGACGCGAGGCGTTCCTCGGCGCCGCGATCGCTTCGCACTTCCCATGTCGCACGAATCAATTGAGCGAGGTGCTCGGCATTCGACCCTGCCCTGAGTGGCCGGCGCAGGTCAGTGCCGTGTGCCGCGTAGAGGCAGAGATACCAGAGCCCGTCTGCCGTGAGCCGACTCCGATCGCAGCTCTCGCAAAAGGGCTCGGTCGTCGAAGAGATGATTCCGAACGTCGTCCCGTCCGGCAACGTGTAGCGATCGGCCGGCGCTGAAGACTCCTCAACGACCGGGTTGATCGGGCCGAAGTGGCCGGTGAGCAGATCCAGCATCTCTCGCCGCGACATCACTCGAGGCAGCGACCAGTGAGTCGCGCCGCCGACGTCCATGTACTCGATGAAGCGGACTTCGGCGTCGTAACGCCGCGCGAACTCGACGAGGTCCACGAGTTCGTCGTCGTTGACGCCGCGAATGATCACCGCGTCGAGCTTCAGTCCGCCAAAGAGCGGAGCAGCGGTCGCGATACCGTCGAGGACGCGATCGAGCTCGTCGAAGCGCGTCAGCTGGCGAAAGCGATCGGGGCGCAGCGTGTCGAGGCTGACCGTCAGCCGATGAAGCCCGGCGTCGCGCAGGGCCGTGGCCTGCGAGGCGAGGAGCACGCCGTTTGTCGTCATGGCGAGGTCGCGAATCGCAGGGCGCGCCGCGAGCTTCTGTATGAGCTCGGGGAGATCGCGCCGCAGCAGCGGTTCGCCTCCCGTCAGGCGGACCTTGTCCACGCCGAGTGACGTGAAGATGTCGACCAGCGTCTCGATTTCCTCGAACTGCAGAATGTCTTCACGCGGCAGCCACACATAATCCGGCTCCGGCATGCAGTAGCTGCATCGCAGATTGCACCGGTCGGTGACCGAAAGGCGGAGGTTCCGCAGCGGTCGCTGATGTCGGTCGAGAATCACTCTGGCTATTATGACGCGGACCTCAGAGCACCGATAGGCGGCTGCGGTCGTGGGGCAGGAATGGCGTCGACGTACGCTGCCCGGCAAAGACACGGCTCCATCGGCCTGGCAAATGCGTCCGGCAGGTGGGGCAATCGCCATTGGGGTCGAGCGCGTACTTCTGAATCAGGTATCCGTAGCGGGCAATCAGCGTTTCGCCACAGCCGCTGCAGGATGTATGTTCCAGGCCGCCCACACGCCCGGGCAGGTTTCCCGCATAGACGTATTTGAGTCCTGCCTCGTGGCCCACGCGAGCCGCCCGCTGCAGCATCGCCGACGTTGTCGCCCCGACCTCGGTCATCCGGTAGTCGGGGTGAAACGCCGTGACGTGCCATGGGATGTCCGCGGAAACGCCGGCGAGAAAGCCTGTCAACCCGCGCAATTCTTCCTCGCTGTCGTTGAAGCCGGGAATGAGGAGCGTGACGATTTCGACCCACACGCCGGCCCGCGACAGCCAGGCGATCGTGTCGAGGATCGGTTGCAGGCGTCCACCCAGCTCACGGTATCGGCGATCGTTGAAGCTCTTGAGATCGACTTTGTAGAGATCGATATGCGGTCGCAAGTACTCGAGAACGCGCTCGGTGCCATTGCCGTTCGACACGAACCCGGTGACCAGCCCGCGTTGTCGTGCTTCTTTGAACACTTCGACAGCCCACTCAACCGTGATGAGAGGCTCGTTGTACGTGGACACCATGACCTGCGCGCCCAGTGACACCGCGTCGTCAGCGAGCGTGATGGGATCGACGTCGCGTGGAGGAGCGCCGGCAACTGGATCGCGCAGTGCCTGCGACGTCACCCAGTTCTGACAATAGCTGCAGTGCAGGTCGCATCCGAGCATGCCGAGACTGAACGCGAGCGCGCCCGGGTAAGCATGGAAGAACGGCTTCTTCTCAATCGGATCGCACTGAACGCCGCCGACATATCCAAACGGAACGCGCAGCCGGCCTTGCTCGTTGAAGCGGACCTTGCAGACGCCAGACGCACCTTCGGGAATCGGGCACTGGTGACCGCAGGCGTAACAGCGAAGGCGTCCCTTGTCGAGGGGCTCGACAAGTTCCGGCGCCGCGTCGGTCGTGCGTGCGACGAGCGCATCGTGCAGGGTCATGCAGTACTCGTTCACTTTACACTTTCCACTTTGCACGAGCTAAGATCGATTCCCAATGCCGCGCATTCTGGTGACCAATGACGATGGAGTGCATTCGGAAGGAATCAAGGCTCTGGCTGATGCATTGAGACCACTCGGCGACATCACCGTCGTTGCCCCCATTCAGGAAGCGAGCGCGATCGGACACGCACTCACCTTACGACGACCGCTGCGCATCGACACGATCGGCCCGAACGTCTTCGCCGTGGACGGCACGCCCACCGACTGCGTCAACCTGGCGATCACCCACGTCCTCAAAGGGAAGCCCGATCTCATCGTCTCGGGGATCAACAAGGGTTGGAACCTTGGTGACGATGTGACCTATTCGGGCACCGTGTCTGGGGCACTCGAAGGCGCGTTGCTGGAGATTCCGAGCATCGCGGTCTCGGCGCAGCGGATCAAGGACGAATCGGAGTGGGGGCCTTCAGCATCCGCCGCGGCGACTGTTGCGCAGGCGGTGCTCGAGCGCGGGTTGCCGAAGTTCACGTTGCTGAACATCAACGTGCCGATGGGCGAGAACAAGGGTTTCCGCGTCACCGTGCAGGCCAAACGCAATCACGTCACGGTGGTGAACGAGCGCATGGACCCCCGGCATCGCGAGTACTACTGGATCGAGGAAGGGGAGAACGAGTGGGAGCCGCACGATCGGTCCGACTATCAAGCCGTGCGTGACGGGTACATCTCGATCACGCCGCTTCAGCCGGACATGACCGCGTACGACGCGCTGGCGTATGTGGAGGGGCTGACGCTGCAGACGACGCCGTAGGCGTCAGTGGCCTTCCTCGTGGTGCTTCTTCTCATACTCCGCCTGCGCCACGTCCTTGTCGCGCTGAACCAACTTCGCTCTGGCGCGAGCTTTGTTGAACGAGTTCTGACGCGTGCCCTCGGTGCTGACGGAACTGTGAGAGAGCAGGCGCTGCAGATCCTGCCCGTGACATGAGGGGCAGGCAGGGACGTCTCCGGTGCGTACGAGCTGTTCGAACTCTCGTCCGCACCCGCGGCACTCGTACTCATAGATCGGCATGGGGAATACGGTAGCCTTGCAGGGGCATTCAGCTCAAGGCTCTCGGTGAGCGGCGTTTAAAGTCGCCTTGCGTGCTACACTAGCTGTTCTGTCGGGGCGTGGCTCAGCCTGGTAGAGCGCTCGGTTCGGGACCGAGAGGCCGCTGGTTCGAATCCAGTCGCCCCGACCATTTCACTCCTTCCGTTTCCATCGACATTCTGTTGTTACGCCGCGCGAGTTGCTGTGCCTCGGCACAACTTGCAAATTGCCATTGGCAATGTGACACAACTTCGCCTGCCGACTGGACAGGGTCGTCGCATGGTCGAGCGCGGATCTGCCCGCGAAGTTCGAAAAGCTTAGGTGTTTGAGGCGGGTCGGAAGGCCCGAGAGCCTTCCGACTCATTGTGGTGGGACGCTTGGAATCCCGCAGAGTGCGGAATCACCGGAGTCGAATCGTGTATGAGCAACTCCGGTGCCACTCGCTGGCATCCGGAGTCGATCCCCGCGCACGAGGTTTGCACGGTCGATACAGCTCGCCTATGCGTAGCCTTCCGTTCAAAACCCTGCTGTTCGATGTTGATGGAACGCTGATCGACAGCAATGATGCGCACGCGGAATCATGGACGCAGGCGCTGAGAGAACACGGCGTCACCGTCGAAGTCGATCAGATTCGCCGAATGATCGGCATGGGTGGCGACAAGATCCTTCCTGCTGTTGCGCACGTCAGTGAAGACTCGGATGCAGGGAAGGCCATCGCGGGCCGAAAGAAGCAAATCTTCGGCGCGATGTTGCCCGGGCTTCGAGCCACCCGCGGGGCCAGGCCGCTGCTCGAGTATCTCAGCGGGAGACAGATCGAGCTGATCATCGCAACCTCCGCGGACGATCGAGAGATGAACGCCCTCCTCGAGCAGGCGGGTGTGGACGATCTGATCCCGTCCCGCGCCACGAAAGACGATGCAGCCGCGTCGAAGCCCGATCCGGACATCGTGCATGCGGCGCTGGCGCGATCGTGGGCGCGGCCCGAGCAGACTCTACTGGTTGGCGACACGCCGTACGATATCGAAGCCGCCGACCGCGCTGGTATCGGTGCGATTGCGGTGCGATGTGGAGGGTATTGGCCCGACAGCAGCCTGAGCGGAGCCTTGAAGATCGTCGACGACCCGCAGGCGCTGCTCGTACATTGGGGCGACAGATAGGCGCTCCACGTCATCAGAACTGCACAAGCCCACGGCTGAGTTCGGTTTCCCGATACCTCCCGTTTACTAAGGTGTGGAAGGAAGTCGGGCCGGGAGCAGCCCCGCAATCGTGAGCGCCAGGGCCAGCTTGTTGGCGCCAACAAGAGGGGGATACCATGTGCGACACGACGATGCAGGAGAACGGGTTGCCTGACCGGCCAGTTGGGATGACCAACACGATCGAGCTCCTCGAGCGATTCAAGAGGGGCGACGAAGAAGCGGTCAGCCTCCTGGTCGAGCGCTCGATTCCGCCGCTCAAGCGCTGGGCGCGCGGCCGCCTGCCGCAGTGGGCACGCAGTCTGGCGGAGACACAGGATCTCGTGCAGAACGCGGTTCTCCGCGCGCTTCCACATCTGAAGACTTTTGAAGCCAAGCATCCAGGCGCGCTGCAGGCGTATCTGCGTCAGGCCGTGAACAACCACATTCGGGACGAGATCAGGAAAGTGAAAGTGCGCCCGCCGGCCACCGAGCTCTCGGACGATCAGCCGGACGAGGGGCCGTCGCCGCTCGAGCGGGCGATCGGACAGCAGTCGCTGGAGCGATATGAAGCGGCGCTCAAATCGTTGCGCCCGGTCGACCGTGAGGCGATCATCGCTCGCGTGGAACTGCAGCAAAGCTACGACGAAATCGCGATTGCCCTGGATAAACCCACCGCCGACGCCGCGCGTATGGCCGTCGTCCGGGCGCTCAGGAACCTCCTCAAGGCGATGACTGACAGGCCAGTTGCTTCCGATAAGTCAGACACCTGATCACAAGTTCCTCGTAGTATCGTAAGCCTCGCCAACACGCAGACAGCCAAAGCCGTAACCGGCGGCAGGGTGATTCCTGCCTCCGGTGCCGTTCGACGACTCGTCGCGGGCCGGCCATGCGTGACTGGAGCCGCGAGGCATGGCCGGAGAGTCAGACGATCTCGACAAACTGTTCGAGTCAGTGGCCGACGGCGAGTCGGTTGACTGGGACGCGCTCGAACGGAATGCCCCTGACGAAGAGTCACGCGCGCTGATCCGGCAGCTGCGGCTGATCGCGGAAGTCGCGGACGTCCATCGATCGCAGGTCGATGAGGTCGCACTCACCGAAGATGCCTCGCTGACCACGCCACACGCGGGGGCTGGCGGTATTCCAATCCAATCTGCGGGCGCACGTCGAGTCTGGCCCGATCTCAGGACCACGCCTGGAGAAGGAACTCCGCCTGGAGGCGTGCCTCCTGCTGGACCCGCACCTGCACCAAACTTCGGGGTCTGGGGACATTTGCTCCTGGTGCGCAGGATCGGCGAAGGCTCGTACGGTGAAGTGTTTCATGCGCACGACACCTGGCTCGATCATCCCGTTGCGTTGAAGCTTCTCAAGCCTGAAGCGGAAAGCCGCGTTCAGCCATCGGACCTTCTCCACGAAGCGCGCAGACTGGCCCGCGTGCGCCACGACAACGTCGTCAGGGTGCACGGGGCAGACCGTCATAACGGACGGGTCGGTTTCTGGATGGATTTCATCGATGGTGAAACCCTGGCTGCACGAGTATCCAAAGGGAGATTGAGCGCGGGCGAAGCGAGCAGCGTCGGACTGGAACTCTGCCGGGCGCTGGCCGCGGTGCATCGCGCCAGCATCATCCACCGAGACGTGAAGGCGCAGAACGTGATGCGCGCACACGATGGCGGCGGCATCATCCTGATGGACTTCGGTGCAGGCGAGTTTCAGGGAAACGCCCTGGCCACCCGCCCTCAAGGTACTCCGCTCTACATGGCGCCTGAACTCTTTGAAAGTTCGGCGGCCAGCGTACGGACCGACATTTACGCCGCCGGCGTACTGCTGTTTCACCTCGTCACCAACGCGTTTCCGGTGAACGGCGGATCGATGCAGGAGTTGCGCGAGGCTCATGCGCGTGGGGAGAGGCGACGCCTTGCGCGACGAGCGTCCGGATCTCCCGGACTCCTTCATCTCGATCGTTGAGCGCGCCATCGATCCGAACCCGATGCGACGCTACGCGACCGCGGGCGACATGGAGGCAAAGCTTTCCGGTGAGCCGTCGACGCGGCCTGTTCCCGCTCCGGTGCCGCCGCCGAATCCGGGTCCGACCGGGTGGACTTACGCGAAACGCGCCGCCGCAATTTTGGCGGCACTGATCGTATTCGTGGGCCTCCTCGGTTTCACGTCCGCGCGTGTATTCGAGGTCGTTCTTCGCATTGATCCCGACTTCTATCTGGGGTCTGGACCCGTGTTCACACTCGGCTTCCAGGCCCTGTTCCCCTTTATTGCCATCTGGGTATCAAGTGCGACAGTTGTTGCTGTGATGGCCGGCATTCGCCTGCTGCTGCCGACTTCGCTCAAGCATCCTTTCCATCGACTCGGTGCTGGAATCCGTACATTGAATCCCGCAGGCGTCGCCACCGCTATTTTGCTTGTCGGTAGTGCCGTGGCACTTGCTCTCTTGTGGCGCTATTGGGATGTGTTTGCCGTACTGTGGGCGCTCCGGCAAGACCCGAATCTTCCCTTTACGTCGATGAAGATTCTCGAACCTGCCAGTCGTCCGATACATCAGTACCACGGCGTGTATTCCGCCGTACTAAGCTTCGCGCTCGGTCTGGTCATATGGCGTTTGTTTCCAAAGCTAGAGGAAAGCCAGAAAGACGCGCCGACACTCCGAGTAATGAAATGGGCCACATTGGGCCTCGCCGTCCTAATAGTCGCTGTCGCTGTCGCTCCGCGCCGAGCGATTTGGGACAGCTTTGCCGTCGCTACGTTCGATAATCACACCGCTCTCGTTATAGGTACGACGAGGGAAGAGTTGCTCCTCTATGCTCCGAATGAGCCCGGTCGTCCGCGATTCAGGATACGGAAGGATGCGCCGGGACTTAGGCTCACGGGAGAGACCAGAGCTCTGTTTGATCGCCGCCCGACTTCATAGCTACATGTTGGAGACACGGAGGATTCGATGGTGAAGCGAAACGTGTGGATGGCCCTCAGTGTGGCGGCCTTGGTTCTTGCGACACCGCGCACCGGCAGTGCCGGTATCGGCGAATTGATCTGGGAGATGAGCGGCCCGCAATTCGTGGGCGGTGGTATCCAGTGTAAGGTCACCCTTCACTTCGAGTTGGAAATCTGTTACGTGACGTTGCCCTTTCCCGTTTCTCTCCGCACGCTGAAGCCGAAGGTGAGGTATCGACTTTCACTCGAAGGAGGGCTGTACGGGTCCACGGGGAAGGACTCGAATGGCGTCACGTACGAACCAGGTGATGCCTGGATGTTCGCCTTCGACCCGATGATCGAGTTGGTCCACCATGACAACTGGTTGCCAGGCGGTGACAGAGCCGAGATTTATCACGGCCTGGGTTTTTCGTACAACCGCCTCTTTGGCGGAGGCGAGGATTGGGACGCATTCAACAATGCGGCGATCAAGGTGCGCCCGATTGGCGTCCGGTTTGGGCGAACCAATCTCGAGTTCGACCTTCGCATCTATCCGAATCGGTTCAACGCTTCGGACTTCGGAAAAGTTTCTGCGGTCCCAGAGGGGACAGGTGCCGAGGTGGTCTGGAGCCTCAGCTACGGCATTGCAATCGGCAAATACAAGTGAGCTCGATTACAGTGACCTCAATCGGTTTGTGAGAAACGACCGCTCCGTCTGTTGGCTCGTTAACGCCAGGGCTCGCTCGTAGGCAGCCCTGGCTTCTTCGTTTCTTCCCAGCCTTCGCAGCAGTTCGCCGCGCGCCGAGTGAGCGAACTGATAGTCCGCCAGCTCCCCGCGCGCGAGGATCGCGTCGATGAGCGCAAGGCCCGCCGCCGGGCCGTCACGCATCGCGACAGCGGCCGCACGATTCAGCTCGACAACCGGCGAGGGATCGGCCCTGACCAGCACATCGTAGAGGCCCACGATTTGCGCCCAGTCGGTCGCGTCCGGCGTTGGTGCTTCTGCATGCACCGCCGCGATTGCCGCTTGCAGCGAATACGGCCCAAACCGCCTCGAGGACAGTGCGCGCTCGACGAGCGACACGCCCTCCGCAATCAGCTCGCGATTCCAGCACGATCGATCCTGATCCGCCAGTAGCACAAGCTCGCCATCCTCAGTCGTGCGTGCCGCGCGCCGCGACTCCTGAAGCAGCATCAGCGCCAGTAAGCCAATCGCTTCGGCTTCCGGCAGCAGCTCCGCGAGCAGCCGTCCCAACCGGATGGCTTCAGCCGACAGGTCATGGCGAGTCAGCGAGGAGCCAGACGAGGCCGAATACCCCTCGTTGAAGACGAGATACACGACATGCAGCACTGCGTCGAGACGATGGGGAAGTTCATCCCGCGCGGGCACCTGATACGGGATACCGGCGTCACGAATCTTCGCCTTCGCGCGGACGATGCGCTGCGCGACGGTGCGTGGGGCAGTGAGATACGCGTGCGCGATCTCTTCCGTCGTCAGGCCGCAGACTTCGCGCAGCGTGAGCGCGATCTGTGCGTCGGGCGGAAGCGCTGGATGGCAGCAGGTGAAAACAAGACGAAGGCGATCGTCCTCGAGCGGCTGATCCTCGAGCGAGATTGGCTCGACAGATGTCTCGAGCTGCCTCGCGAGCTCGGCAACCGACGCGTCGAAACGAGAGCGCCGCCGCAGGACGTCGATCGCCTTGAAGCGACCGGTCGACACCAGCCACGCGAACGGGTTGCCAGGCAACCCGTCGCGCGGCCAGCGCTCGACGGCGGCAGCGAACGCCTCGTGCAGCGCCTCCTCGGCGAGGTCGAAGTCGCCGACGAGGCGGATGAGTGTGGCCAGCACACGGCGCGAGTCCGAGCGGTAGAGCGCCTCGATCGAGCTGGCCGTCGACGAATCTGTCAGTTGAATACCTCGACGGGCCTGACCTCGATGCTCCCGAAACGAGCCGACGGGATTCTCGACGCAACCTGCAACGCGTCGTTGAGATCACGCGCCTCGATCATGTAGAAGCCACCGAGCTGCTCCTTGGTCTCGGCAAAAGGCCCATCGGTCGTCGACATCTTGCCGTTCCGCATACGAACGGTTGTCGCGGTGTTGACCGGCTTCAGCGCCTCGCCGGCGACGTAATGGCCGCTCTTCTTGACGGCCTCGGTGAAGGCGAAGTATTCGCCCATGAACGCGTTCGCGTCGGCCTCGGACATGTTCGCCATCTTGGCTTCTTCGTCGTAAATCAGGCACAGATACTTCATTTGCAATCCTCCAAATGGGCGCCTCTTTCCGCCCTCTCACTCCCTAGTCGCTCGGACCCGCGGGAAATCGACAACCGCTCGAACATCGATCGCAAAAGATCCGGATCGTGTAGATTCACAGGCGATTCGAGGAATCTCCATGAAACGAGTTGTCGTGCTCGGTGTCTGTGCAGCCGTCTTCATCGTCCAGGCGTCATGGTCTGTTTACACGCAGACGGCCAAGCCGCCGGGACCACTCCGGACGGAACGGGTCAAGGGTGATCTGTACATGGTCTCGGGCGAAGGAGGCAATGTCGCCTTGTACACGACCTCAGAGGGAGTCGTGCTGGTTGACGACATGTTCGACCGCAACCATGCCGACATCCTCGCGCAGATCAAGTCGGTAACCGACCAGCCGTTGCGCTACGTCATCAACACGCATCAGCACGACGACCACGCCGGCGGCGACTTCAAGATGCTGCCGATCGCCGAGGTCATTGCGCACAAGAACGTCCGCGCGAACCTCGCCGACATCAAGCGGCCCTACTACGAGGACACGCCGGGAACGCCGATTGGGCTGCCGCGCATCACATTCTCGAATGAGCTCGCGGTCCATGTCGGGGGCAAGGAGGTCAGCGCGCATTACTTCGGTCGTGGCCACACGAGCGGCGATGCGGTGATCTATTTTCCCGAGGTGAAGGTGATTCACACGGGAGATCTGTTCCTGGCAATCCGAGGAGGCGGGCGCGGTGCGACGCCCGCGCCTCCGCGGCCACCCGGCGTACCGATCTACGTCGACTACGTCCAGGGCGGCAGCTTTCTCGACTGGTCGAAGACGATGGACGACGATGCTGAAACTCGATTTCGACACGGTGATTCCCGGGCATGGCCCGGTGTCGACTCGCGCCGACGTCGTGAAGTTCAAGTCCGACCTCGAGACGATGCGCACGCGGCTCATCGGTCTGATTAAAGAGGGCAAGTCGAAGTCAGATCTCGCGAAAATTCTCGAGGACGACTACGGTTGGCGATCGACAGGATGCCCTCCGAGTCCACCTACACCCGGCTGCCTGCAGTACCAGCAACTGGACGCGTTGATCAAGGAGCTCGGACGATGAGGTCAGTGATGTGGACGCTTCTTCTCGCGCTTGCCGCGGCAGTGCCGGTTGCAGCGCAACAGGCGACGCTGACGCCGCAGGACTACCTCGACATTCAGCAACTCGTCTCGAAATATGCGTATGCGATCGACGAGTGCACGAACAAGGGATACGACTACGCCGATCTCTACGTGGCGGACGGCGCGTTCCTGACGTCGCGCAACGGCAAGATCCTCAACCGCTTCGAAGGCCGGGAGCGGCTCGCCGAGGCTGCGCGCGGCGGCATGCCCGACTGCAAGGACGTTCCCTGGGCGGGCATCGTGCACATGCTGGTGAATCACGTCATCGAGCCGGCGCAGGGAGGCGCGACCGGGAAGGTGTACCTCATCGCAATCGGTGTCGACGGCGAGCCTGGCAAGGTCGAAGCGCAAGGGCGCTACGAAGACGTGTACGTGAAGACAGCAAACGGCTGGCGCTTCAAGTCGCGAACGCACGTCCTTGCGGCCGGCCAGCAAGAGGTCTCGCGCGGATCGAAGCCGAACCCGGCGAAATAGCCAAAACGAACCGCGATTCCATCCAAGATGTCAAAGATGCTTGACATCGTGCAATTTGCGCTGACAGGATGTGTCAAGAATCTTTGACACGTCACCGAACGGGAGCGAGAAGAGATGGAGATGTCGTTTCGAGAGAAGAGTGCCTGGATTTCATTCGTGTTGATCGTCCTGGTGTTTGGCCCGTACTTCTGGCTGGTCGGTCGATCGCTCGCTGGCGCCGGGCACGTCCATGGCGGAACGCAGTTCGCTCTCATCACGCTCTTTTTCGCCCTGGAAGTCGTCGTGCATGTCGCGATTGCGGTCCGGTCACCGCGAGACGCACGAGCACCGAAGGACGAGCGCGAAGTGCTCATCGACCTTAAGGCCACGCGAACGGCGTTCTACGTCCTGTTCGCGGGGACGCTCATCTCGATCTTCACGATGCACTTCCGGGTGACCGTCTGGATGCTGTCGCAGTTCGTGCTCTTCTCAATCGTGGTCGCGGAGCTCGTGAAGTTCGCCAGGCAAATCACCCTCTTCCGGCGAGGGCTCTGACATGGCTGGCTGCGCGATTCGAAACAGCATTCGTGAGCTGCGCTTCAACCACTCGGAGATGACGCAGCAGGAGCTCGCCGATCTCATCGGCGTGACGCGGCAGACGGTCAACGCCATCGAGCTCGGGAAGTACTCACCGTCTCTCGAGGTGGCGTTTCAGATCGCGGCCGTCTTCAAGGTGCCGCTCGATCAAGTCTTTCAGTACGAGAAAGCGAAGAGGTGAGGCGATGATGGACTTCTTCAAGTACGACTTCGACTACGCCTGGCCCTGGACCTACGGACACCTGATCGCAGCCATCGTCTTTGCGGGGCTTGCGGCGCTTGCCTACTGGCTGAATTGGACGCGGCTGACGATCCTGGCGGGCGTGCTCTCGATATGGGGGCTGTGTGGGGCGTATATCATCCACGGCCCGCTGCGCTTCAGCCGCCCGGTCGCGCTGCCAACCGAACGATTCCTGCCCACCGGGTCCGGCCGCGTGCTCGACGCCGGTGCGGGCTCGGGGCGATCGACATTGATGGTCCTGCTCTCCAGGCCCGCCGCGAAAGTCGTCGCGCTCGATCGATTCACCGGCTACTACGGCATCGTCGACAACACACCAGATCGGCTGCGAGCCAATGCACGGGCGGCGGGGGCCGATGAGCGGGTCGAGATCGAGGTCGGTGACATGCGCGAGATGCCGTTCGAAGACGGCTCATTCGACGGAGTGGTGAGCGTCGCCGCGATCGATCACCTGAATCGTGACGGCGTCGAACGAACGCTGGCGGAAGTGACGCGAGTGCTGCGCCCGGAGGGTCAGTTCCTGTTGATGGTCGTCAACCCTGACATCTGGACCAGAATCGCGATGCCGTTTCTGCATGGCCACGGCTACTTCGGCGGGCGCGCGCATCCAGAACGCTGGCGGTCACAACTCTCGGCGGCTGGCTTGGAGGTCGTGGAGGAAGGCACACAGCCCGCGTCGCTCTACTTTCTGACTCAAAAGGCGAGTCAGTCCCGTTACGGAAGCGCGAAGACGTACACCGCGCCCCCTTCGGGCACTTCCGGGTACTGACCTGGAAAGAGGCGATTGAGTCCGTTGTTCATGCCTCGCGGATCACCGCCCCAGCCGCTGTGCACGGCGAGGTACTGCTTGCCGTCGACCGAGAAGGTTGATGGCGGCGCCACGATGCCAGACGTGGTGACGAATTCCCAGAGCAGCTCGCCGCTCGCGGCGTCGAACGCGTGAATCTTTCGATCGTTGGTGCCGCCGGTGAACACCACGCCGCCTGCGGTTGCCAGCATCGATCCCCACGTCGGGCTGGTGGGGTAGGGATGAGTCCAGACCTTCTGTCCGGTATCCACGTTCCACGCCTGGACCTCGCCGATGTGATCGACGCCGGGCGCGGTGAATTGACCGCCCGACTGTGATCCCGCAAACGATCGCCCCTTCTTATATTTCACCGGCACGCCAGTCAGGATGCCGCACAACCCGTTGTTCGCCGGGATGTAGATCATCCGTGTCTGTGGACTGAATGCGACTGGCGGCCAGTTCTTGCCACCGTGCGGCCCCGGACAGAAGTCGGCGCGTTTGCCTGTGCCAGGCTTGCGAGCGGGATCAACGTCCGGCCGTCCAGTGACCGGGTCGAGACCACGGAACACGGTCTGAGTCACGAAGGGTTTGCCTTCGACGAACCTGATCGGCCCGTTGCTGCGCTCGAGAAACCAGAGGTATCCGTCGCGAGCGACGTTGACGAGTCCTTTGATCGTGCGGCCCTCGCGCTGGTAGTCCACGAGGATCGGCGGCGACACTTCATCCCAGTCCCACGACTCGTTCGGGTTGTACTGGAAGTGTCCTTTGATCTGTCCGGTCGCGACGTCGATCGCGACGGTCGATGCGACGTAGAGGTTGTCGCCGGGACGCTGGTCGCCCATCCACGGTCCACCGTTGCCCGTTCCCCAATACGCGATGTTCGTGTCGGGGTCGTAGTTGCCGGTCACCCATACGGGCGCTCCACCGGTCTTCCATTGATCGCCCTTGGGCCACGTCTCGCTGCCGGGCTCACCCGGAGCAGGCACGGTGAACGTGCGCCACAGCTCTTTACCGCTATCGGGATCGAAGGCGGCGACGAAGCCGCGCACGCCGAACTCGCCACCGGACGCGCCCACCATTACTTTGCCGTCCGCGACGAGCGGTGCGAGCGTGATGTAGTACGCCGACTTGTTGTCGGCCACCGTCTTGGTCCACACCTCTTTGCCCGTTCGTGCATCGAGCGCGACGAGCACCGCTTCCGCGGCCGCGTAAAACACCTTGTCGCCGTACAGCGAGATGCCACGATTCGTGTCGTGCAATACGAACACATCCTTGGGACGCGGACGGCGATATCTCCAGAGCAGTTCGCCGGTCACCGCATTCAAGGCCATCACCTGGTTGTTGGGCGTCGATATGAACATCACGCCGTCATTGACGACCGGGGCAGCCTCGTGAACCTTCAGTTCGTCAGTCGGAACACGCCAGACCTGCTGAAGGCGGCCCACATTGTCTTTGTCGATCTCCGCCAGCGGGCTGAAGCCCCAGCCGTCGTACGTCCGGCGAATCATCAGCCAGTTCTGCTCCTCGGGTTCGAGCAGGCGCTCGGCGGTAACAGGGCGATAGTCACGGAGCGGCTGCGGGTACCGTTGCTGCCGGTGACGCGCCAGTCTGAGCGATCAGAGGCGACACGAGGACCGCCGCCACGACGATGCCCACACCGATTCGAGCGAGATGATGAAGACGGGACATGAACCGGGAGTTTACTGTACCGCTCGTTGTGTCGCGGCCGTTGGCACAGGCCTCCGGCCGGAGGTCTAGACCTCGGGCTCTTGTGACAGAAGATGCAGGGTGGGTGCGACCTTGACGAACGCGTCCACCACGGCTGGGTCGAAGTGCGTTCCGCGCGACTGCACGATGTGGGCAACAGCTGCCTCATTCGTCATCGGCGTCTGATACAACTTGCGCGTGATGATGGCGTCGTAGACATCGACGACGGCCATCACGCGCCCGGGAATCGGGATCGCCTCGCCGCGCAGGCCCTGCGGATATCCGGACCCATCCCACCACTCGTGATGGGTGTAGACGATGTCCTTCGCGACGGACAGGGCGACGTCATCGCGAACACCGGCGGCGCGCTCGGCGTTTGCGAGGACATCGCGTCCGTACCGCGGGTGGTGCCGCATCTCCTGCAATTCTTCCGGCGTCAGGTGCCCCGGCTTGTTCAGCACGCGATCCGGCACCCCGACTTTGCCGATGTCGTGCAGCGGCGCGAGGCTGGCCAGGAGCTCGACGCGCTCGGGCGTCAGGTAATCCTTGAACTTGGGATGCTTGGACAGCTCTTCGGCAATCACCCGCGTGTACTTCTGCGTGCGCTGCGAGTGCTTTCCCGTCTCCAGATCGCGGATACCGGTCAGTGACAGCAGCGTCTGCACCATCAGTCGATGCGACTTCGCCTTCTCCACGCCGGCGACCTCAGCGCGACGTCGTTCGACACCAAACCCGGCGATCGTCATGGCAGCCATGCTCGCCAGGATGCTCAGCGACGGATAGAGCGGCGAGAAGTACGCGCCATCGGTTGCCAGCAGCGAGCGCGATCCCGTCCACGCTGCGACGAGAAACGACATCGACACGATGGCACCCCATATGAGGCCGAATCGCGCGACGACGAGGGCGGTGATCGTGCCGAGGCCGATCACCACCTGCGTCTCGAGCGTGACGCCGTGCTCGGGTCGATACATGAAGTCGCGCTGAATCAGGTTGTCAGCAACGGTCGCCTGCACCTCGACGCCGACGAACAACGTATCGAGCGGTGTGGCCACGACCTCTCGCGTACCAAGCGCCGTCGTCCCGACGAACACGATGCGATCCTTGAACTCGTCTGGATCGACCTGCCCGTTGAGGACATCGGCCGCTGACACGTACGGGAACGATCGCTTCGCGCCCCGGTACCGCAGCAACAGGTTGCTCTTCCCGTCGAGCGGCACCTCCTGTCCTTCGAGACCGAGGGCGGCGGTGTTGACGTTCGCGATGCGCAGCACCAGGTTGTGCGCGTTGGAGACAGAGCGGACAGCCGCCAGTGACAGAGCCGGGTAGACGCGACCGCGATACTGCATGAGCAGCGGTGCGCGGCGAAGGATGCCGTCCGGATCGGGAGCCGCGTTGAGGAAGCCCGACGCCTGCGCCGCATCCGTCAACGTCGGGATGTTGCAGACGGCACTCGTCGCCCGAAAAAACGGATCCTCTGTTTGAACTCCAGCGCCGCGGATGATCGGCAGGCTCAGCGCGTGCTGCACGCACGGCTTCGGTGCTTCGCCGGTCGGATCGAACAGCAGGCCATATCCGAGGATCGCGCGACCCTTTCGAAGAGTGTCTGAGAGGACTGCATCAGGGGATCGTCCAGTCCCTTCGTATCGATCGCTCTCAGGGAACATGATGTCGAGGGCGACAGCGGCGGCGCCGCGGTCTCTGAGGCTGTCGATGAGCTGACTGATCACGTCTCGACGCCAGGGCCACTGGCCGATGCGTGTCAGGCTCTTCTCGTCGACGTCAACGATCACAATCTTTCCGCTCGGCTGACGCGTCGGCGTCCATCGGACGAGACGGTCGTACACCGCGTATTCGACGTTAGCGAGTGCCGCGGGACGGGTCAGCGATAAGACCGCTGCAGCCAGTGTAGGCAGGAGTCCGCAGAGCAGGAGGATTCTGCGATAGCGAGGCGTCATCGAACCGTGATTTCGACGCGGCGATTCCTTGCCTCCGACACGTCGTCCGCAGTCGGGACGAGTAACGTTGCCTCACCGTGCGACGTTACGTTGATTGCCGACGCATCGAGACCAGCCTCAATGAGGCGCATGCGGACGACGGTAGCTCTCCTCAACCCTAGTCCAATGTTGGACGTCGCATCTCCCCGTGTGTCGGTGTGTCCAATCACGGTGACCTGCGGCGCCGGATACGTCTTCACGGCGCTCTGCACCTGAGTGACCAGCTTCCGGCTTTCCGCCGTGAGCTCGTCCGAGTCGAACTCGAAATACAGGGTGAAATGAGCCGGAGCGGGCGGCTGCACGGCCAGAGCCGCGCCAAAGAGCCGTTTCACGTCCGCCTCGCTCATCTCTTTTGGGGGCGACGGGGCTGCGCCAGGGACAACGGTGGTCGAGGCCCGGGCCGTCCCGAGTTCAACGGTGCCTGATGCATTGGAGACGGTGGCGCGGCCGACAGAGCCGTTTGATTCGGGGAGGAGGACGACCGTGGATTCGCCGTTTCGCTGAGGAGTCTTCGACCGGACGGGACCGCAGGCTGATTGAAGGCCTGCGGCCACCGCCACCAGTACGAGAACTCTACGCGCGAAGGTCATTCGGGTACGACTTGGATTGCCAGTGTCGTTCCTCTCACGCCAACGATGGCCGACGGCGTTTCGAGCCGGACCGCATCGGGCGCGAGCTTGGCGATCTGTCCCGACACATACACAGCAATCCCTCGCAGGAAGCTCATGGCAAGACCGACTGAGCTCTGGGCTGGGGCGTACCGGAATGCGCTCAGACGCACTTCGCTGCCGGGACCAAGTGACAGTCTGGTGTCGTCATCGAGCGTGACACCGATACTGCCGTCCTCACCGGTGCGCAGACTGTCCGACTCGAAGACGGGCTGACCGACTTCGGCGCGGATCGTTTCCCCGGACCGGACGATAAAGGCGGATCCGGAGACCACCTTGACCCGTCCAGCGGGAGACGCCTGCTGAGCAAACGCCGGCGCTGCCAACGTCACGAGAGCGAGGGCGGCGAACCAGTGCGGGGCCTTCATAGGACGCTCCATACCTAGGGGGTAGAGTTCTACTCTGCCAGAGAGCGGTGCTCTGGACAAGCGATGAGTAGGAGATTTGGACGAGTATTTTGTGCCCGATCAATATTGAATCCGAGTGACCGAATCCGTAAGGAATCTACCGGCAGAGGCGGGCAATTCGTTTGGCCTGCACGGCCAGCGCCGCAATCGTGCGCTGGACGAGTCCTTGCTACCTCCGAACCCCGGTGGATACGCCCGTCCGGTTGCTCGTCGTCGATCTCGACGCCCGTCACAGCACTGTGACGTCTGACCTCGCTGACGAGGAGGGCATCGATGTGCGTACGGCCGTCGACGCGCAAGGCGCGATCAGTCAGTGCCGTCTCGAGTATCTCGACCTGGTGTTGATCAATGCGGGCATCGATGGCGAATCGGGTGTCAGCCTGCTCGAAGCTATCCGCACGCTGCGCCCGACGGTTCGGGCAGTGCTGATGAACGGCGCCCAGGTTCCTATTCGTCAGGTCGTCCGCGAGTTGCGCAACGAGCCGCGCCACGTCCCATGTTTCGACGAGTTCCAGCACGTCGAATCGCCTCTGTTCGCTCTGCCGATCAGCGCGTAGCCTTACAATCACTTCTCGCACGTCCGTCCCACTCGAATCGCGAACGCTCCGTCACTCAGATAGAATGCGTCGGCCATTGGTGGCTGACGAGGTAACGGGATGAGTGGGAAGCGCGTCGATCTGAAGTCCAGCGACGGCGTTCTGGATCTCCATGTGTTCACGCCAGAGAGTGGAATTGGTCCCTGGCCCGCGGTCGTGCTCTACATGGACGCGTTTGGAATCAGGCCTGAGTTGGCAAGCATGGCTCAACGGCTCGCCTCGAATGGCTACGTCGTTGCGCTGCCGAACCTCTACTATCGGACGCCGTTCGCGCCGTTCGCGCCCAACGTCGTTGCCACCGAGGGACCGGAGCGCGAGCGTTTCAAGAGCATGATCGCGTCGATCAACCACGCGATGGTGATGCGCGACACGGGTCTCGTGATCTCATGGCTCGGCGAACAGACGTCAGCCAAGCAAGGTGGCCTGGCTACACTCGGCTACTGCATGGGTGGAGGTTACGCCTTGAGTGCCGCGGGAGCGTTTCCCGATCGCGTCGTTGTCGCGGCGTCGTTTCACGGCGGGTCGCTTGCGACTGACAAGGCGGACAGTCCCCATCGACTGGCAACGCAGATGCGGGCGCGCATCTACGTTGGTGCGGCGGAGATCGACGCGAGCTTCCCGCCCGAGCAGCAGGTTCGACTTGGCCAGGCGCTCACCGACGCGGGAGTGCGTCACACGATCGAGATCTACCCGAAGGCCAAGCACGGCTTCGCCGTGAACGGTCACATCGTCTACGACCGCGCCGCCGCCGAGTTGCACTGGCAACGGCTGGTCGATCTATTGAAAGAGACGCTATAACGCGGGGCTTCAGCCCCGCCGACGTAAGCTGGAATGACACATCTCGCAGGAGGCTTCATGAAACACGGACTGGTAATAGTGATGAGCACGATGGTGGTACTGACCGCATCGGCAAATGCGCAGGCACAGGGCCAAGGCAGAGGGGGCGCTCCCGCGTGCACGACGGTGCAGTGCGATGTGCTCGGTGACTGGGGCAGGGGTTACGCGTTGCTCATCGGTGTCGCCGAAGCGATGCCGGAAGACAAGTTCGGATTCAAGCCGACGCCGGCGCAGGAAAGCTTCGGGCAGCGACTGATGCACGTGGCGGGCATCGACCTGAAGCTGGTCAGCACGCTGGGCGGCAAAACATCACCGCCGATGGTCAACGTCCAGGCGACCTCAAAGGCCGACGTTGTCGCCGCTCTTCGGCAGGTCAACGACTTCGGGGCCGCGGTGCTCAAGGAGTTCAACGATCAGCAACTCGCCGAGCGCATCGCGTCGCTGCCGTTCCTCGGCCCGACCGCGAGCCGGCTGCGCGTGATCTACTTCTCGATGACCCACAGCCAGGACATCTACGGTCAGCTCGTTGTCTATTTGCGCCTGAGCGGCATTACGCCGCCAGCGAGCAACAGGCCGTAGGGATCTTCCGATTCCGGCGGGTCGCCGTCATAGCGGACCCGCTCCAGAAAGAGGCCGGAGGCTGGTGCCGTCAACCGCGCGGGTAACTCCGATTCGGACGACAGCATCGCCACGGCCTCGTCTGCCGTCAACCCACCACGCCCCACTTCGACGATGACGCCGACGAGGCGTCGAACCATCTTCCAGATGAAGTGAGAGCCTTCGACGCGGAAGAGAAGGATGTCGCCCGCCTCGTGAATCTCGAGGCTCGTCAGGCTCACGGTCGTCGACTTCTGCTCCGGGTCATCGTCGGAGAACGAGCGGAAGTCGTGAAAGCCGACGAGCCGTTTCGCAACGGCACGCATGGTGGTGACGTTGAGATCGTCTCTGACCCACCACACGAGCGGCTTGGCGAACGCCGTCCGCCGGCGCGCCACCTGGTAGACGTAGCTTCGGCTGCGCGCGCTATGACGCGCATGAAACGTGTGCCGGACCTTCTGAATCCGAAGGATGTTGATGTCGGAGGGGAGCTCGTCGTTGATGCGATGCATGAGCGCGTCAGGCGGCATGGACGTGGTGAGATCGAGGTGCGCAACCTGCGCAAGCGCGTGAACGCCTGCATCCGTGCGCCCGGATCCGTACAACTCGAAGTCGCGCACACCAGTCGCTGCGCCGATCGCGCGCTGAAGCTCGCCTTGCACCGTTCGCGCGTTCTTCTGGATCTGCCAGCCGCTGTAGCGCGTGCCGGCGTACTCGATCGTGAGCCTGAAACGCATCCTGAGCTAGTGAGACCCAGCTACACAACTACCCAGCCGGTTAACCCAGCTACTTTGCGGTCCGCATTCGCTCGAGTAGCTGTCCCAATTGTCGAAGCTCCTCGCCGTAGGTTGCCCAATCACCACTCTTCTGTGCCGCAACCGCGCGCTCGTAGTGGGACTGCGCTTCGGCGGCGAGTGCCGCCAGACCTGCGCTGGCGCTCGAAGGTGGTGACGCTGCGGCCGGGGCAGGTGTCGCTGACGGCCCAGCTGTCGTTGTTGATGGACTCGATGGCGACGACTTGCCGCCAAAGAGCTCGGCGAGCCCTTCCTCCAGCGTCTCCTGCATCACGATCCGATTCTCGTACGCCACGATGACTCGTGTGAGCTCGGGAATGCGGCCACCTGACGCGCGCAGGTACAGCGGCCGCACGTAGATCAACGACTCTTCGATCGGGATCACCATGAGGGTGCCCCAGATCACTTGAGAGCCTTGCTGATTCCACAGCGTGATCTGTGGAGAAATGACCTGATCCTGCGAGATACGCGCGACCACCTGACGTGGGCCGAACACCAGCTTCTGCTTGGGGAACTCGAATGCGAGCATCTTGCCGTAGTGGGCGCCGTCGCTGCGAGCCACGAGCCAGGCGGCAAGGTTGTCGCGCCGGCGAGGCGTGAACGGCAGCATCTGAATGAACTCCGCCTCCGATTCTCCCGGCAGGCGCATGATCGTGTAGTAGGGCTGCATGGCGCGCCCCTCGTTGCTGTCGTCGACTGTCGGGATCTGGTACTGGTCCTCGCGGTTGTAGAAGACCGCCGGCTGCGTCATGTGATACGTCGCATACACCTGCGACTGCAGCCCGAAGATGTCTTCCGGGTAGCGCACATGAGACCTGATGCTCGCTGGCATCTCAGCGAGCGGCTTGAACATACCTGGAAAGATCTGCGCATAGGTCGCCGCGATTGGATCCTCAGTGTCGGCGAGATACGCAGTCGTCGAACCGTTGTAGGCGTCGATGACGAACTTTACCGAGTTGCGGATGTAGTTCACGGGCCCCGACGGCGTCGAGTACGGATACAGCGTGCTCGTCGTGTAGGCGTCGAACAACCAGTACAGCTTTCCATCGGCGACGACGAGATACGGATCCTGGTCGAGGAAGCGAAGGAACGGCGCCAGGGCGGAGATACGTTCACGAATGTTTCGATTGAAGAGGATCCGGCTCTCGGCGCCGATGTCGTCGCTCAGGACGATCTGATACGCGCCAAAGCGAAGCGCGAAGACCAGCTTTCGCCAGAACGATCCTAACGACACGCCGCCGGTGCCGCTGTATTCCGTGAACTCATTCTCGTCGCCACGCGGGTAGTGAAACTCGCGCGTGCGTGTGCGCACGATCACGTAGTCATTGGACCGCTCGCCGAAGTAGATGCTCGGCTCGTCGATCTTCAAATCGATGGTGCTTTGAGGAGGAAGGTCGCGCACAAAGAGGACGGGCAGTCCTTCGCTGGTGACCTGGTTCACCGGGCCCAGCGTCAGGCCGTAACCGTGCGTGAAGGTCAGTCGCTCGTTCACCCATGTGCGGTTCGGCAGGCTCGCAGAGTTCAGCTCGCGCCCAGACAGCATCACCTGACGCAACTTGCCGTCGATGACGTAGCGGTCGTTGTCCACCGACACGAAGTCGTAATACGTGCGGATCTCCTGGATCTGCCCGAACGTCTCGAGCAACGGCTGGTGATCCCAGAGGCGGACGTTTTCGAGCGTGGCCGCATTGTTGGTGACGTCGTTACGTGTGAGGAGCGCATCGCCGGATAGTGGACGCTCCTCGACATTCTCGAGGCCGAACGCCCGCCTCGTCGCCGCGATGTTGTTCTCGATGAACGGCGTCTCCCGCACCTGCTCGTTGGGGGTGACGACGAAACGCTGGAGGACGGAGCTGTAGACCTCACCGCCGATCGACACGACGATATAGAGGCCGATCGCGAGGGGAATCGGCCAGTTCTTCTCTCCGAACGCGTGCCACGCCGCCAGAGCGGCCCCGACGACAGCAACCGCCATCAGCAACAGCGACGCCGGCATGCGACCGTACACGTCCGCATAACTCGCGCCGAAGATCATCCCCGAGGGCTCAACGAGATATCCGGCACGCGTCAGCCACGCGCCCCATGCCAGCAGGAGAAAAAACGTCGCAGCGAGAAGCACGAGATGCCGGCGCGCGACGGGTGACATCGAGAGCCGGGCAGGGAAGCCAGACGTCAGATGTCCGGACACCAGGTAGATCGCGCCCGAGGTCAGCGCCGCCAGTACGACCATCGTCTGGGAAAGACGATGGATCAGTCGCAGGAAGGGAAGGGAGAAGACGTAGAAGGAGACGTCGTGGCCGAGGATCGGATCGGCGACGCCGAACGGAGAGCCGAACCGCCACATCAGCCATTCCTGCCACTGGCCGGAAACAAAGAGACCGATGATCGCCGCGACGAGAATGGCCACACCGCGGGCGATTGTGCGGAGTTGTGGTCCGCCCGGCAGCGTGAGCTGGATGCCTTCGCGAGTCGTGAATACCGGACGCAGGCTTCCGATGGCGTTCAGCGCGACGTTCAGATTCGCGACCAGCCATACCGTAGCCACGATGAACGAGAGGCTGAACAGCGTCCCCTGGCTCTGGATCATCGTGAGAAAGACCTGGCGGTACCCCATTTCTCCGAACCACAACCAGTCTGTGTAGTAACGGAGAAGCGACGGTCCCCCGAGGAACACGAGGAGACCGAGCGCCAGAAGAACCAGACGAAGAGGAGATTTCATTGGTATCTCTTACCTGCTGCCTCAAGATCGGCGTGAATCTCCTTCGCCAGTCGTGGCGGTGAGACCACATGCGCGAACGGGCCCCAACTGAGGATCCAGCTTCGCAGACCCCAATCGTGGCACACGTTTAATTTCACGGACACGCGTCCATCCTTGATGTCCTCGAGCTCCTGGGACGGATGCCACACCCGAGCCCTGATGTAAGGAGCCACACGTGCGTCGAATTCAATCTCTACTCGCTCGGCCGGTCCAGTGTTTACACCGAGCGAGTTGGCGAACACGTCGTCACCCACCGCCTGCGTTGGCGTGAAGGTCTGTTTCTCGAGTGACGCGGACGCGACACGGTCCACCGCAAACGTCCTGACAGCCTTGTACTCCGGCACATAGGCCAGCAGATACATGCCGCCTTGCGCGAGTGCCAGGCGATACGGATGGACGAGGTAGTCCTTCATGCGCGCGCTCGACACGGAGTGATATCGCATTGTCGTCACGCGGAAGTGCAATGTTGCTTCGAGGAGTCGGGCAACGATGTCCGGCGAACTCGCCCCGCCACGCGCGCGCGGGCCTGGCTTTGCCACGAGCACGGAGGGGAGTCGATCGAGGAACTGGCGCATGAGTGGCGACAGCAGCTTCGCGAGTCGCTCGAACGCATTGGTGAGGTCGCGCTGAAACGGTGTGCCGGTGACGGCTTCGAGGATGTTGCGGCTCAAATACAGGGCGCACAGTTCGGACAACGTAAAGCCGGTGTCCATCCCTTTGAGGACCTGACCGTCCAGTCGCCAACTGACATGCCCATCGTCATCGCGCTCATCGTAGAGCGCGAAACCTGCTTCCTGAAGGGCAGCAAGATCTCGGCGGATCGTCCGGGTGGTGACTTCGAGTTCCTTGGACAGCGCATCGATCGACGCGCCGTGCCGCGATGATTCAAGGGCGTGGAGCAGCTTCCATTGACGGATGACTTCCTGGTTGCGGGGCACGGGGGGATCCTAACTTCTGCCGCCCTCCTTGAAACGACGAATCTCGCGGCGGCGGCGGCGATCGGGCGTGCCGGCGGCCGTTGCGGCCGCCCGGTACACACGCTCGACGCGTCTGGCTTCGATCTCTTCTGGTGTCGGCTTGGGCGTGGCGTCGTCGTAAAGGGCGCGCGCCTCCGACTTCTTGACGTGCTGATCGATCGCGATGCGGACGATCACGTCCTGGAAGCGCCCGAAGCCGCGGCCGATTCGAATCCGATCGCCCTCACGAATCAATCGGTGTGGTTTGGCGCCGTCGCCATTGACCTCCACCTTGCCACCTTCACAGGCGCGCTTGGCCTCGGATCTCGTCTTGAAGAGACACGCAACGTCGAGCCAGACGTCGAGGCGAATGCTGTCCGCGGCGTTGTCGCTCACCGACCCTCAGATCAGAACTTCAATCTTCCCCTTGGCCTTGAGGCTATTGACGAAGGCTTCCGTCTGCTCCTGGCGGTTCTTTTGCTCGAGGTACTGCTCGACCTGCGGCTTGACCTCTTCGAGCGGAATCGTGCGGCCCTCTTTCTTCTCGGCCACCCTGATGATGTGGAAACCGAAGTCGGTCTCCACGAGATCGCTCGTCGCGCCGGGCGCAAGACTGAACGCCGCATCATTGAACGGACCCACCATCTGACCCTGCTGGAAGAACCCGAGGTCGCCACCGTTGGCGGCGCTGCCGGGATCGGCCGAGTGCTGCTTGGCGAGTGCGGCGAAGTCCTTTCCGGCTTTCACGTCGCTCAAGATGCCTTCGGCCTTCGTACGCGCCTGTGCCTTGGTGGCGGCATCCGCACCCTTCGGCACGGCGATCAATATGTGGCTCGCGCGGACGCTTTCACCCTCTTTGAACTGGTCGGGGTTCTTGGCGTAGAAGTCGGTGACCTGCTCCGGCTTGACGGCGACCTTCGCAGCGATCTCGTCTTCGATCATCTTGGCGATGGCCATGTCCTGTCGTGCATCCGACTTCACCTGCTCGAGCGTCAGCTTGCGCTGGGCGAGCATTTGCGTGAAGGCCTCTTCGCTGGGGAACTGTCCGCGAATCTGACCGATGCGCGCATCGATCTCGGCATCAGGCACAGCAACGTTGCGCGTCTTCGTTTCCTGCGCAAGCACCTTGTACCCAATCAACTGATCGAGCACACCGCGCAGAACCTGGTCGCGTTGCTCTGGCGGAACGGGTCCACCCGCCCGTCCCTCGACCGCCTGCACCGCTCGATCGAAATCGCTCTTGTTGACCGCTTCACCGTTGACGCGCGCAAGCACATCGGGCAGTTGCGCAGGAACTGGCTTCGGCGGCGCCGGTGTCGCGGCTGCAGTCTGTGATGCACCTGCCTTCGCAGGAGTGGCAGCTTCGGTGGTTGTCTTGGAACACCCACACACGACGACCGCGACGATGAGCGGGAAGACTCGCATCAATAAACTTCTTTCTTGGTAAAAGGTTGGTGAGGCGCCAACAGAGATACCGACACAGCGTACGACGCCCGCTCCGTTCGGTCAAACCAGCATGTTATAGTGGAGGTTCGTACGTCCTCCGAACTTCGCGTTCGAGCGGCCAGGTAGCTCAGTTGGTAGAGCACGTGACTGAAAATCACGGTGTCGACGGTTCAATTCCGCCCCTGGCCACCAACTTTCCTAACAAAACAATGAATTGTGAAGCCTCTACCGCGCGAGCCATTGTTGCGGGTCCCACCGGGGTCCCGAAGCGAACCGGGCTGGTCTGTCCTCAATGCTTGTGATCGGCCACACGCAACGCAGCCAGCGTCAGGCTGTCGCGATCATCGAGCGCGAGACTGACGAGGCAATCCTGTTCAGGTGTAGGCACCAACACAAGTGAGAACCAGCAAGTCCAGAGGAAAAAAGAACGTGGCCGATCTCGTGGAGCGGGTGTCGTCACTTCAGGGAGCGACTGACTGGTGGGCGAGTGTCGGGCTCTTGATGTTGATCGCCACCGCGATCATAGCCGTTTTAACGGTGGGTGCCCAGTACATGAGCATTCGCAAAGGCCGAGAGCTTAACCGGGCACAGAACGCTCTCGCAGCAGCCAAAGATGCGGAACTAATCAAGCTAGACACCAGAACGGCCAATCGATGGCTGACGACCGAGGAGTTCAAGTCATTGGAAACAGCCATGGGGAAATTCAGTGGGCAGCCCGTCGAGGTCGTTGTATTCCCGGTCAACTTCGAGAGCGTCGCTATCGCTGATCTCATCCACGGCATCTTAACGAATGCCAAATGGAGAGTCGGGCTATCCGCCACACGCCTAACCGAACCGGCGCAGTTGCCGACACCAGCAGGCAAGATGTCGCTCATGGTCCAGGGTGTGTACATCCGATCGTCAGGTGACTATGCGAGCAGAACCGCCGGACGCGCGCTGTACGATGCGTTGAGCACCACCGTCGCAAGCGGCGGATACGATCCGGAGCCGATGCCCGGTGAGCCTCGCGTCTTTGTTCTTGTTGGTGACAAACCCACGCCACTAAGCGTCTGGATCGACAAGTAAGCCGCCTGCTCTCAACGCGGGTTTGCGCACACGACCACTCCCATGAGCGGGACCGCGCGACGCAGTCGGGCCAGCGCATCGTGCCGCCGCGCTCCTGGCTGCCACGCGTTTCACGTTTCGACGGGACGCGAACCACTCGCGGCGTCACCAGGGATTTTTTCGTTGAATCGCCATCAAGCTCAGCATAGGATGCAGCCTCCCTTCTCCGTGAGGCTCCTACAGCAGGGACGGGGGCACGAAGTAGGTCAAACAGAAACCATCTCTGAATCAGGTCCTCGCTGTCTTCCGTTTTACTGTCAGTTCTTTACTTCCGAATAGCCCCTCTCGAGCGCAGCCGCCTTTCAGCCTGCGGCAATCTCTCGAGCGGTTCCGGCTTCTCGCGCGAACTGCGATCGAAACAAACGTCCTCTGATAACCGCACCGCACCTCGAGGCCGGCGATCGTTCTGAACACACCGCACGTCAGCACACGCCCTCGAGGGCTCGTCATCTGCCAGCACGCCTCGAGTAGCGTCATCGTTCTCGCGCCAGTGCGATGAGGTACGGATCGAAGTCCATCAGTGCTCCGACGGTGGATCGTCCCAGTGCCAGTGATGTCCACAGGCACTTGAACACGATCCGCCTTGGCTGCTGATCCTCGATTGCGCCGTACGCCGCTTTGCACAGAGGCAGACCAACCCGGACTTCTGTGTCGGCTCCTGGCTGGTCGATGCGTATACGACGTCGAGTTGTCGCGCGCGTGGCAGATCATTTTTCCACCACGGGCACTCAGGGTTGTTAGCGGCGGTGGTAAATACGACAGTTGTGGCGGGCGAAGATCTGACAGTCGGCAGCACGGTTTGGCTGCCGGCTGAGAGCGTTGCTCCCGGCCGGTGATTGATTTCACCATGCGTCTCCGAGAGGAGTGGAGGCGCGATGTTCGGACGGGAGACGCGGATGCTATTGCGGCATTACCTCGAGCAAGGATCGACCAAGAGCGAGCTGGCGCGCCAGTTGGGCGTCAGTCGCGACACCATTCATCGCTGGATTCGCGACGGTGATCTGGAGCGAGATGTCGATGCGGAGGCGGTGCGGTATGGACCGCGGCCGCTCGTGGCGACCAAGCTCGATGCCTACAAACCGATTATCGAAGCGCGACTCACCGCGTACCCCGAGCTGTCGTCCGTGCGGCTCCTCGACGAGATCCGCGCCGCAGGGGACGTAGGCGGCTACTCGCAGCTAAAAGCCTACGTGCGTCGGGTGCGGCCGCTGCCAGCGCCTGAGCCGGTCCTCCGCTTCGAGACGCCCGCCGGCCGACAGGCGCAAGTCGACTTCGCCCGATTTCGATTTGACTGGGGTGTGCGCTACGCCTTGCTCGTGGTGCTCGGCGACTCACGTGTGCTGTGGTGCCACTTCATCCGCGCCAGGACATGGCGACGCTCATGGATGGTCTGGAGGAGGCGTTCGCCTCATTCGGCGGCGTCCCGCAGGAGCTGCTCTTCGATCAGATGAAAGCGGTGATTACGCGCGACCTGCGGCTCGAGGGTGGTGCGCTGGTCCGCAATGTGGAGTTTCTCCGCTTCGCGCATCACTGGGGTTTCACGCCGCGCGCCTGCCGCCCGTATCGTGCGCAGACGAAGGGCAAGGTCGAGCGGCCCGTGCGGTATCTGCGCGGCAATTTCGTGTACGGCCGCACGTTCCTGCACGATGCAGACCTCGATCACCAGCGACAGCTCTGGCTCGACCGCGTCGCCAATGTGCGCGTGCACGGCACGACGCGCGAGCGTCCGCAGGTCCGCTTCGATCGGGAGGAGCGCTTTCTGCTACAGCCTCTCGCATCGCGCCGCTACACGTCACTGCGGCTCGATTGACCGTCACCATCGACGCCGCTTCGGCGGTCACCGCGGCCGGTCGTGACAGTGGAGAAGCGATCGCTCGCCGCCTACGCGCAGCTGACCGGCGGTGCCGCATGAAGGCCGCCCCGCTCTCTCGCCGCGACCGACTGCGTCACATCCTCGCCGACCTGCGGATGCCCGGCGCCCTCGAGGCGCTCGATGCGATTCTCCACGGCGTCGATGGCGGCACGCTCACGGCTCCGGAAGCGATCGAGCAGCTCCTCGCCGCACAGATTCAGTTGCGCAATAACCGACGGCTGCAAGCGGCGATGCGCTCCAGCCGATTACCGGTCGTCAAGCA
>CAWFTF010000011.1:0-155422 GCA_963818645.1 uncultured Acidobacteriota bacterium | reverse complement strand
GGCACCGGGAAACGCGGCCTCGACCGACTCCAGCACAAATCGCACACCCTCCCGTTTGGTCCGAAAGAGTTGTGACAATTCGGCCGTCATCGTTACGGCGTGCGGCGCAGCGTCGGCGATGCCGGACTCAGCCAGCATCTCTCGCAGCAGCGGCACGAGCGCATTCGGATCGCGCTGGATCTCGAAGGGACGGCCGACGACGGCGGTCACGGCTCCGCCGTCCACACGGGCCATCTTCGTGTTTACGCCGCCGATATCCCAGCCAACCGCAGGCACGCCCTAAATCTCGCTCGCGGTGCTCTCGCGCATCCGGGCATCGAGGTCGCGGCCAACGCGAACAACAATCCCGGGTATCGCCTCGACGTCGTCCTGCGAGGTGTGGAAGTTCACGATGCAGGCGCGCAGCACGTATCGGCCGCCGACGACGGCGTTGGAGACGAACGCCTCACCTCCGCGCTGCACCGCATCGAGCACGGCCTCGTTCAATGTGTTGAGGTAGTCGTCGATGCGCTTCTCGCCAATCAGGGGACGCAGATCACCCGGCACGAACCTGAACGTGGCGATGCTCAATCCCTGGCTCACAAGCTGTAGCTCGGGCTCGCGTTCCACCGCAGCGGCCATCGCGCGTGACAGCGCCATGTCGTCCGCGATCATTCGACGATAGCCGTCCGCACCCACGTGCTTGAGCGCGAGCCACACCTTCAGCGCCCGGAACCCGCGCGAGTTCTGCGGTCCGTAGTCCACGTAGTTAATGCCCTGCTCGTCGAAATGGTAGTACGCCGGATGATACGAAAACGCTGCTCGGAGCGCGGCCGCGTCGCGAACGAGCGCGCACCCGGCTTCGAGCGGCGCATAGAGCCACTTGTGCGGGTCGACTGCGACAGAGTCCGCCAGATTCAGCGCGCGCAGATCGTCGGACACATCTGGCACTGCCGCCGCGACGCCACCGTACGCGCCATCGACGTGGAACCAGATCGATCGCTCTTTGCAGACGCGAGCGATCTCGACGAGCGGATCGACCGCGCCCGTACTGACCGAGCCTGCGGTCCCGATCACGACGAACGGCACGTGTCCCGCTGCGACGTCCGCATCGATGCGCCGTTCGAGCTGCGTCACATCCATCCGCAGGCGATCGTCAGTGGGAACCCATCGGATCGACGACGTGCCGAGGCCGGCGAGATCGGTGGCCTTCTGAATCCACGTGTGCGTCTCTGCGGATGCGTAGACGAGCAACTGCCGGCCCGACGCCGCAAGACCATCGCGCCTGACGTCCCACCCGGCGCGCGTGGCGCGCGCAGCGAGGAAGCAGACGAAGTTCGCCATGTTGCCGCCGCTCACGAACAGCCCGCCGCAGTCCGTGGGATAGCCGACGAGCTCGGCGATCCATCTGACGGCTTGTGCTTCGATCTCGCTTGCCGCAGGCGCGAGCGTCCACCCGCCGACGTTGGGATTCAGTGCCGACGCCAGGAAGTCACCGAGGATGCCGATGGGCGCCGGCGACGACGTGATGTATCCCCAGAACCTCGGATGCGCGTTGAAGAGTGACTGCTCGAACAACTGCTTCGTCGTCGAGGCCAGGAGCGCCGCGGCGTCGGTGCCTGCCGTCGGGAGGGCGCCGTTCAACCCGAGCGCTTCTCGCACGGCGGTGGGCGTGCGATCGTTCGTCACGGGCCCGCGCGGGATGGCGTCGAGGGAAGAGGCGATCTGATCGACGAGCGCGTGGCCGAGGGCGCGGAAGCGTTCCGCATCCATTGCGAGCGGCGCCTGCCGGTGGCGAGTGTGGGGTGCGGAGGAGTGCATGGCGGAAGTATGCAGTAGGCAGTAGGCGGTATGCAGGAAGCGCCCCAATTTGCCTACTGCCTACCGCATACCGCCTACTATTTGGATCGAGCCACAAAAATCGTCAAATTTCTCGAGGCGCGTGCTTGACCGGACTCGCGCAAACGGGTCAGATTCCTTGCTCTGGAATGGCGATGCAATTCACGTTCGGTCCCTTCACCTTCGACGGCACCACCGCCCGCTTGTCGCGCGACAACGCTGAGGTGCGACTGCGGCCCCAGGCGCTGCAGGTGTTGCGCGTCCTGCTGCAGCATGGCGGGCGCCCGATCGGGTACGACCAGATGATCGCGGAGGGATGGCACGGCACGTTTGTCTCACGACATACCGTTGACGTCACCGTCGGCGAGGTCAAGAAAGTGCTCGGCGAATACGGTCGCTGGATCGTCCACCGACCCAAGGTGGGCTACAGCCTCGTCATCCCCACTTCCGACGAGCTCGTGCGCAAAGGCTGGCACTTCGCGAGCCGCCGTACGAAGGAAGGCGCCGAACGCGCCATCGAATGCTTTCAGCAGGCCGCCACGCAGTGCCCCGGCGACTTCCGCGCATTCGAGGGTCTGTCCACCTGTTATCTGATGCAGGCCACGTTCGGCATCTGTGCGCCGATTGAGGTGTATCCGCGATTCCTCGAGGCGCACACTCATGCCGTCGAGCAGGGGACGCTCACACCGGAGCTGCGCTGCAACCGCGCGCACGGCCTCCACATGTTCGAGCATCGCCCGCACGATGCTGAAGGCGAGTTCCTGCGCGCGCTCACGGAGAAGCCGGCATTCGCAACGGTGCACGTCCGCATGGCGCTGATGTGCGCGACGCTCGGTCAACTCGATCGCGCGCTCGAACTGGTCACGCAGGGGTACAAGGCCGATCCGTTGCTGCCGACCTTGCCGCCTGCGGAGGTGAACGTGCGCGTGTGGCGGCGCGAGTACGACAGGGCGGTGGAGATCGGGCGCAAGGCGGTCGAACTGCATCCGTACCTGCAGATCAGCCGGGCCAACTACGCGCAAGCATTGGAATTTTCCGGGTGTCTCGAGGAGGCGCTCGAGCAATATCAGCTCGGATCGATCATGTCCGGCGACCTGCCGTGGATGCGCGCGCTCGAAGGCACCTGCCTCGCCAAGCTCGGTCGTACCGCCGAGGCTCACGCCATTCTCGACGAGCTCGAGCATCGTCGTGATGCGGACTATGCGGACGCGCTGTACGTGGCCGTCCTCCGCGATGCGCTCGGTGAGCGGGCGGAGGCATTCAAGGAAATCGAGCGCGCCTTCGACGAAAACTCGGCATTCCTCTACTCCATCAACGTCGATCCCAAGATGGATACATTCCGAGACGATCGACGATTCGCGCGGCTGCAGGACTCGATCAGGATAAAGGGATGCAAACAGTGACTCGCGAGACACCGTATCAGTCGCGCCGTGCGTTTTGCTGTGGGCTCGGTGCCGCGCTGGCACTGCCGATGGTCGATCTGTCCGTGCTCGCACAAGCGCCAGCAGCGCAGGAGGCCGCGGGTCCGCCGATGCTTCCTCTGCGAAGCCCCGGCCTCGAGCATCTTGGCCTCACGGTTCCCGATCCTGAAGCAGCAGCGAAATTCTACGGACGCCTTTTCGGTCCGCAGCTGTTTCGGGAACGGGAGGCACCGCCGCGCTATTACGTGATGGCGGGCACCGCCTATCTCGCCTTCGGGGGATCGGCCACCGTCACGCCACTGGTCGATCACTTCTGTGCGCTCGTCCACGACTATCGCGGACGCGAGATGCGTCCTGTGCTCGAGGGGCGAGGCATTCAATCCGCAGGCGTCGGCATGATTAGCGATCCCGATGGCTTGAGGCTTCAGCTCCTCGGCGTACCTGGCGGACTGGCTGGCACCATCGTGCCGGGCGGACGCATGTCGCTCGACCCTCCGGTCGTGCACGCCGTTGGCCTCGACCACGTGATGCTGCGCGTGTCCGATCTCGAGAAGTCCGTCGCGTTCTATCGCACCTTCTTCGGCAACGAGCGTCCACGCACGAAAGACAAACCACAGCGAGTCTGGTTTCAAGTTGGCAACACGAGGCTGGGGCTGGAGGCGGCCGCGAGCGGCACGAAGGCCGCCGTCGATCACTTCTGCATCACCGTCGCCGGCTTCGATCGTCGCGCGGTCGAAACCGCATTCAAACAGCTCGGCGTCGAGTTGTCTCCATCCAGCGATGAGAAGCTTCTCCGCTTCCGCGATCCCCACGGTATCGTCGTCGAACTCAAGTCTGCATGAGGAGTGAGACATGACACGAACAGCGTTGCTGGCGTCGCTCGCGGCGCTCGTACTCGTTCACGGCGTGTCGGTCATCGGCCAGGGGAACAAGACACCGATGACGCCGTGGGGGGAGCCCGATTTACAGGGCACCTGGACGGCGGAAGCGGAGCTCAGCGTGCCGTTCGAGCGTCCGCGCGAATACGGAACGCGTCAGGTTCTCAGCGACGCGGAGTTCAAGCAGCGAGAGACGCAATCGGAGCGACAGCTCCAGAGCGACAACTCCGACTTCGATCTCGAGACCGCCGATCGATCGACGGCCGGACAAGTCGGCTCGGCGACGTCGCCGCCGCCCCACTGGCTCGAGCGCAGAAAGATCTCACGGCGAACCTCGCTCGTGATCGATCCGCCAGACGGCCGTGTGCCACCGCTCACACCTGAGGCGCAGGCGCGTCAAACGCGCGCGCCACTCTCAGGGGACAACGGTGCCGATCGGCCACAGGACTTGAGCCTGTGGGTGCGTTGCATCGGGCGCGGGATGCCGAGCGCGATCTTCCCCACGGTCTACAACGCGAACGTCCAGATCGTGCAGGCGCCCGGAGTCGTCGCACTGACCTACGAGATGATTCACGACACGCGCATCATCCGCACTGACGGCTCGCCGCACGCAGGCGCGGGTGTCAGGGGCTACTTCGGCGACTCGCGAGGACACTGGGAAGGCGACACACTGGTTGTTGACGTCACGAACGTGAGCGACAAGAACAACTATCGCGGCTCGCGCGACACGCTGCGCCTGGTGGAACGCTTCACGCGAGTCGGCAACGGACTGCGCTACGAGGTCACGGCCGAGGACGCCCAGACCTGGACCGCGCCATGGACCGCGGCGCTCGAGCTCGAGCCACAGCCCGACGGCATGTTCGAGTACGCCTGCCACGAGGGGAACAACTCGATGCGAAACATTCTGAGCGGGGCGAGGGCGGCGGAGTACTCAGACGGTCCACGTCCTCGGTCTCCAGTCCTGGGCTCGGAATCCGAACATCGGGACCGAACGTGGAATTGTTCGAATCCGCTTGCGCGACTCTATCCCCCTGCTAAGGTACCGCCGTTGGGAGCTGCCATGGGCAAGCGTTGGACTGCGTGTCTCGTCGCCTCGGCCGCGTGTCTCGTGGCATCGGTGGCGCTGCGCGCTGGCGAGCCGCAACAGCCGACCGCCAGCTCTCCCCTCGTCGCACCATCTCCTCATCGCGCCACACTCGATCGCTACTGCGTGACCTGTCACAACGCGCGGGTCAAGGCAGGCGGCCTCGTGCTCGACACGCTCGACGTCGCGTCTGAACCGGCGACGTGGGAGAAGGTGGTTCGCAAGCTGCGCGGCCGCATGATGCCGCCTGCCGGAATGCCGCGTCCAGACGAGGCAACCTACGACGCGTTCGCGCGGGATCTCGAATCGGCGCTCGACGCCGAGGCGGCACGACATCCGAATCCCGGTCGGACCGATACATTCCGGCGTCTCAGCCGCATCGAGTATCAGAACGCGATCCGCGACATCCTCGATCTCGACGTCGATGTCTCGGCGCTCCTCCCCAAGGACGATGCGAGCCATGGGTTCGACAACGTGGCGAATGGCGAACTGTCGCCGACGCTGCTCGAACGCTACCTGGCAGCCGCACAAAAGGTCAGTCGTACCGCCGTCGGAGGGCCGCTCCCGTCGCCGGCCAGCCACGTGGTCATCCTGCCATCGGACCTCACGCAGGAGGATCACCTCGACGGCCTTCCGCTCGGCTCACGAGGCGGCACGGTCGTCCCGTACAACTTCCCGCTCACAGGCACCTACGAGATCCAGATGCGGCTGTCGCGCGACCGCAATGAAAACGTCGAGGGGCTCACCGAGCCGCAGCAGGTGGAGCTCACGCTCGACGGCCAGCGAGTCCAGATGTTCGGTGTGAAACCGAATCGCAATCAATCGGGGATCTACTACGCCGACGAAGCCGTCGACAAGGACCTGAGAACGCGGATGCACGTGAGCGCCGGTCCGCACGATGTCGGCGTCCTGTTTCCACGAAAAACGTTCGCGCTGGAAGAAACGGAACGCCAGCCCAGCCTCGCGCACTTCAACATGGATCGGCATCCGCGCGTGCAGATCGCGCTCTACTCGGTGTCGATTGCCGGCCCCTTCGATACAGGCACGGTCACCGACACGCCCAGCCGTCGTCGTCTCTTCGTCTGTAAACCGGCGAGCGCCGCGACCGAGGATGCCTGCGCGAGGCAGATCGTGTCGGCGGTTGCGCGACGCGCGTTCAGACGAGCCGTCACTGCCGCCGACATCGATGCGCCCATGCGGTTCTACAAAGAGGCGCGCGCCGAAGGCGGCTTCGACGCCGGTATCGAGATGGCGCTCCGCGCGGTACTCGCCAGCACCGAGTTCCTGTTCCGCATCGAGAGGGATCCCAAGGGCGTTGCCCCGCAGTCGCCCTACCGCGTGAGCGATGTCGAACTGGCAACCCGCCTGTCGTTCTTCCTCTGGAGCAGTGTGCCCGACGACGAACTGCTCGATCTCGCAATCGCAGGCAGGCTCAATCGCCCGGCGACATTGGAGCAGCAGGTGAAGCGCATGCTCGCCAGCCCGAAGGCCGACGCGCTCGTCACCAACTTCGCCGGCCAGTGGCTGTATCTGCGGAATCTGGCCGCCGCGAGTCCGGACGCACGGACGTTCCCCGACTTCGATGACAACCTGCGTCAGGCGTTCAGGCGCGAGACGGAGCTGTTCGTCGACAGCATCATGCGCGAGGATCGCAGCGCGCTCGATCTGCTGCGCGCGAACTACACCTTCGTCAACGAGCGCCTGGCGAAGCACTACGGCATTCCCAACGTGTACGGCAGCCGCTTCAGGCGTGTGGCGCTCGGGGACGACAGCGTGCGCGGCGGGATCCTCGGCCAGGGCAGCGTGCTGACCGTTACGTCGTACGCCAACCGCACCTCACCGGTGCTTCGCGGCAAATGGATCCTCGAGAACATCGTCGGCACCCCGCCGCCTCCACCCCCACAGAACGTGCCTCCGCTGAAGGACACGGATGTCGAGGGACGGGTCCTCTCGATGCGCGAGCGGATGGCCCAGCATCGTGCCAGTCCTGCGTGTGCCGGTTGCCATCAGTTGATGGATCCTGCCGGCCTCTCGATGGAGAACTTCGACGCGATCGGACGATGGCGCATCCGCACCGAATCAGGAAGCAGTGTCGACGCCTCCGGCGGCCTGCCTGACGGTTCGACGTTCACCGGCATGAGCGGACTGCGCACGGCGCTCCTCCGCAAGCCAGAGATGTTCGTCGGAACGCTGACGGAGAAGCTCCTGACCTACGGCCTCGGCCGCGGTCTCGAGTATTACGACGCGCCGTCCGTCCGCGAAATCGTCGCGGGCGCTCGTGCGAACGATTATCGGTTCTCCTCGCTCGTGCTCGGCATCGTCTCGAGTGATCCGTTTCAGATGAGGATGTCGCAATGATCGTCACGCAGACGGCTCTCCCGCGTCGCACGTTCCTGCGCGGTCTGGGTACTGCGCTCTCGCTGCCACTGCTCGACGCGATGATTCCCGCGCTGTCGCCCGTGCGAGCACAGACGCTCGCCAGCTCGATTCGACGTCTGGGATACGTCTACATCCCGATGGGCATGAACGCGGCGGCGTGGACGCCTCCGACCGAGGGGCGCATCTCAGAGCTGTCTCCCTCTCTCCTTGCGCTCACACCAGTGCTCGATCAGGTCACGGTGATCAGCAACCTGGAGCTGCGCAACGCCTACACCACGGGCAATCACGCGTCTTCCAACTGCGCGTTCCTCAGCTGCGCGCACGCCAAGCGTACTGAAGGCAGTGACTACGAGCTCGGCATCACCGTGGATCAGATCGCCGCGCGCGCGCTCGGCAGCGAGACGCAAATTCCGTCACTCGAGATCGGCACCGATCTGATCGCTCAGGTCGGCAACTGCGACAACGGATACGCGTGCGCCTATCAGAACAACCTGTCATGGTCGTCGCCGACGACGCCACTGCCGACCGAGGCTGACCCTCGTGTCGTGTTCGAACGACTGTTCGGCGACGGCGGAAGCGCTGAACGCCGGCGGGCCGAGCTCAAAAAGAGCGGCAGCATCCTCGATTGGATGACGAGCGACCTCTCCCGCCTGAGACGTGAGCTCGGCGTAAGTGATCGCGTCCGCGTGGGCCAGTATCTCGATTCGGTGCGCGAGGTGGAACGCCGCATACAGCGCGCGGAGCAGAGCGACTCGGCCGCGCTGCCCGATCTCGAGCGGCCGGCCAGCGTTCCATCGGTCTGGGAAGACCACGTCCGGTTGATGTTCGATCTGCAGGTGCTGGCGCTGCAGGCGGACGTGACGCGAGTCGTCACATTCCAGATGGCCCGCGAGACGAGCACGCGGACGTATCCGCACATCGGCGTCCCCGAGCCGCATCATCCGGTCTCGCACCACACGAACAGTCCTGAGAAACTCGTCAAGCTCGCAAAGATCAACGCGCATCACGTGTCGCTCTTTGCCTACATGATCGAGAAGTTGCAGGCGACGCCGGATGGCGACGGATCGCTGCTCGATCACACGCTCTATCTACTAGGCAGCGGCATGGGCAACCCCGACGTCCACGATCACTCGAATCTGCCGATCGTCGTCGCGGGCGGACGAGGCAGTCAGTTCAAAGGCGGCCGGCACATCAGGTTCGAGAAGCCGACACCTCTGGCCAATCTCCACCTCACACTGCTCGACAAGGCCGGCGTGCACCTCGACACCTTCGTCGACAGCACAGGACGCATCTCGGACCTCGAACCGCTGACGGTGTGACAGGCACCATGCGCATCGCTGCCCTGCTCGCGACAGTCTGGCTGGTCAGCGTTGGCATCTCGTCCGCGCAAGGTCGTCTCATCGACGCAGTCAGGGCGAACGACGCCGGTGCCGTTCGTACGCTTCTCGACGCACGAGCCGATGCGAACGCCGTGCAGCCGGATGGGACAACCGCACTGCACTGGGCCGTCGAACGCGATGCGATTGAGATCGTCCAGTTACTCATTCGCGCAGGCGCCAACGTCAAAGCCACCAATCGATACGGCGCGACGCCGTTGTGGCTGGCGTCGCTCAATGGGAACGCGGCAACGATCGGAGTGCTGCTCGAGGCTGGAGCTGACCCGTCAGCGGCATCTGACGAAGGAGAGACCGCGCTCATGGTGGCGGCTCGCACGGGGAAAATCGATGCCGTCAACCTGCTGCTTGCGCGCGGCGCCGATCCCAACGTGAAAGAACAGTGGCGCGGTCAGACCGCGCTGATGTGGGCCGCGGCGGAGGGGTACGCCCCGGTCATCGAGACGCTCGTGGCGCGTGGCGCCGACGTGAGCGCGCGTTCGAATGGAGGATTCACCGCAATTCTGTTTGCCGCTCGCGAAGGCCGAATCGCGGCGGTGGACGCGCTGATCAAGGCCGGCGCAGACATGAACGACTCGCTGCCGATTCGGAAGCGCGCGCCACAGAACGCGCCGCCACCTCCACCGGACCCGGGACCGAACGTGTTCCTGCTCGCGGCCGCGAATGCGCACTACGAGCTCGCCGCCTGGCTGCTGGATCGCGGCGCCGACCCGAACGCGGCGCCCCAGGGATTCACGGCACTCCATCAGGTCTCGTGGGTGCGGAAGGCCGGGATCGCCGGCAGCAACAATCCGGCGCCACAGGGATCCGGGACGATGGACTCGCTGGCGTTCGTGCGAAAGCTGGTCGCGAAGGGCGCGACGCTCGACACGCGCGTGACGAAGAAGCCGAACATGGGCGTGACCACGCTCAATTCGATCGGCGCCACCCCATTCCTTCTTGCCGCCCGCACCGCGGATGCGCCGCTGATGAAGTTACTGGCGGAGCTTGGCGCCAATCCGCTGTTGACCAATGACGATGGCTCGACGCCGCTCATGGTCGCGGCCGGCGTGGGCACGAACGCACCTGGCGAGGATCCCGGCACTGAGCCGGAGGTGCTCGACGCGGTCAAGAGTGGCGCTCGACCTTGGCAACGATCTCAACGTCGTCGACAAGAACGGCGAAACAGCGATGCACGGGGCTGCTTACAAGCACGTTCCGACCGTCGTGCACTACCTCGCCGACAAGGGCGCGCGTGCCGATGTGTGGAATCGGCCCAACAGCAAGGGTTGGACGCCACTCAAGATCGCCGAAGGCGTCCAGCGCGGCATGAACATCGTCAGTTCCCCGGTCACGGCGACCGCGATCCGTCAGGTCCTGGCGGCAAGCTCGCCGGCAGTGCAGTAGAGGTGCGTCTTTGGACGCGCTGGCCACAGGAGGCCGTCGATGCGAGCTACCCTGCGTTGGTCCATCGTCGCACTCGTGTTCTTCGCAACCACCCTGCCCGCGGCCGCCGACGACGGCCCGACGATGTACAAGCAACTGTGCGCGTCGTGTCACGACACTGGCGCCGCTCGCGCGCCGACGCGCGATGTCCTGCAGGCGATGACGCCCGAGCGGGTGCTCACGGCGATGGAGAGCGGCCCGATGCTCTCGATGGCCAGCGGCCGCACCGGCGTCGAGCGACGCGCGATCGCCGAGTTCGTCACTGGAAAGAAGTTCTCCGAGGCGTTCAGCACGAAGCCGTCGCCACAGGCGATGTGCCGCGCGGTGGCAGGCGAGTTCGCGAACCCTCTAACCGGCCCGGCGTGGAATGGCTGGGGCGCGAACACGCAGAACACCCGGTACCAGGACGGCAAGATGGCCGGTCTCGCTGCCGGCGACGTGCCGAAGCTCAAATTGAAGTGGGCATTCGGATTCCCGGGTGAGCTCAGCGCCGACGGCCAGCCATCCATCGCCGGTGGTCGCGTGTTCGTTGGAACGCAGAGCGGCATGGTGTACGCGCTGAGCGCAGCGACCGGATGCGTGCATTGGTCCTTCACGGCGGACGCCGCGGTGCGCGCGGCCATCACGATCGCCCGGCTCGAGTCCGCCAATCGCTACGTAGCGTTCATCGGCGATCGTGCCGCAAACATCTACGCGCTCGACGCGAATACCGGCGCGCTGATCTGGAAGAGCCACGTCGACGATCATCCGTTCGCCCGCGTCACGGCATCGCCGACGTTTCACAACGGCCGTCTCTATGTCGGCGTCGCGTCCGGCGAGGAGACCGCCGGCGCCGTTGCCGAGTACGAGTGTTGCACGTTCCGCGGAAGCCTCGTCGTGCTCGATGCGGCGAACGGATCGCGTGTCTGGAAGACCTACACGATCGAGGAACCGCAGAAACGCGCAAAGAACAGGATCGGGACGCAGATGTGGGGGCCGTCCGGTGTGCCGATCTGGTCGAGCCCGGCGATCGACGCGCAGAAGAACGCGGTCTACGTCACCACCGGCAACAACTACAGCGGTCCAGCCACCGATCGCAGCGACGCCTTCGTCGCGTTCGACATGACGTCTGGAAAGATCCTCTGGTCGCGCCAGATGACCGCGTCAGACGACTGGAACACGGCGTGCCGCCTGACCGATCAGACCAACTGCACCAACAAGGACGCACCCGACTTCGACTTCGCCTCGCCGCCGATCCTGGTGTCGCTGCCGAATGGCCGTCGCGCGATAGTCGCCGGCCAGAAATCAGGGGTCGTGCACGCGCTCGATCCCGATCGCGGTGGCGAGCTCCTCTGGCAGGAGCGGGTCGGCAAGGGCGGCATCAACGGCGGCGTGCAGTGGGGCTCGGCCTCCGATGGATCCAATGTCTACGTCGCGCTGTCCGACCTTGCGCGCTTCCCTGTTCCCAACAGCCAGGCCACGATTCCCGATCCAGAGGCAGGTGGCGGCATGTTCGCAATGAGTCTCGAAAGCGGCCGGCGCGTGTGGGAGACTCCGGCGCCGCGCGCGTGCAAGACTCGCGATCGATGCAGCCCGGCACAATCGGCCGCGGTGAGCGCGATTCCGGGCGTCGTCTTCTCGGGAGCGATCGACGGTCACCTGCGCGCCTATTCCACGACCGACGGATCGATCATCTGGGATGTTGATACCGCTCAAACTTACGAGACCACCAACGGCGTGCCCGCACGAGGCGGATCGTTGAACGTTGCCGGCCCTGCTATCAGTGGCGGCACGATCATCATCAACTCCGGCTACGTGCAGAACGGGATGCCGGGCAATGCGTTGCTGGCTTTTACGGTGGACGGCAAGTAAGGACGAATCCGAGTCGTTGTCCCGGACAGGAGTCGATATACCGTCATCTTTCAGTAGAATTGATCTCGCGGCCTGCACCGAGAGCCACGCCATGACCGACGAAGTCATGGCGTGGCTCTTGCTGCTCGCGTCAAAAGCGTAACAACGCTCAACCGGTCACCTGCGCTGAAATTCACGGAGTTGCAATGGTAAGAGCTGTCCTCTCGTGTCTTGTCATCTTCGGCGTCGTCGGTCAGGTGTGCGCTGCTCCCGAACCCACGAGTGCGGGGAGCGATCTCGTTGGCACGTACGCGTGCGAGGGAACCAATCCTGACGGCGGGACCTACGAAGGGATCGTCGATATCGTCAAGATGAAAGAAACCTACCTCGTGAGGTGGACGATGCAGGACGACAGTCAGGTCGTCGGCGTCGGCATCTTCGCAGGAGGCATGCTCTCCGTCAGCTACTTCGGCGGAACGCCATCGGTGGTCGTCTACTCGATCGGCGAGAACGGGCGACTGGATGGACAGTGGACGGCGGGCGGCGCCGAAGGCGCAATCTTCAAAGAGACGCTGACGAAGATGCCAGAGGGCACGCGCAAGCCAGCCAAGCCGGCCAAGCGCGACTCGCGTCCGCGCTCTCGCGTCACCGTCTAGCGGAATCGATCTCCCGAGGCGAGTCTTGGAAAACTCGCCTTCGGGTGACCTCAGACTCACTCCCGCGCGAAATCTAATCGAGGCGGCGGAACTTCTGTACTCGCTGCCCGGTATTCACCTCGGTCGTGTATACGTTGCCTTGCGCGTCCACGGCAACGTTGTGGACGACGTGGAACTGACCGGCGAATCGACCGGGACGTCCGACGCGACCGACCACTGCGCTGGTCGCTCGATCGACGATGCGCATCTCGTTGTTCACACCATCGACCATATAGATCAGCGACTGCTCGCGATCGGGTGAAAACGCCAACTCCGAGACCGAGCCGTTGAGGCGCGTGTCCTTCTCGAAGAAGGCTTCCGAGACGAACGTGCCGTCTTTGCGGAAGATCTGAAAGCGATCGTTGGTGCGATCGCAGACGTAGAGCAATCCATCCTTGGCCAGCCGCACGCAGTGCACCGGCTGACCGAACTGCGTGGAGGGCGGCTTGGCTGGATCGTACGGGGGCGTCGCCGCATCGCTCGGTGGTTTTCCGTACGCTCCCCAGTGCCGCTTGTAGGTGCCGGTCTCTGAGTCGAACACAATCACGCGACGGTTGCGGTAGCCGTCCGCGACGTACACCTCGTGAGCGGCGATATCGACGTTGATATCTGCAGGACTTCCGAGGTTCGCCGTGTCGTTGCTCCCCTTCGACTGTCCGCTTCGCCCGATCTGCATCACGAACTTGCCCTCGAGCGTGAACTTCAGGATCTGCGAGTCTTTGTTGCCGTTGCCGGCGATCCACACCGAGTCGGTGTCGTCCACGAAAACACCGTGCTCGCTCTCGGGCCACTCGTAACCCGTGCCTGGTCCGCCCCACGCGCGAACCACGTTGCCGGATTGATCGAAGACGATGACCGGTGGCGCCGCGACGCAGCACTTGCTCCAGGCCGGCTTCTGTTGCGCGCCGAGCTCGCGATCGCTCAGCGAGCGCGGGCGCTGAATGATCCAGACGTGTCCGCGCTTGTCCACCGCAACGCCCGACACCTGGCCGAGAATCCAGTTATTCGGCAGTGGCTTCGGCCAGAACGGGTCCACTTGCAACTGCGGAACGGCCGCGGTGGTGCGAGCGCCGGACCTTGCGCAGTCACTGTCGACACGCCTGCGACAATGCAGGCCACGACTACACACCGCAGGATCGATACGATTCTCATTTTCGTGGCGCCATGTTGCGGATTGCGGCGATTTTCCAAGTCTCACCCTGACGTGTCAACACAAGCGTCGTCCAGAGGCGCTGTTCACCGATTCCGTACTCGCCATCAGCGATCGCGAGGCCGGGCGCCGGAAATCGCACTGCCTTGAGCGTGATGTTCCTCGCACCGGCGTTTCGCTGCGACGACTGCAACGTGCCCTTGACGATCGCCTCTCGACCTCGGCGCCATTCACCCGACGAATTGAATTGATCGGCATCGTCAGTAAACAGCGCCCCGATGGCGGCCGCGTCCTGCTTCTCGCGGGCGTCGACGTAGCTGGCGACAACCGTACGGACCGCAGCCTCGGCGCGCGCGGCGCCCGAGCCATTCTGCGCCGAGGCCGCAGTCGTCACTGTGAGAGCACACAACGAGATCGCGAAGAGCATTCGCATTCAATTCTCCAGACCGGCCCACCGGCCCGCACGTGCCGCGCTCACCTGATCGCAATTGGCGCCACGGTCGATCCGGTGCCGCCCTGAATCTTGAGCGGCTCGACGATGAGCGCGAACTCGTGCGCACGCCGCGCCGCGAGCTCGTCGAGCCGAAGGTTCTCGAGCAGGTGTATGCCGTTGACCACCAGCATGATCTGATGCACCGGGCCGGCAAGTTGCGGGTTGGGATTCGGCGAGATCTCGACGGCGGTGTTATCCGAGCCGACGAGCATCGGGTCCTGCTTCGCGAGCCACTCGGCAGCAGCCGTGCCGATGCCGGGACTCACGCGCTGATAGCGCGCGTTGTCTTTCCCCCAGAGCGTGCCCCATCCCGTGTGAATGAGCACCGCGTCGCCGGGCTGCAGGGTGAGCTTCTGCTCGGCGAGCGCCTGCTGCAGATCCTGTGGCGTGATCTCGTAGTTCTCGGCGAGCACCGGCGTACGTTTCAGCGCGGCGACGTCGATCAGGACTCCGCGCGTGACGAGCGCGCCAACCTGCTGCACACCAAGCTTCGTGAAGCCCGTACGGCTCGCGATGTCTTCGAGCTTCAGGCAGTTGTACATGCTCGAGCCGATCATCTGGTGGCTGAAGGTGTCGAACTGCGTGCCGACCTGACCGATCTCGGCCACGACGAGTTCCTCGTTCGAGCCGCGATGGTTGGTGCCGGGATCGTTCCTCGTGCGCTTGGTGAGAATCTCGAATCGCCGGCCTGCTGGCATTGGCATCGATTCGGACAGCACGCGCCCGAGCTCGAAGACTTCACCGGTCTTGATCAGACGTGCGGCGCGCAGGACGGTCTCCGGCTTCATGTGGTTCCCCGCGCCCCGCTCGTCTGTGGCGCCCCACTTCGAGGGACAGCGCTGATCGTCGGCGGGAGGCGTCCACGACTGCGCGGCTGCCTGACTGGCAAACAAGGACAGCGCGAGCACGAACAGCGAGACGATACGCATGAGATTCTCCAGGCAGTCTACTGAGTGCTTCTCGCCGCATCATCGCGCAGCGGTCCCTTCACCGTGCGATGCGAGAGCTGCTGCCACTGACCGTTCCGCTTCGCATACACGCGCTCGAACCAGACGTGCATGTGCGCCGCGTTGCCGTTGTTCGACTGCGGAAGATAGAAGTAGCGCCCCAGCGTGATCGCCACATCGCCGTGCAGCTCCACCTGCTGATGATCGAGCTCGCGATAGATGTAGGGCGACGGCTTTCTCTTCACGTACTCGATCCAGCTCGCCTTCGTATCGATCTTGAGCGGCGCGCCGCCGTCCACCCAGCCATCGCCGTGCGTGAAGAGAAACGTCGGAGCCAGTGCGCGCTCGAGATAGGCCGTGTCGCCTCGCACCACGGCTGCCTCAGTCGCCTTCTCGAAGGCGATCACTTCGGCAATCGCGGCCGACTCGGCACTGCCGGGTGCAGGCGTGCCTGGCGGAACGAGGCTCGGAGCCGGACCGGTCTTCGGCCGCCACAACGTATCACCGGCCGACTGCGCCAGCAGGCCGCCGACGGCGAGCACGCTGACGAGAACAACTGAGGTAAGAAGCGCGCGCATCATTGCTGCCTCCTGCTACGAACGGGCAACCTCACCCGCCATTCGATACGCATCGAAGATCAACGACACCGCACGAGCGCAGTCGCGAGCCGACGCCGGCGGCGGCTCGCCACGTCCGATTCGCTCGAGACACTCGTGCACCACTCTCGGCCAGCCACTCAGATACCCCTCGGGCGCGCGGCGTGTTTCATCGCGACCGGGGCCAACGATCTGCACACCCTCGCCGCCGCTGGTTGTCGCGCGCAGGAACATCTTCTGCGCCGACAGCTTTCGCTCCTGGTCTCCCCCGGTTCCCGGGTACGTGTAGCTCGCTTCGTTGAGGAACACGATGCCGCTCGGAGTCCGCAGCGTGACGTGAGCGTAGTCTTCCACCTCGCGTTTGTGCACCGCGTGGCTCGTCACGGCGGACACGACCTGCGGTTCCTCGGACGTGATGTAGCGGAACAGATCGATTCCGTGAATACCGAGGTTGACGAGGGCGCCGCCGCCGGCGTCCGCCTTCGACAGCATCCATGGGCTTCCCAGATCGACGTACCGTTGAACACCAGGCTGGTTGAAGCGGAAGAGCATGTGCGAGATCGTCCCGAGCTCGTTCCGCTGACGCATCTCGACGGCCGTCTCCGCAAACAGGCTGTAGCGAAACGGCATCGGCACCGCGGCCCACGCGTGCTTCGACTCGGCGAGATCCGCGAGTTCGTTCACCGTCTTGTCGTCGATGCCCCATGGCTTCTCCATGAGGAACGGGATACCGGTATCCACGAGGAACCGGAACTCTGCCGGCATCGCGACATGCTTGCCGAGCGCGACGACGAACTCGGGCTTCGTCTTCTCGATCATCACGCGGTAGTCGGTGTAGGGCGTGCTGTTGTACTCGCCCGCCCACTTCGCCGCGATCGCGTCGTCTGGCGCGTGGACACCGAGGATGTCCACCTTCTCGTTCTGCAGGATGCGCAGGTAGTTCGGTGTGGATGTCGCGTGATAGTGATCGACGCCGATCACCGCCACGCGCTGCGGGCGTCGTCCGGCAGTCTTGCGAACGTTCTGTGCCGTGGTGTCCTTCGCGAGTCGATCCGCAATCGCCGCCGCCGTCAGCCCGCTTGCCGCGAGCCTTCCGGTGTGTCGAAGAAACCCGCGGCGCGTCATCCTACGCTCCTTTGCGACGGGCCAGCTGCACCTTCTCGCAACCTGCCATCACGCTCACGAATCGTTGATACGAATCGCTGCCGACCAGGAACGGGTTGGGATCGCCCGGCTTGCGCTGCTTCAAGCGTTCGAGCTTGGCGACAAAGCCGTCATACATCGGGTGATTCTGAATTTCGACCTCGACCTTCATCCGTCGAGTGACGTCGCCCCAGTGCTCGACGGAATTGATGTACTGCTGAAGGCCCTCATCGGAGATGCGGCCCGGGGTCAGGATGCTTCCACCGAACAATCCGGCGATGTGCGTCGTGCGCCCGTCCTTCACTGGGAAGATCACGCCCATCGAGCCGGGAGTGTGGCCTGGAATCATCACTGGAGTAAACGAGACATCGCCGACCGTGATCGCCTGTCCTTCCACCGCAACGATGTCGCGCTTCGGTGGCTGAACGGCCGCGGCACCGCGCCCGGCGGGAGGCGGCGTCTCAACGAGATCCCAATCGGGGCCCGCCAGGACGATCCGCGCGCCGCGCTGCTGGAAGTAGGCGGCGCCTCCGAAGTGATCGCCGTGGCCGTGGCCAACGATCACGTACTTCACCTGCCCGGGATCGAGACCGAGCGTCTTCATCCCCGGCAACAGCACCGACTCGAGCTGATCGCCGTAGCCGGCATCGATGAGGACGATGCCCGCGGAGGTCGTGACGGCCCACACCGCGGTGCTCGTGCGGCCGATCACGTAGAGGTTATCGAAGACCTTCGTCGGCTCGATGACCGGATCGGTGGGACTGTTCGCGCGACCGGCATTCAGCGCGCAGATGAAGTCGAACGCCTCGGCCCATTCGGTGCCGGCGCTCTTCTTCGCCGCCTCGAGGAGCTGCTGAACCTCAGGTGAGTCGGGTTTGGGTGCCTGCTGTGATGCGTCGATCCGGTGGCCGGTAACCGCCAGAAAGGCCACCACCAGCAGGGAGGCAAAAACGGACGCGGCGTTGACCACGAGGCGCACCTCCAAATTCGGCGCTAATCCTAATCCAGCCGGGGCTCGGCACCTAAAACTCGGTATTTGACTTCCCCTCGTTTTCCTTCAGACTTTGGGAGTCTGACAGGGTTGTCAAAGCCGAGATGCTGAAACCCAGGGCGGCGTGGTTGGTTGGCTGTGGGGCGTTGATCGCCGCGCTCGGTTATTGGCACGCTCACCCGCATGCGGCGCGGCTGTCCCAGGCCGAAGTTGCAACGACGGAAGTCCGGCCGGTTCTCGATCGCTACTGCATCACCTGCCACAACCAGCGACTGAAAACCGCCGGCCTCGTGCTCGATGGCTTCGACATGACGAGTGTCGGTCGCGACGCCGACACGTGGGAGCGCGTCGCGCGCAAGCTGCGCACGCGCGAGATGCCGCCGCCGGGACTCCCCAGACCCGACCGCGACACCTACGAACGCGCGACCTCGACGCTGGAAGCCGCACTTGACGCCGCGGCCACCGCCCATCCCGATCCCGGTCGCGTCATCGTCCATCGCCTGAACCGGACAGAGTACGTGAACGCGGTTCGCGATCTGTTGTCGCTCGACGTTGATGGGCGATCGCTGCTGCCCGCCGACGAACCGGATCAGCAGGGCTTCGACAACGTGGCGGGCGTGCTCTCGGTCTCGCCGCGACTCCTGGAGAACTACCTCTCAGCGGCCGGCACAGTGAGCAGACTCGCCGTCGGCGACCGCTCGCTCGGCACCGTCGAGAACGCATTCAAGATTCCGACGGCGCTGGCGCAGGACGATCGCATCAGCGACGACCTGCCGTTCGGATCGCGCGGCGGCATCTCCGTTCCGTATCACTTCCCGCTCGATGGCGAGTACCGCATCAAGGTGCTGCTGAAGCGTCAGCTCTACCTGTATCTGATCGGCATGGGTGAGCCGCACCAGATCGACATCCGCCTGGATGGCTCGCTGATCAAGCGCTTCACGATCGGCGGCGAAGGCAAAGGCCGGACGGCGCCCGAGAGCTTCGCGGGCAACACGCAAGGCGAGCCGGGCTGGGAAGTCTACATGCACACCGCGGACGAGGGTCTGACGGTGAGCATTCCGGTGACGGCGGGTGAACACAACGTCGGCGTGTCGTTCGTCAAACGGCACTGGGAGCCCGAAGGCATCCTGCAGCCACCGCAGCGCGGATTCGCGCGCACGACCAACGAGCTGTATTACGGCAACCCCTCCGTGGACATCGTCACCATCGCCGGCCCGTACTCCGCGAAGCCGGCGACGGACACGCCAAGCCGCAAAGCGGTGTTCGTCTGTCGTCCTGCGACGGCAACGTCTGCCGATGAACGCTGTGCGCGGACGATCCTGTCCAGGCTCGCGCGTCGCGCCTATCGACGTCCTGTAACCGAACAGGATCTCGAGACGCTGCTCACGTTCTATCGCACGGGTCAGGCGGAAGAGGGATTCGACGCCGGCATCCAGCGTGCGCTGCGGCGGATGCTGGCGTCACCGAGCTTCCTGTTCCGCATCGAGCGCGAGCCGGCGAACTCGCTGCCTGGCTCGGTGTATCGGCTCAATGACATCGACCTGGCGTCGCGGCTCTCGTTCTTCCTGTGGAGCAGCATTCCGGACGATCAACTGCTGGATGCGGCGACGCGGGGAACCCTCAGCACGCCTGCCGTTCTCGAGCAGCAGGTGAAGCGGATGCTCGCCGACCGGCGATCCGAGGCGCTGATCGACAACTTCGTGAGCCAGTGGCTGACGCTCAACAAGCTGGCCGGCGTCGTGCCCGACGTCGACGCGTATCCGGAATTCGACGAGAACCTGCGCGACGCGTTTCGTCAGGAGACGCGGCTGTTCGTCCAGACGCAACTGCGAGAGGATCGCAGCGTTGGCGAGCTTCTGACGGCCAACTACACCTACGTCAACGAGCGGCTCGCGCGTCACTACCAGATCCCGAACGTGTATGGCAGCCACTTCAGGCGCGTGACGTTCGCCGACGGCAGGCGCGGGGGACTGCTCGGACAAGGCAGCATCCTGACCGTGACGTCGTACCCGAATCGCACGTCGCCGGTGCTGCGCGGGCGATGGCTGCTCGACAACGTCCTCGGGGCGCCACCACCACCGCCGCCGCCGGATGTTCCGACGCTCAAGGAAGGATCGACAGAGCGTCCGCAATCGATCCGCGAACAGATGGAAGCGCACCGCAAGAACCCGTCGTGCGCGGTGTGCCACGTCCGCATGGATCCGCTCGGCTTCTCGCTCGAGAACTTCGACGCGCTGGGCAAGTGGCGCACCTCAGTCGATGCACTCCCGGTCGATGCGTCTGCAGCGCTTCCGGACGGCACGAAATTCGACGGCGTGACCGGCCTGCGCCAGTTGATGGGGAGCCATCAGGAGGACTTCGCGCGCACGTTCACGCAGAAGCTGATGGGATTTGCGCTCGGACGCAGCGTCGAATCGACCGACCTTCCGGCGATTCGGCAGATCACGAAGAACGCGGCACCTGGCGGCTACCGATGGTCGTCGCTCATCGTCGGCATCGCGCGAAGCACGCCGTTCACGATGAGCACGACGCGCGCCCGCGATCAGGCGCCGGTCTCGACCGCCACAGCACCATAGGAGCAGTGCAGATGCTGATCACGAAGAAAGCCATTCCGCGGCGCGCGGTGTTGCGAGGTCTGGGCGCGACGATGGCGTTGCCGCTGCTCGACGCGATGGTGCCGTCGCTGACGGCACTGCAGAACACTCCCGCGAAGCCCATCACGCGGTTCGGCGTGATGTACGTGCCGAACGGCATGGTCATGAACCAGTGGACACCGGTCGCCGAAGGCGTGGGCTTCGAGCTCACACCGACGCTCGCGCCGCTGGCGCCGTTCCGCGACGACCTGCTCGTGCTCAGCAACCTGGCCTGCGTGCCCAGTCCGGGACGTCCGGGCGGTGCGCATGCGAAGGCGAGCACGCGCTTCCTCACCGATATCTCGCCGCCGACCAGCGAGACGTGGCTCGATGCCGGCATCTCGATGGATCAGATCGCAGCCAGAGAAATCGGCGCATCCACGCAGCTCGCATCGCTCGAACTGGCCGTCGAGTCGACGGAAACCGCCGGGGCGTGCGACGTCGGATTCGCCTGCGCGTACACGAACACGATCTCGTGGCTGGGTTCCGCGACACCGCTGCCCACCGAGAACAATCCACGCGCCGTGTTCGAGCGCCTCTTCGGTGACAGCCAGAACACCGATGCCCGCACGCGTCTCGCTCGCATGAAACAGGATCGCAGCGTGCTCGATTCCGTGCGCGATGAAGTCGCGCACCTGCAGGGCTCGCTCGGCGCGAGCGATCGCGTGAAGCTGGTCGAGTACCTGGACGCCATCCGCGACGTCGAGCGTCGCATCCAGAAAGCCGAGGAGCAGGGCGACAAGGAACTGCCGGTCCTCGACCATCCCGCGGGCATCCCGGCATCCTACGACGAGCACGTCAGGTTGATGTGCGATCTGCAGGTCCTCGCCTACCAGACCGACCTCACACGAGTGGTCACGTTCATGCTGGGTCGCGAGTTCAGCGGCGTCACGTATCCGCAGGTCGGCGTGCCCGATGCGCATCACCCGATCACGCATCATCAGCAGGAGGCCGAGAAGATCGTCAAGGTGACGAAGATCAACCACTATCACGTCACGCAGTTCGCGTATCTGCTGGACAAGCTGCGGTCGACGCCCGACGGCGATGGCTCGCTGCTCGACCACACGATCATGATGTACGGGACCGGCATGGGCGACTGCAACGCGCACGACCCGCGCAACATCCCGCTCGTGCTGGCCGGTGGACGTTCGGCGCAGCTCAAAGGCGGGCCGTCACATCGCGTACCCGAAGGAGACGCCGCTCGCGAACCTGCACCTCACGCTGCTCGACAAGCTCGGCGTGCATCTCGATCGCATCGGCGACAGCACGGGACGGCTGGACGACCGGGCGCTTGCGGGAATCTAGCCGGGTGATTCGCGTGTTTATGCCCGTCTACGACACACCGAGGCACTGGGCACAGAGAAATCATTCTTCTCACTGCCTCTGAGTCTCTGTGTGTCGATATCGGTTCTGGTTGCATCTACTGTGCTCTTGGCGGCGAATGACCTTCGACTGATTGACGCGATCAAGTCACGCAACACCGAGACCGTCCAATCGCTGCTCAAGCAGAAGGTCGACGTCAACGCGCGCCAGCGCGACGGCGCCACTGCCCTTCATTGGGCCGTGCATTTCAGCGACGCGAACACCGTCGATCTGTTGTTGAAGGCCGGCGCCAAGACCGACGTGGCCGACGACACCGGCGTCACGCCGCTCTATCTCGCCTGCCTCAATCGTCAGGGCGCGCTGGTCGAACGACTCCTGCAATCACGCGCGAACGCCAACGCCGCGCTCGTCAGCGGCGAGACCGCGTTGATGACGTGCGCACGCACCGGTGACGCTGCCGGTGTGAAGGCGCTCCTGGCGCGCGGTGCGAGTGTCAACGCGAAGGAACCCGGCCGCGATCAGACCGCGTTGATGTGGGCCGCGGCGCAGGCGCATCCCGAAACCGTGAACGCGCTGCTGGAAGGCGGCGCCGACGTCCGCGCGCGATCGCGAAGCTACATCCAGACCGTCACGAGCGAAGTGACGCAACGTGCCGGCCGCGAGGAATTGAACTACGACGTTCCCCGCGGAGGCAGCACGGCGATCCTCTTCGCCGCGCGATCGGGCGACGCCGAGTCCGCACGCCTGCTGATCGCCGCGGGCGCGGATGTCAACGACGCGCTGCCCGATGGTGCGAGCGCGCTCGTCGTCGCCGCGCACAGCGGCAACAGCGCTGTCGCGAAGGTGCTGCTCGACAAGGGGGCCGACGCGAATGCCGCGGCGGTCGGCTACACCGCCCTGCACGCGGCCGTACTTGCGGAGCGATCTGGATCTCGTGAACGCGCTGCTCGCGCACCAGGCCAACCCGAACGCACAGATGACGACAGGGCACGCCGGTGCGGCGCAACAGCCAGGACTTCGAGCTGCCGAAGACGTTGATCGGCGCAACGCCATATCTGCTCGCGGCGAAGTTCCTCGAGGCGGACATCATGCGAGCGCTCGCCGCCGCCGGCGCCGACACGCGCCTGCCGATGAAAGACGGCGCCACACCGCTCATGGCCGCCGCCGGCATGGGCATCACCCCACCGGTTCAGGACGAGAAACGCGGCACCGACCGTCGCGGGCTGGCGATTCTCGACGGCGGCAAGGTCGAGCCCGACAGTCAGGTGCTGGAGGCGGTCTCGGCGGCGCTCGCTCTCGGCAGCGACATCAACGCCGTCAATCCCGCCGGTGACACCGTGGTGCACATCGCGGCAGCGCAGGGGTACGGCGAGGTGGTGAAGCTGCTCGCCAGCCAGGGCGCCGATCTCAACGTCCGCAACGCAAAAGGGCTGACGCCGCTCGCGGCAGTGGCTACACGAGCCGGACGACAGAGCATGGTCGATCTGCTCCGATCGCTCGGCGCATCGGAGTAGCGATGATCGATCTCAGACGACGGCAGCTGATTGCCGGCCTGCTCGCGTCGTCCGGGCTGGCGGCGAGCGCCGGCGCAGAACACCTGTTCGCGCTCGCTCAGTCAACATCATCGGCCAGACCATTTCGCATCGACATCCACCATCACTTCGCGCCGCCCGCGTGGGTCACGGCCGTCAAGGGGCGGCCGCTGCTTCAGCCGGCGAACACCACCTGGACGCCGGAGAAGTCGATCGAAGACATGGATCGCGGCGGCGTCGCAGCCTCGATGGTGTCAATCACGAACCCGGGACTGTGGTTCGGCGATGCGCCCATGACCAAACAGTTGGCGCGGGCGTGCAATGAGTACGGCGCGAAGCTCGTTCAGGATCATCCGACGCGGTTCGGACTGTTCGCAGCCATGCCGCTGCCCGACGTCGACGCCACGCTCGCGGAGATCGCGTACGCATACGACACGTTGAAGGTGGACGGCGTCGGCTTCTTCACCAGCTACGGCGACATGTGGCTGGGCAACGCGAAGTTCCGTCCCGTGATGGAGGAACTGAATCGGCGCAAGGCCGTCGTGCACGTCCACCCGACGGCCGCCAACTGCTGCCGCAATCTCGACTACGCGCAAGGCGTCGCGCCCGGGAGCATGGAGTACGGGACGGACACGACGCGCGCAATCATGGGCGTCGCGTTCAGCGGCGACGCGGCGCGCTTCCCTGGTGTCCAATTCATCTGGTCGCACGCCGGCGGGACGGTGCCGTTCCTCGCCGGGCGCATCGAGGGCGCGTCCAACAACGCGAAGGATCGGCTGCCGAACGGCTTCATCGCCGAGATCAGGAAGTTCTACTACGACCTGGCCGGCGCATCGAATCGCGGCGCAGTGGCGTCGCTCCTCGAACTGGTCAAGCCGTCGCAGATTCTATTCGGCACCGACTTCCCGCCCGGCGGCACGAGCGCAGAGTACGTGAAGGCATTGAGCGAGTTGAAACTGTTGAGCGCGGCCGACCTGCGAGCGATCGACCGCGACAATGCCGTGCGTCTCTTGCCCCGACTGGCGTAACCCAGGACCGAGGACCGGGGACCGGGGACTACTCGTAATACGCCGGCGACTTTTTCAGCTTGGCGTTCGCGACGAAGTCGTGCGAGATCCAGATCTCGGTCTTCGTGTTCTTCAGATACTCCTCGATCATCACGCGCGACGCGGCTGACTGCTGGACGCTGAACTCGGTGTCCGGCGGCGGCCGGTGCAACGTGCGCTCCTGCGGGTAGTGATAGAGGTCGCCCGCGATCATGATGCGGCCGCGTCTTCGGCAGATTGAGCACCATCACCTGATGGCCGGGCGAATGGCCAGGCGCCGCTTTGAGGATCACGCTGCCGTCGCCGAAGACGTCGTACTCGTCCTTGTCGAGGCTGATCGACTTCGAGTCCTTGATCTTGTCGTAGAACGTGCGGTTGACGCGCGTATTGCCTTCCTCCCACATGAACGCGCGCTCGGCCGGCCGCGCCAGCCACGTCGAACCGGCGAACAGGTTCGCGTTGGCGTTGTGATCGGTGTGCGCGTGCGAGAACGCAAAGTAGGTGATGTCCGCCGGACGATACCCGAGATCCGCCAACTGGCTCGCGAGCGTACGCGGAACCGTCGTCACCGCCGCGGACGTCGCGGTTGGATTCCCCTGCTCGCCGCGCGCGCGGGCCTCGACGGTCTCGTCGGGCAGGATGCCGAGATCCCACATCAGCGTGCCCTTCGGATGCGCGACCAGGAAGCACGGCACCGAGAACCGTGTCTCGCCCACTTCTTCCGGCGTGACCTTGTAGCGCTCGGTGCCCGCGCGATTCACGTTGATCACGCCGCAGTCGAACACGTAGAGCCGAAGGCTCTTCGGCGGCTGCGCCGGCTTCGCCTGCCTGAGCACTGACATCGACACCGATCAGTGCGGTCACTATCAGCGCGATACCGAGCCACGTCAGTCTTAGTCGCATCGTTTGTCCTCACGTTCGAGATAACGGAGATGACGGAGTTAACGGATCACCACGGCAGGTCACGGAGAACGCGGAGATCGGACGCCAGGCCGGTGGGCCGGCCATTCGGCGGCCAATGGATAGCAGCATACGCCGCGTCGCGCGATCGCGCGCGTTCGACTCGCGCATTGGCATCCGTCCGTTTTGTCCTCCGCGTCTCCGTGTCTCCGCGGTTAACCGTTTCCTCCGAACCCTCCGCTATCTCCAACACACTCAATTGATGATCGATTGCCGGATCGCGTTCTCCACGTCGCCGCGCAGCTGGCCACCCGTTCCACCCTGAACGAAATAAATTGAGACGATCTGCTCCGCTGGCTCGACCCAGAAGCTGACGCCCGTGCCACCGGCCCACCCGAACGCGCCCTTCGAGACTCGAAGATCCGCGGCAACCGGATCCATCACCACCTGCATGCTCAATCCGAATCCCATCCCGCGTGCCGGACGGCCGAACTGTCCGTTCACCATGTCGCCCGTATGGTTCGACGTCATCAGCGCCATTGTCTGCGGACTGAGATAGCGACGCCCATTCAGCTCGCCACCATTGAGCATCATCTGCGCGAACTGGAGGTAGTCCTCGGCAGTGCTCATCATGCCGCCGGCGCCTGAGAAGTACACCGTCGAATCGGTGCGCGCGACGGAGCGGAGGCCGTTCGGCGTCGACTCCGACATCGTGACGACTCTCGCCGCCTTGTTTGCCGGCGCGAAGAACCCGGTGTCCGGCATATTGAGAGGACCGAGCAGTCGCTCCTGGAGGAACTTGTCGTACGTCTGCCCGGACACGACTTCGACGATGCGACTGAGGACATCGAAGCCGGCCTGTCCGCTGTAGCGCCACAGCGCGCCAGGCTGGAAGTCGAGCGGGACGCTGGCGAGCTTTGGAATGTAGATCGCCAGCGTGTCGGTAGGCGAGCGCGGAGCGAGGCGTGCGGCATCACCCGCACCGAGGCCACCGCTCACGAGACCCGATCCGTGCTTCAGCAGATCTGCGATCGTGATCGGACGATTCGCGGAGACGACATCGTACGCGGGCGTGCCTGCCTGCCCCTGCGCGGGCGGACCGGGTGCTGGACCCTGTGGACCCGGTCGCGGCACAGCGACCTTGTTCAGGTTGGCAAACTCCGGGATGAAGCGCGAGACCGGATCGGTCAGCCGGATCTTCCCTTCCTCGACGAGCATCATGACCGCGACACCCGTGATCGGCTTCGACATGGACGCCAGGCGGAACAGGTTGTCCTTCGCCATCGGCTTCTTCGTGTCCACGTCCATGACGCCCTGCGCCTCGAAGTGCGCGATCTTGCCTCGTCGAGCGACGAGCGTCACCGCACCCGCAACGTTGCCCGCCGCGAGGTGACGATCGACCGCTTCGCTGATTCGCTTCAGTCGCTCCGTCGAGAGGCCGACGTCCTCAGCCTTGCCCACAGGCACCGAACCCGCCGCGAACATCAAGCGCCCAGCGACCACCAGTATCACCACCGATATGAGGCCAACTACTCTGCTCATCGTTCTTCCCTTATCGGACGGCCCATCGGACCGTGCTTGCGTCCTCACAACGGGTGCAAGTCTACTCCCGCCCGAGTTGACGCGCGACCATCGGGGAAGCACCATGGTCATCAAGGAGGGCAACAGACTGCAGATCATCGGCGTCCTCGACTTGCAGGGCGGCCGCGCCGTTCATGCGCGTGCCGGTGCGCGCGATCGCTACTCGGCGGTTCAGAATGCGGCGGGCTGGCCAATCGATCCCGGCAACGCGCGGACGCTGGCCGAGATCTACACCGACGTTCTCGGCGTCTCGGACATCTATGCCGCGGACCTCGATGCGATCCTCGAGCGTCGGCCGCAGGACGATGTGACGAAGGATCTCGCGTCGCTGTCCGCGCCCCTCTGGCTCGATGCCGGCGTGCGATCGGTTCACGATGCACGGCGGGCGATCGAACTCGGCGCCAGCCGCGTGATCGTCGGCCTCGAGACGCTTCCGTCCTTCGAGGTGCTCTCGAACATCTGCACAGCGCTCGGGAAGGAGCCTGTCGTCTTCAGCCTCGACCTGCGCGATGGCGAACCGATGGTCACCAACGGAGTCGAGCTTCCGAGTGTGCTGTCGCCAGAGAGCATCGCGAAGACCGCGGCGAGTTCGGGAGTTGGCACGCTGATCGTGATCGATCTCGCGCGCGTTGGAACCGGTCGCGGCCTCGACGTCGATCTACTGAAACGGATCCGCGCAGCGGCTCCCGACCTGAGACTGATCGCCGGTGGCGGAGTGCGCGAGTGGGACGACCTCGTGCGCGTCGCGAAGTCGGGCTGCAACGGCGCGCTTCTCGCGACGGCGCTGCACAACGGACGCATCGGCGCCGTCGAGATCGCAGAAGCGCAGAAGCTCTAACTCAACTCCCAACTTTCCAACTCCCAAAGCCGAGAGCCCAGAGCCGAGAGCCTATTTCCCGTCCACCGAGAACGCGAGGAGCACGTTGCCGGGCATGAAGCCGATCGTGCTGTAGCCCGAGTTCACGAACACCATGCCGCCCGCGATCGATGCGCCAGGGCCGTTGATCGACCCGCCGCGCGCCGGCACGTCGTTCACCGTGTCGTACTCGTTGATCGTGTTCACGTCGAGCAGCACCTTGCCGCTGCTGCTGTCGTACGCCCGGAAGTGACCGTCGAGGCTGCCTGAGAACACCGCGCCAGGGATCGACGACACCGCGGCCGGCTGCGCGGTGTTGCAGCCTTGCCGGCCCGCGCACGTGTCGGCCGCAGGCGGCGCTGACCAGCGCGGGCTTCCGTCCGCGACGTTGATCGCAACGAGACCACCTGCCTGTCCCGGTTTCTTTTCGAACGCGCTCGAGAGCGACACGTACGCGACGTCGGAATCGACGGAGAATCCCCATTCGATGCCGCCGAGCACGCCGCCTTCTCCGACCTGCGTCTTCCACTGCACATCGCCCGTGTCCGGGTTGATGCCGAAAAGCGCGCCCGACTTCTGACCCGCCAGCAGCACCCGTTGCCCGTTCGGTGTCGTCGCCAGCGCAGGCGAACTTCCGAAGTCGTGGTCGGGCCCACTCTGCGTAGGACAGTTGATCTTCTCCGCCGGCGTCGTGCCGAGGCACGCCGTGTTCCATGAGTCGCTCTGGAGCGTCTGGCGGATCCAGAGCACGCGACCCGTATCCATCGCGAGCGCCATGATCGAATCGCTCTCCGGCGCTGCCGGTGCCGAATAGCTGTCCCCCGTCGTGATGTAGAGACGATTGCGCTCCGGTTCGAGCGCAGGTGCCGACCACACTGCCGCACCGGACGGCGCACGCAGCTGCGTCCCTACGCTGTTCGTTCCCGCCGGTTCCGGTGTGCGCGGGATGGTGTAGGTCTTCCAGACCTGTTTTCCCGTCGCCACATCGAGCGAGACGATGCTCCCCCGGAAGGTGCAGCATTCATAGGACGTCAGCACGGCGGTGCCCTCTTCGAGGGACGACACGGGCACGTAGAGCCGGTTGTCGTGAAAGACCACGCCGCCCGTGATCATCGCGTCGGGATGCTCCTCGACCTTGACCTTCCATTTGAGCGCACCCGTCGCGGCATCGAGCGCGTAAACCTGTGCGTGCGCGTCACCGAAGTACACGGTCGCCGCATTCGGCCCTGCTGCCCGCACGACAACCGGCGTCGATCTCGTTCCCGCATCAGCCTCGAACGCCCAGACGAGACAGCCGGTCTCGCGATCCAGCGCATACATCACACCGTTGCGGCTACCGACGAACACGCGGTTACCGACGATGGACACTTGAGAACCGGAGGCGGAGGCACCCGCAAACCCAAACGACCATTTGAGCTTCAGACGCGGAATGTCACTCGCAGTGAGTCCTGCTGCCGCCGCCGGCTGATGCCGTGTGTTCTGCAAATCGATCCCCCACCCGTTCCACGACGCGCCGTTCAACGGATCGCCTGTGGACGATGCGGCGGTGCAGTACGCGCTCTTCGGGATGATTGCGATCGGCGCGCGATATGAGCCTGTGGGACGACCAGTGAGAAATTCGGCAACCGCTCTTCGCTCTGCGGGGCTGAGCGATGCGCCTTGCCGGCGCATGCTGAACGAGGCGAGCTCGCTTTCGATGTGCTCCGGTGACATCGCGCCCAGCGCCTGACGGCTCGGCATGCGCGGCAGGCTGCCTTCGTGACACCCTGCGCAGCGTTGCTTGTAGACGGCAGCACCCGATGGCGCGGGCTGCTGCGCGGCGGCCAGACACGGAACCAGGAGGAGAAACGCAGCACTGCAGATCGGGGCAACCCTCATATGTCTCCTTCAGCGTGGGCCGGGTCTTGCCCTTCAGACCCGGCGTCTCATCACGGCAGTGTCACCCGATAGACAGCCGATTGCCCGAAGTTCTCCTCGACTTCCATCTCGATCGCGCTCAGGTCCTGAGCTCCCATCGTCTGCAACTCGTGCTGCAGACGTTCGGTCAGGAGTTGCGCCAGCATTTCAACCGTCGTGTTCGGAATGGGCAGGAGCGCACAGTCTTTACGCGGGAAGACGTATCGGGGTTTACCGTCCACCGAGACCGACACCGTTTCCCCGTCTTCGACCACCCGGACGCGATCGCTCTTGAGCGGAAGCAGGACAAGATGATCGATCTCGTCGCACAGCCGCTTCATGATCCGTTTCAGCTCGACGAAGTCGAAGACGAACCAGGCCTCCTTATTGAGTGCGCCCTCGACCGTCACACGCGCACGATAGTTGTGCCCGTGCAGGCCTTCGCACCGGTGACCGGCAAAGGTGATGAAGTGCGCCGACGCGAACACCAGGTAGTCCTTGGTGACCGAGACGCGGAACTCACTCCGCGGCATGTGTCCCTCCGAAATGCACTACGCGATCCTCCATGACGCAGGTCTACGCAAATCCACCGCCGAGCAAGACGACGAAAATCGCCGCCGCCGTCAGGTCCGCCGTCGTTCCGGGGTTGCCGCTGTTGCGCGCGTCGCGCAGCCCGCGATCCAGGTCGTCGATCGCCCGCCGCCCACTCTGGGATCGAACGCCACCCGCCGCAAGCACATGACGGGCACGCGCCGTCACGTCCGAGGCGAGACCAGCGCCACTGCGACGCGCGATATGCGTATCCGGAATCTCCGCGAGCAGCGTCAGAAACGTCTCCACAACCGCATCGTCCCACGCAAGGCCATCGCGGCGCGCCCGTTCGAGCGCCGGCACACCCATTCCGAACGTCACATCGAACCCGGTGGCGTACTCGGATGCGATCGTGTCCCGGTGCGCCGCCAGCCGCATCACCTCGACCAGCGTCATGGTCGGCTCCGTGAACACGTCCTGTGATTCAGCGCGATCCAGTCCGCCCGGTCGCGCCAACCGGATCGCCGCGTATGTCTCCCGCGCATCATCGACCGTGGTTGCGTCGAGCACTCTCTTCACGGCGCTCTGCAGGTTCTCTCCCGGAAGAGACGCGGCTCGAGCCAGCGGCGCGAACAGGAGCACGATACCCAGATTGGTGTTCGAGCGTGTCAGCTTTGCCGTGGCTTCGATCGCCAGCCTGATCGTTGAACCGACGCTGCACTCGCCTGCGCGTGCCAGCGGCTCACCGATGGCGAGCGCGCTCGCCAGGAAATCTTCATATCGCAGATCGGCAAAATGACGACCGGGCGAAACGTTGCCCGGCTTCGGCGCGCTCACTTCGAGGAGACACGCCAACTGCGCGGCGACACCCATGTTGAGGGGCCGATGATCTCGATCGACTGCAAGGAGCGCCTCGGCAAGTTCGCGGTAGACGCCGCTCATACCGGCAAGCTCTCCTGCGGATGGTGCGAGATCGGCTGCCGAACACGCTCGAGATGCTCGACGATGGCTGCGGCAACGTCGAGACCTGTCGCCTGCTGTAGCCCCTCCCATCCAGGGATGCCATTCACCTCGAGCACGTAGAGCGCTCCATCGCGGGCGGGCAACACATCGACTCCTGCGTAGTCAGCTCCGACAGCCGCAGCAGCACGGAGCGCCACCCGCTCGACCTCAGGGGAAATGTCCACGGCCGTCGCAGAGCCGCCGATCGCGACGTTGGTCCGCCACTCACCTGCCGGAGCTCGCCGCTCGATCGCTCCGAGCACGCGACCACCGACGACAAACACTCGCAGATCCCGGCCGCTGTGATCGATGGCGCGCTGCACGTAGAACACCGAACGAATCTGATCCAGCGCGCGCACGACACGCAGTGCCACGTCCGGATCGCTGACCCTCACCATTCCATGGCCAAGCGATCCGAAGATCGGCTTGATGACCACGTCGCCCATGGAGCGGACGGCGGCCATTGCGTCTTCCACACGCTCGCAGACAACGGTCTCTGGCACGAGCAGGCCCGCGTCGTGCAAGAGCGTCGTCGTATAGAACTTGTCAACCGATCGTTCGATCGCGCGCGGCGAATTGACGACACGCAGGCCACGATTCTCCAGCCAGTGCAGCGCGTCGACGCGGTAGATCAACTGTTCGAGCGAGCCGCCCGGGATGATGCGCGCGAGAACGGCGTCGGCGTCGAGGATGGAAATCTGTTCGCTCGTCAGACCCGCCTCTACTCCGACACGAGCGATGAGACCTTCGTACGGCAGGACCGCAGCGAGGTGGCCGCGCGCGGTCAGGGCGCGAATCAGTTCGTCGGTATGCCAGCCGGTGCGCGCGCTCAGGATCACGACGCGCATCTTCAGCCTCCGAAGAGCGACGCCCGCAGCACGTCGACGTCCGTCCGTCCCGCGTGAAACGTGCGCCCGCTTTGCACGCTGGTCAGCCACACCTCTGCCGGACTGAACAGCATCGGATCGATCTTATAGAAGTCGTTGTTGTAGCGCTTGAAGATGTCGTAAAACGGCGTGCCGTAGTCGGCTGATGTGGACGAGGGTAATCGCTCGGTCAGCTGCGCCAGTTCATCGTCATCGCCGATAACCGCGTAGCGCACCTGTCCGCCGTACAGCACGCAGTCGTTCGTCCGTCCGATCGCGCGGAGGTCGTTCTTCGCGATCGGCGGGAGCGGCGCGGTGCCGATTGCGCTCACGACTCTCGCGACGTCAAAACCGAGCGTGTCCATCTTGTGCAGTCCGGTTTCGATCGAGCGCGCGACGATCTGAACACCGCCCGCCAGGCTCGCCGTCGGCGCGACGGCGAACGTAATGGCGTGCGGTGTGACATCCGCTTTCTTCGCGACCCACGCCGCGACGTCGTCAGTCGGCAGCGCACGCCCTTCGAGCACCAGCACCCCGCGCGACGCCTGCTCCGCATATCCAAGCTTTTCGAACAGTTCTTTTTCGACTCGTGCTTTGGCGCGAAGCGGACCCGAGCCCATCGCAAAGAATCCGTCGGGATTGATCGCCCAGCCTGCATACTGCGATGCCATGCACGACGCCGCCGGATGATCCGTCCACACCTGCACGCCCGTCCAACTCTCGCCCGCGAAGACGATCGGAGCGTAAGACACGTGGCCGAGCCCACCCATGCACAACTCGGCGAGCATCAACCCGGCTTCGAGCCCGCCAGGAACTTCAACGCCGGCGTCGATGACGCGAGCACCCGACGAGAGCGTGCGCACGCCCATGCGCAGGTCGTAGGCTCGCGCAACGTATCGATCGGCGAGCGTCCACGCGCGCTCGTTCATTCCGAGATCACTCACTCAACCTCCCAACATTGCACGATCACGAAGATACCCGTATCCTTCGTTTCTTCGTGGTCTCCGTGATCTTCGTGATCTTCGTGCATTCCCGGAGGGAATGATGACACGCCTGACGTGCGCACTGCTCCTTGCAGGAATCGCCCTTTTGCCCGTCGCGGCACAAACACCGGCTGCGGCAACGGGCACGATGCTGTTCGAAGGCGCGCGCCTGATCGCCGGCGACGGCCGGCCTGCGGTCGAGAACTCCGCGTTCGTCGTCGAGGGCGCTCGTATCACACAGGTGGGCACGCGCGGTTCAGTGCGCAAGCCAGACGGCGCAACGGTTGTCGATCTGACGGGGAAGACGGTGATGCCGGCCCTCATCGACGCGCACAGCCATCTCGGTTACACCGACGCGCGAACCGGCGACACCTCCTCCGCTCACTACACGCGCGACAATCTGCTCGACCATCTTCGCCGCTACGCCTACTACGGCATCGCGGCGACGCTGAGCATGGGGCTGGACCGCGGCGAACTGCCGTACGAACTCCGCGCCATGCCGGTGGATGGCACCGCGCTCTTCCGCACCGCAGGCCGTGGCATCGCGATGCCAAACGCGGGCCCCAACGCGTTGTACTGGCGGGATGCCCCGTACGGGATCACGACCGAGAGCGAGGGCCGTCAGGCTGTCCGCGAGCTTGCTGCGAAGAAAGTCGACTTCGTGAAGATCTGGGTGGACGACAGAAACAAGACGGTCACGCCGCTGCCGCCGTCGCTCTATCGTCCGATCATCGAGGAAGCCCACACACTCGGGCTGCGCGTGATCGCACACGTCTATTACCTTGCCGACGCGAAGGAGCTCCTGCGCGCGGGTATCGACGGTTTCGCGCACGGAATCCGCGATCTCGAAGTGGACGACGAGATCATGGGTCTCTTCAAGGCACGTCCGCAGGTCTTCGTGATCCCGAACCTGCCGGACACGCCGCCATTCGGCCCGGATCTGCCGTGGCTGAGTGAGACGCTGCCACCGTCACAGATCGAGGCGTTGAAGCGAACCGCTGCGACAAACCTCGCGAGACCACGGTTGTTCGACGTCCAGGCGCGCAGCCTGAAGAAGCTCGTGGCTGCTGGCGTTCGCATTGCGTTTGGAACCGACGCGGGTATCGGCGCGCCATACGGTTGGTCCGCACATGCAGAGATTGCTGACATGGTCACCGCGGGCATGACGCCGATGCAGGTCGTCGTTGCCGCAACGCGCACATCAGCAGAAATCCTCAAGCTCGATCTGCTCGGAACGATCGCCAGTGGCAAGAGCGCCGACTTCATCGTCCTCGATGCCAACCCGCTCGACGAGATCACGAACACCAGGCGCATCGCGGATGTGTACCTGCGTGGCCGTCACATCGATCGCAAATCCCTGAGTCGAAATTGGACTGGTCGATAGCTCGCTGACGATGCTATCGTCGTCGTCCTTCAAGCTCCTGAGCAGCGGTACGACCCTCGCACAGGAGCTCCCGGGCATTGAGCCGCCGCTGCTCGGCCGTCTCGAGCCCGGGAGGAAACGATGGCGGAGAAATCGCTCGAAGAACGCGTGAATATGCTGGAACGGGGAGTCGAGATTCTCGAGCAGTTACCCGATCGCGTCACCGCGCTCGAAGTGCAGATCGTCGAACTCCGTGGTGAAATGCGCGCTGAGTTTTCTGCAACGCGCATCGAAGCGCGCGAGGGTGACGAGCGCGTCATCCAGACGCTTCGCGAGGAAATCCGTGCTGGCGACGAACACGTCGTCCAGACGCTCCGCACGACGCGCTCGTAATCCGCTGTCGGGCGACGAACACGTCGTCGACGTTCCGCCAGGAGATCCGTGCCGGCGACGAACACGTCGTCGAGACGCTCCGCCAGGAAATCCGTGCGGGCGACGAAGAGACACGGCGCTTCATGAGGGTTCTGTATGAAGACCTCGTGGAGCGTATCGAGATCCTGGGAGGCAAGCGCTGATCTCGCACGTCTCGAGGATCTGTCGCGGCCGTTGCCATCGTGGCGACCTGCGTCGTCTCCGCCGGGGCCCGACAACCGGCGCCGCGAGGTGCGCCCGTTCCACGCAGCGAGCGCGCACCGCTGCCAGGCGTGCAACTCTGGTTCACCGACACGGGCGGCAGCGGTGAGCCCATCGTCCTGATGCACGCGATTACAGGGACCAGCGAGAGCTGGGCATCGCAGATCTCGGCATTCGCGCAAGCCGGCTATCGTGTGATCGCGTTCGATCGTCGAGGATGGGGGCGGAGCCTGGCGGACCCGGCGAGCGGACCGCAGCCTGGTCATGCCGCCGACGATCTTCATGCACTCGCCGACCACCTCGCGCTCGGGCGATTCCATCTCCTCGGCGTCGCCGGGGGAGGATTCGTCGCGCTCGACTACGCGGCCGCGCATCCCGAACGGTTGGCCAGCCTCGTCGTCGCTGCCAGCACCGGCTCCGTGAGCGACAAAGAGGTTCAGGACGTGATCGCGCGGATCGAGATTCCCGGCATCCGATCGCTCCCCGCGCACTTCCGCGAGGTGGGCGCGTCCTATCGGGGCACCAATCCAGATGGGACGAAGGGCTGGCTCGCGATCGAGGAACACGCGCGACAGGCCAATGCGCCAACCCAGCCGCTGCGATCGCCCAACACCTACGCCAAGCTGGCCACCATCACCACGCGAACGCTGGTCGTCGCCGGGGACGCCGATCTCATCGCACCACCAGGACTCATGAAGCTCTGGGCGCGCCACGTGAAAAGCGCCCAGTGGACAACGGTGCCCGATGCCGGTCATTCGATCGCCTGGGAACAACCGGCGATCTTCAACGATATCGTTCTGAAATTCTTGAAAGAGGGGCGTCCGTTCGGCGACGTCCCACAATGAACAGACTTACTTCGCGAAACGCTGCGTGGACCTTTCGTTCTCCGCGCACACGAACTCAATCAATTCATCGTCGGGCATCAGCCGCTGTCGAATCTTCGCCGCCGTCCATGGTTTCGTGTACGCCTTTGGGTCGTCCACGGTGACTTCGATCTCGAGGCTCCCATAGTCCAACCGGCGGAAGCGCTCGGTCATCTTGGCGACACTGGTAAGCGGCGCACCGTTGACGTCGAGCCACACGTCGTCTCTGAAGCCGGACGTCTCAACAACGAGCGTGTCTCCTTCCCACTTGCCGATCGATACCCGTACCACCACGGCTGTGGGTCGTTGCTCGGCAACGACCTGCCGTCCGTGAAGATCTGACGGATCCCTCCATTGGCTTCGTACAGGATCAGAAGAACGGATGGCGTCTGAATCATCTTCCGCGGCTGCGGATGATTGTGGAGTTGTGTCAGCCCAATCGGCAGGCAGTGCGCGTCAGGATTGTCCTTACTGTGATCGGCGATGCGCTGGTTCCGCAACTCGAAGGCCCACGGTTGAAGCGGAAGATCGCCATCAAGCCCCGCACCGATATTCCAGAACTGGCTCGTACGAAGCAGTGGCGGAAGGTCGGTCCCGACGATCACCTGCCCGCTGCCGGTTCGAATCGTCTGCCAGAGACCGGAGAGATCCGGCTTTCCGTCGGGAGTGCGCGGGGTTGGCGCATCGAGCCTGACTCGCCCGCTCGAGGTGCGAGGAGTACCCGTTGCTGGATACAGCGGCCACTGCGCGGACACCGACGCAGAAACGAGCGCGACGATCCCGAAGACGCCGGCACAGAACAGCCGCAGGTTCATGTTCACCTCGCAACGGAAAACCACCTGAATCGGCGGGCGCCGGCCGCAGTCTAACATCGAGAGAGCGCCCGGTTTCCCCATATAATCCGTCGCACATCTGGAGTCACGCGATGAAAAAGACTTGCCTCATAACGGCTGTAATCGTGGCGGTTCTTCTCCGCAGCACGGCGTCCTGGGCCGACGAGATCCGTGTTCTCTCGTCCGTCGGCATCAAGGCGGTCGTGGACGAACTCGCGCCGCAGTTCGAGAAGGCGACGAAGCACAAGGTGACGATGGTGTTTGGGCTGGCGGGAGCGCTGAAGGCTCAGATCGAAAAGGGCGAACCGTTCGATGTCGCGATCCTGACGCCGCCGCTGCTCGACGATCTGATCGCCAAGGGGCTGGTGCCGGCGAAGTCGACCATCGCGCGCACGGGCCTTGGGCTGATGATCAAGGCAGGCGCGCACAAGCCTGACATCAGTACCGTTGACGCATTCAAGAAGACGTTGCTTGCGGCACGGTCGATCACGTTCGCATCGGCCGGCGCCAGTGGTGTGGCATTTCTCGCCACCGCCAAGCAGCTTGGAATCGCGGACGCGATCAAGACGAAGCCTGCGGCGTCGGGTGAAGAGGTCAACGACAACGTCCTGAGTGGCGCCTCGGATCTGGCGGTCCTGCCGGTTAGCGAAATCCTGCCGGTCAAAGGCGCTGAGCTCGGCGGAGTATTTCCGGCAGACGTGCAGACCTTCGTGATCATGGCGGCGGGGGTCAATCCAAAGGCCAAGGGAACGGCAGCGAAAGACTTCGTTGCGTTCCTGATGTCGCCTGCCAACAACGGCGTGATCAAGACCAAAGGAATGGAACGACTCCCATGAAACCGTTGATGCTCGCATTCTTCGCAGCCGCCGCACTCGTGGCGACGATTACGGCTGCCAGCACCTACACCGTCGCTGCCGACTGGCTCAAGCTTCCACAGGGACGCGAACAGCTTGGCAATCAGCACGGCGACGTGGCTGTCAGCTCCACAGGAGAGGTCTACGTCAGCGTGCAGGATCCGTCCGCGGGTCTCCAGGTCTTCTCGCCGGAAGGGGCGTTCCTGCGCAACGTGACTGGTGCGCCGAGCGACTTTCATGGCTTCGTAATTCGCAAGCAGGCGGATGGCGAGTTCCTGTACGGCGCCACGCTGCGCGGACAGACGATCGTCAAAATGACGCTCGAAGGCAACATCGTCATGACGATCGGCTCGTCGGCTATTCCGGATCAGTACAAGGTGAGGAACGCGCGGAGCAATCAGCTCGCGCTGCTGCTCACGGGTCTCGACGTCGCGCCCAATGGCGACATCTACGTCACCGACGGTTACGCAAGCGACTACATTCACCGGTTCGACAAGGCCGGCAAGTACATCGCGTCGTTCGGCGGCAAGCAGGCGCCGTATAGCTTCAACACACTGCACAAGCTGGCGATCGACACACGGTTTCAGCCGGCACGCATCATCGCGTGCGATCGCGCCAACAACCGCGTCGTGCACATGTCACTCGACGGAGAGTTCCTTGGCGTGGTGGCGAAAGATCTCCTCCTGCCAGCCGCAATCGTGATTGATGGTGACAACGCGATCGTCGGCGAACTCAATGGTCGCGTGACGGTGCTCGACAAGGCGGGCGCCGTGGTCACCCGCATCGGAGCCAATACGGAGCAAGGCACCGGCACCAACAAGATCCCGCCGGCGCAGTGGCGTCAGGGTTTCGTGCTCTCGCCGCACGGTGTAGCGCTCAACGCGCACGGCGATCTGTTCGTATCAGAGTTCAGCGCATTCGGCCGCGTGCATCGGTTCAACGGCAGTAAGCAGTAGGCGGTAGGTGGTTGGTGGTAGAGGCGGGTCTTTAGACCCGCCTGGGAGTCCGACTATGAATTTGAAAACATCCGCACTCATCGCTGTCATCGGTTCCGCGTGCTTCTCCACCATCGTCGCCGCGGCGCCGTGTGAGTCCTTGACGTCCGTCTCGATTCCCAACGTCACGATCACGAGCGCGCAGCTCGTTGCCGCGGGGCCATTCGTGCAACCAGGCGGCCAGGGCAATGCGCCAACGCAGGCGGCGCAGCCGATTCCCGCGCATTGCCGCGTGAAGCTGGTGCTGAAGCCGTCGAGCGATTCGAACATCAACGCCGAGTTGTGGCTCCCCTCCGCGGATTGGAACGGCAAATTCATGGCGGTCGGCAACGGCGGCTTCGGTGGGTCGATTCAAGGCTATGGCGAGATGCAGGTCGCGCTGCGCCGCGGCTACGCGACAGCCGGCAACGATACCGGTCACACCGCCGCCGACGGACCGAACGGGATGTTCGCGCTCGGCCACCCCGAGAAGATCGTCGATTTCTCGCATCGCGCGCTGCACGAGATGACGGTGACGTCGAAACGGCTCGTCGACGAGTTCTACGGCAAGGCGCCGCAACTCTCGTACTACAAAGGATGTTCGACCGGCGGCCGTCAGGGCGTGATGGCGGCGCAGCGATTCCCTGACGACTACGACGGCATCATCGCCGGTGCCCTCGCAAACCGCCACATTCACATGCACACAGCCGGCGTCTCGCGGAACATCGAGCTGGCACGCCACCCCGAGGGCGCCATTCCGCCGGCCAAGGCCGAAATGGTATCGAAGGCGCTGATGAATGCCTGCGACCAGTACAAGGAAGGCTTCGTCAACAACCCGCGCTCATGCAGCTTCGACTTCTCCAAGCTGGCGTGCTCGGGCGAGGACACCGAGAACTGCCTGACCGCGGCGCAGATGAAGACTGTCGAGACCTTCTACGGCGGCGTGAAGAACAGCAAAGGCGAGCTGATTTTCTCAGGACAGGCATTGAGCAATCCGCTGCCGCCACTCAGTCCACCGACCGGTCTGCCGGGCGGCGGCTACGACACGGTACGCATCTGGGGCTTTCAGAACGAGAACTACGACTGGAAGTCGTTCAACCTGGATCGCGACATGCCGATCATCGACGCGAAGGTCGGCTTCGTGGACGCGACCGATCCAGATCTGACGAAGTTCAAGGCGCACGGCGGCAAGCTGCTGCTCTACGCGGGCTGGGGCGATACGGGTATCACTCCCGAGAACACCGTCGCCTACTACGAGAGCGTCGGCGACAAGATGGGCAAGAAGCAGGACGTCGCGCGACTCTTCATGGTCCCCGGCATGGGCCACTGTCGTGGCGGAGTCGGCCCCAACACGTTCGACACGATCGGTGCGCTCGAGGCCTGGCGCGAGAAGGGGACGATGCCGGCCGAGATCACGGCCTTCAATCCTGAAAGCGGACTGAGCCGACCGTTGTGCGCGTATCCCCAGTACGCGAAATACAACGGCACCGGGAATATGAAGGACGCGGCGAATTGGAAGTGCACTGCGCCGTAAGCGATCCTGCTTACTCGATTACGTCACACGAGGCAGTAGGCACGAGGCCTATTTTGGCTCAGTGCCTCGGCAGTCGGTGTGTCGTAGTCGCTAGGCAGTTGGCAGTTGACATCGATCGATGAGCAAATCACTCTGCATCATCGCGACGCTGACCGTGGCGCTGGTCACGGTCAGCGCGCAATCGCCTGAACCGAAGCCCGCATTCGCCGGGCAGACGGATGCACCGAAACCGGCCAAGCCCTCGGCGCCGTTCGCGACGCAGACGATCGCTACGGGGCTGACCGGCGCGTGGGCGATCGCGTTCCTGCCCGATGGCAACATCCTCGTGACGCAGAACTCCGGCACGATGCGCATCGTCAGGCCCGAGGGCGTCGTCTCTGCGCCGCTCGAAGGAGTGCCGGGCGTCAAGTCGGTCGCCGCACAGGGGCTCCACGACGTCGTCCTCGATCCCGACTTCGCGAAGAACCGAACGCTTTACTTCACCTACTTCGCACCGCCGAAGGGCGAGGCGCCAGCGTCGTGGCCGATCGAGTTCTTCTACGAGCGCGTCTGGACGAAGCCGTTCGTCGAACGCCGGACGATGCAACTCGGAGCCGAGCGAGTGGCGCGGGCAAAACTGAGCGCGGACAACACGAGGCTCGAAGATGTCGACGTCCTTGCCGAAGGCGTCGAGCGGCGCATCGTCATCGCGCGCGATGGCACACTGCTGGTTGGCGGCGCCGACCGTTTCCGGTTCTACGATTCGGACCTCGATGGCGTGGAACACACGTTCGCCGACAACCCTGATATTCGCCGCAACTTCACCGGGCGTGTCATTCGCATCAACCGTGACGGTTCGATTCCCAAAGACAATCCCTGGCTCAACCGCGCGACCGTGCTCGCCGAGACGTTCGCGCACGGCTTCAAGGATCCCGAGGGCGCTGCGCTTAATCCGCAGACCGGCGAGCTCTGGATGATCGACCACGGACCACAGGGCGGCGACGAGATCGACATCGTCCGCGCAGGCAAGGACTACGGCTGGCCCGACGTGTCGTACGGACGTCAGTACGACGCGCGGCAACTCGATGGCCGCAAGAACGTCCGCGTCGGCGACGGCGCCACGTCGAGGCCCGACGTCGAAGAGCCGATCTACTACTGGGTGCCCTCGATCGCGCCGTCGGGGATGATGTTCTACACGGGCGACATGTTCCCGGAATGGAAAGGGAACCTGTTCATCGGCGCGATGGCCGGTCAGCACCTCGTGCGGCTCGTCCTCAATGGCGAGCGAGTCACTGCCGAGGAACAACTGCTGGCGGATGAGAAGCAACGCGTTCGCGAAGTTCGTCAGGCACCCGACGGGTCGATCTACATCCTGCAGGGAGCGTCGATCGTTCGACTCGCGCCCAAGAAGTTAAGTAGGCAGTTCACGGTTCGCTGTGAACTGTGAACCGCCTACTGCCTACTGCCTAAACCACTAACCGCCAACCACCAACCACTAACCACCCACCAGCTAGCGCGGATTGTCGTGATGCGACCCGTCCTTGATTAGATCGAGGTCGCGATCCTCGCAGCGCGGCGACTCTTCGATCTCGCGGTCGGTGAGCCAGAGCGTCTGCGTGCGTTCCTTCCACGGCTCGACCAGCACAGATGGATCGGATGCAGTCGCTTCGTACTGAAGAGTGTCGCCAACACGGCGCAGCCGTTCGACGACTTTCAGGTCCTTCGTGTGGAAGGCGCCGTTGTCGCTGAGCCACGTCTCTTCGTTGAAGTTCACCGTCTCGACCACGAGCGTATCGCCTTCATATCTTCCAATCGCGTCGCCCAGATAACTCGCCGGCAGATCCTTTCGATGCGCGCGGCCATCGGTCGGGATGATTCTGAAGAACGACCCATTCACATCGTCGTAGAGGAACAGCACTTCGCGCGCCGTCTGAACGATCTTCGCGGGCGGCCCGATGCGCGGCACGCCCGGCGGCTGGCACTGCAGCGCGGTATCGACCTCGACCTGCCGTTCGCTCAGGTCTTTCACCTTGGCCAGGAACTCCTGCTTGTACTTCGGGAAGTTCGGCGCAGGTGGTGCGGCTGGTGGGCCGCCAGCTCGCGCGCCGGCTCCGCCAGCACGAGCACCAGCTCCGCCCGCGCCCGCTGCTGCCGCCGGCGGGCATCCCACGACGCACACCGATCCATTGTCGAGATTCTGCGGACGCACGAACTCGATGCCGCCCAGGTGATCCCAGGTGCCATTGAGATCCGACTTGCCGTCGGCCAGATGAGGCGTCGCCTTCTTCGCCAGTTCAGCGAGACGCTCGGCAGTCATTCGCGGGCCTTGTGCAGCCGCGGGTGCGCTCATCGCAACGACCGCAGCTACGACGAGACATCCGAAGGGAAATCGGTGAGTCATGTCCGCTCTCCTTTACTCCACAACCCTGATTAATCCCTGCCGAGTTGAACGTGATGTCCGTCCGCGTAAGTGATCTTGGAAATCCAGCCCAGTTTCTTCGTCTCATCTCTGGCCGCGATCGCGGTGATCGTCACGACTTCTCCGGGCTGTCCCTGCAGCGATTCCTTCGTCAACCCGGCGCGACGCATCATCGCCGTCGGCAGCGTCGAGAGCGTCCACGTCGTGACGGCGCCGTCCTTCTCCTTGACGTCGAGGTGCAGGTAGATGTGCGGATTGATCCAGTCCACCTTCGAGATCACACCGGTCAGAGTCAACGGCCTGGACGCATCGTATTGCCCGGAGACCGAATGATGTGCGGAGACGGAGCCTGCCACCACCACGAGTGTTGCGGCCACAAGCACGACGGCGAAGCGATGTCGCATCGAGAACCTCCCGGGGTGTGAACGCAGGACGCAAGCGTATGCCCGCCTCCAGCATCGGTCAAGAGACGTCGCTGACGCAGGGAAGATAGATGAGAAACGTCGTGCCGCGCCCGGGCTCGCTCTCGACCTCGATGTGGCCGCCGCTCTGTTCGACGATGCCGTGAGCGACGGAGAGTCCGAGGCCGCTGCCCTTTCCGAACTCTTTGGTGGTGAAGAACGGCTCGAAGATTCTGGCCCTCACCTCGGGTGTCATCCCGTGGCCGGTGTCGCTGATCGCGAGCCGCACGTAGCGCCGCGGCATGAGCCTGGGGTGGCGGTTCGCATTGGTGCCTCCGAATTCGACGACGCTGGTGGCGAGTGTCAGTCGCCCCCCATCGGGCATCGCCTCACGAGCGTTGACTGCCAGGTTCAGGAGCACCTGCGCGATCTGATTGCGATCGGCTCTCGTCTGCGCACGCGTGCCGTCGCTCTCGACTGAGACCTCCACGTCAGAACCGAGGACACGACGCAGCGTCTTTGCCGATTCGGCGACTTCCACACCGAGATCGAGCACCGTTGGCTGCATGGTCTGCCGGCGACCGAAGGCCAGGAGCTGACTCGTGAGCGACGCCGCGCGCTGTCCGGCAATGCGTACCTCTTCGAGATCGTGGCGCGTCGTGTCTTCCGCCGTGAACCGGGCCAGCATCAGGTCGGTGTAGCCGTTGATGATCGTCAGCAGGTTGTTGAAGTCGTGCGCGACTCCACCAGCCAGCTGTCCCACGGCCTCCATCTTCTTCGACTGCAGCAACTGCTCCTCGAGCAGCCGCTGCTCCGTGACGTCGACTGCGGAACCGATGTAGCCGTAAAACCTTCCTTCGATGGATCGTGGTACACCTTCGTCGAGTATCCGACGGTACGTGCCGTCGTGATGTCGAAGGCGGTACTCCATGGTGAACGGCTGTCGCGCGTCGAATGCGCGCACGTACGTATCGACGTAGCGTTCTCGATCCTGTGGGTGCACACCCTCGAGCCAGCCATCACCGAGTTCCTGCTCGAGCGTTCGTCCGGTAAAGGCGAGCCACGCTTCGTTGAACCAGTCGCACCGCTTGTCTGGGCCGGAGCTCCAGATCATCACCGGCGCGGAAGCCACACTGGAGAATCTCTTCTCGCTCTCCTGAAGCTTCACCGTACTCTCACGCAGGCCTTCACGGGCCAGCCACAGATCGTGAATGTCTGTCGTCGTGCCGATCCACTTCACCACCGTGCCATCAGCATCCCGCACCGGAACGACGCGCGACAGCACTCGGCGGTACATGCCGTCGTGACGCCGAAAGCGGACCTGCACTTCGTGCGGCTCGCCGCGTTCGAGTGGAGTAGTGATCGTGGCGATCATGGCCTCGCGATCGTCCGGATGGATCAGATCTCGCCAGCCGTCGGCGTCCACCTCTTTCAGTGTGCGGCCGGTGTACGACACCCACGCGGAATTGACGAAGTCGACGGTGTTGTCGGGCCGCAGCGTCCACACCATGCCGGACTGCGCTTCGGTGAGCAACCGGTAGCGCTCCTCGGTTTCTTCGAGCAGTCTCTGTCCCGCGTGCAGATCCTGCTCCTGCGCCTGCAGACGACGGCCCCGGCGATGACTGATTTCACACACCCAGCTGGTGAGGAGACCGAAGACGAAGAAGAGCGCGACTGCGATGCCGTCGCCGATATCGTTGAACGCGAACCCCGTGCGCTCGACGAAGAAGCCCGTAGCGAGCGTGCACAGAATCGTGGCGAAGGCTCCCGGCTTCCATCCGCCAAGCCATCCCGTGAGAAGAATGACCAGGAAGAACGGCCCGAGTGGCCCACGACCGCCGAGATCACCGACGACGTGACGGATCAGCGCTGCCGCGCCGGTTCCGACGAGAGCGACGACGTAGACCGTGGCGCCGGCGGGCAGTCGTTTCACTCAGCAACCATGAGTCCATTCTTCTTGAGGAACTGCTGGATCGTCGAGTAGATCATCGTGCGCTGCTCCGGAGTGAAGTTGCCATGGCCGCCTCCCGGGATCGTGATCAACTGGTTGACGACGCCAACCTTGTTGAGCGCCTCGTGCAGCCGGACGCCGTGCTGGTACGGCACGACGCGATCGGCGTCACCGTGGATCGAAAGGATCGGCGGCAGGCCCTTGCGAACGTAGTTGAGTGGCGACACCCGGTTCGCGATCTCGGTGCGATTCGGCAGGCTGCCAAGCCACGTCATCGCGGCGTTGGCGCGATTGGGGCCATCGATGACATCGTTGACGTCCGTGACACCGAACCAGTTGATTGCCGCGGCCACCGTGGGCACCGGCGTCGCGCCGGCGCATTGACGATCGAGACCCGCGCTCTCCGGAATCATCGCGCTCGTCAGCGCCAGATGTCCTCCGGCTGACTCGCCCATCGTCACGATCTTGTTCACGTCGATGTTGTAGGTCTTGGCTTGCGCCGCGAGGAAGCGCAGCGCGCAGAGGCAGTCTTCGACGGCCGCCGGCGCAGGAGCGACGCGCGCCAATCGATACTCCACGTTGACGACGTTCCACCCCATCTCCATCCACGGGATGAGCGAGAGGAGCGATCCCTCCTTCGTGCCGGCTGCCCAGAATCCGCCGTGGAAGTACACGAGGGTCGGTTGCGGCGTCGTGACGTCGCGCCGCGCGTAGATGTCCAACTTGGATTCGTAGTTGCTGGCCGTGAGGTACGTGACGTCGGGCACGACTCGGTACTGATTCGCCGTGTGCGCCGCCCAATTGGCGGATGGCGACAGCTGCGCATCACTCGTTTCCGGAAGCGCAACGCCGAGCGCGATAGCCACAATGAAATATGCAGTTCTCATGCGCGGGAGAATACACTGTTTCGCGGGCTTTGGGCCTCTGGCTACGCGCATGAAAACGTTTCGCCTCTTCTTGCTCGTCGTGCTCGCGAACACATTCGCGTCGCCCGTCCTGGCGCAGCGGTATAGCGCCGTCCGCGACGGCGACATCGTCAGGCTCACCGATCGCACATCCGACATTGTCGTTTCGATCATGCCGTCGGTCGGAAACATCGCGTTCGAGATGCGCGTCAAGGGACAGAACGTGCTGCGATTCCCGCACAAGACGATCGCGGACTTCAAGGCACAACCGAATGCCACCGGGATCCCATTCATGGGTCCGTGGGCCAATCGCCTGGACGAACAGGCGTTCTACGCGAACGGCAAGCGCTACGCGTTCGACATGAGCCTCGGCAACGTCCGCGGAAACATCCCGATTCACGGCTTCCTCACGACCACCGATCAATGGCAGGTCACGGCGCTGCGCTCGAGCGCTGAAGCCGCATGGATCACCAGCCGGCTCGAGTTCGCCCGTCAGCCGATGTGGATGAAGCAGTGGCCGTTCGCCCACACGATCGAGATGACGTATCGCCTGGAAAACGGCCAGTTGGAAGTGGAGACTGCGATCACGAACACCAGCGCCGAAACCATGCCGGTCGCGATCGGCTTTCATCCCTACTTCCAGTTGACCGACGTCCCGCGCGACGAGTGGACGATCTCGATCGGCGCTCGCACTCAGTGGAAGCTCGACGCGAACAAAGTACCGACGGGGGAAACGCTGTCCATCGAGGAACTCTTTCCCAATCCCTCGTCCGCGCCTCTCCGCGACTACAGCCTCGACGATGTGTTCAGCGACCTGGTGCGCGATTCAATGGGTCGGGCCACGATGTCGGTCGTGGGCAGGAACCAGCGTCTCGATGTCGTGATTGGCGAAGGATATCGCTCGGTTGTCGTCTGGGCGCCGAGTCCATCAGGGGCAGGCCGCGGCGGGCAGGGACCGTCCCCACCCGCGGAGAGGAATTTCATCTGTTTCGAGCCGATGGCGAGCATCACGAATGCCATCAACATGGCTCACCGCGGGACGTATAGTGAACTTCAATCGATCGCCCCGGGCGCAACGTGGCGTGGACGCTTCTGGATCAGGCCATCGGGATTCGGAAAGTGATATTTTTACGCCCGTGAACAGGAACACTCTTTCGGCTGCTCTGTGGTTCGGCCTCGGTCTCTGTCTCTTCGTCGCAGTCACGCACGCGCAGGCCCCTGCCGCTGGCCAGGCAGGCGCCCAGGCGCCGGCGACACAAGCCCCTCCACCTCCTGGAGGGGGACGCGGATTCACACCCGGCACCGAAAGCGGCTTCGCGACATTTCAAACGCGTTGCACCAGCTGCCATGGCAATCCAGCCGTCGAGCGCGCCCCGTCGCCTAACGCCATTCGCGAGATGACGCCTGAGCGCATCTACGACTCGTTGACGACCGGGTCGATGCAGACGCAGAGCAATGGACTCACCGATGCGCAGAAGAAAGCGCTGGCGGAGTTCATGGCCGGCCGGCCGCTCGGAAGCGCACGAGAGGGCGACGGCAAGAGCATGCCGAACCAGTGCACGAGCAATCCGACGCTCGCCAATCCCGCTGAGGGTCGTGGATGGAATGGCTGGGGCAACGGGCTCTCGAACACGCGATTCCAGACGGCGGGCGCCGCAGGGCTCACGGCCGCGCAGGTACCACGCCTGAAACTCAAGTGGGCATTCGGCTTCCCGACGGGCGTGTCCGCCAACGCGCAACCGGCCGTGGTGGCCGGCCGCGTCTTCGTCGGCAGCGACAACGGCTTCTTCTATTCGCTCGACGCCAAGACCGGGTGCGTGTACTGGTCGTTCCAGCAGGGATCGATCGTTCGCAACTCGCCGACGGTGGGTGCGGTTACCGGTCAGGGCGCTGCGCGCTACGCGGTGTTCTTCGGTGACGGTCACGCGAACGTCTACGCGCTCGACGCGCAGACCGGCCGTCAGCTCTGGAAGACGAAGGTCGACCCGCACTTCGTCGCGCGCATCACGGCCGGCATCACGTACTACAACGGCAAGGTCTTCGTTCCAGTGTCATCGTCCGAGGAGTTCAGCAGCGGACATCCCGATTACCCGTGCTGCACGGCGCGAGGAAGTGTGGTGGCGCTCGATGCAAGCACCGGTAAGGAAGATCTGGAAGTCCTGGGTCGTACCCGAAGAGCCGAAGCCGTATCGCACGATGCCGAACGGCGTCGTGCTCTACAAGCCCGCGGGCGGCGCGGTGTGGAATGCACCGACCGTGGATCCGGCTCGCAACGCGATTTACGTGGGGACCGGTGACGCAACCACGGCCCCGCCGGCGAAGACGACCGATGCGATCATGGCGATCGACATCAACACCGGGAAGCTGCTGTGGTCGTATCAGGCGACTGAGAACGACGTCTTCATGGGCGGATGCAACGGACCAACCAAGAGTGAAGCGTGTCCAGCGCCGATGGGTCCGGACATGGACATCGGCAACTCGCCGATTCTCACGACGCTGCCCAACGGCAAGCGCGCGTTGCTGGCGGGGACGAAGAGCGCTGACGTGTTCGCACTCGATCCCGACAACAACGGTGCAGTCCTGTTTCGGATGAACGCGGCAGGCGGCCCGACCGGTGGCGGCCGCGGCGGCCGCGGCACGATCGTGTGGGGCGGCGCCGCGGACGCGCAGCACGTGTACTACGGCGCGGGAGCCGCTGGGCTTGCGGCCATCCGCCCGGCGACCGGCGAACGTGCGTGGGTCTTCCAGCCCGAAGGTCGCGGCGTCGCACTCGGCGCCGCGCCGACCGTCATCCCCGGAGTCGTGTTCCAGGGCGGATCGAATGGAAGGCTATACGCGGTCTCTGCCGCCGACGGCAAACAGCTCTGGGAGTTCGACACGTCGCAGGAGTTTGAAACGGTGAATCGCATGGTGGCGCATGGCGGCGCGATCAGCACATCCGGCGCCGTTATCGTCGATGGAATGGTCTACGTCGGGTCCGGGTACGCAGTGGGCACTGGCGCCACTGCCGGAAATGTGCTGTTGGCGTTCGGTATCGACTAAGGAGGTCAGCGATGCTCGGAATCCTCAGCCTCGCGCTTCTCGGCGCAGCGGCCCCGCCACATACCTGTGACAGTCTCGCGGCTGCCCGGCTACCGCAGACCACGATCACCAGCGCGATGGTCGTTCCTGCGGGCCCGTTCGTGCAGCCGGGCGCAGGCCGGGGCCGACAGGGCGCCGCACCTGAAGCTGTCGAACCCATTCCCGAGCACTGTCGCGTGAAGATGGTGCTGAAGCCGACGCCGGACTCCAATATCAACGTCGAGCTGTGGATGCCGACGGCAAATTGGAACGGACGATTCCTCGCAGTGGGCAACGGTGGCTTCGCCGGATCCATTCAGGGTTACGGCGACATGCAGATCGCGCTGCGGCGTGGTTATGCGACTGCGGCAACCGACACCGGGCACTCCGATGCTGATGGCCCCGGCGGTGTATTCGGCCTCGGTCACCCGGAGAAGATCGTGGACTTCGCCTATCGCGCTGTTCACGAGATGACGGTGAAGTCGAAGCAACTCGTGGACGAGTTCTACGGCCGCACGCCGCGGTTTTCGTATTTCAAGGGGTGCTCGACCGGCGGCCGTCAGGCGGCCATGGCGGCGCAGCGCTTCCCCGATGATTACGACGGCATCATCGCCGGCGCGCTCGCCAATCGTCATATCCAGATGCACACGGCTGGCGTCGCGCGCAGCATCGAGCTGGCGCGGCATCCGGAGCGAACGATCCCGGAAGAGAAGGCCAAGCTCGTGAACGACACGGTGATGAACGCGTGCGACGCACTCAAGGAAGGCTTCTTGAACAATCCGCGTGAATGCAAAGTGGACTTCTCGAAGCTCGCGTGCGCGGGTGCGGACTCTCCCGCGTGTCTGACCGCGCCGCAACTCAAGACGGTGGAGGCCTTCTACGGCGGGCTCAAGAACAGTGCGGGTGAACTGATCTTCTCAGGTCAGGCGATGGGCAATCCGATCCCGGCGTTGCGCGGTGCGACCGGCTCACCCGGCGGCGGCTACGACACCGTCCGCATCTGGGGCTTCCAGGATGCCAACTACGACTGGCACACCTTCGACCTCGATCGCGACATGCCGATCATCAACAAGCGGGTCGGCTTCGTCGACGCGGTCAGCCCTGATCTTCGCAAGTTCAAGTCACATGGCGGCAAGCTGCTCCTCTACGCCGGCTGGAGAGATACGACGATCACGCCGGAGAACACCGTGTTCTATTACGAGAACCTCGTGAAGGAGATGGGCGATCAAAAGGACTTCGCTCGCTTGTTCATGGTGCCCGGCATGGCGCACTGCCGCGGTGGCGACGGCCCCGACACGTTCGACACGATCGCAGCCATGGAACAATGGCGTGAGCAAGGCGTCACGCCGACGCAGATGATGGGGACGAACCAGCGTTCTGGCCTGTCGCGACCGCTGTGTCCGTATCCGCAATACGCGAAGTACAAGGGCTCTGGCGATCTCAAGGACGCGAAGAACTGGGCGTGCACTGCGCCCTAGAACGCGTTATCAAGGTATCGTAAGTCCCTTCCGACTGAATCAGGCCAGACAGGCCCGTCGGCCTGGGCGTCGCCGGCGCTGCACGCCGGAAATCAGCTTCCGCTCGAACCCTGTCGACGCGCGGCGAGTAGCGGCTGACTCGAGGCGACATCCGTCACGCGGCACAAAACGCTCCCGATGTTTCGCGGAATCCAGAACGCGAGGGCGGAACTCGCCGCGGAAGACTCGCTCCACCTGATTTCCCGCTTCGCACTCCTTGGCGTTGGCGCAGGCGCCGCCAGTCCGCCAGGCCTGCCTGGCGTTCGGCGCCACCTGAGATGCGCAGCAGGAAATCGGTAGTACGCGACGCGGCTCTCGCGGCGAGTTCGCGATCGGCTACGCGGTTAGAACGCGCGAGGCTCACCACACGCTTGCGACGCGCGACGCGATGTGGCTGGCGAAGGTAAACGTGTGCTCGCCGCGTATCGACGGGTTCGAGCGGAGCGCTGATTTCCGCGCGTACACGCCGGCGACGCCAGAGACCGACCGGGCCCTGCCATGGCTACACGGCGCATTGCGCTCTCGACGTACACTACCGGAAGGTATGACTGGAGAGACGTCAGAGAGTGTAGAAGGCGCGGCTCAGCCCACCACGCGGACAATCGAGCACAACGGAGTCAGGATCGTCGATACGTTTGCCGAAGCCTTCGGCATGCGTGCCGCGCGCGTCGTCATCACGGCGCAATCTCCCGCGTGGGCGCAGACGGCTGCGCAGTCGATGACCGGCTTTGCCACATCGGTCATCGGATGCAAGGTGGAAGCGGGCATCGAGGCCGAGATTGCAACGTCGGAGACGCCGGATGGCCGGCCCGGGATCAGCGTGCTGCTCTTTGCCTTCGACGCAGAAGGTCTTGGCCGGCAACTGATCGACCGCGTGGGGCAGACGATTCTCACGTGTCCCACAACCGCCTGTTTCGACGGCCTGCCGCAATCGACCGAACGCGTCACCGTCGGCGGAGCGTTGCGGCACTTCGGCGACAAGTTTCAGGCGAGCAAGGTGCTCGACGGTCAACGCTACTGGCGCATTCCGGTGATGGAGGGCGAGTTCCTCGTCCAGGAAACCTTCGGCGTGCAGAAGGCGATCGGTGGCGGCAACTTCCTGATCCTGGCGAAAGACCAACCGACTGCCCTCTCTGCGGCCGAAGCCGCGGTCGGCGCGATGCGCAAGGTCCGGGGCGTCGTGCTTCCCTTTCCGGGTGGAATCGTGCGCGCCGGCAGCAAAGTCGGCGCGAAGAAATACAAGAACATGATCGCGTCGACCAACGATGCGTACTGCCCGACGCTCCGCGGGCGCGACGGCGTCACGAGCCAGATCCCGGACGGCGCGAACTCGGTGCTCGAGATCGTCGTGGACGGACTCGATCGCGCTGCCATCGAGAACGCGATGCGTGTCGGCATCGATGCCGCGTGCCGACCAGGCGTCGTCGAGATCACGGCCGGCAACTACGGCGGCAAGCTCGGAAAGCATCACTTTCATTTGCACGAATTGCTCCGTCAAATCCCAACTCCCAACGTCTGACGCTTGACCAACTCCCAAACGGCATTACCGCCCTTGGGAGTTGGAAGTTGGGCTTTGGGAGTTGATTTGAGGTTTTAGGAGATTCCATGACGCTGCACATTCACGCCTCGTCGATCGCACTGCTGGCGATCGGTGCAGCTCTCACGTTGAGCGCACAAGCGCCACCAGCGGCGCCTGCTCCGCTCAAGTTCCCCGAGCTGCCGCTCGTCTCGCCGCTCGGCGCACGCAACGATCTCCCGAATGCCTACAACGCCGGCACGAGTTGGGGACAACTGCCGAATGGCAGGAAGTGGGGATCGACTGCCGGAATCGCAACCGCCCCGGATGGAACCATCTGGGCGCTCGATCGATGCGGCGCCTCCGGCGCGGGTGGAACGACGTGCGCGAACTCGCCGCTCGATCCGGTCCTGCAATTCGACACCTCGGGCAAGTTCCTGCGCAGCTTCGGCGCGGGCCTTTTCGTCAGCCCACATAAGATCACGGTCGATCGCGAGGGCTTCATCTGGGTTGCCGACAACGGCCGCGTCGAGGGGCGCGGTCAGCAGGTAATCAAGTTCAACAAAGACGGAAAAGTTCTGCTGACGCTGGGCCAGGCTGGCGTCGCCGGTCCGGGGCTCGACACCTTCGACCAGCCGACAGAGGTCGCCGTTGCCCCGAACGGCGACATCTTCGTCGCCGACGGTCACGGCAACGCGCCGACCGCCAACGCACGCGTCATGAAGTTCGACAAGAACGGCAAGTTTCTCAAGACGTGGGGCAAGAAAGGCACGGGCCCCGGCGAGTTCGACTGCGTGCACACGCTGGCGTTCGATTCGCGCGGTCGGCTGTTCGTCGGCGATCGGCAGAACAACCGGATTCAGATCTTCGATCAAGAGGGGACATTCATCGCCGAGTGGAAACAATTCGGGCGGCCGAGCGGACTCTACATCGATCGCAACGACACGCTCTACGTTGCGGATTCGGAATCGCGAGATGGTGCGGAGGGATACGGTTACAACCCGGGTGCGCGTCGCGGGATTCGCATCGGCAGCGCGCGAGACGGTAAGGTGCAGTACTTCGTTCCCGACGTCACGCCCTACCCGTACACCGCGGGTTCAACGTCGCCTGAAGGCGTAACCACCGACGTGCAGGGAAACATCTACGGCGCCGAGTTCACCATGGATGTGAAGAAATACGTGAAGAAGTAGGGCGGGTCCTGCTCTGTGGACCCGCCACGGTGGACCACCTATTTCACGTTGTCCTTCAGGAAAGAGATCGCCTGCGGCCAGACCTTGGCTGCAACGTCAGCGTTGAACGTGCCGAGCGCATTGTGCGGTCCCATGAACGCGTGACCAGTTCCGGGATGCACTGTGAGCGTCACCTTCTTCCCCATGCCGCGCAGCTTCGCTTCGAGTGCGTGCGCAGCCTGTGGTGAAAAGAAGCTGTCGTTCTCCGCCATATGCCCGCTCACCGCAGCAGTCAACTTCGACCAGTCGGGCTCGGCCGGTCCCTGAGGGAATCCGTAGAAGGGCACGACGGCCGTCACCTTGTCACCGCGATTGGCGGCAATGATGAACGCGAGCATTCCGCCCATACAGAACCCGACGACGCCGATGCCCGTGCTGGTAACGCTGGGATGCGTAGAGAGGAAGTCGACAGCGCCGCTCATGTCGCGGCCGGCGCGATCGGGCGGAAGGCTCTGCATCAAGTGCGAGGCCTTGTCCATCTCGTCGTGCCCTGCGACCTCGCCGTGATAAAGATCCGGCGCGAGCGCCACGAAGCCCGCCTGAGCCAGACGATCCGCCATCTCCTTGATCCCGGCATCCAGACCCCACCACTCCTGGATCACCAGCACGCCTGGTCCCGAGCCGCTCGCGGGCTTCGCCAGGTAACCGGACGCCATGTTTCCATTACTGCGAAATTCAACAGTCTCAGCCATGCAGCGTAAGGATAATCTGATCGCCATGAAAACACTGTGGTCCGCACTGGCGACGACCGTGGCGCTCAGCACAATCGGCATGGCCGATGCTGGGCAGAGAGACCGCCAACCGGTCGACCGGTATCTTGACGTCAACGGCCTGCGCATCCACTACGTAGACTGGGGCGGAAACGAAAAGCCGCTCGTGATGGTGCACGGTCTCGATCGTGTCGCGCGAACGTTCGACCATCTCGCCGTGCGCCTCTCACCGGCCTATCGCGTGATCGCCATCGACATGCGCGGACATGGCGACTCCGGCTGGGATCCGCAGGGACGTTATCTCGTCGAGGATCACGTTGGTGACCTCGAAGGCGTCGTGCAGCAACTCGGACTTCGCGACCTCGTCCTCTGGGGGAATTCGACAGGTGGTCGTGTCGTTCAGGTCTTCGCAGGCAAGCATCCTGAGCTCGTGTCACACGTCATTTCTGAAGACGTCGGACCCGAACGTCCGCGACAGATTGCCGACAACTACGCGAAGCGCGTGCAGCAGGAGCAGGCCGGGTGGGCGTCGGAGGACGAGCTGCTCGCGCAGCTCGGGAAAACCAATCCGCGGATGTCACTCACGGTGCTCGAACCATACGTCCGCTACGGCACGAAGAAACGGGCCGATGGACGAATCGAGTGGAAGCGCGATCCGCAGCTCGTGAATGGATTCGTCGCGACCGACCTCTGGCGATTCGTGCGCACCATCAAGTCGCCGATCCTCTACATCCTCGGTGGCCGCAGCAATATCGTGCCGCCTGAGACGCAAGAAGAACTACGGAAGACGCTGCCGAACGCGCAGCTGATCACGATTCCCGATGTCGGCCACTACCCGAGCGACGAAAAGCCCGACGAGGTCATGCGAATCGTGAGTCGATTTCTTGCTGGCGAGAGAGTCGGCAACTAGGCAACGTCGCCGTAGATGCGCGCGGCATGCTCGACGAGTCTCGCGTAGCAACTGGCCTCATCCGAGCCGGCTGCGAAGACAGTGCAGATCGGCTGCCCGGCCTCAATACGATCGCCTGCGTGCGGCACGTCGCGCACATCCGGATCCTCGAGCCATCGGCGGGTGTCACCGATAACCAAGTCCTGACGCGCAAACACAATCGCCTTGCCGTGTGTCTTGCCCTTCTCGAGCAATGAACTGTCCCCGAACACCGGCAGCTCGCCTTTTGCACAGGCGTCGGCGTGCACGGCAAACATAGAGATGCCGCGCGTGCGCTCGACGAGCTCCATCGACGCAGACCAGCGCGGATTCACTTCGACCGGCAGGAGTCCGTGTTCGCTCGCGATCACGTCGATGCTTCCGACACCGACGAGCGAGAACTCCGCCGCCACTGCGTCCACGAGCGCGACGGCATCCGGAACCAGGGCCTCGGGCTCCGTCAGGATGTTGCCGCAGTAACGAAATCCAGACGCTCCGAAGGCGTCGTCGCCGATGAGTTGGCGAGTGACACCAAGCGTGACACCACGACTGCCAGCGGCAACGAAGATGACGGACCCGGGCGTTCCTTCGACGAACTCCTGCAGGTAGTGGCCGCGCGTGACCGCTTCACCTGGCTGCCAGAGCCTTACGCCGTGGCCACCTCCCGATACACGCGGCTTGAGCATCCACCGTTCGACTTCACTGGGTCGTGGCCTCGTCTCGTCGCGCGTGATGACGCGCGGCGCGCGAATGCTTCGCTTCGTGAACGCCGCGGCGAGCGCCCTCGGATCTCGCACGCGACGCAGCACATCGGATCGATTGCCCCACAGTGCACGCTCCGTCGTCAGCGCGTCGACGGCTCGTGGATGATTCTCCAGGCTCGAGAGATAGACGACCGCATCGCCCGGGAGCTCGCGCGCCACATTCACGACTGCCTCGGGGGAAAACGTCGTCCCGAAGTCTCGCGGCAATGACAGCGCCCGCACCGACGGATGCTGATCGAGGTCGGCATAAGCATCGAGCGCAATCACGTCGAAGCCCGCACGCGCAGCCGAATCCGCCGCCGCCCGAGTTGATACGCCCACGATCAGTACGCGCACGGCGCCTGCAGTTCCCGGTTCCGGGTTCCAGGTTCCAGGTTCGTGTTCATGGTTCTGGTTCAAACTTCGAGGTTCCGAGTTCCCGGTTCGCGTGGCACACCGAACCGGGAACCTCGAACCACGAACCACGAACTCGAACCCAGCACACGAACGCGGAACCCGGAACATGGAACATGGAACTGCGCGTTTAGATTCCCAATCGCTGGCGAGCGGCTTCGGGAGTGATCACGTAGAGATGGTCGAGCACGGTGCCCGTCGCCTCGCGGATGCCGAGTGTCTGCACAACCTCCGCGGCGCTTCCACCGGCGAGCCCGTCAGCCAGGATGGCCGCGCCCTGGGCAGCATGCTTGGCGACCGTTGCGATGCCGGTGAGCGCCTCGACGGTTCCTCCCGGCAGCGTCCGCGACAACCGCGACATCAGTCCTCCGCGGATCGTCGCAACCTTCGCGAGCCTCCCCGACAGGACGACGGATCGTGCTGATGGCGCCGAGATCGCCAGAGTGGCCACCGCCTTCACGATGGATTCGAGATAGCCCTCGAGCGCCTTCTGCCGCGCGGGCGTCGTCACTTCCGCAATCGCCTCGGCACGCGCATCTGGCGTCCCCGAAACGGCGAGCGCACCGCCGGAAAAAATCATCTGCTTCGTGACCTGCCCGGCGAGGAACGCGACTTCACCATCGAGGGCTCCGCTCGCCATCGCGCCGATCGGTCCGGATGAACCACCGAGGCCATCCACGATGCGACCCTGTTCGACGGCGATGGCGGCAGTGAACGCTCCACCGAGCTCGAGGAGGATAAAGGACACATCTCGCGGAGCACAACTACGCCGCCGTGTGTGCTCGTGAATGGCAAGCGTCACTGCGCACACCTTGTCCGCAGTCCCCATGTCGACACGATTGATCTTTCGATGAGAAGGAACCGACGTGAGGTGCACGACACCAGGCGTCATCACGACCGGGGCCGGTGACGAGACGAGCGCCCGCATCAGCGACGATAGTCCTCCGATGCCGCTGCTCTCGCCGCGCGGCGCCAGACATGCCAGTCGAATGTCCGACTCAGTGAGGTCGCGCGCGTGGGTGAGCGGGAGACCGTAGCCAGACGGGCCCACCACGAGATCGAGCGGAGCTGCTCGCTCGAGCAGGCCGAGAATCAGCGCAGGATCGGCGAGTGCGTCTTCGGTCGGGATCGTTTCGTCGAGAAAGACGCGACCGGCTTCGAGGCCGCAAATGTCGAGACTGACGGTGCCCGGATCGATACCTATGACTCGAGGCATTCAATTCAAAATGCAAAAGGCAAAATGCAAACCGACTAGTCACGCATCGTTTGCATTTTGCATTTTGATCTTGCATTACAAAGCGTCGGCCAATTCAGCTATCGATTCGGCATCGAGAACGAGATCGTTCTTCTCGAACAGCTTCGCGATGCACGCCTTGTGAATCTTCATTTTCAGGCCGCCGATGCCAAGCGCACCGAATGTCGTCACGCCTTCTCTCGTTGCGCCATCGTCGGTGACTTCGATACCCTCGACCCCGAGCGGCGGAACTGCGTTGACGTCGCCGGCGACCTTGAGGCCGGCACGACCGACCCACGCTGCGCGTGGAATCAGACAGACACCTGCGGGTCCGGCATTGAGGAACATCTCGGCGCCTTCGAGCGCGTGCGATGCACCGGAGCTGTCCGCCATCGTGACTTCGCGAACCGAGCCGCCAAACCGCTGCGAGATTTTCGCGGCAAGCGAACCGTCTGCGGCTCGCCGCGACGTGACAGTCACGCGTGCACCCGCCTTCGCGAGCAACCCGGCGGCGCGAAGACCGACGGGGCCAGAGCCTGCTGTGACAACCGCGGCGCGCCCATCGAGCGTGCCTGCGGCTTGCCGCATCTTGGCGACGGCGGCGACTGCGGTCGTGTTCGATCCGTTTGAATCGAGCATGACCGACACTCGAAGCGGACCGAAGAACGCCTTTTTCACGGCGCCAAGGAGTTTCTCTCCGAGAGCCATGTCGGTGCCGCCGATGAAGATGGCCGTCGAATGCAGATGCTTGGGGCCGCGCGTGAAGATCGCGCCGTGCACGAGATCGCGTACGTTGTCCGTCGTGACGCCGCCGTAGCTCATGACTTCGTCCGCGCCCGCATCGAACGCGACAACACGATCGAAGACGCTGGGATGTGGAGATGAATCTAATTGCAGAAGCAGTTTCTTCACGGGAGTCTTCAACAACTCCCAAAGCCCAACTCCCAACTCCCAAACGTTCGGGGTTCTTGTTGGGAGTTGGAAGTTGGAAGTTGGGAATTGAAGGTTACTTCGGACTGAAGGGGTGCTTCGCCGTCTTCGCGCCCGCGAGGACCTCGCTCACCGTCGGCTTGCCGCCGAGCGCGCGCGCGATCGATTCCTTCGTCGCCTGATAGTTGTAGTCGTAGATCTTCTTGTCGTCGGCCGCTTCCCAGTGGATGAACACGCCGACGAGGATGCACAGGTCGTCGGCCTTGTCCTTGGAGATGACGCCGCTCTCGACTGAGTCGACCACAGCGCGCGCGACCGCCGCCTGAGCCGGTCCGAACATCTGCACTGCCTGCTTGGCGCCCTTGATCGTCACCTTGTTGAACAGGAGCGTATCCGGCTTGCACGGCAGGTTTGGCGAGACCACCGCCAACAGTGTCGTGAAGCCGTCCTTGTTATTTGCCAGCGCGTTGCAGAACGATGCGCCCGCCGGTCCTGTCTTCGAGCCAATGATCAAGTCGATGTGCGCGACCTCATTGCCATCGCCCACGAGCGACTCGCCCAGAAAAAAGTCCGCTGCCATGTCGACACACTCCTGTCTGGAAGTGAGGGGTCTACTAGTTTCTTGGTATGCGCCTTCGCTCGCTGGTGCTCAGCGTCGCTGGTCGTCTCAATCCATGCGCGCATGGACCCCTGACGCGCCGGAAGCCCGACGACTATACCACCGTCTCCCCGTATCTCCGGTGTTACAGTAATGCCTTGGCCAGCCCGTCTCAGGCACGACCCTCCAAGTCCAATCCAGAAACTCCCGGCGACCGTCCGCTAGGGCCCGTGCTCGATTTCATGCGGCTCATGTGGGCCATCAACCACGGCCTGGATCGAGCATCGCGCGGCATGCAGGCCAAGTTTGGCGTCACTGGCCCCCAACGGTTGGTGCTGCGTATTGTCGGAACGTTCCCGGGCCTCTCCGCGGGCGATCTCGCTCGCACCCTTCACGTCCATCCGAGCACGTTGACCGGGATTCTGCAGCGGCTCGAGGCACGCCGACTCCTCCGCCGGCTCACCGATCCGAGCGATGCGCGACGCGTGCAGCTCGAGATCACGGCGCGAGGAAAGCGTCTCACCGTCCCTTCGGTCGGAACCGTGGAATCGGCGATCAAGCGATTGATGTCGACGTGGACCGACTCTGAGCTGAACGTGACGCGGCGAACACTGACCGCGATCGCCGAGGAACTGGACGGATCGCCTACCGGTAATCGCACGCGGCGCTCTTCATCCAAGTAGCGCCTCGTCAACTCCCAACTTCCAATTCCCAAGTTCCAACTCAACTCCCAAGGCCCAACTTGAACTTCGTGTTCTTCGTTGGGAGTTGGGAGTTGGAAGTTGCTTGGGAGTTGAAAGAGTTACTTGGGGCTGAACGGGTGCTTGGCGGTCTTCGCGCCCGCGAGGACCTCGCTCACCGTCGGCTTGCCGCCGAGCGCGCGCGCGATCGATTCCTTCGTCGCCTGGTAGTTGTAGTCGTAGATCTTCTTGTCGTCGGCCGCTTCCCAGTGAATGAACACGCCGACGAGGATGCACAGGTCGTTGGCCTTGTCCTGCGGGATGACGCCGCTCTCGACCGAATCGACGACGGCGCGCGCGACCGCCGCCTGGGCCGGTCCGAACATCTGCACCGCCTGCTTCGCGCCCTTGATCGTTACCTTGTTGAACAGGAGCGTATCCGGCTTGCATGGCAGGTTCGGACTCACCACTGCCAGCAGGGTCGTGAACCCGTCCTTGTTATTCGCCAGCGCGTTGCAGAACGATGCGCCCGCCGGTCCCGTCTTCGAGCCAATGATCAAGTCGATGTGTGCGACCTCGTTGCCGTCGCCGACGAGTGACTCGCCCAGAAAGAAGTCCGCTGCCATGTCGATACTCTCCTGCGTCAGAAAGAAAATTGGACAAGGGCAGAGCCCTTGGCTGGTTGAGCCCGACGAGTGTATCACTCAGGTGAGTCGCCGGCGTATCGCATCACCAGCGGCTTTTGTGCCGAGTTTTCCGCCCACATCACGCGTCACGTCACGGTCAAGAACGGCGGATTCGACGGCCCGATTGATCCGTTCCGCATCGTCGCGTCGGCCGAGTGTGTCCAGCATCAACGCGGCGGACAGAATCGCGCCGATCGGGTTGGCCTCATCACGACCGGCCAGTGGCGGCGCCGAACCGTGCACCGGCTCGAACATCGAGGCCCTCCCGGGATGAAGGTTCGCCGATGCGGCCATGCCCAGACCACCCTGCAACGCGCCGCCGATGTCCGTGATGATGTCGCCGAACAGATTGTTGGTGACGATGACATCGAACTGACGTGGGTCCTGGACCAGCATCATCGCCAATGCATCGATGTAAAGGTGACGGGCTGACACGTCCGGATACTCTGCGCTGACCTCACGAAACACCCGCTGCCACAACGCGTGCCCTTCCTGCATCGCGTTGCTCTTGTCAGCCATGCAGACTGCGCGACGCGTTCGCGTTCGTGCAACCTCGAACGCGTGCCGGACGATGCGATGGACGCCTTTGTAGGTGTTGATCTCTTCCTGAACTGCGATCTCGTCCGAGGTGCCGGCCTTGAAGCGGCCGCCGACACCGACGTAGAGACCTTCCGTGTTCTCGCGAAGCACGACGAAGTCCACGTCAGCGGGCGTGCGATCCTTCAGCGGACAGAGTCGCGCATCGAGCAACCGCACGGGACGATAGTTGACGTAGAGATCGAGCTCGAAGCGAGTGCCGAGCAGGATGTCGCGTGCGTGCCTGTTGTCCGGCACGCGCGGATCGCCGAGCGCGCCAATCAGAATCGCATCGAAGGAGCGCAGTAGATCGTAACCACCCGCCGGGACGGTCTCACCTGTCGCGAGGTAGTGATCGGCGCCCCACGGCAGGTGGTGGAGCTCCACACCGCCAAGTGCCTGCAGCACCTTGACAGCCTGAGCGATGACCTCAGGCCCGATGCCATCGCCCGGGATCACTGCGATGCGGTGAGACACGAGTCGTATTCAATCACGGCTCTTCCCAGAGCCCAGAGTCCAGAGCCCGAAGCCGTGTAGGTATACTCCGCAGCCATGAAGCGATTCATTCCCGTTCCTCTCGTCCTCATCGCCATCACGCTCGTCGTCTCGGCACAGTCCACTCAGCGCGGACCCGCCGCCGGGTGACTGGCCGCTCTACAGCCGCAACCTGGCAGGCACGCGCTACTCCCCTCTCAACGAGATCAACACCGGCAACGTCGCGAGTCTCGCACCTGCGTGGTCGGTGCAACTGACGCAGCCCGCAGGCCGACGCGGGGGTGGTCCTGCTCCCGCTGCCGAAGCCGCGCCTGCAGGACGCGGTGCCGGCGCCGCGGGAAATCCGGCCGCTGGTCAGGCTCGCCCTTCGACTGGCGCTCAGGGCGTCCCGAGCAGCGTCGAGGGACGTGGCGGCGCCAATGACGGACTCGACGCCAGTGGCAGCAATCCGCAAGCGACGCCGATCGTCGTCGCTGGCGTCATGTATCTGCCCGCTCGAGGTAATCAGGTCCTCGCAATCGAGGCGCACACAGGTAAAGAGATGTGGCGCTACCTCATGCCACTCGGCATGGCGACGACCGCGCGCGGCGTTGCGTATTGGCCCGGTGACGGCACGCTCGCTCCCCGCATTCTGCTGACTGCTGGTCCACGTCTCGTTGCGCTCGACGCTGCGACAGGTATTCCCGCTGCGGACTTCGGACGCAACGGCATCGTCGAGATCGGCGTGCCGTGGAATGGCGTGCCGACGATTTACAGGAACGTCGCGATCCTCGGCGCGACCACCGGTGAAGTTGCGCTCGCCGAACCCGGTGACACGCGCGCGTTCGACATCAGGACGGGCAAGCATCTGTGGGACTTCCACACGGTGCCGCTGCCGGGCGAACTCGGACACGACACGTGGCTCGATCGCGGCTGGCGAAATCGATCGGGTGTCAACGTGTGGGCGTGGTACATGACGCTCGACGAAGAGCGCGGAATCCTCTACATGCCGGTCGCGGGTCCCGCGGGCAACTACTGGGGCGGCGATCGCCCGGGTAATAACCTCTTCGCCAATTCGATCGTTGCGGTGAACGCAGAGACCGGTAAATACCTCTGGCACTTCCAGACCGTGCATCACGACCTGTGGGACTCGGACATGCCGAATCCACCCGCACTCGTCGACATCGTCGGGAGCGGCCGCCGCATTCCGGCGCTCGTATCGGTCGGCAAGACCGGATGGATGTTCATCCTCGATCGCGTGACGGGCAAGCCGATCTTCGGTGTTGAAGAACGCCCGGTGCCGAAGGGCGGCGTGCCCGGTGAGTGGTACGCGCCGACGCAACCATTTCCGATCAAGCCGGCGCGTCCACTCTCGCGCGTCGAGTTCAATAAAGAGCGCGACATGGTTCGGCCTGAAGACACGTCGGCGCAACACGTCGCAGAGTGTCAGGCGTTGTGGGACAAGAGCGGCGGCTTCGCGAACGCGGGCGCCTTCACTCCATTCGGCTTTCACGCTCCAGGCGAGCCGCCGAAGAGCACGATTCAGTTCCCTGGCGGAACTGGAGGTGTGAACTGGGGTGGTGCCGCTGTGGATCCGACGAGCGGTTACGTCTTCGTCAACGCGCACGACACCTCGCTCGTTGGATGGATCGAAGAGAAGCGTCCCGGTCAGAACTACGGGCGCGGCACCGAGGGATCGACGATTCGGTACGATCGCGGCAGCGTGAACGGTGCTGGTCCGTACTTCACATTCAGCGCCCCGCTCAAGGACGAGAGCGGCCGCACGCTCGCGAACCTGCCTTGCCAGCGTCCACCATGGGGCCGACTCGTGGCGGTCAATGCGAACACGGGAGAGATCGCGTGGGAGACGCCCCTGCGGTTTGACAGAAGCCCTGCCGGAAGGCAAACAACTCACGGGCAACAGCGGGAGCGCCGGTCCACCGCCACCGCAGGAGGATTGGTCTTCGTCGGCGCAACCACGGACCGTCGATTCCGCGCGTTCGACTCGAAGACCGGCAAGGAGCTCTGGGTCGCGCGAGTCGATGGTCAGGTCAATGCGAATCCGATGACCTATCAAGGTAAAGACGGCAAGCAGTACGTCGCAGTCGTCGCCACAGACACGCTGGTCGCGTTTACATTGACGAAATAGCTGGGACGAAATGCAGCCCCACGCCGGGCCGAGGGCATCGCCCTGACCCTTGGCAGGCGCCCTCCCATTCCCCCTATCCTCTTCTGTTTTCGTCCCCTTATCCCGATAAGTAGGTCGCCCGTACCCGATTAGGGTTGGTCCCAATTGACATTCAGAAGTGACCAAGCGTTATCCTTGCATTACGAATGTCGGCTGATCCATGATTTTGGTTCGTAATGTTGCTCCTCATGGATCCATTCGCCCCGTTCGCAGGCGTCCTGAGCAACAAATCACAGAAAATCACCGAATTGCCTCGGGTGGCAACTGGTACACGTTTTTCGTAAGCGGTTCCCATTAACTGAAGAGACCACAGTTTTTTAAGGAGAGAGAACTGATGTACGCACGCATAAGTGCTCTTCTTGTCGCGTTTGCGCTGGCCGTTACAAGCCTCGCAGCCGCGCAGGAACGATTCGGCAACATCACCGGAAAGGTCACCGACCAGACCGGCGCAGTGTTGCCTGGTGTCACAGTCACTGTGACGAACAACGAGACCCAGCGTTCGACGGTTGTCGTGAGCGATTCGAACGGCACCTTCTACGCAACGGCGCTGGATCCCGGACGCTATGCCGTCAAGTTCGAGCTTTCGGGTTTCATCACGCAGGAGGCACCGAGCGTCATCCTCCTCCTCGGAACAACCGCCACCGTTGATTCGAGCCTGCGCGTTGGAGGCGTGACCGAGACCGTGCAGGTCCTCGCCGGCACGCCGCTCATCGACGTGGCCTCGACCACTCACCAGAAGAACATCCCCGCTGAAGAGTTCGAAGTCATCCCGAAGGGCCGCAGCTTCCAGGCACTGGCCACTGCGCTTCCGTCGGTGAACGCGGGCGAGCTCGAAGGCGGCTTCCAGGTGAACGGCGCGTCAGCCGGTGAGAACAACTTCACCGTGGACGGCGTGTCGGTCGTCAGCCAGATCCACGGCAACCAGCGGCAGGACGCCGTGTTCGAGTACCTGCAGGAAGTGCAGGTCAAGACGTCCGGTCTCGAGGCCGAATACGGTGGTGCACTCGGCGGTGTGATCAGCGCGGTCACCAAGTCGGGCGGCAACACCTTCCGCGGATCGCTCTTCGAGCACTACTCCGCGAGCTGGCTGCGCTCGAACAACGGTCTCACCCACCGTCTGCAGATCGATCCGATCACGCAGAACTCGGCGGCGACCCTTCAGGACAACGATCAGAACTTCAACCGCAACGAGTTCGGTGGAACCATCGGTGGTCCGATCGTCCGAGACCATGTCTTCTTCTTCGGATCAGTTTCACCGCGCATCGAGAACCTGACACGGAACTACACGATGAGCACCGGCGAGGTGATACCGGTCAATCGTGACCGGACGACGCAGAGCGTGTTCGGTAAGGTGACGTACTCGCCGATCAGCCGTCTCCAGTTGAACCTCTCCGGTCTGTGGACGCCTGATAAGGCCGACGGCACGCGTCGTCGCCTTCGACGGGCCGACTAGCGAACACGACCACGACCGACGCTACGGCCGGTTCGCGGCACAGCAGACCGCGGATACGAGGTTCCGCAGTGGAACATGTCGTACACGGGCGACTACACGGCGACGGACAAGACGCTCATCTCCGTGCGCGGCGGGTACATGAAGGACAACTACTTCGACACCGGCGTCGAACAAGTCGCAGACGTTCGAGTACGTGACGGCAACGGCCTCGCTGTCGCCCGCCCTGCTCGCCACCGTCCCAGCAGCAGTATCGGCAGCCGGCGGGCTACAGCAACCTCCCACGAGTCCAGATCAAGGATCACGACATCACCACTCGCAACTTCGTCGACTTCTCGGTGACGCAGATGGTCAACGCCGCAGGTCAGCACCAGTTCAAGGGCGGCTTCGGCTATCGCCACGCCAACAACGACGTCACACCTGGCGTATCCGAACAACGGCTATGTCAGCGTCTTCTGGAACACCACGTTCACGAGCGACGTGCCTGGTGTGGGCTCCGGTACGGGCGCATACGGCTACTACACGATCGACGATATCGGCACGATCGGCAAGACCGGTGCGCAACATCCTGAGCCTCTTCGTCGCAGGACAACTGGACGATCGACTCGCGCCTGACGCTGAACCTCGGGCTCCGCACGAGAGTGAAGACATCCCGTCGTTCCGTCCGGACATCCAGGAAATCGGCATTCACTTCGGCTGGGGCCAGAAGCTGGCTCCGCGCCTCGGCTTCGCCTACAACCTGTTCGGTGACGACCGTGTGAAGATCTCCGGATCGTACGGCCGCTACTACGACTGGACAAAGTACGAGCTGGCGCGCGGCACGTTCGGTGGCGATATCTGGACGACAGCGCTTTCGCACGCTCGACGATCCGGATATCTCGAAGCTGAGCCGCGCGAACCTGACGGGCAGGAACCTCTGGGACAGCCAGCCCGACTCGTACAAGGACAGCCGCATCCCGAGTTTCGGCGCCGACGTCGTCGATCCCGAACATGAAGCCGATGGCGCAGGATGCCTACAACCTCGGGTTCGAATACCAGGTCCGCACCAACACCGTCGTCGGTGTCAACTTCGTCCGCACGAACCTGCTGCGAACGATCGAGGACATCGGCACGCTTGTGAACGGCAGCGAAGCCTACATCTACGGCAACCCCGGTGAAGGACTCGCCACGACGGCCATCACCACGGGCGCGACGCCACCGTTCGACATGCCCAAGACGAAGCGCAACTACACGGCCCTGGAGTTCACGGCGAACCGTCGCTTCAGCAACAGCTGGTTCCTTGGTGGCAGCTACGTCGTCAGCCGCCTCTATGGAAACTACCCTGGCCTCGTGAACACCGACGAAGTCACTGCACCCGGGACGCGTCAGCGTCGGTGCGCAGGAAGCGTTCGGACAGAGAACACGACCGGGAACCAACGCCAGCCGCGCGTGGGACCTCGATGAGATGATGTTCGACTCCCACGGCAATCTGGGTGTCGACGGTCGTCTCCCGACCGATCGTCCGCACGTCGTCAAGGTCTACGGCTCGTACCTGTTCAAGTTCGGCACGAACGTCGGCCTGAACTTCTACGCCGGCAGCGGCACCCCGGTCAGCAAGTCGGTGCAGTCGATCTATCGCTACCCGATTCTCGTCGAGGGACGCGGGCTCGCTCGGAAGAACGGACGCTCTGTACGCAGACAGACCTGCTCGTCTCGCACGAGTTCGGGCTGTGCGGGCACGAAGAAGCTGCGCCTCGAGTTCAACGGGCTGAACATCTTCAACCAGAAGCAGGTCCGTCACGTGTTCGACACGGTCAACCGCATCGGCGCGAACGGTCGCGTGCTCTGCCGAGCTCCGCGCTGCAGTTGGCCAGCCAGAACCTGCTGAACGGCTACGACTACGATGCGCTCCTCGCGCGGACGGCTGATGCGGCAAAGCCAGCCGGAACGCCGGGTGCGGGCTATCAGGATCCCCGGTATCAGATGGGCGACATCTGGAACCCCGGATTCGACGGTCGCTTCACCGTTCGCTTCCTGTTCTAACAATGTGAGGCCGGTTTCGACCGGCCCTCGCAAAGGAAAAGGCCGGCTTCGTGCCGGCCTTTTTTTTGGTCCACGGTCGTCAGTCCTCAGTCCTCGGTTTCTCCACTAACCACGAACCACCCACCACCAGCTAAGTATCTATTTGCGCTCGCTGCAGCTTGCCGCTGAAGTCCACGTAGATCGACTTCCACTCCGAGAACACATCGAGCGCGGCGGTGCCTGCCTCGCGATGACCGTTGCCCGTGGTCTTCGTGCCGCCGAACGGAAGATGCACTTCGGCGCCGATCGTCGGCGCGTTCACGTAGAAGATCCCGGTGTACATGTCACGCATGGCCGTGAACGCCTTGTTGATGTCGCGCGTGTAGATCGATGCGGAGAGCCCGTAGGCGACGCTGTTGCCGATCTCGATGGCCTGATCGAGCGAGCCGCATCGCATCACCGAAACGACCGGGCCGAAGATCTCTTCCTGCGCGATCCGCATCGTGGGCTCAACGTCACCGAACACCGTCGGCTGATGGAACCAGCCTTTCGAGTGCGCTCCTGACGTCAGCCGGCTGCCACCCGTGACGAGTCGCGCGCCTTCGCTCTGGCCGATCTGCGACGTACTTCATCACCGTCTCGAGCTGCGACTCGCTCACCGACGGTCCCATCTGCGTGCGATCGTCCAGGCCATCGCCAACACGCAACGCGCTGGCGCGCGCGGTGAACTGCCGCAGGAACTCGTCGTACACCTTTTCGTGCACGACGACGCGACTCGCGGCCGTGCATCTCTGGCCAGTCGTACCGAATCCACCCCACAGACAACCTTCGATCGCGAGTTCGAGCTGCGCGTCGTCCATGATCATGATGACGTTCTTGCCGCCCATCTCGAGATGCGTCTTCTTGAACGTCGATGCCGCATGCTGATTCACGACGCGGCCGACGGCTGTCGATCCGGTGAACGAAACGACCTTCACGGAATCATGCGTGGTCATCAGCTCGCCCACGTCGGGCCCACCGGTCACGAGGTTCACGACGCCGGGAGGAATGCCCGCTTCCTCGAGCACCTTGACAAAGTTCACCGCTGACAAGGGCGTCAACGTCGCGGGCTTGAAGACGACGGTGTTGCCGCAGACGAGTGCGGGTGCGATCTTCCACGACGGGATCGCCATCGGGAAATTCCAGGGCGTGATGATCGAGCAGACACCGAGCGGCTGTCGCACGGACATCGCGAACTTGTCCCGCAGCTCGGACGGCACTGTCTGACCGTACTGACGGCGGCCCTCGCCCGCCATGAAGTAGGTCATGTCGATCGCTTCCTGCACGTCGCCGCGCGTCTCGTCGAGCACCTTTCCCATCTCGCGCGTCATGTCGCGCGCGAAGGCTTCCTTGCGCGCGGCGATGATTTGCGCTGCAGCGAACAGCATCTCTGCGCGCTTCGGAGCAGGCACCAAACGCCACGAACAATACGCACGCTCCGCCGCCTGCACGGCCGCCTCGACATCGTCGCGGCTCGACTCCTGAAACAACCCGATCACGTCGTCTCGATTGGCCGGATTCCTGTTCTCGAACGTGCCACGGGATCGCGCCGGAATCCACGCTCCGTCGATGAAGTTGCTGTAGATCTCCACGCCGCTCCTCCGTCCACAGACTGCCGTAATTTGGTCACATCGACAAGTTTTGGCAGCCGCCTCGACCACGAAAACTCGGTAGAAGTTCGCGGTTGCAGCGACTTGACCTCGGCTGTCATTTCCACTGACTAAACGGCTCTGGCCTATGAAGTTATGACCCGTTTTCCCGGTTGTGCGCCGCCGCCTGAGGTATGTCGGATGTACCTGATCGGACGATAAGACTGGTTAAGAACTGGCGGTCGACATGACCCAGCCCTCGTGGCACGGATCCTGTATTCAGATGGAGCCAGAAGGGCGGGTTACCTCAATGACTGAGCCGAACCTATTCAGCACCACGCCAGTTCAGAAGGTTGTCGTCGTCAACGGCAATACCGAAGTACTCGGCATGCTTGAATCGGTGCTCGACGCTGGTCGCTACGACATGGTTTTTGTTGAACCAGGTGATCGTGCGTACTCGCAGATCAAGAAGGTACTCCCCAACCTGGTGATCCTGTGCACGCGGATCGAGCGTCTCGATGGTTTTCAGATCTTGACAATGCTCAAACTGGATCCGGAAACGTGTGACATCCCGGTGCTGACCTACACCACCGAGACCGAAGGACAGGACTTCGGCGCGGTGCTGTCGCAGCTCACCGACGACGAGGAAAACCTGTTTCCGAGCCGCGCGGCGCTTCGGATGAACTAGGTTGTCTTCCGCTGCAAATGTCAGACGAAAAGCGTGACGGCGCTCGAGTCGCCATGATCAGCCGAGCCGAGGGCGAGGTCATGGTGTTCCAGCCGATGGTCATCAAGGAGGTCAGCCTTCGCGGTGGCCTCGTTGAAACTCGTTTTCCGTTGCACCTCAACTCGCTGCATGATCTGCGGCTCGAGCTCGGCGAGCGATCGGTCGTTGTGAAGGGTCGCGTCGTGCATTCGCAGATTGCCGACGTCGATGACGATCAACTGGTCTACTGGACTGGGCTCGAGTTCGTCGAGCCGTCAGATCACGTCTCGAACGCCATCGCGGAATTCCTTCAATCGGTTCGCACGGAACGCCTGTAAGGCGCTCGCTAGCGAACTCTCAGGTACTCGAGATAGTCCCCTGAGGCGATGCGCTCCGCGCGGCCAAGCGGCGCGTTGTAGAAATACGCGGATGCGTAGACGGTGGAGCCGTCCTCCATTTGGACGGAGGTCAGGCGGCGCGTGTAGAGACTCGCCTCGGGTTCGCTCGGCCGGTGGCCTTCGAGCTCGTCGAGCTCCCTCAGGACAATTACGGGGTGCGTCATCTCGTACACCTCGCCCCAGACCTGTCCATCTGGATCCGGCACTGCCGCGGGATAGATCCCCAGATCGAAGAGCGCCGCCGTAATGGTCCCGCGGCCCTTGTATACCAGATGCTGATCGATACGCAGACGCCCTGTGCGATTGAAGGGCGTCATAAGCGTGCCGTAGAAGAACACAAGCTTCGGCATTAGTGCGTAGGTGCCTGACGCTAGCAACTACGAGCCGGGGGTGTCCGGCATTTACCGGTTGGAAACGCGCCGATTACAGTGCGGGCGCGCCATCCGGCTTCGGGGCGGGCGTCGGAGCCGGCGTCGTCCTCGGTGCCGGTCGCTGCGCTCGAAGCGCTCCGAGCGCCTCAATCATCTCTGGCCGAAGTGAAAACGAGAGCGAGACCGTCTTTCCATCGCCGGAGAGCTGGACGGTGTCGAGGAACGCCGCAACCTCGGGATGCTGCCCGGACTGTAAGCGACCGAGCGCCATGAATCCACGGACGACGTCCTGGAGGTTCTTGGCGGAGACCTCGTCACGGGTCTCGACGCGCAGCTGGCCGTCGACTCCGCTGTTGACGAATCCCCGGGCTGAGAACCAATTGATTGGCGGCAACTGGTTCGCCACCTCGGCGGGCAGTCTTCCACCGGTCAGTGCGTCAAATCGCGCCACAACCCACGCATCGCCATCGTCGATATCCCGAACGAGGCGCATCACCTCGTCGTTGCCCTTGACGTTCGATCCGGCGGCTTTGGTGTCGATGGACTTGCGAACCGCATCTGCGCCACCGATGGCGACGAGCCCGGGCTCGAGGAAGACCACGGCCAGCTTCTTCTCGTCGGAAATGAGGAGTTTGGAACCGTTGTAATCCTCGACGACGCCACCCTGATCGCGAATCAATCCCTCAATGCGGACCTCATCGAAGCGGCCCTTCGCCAGCACCAACGGAGGCTCGCCCTGCGTCGGCTCACCCATCCCGGACGATGAGGCAACGACGTAATCAATATCGGTTTCGAGGTCGATGCCTGTCTGCTCTTTGAAGTGCGCAGCGCCGTCGCCGGTGCCTTGCTGGAATGCCGAAAGCTTGCGGCGCACTTCAGAGTTCATCACGTTGCGGATGTCTGCATACGCAACCACGCGCGCGTCGGCGGGAACGTAAGTGAGTTCGGCGGGTCCATCCCCCCCAATCAGGGTAAGGTTTTGAAATCCGCCGACGTAAGCGGCCACGAGACCCGTACCGAGGCCGACGACCAGGATTCCAGAGGCCACGCCGAGAAACAGCCGAGTCCGCTTGGTCATCTACACCGCTCCCGAGCCAGTATACGAGCCTTGGTGGACGCCTGTTCCCGGGGCGGTTTTTCCTCGGGAAATGGACAAACGTCGCTATTGCTCGAGAACGTACTCGCGTTGCTCGACTACCCGCGCCGCAAGAGCCAGCGAAGCCACGATGGCCAGCAGCAGAACGCCAATGCTGACGGCAACCGACGGCGGCTCTCTGAAAACAGCGCCCTGAAGCAGTGACACGGTGTCCCCTGTTGGCATCGCGTGCGGGACGAGCGTCTGGAGGTAGTACGCCAACGTGAAGCGCTTCAGGTACCCGGGCATCACCAGCGTCACGAGCTCCCACCCGAAGACGAACACGAGTCCCACGACGAGCGGACGTCTGATAGCCGCACCAACGAGCGCAAAGAGCGCCCCATACGCAGCCAGCCCGAGCCCCAGCACACCAAGGTCAATGACGAGGGCGATGAAACTCGCCGGGATCTGTCTGAACGGCACCATCAGGAAGTACACGATCATCACCGACGGCAGCACGACGAGCGTCGTGCACAAGAGGTACGCCATGTACTTTCCGACGACGACGGCGCCGCGACGCACAGGTCGCGTGAAGAGATAGGTGATGGTCTTGTCGTCGACTTCGTCAGCGATGAGAGAGGTGCCGTAGAACACGCCAAGTACCGGCACGATGAACCAGAGGAAGAGTATCCAGATGATCGCGCCAAACATGCTCACGGCGTCCACCTGAACACCATTGACACGCAGCGGCGCGATGCCAGCCGATTGGACGATGCGCGCGACGAGCGCCACGAGGACAGGGCTGCCAACGACGAGCGCCATGAAGATCGTGCGGCGCGACCAGAGCATCTCGCCGATCGAAAGGCTGAATATACGCCGGGCACCGGTGAAGAAGGAGTCAGCGTGAGTCGCGGGCGTCGCGGTCATTGCTTCACCAGGTACTTGAATACGGCCTGCAGGTTGTCGTCCGGCGATGTGATTTCGTCGATGACCCCGGCTTCTCCCGATGCAGCCATGTCGGTCAGCCTCGCGTAAAACGCGTCCGGTCGCGCCGTCTCGACGATCACCGCGCTTTGTTCGAGGCGCAGGCTGATGACGCCATCCTCGACCAGGATCGCGCGCGCCAGGCGCTTCGGGTCTTCGGCGCGAACGAACACCGTGTGCGGGTGCTCGTCGATCAGGTCTCGAATCTGGTGCACGTTGCCTTCTGCGACGATGCGGCCGTTGTTGATCAGCAGGATGTTCGACGTCATCGACTCGACTTCGTGCAGGATGTGGCTCGACACCAGGACGCTCTTGCCCGCTCGTCCCCACTCCTTGATCAGTCGAATCGTGCGACGGCGCATGATGGGATCCATGCCGCTCAGCGGCTCGTCGAGGATCAGTAACTCGGGGTCGTGCGCGATCGCCTGGGCGAGCTTGACCCGCTGACGCATGCCTTTGCTGTAGCCACCGATCTTCCGGTCGGCAGCGTCGAGCAGATCGACAACGCCCAGCGCACGGCGTGCGGCGTCCGCAGTCTCCTTGTCTGACAGTCCGTTCAGTCCGACGAGCGCGGCTACCCACTCTGCGCCGGTCATTCGATCGTAGAAGGCATCCTGCTCCGGGCAGAAACCCACGCGTCGATACAGCTCGTAATTCCCCCAGATCGGTTCGCCGAGCAGGCGAATGGATCCCTTGCTCGGTCTGAGCTGCCCCGTCACGAGCTTCATGAATGTGGACTTGCCGGCGCCGTTCGGACCGAGGAGACCCGTAATGCCAGCTGGCACGGAGACGGTGACGTCATTCAGGCCGGAGACCTGGCCGTACCACTTCGAGAGGTGCTCGGTGGCAATCGCGCTCACGCAACGATCTCCACGGGACGCACCTTGCGTTCGAGGATCCAGATGGACGCCGCGATGAGAACCGCGATGACGAGTGCCGCGACCAGCACAGGCACGGGCGGCGTCGAGCGAATGCGGAACACCGCGTCAGCGACCACGTCCATCATGTCGCCGGGCGAGATGGCCGCCCATGCACGACTGCCGGTAATCGCCCGCAACACCTGATACATGGCCGCAGTGAAGAAGATGATGCCGGCGTACATCACAGAGACGAACCGGCGACTCTTCGAGAGCGACGACAACGCCAGAATCGTGCACGCGGAGAGCAGCGCCTGCGTCAGCGAAACGAGCGTGATGGCTGGCACGAGGAAAAGGTTCTGGGAAAGGAACGCGGTGCTGCCCGAGAAGGCCACCTGGAGCGCCAGCAGCAGGATGGCCGGCAGAAATGTCACGCCTAGCAGACATGCCAACACCGGCGCCAGGCGTCCGATGATGTACTCGGTCCGGGTCAGTGGCTTCGACAGATACAGCTGAAGTGCGTTCGCCCGGCGATCGTCGGCGATCGCTCCGCCGAGTGCGATCGTCACGAGAAACACGAAGAGCCCCTGCTGATCGAGAAAATCGCGAAACGTCTGCGCGGTCGCGGCCAGCATCGACACCTGCTGAAAGCTCGACGAGAGATAGATCTGCACGCCGCGCGCGACGAACGGCAACCACGAGACCAGGAGGAGAATGACAAACGACCGGAACTTCAGGGCGGCCAGCATGTGCGTGCGCGCGATGATCAGCCACGCCCGTCCGTGTGGTGCGCGCTTACCGCCGTATCGCCGATAGCCCTGATCGTGGATGGGCATCAATCAACTCCCAAATCCCAACGTCCGACTCCCAACGCTCGTGTCACTTCTCGCCCACGGCCTTCGCGAACACGTCTTCCAGCGTCGGGACGCTGGCGCGCAGGTGTCTCACCTGCACGTGTTCCTGTGATGCCAACTGGAAGAGAAAGGGCGCCCCGCGGTCGTCCGGCACGAAGACGCGCATGACGTCCTCGTCCGTGGCGTGACACTCGAGGCCTGCCGTTCGCAACACGCCGACGAAGCGATCCGAGTCTCCTTTGATCCGCAGTTCGAAGACCCGCCCTCCGGGTCCTTTCAAACCCTCAATCGGACCCGCGGTCGCGATCGTTCCCTTGTCCATCACGACGACGTGATCGCAGGCGAACTCGACGTCAGGCAACAGGTGCGATGACAGAATGAGATTCAGCCCCTTGTTGTGCGCGATGTCGCGAATCAACTCGAGCATCTCGTCGCGCCCCTTGGGGTCCATGCCATTGGTCGGCTCGTCGAGGAACAGCAGATCCGGATCGTGCACGAGCGCCTGCGCCAGCTTGATGCGCTGCTTCATACCAGTCGAATACTGGTCGATCGTCCGATAGCGCGCTTCACCAAGACCCACGTAGTACAGGACTTCATGCGCGCGCTGCATGGCGTCGGCGCGCGGCAGGCCCGACAGCTCGCCGCAATACGCCACGAACGAGACGGCATTCATCTGCGGAAAGTGCGCGTCACTCTCGGGCATGTAGCCGATGCGCGAACGGATTTGGAGCGGCGATTGGCCGACGTCCAGACCGAGCACCCGCATCTGCCCACGGTCGGGTGCGAGCAACCCGAGGACCGACTTGATTAACGTGCTCTTTCCTGCACCGTTCGGACCCAGCAGACCGACAGCGCCGCCGGGAAATGACGCAGTGACGTCGCGGAGTGCCCAGTTCTTCGCATAGCGGACGTTGACGCTCTCGAGCTCGACGACACTGGTCATCCTCAGGGGTTCAATACGTTCAGGGCTGCTCAAAAGGTTCCTCGCAGTCCCAGGACGTCGGCTCTCTCGCGCATGAACTGGATGACGTTGCTTGCATGCTCCTCGAGCGACAGGCCGAGGCCCTCGGCGCCCGTGCGAAGATCATCTCTCGACACCGCGCGAGCGAAGGCCTTGTCTTTCATCCGCTTGATGACAGAGGGCGCTTCGAGGTCCATGACGCTTTTCGACGGCCGCACGAGCGCGGCAGCGGTGACGAATCCGGCCATCTCGTCGCAGGCAAACAGCGTCTTCTCCAGCCGGCTCTCGCGCGGCACGCCCGAGTAGTTGGCGTGCGAGAGAATCGCGCGCATCACCCATTCGGGATAGCCGCGGCGGCGAAGTTCGTCACACCCACGGAACGGATGATCGTCCGCCGTGGGATAGCGCTCGTAGTCGAAGTCGTGCAGCAGTGCGACGAGACCCCAGTCGTCTTCGTTCTCACCGAACGTGCGCGCGTATCCGCGAACCGCGGCCTCGACAGCCAGCGCATGTTTCCGCAAGCTCTCGCTTTGTGTCCACTCGGCAAGCAGCGCCCAGGCCTCGTCGCGCGACGGCGTCATTTGAGTGATCTCAGCCTGACGATCGAGCTCGAACGCCCGTTCAATCACGGACGTCGCCTTGGCCGTCAGATCGTACTGCGCCAGTTCTCCTGGATCGGCAAACACGACCTCGGCGACGTCGGAGTCGGCCGTCAATGCACCGCCGGTCGGCCAGCACAGATAGTCCACGAGCACAAAGTGATACAGCACGCGCCCCTCGTCGTCGTGTGTGATGCGGTCGAACACCTCGATCACCGGTCCCACGCGAATCTCCAGGCCGGTTTCCTCGAGCATCTCGCGCACGAGACACGCCTCGAGCGTCTCCCCCACTTCAACGGCGCCACCCGGCAGACTCCACTGACCCGCCAACGGCTCGTATTTCCGCTTGACCAGCAGCACCCTCCCGTCTTGCACGATCACGGCACCCACGCCGACGTAAGGACGATCGGGATACTTGCGTCGATCGTTCACGCGCCTACTCGCCCATCACCTTGACGACGACGCGCTTCTTCCGTTGTCCGTCGAATTCAGCATAGAACACCTGTTCCCACGGACCCAGATCGAGCTTGCCCGCTGTGATCGGAAGAATCACCTGATGCCCCATCAACGTGCGCTTGAGATGCGCATCGGCATTGTCCTCGCCCGTCTGATGATGACGATAGTCGAGCCCCGCCGGCGCCAGCTTCTCGAGCCACACCTGAAAATCGTCGATGAGTCCGCTCTCCCAGTCGTTGACGTAGACGGCCGCGGTGATGTGCATCGCCGAAACGAGCACCATCCCTTCCTTCACTCCGCTCTTCTTGACGACAGACGCGACTTCGTCGGTGATGCGGATGAACTCCTGCCGCTTCTTCGTGTTGAACCACAGGTAATCGGTCGATGTCTTCATGACTCCACAACCGGAACGAGAACACGAACCTGGAACGCGGAACATGGAACCCGGAACATCAGAGCCTCAACGCTGCAACTGCGTTGAGATCCCAGCCGGCAGTGGTGCCGGCTCGAAAGGCCCGCAAACCTGCCGCGCCGATCATCGCCGCATTGTCGGTCGAGAGCGCGAGACTCGGAATGAACACAGGCAACTCACGAGCCTCACCTCGTGCGCGCGCCTCCGCACGCAGGCGACTGTTCGCCGATACGCCTCCGGCAATACCGACACTGCGCGCACCATACCACCGCGCCGCTTCGAACAGTCGATCGAGCAGCGTCTCGACGACGACGCGCTGGAAGCTCGCGCAGATGTCGCGGATTTCCCGATCGGGCAGCGCGCTCGTCTCGCCGAGCCCGAGCGCCTCGCGCCGCGCGGTGACGTATCGCAGCACCGAGGTCTTCAAGCCGCTGAAGCTGAAATCGCGCCGGCCGGGCAGCTCAGGTGCGTTGCGATCGGCGTGCGTCAGCCGCGTTTTCGGAAAGCTCACCGCGCGGTCGTTGCCTTCGCCAGCAAGGCGATCGACCACTGGCCCGCCGGGATATCCCAATCCGAGCAGTTTTGCGACCTTGTCATACGCCTCACCGGCTGCATCGTCGCGAGTACGCCCGATCAACTCGATCGAGCCCGGCGTGCGGACAAGGTAAAGGCTGGTGTGTCCGCCCGAAACGATCAGCACGGCCGCAGGCAATGGCATCTCGCCGTTGTCGAGCACGAGCGACTCGATGTGGCCCGCCAGATGATGAACGGGGATCAGTGGAACGTTGCTCGCCCAGGCGAGGGACTTTGCGAACGCCACGCCCACGAGGAGTGAGCCGACGAGGCCGGGGCCGTGTGTCACGGCGACCGCGTCGTATCGCGCGTTCGCGCCGTCGAGCAACGTGCGCTCGACGACACCGCAGATATCGCGGATGTGCTGTCGTGCCGACAGCTCCGGCACGACACCTCCCCACTCGCGATGGATCGCCACCTGCGATGCCACGACACTCGATCTCAATCGCCACGGGACGGCCGCGTCGCCGGTCTCCTCGACCAGGGCGGCCGCTGTCTCGTCGCAGGATGTCTCGATGCCGAGGACGATCATTGTTGAAAGAGCAGCGGCAGCGACTCGGCGTATGGCGCGCGCGCGATCCCTTTCTCCGTGATGATCGCGCTGACGTACTTCGACGGCGTGACGTCGAAGGCAGGATTCCGGATATGCGCGCCTTCGGGGGTCAGCCGAGACGAGCCGACGTGCGTGACCTCGCGACCGTTGCGCTCTTCGATAGGAATCCCGCTGCCGTCCGGCGTGTTCAGATCGACCGTCGAGAGCGGCGCCGCAACGTAGAACGGAATGCCATGCTCCTTCGCGAGCACGGCGACACCATAGGTACCGATCTTGTTCGCGACGTCACCGTTGGCGGCGATGCGATCGGCGCCGACCACGACCAGGTCCACATGGCCAAGGCGCATCATCGACGCCGCCATGTTGTCGGTAATCACGGTCGTATCGATGCCGTCCTTCACCAACTCCCACGCGGTCAGCCTCGCTCCCTGAAGAAACGGGCGCGTTTCATCGGCAAGGACCGCAATCTTCTTGCCTTGCTCCGACGCAGCTCTGATCACACCGAGAGCCGTGCCATAGCCCGCGGTCGCCAACGCGCCTGCGTTGCAGTGCGTGAGGATGTTCGCCTCGTCCGGCACGAGTGACGCGCCGTGTATGCCCATCGCCTTGCAGCTGCTCACGTCCTCGTCGTGAATCTTCTGCGACTCGACTTCGAGCCGCTGCTTGAGCTCGTCCACGGAGGCGCCACCCTGCGCGGCTGCAGCAAACGTCCGCTTCATGCGCTCGATGGCCCAGAACAGATTCACCGCCGTCGGTCGCGTCGCTGCCATCAGGTCGCAGATCTTCTGAAACTCCGTCGTAAACTGCTTCGTGCCGGTGGCGCTGCTGCGCTTCATGCCGAGCGCAATGCCCATTGCGGCGGCGACGCCAATCGCCGGGGCACCGCGAATGACCATCGTCGTGATGGCCTTGGCCACTTCTTTGGCCGTCTTGCAACTCACGTAGACCTCGGAAGCCGGGAGCTTCCGCTGGTCGATCATCACAACCGCATCGTCTTTCCACTCAATCGTCGGCAGCATCTGTCGTGATGATATCAGGCGGTTACGAGCACACGTGCGGTCCGACGGGGCGACGGTGCGGGGTGCGAAGGTCCGGTCCGAGGGTACGAAGGTCTCGTCGACCCGTCGCCCCGTCGGACCGCACGTTCTCAGAGGAGACGCGCATCGAATGGCAGCGGCAACAGATCCTTGAGCTGATGCCGGCCGGTCTCGCGACGCAGATTAGCGAGGACGACTTCGAGGTCGCCGCCGAACTCCCACAGGATCTGCCGGCACGCGCCGCACGGTGGCGTCGGCGCGACCGTGTCGGCGACGACGGCCACACGCTTGAATTTGCGGTGCCCTTCGGAAAGCGCCTTGAACATCGCGACGCGTTCAGCGCAGATCGTCAGGCCGTAAGTCGCGTTCTCGACGTTGCAGCCAGTGATGATGATGCCGTCGGCCGTTTCGAGCGCCGCGCCGACCTTGAACTTCGAGTAGGCGGCCTGGGCGTGACGCCGGGCACGGCGCGCGGCTGTGACGAGTTTACCCGCAGAACTCGCTTGTGTTGGTGATGTCGGCAACGTCGTTCCCATAGTCATCAGCCGGATTCTCGCCCAGGGCCCGCTCCGAAAGCCTCCACACAAGCGAGCGGTAGATTAAAGGCGTTCAATGATCCCCTCGAGCAGCGAGATGAACGATCCGCGCACGCGATGCGCTGTGGCCATCACCTCGTCGTGCACGAGCGGCTGCGGCAGGACGCCCGCGGCCATGTTGGTGATGCAGGAGATGCCGAGCACTTCCATCCCCATGTGACGCGCAGTGATTGCCTCAGGTACGGTTGACATCCCCACCGCGTCGGCGCCGATCGTGCGGAACGCACGAATCTCGGCTGGCGTCTCATAGCTCGGCCCGTGAACGGCAACGTAGACACCGTGACTCACGGTCACGCCTCTCGCTCGAGCCGCCTCGTCGGCGATGTTTCGAAGTCGCCGGGAATAGATCTCGCTCATGTCCGGAAAGCGTGCGCCGAAGCGCTCGTCATTGGGTCCGATGAGCGGGTTGCTTCCGAGCATGTTGATGTGATCGTCGATGAGCATCAGCGCGCCCTGCGCGAATCCAGTATTGATGCCACCAGCCGCATTCGTGAGAATGATTTGTTTGACACCGAGCCTGCCCATGACCCGCGTCGCGAAGACGACGGTGCCCATGTCGTGCCCTTCGTAGAAGTGGGCTCGGCCGGCCAACGCGGCAATGCGCTTGCCCGCGACGTTGCCGATCACCAACCGGCCCGCGTGCCCGACGACATTCGACGCAGGCCAGTGTGGCAACTCTGTGTAAGGAAACGCGACCGAATCGCGCACCGTGTCTGCGAAGTCGCCAAGGCCAGACCCGAGCACAATCGCCGTTTCCGGCAACGGGCCGGATAACACCTGCACCCTGGCGGCAGCCTCCGCAACGCGATCGAACGTGCTCACAACAACATTCCTGCGATCGTCGCCGTGAGGAAATTGGCAAAGGTGCCCGCGAGCATCGCCCGCAGACCCAGGCGCGCAAGATCGTGACGCCGCTCTGGCGCGAGTGCGCCGATGCCACCAATCTGGATGCCGATGGAGCTGAAGTTAGCGAAGCCGCAGAGCGCGAACGTCGCAATCGTGAACGACTTCGGATCGAGCATGTCCTTCAGCGGCCCGAGCTGCGAGTACGCGACGAACTCGTTGAGGACCATGCGCGTCCCGAGCAGATTGCCCACCGTTGCCGCATCGTGCCAGGGCACACCGAGCGCCCACGCAATCGGTGCGAAGACGTAGCCGAGAATCAATTGCAGGCTCAGTCCAGCACCGAACCCGGCGACCCTCTGCACGCCATCGCCAACAACGCCGAGAGCCGCATTCAGCAGCGCGACGATCGCGAGAAACGAGATCAGCATCGCGCCGACATTCAGCGCCAGATGCAGCCCTTCACCGGTGCCACGCCCGATGGCATCGATGACGTTGACGTCCGTCTTCTCAACCTGCAGCCTCACCGTTCCCATCGTCTCGGGCCGGTCCGTCTCGGGCACGAACATCTTCGCCATCATCAGCGTCCCCGGCGCCGTCATGATCACGGCGGTGAGGAGATGCTGCGCTTCGACACCGAACAGGATGTAGGCGGCCATGACGCCGCCGGAAATGTGGGCCATCCCGGCCGTCATCACCGTCATCAGCTCGGACTCGGTCATCTTCGGCAGAAAAGGCCGAATGGTCAGCGGTGCCTCGGTCTGCCCCATGAAAATACTGGCGGCAACGTTCAGCGACTCTGCGCCGCTCGCGCGCATGAAGCGGCGCATGATGACCGCGAACAGGCGCACGACGAATTGCATGACGCCGAAGTAGTACAGCATCGCGAACAGCGCGGCGATGAAGATGATGGTCGGCAGCACCATGAACGCGAAGATGTTGGCGTACTGGCTGCCATCCGGACCCAGCACTCCGGTGACGATCCGGGGCCAGACATCGGGGTTGCCGAGCGGCCCGAAGACGAACGACGAGCCGACGTAGGCAAAGTTCAGGATCTGTGTGATGACACCGCCCGCACTCTGAAAGACGGCGCGCCCGGCGTCGGTCTTCAGCACGATCAGGGCGAACACGAACTGCAGTCCGAGCCCCCACGCAACGGTGCGGTAGTCGATGGAGTGCCGCGCGGACGACAGGCAGTAGGCCAACGCGAGGATGAGCGCAAGGCCTGCAACAGGCTGCACGCGGCTGGCGCCCGCAAAGCCCAACCCGATGGCCACAGCCGCGATCGCGGCAAGCCCGCCGAGTAGCGTCAGGTCGAGTTTCGTCCACGGATCACGCGACCGCACCGGTTTCCCGTCTCTCATCGCACTTCGCCCAGCACCTTCTGCCGGGGAGCAGGCGGCTCGTCCCCGATGGAAATCGCTTCGCGACACAACGCCAGCGCCGCCTCGAGATTGCGTCCGCCTCTGTGATGCAGCTCGAGCAGTGTATCGCCCACCTTCACTGAATCTCCAGGTTGGCTCGCCACGACGATCCCCACACCATGATCGACAGCGTCGCCGACTCGACTCCGCCCGGCTCCCAGCGCATGCGACGCGCGGCCGACAGCTTCTGCGTGCATCGCCGTGATGAATCCGCCGCGCGTCGCGCGCAGCAGCTCGCAATCCGGCGCGGACGGCAGCAACGAGTAATCGTCAACGATTCGCGCATTGCCACCCTGCCTCTCGATCAACTTCGCGAACACCTGCAACGCGCGACCTGAAGACAAGGCATCGTCCACGCGACGGGCCGCGGCGGTCTCGTCGCGATCGACTCCGGCGAGCATTACCATTCGCCTGGCGAGCACTCGAATCACACCGGTGAGCTCGGTGGGCCCGGTGCCCTTCAGCGTCTCCAGGCACTCGATGATCTCGAGCGTATTTCCGACGGCGCGGCCAAGCGGCGCGCTCATGTCGGTGAGGACCGCCTCGGTACGAACACCTGCTTGTGTGCCAATCGCAACCATCGACACTGCGAGCGCGCGCGCGTCTGCCAGGTCCTTCATGAACGCGCCGTCACCGCACTTGACGTCGAGCACCAGCGCACTGCTGCCTTCAGCGAGCTTCTTGCTCATGATCGACGCCGAGATCAGTGGAATGCTGGGGATTGTGGCTGTCACGTCGCGCAGCGCGTAGAGCTTCTTGTCAGCCGGTGCGAGCGTTGACGTCTGACCGATGATGCTCGTGCCGACTTCGCGAAGGACCTGCTTGAATTCTTCGATCGTCAAATCGACGCGATAGCCAGGAATCGATTCGAGCTTGTCGAGCGTTCCGCCAGTGTGACCCAGCCCGCGCCCGGACATCTTCGGGACGACAACGCCACACGCGGCGGCGACGGGGGCGAGAACGATCGACACCTTGTCGCCCACACCGCCTGTGCTGTGTTTTCCGACCTTGAAACCTGGGACGTCAGACAGATCGACGCGCTCGCCCGAGCGCGCCATCGCGCCGGCCAACCAGCCGGTCTCCTCGTCGTTCATCCCCTTGATGACGATCGCCATCAGCAGCGCCGATGCCTGGTAGTCAGGAATGGCTCCGCTGGTGACGCCGCTGACGAACGTATCGATGTCCTCCCGCGAAAGCGCCCGCCCGTCACGCTTGCGAGCAATGATGTCGACGAAGGGCATCGGAGCGCAGTATACGAAAGTCCGTGACTCGGGATCCGGGATCCGGGATCCGGGATCCGGGATCCGGGACTCGGGATTCGGCGTTTCGGGTTTCGGATCCCGGATCCCGAGCCCCGGATCCCAGAAGGTAGAATCGATCCAGGCACGGGTTGACCCCGCCGACTACGCCATCGATCCGCTCACCCGACTATGAAGAGACTCTCCACAGCTCTCGCACTCGCATTCGGACTGCTGACGATCGTCCCCGGCATTCGGGCGCAAGGCACACCGCGACTCGTCGTGGTGCTGGTCGTCGACCAGATGCGTGCCGACTACCTGCAGACGTTCGATCGCCATTGGCATGGCGGATTTCGCACGCTGCTCAGCGAGGGGCTCGTGTTCGACAACGCGCGATACCCGTATCTGAATACGCTCACGTGCGCGGGTCATTCGACGATAGGCACCGGCGCGCTGCCGCACACGCACGGCATGGTCGCCAATGCCTGGTGGGACCGGAGCGCTCGCCGGATGTTCGGTTGCACCAGCGATCCCGAAGCCGCCGACATCTCCTACGGCCGGCCCGCGCAGATTGGCAACAGCGGCAAGACGATCCTCGTGCCGACGCTGGCAGACGAGTTACGCGCTCAGAAGCCCGGCGCCCGTGTCGTGTCGCTGTCACTGAAAGCGCGCAGCGCGATCGGCCTGGCGGGACACGGCGGCGATGCGGTCGTGTGGTTCGATGACGAGTCGGGATCGTTTGCGACATCGCGGGCGTTTGCCTCCGCTCCGGTGCCCGCGGTGAAGGCCTTCATCGACGCACACCCTTACGAGCAGGAGAACGGCAGTTCGTGGACTCTGTCAGCGCCTGCGGACAGTTACGTCATGCGCGACGCCGGTGTTGGCGAGCGTCCGCCGGCATCGTGGTCAGGGTTGTTCCCGCATCGCCTCGCCGGGCGAAACGGCGTGGACGCGCAGTTCTTTCAGCTCTGGCAAGCGAGTCCGCGTTCGGACGCCTATCTCGAGGGACTCGCGGAATCCTTGATCGACAGCCTCGCACTCGGGCAGCGCGATACCACGGACTTTCTCGGCATCAGCTTCTCCGCCCTCGATGAGGTGGGACACAGCTTCGGACCCGAAAGCCGCGAGATCGAAGACGTGTTGCGACAACTCGATGTCGCACTGCAGCGGCTGATCGCTCATCTCGACGCGAAGGTGGGACGCGCCAACTACATGCTCGCGCTTTCGGCTGATCACGGCGTGGCACCGATTGCGAGCGCTCCGCTTGGGGGCCGCATCGCGAACGAGGACGTTCGCGAACGAATCGACGAGACACTCACCGGTCTGTTCGGAGAGCTGACGCTCGGCTCCTACGTCGAGGCCGCGAACTTCACTGACGTCTATCTCGCGCCGGGCGTATTCGATCGACTCAAGGCATCTCACTCGGCGATGGCCACGCTCGAACAATCCTTGAAAGCGATCCCGGGCATCGAGTACGTGCTGCGATCGGATCGGCTGTCGGACAAGAGCTCGGATCCGGCCGTCAGGAGCGCTTCACTGAGCTACCGCGCCGACCGGAGCGGCGACCTCATTCTCGTGCCGAAGAAATTCTGGTACTTCGGCGGGAGAGCTGGAGGCGGGACGACGCACGGCACGCTGCACGACTACGATCAACACGTCCCCTTCATCCTGCTTGGCGGCACTGTGCGGCACGGTCACAGCCGGACAGGCGTGACGCCCGCGGATATCGCTCCCACACTGGCTCGCTTTGCGGGCGTTCGTCTTCCAAAGGCTGAAGGCAAGCCGGTCGTGCAGTAGTGGCCTCTTTCAGGCATCGCGTGCTGGCGGCGGTGCGGAGAATTCCGCCGGGACGCGTCGCGACTTACGGCGACATCGCCGCCCTTGCCGGATCCCCGCGCGCGTGGCGGGCGGTCGGTACGATCATGCGCGAATGCCGCGACCCGGGAACGCCGTGTCACCGCGTGATCGCGGCAGGCGGCGCATTGGGTGGCTACGGGGGCAACCTGCAACTGAAGCGAGAGCTGCTGCGCGCGGAGTCGATCGAGGTCGGACCCAACCGGGTGCGCAATTTTTCGTCGATCCGTTGGCAGGGCCGGCGAACCTGACGGCCCCCACAGCCGTCTTCTTCGCAGTATGTGCCGCTATGACTAGGGCGATTCCCGGGCAACCCGCCACGACTACACACCCGTCTAAGCCTACAGAAGACGTGAGAGCGGTCGACCTCGAGCTGGCGCAGCGTTGCCGGCACGGCGACGCGGCAGCGTTCGAGGAGCTGTATCGCGCACACGCCGGACGCCTGTATAACCTCGTGTTCCGGATGGTGGGGTCGGCGCAGGAGGCCGAAGACCTTCTTCAGGACGTGTTCCTGAACGCCTACCGGAAACTCGGGAGCTTTCGGGGAGATTCGAGCCTTGGAACGTGGCTGTATCGGTTGGCGGTCAATCAATGCCTCGACGTCTTGCGCGGCAGACAGTCGAAAATGGCACGGGTTACCGACTCGCTCGACGATGACGGGGCGGCCGAGCCGGCAGCGGTCAGCCCGGTGGTACCCACGGCCGTCAGCCGGCTTGACCTCGACCGGGCTATCGCACGATTGCCACAGGGGTGTCGCGCCGCGTTCATTCTTCACGACGTCGAAGGGTTTGAGCACAACGAGGTGGCAAAGCTCCTCGGTGTGTCGGAAGGTACCTCGAAGTCACAGGTGCACAAAGCACGCATGAAGCTGCGTGGAATGTTGAGCGGAACAGCGCCATGAACTGCCAGGACTACGAGATCGCACTCGGTGACTACGTCGACGGGACGCTCGATGAGCGATCGCGCATCGAGCTCGAGGCACATCTCGCCTCGTGCGAGCGCTGCCGCGCCGTGGTGGCGGATTTCACTGCGCTCCGCCAGGCGACGCTGGCGCTCGAGCCCGAACTGCCGCCCGCACACGTCTGGACGAAGCTCGCCGCCGCGTTCGAGACCGAGCAGCGATCATCGTTCCACGGGTGGGGCTTCACGTGGAAGCAATCGCTCGCGGCGTCGTTTGTCACCATCACGCTCATCGCCAGCCTTGCCTGGATCGGAAAAGGGCTGGCGCCGATCAACGGTTCATCGGCGCGCCTGGCGTCGGCGACGGCGGCCGCAACTGAGCCAACGTCGGTGAAGGCGGAATTCGACCTGGCCGAAATGCAGTACACGAATGCGATCGCCGGGCTCGAGTCGATCACCAAGAGCGAGCAATCCGCGCTCGACATGGAAACGGCGGACGTCCTGAACGCGAATCTGACTGTGATCGACGGAGCCATCACCGAGAGCCGGGCGGCGCTGCAAACCGAGCCGGATAACCCGATGGCGCAGGAAAGCCTCTTCGATGCGCTGCGCAGCAAACTGGAATTGCTGCAGGACGTGGTGTCACTCATCAACGAGATGCGGAAAGGCAATCCTGAAGGCGCCGCACGCATCGTGTCAGGACTCAATCAACCGGGGGCCCAACCTTGACCCGGTTGATTCTCAATCTCTTTGGCGCGCTTCGCGCGCCGGGACCGCTATGCGGTTGCAACGCTTCAGGCGGATACATGGTAGGAGGCCGCATAGCGGTCCGATGAGCATGATGCAGAGAATCATCCTAGTGACCCTCGTCCTCGTCGCCATGCCGCGCTTCGCGGCCGCGCAGACGCGCGACTGGGACGACCTGGCAGACGATATCGCGCGCCGCGTCGAGCGTCAGGTCGATGAGATCAGCCGTCAGGTCGAGCGCCAGGCCGATCAGATGGCACGGCGGGTTGAGATTCAGGCCGATCAGTTTGCGAGACTGGTCGAGCAGCGGTTCGAGCAGCAGGGCCGCCGCGGCGGCGGGTCCGGACGCGGCCCGGAGTACACGGAGAACTTCTCACGCACCGTCCGGATCGGACGCACCGGCGCATTGGATCTCCAGAACGTTGCGGGAGACATCTCGGTCACCGGTGGCGGTGGTGACGATGTCCGCATCGAGGCGGTCAAGCGGGTGCGGCATCCCAACGAGGCAGAGGCGAAGGTACTGCTCTCGGAGATCGCGATCGAGGTAGCGGATCGAGGCGGTCGAGTCGAGGTGCGCACCGAGTATCCACGGCGGCGGAACTGGTCTGGCGGCGTGGATTTCACCGTGTCAGTACCGCGCGATGCAAGCGTGGCGCTCCGCAGCGTGTCCGGCACGGTGAAAGTGACGAACATCAACGGCGAATTGCGCGCCGAAACCGTCAGCGGCGACATCATCATGATGACAGCGAAGAAGCTCCGCGTGGCGAAGACGGTCTCGGGAGACGTCGAGATCTCCGAGTCCGAGGCCGACGAGTTGTCCCTCGGCACCGTCAGCGGTGACGTGATCGTGAATCGGCTGAAGGGGAGCGGCTTCGACGCGCAGTCGGTGAGCGGTGACCTGCGCTTGACCGACGTCGAGATCGATCACGCCTCGATCCGATCGGTCTCCGGTGACATCGACTACTCCGGACGTCTCGCCCGCAACGGACGCTACCAATTCCAGTCGCACTCCGGCGATATTCGCGTGACTCCGGCAGATGCCAAAGGATTCGCCATCGAGGCATCGACCTTCAGCGGCGACGTGCGATCGGACTACGCGTTGACGTTGCAGACGTCGCCGGCCAACTCATTCACGCCGGGACGCAATCGATCCGTGCGCGGATCGTTTGGCGATGCCGGCGCGACGCTGACGCTGCAGTCGTTCAGCGGCGACATCGTGATCGTGAAGCGGTGAGCGAGCAGTTAGGGGACCCTCGACTTCAACGTCGTTTTTCCGGTCGCGGTCTTCGGGCATCGTGCAGCATGATCGCCCCATGATGTCCGCAGCCACCGCTTCAGTGCCAGAGTCTTCACTTCCGCCCGTTCCGTTGCCGCGCCGTCATGAGATGGAGCGCGCCTACCAACGCTCCGACGCGTCGTATGACGGTGTGTTCTACCTCGGCGTGCGTACGACCGGCATCTTCTGCCGGCCGTCGTGCCCGGCAAGAAAGCCGAAGCCGGAGAACGTCGAGTTCTTCGCCATGCCGAAAGAGGCGCTCTTCGCCGGCTATCGTCCGTGCCTGCGGTGTCGTCCTCTCGAAGGGGACGAGGCGCCGCCATGGGTGGCCCGGCTGCTTCAGCGCGTCGAGCGCCGGCCGGATACGCGCATTCGCGAGCGCGATCTGCGCACGATGGGTGTCGAGCCCGCGCGGGTTCGCCGCTATTTCGCCACTCGCTATGGGCTCACCTTCCAGGCGTACTGTCGCGCCCGCCGGCTCGCACAGGCGTTCGAGCGCATTCGCCACGGTGGCTCAGTGGACGATGCGGTGTTCGAGACCGGATACGAGTCGCATAGCGGGTTCCGTGAGGCATTCCAGAAGACTTTCGGCCTCACACCGCGACGGACGGCCGAGGGCGACTGCATCCGCCTCGCCTGGCTCGACACGCCAATGGGGCCAATGGTTGCCGGCGCCACCGATGGCGGGATCTGTCTGCTCGAGTTCACCGATCGACGAATGCTCGAGAAGCAGGTCGTCACGCTGAGGCGGCGCTACAAGGCGGGACTGGTACCTGGTCGTCATGCCCACTTGACGACACTGCGCAGGGAGCTTGGCGAGTACTTCGCGGGCAAGCGGCAGGTCTTCGACGTGCCCGTGGAGATGCGCGGCACACCGTTCCAGATGTCCGTGTGGCGAGAGCTTCGGGAAATTCCGTATGGGGAGACGAGGTCCTACGCCGACATGGCGCGCCGCGTCGGCAGCCCCGCAGCTGTTCGCGCCGTGGGCACCGCCAACGGTCTCAACGCGATCGCCATCGTCGTTCCCTGTCACCGCGTGGTGAACAAGAACGGCGATCTGGGTGGTTACGGCGGGGGCCTCTGGCGCAAGCGGCGCCTGCTGCACCTCGAAGCCGCGTCTACGCGCTGACCGCGTTATTTCGCCGTCGCGCTTCCCGCTTCAGCCGCGCGCCTCTCCTCGGCTCTCGCCCCCGCGAGAATGTTGCCGAGGCCGTAGTTGCCTTCATGACATGCGTGCTCGAAGAGTGGGCCAATCGTCTTGGCCCACGGCACCTCTGCTGACCACGGTCGCGTCCACGTGGATGGATCGTCGATGGTGAACTGGTAGCGAATGGTGTTCTCGTCCACGCGCGTGAAGCGCTCGGTCAGGCGCAAGTTCTCGCTCGACCCCTGGAAGGGGTTCTTGCCGTTGAAGTTCGTTGACTCGACGACGAGCGTGTCGCCCTCCCAGCGCCCGCGGTAACTTCCGGTCCACTGCCGGACGCTGGCGGGCAACTGCGGGCGGCCGTCGAGCGGGATGATGCGCACGTCGTGGATCATCTCGACCAGGATCATGACGTAGCCCGGCGTCTGGACGATCTGATAGTTGTTGTTGTACGCGCCCGCCAGCATCGGCGGCCCGATGCGATCCATGATGATGCAGCGCACGCTGAGCGGCTGGCCTTGTGCGGCGTCCAGCGGACCCAACCGCTTCCTCGATTCCGCGCGCTCGGCCGCTCGCCTCAGTCCCTCCGCGGTCATCGGAGGGATTCGTCCGTCGGGCGGATCCACGATGAGCGACGTGCGCAGATTCAGGGCGAGCGGTCCCTGGCTGCGATCCAGACCGAACTGCGTGAAGTCGTAGTGCACGTCCGCAACGGTTCCCGGCTCGGTCTGTTCTTCTTCGGTCGCGGCCGCGTGCTTGATGTTCTCGGCCACTTCCTCTTTCGTGTAGAACTCCTTGGTGACGTTCTTCGGCCGCTCGAGGGGCACGTAGGTCGTATTCGTCCAGAAGCCCTGCAAGTCAGGCTGACCGTCCGCTGTGCGCGATACCTTCCACGGTTTTGTGGGGGGCTCTGGTTTTGCAGCGTCAGGACGCTGGGCGATCAGGGACGCGGGCGCGGTCCACAGCGCCGCCGCCAGGAACGCGACAACACCGACGTGGGTGAGAGCGCGTGGGGTCATCGGAAACCTCCATGTCGAGCGATGCCATGGCACCGAATGGGAAGTCCGGCCGACCGACGGGAATGTGAAACCTACTCTAGCCGATTTACCCAGCTACCGGCTTACCGAGTTACACCCAGCTACGCAGTTGCCCCAGCTTACCCAATCGCCATCAGATCGAACTGCTCGTGATGGAGTTGCGCGTCAGGACGCAGCGCGATCTCACGGCCCAGCGACTGCTTCAAATCCTTGAAGACCGCGCGCTCCTCGTCGCGGAACGCGCGTGCGATGTCTGGGTTCACGCGCAGCACCAGGCTCTGTCCGTTCAGATCCGCGCTGATCTTCTTCACCTCTGACAGAATCTCGTAGCAGATCGTCGACGCCGACTTAATCACGGCGCTCCCGGCGCAGTACGGACACGGCTCGGTGAGCACGCGCTCGAGGCTCTGCTTGACGCGCTTGCGTGTGATGATCACGAGACCGAAGTCGGAGACCTGCAGTGCCTTCGACGGCGATCGATCCTTGCGCAGCTCCTGCTCCACCGTCTGGAAGACCTTCTGCCGGTTCTTCTTCTCTTCCATGTCGATGAAGTCGAGCACGATGATGCCGCCCAGATCGCGCAGCCGAATCTGCCGCACGATCTCCTTCACCGCTTCCAGGTTGGTCTTGAGAATCGTGTCCTCGAGTCGGCCGGCGGTCTTCTTGCCGACGTAGCGCCCGGTGTTGACGTCAATGGCGACGAGCGCCTCGGTCTGATTGATGACGATGGACCCGCCCGACTTCAGCCACACCTTGCTCCGCAGCGCTCGATCGATCTCTGCCTGAACGCCGTACTCCTCGAAGATCGGATACTCCTTCTCGTACAGCCTCACCTTCGAAGCGAGTGACGGCATAATCCGCTCGATCAGCTCGATCACGCGCCGGTGTTCGAGTTCGTTGTCGATCCGGATCGCCTGATAGTCATCGGTCAACAGGTCTCGCAGCAGCTTCGCGACGAGGCTCTGCTCCTGGTAGACAACGGCCGGGGCGCGCGAGGTCTCAGCCTTCTGGCGGATCTCCGTCCACACTTTGTGGAAGTAGCTCAGGTCGGAGACGATGTCTTCCTTGGGACGGCTGGCAGCGGCTGTGCGGATGATCAGACCGCCGGTGAAGCCGGTTTCCTCGCGGAACTCGCGGACGATGCCCCGCAGGCGCGATCGCTCCTCGCGCGAATCAATCTTGCGCGACACGCCGACGTGATCGACAGTCGGCATGAACACCAGGAAACGCCCTGGCATGGTGGCGTGGGACGTGAGGCGGGCGCCTTTCGTCCCAAGCGGCTCCTTCGCCACCTGGACGATGATCTCCTGGCCTTCTTTGAGGAGCTCTTCGATCTTGGGCTCGGGACCCTTTTCACGCTCGCGCCGTCCGCCATGACTCGACGGGCGATCGCGTCGCTGGCCGGTTGCTGCGCCGTTGCCAGTCGCCCCCAAGGGAGCTGCTGGGACGTCTTCTTCCTCGGTCTCGAAGCGGTCGAGTTCTTCGAGTGAGGCTACGACGTCGGTGACATAGAGAAAGCCGTCACGTTCGAGCCCAAGATCCACAAAGGCAGACTGCATCCCCGGCAGCACCTTCGAGACTCGTCCCTTGTAGACGTTGCCAACCACTCCACGCGAACGCTCGCGCTCGATGAAAATCTCGGCGACCTGATCGTCCTCGAGTATCGCGACCCGTGTTTCGTGGGCGCTCGAGGAGATGATCATCTCCTTGCTCATGCCCGTAACTCCGAATCGGCTCGCCCTGTGGTGTATCCGCGACGAGGTCGTCCTGCGCTGCGCTGGCAGTCAAGAGCACTTCCAGAACTGAGAATAGATAGCGCAGGAAAGAAACAACGCGGAAAGCCAAAGCGAACCCGGTATTGGTGTCCAGTCCACGGTCTTCAGTCCTCGGTCCTGACAACGACGCCATCGCGTTCGCACACGCCGGGCCCGTGTTGGACAGAAGACTGAGGACCGAAGACTGTAGACCCATTAGTTAGTAAATCGTCGCATCCGAACGTTGAGAATCAGGCCGAATCCCGCCAGCGTAGCGATCATGGAGGACCCGCCGTAACTCATGAGCGGAAGCGTCAGACCCTTGACCGGCGCAAGGCCGGCCGACATCGTAATGTTGTACAGCACCTGGAACGTGAAGCTGGCCAGTACTCCCAGCACCAGGTAAGCCCCGAGACGGTCCTTCGCCAGCCGGGCCGCCTCGACAGCTCTCAAAATCACAAACAGATACAGCCCCAGCGCCGTGAAGACGCCGGCAAACCCGTACTCCTCGGCGAACGCCGAGAAGATGAAGTCATTATGTGCCACCGGAAGGAAACGAAGCTGACCCTGCGTTCCCTGCCGAAATCCCTTTCCCCACGGCCCGCCTGACCCGGTCGTAATGCGGGCTTGAAGCTGTTGATACCCGGCGCCCCGAGCGTCCGCCTCGGGGTCCAGGAACGTCGATACGCGCTCCTTCTGATAGTCCTTGAGCGCAAATTTCCATGCGATCGGGGCGGCAAGCAGACCAACCATCGCGAGGATGCCGAAGACCCGCATCGGCATGCCCGCCGCGAACGCAACGATGAACAGGATGGGCAGGAGCGTCGCCGCCGTGCCCAGATCGGGTTGCTGGTAAATCACGAGGAAGGGCACGAAGACGATCGCGCCCGCGACAATCAGGTCACTTGGGACGACGGTACCGCGCCGGCTCTCGCCAAAATATTTGGCCAGAACGAGAGCGACTGCCGCTTTGGCGAATTCGGACGGCTGCAGGTTGAGCGGTCCCAGATCGATCCAGCGCCGCGAGCCGCCGCGCACGACGCCGAAGAAGAGCACGAACACAAGGAGCGCGAGAATTCCCAGGTAGATGAAGTGCGACTTATCCGCGAGCGAACGGTAGTCAATGGTGAGGCAGATGAGCATCGCCACGAGGCCGAGCGCGATGCCGTACATCTGCGTCACGTAGAGGCTCGACCCGGCCGTGGCGCTGTAAATCTGGACGACGCCGATCAGGCAGAGCGCGAGGATGGCCCCGAGCATCGACCAGTCAACGTGGTAGTAAAGGCGTCGTTCGAACATGCCTACCTCGCTAGCCCCGTGACAGCAGGACCAGCATCGGCGGGACGTCGTTCGAGCCGCGCGATCTCGCGTTGCGGTTCGGCCGGTCCCTGGTCATCAGCCGGCATCGCCGGCGGATCGGGATACTCGCGCGGACCACTGTCGCCGGCGGAGTCGGAGAAGTCGAGCCGCATCTCCTGCGGCTTCGGCGCGGGCGGCATCGGACGGCCATCCTGCTTCGCGAAGTACGTGTCGAGGATGTGATGCGCGACCGACGCAGCGTTTGGCCCGTGCATTCCGTGTTCGAGGAATACGATGCCGGCGATCGTCGGATTGTCGCGCGGCGCAAAGAACGAGAACCAGCCGTTGTCGCGCAGATCGCGCTTCCCACGCGCCGCAAGGCGGCCCTGGTTCGAGATGATTTGAGCCGTCCCGGTCTTGCCGGCGACGTCTTTTCCAGCGACGCGCGCTCGTCCACCAGTACCGCTGCCGTTGACCACCATCCACATCCCGTCGCGAATCGCCTGCAGCTTCTCGGGCGTGATGTCGAACTTCGACTGTGCGGGTGGCGTCGCCACCGGCTTCCAGCCGGTGCCGCCGTCATCGACCGCCTTGACGAGGTGCGGTGTGACACGCGTGCCGCCGTTGGCGATCGTCGCCATGTAGACCGCCATCGACACCGGCGTCACCGAGACCGCGCCCTGGCCGATTCCTACCGAGATCGTTTCGCCGGCGTACCACTTTTCGCGCCGGGTCTCCTGCTTCCACTTGGTCGATGGCACCAGACCCGTGACCTCGTTGGGCAGATCGATGCCGCTCTTGACCCCAAGCCCGAGCAGCGTGGCCCACTTGTTGATGCGATCGACGCCGAGCATGTTGGCGACGGTGTAGAAGTAGACGTCACACGACTGCGCAATCGCGGTCTTGAGGTCGACCGACCCGTGGCCGCCCTTCTTCCAGCACTTGAAATAGCGTCCGTAGAAGTTGGCCCCGCCGCCGCAGTGCACGTGGAAGTTCGGATCGATGACGTCCTCTTCGAGGCCGGCCAGCGCGACCGCCATCTTGAAGGTCGATCCCGGCGAGTACCGCCCCTGTATCGCGCGATTGTTCAGCGGGCGCTGCTCGTCGCTGTTCAGTGACGCCCATGTTCCGCGATCGATGCCCGCCGCGAACGCGTTCGGGTCGTAGGTCGGCCGGCTCGTGAACGCCAGCACTTCACCCGTACGCGGATCGAGAATGACGGCCGCGCCCGCGTTCGTCAGCCCCGCCATGCTGACGGCGTTGAACGCTTCTTCCGTTGCCCGCTGCACGTCGTAGTCGATCGTCAACTGCAGCCGCTTGCCTTCGGTCGGCTTCTCTTCCTGCAGGACGCTCATCTCGCGGCCCATGCTGTTGACGACGACCACGCGCGCGCCGTCGGCACCCTTCAAGTCGCCGTTGTAGATCTTCTCGATCCCCGACTGTCCGACGATGTCGCCGCTCTTGACCACCGGATCGGAGGCCACCTGCGCGTCGCTGACCTGGCCTACGTAGCCGAACAGGTGTGCGGCGAGCGACTCGGGGTACTTGCGGGTGGGCACCTCTTCAACTCTGACGTCTGGCAGTTCGAAGTCGAGGCGTCGTGCCGTGATCGCTGCTACCTGCGCCAGTGTCGCGTCCTCGACGACGACGATCGGCCGGTACGAGGGCTCACCTCGATGACGCTCGATGATGTCCTGCACCTGCTTCAAGTCGAGCCCCGCCACGCGTGCGAGGAGCCTGGCGGTCTGATCGAGATCCTTGGAGTGCTCGCGAAGGATGGAGATCGTGAAGGAGTGACGATTCTCGACCAGAATCTTTCCGTTGCGGTCGAACAGGATCCCACGCGGCGCGCGCAGGGCGAGCGTGCGCTGATGGTTGTTCTCCGCCATCTCCTCGTACTTCTGGTGCTGAGCAATCTGCAGGACCCAGAAACACACGGCGAGCGCAGCAAACGCCACAATCACGGCGACCTGGAGTGCGACCAGTCGCTCGCTGACTCGCCTGCGATTTTCACCCGTGGACATGAACTTGCCCTTTGACCTTCGTCAGCCTCTCGGCCGTCGTCCGGCGCGTCGCCGTTCGATCACACCCGGAAGCGCTTCCATGATCGCGAACCCAACCATGCCGACGACTGCGTTGCCGACCGCCTGACTCGCAACCGCCTTCCACGGCGACGGAAAGGTGCGCAAGCCGAGGCCCATGTTCAATCCCATGAAGAGCGCCGCGTGCGCGATCGTCGCGCCCACGAACATCAGGAACCGCGGCAGAGCAGATGTCAGGATGAACTGCTGGCTGATCGCTCCGGCCAGGAACCCGATCACCGACTTCGCCAACCCGCCGATGCCAAGTACGCCCGTCGACAACGAGTCCTGAATGAGCCCGGCGACGCTGCCGGCCAACATTCCACCCACCGGCCCCGTGGTCAGCGCGACAGCAACCACGGCGACAAGCACGAGATCGATCGCTGCTGTCCCGCCAACGAGCAATTGCGCCAGCGTGGTCTGGAGCGCCAGCGCCAACGCCACCGCAATCAGGACCCCGACCGTCTTCACTGAGCCTCGCCGGCCGGCGGCGTCACGACAACCAGCACGGTCTCGAGCTCTGAAAACTCCACCGCCGGGCGGACCACAACATTGCTGAATTGTCCGGCCTGACGGTCAATTGATTCTATCTGACCGACGACAAAGCCTTTCGGATAAATCCCTTCGATCCCCGACGTCACCACCCGATCTCCAACCTGAATGTCGGCGGCACCAGGCACGTGGTCCAGACGGAAACGATCGGTGCCAGTGCCAACGACAACGCCCTGCGCGCGCGTGCGCTCGACAATCACCCCGGCCGCCGCATCGCGATCGATCAACAACTGAACTTTGGCTGCCCGCCGGGCCGGCATGACGATGCGACCAACGACACCGGCGGGTGCAAGCACGGCCATATCGGAGGCCAGTCCATCCCCGGTTCCCTTGTCGATCGACATCGTGCGGAAGTCCGGGCTCGCTCCGCCTGCGATCACGGCCGCTGCCGTCGTCTTCAATTGAACAGAGGACTTGAGCTCGAGCAGACCCTGAAGGGAACGCGACTGCTGCGCAAGCGCACGCTCCTGCTGAAGACCTACCTGCAGTGACGCGAGTTCCTGTTTGAGCCTCGCGTTCTCGGCGCGCACGTCCTGCAAGCGCCACGTAGTTCACCCAGTTGTCGCGAATGGTGGCAATCGCTGTCGTCGCGCCGCGCTGAACCTCAGCGAAGGTGCCGAAGGTGACTTCTTCGAGCATGGGGACGCCGCGCCGGGTGTTCACCTGCGCTGAGATCAGCAGGATGTGTCCGACGATCACGCCCATGAACAGCCAGCCGGTGCGTTGTCGGATGTCCAGTACTGCCATGGTCAGTAGGCAGCAGGCGGTAAGCAGCAGGCAGCGTAATCAGGAACGGTGTTCCGCATACTGCCTACCGCATGCTGCCTACTAGTCAATCGAGATCTTCCGGAGCAGGTTGAAGTCAGAGAGCATCTTGCCTGCGCCCAGTACCACCGAGGAGAGGGGATCCTCGGCCATCGCCAGCGGCAGCCCTGTTTCTTCACGGAGCCGCTTGTCGAGATTCTTGAGCAACGATCCGCCACCGGTCAGCACGATGCCTCGATCGACGATGTCCGCCGAGAGCTCCGGCGGCGTGCGCTCGAGTGCCACACGGACGGCATCAACAATCACGTTGACCGTTTCAGTCAGCGCCTCGCGGATCTCTTCATCGCTGATCGTGATCGTCTTCGGCACGCCCTCGATCAGATGACGCCCCTTAATCTCCATCGTCATCTTCTCGTCGAGCGGGAAGGCGGATCCGACCTCCATCTTGATCTGCTCTGCGGTGCGCTCGCCGATCAACAGGTTGTACGCTTTCTTGATGTACTGGATGATGGCCTCATCCATCTCGTTTCCAGCCACGCGTACGGCCTTGCTGTAGACGATGCCTGCGAGCGAGATCACGGCGATGTCGGTCGTGCCGCCGCCGATGTCCACGATCATGTTTCCTGACGGCTCGGTGATCGGCATGCCTGCCCCGATCGCGGCCGCCATCGCTTCTTCGACGAGGTGCACCTCGCTCGCCTTGGCGCGATAGGCGCTGTCCTTCACTGCGCGCTTCTCCACCTGCGTGATTTCGGACGGCACGCCGATGACGATGCGCGGACGCACCCAGACGTTGCGGTTGTGCGCCTTCTTGATGAAGTAGGTCAGCATCTTCTCGGTGACCTCGAAGTCGGCGATGACTCCGTCCTTCATCGGCTTGATCGCGACGATGTTCCCGGGCGTGCGGCCGAGCATGTCCTTGGCTTCCCTGCCAACGGCTTCGACGCGACCGTTCACTTTGTTGATGGCGACGATTGACGGCTCGTTGACGACGATGCCCTTGCCACGCGCGTATACGCACGTGTTGGCGGTACCGAGGTCGATGGCGAGGTCACTCGAAAACAGCGAGAAAAACGAGCCGAGCGGCAAAATTACGAGCCCTCCTGGGCGACGCCGGCTGCACCGGGAATACCGGCCGACAGGCGCAAGAACAGCGAGACAAATAAGCCGGTAGCCAAAGCTAGGAGCCGTCCTGGGCTACGTGAATTCCGTCCTTGCCGGCCGCTTTCACGCGATACATGGCCATGTCGGCCGCTCGCATCAGTTCGTCGGCAGTGCGGGGTTGGTCAGGTTCAAGGGTGGCGACACCGATCGAGACTGTCTGACGTACCGACAACCCGTCTGATGCCAGAAAACGCGACGCACGCAGCCGGTCTCTGATGCGTTCCGCTACCTGTACGGCGCCTTCGGTGTTCGTGTCGGGCAGGAGCAGCGTGAACTCATCGCCACCGAATCGCGCCACGACGTCTGTCTCGCGCGCGCACCCGCGAATCACCGCCGCGGCTTCCATCAACACTTTGCTGCCCGCAAGATGGCCGTGCTGATCGTTGACCGACTTGAAGGTGTCGAGATCGAGGAAGAGCAAAGACAGCGGACTGCCGTTGCGCACCGACCGTTTCGTTTCGCGACGCAGCACTTGGTTGAGATAGCGTGAATTCGAGAGGCGCGTGAGTTCGTCAGTGACCGACAGCGCTTCAGCGCGCTGCAGTGCAAGAGCATTATCCAACGCAATCGCGGACGGCTCGAGCAGTAATCGCAAGGAAACGACGAGCGACGGTCCCATCGATGGCGCCGAACGCGATGGCTGAGGATCGAGACAGACCAGCGCGCCGACGCTCCGGTTGCGGCACGTCAGCGGCAATGCGATGGCCGATCCATTTGCCCCGGGCCCGCCGCGCGAGTCTTTCGCCAGATCGCCCGAGAAGAACTCGGCGTTGTGCCGCATGACCCAGTTGGCCGCCGACCACAACGAGGGCCCAAGGTTCGGCACCAGGCCAACGTCGGCCAGCACGTTCAGATGACCGTTCACGTCGTGTGCGATCACCACCCAGCACGGCGCCGGAATCCAGCTCTGCGCCTGGCGAACCATCCATTCGGCCACTTTTCGGGGTTCCTGGCTGGCATTGGACTCGCGGAGGGCCTCAATGAAGGCATCCCGGCGCTCCACTCGAATCCGCAACGCGCGGGCGCGCGCCTTCAACCGTGCAGCGAGGTCCAAGCGCCGGGTTCCTCTGGCCGGGCGCGGCGAGGGGTGACGTTTGCTCGAAATGGGTCTCAGCGCTCGCCGAGAAGATGCGGGCATCTGGTCTGTCAGAGGCGGCTCGAAAGCCGCTAAGTCCTTCTAAATGTAACAAATAATATCATGACCCCTTGTGAGGGCCTGGCCGTGACATCTCTTCTGTAAATCGGTTCCTGAGACATGGTTCTTTAGGGGGACAAGCTCGGTTAAATGATTGCCGTGGTGTCACTTCCTAGCGTACGATCAACGTTTCGAGGACTTCTCGCCTATGACCATGCTAGACCGAATGCGTCGGCACAAGAGCTGGCTCAAGTGGAGCCTGGCGATCGTTGTGCTGACCTTCGTGCTCCTTTACATTCCCGATTTCGTCCAGACCACACCCACCGGTACGGGTGCCGGCGCGCGCGAAGTGGTTGCCGAGATCAACGGCCGCACAGTGACCGCTGGCGACTTCCAGCAGCGCTACGTCTCGCAGGTGGCTGCGTACCGCCAGCAGTTCGGCGGCAACCTGAACGATCAGTTGCTGCGGCAACTTGGCATCGACCAGCAGATCCTCTCGCAGATGATCGACGAGCAGGTCGGTCTGATCGAGGCCGAGCAGAACGGCATCACGGTCAGCGATGACGAACTCGCTCAGCAGATCTTCTCTATCCCTGCGCTCCAGGAGAACGGACGCTTCATCGGCGAACAGCGCTACGAGCAGTTGCTGCAAAGCCAGAATCCGCCGATGACGAAGTCGCAGTTCGAAGACACCATGCGCCGCAGCATGGTGCTCGACAAACTGCGCGCCGCGCTGACCGACTGGATGGCGGTGTCCGATGGCGACGTTCAGACCGAGTACAAGCAGCGCAACGAGAAAGTCAAGCTGCAGGTCGTGGCGTTCACCGCCACGAAGTTCCGCAGCGGTGTCAACGTGTCCGACGCAGACATCGCGGCTCACTTCGAAGCGCACAAGGCGGAATACCGCATCGGCGAGCAGCGCAAGATCAAGTACCTGCTGCTCGATCGCGACCAGGCACGCCTGAAGATCGCCGTGCCCCCCTCGGACATCCAGCGGTACTACAACGACAACATCCAGCAGTACCAGACGCCGGAACAGGTCAAGGCGAGCCACATCCTGCTCAAGACCGATGGCAAGGACGAAGCCGCGGTTCGCAAGGAAGCCGAGGGCATCCTCGCGCAGGTGAAGGCCGGCGGCGATTTCGCGGCCCTCGCGACGAAGTACTCCGAGGACGAAGGCTCCAAGGCCAAAGGCGGAGACCTCGATTACTTCGGCCGCGGCCGCATGGTGCCGGAATTCGAGAACGCCGCGTTCATGATGCAGCCCGGGCAGATTAGCGACCTGGTGAAATCGCAGTTCGGCTTCCACATCATCAAGGTCATCGACAAGCGACCGGCATCGGCAACGCCGCTCGAACAGGTGCGAAACCAGATCACTGAGCAGCTCTCTCTGCAGCTCGCCGATCAACGCATCACCGATCAGGCGTCGCAGTTTGCCAGCCGGATCAAGGACATGGCCGACCTGGAAACGGCAGCGCGCGAATTGCAACTGACCGTCCAGGAGTCGGGCTACTTCCAGCGTGAAGATCCCGTACCGGGACTTGGTGCTGCACCGCAGGTTGCCGCCGCGGCATTTACGCTGCAGGGCACGGCTGCCAGCCAGCCGCTCGGCACCACACGCGGTCCCGTGTTCATCGCGGTCTCGGAACGCAAGGACCCGTACGTGCCGATGCTCGACGAGGTCAAGGAGCGCGTGCGCGAGGACTTGATCAAGGCGAAAGCCACGGAAGTGAGCAAGGAGCGCGCAACTGCGATTGCCGCCGCGCTCAAGTCAGCGAAGGACTTCGCTGCTGCTGCAAAGGCGCAGGGTCTCGAGGCCAAGGACACCGAGCTGGTTCCGCGCGGCACTGCGATTCCAGACATCGGCGTGAGCCCGGAGGTCGATCGCATCGCATTTTCGCTGCCCGCAGGATCGGTGAGCGATCCGATTCAGGCCGCCGACGGCACGGTCATCGTCCGCGTGGTCAATCGCGACGAGGTGACGCCGGACGAGATGAAGAAGGCGCAGGAGGCGTTCCGGGCGGACCTGCTCAACGAGCGCCGGGCGCGATTCTTCTCCGCGTATATGGGCAAGGCGAAGGAGAAGATGAAGGTCCAGGTCAATACCGACGTCGTCCGTCGGGTGCTGGCGGCCTATCAACTCTAATCCGTAGGCGGTAGGCGGTAGGCACCGCGAGGCCCTCAGGGCTTCTTGTTCGGGTCGTAGGTTGCTTTAACTGTCCCCCTCGCCTTCGCAACCGCGAAGAGCTCCGGATAGAACTGAACGAACGTGTTGTCGACGGCCGTGTTCGCTGAATGACAGGCGTAGCACGATGCCGTCGGCGGCAGTGCCGCCGCGCTCTCGACTAAACCGTCACGACTGTCGAAGCTGAAGTAGCCCCACCCTCCGGTGTTCTTGAAGCGAGCAGTGTCTTTCACCGCGGCTTCCATGAATGCCATCTGGCCTTGCGTGTGGCCGCCGTTGTTGATCGACACGTTCGCCTCCGCACGGCGCCCCTCGAGGATGAACATCGTTTTGTCGGGCCACGCCCCGGAGCGAAGGAACTCGTCGTAGGCGTCGCGCGTGACGAAGACATTGTCGAACAGCGGTGGTTGCCCTTCAGCGGGCTTCGCCGGACCGTACGTCATCCCGAGCCCGCTCGTCACGAACACCCACGAGCGATAGTCGAGAGGCCGCACTAACTGGCCCGCGCTCGTAAAAGCCGGCGCCGCCGGCTGCTGCGCCAGGACCGACGACGCAACGGCCGCCCACGCGCACAACGCGATACCCAATCCTGTCCGCATCGCTACCTCACAAATGTGAACGGCATGAGCGCCAGCGGTTCGCCACGCCGGAAGAGCCGCGTCGGTGCCGACAGCGCCGCGACGGCGCGACGTTCGCTCGTGCCCGCCAGCATGCTCCACATGCCTGCACTACCTGCCCCGCCGAACTGCTCTGAGAGCGCATCGAAGAAGTTGCGACGCTCGGGATACACGACGAGTTGAACGTCCTCGTCGGCCGGAATCTTCGCCCGTTCCTTCGCCAGAGACACGGCCGTATCGAGTCCGCCAAGCCTGTCCACCAACCCGTGCGCAAGCGCCTGACGGCCGGTCCAGACACGCCCCTGCGCCACGGCGTGGATCGCTTCGGGCGTCGTCTTGCGCGACTCGGCGACCTTGCCGACGAAGCCCTTGTAGAAGTCCTGCATGAACTCCTCGACCTTCGCGCGCTGCGGCGCCGTGAACGGCGTGAACGGCGAGTACATGTCTGCGTTGGCGCCCGACGTCACCGTTTCGGTGCCGATGCCCGCCTTGCCGAGCGTGCCGCCGATCACGATCTTTCCGCCAAAGATGCCGATCGAGCCGGTGAGCGTTCCCGGCTGCGCAACGATCGCATCGGCAGGGATCGCGATGTAGTAGCCGCCGGATGCCGCGAGATCCGACATCGACGTCACGATCGGTCGGCTCGGATTGTCCTGACGCGTGATTGTCAGTTCACGCCAGATCACGTCCGACGCCACCGACGATCCTCCCGGGCTGTCGATGCGAAGCACAATCGCCTTGATCGAGTTGTCGTCGCGTATCTTTCGAATCTGTTCGACGATCGACTCCGACCCGGCGATCGACCCATTTACCGGATCGAAGCCGCCCTTGCCGGATGCGATCGTCCCGACGATGTAGAGGACGGCGATGCGCGAACGCGGCCGCACGCCAGCCGATTCGAATGAAATCCGCTGGTAGTCGCTGCCTTCGATGCGGCGATCGCTGTCGCCACCAAGCTCCGGGACACGATCGTCGAGCTCGTCTTCGTACGCGAGTTCGTCCACGAGTCCAGCCTCGAGCGCTTTCGCAGCAATGAACGGACCTCGATCGAACAGTGTTCGAACCTCGTCCTCGCTCTTCTTCCTGCCTTCGGCGACACCGGCGACGAGCTGTTCGTACATGTCGCGATTGAGCGACTGCGCCATCTCGCGGTGCGCCGGCGTGAATCCCTTCTGCGTGTACTGATTGGGGGCGGTCTTGAAGTCGCCGATGTGCACGAAGTCGGGATAGGCGCCGATCTTGTCGAAGGTGCCGCGCAGGAACATCTCGTACGACGCGACGCCGGTCAGGTCGAGCGAACTGGTCGGCATGAGGAACACGCGGTCAGCCGCGCTCGCCAGGTAGTACTCGCGATCGCCGCCGTACTCGAGGAACGCCGTCACCTTCTTGCCTGATTTGCGGAACGCCGTGATGGCGTCGCGCATTTCCTGCACCTTGCCCCAGTACGGCAACTCGAGCGTCGACGGCCGCAGCAGCACGCCGCGGACGCGGCTGTCGCGACTGGCCTTGCGCAACGCTTCGACGAAGCCGCGCACGGTGTTCACATCCCGCCCGAACACCTGCCCGACCACATCGTCGGGTTCGACCTCAGGCAAGTTGCCGCCAGGCCGGAGAATAAGCGTGGCCGAGGACGGCACCGATGGTCCTCGAGACGCGGCGAAGAACATCAGCACGACGGAGGCCATCGAGATGACCACGGCCAGGCCGATGAGTGACAGGACCAGAAGAACACCTCGGCGTACAGCCACGACAACCTCCTGAAAATGGAAAGCTCATTGTACGGCTGTCTTCACCGGGATCCGGGACCCGGGATCCGGGACTCGGGACTCGGGATTCGGGATTCGGGATTCGGTCACTACGGGGGACCGTGGACTGAGGACTGTGGACTGTGGACCGTCGGGAGTTGAGAGATAATCACTCCCCGTGTTGAAACCATCGAGAGCACTGCTATTGGCCCTGCTCGTAGCGGCCTACGGCTGTGGACCGAAGTCAGAGAATACGGAGTCATCGAGCATGGGTCAGTCCAACATCACAGAGCTTGTCAAACAGGACGATGCCGCCGGCAGCGGTAACGAAGCGGTCTCGGGACGTGAGGTCACGGTGCACTACACCGGATGGCTGTACGACCAGGCGCGCGGCGATCACAAGGGACAGAAATTCGACAGCTCGCGCGATCGCAACGAGCCGTTCAAGTTTCGACTTGGTGCCGGGCAAGTCATCCAGGGCTGGGATCAGGGAGTCGCCGGAATGAAAGTCGGCGGCAAACGCACGCTGACGATCCCGCCGCAAATGGGCTACGGCAGCCAGGGCGCAGGCGGCGTGATCCCGCCGAACGCCACGCTTCTCTTCGAGGTCGAACTGCTGGACGTCAGATAGCCGCCTCGCGCGGAGGACGTCGTTGACCGACCTCGCCGACGTCGATATCGAGTCCATCACGCTCAAAGGAGACGGCGTCGCCCATATCGGGCGCACGCCGTTGACTATCCCCTTCACCATCCCGGGCGAACGTGTTCGCGTCCGTCTCAATGCCGCGCGTGCGGGCGCGAGATCCGCGACGCTCATCGAAGTACTCCGTGCGTCACCGCATCGCGTAGCGCCAGCCTGCCGCCACTTCGGCCCTGAAGCAGAAGCTGGACGAATCTGCGGCGGCTGTTCGTGGCAACACATCGCTTATCCAGAACAACTCCGGCTCAAAACCGACCTCGTCACTCAACTGGTTCGTCGGAACGTCCCCGCCGCTGCGGCTGCCCGGCCGATGCTCGCGGCCACACCGCTCGACGCTCCCTGGCACTTTCGAAACAAGGTTCACTTCGTTGTCGAACGCCGCCGTACCGGCGAGATTCTGACGGGCCATTACGCGCGTTCCTCTCGTCACGTCGTGGCCGTTCGTGAATGTCCCGTGCACGACGAGCGGGGGAACGCCGTCGCCTTCGCGCTGCGCGACGCCTGTGAGCGGGCGGACACCCGCGAGGTGAAAAGCATCGCGGTTCGTGCCGGACAGAGCCGCTCCGAGACGATGGCGACCCTGGTCGTCGCAAGCGAGAGCGACAAACGCGTGCGCCAGGCATCGCGACGGGCGCTGACGGGGCCCGCAGCGCCGACGTCACTGCACGTCAACGTTCACCCGCGAGGCGACGCCTTCATCTTCGGCGGGGACACGCGCCACATCGCAGGTCCTGAACGATTGCGCGAGGACATCGCTGGCGCGTCATTCCTGATTTCACCAACGTCGTTCTTTCAGACGAACGTGCGCGCGGCGGAGATCCTCGTGCAGCAGGTGCTCTCGGCCATCCCCATCGGGACGACGGTGCTCGACTTGTATGCGGGTGCCGGCCTCTTCGCGCTGCCGCTCGCTCTGCGCGGCAGCACGGTGGTGGCGATCGAAGAGAACAAAGCAGCCGTTGCGGACGGCGAGGCGAGCCTGCGTCTCAGTCGAGTGCCGAAGGCGCGATGCCAGTTCATCGCAAAACCCGTCGAGGTGGCACTCGGTCGGGATGGACGGCTGACGGCGCGCGAATTCGACGCCGTCGTTCTCGATCCACCGCGCGAAGGGTGCGACGGCTCGGTCATCGATCGTGTGCTCGGCGAACGTGGCCCGGCAAGAGCCGTGTACGTGTCGTGCGATCCCGAGTCGCTGGCGCGCGACCTCGCGCGTATCACGAAGTGTGGTTACGCGATCGCATCAATGCAACCAGTTGACATGTTTCCACACACGCCTCACATCGAGACGGTGGTGGTGCTCGACCGTATTCCGCGCTGAAGACCATGCACGGCGCAGCGGGCGTAGAATACGCGCCCATGATGCGTCTCCTCTGCGCGGCCGCCTGCCTCTTGATTGCCCTGAACGCGTCCGTGCCTGCGCAATCACGGGGCGGTGCAGATGCGCGCAACATGGAGCTCGTAGGCCACAACGATCTGAACGGCGGCGGCGACGGTGGCGAGGGGCTCGCGCTGCACATGTGGCCGGACGGGCGACGAATCCTGTATCTGGCGCACGAAGCTCCCGAACGTTGCCTGAGCATCGTCGATGTGACTCGTCCAGAGGCACCGGCGCTGCTCAACCAGCTTCGCTCTCCTGCTCCTGGAGTCACGCGCTGCAATTCGCTCGGACTCTCGGGCAACGTACTCGCGGTTGCGAATCAGGCAGCGAAGGCCGGCGGGGCGCCTGCTGGCATGTGGGTCCTCGACGTTTCGAATCCTGCGAGGGTCATCGCGGCAAAGAGCCTCGACGATCTGAAGCTTTCCTTTTTCGACACGTCGGGGCCTGACTCTCGTGGCGTGCACAACCTCTGGTTCGTTGACGGTCAGTTCGCGCACCTGACGACAGGCATGCGCGATTTCGAACCGACAAACCCGCTCGACGATCAGATCTGGGTGACGGTCGACCTTCGCGATCCGACGCGTCCGCAGGAAGTCGGACGCTGGTGGCTGCCCGGCACGCGGAAAGGCGACGCGTGCCTCCCAGGATGCCTGCCGCCGCGTCACTCGCCGTTCGACAACGGCTATCGTCCGCATCAGATCGAGATCTGGCCGGAGCGTGCCGATCGTGCGTACGTCGCCTACATCGACGGCGGCGGGATGATCTTCGACATCGCCGGGCTCGCGCAGGTTGCGTCAGGAAGCGCGCGTTCGTACACGCCTCGACTGCTTGGCCGCGTGCAGTTCCATCCACCGTATCCGGCGTGGACCCACACGTTTCAACCGATGTTCAAGAGACGACTCGCGTGGGCATCAGACGAGGACACGGCGGACAACTGCAAGGACGCACCGAAGCTGGTCTGGTTGCTCGATATCCGTGCAGAAACCAATCCGGTGATCATCGGAACGGCACCGTTGCACGCCGATGACGGCGCCCGGTGCAAGGCTGGTGGCCGCTTCGGTGCGCACAACCTGCATCCGAATTTCCCGGGGCCACTCTACAAGCGTCTCGAGAACACGACGGTGGCGAGTTGGTTCAACGGTGGTGTGCGTCTGTTTCGCGCAGTCGAGAGCCCGAGCGGTGTGCCCGACGCACCACCGCATGTCGAGGAGATTGGGTTCTACATCCCGGAGACGCCGCCGAAGAATCCGAGCGGCACCGTCCAGATCAATCACGCGATCGTTGACGAGCGCGGGTTGATCTATGCGAACGATCGCTTCACCGGCGGTCTGTACATTCTTCGGTACACGGGAAGAGTGCCTCTCGATTGATTGATCACTTCGCTGCCGTCGCGAGAGGCTTTCCTTTTTCGACGATGTAGGTCGCCAGCACGCGGGCACGTGCAGTTCCCTTATTGGTCGCGTTGTGCACGGTACCCGACGGAGCAAAGAACGTTTCGCCGGCCTTGAGCGTCACCGGCGGCTTCCCCGCTATCTCGAAAATCAGCGTGCCTTCGAGGACGTATCCTGCCTCTTCGCCCGGGTGCGTATGCGGACCCGGCAGTCGCGCCAGGCTGGAACTCCGCGAGCGCGCTCACAACTTCCTTGCCGGGAGTGGACAGGTCGCCGCGTTGAATCACCGTGCGTGAGAAACCCGGTTGCTGAGCGCTCACGCCTCCGACGACAACAAACACTGCGATCAGGGCGACAACAGATCTCATGGGCTGCTCCTTGGAGGCCCGAAGCCTGATCCCTGAAGCCTGTTTTTGTCAAGCTGCGCCCGCAAAAATGCCCAGCAATTGCAGGCCTGCACGGCCAGTGACCTAGCCAAAAATTTGCTGAAATCCAGGCTGAATGGATTGTCTAATGGAGTCGTATGGGTGAAGTGTCCTTGAGTCGGAGAGGTGTGCCGGTCCGCCGAGCCTGCCTGGCGGGTCTGTTGTTGATTTGCCATGGCCGCGCCGGCCCGGGCCGCCGACAACGATACGCGTCTGGCTGAGGCGGCAATGCGGCGCGACGTGGCGGCGATCCGCACGCTGATCGGACAGAAGGTTGACGCCAACACTCCGGGACTGGACGGCACTCCCGCGCTTCACTGGGCCGTTCGCGTGGATGACGTCGCAACCGCGAAGCTGCTGCTCGGCGCGGGTGCTCAGGCGACGCTGGCGAACCGATACGGACTGACGCCGCTCGCCATCGCAGTCTGCCAATGGCAACGCTGCGATGATTGGCGTGCTGCTCGACGCCGGTGCGGACGCAAACGCTCCCGATCCTGCTGGTGACACTCCGCTGATGAACGCGGTGCGAGTCGGCAGCATGGATGCCGTGACCCTGCTGCTCGATCGCGGCTCGAAGATCGATGCGGCCGACGCGTCATATCAGCAGACCGCCCTCATGGTGGCGATCCGCGAGAATCACCCCGACGTCGTGAAGTTGCTGATCTCGCGCGGTGCATCGGTCAACGCGAAAACGCGAGTCGGTCGCGCACCGCAGTGGATCTTCCCGAACTCGGTACCAGGCTTCGGTCATGGGATCGGGATCGTGCGCGGCGGGCTCCCGCCACGCGGATCGCGCGCACCGATTCCCGGCGGGATGTCGCCGCTGCTGTACGCCGCACGCGACGGGCGCATGGACATCGCTCGCATGCTGCTGGAGGCAGGCGCCAACATCAACGAGCGTGATGCCAACGACATCACGCCGCTCATCATCGCGATCACGAACAACCATCCGGACGTCGCACGATTCCTGATCGACCGTGGCGCCGACATCAAGGCGGTTGACTGGTATGGCCGAACGGCTCTGTGGGCCGCGGTCGAGACACGCAACATGGACGTGGACAACGGCACGTTCGTCAACAGCATCGATCGCGCACCCTATCTCGAACTGATTCAGGTACTGATCGACCGCGGCGCCGACCTCAACGCGCGCACGAAGGAAGTGCCGCCGATTCGCCGCGACTTCCTGCGCATCACCGGGTCGCTGGCGTGGGTGGACTTCACCGGACAGACCTCTTTTCTGACCGCCGCGCTTGCCGGTGACGTGACCGTGATGAAGCTTCTGCTCAAACACGGTGCGGATCCGAACATCCCGACGTACTCCGGCACGACGGCCTTGATGGCCGCCGCGGGCGTGAACTGGGTGTTCGATCAAACCTTCGACGAGGGACAACCCGCGCTGCTCGAGGCCGTGAAGCTGTGCGTCGAGCTCGGCATGGACGTCAACGCGGTGAACTCGATGGGGCTCACGGCACTGCACGGCGCAGCCAATCGAGGTTCGGATGAAATCATTCGCTACCTCGTTCAGCAGGGCGCCAAAGTCGACGTGAAGGATGCCGAGGGCCGCACGCCGTTGACGTGGGCTGAAGGCGTGTTCCTCGCAACCCATCCCGCTCGTCCAAAACCAACCTCGATCGAGTTGCTCAAACAGTTGGCATCGACCTCATCGTCTGCCGCGTCCGTGAAACCATGAAGCATCGGAAACGAACCCTGTTAGGAGTCCTCCCGCTCGCCACGTTCATGTGGGTGGCTGCGCTCGCCTTCGTGTGGGGCGACACGGAGCCGTTGAACGCGCAACCACCGCAGGCGGCAGCCGCAGCGACGACGGCTTCTCCGGACTCGACGTTCCTCACGCAGTACTGCATCGGGTGTCACAACCAGCGCGCGAAGGTGGCCGGCCTGGCGCTCGACACGCTCGACCTCTCGAAGGTGGGACCGGACGCCGAGACGTGGGAGAAGGTCGTCAAGAAGATCCGCACCGGCATGATGCCGCCAAGTGGCGCGCGCAGACCGGAACGAACGGCCCTCGATGGATTCGCCGCGAACCTCGAGGAGCGACTCGACAAAGCCGCTGACCCCAACGCTGCCCTCGTCACGCCGGCGCTGCATCGGCTGAACCGGACGGAATACGCCAACGCGATCCGCGATCTTCTTGCGCTCGATATCGACGTGAACGTCCTGCTGCCCGCCGATGGTTCGAGTCAGGGATTCGACAATCTTGCTGAAGCGCTCGCCGTCTCGCCGTCGCTGATTCAAGGCTACATCTCTGCGGCGATGAAGATCAGCCGCCTTGCGGTTGGCGACAAGACGATGGGCCCTTCGCAGAAGACATTCTCGCCGCCACCGGGGCTGGCGCAGGATCGCCACATCGAGGGTCTGCCACTCGGGACACGCGGCGGTTTCCTGATTCAGCACACCTTCCCGCTCGATGCCGAGTATGAGTTCGCGCTCGGCGGCCGTCCCGGCGGTCCAGGCGCCGGCGTGGACATCACGCTCGACGGCGAACAGATCAAGGTCGAGAACCCGCGCAGCTTCCGCCTGAAGGTGTCGGCCGGTCCGCACACGATCGGCCTGTCGCTGCCCGATCGTCAGCGCGGTGCAGGTATCGACGAGATCTACTCTGACTTCCGCGTGGACGCCACCTTCATCAATCCAGGAGGCGTGCCCAACCTTGTGGTCACGGGACCGCTGAACATCACCGGCGTGGGCGATACACCGAGCCGCCGGAAGATCTTCACCTGCCGGCCGAAGTCGACAGCCGATGAAGCGACCTGCGCGCGTTCGATTCTGACGACGATGGCGCGACGTGCGTATCGCGGCCCGGTGAGCGCCGCAGAGTCCGACACGTTGATGGGCTTCTACAAGAAGGGACGCGAGGCCGGCGACTTCGAATCCGGTGTTCAGGAAGGGCTGGCCCGCATCCTCGTGGCACCGCGTTTCGTCTATCGCGCCGAAGAAGAGCCCGCGACGATCGCCTCCGGTCAGCCGTATCGCGTTGGCGATGTCGACCTCGCGTCGCGTCTTTCGTTCTTCCTGTGGAGCAGCATCCCGGACGATGAACTGCTCGACGTCGCAATCAAGGGACGGCTGCGCGATCCGAAGGTGCTCGATCAGCAGGTCAAGCGCATGCTGGCGGACCCGAAAGCGGACGCGATCGTCGAGAACTTCGCCGGTCAATGGCTCTACCTGCGTGACCTGGATCACGTCCAGACCGAGGCCAGGAACTTCGACGAGAACCTGCGACAGTCGTTCCGCCGCGAAACGGAAATGCTCTTCAGGACGATCGTGCGCGACGATCGCAGCCTCATCGATCTGATCGAGGCCGACTACACGTTCGTGGACGAGCGGCTCGCGCGTCACTACGGCATCCCGAATATCCAGGGAAGTTACTTCCGGCGCGTCCAGCTTCCGGCAGACAGCCCGCGCCGGGGACTGCTCGGACAAGGCAGCATGCTGACGGTGACCTCGATCGCCACGCGCACATCGCCGGTCTCGCGCGGCAAGTGGGTGCTGGAGAATCTGCTCGGCACGCCGGCGCCAGTGCCACCGCCCGGCGTCGAGACGAACCTCGGAGGCGCGGAAGCCGCGAAGACCAGCTCACTGCGGCAGCGCCTCGAAGCGCATCGCGCCAGCCCGGTGTGCGCGTCGTGCCACCGCATCATGGACCCGATGGGATTTGCGCTCGAGAACTTCGATCTGATCGGAGAGTGGCGCGAATACGACGGGCCGACGAAGATCGACTCGACCGGACAGCTTGCCGATGGCACTCCGGTGAGCGGGCCCAAGGATCTGCGAGCGGCCGTGTTGAACCGGTCGGATTCGTTCATGACGACCGCAGCGGAAAAGCTCTACACCTACGCGCTGGGACGTCCTGTGCACTCCTACGACATGCCGACGGTGCGAGGGATTGTGCGGCGGGCGGCGGCGAACGACAATCGATTCTCATCGCTGGTCATGGGCATCATCGAGAGCGACGCGTTTCTCAAGCGGATCAAGAAGTAGGCAGTAGGCGGTAGGCAGCACGTAGAGGCGGGTCTTCAGACCCGCCCGAGAGAGACGAGAACATGAGTTTCATCACGAAGACCCACCTGTCGCGTCGAACCTTCCTCCACGGCGTGGGCGTCACGATGGCGCTGCCGCTGCTGGAGTCGATGATCCCGGCGGCAACCGCCTTCGGCCAGACGGCCGCGCGTCCACGCACGCGGCTCGGTGCGATCTACTTCCCGCACGGCGCGATCATGCCGAAGTGGACGCCGGCCACGGAAGGCGCCGGCTACGAGCTCACGGAGATCCTGACCCCGATCAAGCCGTTCTACGACCAGGTCAACGTCATCAGCGATCTGCGCCACGCGCTCGCCTATGGCAGTGGCGCCACGGCAAATCACAATCGGGCTGCGGCCGCATTCCTCAGCGGCGCATTTGCCGAACCGGGCGCGCAACCGACGCTCGGCATCACCTTCGATCAGATCGCCGCGCAGAAGATCGGTCAGGACACGCCGCTTCCTTCCCTCGAGCTGACCATCGAGGAGCCGAGCCTGAACTGCGGCGACGGCCTGAGCTGCTCCTATCGGGACACCATCTCCTGGCAGGGCCAGCATGCCCCGCTGCCGATGCAGAACAACCCGCAGGTGGTGTTCGAGCGGCTGTTCGGAGACGGCAACACAGCGGAACAGCGCAAGGCGCGGCGCGATCAGTCGATCAGCCTGCTCGACTCGGTACTCGGGGAAGCATCAACGCTACAGCGGAAGTTGCCGGCGTCGGATCGGACTCGTCTCGACCAGTATCTGACCGACGTTCGCGAGATCGAGCGCCGCGTGCAGAAGGCCGGTCAGCAGCTGTCAGACGATCTGCCGATTCCTGCGGCCCCAACCGGAGTGCCTCGCGACGTCGAGGAACACATCAAGTTGATGTACGACCTGCAGGTGCTGGCGTGGCAGGCGGAGATCACACGCGTCTCCACCTTCCTGATGTGCAAGGAGTTGAGCACAACGGTCTACGCGAAGAGCGGCGTGCGTGACGCGTTCCACACGCTGTCGCATCACTCGAACGTGCCCGACAACATCAACCGCTTCGCGATCCTGAACATGTACCACGTCGCGCTGTTCGCCTATTTCCTGGACAAGCTGCGTTCGACACCGGATGGCGACGGCACGTTGCTCGATCACTCGCTGGTGCTGTACGGCAGCGGGTTGAGCGACGGCAACCAGCACAATCACACCGATCTGCCGGTACTCGTGGCGGGCGGCGCATCGGGTCGCCTCAAGGGTGGACGCCATCTGCGTCATCCCAAGAACACGCCGATGGCCAATCTGCTCGTCGCGATGCTCGACAAGCTCGAGGTCACCACCGACAAGCTGGGAGACAGCACGGGGCCGATTTCGCTGTAGTCCCCGGTCCTCAGTCTTCGGTCCTCAGTCCTGCGCCGCGAAGACCGTGGACTGAGGACTGAGGACTGTGGACCGCCATCTCCCCCGCCGGCCACGGCACGAGCGCACCCACGCGACGACGATAGTCCGCGTAGTCCTCGGGGAACGCCTGCGTGAGGATGGCTTCCTCGTATCGCATCCGCATGCCGATGCAAACCGCCCACCCCGTGAGCGCGATGGCGAGCGGAACCGTCGGATGTGTCATCAGGAGTCCGATGTATGCGAGGCAGCCGCCGCTGTAGATCGGATGCCGTGCCAGACGATAGGGTCCGGTCTTCACGAGCCGGCGGGCCGCTGGCTCCGTCGCAAATGAAAACCGCAAGTGCCACACGGCCCAGATCTCGATGAAGATGCCGACGAAGCCGAGCGAGATGCCGATGAGGCCAAGGCCGGCGTTGTCCGTCACGGCCAGCCACTCGGGCCGGAACGACGTGGCGAACTGCACGAACCCGAACACACCGAAGCCGCCCGCGTACGACACGATTCGCCCGACGGGATCCTGTTCCTTCCGCTGAGGCGTATCGCGCACGAGGAACGACCCGGCCGCGACCATCATGTGAACGATTCCGGGCAACAGGAAGAGCGTCAGCGTCGGTGTGCGCACCACCGTGAGCACCGCAATCGCGAGATGCCCCAAGCAGCCCGCCCAATCGCTCGCACGTCGCCTGAAGGATGAAGCCGTGACGGAATGTGAATCCAAGGTACGCGTGAACCTGCACGCGGTGTACCAGCACACGAACGCCAGTCAGTTCGCAGGGATCGTGGGAACGACCATCGATGTGCAATGGCCCCTGAACAGAATTGTTAGCGGATTACGAGGCGGGTCAAACCAGGCTGGCGAGCAACAACACGACGGCAAGCGCGCCCGCGGCCTGCCAGGCGAGCTCCGTTCGCTTGCGAAGGAATGCGGTTCCGATCACGAGAACCACGGCGGCCGCCATCAGGAAGCGACCGTACAACTCGTCGAAGCTTTCGACGTCTTTCACCACGTCAGCGCGCCGGCGAAGACGCTCGACGATGCGGAAGGCGACGATGCGATCGGGCTCGTCGCCGATCTCGAAGTATTCTCCGCCCCCGGCAACCGCGAGCTGCACGAGCGACGCGCGGTCGAGTACCGATCGAATCACCGGCGGTGGACGCGTGCCGTCTGGTCGTGCCGGCTCCGGAATCATCCCGCCCGTCGATGTCCCGATGCCGACGACGTGCACCGGAATCTTCATCGCGCGCGCGCTCTGAATGGCGTTGGCCACCGTGCCGCTCCACGCCTGACCATCGGAGATGACGAGGAACGCTTTCGGATTCCCGTTCTTCCCGAAGACCTCTTCGTCCTTCTCTACGAGTCGCAGGCCCCAGCGAATGCCCTCCTCGATGTTCGTATCCCACGTCGTCGCGTTCTCGAGCCGGAACGGGGAGTGCTCGCCGAGGTGATCGATGAAGAAGAAGAGCGCGTTGGGATCCTTCGTCAGTCGTACCTGCGGCGCCGCGAGTTGCGCGAACAGCGCGAGCGCTACGCGATCGCCTTGCCAGCTGAGAGTCTCCGCGAAGGTTCGAAGGAACTGCACCGACCGGCGCCACCGATCGGGTCTGACGTCGGAGACGTACATCGACGCAGATGCATCCTGCAGCACGACGACGTCCGCGCTCGCCTTTCGAACGGTGGACACGAGCGCCTGCGGACGGGCCAGCGCCACGATGCAGAGCGACGCTGCCAGCAGCACCGCGGCCCAGAACGCGAGATCGCCGACGGCACCGAGCCGTTCGCGCACGGGCAGCGCGCGTCGCGCTCGCAGTCGCTTCAGATCGCCGCGGCGGCGGACGAACCGCCAGATCCAGACCGCGAACAGGACCGCTGGAACAATCAGCAGCCACAGGTACAGCGGCTCGGCAAACCTGAACGACTCGAACGAGACCCGCGGGAGATTGAGCATCAGCCCTTTCGTTCCTTGGCCGACGCCTTGCCGGCTTCTCCGCCGGTCGGGTTCTTCTCGCCCTGCTCGAGCGGGATGTAGATCTGGAAGCCTTCCTGACTGGTGGCGGGCGTCGGAGCGCCTGACTCACCGTTGTCGGACTCTTCCTCGTTCTTCTGCGGCGGCGGTGGCTGACTGCCCTTGGCGGCCTGGTCGCGGAGCCGGATGATGTACTCGTAGTTGTACGCGGCGTCTGGATGCCATGTGTTGCTCTTCAACACCGTGAGATACCCGGCCGCCGCCTCTTCGAGCGCTTTGACCGTGGACGTCTTGTCTTTGAACTCCGTCTGCTTCACACGGAACTCGGAGTTCGCGACGACGAGTTGCAGTTCGACGTTCTCTTCGTCGACCGCAGCAACGGGTTCAGCGCCTGCCGGCAGAACGACATCGTATTGACGCTGCCAGTACTGAACAGCGGCCTGGCGGGCGCGAATTTCCTGGCGCGCATCGGTGCCCAGAAATGGCACGAACCGCGAGTGGTTCGCGTACTGTTCGGCCCCGGTCAGGCTCTCCTGTGCTGCTTCGTACTGCAGCGTCGAGAGTCGCTGTCCCGCATCGGCCATGTGTCCTTCCAGGCGCGCCACGCCCAGGAAGGCGAAGCCAAGCAGTGCCAAAACGACGGCGACGATTGCAAACGCGATTGTTGCTCGCATGTTTTGTCCTCGGTCCTCAGTCCGCGGTCCTCGGTCTCATCAGGCGGGTCCCAGGCCCGCCCACCGGCCTACTGCCTACTGCCTACTGCTAAGGAAACGTCCTGAACACGCCGAAATTCAACTTCAACAACGCTGCGGTGAGCCACAGGCCCACGGCCACGAGCACCCAGCCCGCGAAGCGCGGACGACGAACGCTGTATTCGCGCGTCTCGATCCGTCCGGGCGACAACCGATCGATCTCCCTCAGCGCGCGTGCGATCGACTCATCGTCGTACGCCGCGTAGAAGCGGCCACCGGTTCGTTCGACGGTCGCCTTCCAGATCTTGTCCTGCAGGATCTCGCCCTCTCGACGGTTGTAGGCGGTCCGCAGCATATAGACGGGAATCTTGAAGCGACGGGTCTCGGTGACGATGCGATCGATCTCGGCCTTCTGCTGGCTCAACTGCGAGTCGCGTCCGTCGGTGAAGACGATCATCAGGTTGCCCGACGCGTTGGTGAAGTTGAACGTCCGAAAGAGCTGCGTCGCCTGATCGATGCCCTCGACGATCGTCGTGCCCCAATCCGGAAACCGGCCCCACTCCGCCGGGTCTCCCACGAGACGCGTGCTCAGCAGGACGTTCTCGTAGTCGTTGGTGAAGGGTGTGACGACGTACGCGAAGTTGCCGAACTGGATCAGCGCGACGAGATCGCGGTAGGGCCCGTTCATCCGCCGGCGGATGAACTGTTCCGCGGCAGCAATGGCCGTGAAGAAGGTCGACTCTCCGGGACGCTTCGCCGCCGACTCGAACCGGATGACCATGCTGGTCGATCCATCGACGAGCAAGGCGATGCGTCGCCCTGGATACGAGACTTCCTCTCGTGCAAACCCAGTCAGCGGATCGGCCAGCGCGACCGCGAAGAACGGTACGCCGGCGACGAACAGCATCAACGGCACATGCCGCACGAGGCTGAGTGGCGACCGGCGCATGACCGGCAGCACCGCCGGCAACCCGATCTTGCCCCGCAGCGAACCGCTTCGCATGAAACTGACGAGCAGGAAGAGCAGCGCGATCGCCAGCAAGACGACGAACACGAGCAGCGCAGTGCGGGCGTCACCGAACTCCAGCTCCGTCCAGCTGGTACGCATCCACTCCGACCAGGTGGTGCGCAGCGCGATCAGTATGTCTTGCAGGGGTGGCACGCTGATCTATCCACCAATCGTGATTGAGCGCATCACGGCGCCGGCAGTGCGCATGGGCCAGCGAGCGCTGGTCCGCAGCGCGCGGATGGCGTCCTTGCTCGATTCGACGGCAGCGTCGAGCGCGGACGAATCCGGCTTGCCGTTGCGGCCGTAACTCGCGGCGCTGAATACACCGAGCGCGTCGGAAATCGATTCGAGTCGCACGCGCGTTGCGGGACGCATTCTGCGGCCGTTGCCGAGATGACTGGCGATCACCTTTGACGTGACCGACGCTGAGAGCAGCACGCGCCGAGGCCTGATCCACCCTTTTCGAACGGTCACCTGTCCATCGTGCTCGACCGCGTCCGGGCCAACGAAGCTCTGAGCTACCGGGCGTTCGAGCGCGACGGCACCGGCGATGCGCATCGCGGCCCCCGCACGACGCGCGAGATCCGGCGACCACCCGGTCTTCGACGCATCGGACGCCACTTCGCTGATCGTGTCGAGACAGCCGCCGAGTACCGACGGCACCGGCAACTTGCGAACCGCGACGACGCTCTTGGAGCGGAAGTGTCTGACGGCTTGCACGAGCGCGAAGATCGCGAGCACACCCGCGAAGGCGAACGAGACCCACGCGAGGATGTTCGCCAGCGACGCACGGAACCGTCGCGATGCGATGCTCGCGAACGTCTGACCGGATGCGTCCCTGATGTCGGACGCGCTCTTTGGCACGAGCGACAGGATCCGCATCGGCAACGAGGGCAGCACGTACGTCTGATCCCGCCCCTGCGTTCCGCCGGCGTTCTGGAGGTTATAGGTGACGGTGACTCCCGGAATCATCACGTCCTGGCCGAAGAAGCCGTCGCTCAGCAGCCGTACTGAGTAGTCGAACTGCACGTAGCGCCACGGCGGCGCCACCATGTCCTCGCCTCGTGCGCCGCTGACGACCTCGAACGGTGTGATCGACAGCGCGCCGGGCTCGAGTTGATTCAGCACGGGAACCACGGTGATCGGTCCGGCCTCGATGACGGCGCATGTCAACACGAGCCCGAATCGCTCGCCCACGCGAACCGCCGTTCGATCCGCCTTCCACCAGCACTTGATGGGGTCCGATTGAACCTCACCCTCTTTCCCTTTACCCCGCGCAGCCGTTGTCTGCGCGCCTGCAGGTGCGGAAAGCGTTCCAACGATGACACCGGCCACCATGACTACGCGGACGAGATACCAGATTTTGCTCATCACATTTTCCGGAGGCGCCGCTCGGCGGTGAACTCCACGAGCGCGGTCTCCATCTCCCATCGGTCCAGTCCTACGCGAACCACATCGAGGTCCGCGTCCTTCGCGATCCGCACGACTTCATCCTGCCACGCGTTGGCGCGCTCGGCCAGCCGTCCAACCTCCCGGCGGGAGAGCACACGCGTCTTGCCGGACTCGATGTCGAAAACATCGATCCAGCCATCCGACATCTTCGGGACGTCATACGCAAAGCGCGCATCGGCCATCACGAGGAACACGTCGTGGACCGCGTTCAGCTTCGACAGCTCCGTGAGGATGTGCTCGACGTCCGGAAACAGGAAATCCGAAATGACCGGGATGAGCGACGACTTGCGGACCTGGCTTTCGATCCCCACGATGACGTCGCGTTCATTCGCCTCGTCCTTGCCGAGGACAGACTGGCGATACAGATCGAGGCAGTAGAGCAGATGTGAGCGTCCGATCCGCGGGCGCGCGGCGGCCACCTGTTCGAACCGATCGTTGAAGGTCACGACGCCGAAGCGATCCTGGAAGAACATCGCCGAGAGCCCGGCGGCGGCGACGGCACGCGCGATCGACGTCGCAATCAGATCGGCCTCGATACCGCAGCGCGTCGACAGCGACGCGTCCGCAACGGCGACGATGGCGGCGTTGCTGTCCTGCTCGAACTCGCGAGTGACCAGCGGACTGAAGTTGTTGAGCGACGACTGTGCCCAGTCGATGTTCGACATCCGATCGCCCGGCTGCCAGTCGCGGATGCCGACGAAGTTGAACCCCGAGCCCTTGAACACGCTCGCATGGTCGCCGAGCGTGAATTCCTTCATCCGTTTCAAGATGAAGAGCTCGATCTCAGCGATCTCCTGGAGATTGATCTCTTCCACTCGGTTAACTCGGGCCAATTTGCAACGGGGTCGGGAGTCATTTGATCAGGACAGTCCTCGTGACGGGATTTGGGATAAGAGTGTCCACGACAAATGACTCCCGACCGCCTAACAGATCTCATGGCACGGGCACGTTGGCGATGATGTCGTCGATCACCATCTCGACGGACACGCCGTGACTGGCGGCATGCGGTCCGAGCCACACGCGATGGCTGAGGACGTACCTCGCCAGATCCTGAATGTCTTCCGGAAATACCTCCGCGCGGCGATGCAGCAGCAGCGCCCACACCTTGACGAGTCGGCCCCAGCAGATCGTCGCGCGCGGCGACGCACCGAGGTCCACGCACTTCTCGACGAGCGACGACGGCGACCGGTGGAGCCACTCGGTCTCGGCGTTGTACGGCCTCGTCGCGCCGACGAGACGACGGATGTACTTCGCGAGCGCGTCGTGCAGGAAGACCTCACGCGTGATGACCGACCGCAGTTCGATGATGCGTTCCTTCGGGATCAACGCCTTCAGGCGCACGCGCTTGAAGTCGAAGTTGACCAGCTTCTCCTCTTCCAGCGGCGCCAGATACGCGATGTTGATCATGATCGCGAACCGGTCGGTGGCCGCTTCCGAGAGCGGAAACGTGCCCTGCCCCAGTTCCACCGGGTTCATCGTCGCGATCGCGAAGCTGAATGGCGCCATCTCGTACGTCGTCTTGCCGACGGTGACCGTGCGATCCTGCAGCCCCTCGAGAAACGCGCTCTGTGACTTGAGCGGGATGCGGTTGATCTCGTCGAGGAGGATGATCTCCGCCGAGGCCAGCGGTCCGAACTCGGTGATGAACTCCCCGGTCGCCGGGTTGATCATCTGAAAGCCGACGATCTCCGTGGGCTGAAGGTCGGCACGACCCTGGATTCTGGCGAACTTCGCGTTGCTGATCGCCGCGAGGATCACACCAAAAAATGTCTTGCCCACACCGGGCACACCGCGGAGGAGCAGGTTGCCGGCGTTCACCTGCCGCTTCTGGTCCTTGTCGTAGGTGGTCGGGATTTCCGAGAGCAGAACGACGTTGGCGAGCGCCTTTTCCGTCTCGTAGCCGACGAGGGCGTTCCCGGCCTCGGCTACGATGGACTCGTGCAGGTCGATGGCTTCCTGGAGCTCCGTGTGCATGGACTGTGAATCATACAGCGCCCCAGAAGTTCAAAGGACAAAGGGCAAAGTTGGGAAGCAACTTAACAACTTTAACCTTCGAACTTTGCACTTCCGGCTGTGTGGTACCTTGCAGGGCCGATGACGCAGACCGCGCACTCATCTGAAACCAACTCCGTCAGGCTCGTCGCCGTCGCGAGCTTCATCGGTACCACGATCGAGTGGTACGACTTCTTCCTCTACGGCACAGCGGCAGCACTCGTCTTCAACCGCCTGTTCTTCCCCACGTTCGACCCGCTGATGGGCACGCTCGCCGCCTTCGGCACCTACGCCGTGGGCTTCGTCGCGCGGCCGGTCGGCGGCATCGTCATCGGACACTACGGCGACAAGATCGGCCGCAAGTCGATGCTCGTGCTCACGCTCGTCGTCATGGGCGTCGCGACGTTCCTGATCGGTCTGCTGCCGACCTATGAACAGATCGGGCCATGGGCCGCAGTTGGCCTCGTCCTCCTGCGCGTCGCGCAGGGATTCGGCGTCGGCGGCGAATGGGGCGGCGCGGTGCTCATGGCCGTCGAGCATGCACCGCCGGGGACGCGTGGCTACTACGGCAGCTGGCCGCAGATTGGCGTACCGGCGGGTCTCGTGATCTCGACCGCCGTGTTCGCGGTGTTCTCGCGCCTCCCCGAGGAACAGTTCCTCTCCTGGGGCTGGCGTGTGCCGTTTCTTCTGAGCGCGCTGCTCGTCATCGTCGGGCTGATGATCCGCGTGCGGATTCTCGAAACGCCGGCATTCACCAAGGTGAAAGAAGCGTCGCGCGAAGCACACCAGCCCATCATCGAAGTGCTGAAAACGTATCCGAAGCAGGTGCTCCTTGCGATGGGCGCACGCTTCGGCGAGAACGGTGCGTTCTACATCTACAGCGTCTTCGTCCTCACGTATGCGACGCAGCACGTGAAGATGCCGCAGCAGGTGGTGCTGACCGCGATGTTGATCGGCGCGGGCCTCGAGCTGATGGCGATTCCATTCTTCGGTGCGATGTCGGATCGGTTCGGACGGCGCCCCGTGTATCTGTTCGGCGCCATCGCCACGGCCCTGTGGGCGTACCCGCTGTTCCGCCTGCTCGACACGGCGTCACCTCCGCTCGTGTGGCTCGCGCTCATCGTCGCGTTCGTGTTCTCGCACGCGGCGATGTACGGCCCGCAGGCAGCGTTCTTCTCCGAGCTGTTCGGCACGCGTGTGCGCTACAGCGGCGCATCGCTGGGCGCACAACTGGCGGCAGTTCTCGCGGGCGGCACGTCGCCCTTCATTGCCACGCTTCTCCTGGCCAAGTACGGCACGAACGCGCTGTCCCTCTACCTGATCTTCATGGCAGCCGTCACCATCGTCGCGGTGCTCCTCGCCTCAGAGACTCATCGGGATCACATAGACTAGGGCTTTGGCTCTCGGCTTCAGGCTCGTCGCCTGAGCCCAGAGTCCGAGAGTCGAGAGTCCAGAGCCGATGCAGACGATGAGAGCCGCCATCCTCGAGAGCGCCCCGGGCGGGGTGCACATCGAGGAGATTCCGATGCCCGAACCTGGCGCGGGCGAGATCCTCGTGAAAGTGAGCGCGTGCGGCGTGTGTCACACCGACCTGCACGTCATGAAGGCCGAAGTGGCGTTTCCGACTCCTGCAGTGATGGGGCACGAAATCTCGGGGACGGTTGCCGCGCTCGGACCTGGCGTGAAGAGTCCCGCCGTTGGAACCAAGGTCGTGTCCGCGTTCATCATGCCGTGCGGATTCTGCACGCCGTGCGGCGCAGGACGTGACGACCTGTGCGACAGCTTCTTCGCGATGAATCGCCTGAAGGGCACGTTGTATGACGGCACGACGCGACTTCGGCGGCGTGACGGATCGCCGATCGCGATGTACTCGATGGCTGGGCTCGCTGAGTATTCTGTCGTGCCGGCGACCGACGTCTTTCCTCTCGTCGATGGGTTGCCGCTGGAGGAATCCGCCGTCCTCGGTTGCGCAGTGTTCACTGCGTACGGGGCAGTGCGCCACGGCGCGGAGCTGCGAGGCGGCGAACGCGTGGCTGTCGTCGCCGTCGGCGGCGTCGGCATCAACGTCATTCAGATCGCACATGCCTTCGGGGCGTCACAGATCATCGCGGTGGACGTCAAGGACGACAAGCTCGAGGCGGCGCGCCGTCTTGGCGCCACCGATGTGGTCAACGCGACCACAACCGATGCAACCGCACGCGTTCGCGAGCTGACGGACGGCCGTGGCGTCGACGTGGCGTTCGAAGTCCTCGGACTGCCGCAGACATTTACGCAGGCATTCGAAATGATTCGCGACGGCGGCCGCATGGTCGCGGTCGGCATCGCACCGGGCAAAACCGCGGCACCGGTCGAGATCACCCGGCTCGTGCGGCGCGAGCTCCGCATCATCGGCTCGTATGGCGCGAGGACGCGCAGCGACATGCCGGAAATCATCCGGCTCGCCGCGAAGGGCATCTTCCGTCCCGAGACGATGGTGACGCAGCGGTTTTCTCTGGCCGACGCAGATGCCGCCTACAAGGCGCTGGCTCGTGGCGAGATCGTCGGTCGGGCTATCGTGGTGCCATAAGATCGGATGGGGTCAGACCCCTTCACACCGTTTCACTCGTCGAGGGAGTGTGAAGGGGTCTGACCCCATGGACAGAGGAGCAGCAATGATCGGGCAAGAAACGTTGTTGAAGAATTTCGTTGGCGGAAAGTGGGAACCTGCATCCGCGGCGAGCGTGATCGCCGTTCGGAATCCGGCCACTGGAGACGTGCTGGCCGAAGCGCCGCTTTCGGGCGCCGCTGACGTCGCCAAGGCCGTCGCTGCCGCATCAAAGGCGCTGCAGGGGTGGCGCCGCACGCCGGCCGGCGATCGCATTCAGCCGCTCTTCCGATTGAAGGCGTTGCTCGACGCCAACTTCACCGAGATTGCCAAGCTGGTCACGCAGGAGTGCGGCAAGACGCTCGCCGAGTCCGAAGGCGAGCTGAAACGTGGCATCGAGAACGTCGAGGTGGCGACCGGCATCCCATCGCTGATGATGGGCAGCAACCTCGAAGACATCGCATCGGGCATCGACGAACTGATGATTCGACAGCCGGTCGGCGTGGTCGCGGTCATCACGCCGTTCAACTTCCCCGGCATGATCCCGCTCTGGTTCTTGCCGTACGCCGTGGCCTGCGGTAACACCGTCGTCCTCAAGCCATCCGAGAAGACGCCGCTCACGATGGCGCGGGTGCTCCAACTGATCGAAGAAGCTGGTTTCCCGCCTGGCGTCGTGAATCTCGTTCACGGTGGCAAGGACGCCGTGGATGCGCTGCTCGATCATCCGGAGGTTCGGGCGATCTCGTTCGTCGGTTCCACACCCATCGCGCGATACGTCTACAGCCGCGCTGCGGCAAACGGCAAGCGCGTGCAGTGTCAGGGAGGCGCCAAGAACCCGATCGTCGTTCTGCCCGACGCCGACATGGACATGACGACGAAGATCGTGGCTGATTCGGCGTTCGGCTGCGCGGGCCAGCGTTGTCTGGCGTCGTCAGTTGTCATCACGGTTGCTGATGCAGAGAAGACGTTCACGCAACAGATCAGCGACGCGGCCGCGTCTCGAAAAGTCGGATACGGCATGGACAAGGGCACGGAGATGGGACCGGTGATCTCCGCCGACAGCAAGACTCGCATCGAAGGACTCATCGCGCAAGGCGTGGCGGCCGGTGCGAAGCCACTTGTCGATGGCCGCAACGCCAGAGTCGACGGGTATGCCAACGGCAACTTCCTCCGACCGACGGTGCTCGCTGACGTGGACCCTGCCAGTGAACTGGCGCGCACCGAGGTGTTCGGTCCAGTCCTCAGCGTGATGCGCGCCGACGATGTGGATGCTGCGATCGCGATGATCAATGGGTCGGCATTCGGCAATATGGCGTGTCTCTTTACGACGAGCGGCGCCGCTGCGCGTCAGTTCCGTTACGAGGCTCGCGTCGGCAACGTGGGCATCAACGTCGGAGTGGCCGCACCGATGGCGTACTTCCCGTTCTCGGGCTGGAAGGACAGCTTCTTCGGCGACCTGCACGCGCAGGGACGCGATGCAATCGACTTCTACACGGAGAAGAAGGTGGTAGTCGAGCGCTGGCCGACGACTTGGTCGAGAAAGTTCTAAGTTCAAAGGGCAAAGTGCGAGAGTAGGTCCGTGCCGCGCTCGACATGGATCGCCATCGCGCTCGGCCTGGCCGTCGTCGGCCTCTCGATTCCCGTTGTGCGGCACCTCCGAGAGGTGCCGCCACCGCCGCCTCCTCCACTCACGCTCACACTCGGCGCTCCATCGGGCGCTGAGCTCGGCTCCGGCGACGAGCCGCTCGACGCCGCGATCTCCCCCGACGAACGGCACATCGTCTTCGTCGCAACTCGCGCAGGGACGACGACGCTGTGGCGTCGCACGCTCGATTCGGATCGGGCGGAACCGCTGGCCGGCACTGAAGGAGCACAGCTTCCGGCGTGGAGCGCGAACGGTGACGCGATTCTCTTCTTCTCGAACACGCAACTGCGGCGGCTCACGCTCAGCGATGGTGCCGTCAGCAGCATCGCCGACGCGCCTTCGCCTGCCGGAGCGTCGTCGCTTCCCGATGGGTCGATTCTCGCCGCACTTCAATCGACGGGAGTAATCCGCCGGCTGCAGGGACAGGCGATCGCAGACGCGACCACTCTGCGAGCCGGAGATCGTGCACATGTCTTTCCGCTCGCCACAGGTCGCGGCGCCGACTTCGTCTACACGGCGATTGGAGAATCAGGTCGCAGGACCGTGCGTCTGGTCCACGACGGCGAGGAACACGATCTGGCAGTCACCTCAGGGCATGGCCAGATCGTTGCGAGCGTGCTGCTCGTCGTCCGAGACGACGTGCTGCTGGCTCAGCGAGTGGACGAAGCCACCGGGGCACTTCAGGGACGCACTACTGCCCTGATGACAGGCGTCGGCGTCACGCCGAGCGGCCGAAGTCTGTTCGCCGCTTCGTCGCGCATCGTGCTCGCTGCCCCAGCTGCTGCTCGAGCGCGCGAGCTCGCATCGTTCGACACGAATGGCACTCGAACAGGAACAATGGGCGAGGCAGGGGATCTGTGGCAGGTGCGGTTGTCTCCAGACGACAAGTACGCCGCGGTCACACATGTGGCTCCGCTGCTTCGCACGCTGGATATTGCCGTCGTGCCCGCGGCTGCGGGCGCGGCCAGTCAGCCTCTCACGCTCGCGCTCGCTGCCGACAGCGACCCGGTCTGGTCGCCAGATGGGCAACGGGTAGCGTTCAGATCACTGCAGACCGGCAGGCCCGCCCTCTACGTGAAGCGCGCACACGAGAAGGACGCCGAGGACCAAGCGATCGCTGAAGGCGATGCCACGCCAACTGACTGGCTGGGGACGAACATCATCGTCCACGCGAATCGAGGCGGCGTCTGCACGCGACATCAACGCAATCGACGACACGCGCCATACAAAGACGACGCTCGTGAAGAGTGGCTTCAACGACACGGACGGTCGCTGGTCGCCAGATGGAACGTGGCTCGCGTATGTGTCAGACGAGTCTGGCCGGCCTGATATTTACGCGAGTCGCCGTGACGGCAGTCGCGTTCGCGTCTCGTTTGCCGGCGGCTCGAAGCCGCGCTGGAGTCGCGACGGACAATCGATCTTCTTCTTGCGCGGATCGGCCATCATGCGCGCAAGGCTAGCGAACAGTTCGCCAGCGAGCTTTGCTCCGGCGGTACCCGTGCTCGATGCGCCCGGCATTCGCGATTTCGATGCCGCACATCGACGCGATGCGCTCATCGCCGTCGTGCCCGTTGGCTCGTCATCGTCTGCGCAGGTGTCCGCCATCGTGGACTGGCAGTCGCGCGTTCAGGAAAACCAATCGACTACCGTATCGCGGTGACCGTCGGTCACCGGCAGCACTTCGTGAACGATGTCGGCCGGGAAGGCGACGAGCAAGCCACGTCGCGGCACGATGTCGATCGAGGGCGCATTGTCCGGCAGGAGTCGCAAGACTCCTCCACTGAAACCGCCCGACCGCGTCGGCCTCCCGTGCGCTCTCGAGAAACAAAATCACCGTGAACGCACGCTGCGCCGCTGGTGGCCACGCGGGCAAGTCGGCCCGATCCACGTGCGGCTTGTAGAATCCGCCGGCATCGTAGCGAAGGACGTTGACACCCTCGCGACCCTCGAGTGGCCAGTCGAAGAACGCGGCGATCGCGTCACGCTGGGCATCCAGATGAGCATCGATCAGCTCGAAGATGGCCGGCGTCACCTCGATGTGGGACGCGCGGCGCACGTCCTCGACGAGCGACATCTCGTCTTCAATCACCTCTGACGGTTCGCGGACCCCGACGTCCATCGCCGCCTGCACGCGGCGGCAGGTCGCATCGTCCATGGCTCGCTCAGCGACGAAAAGACGCAAGGCGTCGATCATCTTCTCAAAACGGATTCAGGGAACAAGCTGGACACCAGAAGCGTCTGGTCCGTTTATGACTAGCCAGCAGACCGCGTCGGATCCCCATAGACCCCTGCGGTTGTGGCCAGGCGTCGTTGCTGCCGTGCTGCTCTGCCTGATCCGGTTTGTCACTCCCCTCATCTTCCCCGAAGTCGGTGCCATTGCCATTATTGGCGGCGTCCTCGGCGCACTCGCCATCGTGATGTGGTGGCTGTTCTTCAGCCGGGCCATCTGGCAGGAGAGGCTCGGAGCACTTGCGGTGATGATCGTAGCGCCCCTCCTCGTATCGCGAGTGGCGCACGAGTCGATCACCACCGGGATGATGGGGGCGATGCTTCCGCTCTACTCCATCCCGGTGATGAGCGTGGCGCTTGTCGCGTGGGCCGTCACAACCCGTACGCTGTCGAATGGAATTCGACGCAGTTCGCTGGTCGCCACCATCCTGCTTGCGTGCGGATTCTTCGCCTTGCTTCGGACTGGTGGCGTGCTCGGCGCCGGGTCAGAAATTCACTGGCGCTGGACGCCAACTCCAGAGGAACGCTTGCTGTCACAGGCCAGTGACGAGCCGGCACCGCTTCCGCCCCCCGCAACGACCGAGGCACCGCCCGTCGCACCGCCAGCAGTGAGCGCGGTGCCGCAGCCGGCGCCCACTCATAACCCCGACAAGCCTGCAGAGAGTTCGCCGGCTCCTGCACCCGCAGCTGCAGTGGCAGCGAACGATGCGGAGTGGCCTGGCTTCCGCGGACCCGATCGTGACAGCACCGTTCACGGCGTGCGAATCGACACAGACTGGTCTCGCACACCGCCCGTCCAGTTATGGCGTCGTCCGATCGGTCCGGGCTGGTCCTCATTCGCGGTCCGCGGCGATCTGATTTACACGCAGGAACAGCGCGGCGACGACGAGAACGTGTCCGCCTACAAGATGAGCACTGGAGAACCGGTATGGCGGCATCGCGATCCTGTCAGGTTCTGGGAGTCGAACGGTGGCGCTGGTCCGCGCGCAACCCCGACGCTCAACAACGGTCGTGTCTACTCGTTCGGCGCAACTGGACTCTTGAACGCGCTCGACGCGAACAGTGGCAGACTCCAGTGGTCGCGCAACGTCGCAGCGGAAACGAAAACCGAAGTGCCGGGATGGGGCTTCGCCAGCTCGCCTCTCGTCATCGACGACGTGGTGATCGTCGCGGCCGATGCGACCCTGGTTGGCTACGACGCCGCCACTGGCCGCCCTCGCTGGGTGGGCCCTGTCCATCACGGGAGCTACAGCTCTCCACATCGCACGACGATCGACGGCATCCCCCAGGTGATGCTCCTCGGCGGATCGGGTGTCACGAGCCTGGCTCCAGCTAACGGCACGGTGCTCTGGGAGCACGCGTGGCAAGGCGTGGCGATAGTGCAACCGGCCCTGACGCCGGACGGCGTCGTGATCAACACAATCGGCGGCACGGGTGGGAACGGCACGCGCCGTCTGACTGTGGCTCACCGGGCGGGCGGCTGGAATGTCGAAGAGCGTTGGACGTCGAACGGGCTCAAGCCGTACTACAACGACTTCGTCGTGCACAACGGTTACGCCTTCGGCTTCGACGGCAGCATCCTCGCCTGCATCGACATGGAAACCGGCAAGCGTGTGTGGAAGGGCGGGCGCTACGGAAACGGACAGCTTCTGCTCTTGCCGGATCAGGATCTGTTGCTGGTGCTGTCAGAGGACGGCACCCTGGCGCTCGTCTCAGCGACGCCCGGTGAGTTCAAAGAGATCGCACGCGTCCCGGCCATCGAAGGCAAGACGTGGAATCACCCAGTGCTTGTCGGAAACGTCCTGCTCGTCCGTAACGGTGAAGAGATGGCAGCCTTCCGGCTGTCGCTCGCGGGCGACTGACACAGACAGTGCTACTGTCGTCTCTCATGTCTTCGAGAGACATTCAGGAGCGTTTCCTCAAGCAAGCCATCGAGCTCGCCCGAGAAGCCAGAGCAGAAGGTAACCATCCGTTCGGCTCGCTTCTCACGATCGACGACGCGGTCGTCCTGACCGCGAAGAACACGGTCTTCACTGACCGTGATCCAACGGCCCATGCCGAAACGAATCTCGTCGCCGAGGCAATCCGACGCCTGTCGCCGGATGAGATTCGACGAAGTGTTCTCTACACAAGCTGTGAGCCGTGTGCGATGTGCGCAGGCAAGCTGTATTGGGCCGGCATTCGGTCGGTCGTGTTCGCGCTGTCTTCAGAGCAGCTTGGCGCGATTGCGGGACGCAATTTCCTGATCCCCTGTACCGAGCTCTTCGCCCGCGCCGCTGAAAAGGTCACCGTGACCGGCCCGATGCCATTGAGCGAAGCACGCGAGGTTCACATAGGATACTGGCCACCACTACAAACGGAGGCGATATGAAGCTCCTACGGACGCTGACGATGGTTCTGACGATGGCGGTCGTCGTGGCCGCTGATGGTGTTCCAACCGTCGTGACTTACGTGCCGCACGAGAAAGTGTCTGCGACGATGGCAAAGGGCGGCCAGATCATCGGCGACCATGGCCTCATCGTCCTGGCTCAGCGTCGCGGCGCCGGCGAAGTCGAAGTCCATGAGAAGACGAACCATGTCTTCATCATCGTCGAGGGCGAGGCGACGTTCGTGACAGGTGGAACGTTAGTGGATGCCAGAGACACGGTGCCCGGCCAGCGTCGCGCGCCGAGCGTTCAGGGTGGCGACTCGCATCATCTGACGAAGGGCGACGTCATCACGATTCCAGCAAAGACGCCGCACTGGTTCAAGGAAGTACCGACGAAGACGATCGCCTACTACGCCATCAACACCGAGCCGTAAGTCCGGTGAGTCGGACGGCCATCATCGTTGGTGTCATCTCTGACACGCATGGACTGCTTCGACCAGAGGCGACCGAGGCGCTGAAAGGCTCAGACCTGATCGTCCATGCCGGCGATGTCGGGGGCGCGCAGATCCTCGAACAACTTCGAGCCATCGCCCCGACGTTTGCCGTTCGTGGAAATGTGGACACCGGCGAGTGGGCAAAGGCGCTACCGATGACAGACGTCGTCGAAGTCGGCCAGCTGCAGTTCTACGTTCTGCACGACGTCGCCGCACTCGATCTCGATCCAACAGCCGCCGGCTTCGCGGCAGTCATCTACGGCCATTCGCATCGCCCAGACGCAGAGATTCGTCACGGCGTGCTGTTTCTAAATCCTGGCAGTGCGGGCCCGCGCCGATTCACTCTTCCGATCGCGGTAGCAAAGCTTCGTGTGGTTGGTGACCAGCTCTCACACGAGATGATCGAGCTACGACCCTGAATTACCTGCGCAATTCGAGCGTGCGTCTCCCCGCCTAAGAAAACAGCGCGTCGACGCTCAACCATTGACACTTGAGATTTCAAAGTGATATCACTAAGACATCACTGAAGGGCTTCCGCCCTTTTAGGAGGACGTCGATGGTTCGCGAACGCTTACGCCATGGGGTTCCTGGGCTTCCGCTGCTTCCTCTGGTCCTTCTGCCGTTGGCCGGCATTCCCTTCTTCAGAGCGGGAAGGCAGGCGTTCCTTGCCGGGAACGATGGGTTGGCTACCGTGCTCTTCATCACAGCATTGGCGGTATTTCCGATTCTGTGGATCTTCCTCCTCAAGGGCTTCTTCATGGTGGCACCCAACGAGGCAAAGGTACTGCAGCTCTTCGGTAGCTACATGGGCACCGCCAAGGTTGCAGGATTGCGCTGGGCAAACCCCTTCTTCAACAAAACCAAGATCTCGCTGCGGGTGCGCAACTTCGAGAGTTCTCAACTCAAGGTCAACGATCAGGATGGCAATCCCGTCGACATCGCCGCCGTCGTGGTGTGGCGGGTCGTCGAAACGGCGGAAGCGATGTTCGAGGTGAACGACTACGAGAACTACGTCAGAGTGCAGAGCGAGGCTGCGCTCCGCAACGCCGCCACGAGCTACCCCTACGACTCACACGAGGATCACATCGTCTCCCTCCGAGGATCGACGGCCGCAGTCGCCGATCATCTGAAGAAGGAGGTCCAGCAGCGGTTGGAAAAGGCCGGCGTCGAAGTCCTCGAGGCACGTTTCAGCCACATGGCCTATTCACAGGAGATTGCGGCCGCGATGCTGCAACGGCAGCAGGCTGGCGCGATCATCGCCGCCCGCAAACTGATCGTCGAGGGTGCGGTCGGGATGGTGGAAATGGCCCTCGAACAGCTCTCGCACAAGGGCATCGTCCACCTGGATGAAGAGCGCAAAGCGGCGATGGTCAGCAACCTGCTCGTCGTGCTGTGCGGCGAGAAGGCGGCCCAGCCGATCCTGAACACCGGGACCATTCATCAATAGGCTGACCCCACTTGGCAGACCGAAAGTCCTTCCTTCTCCGTATCGATGCAGGCGTCCTCGAGGGCGTTCAGCGCTGGGCGAACGACGATCTTCGCAGCCTGAACGCCCAGATCGAGTACCTGCTCAGAGAGTCGTTGCGGCGTAGCGGTCGAGCTTCGCGGGTCTCCCCCGCAAATGAGGACTCTACAGAAGGCGATCCTTCGACCGATACTTGAGTCGTGCAGATGCGTGCATCGACCTCGACCGTCCGCCCGCTCCTGAAGTGGGCCGGCGGCAAACGTCAGCTCCTTCCGGCTCTCTCTGAGCACTATCCGCCGACCTTCTCGCGTTACGTCGAACCTTTCGTTGGCAGTGGCGCCGTGTTCTTCGATCTCCTGAACATCGGTCGCCTGGATCGCTGCGAGATTCAACTCTGCGACGTCAACCCCGATCTGATCGGCTGTTACTGGACGGTGCGGGATCGCGCCGACGATGTGATCCAGGAGTTGAAGGCGTTGGCACACGAGTACCGGAAATCGGGAAACGAGTGCTACTACGACGTTCGCGATCAACGCTTCAACCCCGCGCGTGCGACGCTGCAGGCGCAGTCATCGAGCCAGCATGAAGTCGCCTTGCGGTACACGCCCGAATTGGCGGCGATGCTGATCTTCCTGAACCGAACCGGCTTCAACGGACTCTTCCGACTGAATCGGCGGGGCGGGTTCAACGTGCCTGCCGGACGCTACACCGACCCGCGCATCTGCGACGAGACGCACATCCGCGCCGTCGGCGCTGCTCTGCGGAACGATCGCGTGTCGATCACGCTCTCCCCGTTCGACGAGACGCTCGCCCGCTGTGGACGGGGAGATTTCGTCTACTGTGATCCGCCGTATGCGCCACTCAGTCGAACGTCGAACTTCGCCCACTACACGGCCGGCGGGTTCACGTCGTTCGATCAGTGGCGGCTTCAGCAGGCGGTCGTCGGCGCGTGCAAACGCGGCGCGCGTGTCGTGGTGTCGAACTCGAGCGCCGCGGAAATCATGAAGGCCTACACGACGGTCGACGCGCAGAGGGTGCAACTCAAGATCAGCCGCGTTCCGGCACGACGCGCCATTAACTCGCGTGCGTCCTCACGCGGCCCGGTCGATGAGCTCATCATCTCGAACGTGAAGCGCGCAGCCCGTCTCGCCAACGTTCGACCACGGATGCTGCGGATGCGGCCCAAGGCTCGACGGAAAACGGCGTAACACCTGACCCGCCGGACCCCGGACCCCGGACCCCGGACCCTCGCACCATCGTCCCGTCGCCCCTTCGGACCGTTGCCCGTGATAGGCTGATCGGACGCGAAAGTGGCGGAACTGGCAGACGCGCCAGACTTAGGATCTGGTACCCGAAAGGGTATGGGGGTTCGAGTCCCTCCTTTCGCACTACGGAACCAGGAACCCGGAACCTGGAAGAAAGCTGTAGTTCCCAGTTCCACGTTCCTGTTCCGGGTTCGCGTTCTCAGTTCGAAATTTCTCCGTCACTCCCGACGTCTATCGTCTACATCGTGGAGGCGGAAGGACGTCAACCGCCTCCACGACCTGCCTACCGTGTCGAGTCGTACAGCTCGCCGCCGTCGACGGCCACCCGATTCTTCTGCTGCGCCACACACACCGTCACCGAGCCCGAGGCGCTGCCCTCGAGATCGGACGCGGTGAAGTGGATGTGATACACGCGCCCGTCGCCCTTGCCATCTCGCTCGGCACGCAGCAGCACGGTGCCGTCGCGATTGATGAACGCGTCAATCGCGGTGTCGCCGTCGCCGAGACCGTTGGTCGGTTCGTCCTGGGTGACTCGGTCGATGATGATGGTCGCGTTGTCGTTCGCGTCGCTGACGCCAACGATACCGATCTGCACGAGCCCATGGTTCGGCGGCCAGATGCAAGCGAGAGTCGGCCGTGCCGCGGACGCCAGCGGAGGATCGTTGGCGTTCTGCACGCGCACGACTACGGTATCCGTCGCCACGCCGCCATACTCGTCCTGCACCGTGAGCTGATAGGTCAGTTGCAGCCCACCGGCGCCGACGAATGGCGTCGTCAGACTCGGCGTCGGGCCGTCGCTGCCTGTGAGTGGCACTGACGGACCGTCGATCTGCAGCCATGAGTACGTGAGCGGGTCGCCGTCCGGATCAGTTCCTTTGCCGGTCAGCACAACTTCGCTGCGCTCGCTCACGGTTTTGTCGAGACCGGCGTCGGCGACCGGGTTGTTGTTCAGGTTGCTGACATCGATCGTGATGATGTCTTCGACGTTTTCCAGCTCGTAGCCTGGAGCCGGCGCATCCTGCGGGAAGCCGTCATCGACGACCAGCTTGAAGACCAGTGTCGTCGACGAGACCAGGCTGCGAGCGCTGGCGCTGACGCTCACGAGCGGAGCCGTAAAGCTGGGCGTCGCGGTGTTCGCGCCGTTGAGTGTCACCGCGGGGCCGCTGATCTGGACCCACGTATAGCTGATCGGATCGGCATCGACGTCGAAGCTGTCCTGGCCATCGAGCGTGACCAGGGAGCCCTCGGCAATCGACTGATCGTCGCCGGCAGCCGCGACCGGGGCATGGTTCACGTTGACGACCGAGATGCTGACCGTATCCGTGTCAGTGTCGCCATTCGCCGTCACGGTCAGCTCGAACGTGAGCGTCTCCCCGCCGAGCACGACGAACGGTGCCATGAAGGTCGGCTTCGCCGCGGTGGGATCCGACATCACGACGGGCGGGCCGCTGACCTGGGCCCACGAATACGACAACGCGTCGCCGTCGGGATCGCTGCTGCCGCTGCCATCGAGCGTCACGAGCTGTTGTTCGTTCACGCTCTGATCGACGCCGGCATTCGCGGCCGGCGGCTCGCCCCGGCACTCGAGTCTAACGGCGTTGATAAAGACCCGCATCAAATCGCCGCTCCAATTGCTGCCCGGATACGCGTTGATGCCGACGATGTTGCAGGCATCGTTGACGGCGGCAAACGGCTGGCCGTCCGCCCAGCGTGCAACGAGTGTCGCGCCCGGATCGACAGTCACGTTGTTGCGTAGCATCGAGGTGACCGAGAACACGCCAGACATGAGCGGGTGCAGCGCGTCGTACGTGCCGAGCGGGCTCGAGGTGAACTGCGCCCCGCCGGAGTCGAACGGCGAATAGCCGGGAGCGGCAATCCGGCCGTCGAAGTCGATCGACGGCCCGAACCACGAAAACGAGGCGAGGACCAGATGGCCACCGCCATCGACGTAGTCGGCCAGCACATTGCCCCAGCCAACGCTGTCCGGCAGGCCGCAGTTGGTCCAGGCAATGACCACGTCGTACGTCTGCAGCGTCGCGAGCGGCGGCTTCGCACCGTTGCACCGGGCGTCGACGTTCACGATTGGTATGCCCTGGCCTAGCAGCGCGCTCCGGACGGAGTTCGCCGTGGGCGCGTTATCAGACATGACGATCAGCACACTCGACACCTGGCGCTCTGCAAACGCGCGCTCGGGTGCGAGGGCCGACAGAATGAACCCGGTGACGACGACTAGCCAACGAAACGAGGAAGCTGTGTGGCGCATTGGAATTCCCCTTTGCGGTTAAGGCTTTTTCCAATATGCCGAGGGTCACTCAGCAGCTCAAGCGTGTCTTTTGTAAACTACTGAGAAATAAGCGCATTTTGAAATTGGATCACAGGAATGACCTGCACTAACGCGCAGGATCGGGAAGGCGCTGTGACCTGATTCGAGACAGTGTGCGCAGGTTCTCACTCGGTCCAGCTGAAGCCGGACGCTGCGATCGACGCCAGGTCGATAACGGCATTGAAATCAAAAGCACATGTTCGACGAACGCAGAGGCCGGCCGCTCCGTTGAGGAACGAGAGGACCTGTTGCGCTAATGTAAGATGTGAGCGGATCGTCGTAGGATCTGGTGCAGTTCCCAGTTCCACGCTCCCGGTTCCATGTTCGTGTTCCGGGTTCGTGTTCTCAGTTCGAAGTTCCTCGTTTCAGGTTCCGGTCTTGCCTGTTAGCCCACAGCCGAATGAAGACAGAGTTCACCGACGTCAGCGAAACCCAGAAGACGGTCACCATCGAGATCGACAGCTCCGTTGTTGACGCAGAGATCGATCGCGTCGCGCAGGGCTATAAGAAGGTCAAGGTCCCAGGGTTCCGGCCAGGCAAGGTTCCCGCGACGCTCATCAAGAAGCGGTTCCGCGAACAGATCCTCCACGAAGTGATGCACGGCCTCATCCCGCGAGCGGTTGAAGAGGCGCTGCAGGAACGCGGCATCGAGCCGATCGACACGCCGAACGTGCGCGACGTCGCGCTTCAGGAGGGGCAGCCGCTGCGCTTCACGGCGGCGATCGAAACAGTTCCCGCTTTCGATCCCGGCGATCTGACGACGCTGACGGGAACGCGGACACCGGTTGCTATCACCGAAGACGCAGTGGACCAGACCCTCCAGAGTCTGCGCGAGCGCGCGGCGAAGTTCGAACCGGTCGAAGGGCGCCCATCTACCGACGGCGACACGGTCGTCGTGGATCTCGTTCGGCAGGACACATCCGGTCCGGACCGTCACGACGGCGTGAGCATTGAGATCGGATCGAAGGCGAATCCTCCCGGGTTCGATGCCAATCTGATCGGCCTCTCGCCCGGCAGCGAAAAGACCTTCACGATCCACTTCCCCGAGGACTACACGGTCGCCGAAATGGCGAACACCGACGTCGCGTACTCGGTCACGGTCAAGGAGCTCCGGCGTCGCGTGCTGCCCGAACTGGACGACGAGTTTGCGAAGGACGTGGGCGAGTTCGATTCGATCGCTGCCTTACGCGAGCGCGTTCGCACGGATCTGCAGTCCGAAGCCGATGAGAACTCCACCCGACAGTTACGCGGCGAGGTCCTCAAGCAGCTCTCGGAGCGCATCACGTTCGACTTGCCGTCATCGCTCACCGAACGCGAGATCGATCGGCGCCTCGAGGAGTTCGCGCGGCAGTTGGTGCAGCAGAATGTGGACCCGCGGCAGGCCGGCATCGACTGGGCACAGTTCCGGGAGGCGCAGCGGGAGCCGGCGCGGGCGTCGGTCGCGAGCGCGCTCGTGCTGGACGAGATAGCCCGCCGCGAAGGACTCGTCGTGACCGAGCAGGAGATCGACCAGGAAATCGAGCGTTTCGCCACCAGGGCCGGACGAACTCCTGCGGCGTTACGTGCACAGTTTGAGAAGGAAGGCGGAATTGGCCGCCTCGTGGCCGGGCTGCGTCGAGAGAAGGCGGTTGACTTGGCCCTGTCGCGTGCTAGGATTTCGTAGCGAGTGCCCTTCATTCACCGATCGCACACCGCCAATCACAAATCACAATGAGCCGTGCACAGTTAGTACCGATGGTGGTCGAACAGACCAACCGCGGTGAACGCGCTTACGACATCTTTTCGCGGCTGCTCAAAGACAGCATCATCTTCATTGGCACGCCGATCGACGATCAGATCGCCAATCTCGCCATCGCCCAGATGCTGTTCCTCGAGGCCGAGGATCCCGACAAGGACATCCAGCTGTACATCAACAGCCCGGGTGGCTCGATTACGGCGGGGCTGGCCATCTACGACACGATGCAGTTCATCAAGCCCGACGTGCAGACGATTTGCATCGGTCAGGCGGCGTCTATGGCGGCTGTGCTGCTCGGGGGCGGAGCCAAGGGTAAGCGATACTCGCTGCCAAATGCCCGGATTGTCATCCATCAGCCGCTCATGCAGGGGCTGGCTGGACAGGCGACGGACATCGACATCCATGCGCGTGAAATACTGCGCATGAGAGAGCGCCTCAACGAAATCCTGGTGCTCCATACGGGACAGACAGGCAAGCGCATCCAAGACGATACTGAGCGGGACTACATCATGTCGGCTGACCAGGGGAAGGAATACGGGATAATCGATGACGTCATCCGAAAACGGGTGTAACATCGAGATAGGCTCGGCTTTGGGCGCCAACTCTTGTCGTCCAGGGTGCCTCCTCTAGCCTCCAGCCGGATTGAGGCCGAAATACCAGTCAAGACTGATTTCAAACCCGAGACGATCGTCAGACGCCAAGAGCCCTGAGCCCACATACACATGGTCAAGAAGAACGGCGAGACTGAGATTCTCCGTTGCTCGTTCTGTAACAAGGATCAGAACGACGTCCGTAAACTGATCGCAGGACCGACTGTGTTCATCTGCGACGAGTGCGTGGAGGTCTGCAACGACATCATCGCCGACGACAACCGGTTCGAGAACCGGGGCGTCCGCTCCTCGCTCCCCTCGCCGCCCGAGATCAAGAAGTTCCTCGACGAGTACGTGATCGGGCAGGAACGCACCAAGCGGAAACTGGCCGTTGCCGTCTACAACCACTACAAGCGCATCGAGATCCAGAAGCAGCCGCGCAGCCGGAACGACGTCGAGCTGACGAAGTCGAACATCATGCTGATCGGGCCGACCGGCACCGGCAAGACGCTGCTCGCCCAGACGCTCGCCAAGCTCCTCTCGGTCCCCTTCACCATCGTTGACGCGACGACGCTGACCGAGGCGGGCTACGTCGGTGAGGACGTCGAGAACATCATCCTCAAGCTGCTGCAGGCCGCCGGTGGCGACATCGAGAAGTGCCAGCAGGGCATCATCTACATCGACGAAGTCGACAAGATCTGCCGCAAGGACGAGAACCCCTCGATCACCCGCGACGTCTCGGGTGAGGGCGTCCAGCAGGCGCTGCTGAAGATCCTGGAAGGCACGGTGGCCAATGTGCCACCGCAGGGAGGCCGCAAGCACCCTCACCAGGAGTTCTTCCAGATCGACACCACCAATATCCTGTTCATCTGCGGCGGCGCCTTCGTCGGGCTCGACAAGGTAATCGACCGCCGGGTGGGCAAGAAGACGTTGGGCTTCAAGGCCGACGTCAAGTCCGTGTCGAAGCGCGAGATCGGCGCAACCCTCGAGGCCGTGGAACCGGAAGACCTGATCAAGTACGGCCTCATCCCGGAGTTCGTCGGCCGTCTCCCGGTCGTCGGCACGCTCCACGAACTGGACAAGCCGGCGCTCATCCAGATCCTGACGCAACCCCGCAACGCGATCACGCGTCAGTACCAGAAGCTGTTCGAGTACGAGAACGTTAAGTTGCGGTTCACCGATGACGCCCTCGAGGCCATTGCCGAGTCTGCGCTGTTGCGCAAGATCGGCGCCCGCGGCCTGCGGATGATCATCGAAGACCTGATGCTCGATCTGATGTACTCGGTGCCCGGTCAGAAGAAGCTGCGCGAAGTCGTCGTCACACGCGAGGTCGTGGAGGCGAAAGACAAGTCGATTACCCTGATTGAAAAAGCAGGCTAGTCTCCGGTCCGCAGTCTCCGGTCCCCGGTCCTGACTGAAGACCGAGGACTGAAGACTGGAGACCACAAGGATCTAATGGAAGTCTACGAGACACTCCCTATCGTTCCCCTCCGGGACGTCGTCGTTTTCCCCCACATGATGATGCCGTTCGTAATTGGACGGCCGTCCTCGACGCGTGCACTCGATCACGCGCTCATGAAGGACAAGCGAATTTTCCTGGCCGCCCAGCACGACGCCTCGATTGACGACCCGCGCCCGGACGACATCTACACGATGGGCTGCGTCGCCAACGTGGTGCAGAACCTGAAGTTGCCGGACGGCAACATCAAGGTGCTCGTCGAGGGCGTGGACCGCGCGCGCGCCGTCGAGTGGAAGGAAGACAAGGGCTTCTATCGGGTCGTCGTGAAGGTCCTTCCAAAGCAGAAGGAGACCTCTGGAGAAATCGAAGCGACCATGGGTCGCGTCGTGTCGCTGTTCGAGCAGTACGTGAAGCTCTCGAACAACCTGCAGTACGACGCCATGATCGCCGCCGTCCGTGTGGACGATCCCGGCAAGCTTGCCGACACGATCGCCGCGCACCTCCTCGTCGGCGTCGACGAGAAGCAGAATCTGCTCGAGATCATCTCGCCCGTCGAGCGCCTCAATCGCATCGCCGGCATCCTCGAAATCGAGGTCGATAAGCTCCAGGTCGATCGCCGTATCCAGTCTCGCGTGAAGAAGCAGATGGAGAAGGCGCAGAAGGAGTATTACCTCAACGAGAAGATGAAGGCGATTCAGAAGGAACTGGGCCGCAAGGACGAGAAAGGCAGCGAGGTCGACGAGCTCAAGAAGAAGATCGAGCAGTCGAAAATGCCGAAGGACGTGGAGGAGAAAGCCGTCCAGGAGCTCAAGCGCCTCGAAGCGATGCCACCGATGTCGGCCGAGGCCACCGTCTCGCGCAACTATCTCGACTGGCTGATCGCCGTTCCCTGGCACAAGAAGACGCGTGAGAACCGCGATCTCAAGCACGCCGAGGTGGTCCTGAACGAAGACCATTACGGTCTCGAGAAAATCAAGGACCGCATACTCGAGTTCCTCGCGGTGCGCTCGCTCGTCAAGAAGCCCAAAGCCACGATCCTGACGTTCTCTGGCCCTCCTGGAGTCGGCAAGACATCTCTCGCCAAGTCGATCGCCCGCGCGATGAACCGCAAGTTCGTGCGCCTCTCGCTCGGCGGCGTGCGCGACGAAGCCGAGGTCCGCGGCCACCGCCGGACGTATATCGGCGCCTTCCCCGGCCAGATCATCCAGATGATGAAGAAGGCCGGCACGCAGAACCCGGTGTTCCTGCTCGACGAGATCGACAAGATGTCGATGGACTTCCGCGGCGACCCGTCGGCGGCGCTGCTCGAGGTGCTCGACCCGGAACAGAACAGCACGTTCCTCGACCATTACCTGGATGTCGAGTACGACCTCTCGAACGTGATGTTCATCTGCACCGCCAACGTCCTGCACACGATCCCGCAGGCGCTTCGCGACCGCATGGAAGTCCTGCAACTGGCCGGCTACACCGAGCAGGAGAAGGTTGAGATCGCCAAGCGGTTCCTCGTGGTGAAAGCCGTCGAAGGCGCCGGTCTCACCTCGGAGAACATCATTTTCCAGGACGAGTCGATTCAGACGATCATCCAGCGCTACACGCGCGAGGCCGGCGTACGTAACCTCGAGCGTGAAATTTCCTCAATCTGCCGTAAGGTCGCGCGCAAGGTCGTCGCCGAGGGCAAGGCATACAAGGAAGACGTGGACGGCGAAAGGGTCACTGCGCACCTCGGCGTGCCGCGGTTCCGCCCGAGCATGGCCGAAGCGCAGAACGAGATCGGCGTGGCCACCGGCCTCGCCTGGACCGAGGTGGGTGGCGAGCTGCTCGTCAGCGAAGCCACGCTCATGTCCGGCAAGGGGAAGCTCACGCTCACCGGCAAATTGGGTGACGTCATGCAGGAGTCGGCGCAGGCTGCGCTCAGCTACGTCCGCTCGAGGGCCGCGGACCTGAACCTGCCGGACGACTTCCACTCGAAGATTGACATTCACGTGCACGTGCCCGAGGGCGCCATCCCGAAGGACGGACCGTCGGCGGGCATCACGATGGCCACCACGCTCGTGTCGGCACTGACCAAGATTCCGACGCGTCGCGACGTGGCCATGACCGGTGAGATCACGCTGCGCGGAAAGGTGCTGCCGATCGGCGGGGTCAAGGAAAAGGTCCTCGCTGCCCATCGCGCCGGCGTCACGAACATCATCCTGCCGCGCGACAACGAGAAGGATCTGGCCGACATCCCCAAGAACGTCATGGACACGCTCGACGTGCACATGGTGTCGACGATGGACGAGGTGTTGAAGATTGCGCTGGCCGAGCCGCTGCCGTCGCGCATTCCCGCCGCTCCCGTTGTCACCGATGTGACAGAGCCCGCAGGAGACACGCGTCCGCACTGAGAAATCGACTCCGGTTCCCGACTCCGGGCTTTGGATCACTACATGCATCGTTCGAGGTTCGTCTGGGGCTGAGGCCCGACCGCTGCGACGCGAGAGTCGAACGCCAGGAGCCGTGAGCCATCGAGCGTGCAAATAGTCGCGGAGTTCGTCACGAGCGCCGCCGGTGCGGGCGATTTCCCGCGTGACCAGCTGCCAGAAGTGGCGCTCGTCGGGCGCTCGAACGTAGGTAAGTCGAGCCTGATCAACGCGCTCGTTCGCCAGCAGTTGGCGCGAACCAGCGGCACTCCGGGCAAGACGAGATTGGCCAACATCTATCGCGTGCGACGCGGATCGATGCAGGCCTGTTACCTGGTGGATCTGCCGGGATATGGATACGCGCGGCACGCCCGCCCAGGTGAAGGGTCGGCGGAGTTCAGTCAGATCACAGACGCCTTTTTCGATCGCCCGGGGCAACGAGCCGTGCTGCTACTCGTGGATTCGCGGCATCCGGGCCTCTCGTCGGATCTGGACGCGTGGGAGTGGTTGGCGGCTCGGTCGTATGCCCGCGGTGTCGTGGGAACAAAAGTGGACAAGCTGACGAAGGCGGAACGCGTACGTCACGCTCGGGAGATGGAAACCGTATTTGAAATGCCGGTGGCGCTGGTCTCAGCGCTCACAGGCGAAGGACTGGACGAACTGTGGAAGATGATCGCAAGCCTACCAAGAACGGCGGCGTAGGCACCGCCACCGCCCCCCCACCAGAAAAAGAAAAAGAGAAGGACAAGGCAGCCGCCGCACCCGCGGCCGCCCGCCTGCTCGCCCGCTCAGGGCACTCCCGCTCAAGCCGCTCCCGCTCAGACGATCTCGCTCTCGGCGATGAAGGAGATGAGCATCTCCGCGCTCACCAAGATCGCCAAGGAGCTCGACATCGCGGGCGCGACCGGCATGCGCAAGCAGGAGTTGATCTTCGAGATCCTCCGCGTGCGCGCCGAGAAGAGCGGCAACGTCTTCTCGGAAGGCGTGCTCGAGACGCTGCCCGACGGGTTCGGCTTCCTGCGCGCGCCCGACTACAACTACCTGCCTGGTCCCGGACGACATCTACGTCTCGCCCTCGCAGATTCGCAAGTTCGATCTACACACCGGCGACACCGTGTCCGGCGTCATCCGGCCGCCGAAGGACGGCGAGCGCTACTTCGCGCTGATCAAGGTCGAGGCCATCAACTTCGAGCCACCGGAGAAGACGAAGGAAAAGATCTTCTTCGAGAACCTGACGCCGCTCTACCCGGCAGCAGAAGATCGCGCTCGAGACCGACTCCGAGAATCTCTCGGGTCGCGTGATGGATCTCCTGACGCCGCTCGGCAAGGGACAGCGCGGCCTGATCGTCGCGCCGCCACGGACCGGCAAGACGATGCTCCTTCAGAGCATCGCGAACAGCATCACGAAGAATCACCCCGAGGTGTACCTGATCGTCCTGCTCATCGACGAGCGGCCGGAAGAAGTCACCGACATGCAGCGCTCGGTGCGCGGCGAGGTGATCTCCTCGACGTTCGACGAACCGGCGCAGCGTCACGTACAGGTCGCCGAGATGGTGATCGAGAAAGCCAAGCGACTCGTCGAGCACAAGAAGGACGTCGTGATCCTGCTCGACTCGATCACCCGTCTGGCGCGTGCGTACAACACGATCGTTCCGGCATCCGGCAAGGTGCTCTCGGGCGGCGTGGACAGCAACGCGCTCCAGCGTCCGAAGCGCTTCTTCGGCGCCGCGCGCAACATCGAAGAAGGCGGCTCGCTCACCATCGTCGCCACCGCGCTCGTCGACACCGGCTCGCGCATGGACGAAGTCATCTTCGAAGAGTTCAAGGGCACGGGTAATTCCGAAATCCACCTCGATCGCAAACTCACCGACCGCCGCGTGTTCCCATCGATTGACATCACCAAGAGCGGAACCAGGAAAGAGGAACTGCTGCTCCAGAAAGAGGAGCTCAATCGCGTCTGGGTCCTTCGCAAGGTGCTGACTCCCCTGTCGCCCAGCGAGGCCATGGAGCTCCTGCTGTCGAAGATGGGGAAGACGAAGACCAACGGCGAGTTCCTCGCGGCGATGGCGTCAGGCAAGTCCTAAGCACGATCGCTCGACAGACGACGGGAGTGCACGAATCGGCCCCGCCACTTCGCCGCCGCCACGGGATGAGGACGACCATCGAGTCGCCCCTCCTCTCCGTGGTCATGCCCGTGTACAACGAGCGCGAGACGATCGACGAGATCGTTGCGCGCGTGCTCGCCATCCCTATGCGCGTCGAGCTCGTGGTCGTCGACGACTGCTCCACCGACGGCACACGCGCTCATCTTGCCGAGCTCCAGAAGCAGTACGGGTTCACGCTCCTGCTACAACCCGCTAATCAGGGTAAAGGCGCCGCCCTGAGACGAGGCTTCGCCGCCGTCACCGGGGACATCGTCGCGATTCAGGACGCCGACCTCGAGTACTCGCCCGAGGAGTTCCCGAGGCTCGCTGAGCTCATCATCGACGGGCGGACGGATGTGGTGTACGGCTCCCGGTTTCTTGGCAGTCATCGCGTCTTCCTGTTCACGCATTACCTGGGAAACCTGGTCCTGACGCTGGTCACCAACGTCCTCTACAACACGATGCTCTCGGACATGGAGACTTGTTACAAGGTTATGCGCCGGGAAGTGCTGGACGGACTCGACCTGCGGTCCAACGGCTTCGGCATCGAGCCAGAAATTACGGCGAAAATCTTCAAGCGCGGCTACCGCGTCTACGAGGTGCCCATCACCTACGATGGGCGCGGCTACGACGAAGGGAAGAAGATCACCTGGAAGGACGGGATCGTGGCGCTCTGGGTCCTCTTCAGGAACCGCATCGGCTGAGGCACCCTGACCCAGCGAGCGAGCGTCCAATCTGGTAAAATCGAGAGTTTCCCGTTTGCGACAAGGAGTGACCGTGAAGGAAGGTATCCACCCGAAGTATCAGGAGGTAGAGGCTCGCTGCGCGTGTGGAAACACGTTTAAAACGCGCTCGACCAAGCCGGAGCTGCACCTGGAAATCTGCTCCGCCTGCCATCCGTTCTTCACTGGTCGACAGAAGCTCATCGACACCGAGGGCCGGGTCGAGCGGTTCAACAAGAAGTTCGGGGTTCAGACGTCCGAGCAGCGTAAGACGGCGGCGAAGGCGATCAAGGCCACCAAAGCTGCTGCGACGGCAGGCAAGAAGAAGACGACGAAGAGCGCCAAGACCTCGGCGTCTGCCTAGTTCCGGCAGGGGCGGGCCTCGAGACCCGCTCCATTTCTCATTCCACTCAAAAAAGCGCTGGCAGTGCAGGCTCGCTGCGCGCGAGCTTGCGATCCAATCGCGCGACCCGGTGCTCGATGGCCTCGCGACGCGCATGGGTCATGTCGAGCAACAGCGATCGCATCGCCAGGTGGCGCGCAGAGGGAAGACTGCGCAGCCGGTGTTCATAATGCACGGCGAGCGCCTCGGCAGCTTCTCGTACGAGGCGAGAAGGGCAGTCATCGAGATCCAGGAGCCGTTGCCATGCGCTCGCTGCCGCTTCGTAGCGACGCAGACGTCGCAGCAGCACAGCGTGCGCATACAGCGCGTCCGGGCACACACCCGGCCCCATATCGGCAGCTCTCGCGAAGCAGGCCAGCGCATCCGACGTCATTCCGGCTCGCTCGTACAGCCGTCCTATCCCGAGCGCCTCGCGTGCCGTTGTCGCGCTAGTGACGCCTTCGTCGAGCAGTTGCGCAGCGCGTGCCGTGAGCAGCGCGAGCGACAGGAGGTCGAGGCGGTTGTGCTCGAGCACGGCGCCCAGCGGACGGGCATCCCCGGTGTGCACGTATCGGAAGTACCGCGCGGGGATCTCGAATCCAGGAACGTCACCCTCGCGCTCGTGCCCGAGAAGCGAGGTCTCCAGGCTGCTGAGACGATGCCCCTCGTCGTCGCCATGCCAGAGCCGCCTCGCATGATGAAGCATGTCCACGTGCGGCATATCCGCAAACGGCGTCGTCAATCGGTTCAACGAGTAGCGAGTCTCGATGAGCGGAAGGTCGAACGACTTGCCGTTGTAGGTGACGACCGCATCGACGTCGCCGGCAACGTCTCTGACCGCTTCGAGTAGAGCACGCTCTGACGCGAAGCTCGACAGGAGATACTGCCGGACGTGAAAGCGGCCGCGATCGAACCAGCCGCATCCGACGAGGAACGCATAGCTGCCTGCACCGCCGGCGATTCCAGTGGTCTCGAGGTCGACGAAGAGAAGCTTCCCGCCACAGGACGTTCCGGCAAGCAGGCCAAGCCGGGACCAGCCTTCTTCCGGAGGCAGGCTGTCAGCGATCGAGACAGATCCATGACGATGGCCAGGTGCGTAGCTGCGATCGACAACGAGGAAGCGATGCGAGCCGGCCTGCGTCCATTCACCGTCGAGAATGGCTGCGGGGTCCATGTGACTGCGCCCCGACTGCGACGATCCGTGCGACGGGTCCGGCTCCTCGGACTCGTCGCCTTGTTGAGGCCCGCCGACGCCGTGGGCCGTGGCCGGCCGCACAATCCTACGCAGTCGATCGGCGATCGAGTTCACGCGGACGGCTCCATCGCGCCGGGAGTGGCACCGATCAGATCCAGGATGCGCAATGCGACAGTCTTCGCCATCGGACCCGTATTACCGATCGGGCCGACGCAGGTCGGGCAGCCATTCTGGCACTCGCAGCCTGCGATGAGATCGCGCGTGCGCCGCCGCAGTTCATCGTCCATGGCGAACAGCGGCTCGCTGAAACCGATCCCGCCGGGATAGTTGTCGTAGATGAAGATACGCGGCTCGTCGGAGAGCGTGACGGGTTCACCGGTCCGAGTCAGATCGGGACTGTCACCCTCGTTGCCGCTCCCGATCGAGATGCCGATGTCCTGTCGATCGCACATCAGAAGCAGCTGTGCGACCTGACGCATCGCGAACGAGAGACCCACCACTCCATCTCGCCGGTCGTCAGGCGCAAACGGCAACGAAGCCATGACAGTGGCTGGAATTGTCAGCCAGTACGCGCTCGTGTGCATCTGCTGTTCGGGCAGATCGAGCTCGCCCGACCCGACATTCTCGTTCGTGTAGAACTTGATCTTCTTGAATCCGACGACGCGCGAGGAGACGTGCACTTCGCCATGAGATCCGGGCGCGTCCGCGGTAAACGTGTCGAGCACTGTGACCTTGGTATACGTGATCGCGTCGGTGTAGTAGTCGCAGTCGATGCGCCTGACGTACGCCTTGCGTCCCTCGAAGTCGAGCTTCTCGACCTGATAGAGCACGCCCTCAACGAGATAGATCGCCTTCTCGTGCAGCGTGGCCGGACCGCTGGTGAAGCTGGTCTCCCCGATCACGTCCGACCCGTCAGTCATATCGATGACGACGAAGTTGTCTGACGAGATCGAGCGCAGGCTCACTGCATCGGCCGGGTACGACTCGTTGGTCCACTGCCAGATGCCGTCGCCGCCTTCTTCGCCATCGGCGCGATGAATGAAGCCGCTCTCCTGGAGCACACCGAGCACTTCCTGCACGTCATGCCGGCCGTACTGCTCTGACGTCGTGAACGGCAGCTCGAACGCTGCGCACTTCACGTGGTCCACGAGGATGTGCAGGTTGTCCGGGTTGATCAGCGCGCGCTCGGGAGCCGCATCGAAGAAGTACGAGGGGTTGCGGACCACGAACTGATCGAGCGGCGCGCTGCTCGCCACGAGTACTGCCGCGGAGCGCCCGCTTCGACGGCCCGCGCGGCCTGCACGCTGCCACGTCGCGGCAATGGTGCCTGGGTAGCCGGCCATCACGCACGCGTCGAGCGCACCGATGTCGATCCCAAGTTCCAATGCGTTCGTCGACACGACCGCTCGCACGCTGCCTTCGCGTAGCCCTTTCTCGATCTCGCGACGACGCTGCGGAAGATAGCCGCCGCGATACCCGCGGATCTGATCCCGTGTCCCTGGCGGGCCTTCGAAGTCATCTTTCAGGTACGTCGTCAGAATCTCCGTGGACAGTCGGCTCTGCGCGAAGACGATGACCTGAAGCTTGCGCTTGAGGAACTCCGCTGCCAACCGGCGAGTTTCAGCGAGATACGACCTGCGAATGCCAAGCTGCTGATTGACGACGGGAGGATTGACGAACAGAAACCACTTCTCGCCGCGTGGGGCGCCGCTTTCAGACACGAGCTCGAACGGCTGCTCGACGAGCGCTTCGGCCAGCTCGCGCGGGTTCGCGATGGTCGCGGACGAACAGATGAACGTCGGGTTCGATCCGTAATGACGGCAGATGCGCCGCAGGCGACGAAGGACGTTCGTCAGGTGGCTGCCGAACACGCCTCGATACGCATGCAACTCGTCGATGATGACGAACTGCAGGTTCTCGAACAGCTTCGCCCATCGAGGGTGATGCGGCAGGATCCCCGAATGGACCATGTCTGGGTTGCTGAGGACGATGTGCGCGCGCCCACGAATCGCGCGCCTCGCGTCCTGCGGCGTGTCGCCGTCGTAGGTGAAGACGCCGATCTCGAGGTCGCTGCGACGCGAGAGCTGATCCGACAGGGTATGGAGCTCCGCCAACTGATCCTGCGCGAGCGCCTTCGTCGGGAACAGATACAGCGCACGCGTCGAGGGATCGCGCAACACCGCGCTGAGGACTGGCGCGTTGTAGCAGAGCGTCTTGCCCGAAGCGGTCGGCGTGGTGATGACGACGTTGTGGCGAGCCAGGGCGTGCTCAACGGCCGCTGCCTGATGCGTGTAGAAGCCCTGAATGCCACGCTCGCGGAGAACGTCGCGAAGCCGGTCGTCGATGCCGGCGACGTCGCCACCGAATTGCGCCTCACGGGCCGGAAGACGCCTCACCGCCGTGACCCACGCGTCAGGCGAATCAGGACGTTCAACCGCACCGCCGGTCAGGCGGTCGAGCACCAGGGTGAGCGCCGGATCGCCGCCTTTCGTGCTTACCCCCCGAGGCACACGGTCAACCTGCTGTGGGGAGAGCGTCGCCTCTTGTGGTTCCGGCGGCATGACGGACGATCATAAGGCGAAAGCAGCACCAGTTCCAAGTTCCGGGTTCCAAGTTCCAGGTTCCGGTTCGGGTTCACGTTTGGAAGTTGGGAGTTGGTTCTCGTTGGGAGTTGGAGTTTGGGAGTTGGCTGTTGGGAGTTAGGTCTGGTACCGTGCAAGAACGCATGCAGGACGTCTCGCATACCGACCGCCGATATAGCCAGACTCAGGATCGCTACGCCGCCGATGACCTGGAGACGATGCAGGAGGCCCGGCGATATGCGAACCACATCTTTGGCCTGGTTCGTCCGTTCCTGGGCTCACGGGTGCTCGAGGTCGGGTCGGGGATCGGCACAATGACGAGCCGTCTGGTCGATGTCGCCGAGATGGTGGTCGGGATCGAACCCAATCCCAACTGCACGACGCGCATTCAGGAAGCGATGGGCGGCCATCCGCGCTTTACGTTGCGCACCTGCCACTTCGAGGAATGCGAACCCGCGGAGCTCGCGAGCCACCGGTTCGAGTCCGTCCTTCTCGTCAACGTGCTGGAACACATCGAAGAAGACGTGAACGCCCTCACTGCGTTCAAGCACATCCTCGTCCCGGACGGCCGTGTTGTCGTCTTCGTACCTGCGCTGCAGGTGGCGTACGGTCCGCTCGATGCAGAGCTCGGCCACTACCGCCGCTATTCGAAGCGAACACTGCGCGCGGCGTTCGAAGCTGCAGGCCTCGAGCTGGTTCGCCTTCGCTATACGAACCCGATCGGGCTTGCGGGCTGGATGTACAACGCGCACATCAGCAAGTCCACGAAGCACAGCCTCGCGCAGGTGAAGTTGTTCGAGACGCTGATTGCCCCGTGGGCGTTGCCGCTCGAGCGGCTGCTGCCGCCCCCGATCGGATTGTCGCTGATCGCCGTCGGACGACGCGCCAGTTAACGATTCTCTGATCTTCGACAATCAACAACTAATCGAGAAATCAAAGATCGCGGATCAAGAATGCATTCAAGTCAGACGTTCAATTGCGATCTGACGGGATCGAATTCTCGATCCCGCGCGATACGCCACTTCGTGAACTCCGGCAGGCGCGCCAGCGGCAATGCCAGGTGCTCGCGCGTATGTTCGAGGTCGCCGCGCCCCGCGTAGAGCGCGGCCAGGTAGTAGCGCGTCGCCGGATCGTCGGCTCCATTGGCAATGCGTCGCTGATGGGCATCGATCGCCATGTCGCCGAAGCGATCCGCCCCTTCCTGATCGCCACGCGCACGCTGAAGGGCGCTGAGTTTCTGGTGCAGCTCGATCAGCGTCCGCTCTCTGAGCGCGTGATCGCTGCTGGTCAGGTACTCCAGCTCGCGCCGGTACTCCACGTAAGCCAAATCGTAGTTGCCGCGCAGGTAATGGACGTACCCAAGGCGCGCATGCGCACCGACGATGAGCAGGCCTTCGGTGCCGGACATGGCGCGCTCCTGCAACTCAATGGCGTGGCGCGCGGCGATTTCAGCCTCGTCGAGGTTGCCGCTCAAGGCCTCGAGCATCGAGAGCTGAAGATGTGAATACCCTCCCTCGGGGTTGAGCGCGATGGAGCGTCGCAATTCAGCGATGCCTTCCGGCACCATGCCGCGAAACAGCCAGAACGCGCGCGCGAGCGTCTGATGCACGTCCGGATTCTCGGGCTCGAGCTCCTGCGCGGTCTTCAACTCGGCGATTCCCTGATCGATCTCGCCGAGCTGAAGAAGCACGCTCCCGAGCCAGACGTGCGCATTGGCCAGCCCGGGGTGGAGCTCAATCGCACGACGGAGATGCTCCATCGCCTTCTGCGCCAATTCCCGCATCCCCAGGAACTGACCCTTCAGGTAGAGCGCGCCTCCGAGCGCTGACCACGCGGTCGCGTATGAGGGATCGATCGTGATGGCTCGCTCAAAGAGGCTGATGGCGCGATCCATCGCCTCACGGCTCGCGGACCGCAGGTTCAGCACGCCGCGCGAGTACGCCTCGAACGCTTCCACCGATCGCGTCTCGTCGCGCTCGATGGCGTCCGCGTCTTCCTTCCCGAGCTTCAACTCGAGACCGCGACTCACGTCGAAGACGATCCGGTCCTGGAGCTCGAAGATCTCGTCAACCCGGCCGTCCACTTTCACCGTGCGGATCAACCTGCCGGTCAGCACTTCTGTGAGTTGCACGGTGACGCGGATACGATCGCCTTGACGCTGATACGCGCCGGACAGCACCCACCACGCACCGAGCCGCCTGCCGATTTCGATCGGCAACTGATCGCTCGCGCTCTCCGACGGACGCATCGAGTTCAGGAGCTCGGAGATCTGACCACGGCCGATGACCGCGAGGTTCTGCACGTTCTTGAGATCGGCCGTGACCGTCTCGGCGATGCCGGTGCCGATCCAATCGTCGGCGGCATCGCGGGTCACGTTCGTGAACGTCAGCACGGCGATGCTGCGCTGCCCTGCCTCGACCTTCGGTGCGCGCATGCCCCTGGTCGTCTCGTTGGTCTCGAGCCGGCGCGCAATCTGACGCAGGTCGATATGCAGCTCCCGCGCCGACTGATAGCGGTCGCCCGCAGATTTCTCGAGCGCTTTGCGGACGATCCGCTCGAGCTCCACGGGCACGGTGGGAACAAAGCGGGAGATCGGCTCTGGCTCCTGATGAAAGATTCGATCGAAGGTGTCGGCGAGCGTATTGCCTCGAAACGGCAGCCGCGCCGTCAGCAGCTCGTACAGCACAACACCGAGGGCGAAGAGATCGACGCGATGATCGACGACGTCCGCGCGCAACTGCTCGGGCGCCATGTAGGCGATCGTGCCGAGCACCATGCCTGGTGATGTCACGAGCAACTCTGGCGTCGAGCGCAAGACCGTTTCCGTCGACTGCGGAATCTCGATCTTGGCGAGGCCGAAGTCGAGGACCTTCACGAGACCGCGCCGCGTCTGTATGAGATTGCCGCTCTTGATGTCGCGATGGACGATACTCCGGCTGTGCGCCTCGTCGAGTGCATCCGCAACCTGGGCGGCGATGTCGACCGACTCCGCAATCGGAACAGGACCACGTGCGATCCGTTCCGACAGCACTTCACCTTCGACGTACTCCATCGCGATGAAGAGCAAGTCGCCATGCTCGACGAACTCGTACGTCACGGCGATGTTCGGCGATCGCAACATCGACGCGGCGCGTGCCTCACGCAGCAGTCTGGCACGGCTGTCGGCGTCGCGCTCGCGATCGGCGTTGAGGAACTTCAGGGCAACCTGCCGGCCGAGCCGCGTGTCTTCAGCGACGTAGACCTCACCCGAGCCGCCCGATCCGAGCCGCTCATGGATGTTGTAGTGCAGGATGGACTGTCCGGTCAGAGTCGCTGGCACCTGATCCCTTGAGACGCGACCATCGTCGCGAAAGATCCATTGTAAGTGGTGGTACGATTCCTCGGATGCCTTCGTCTTTTCGCAGACGATTACGATCCGGGGAGCGGTTGGTGGCGCCGCTCGTCACACTGAATTCACCTGCCGCGGTCGAGCTCCTCGCCGAGGTAGGCTTCGACTGGCTGTTCATCGACGCCGAACATTCGCCGCTTGATACCGCACAGATGCAGGCGCTGATGCAGGCCGCGGCGCCCACCCCGTGCGTCGTCCGCCTGTCTGCGAGCGACGAGATGCACGTCAAACGCGCGCTCGACATCGGCGCGGCCGGCATCATTGCGCCGCAAGTGAACTCTGTCGAGCACGCGCAACGGATCGTGCAGGCGGCGAAGTACGCGCCAGCAGGTCAACGCGGACTTGGCATCGCCCGCGCCCACCGCTACGGCCTGCGCGTTCGAGAATATATGCAAGCCGCCAATGACGACACCGCCGTCATTGTTCAGGCCGAACATCGCGATGCCGTCGCGCAGATCGAGGAGATCGTGCGCGTCGACGGCGTCGACGGCGTGCTGATCGGTCCGTATGATCTGTCGGCAAGCCTCGGTCGTCCAGGCGCAGTCGATCATCCCGAGGTGCGCGATGCGATCGCGCGCGTGAGGATGGCGTGCCGTGGCGCGAACCTTCCGATCGGAATCTTCGGCCTCTCCGCAGACGCCGTGAAGCCGTACATCGAGCAGGGCTTCACGATGATCGTCGCAGGCGTGGACACCGTTCTGCTGGCCACTGCCTCTTCGGCGCTGCTGACGGCTGTTCGCTCAATTCAGCACACAACAGTGGAGGCACCCTGACGTGACACCAGAGGACAAGAAGTCGGAAGGCGCAGCCATGCAACTCCTCATCCAGGCCACGCTTGGTTACGTCGTGTCGGCGGCGCTGAACGTTGCCCTCGAACTCGGGATCGCTGACAGGCTCGCCGATGGTCCGAGGTCGACTGCTGACCTCGCCAAAGACGCAGGCGTTCACGAGGACAGCTTGTACCGTGTGCTGCGGGCTCTCGCGAGCACGGGCATCTTCGAGGAGCGCGGGTCACGAACGTTCGCGCTGAATCTGCCGGCCAGCATGCTCAAGAAGGGGGCGGCATCGCTGCACGATCTCGGGCTGTGGATGACGGACCCGTTTCACTTCCGCGTCTATGCCGAGACGCTGCATTCAGTGAAAACCGGACAGCCAGCAGCCGAGAAGGTCACGGGCATGCCGGTGTTCGAGTACTTCGCGCACGAACCAAAGCTCTCTTCCGTCTTCAACAACGCGATGACATCGTGGAGCGGGCCGACCGTTGCGGCAGCGCTCAAAGCGTACGACTTCAGTGGGATTGAAACGCTCGTCGATGTCGCTGGCGGACATGGTCACGTGTTGTCGTCCGTCCTGCGCCAGTATCCGTCGATGCGTGGTGTCCTTTTCGATCTCGAGCACGTGATCGCAGGCGCACCGCCACTCCTGGAAGCATCAGGCGTGGCGGACCGCGTCGAAACAGCGTGGGGTGATTTCTTCGAGGCTGTACCACCGGGTGGTGACGCCTACATCATGAAGAACATCATTCACGACTGGGATGACGAGCGGGCGACTCCGATCCTGAAGAACATCAGGAAGGCGTTCGAGGGGCGACGCGACGGCAGAGTCATCCTGCTCGAGGCGGTGATCCCCCCGGGCAACCAGCCCGACTTCGGCAAGCTCGTCGACCTCGAGATGCTATTAATGCCTGGTGGCCGCGAGCGCACGGCCGAGGAGTTTGCGTCGCTCTTCGAACTCGCCGGTTTCGAGCTGGCGCGTATCGTGCCTACCGAATCGCCACTGTGCGTGATCGAAGCGCGCATCGCTCAACGAAGGTAGTGGAGGCCATCATGACCGTCGACCGTTACACGAAGCTGATCCTGACCGTCATCGCGCTGGAACTTGGTTGGATCGCCATCAACAGCTCCGGCGTGCCGGTGCTGGCTCAGCGAGCCGAGGCCACACCCGTCATCATCCGCGGTGTTGAAGGTCCTCCCGGAAAGCAGCCTCTGATTCCAGTGACCGTCATGGGATCGACGGTCGTGAGGGTCGAATCGGAACGGCCGCTCGAGGTGGTCGCCTCGCGGCCGTTCAAAATCGAGGCTGACCGTCCGATCCCGGTTGAGTCGGGGAACGAGCCGCTGCTCATTCGCACGGTCTCCGATCCGCCGGCGAACCGGCCCGGCGTCGCGCCTGGCGCCTTCAAGCCGTGACCTGCTGCTCGAGCGTCGGGTAGTCGACGTATCCCCGTTCTTCACCGGTGTAGAAGAGATCGAATTGCGGCGCGTTGAGAGGCGCACCCCGCCTCCAGCGCTCCGTGAGGTCCGGGTTGGCCAGGAACGGCACGCCAAACGCGACGAGATCCACATCGTTCGACGCGATCGCCGCGTTCGCCGACTCGAGGTTGTAACCGCCGTTCGCGATCACCGGTCCTCCGAAGAGACGACGAAGAATCGGCGTGGCACGCAGCGTTCCAGCAGGTGCGACAGCCGGTCCTGCGACGGCTTCAGCAATGTGCAGGTACGCGATGCGTCTCGATCCGAGCTCCTTCGCGAGATACGAGAAGGTCTCGATCGGCGCCGAGTCCGACATTCCCAGGTTGGCGAAGTACGGCGAGATCTTGTAGCCGACGCGTGACGATCCCCACACGCCGATGACGGCATCTGTGGCCTCGAGCGCCAGCCGCGCGCGATTCTCGATGCTGCCTCCGTAGGCGTCGGTCCGATGATTCGCACCGTCACGCAGGAACTGATCGAGCAGGTAGCCGTTGGCGCCATGAAGCTCGACGCCGTCGAATCCCGCGTCCTTCGCGTTCACAGCCGCACGGCGGAACTGTTCGATCACGTCAGGCAGTTCGGCGAGCGTCAGCGCGCGCGGCGCTTCGAGCTTCTGTCGTCCGTTGACGGTGTAGGCCTCGCCCACCGCCGCGATTGCGGAAGGGCCGACAGGCAGTGCGCCGCCGTGGAAGTCGGGATGCGACACGCGACCGACGTGCCAGAGTTGCGCGAAGATCCGCCCGCCGGCCTTGTGCACGGCATCGGTCACGACCGTCCAGCCGGCCACCTGTTCCGCTGAATGTATGCCGGGCGTTCGAATGTAGCCGACGCCTTGCGGGCTGACCTGCGTCCCTTCCGTGATCAAGAGACCGGCGGTGGCCCGCTGCGCGTAGTAGATCGCGGCAAGCGGGTTGGGGACGTTGCCGGCGAGCGCCCGGCTGCGCGTCATCGGCGACATCACGAAGCGATTCGGAAGACTGAGCTCACCAAGTCGATAGTCAGAGTAGACGTTCATGAACTAACTATACTTTCTATATCTAATGTACGTCAACCAGTTGATTGTGATTCGGAATTTACAGTGGTATCCTAGGTGTGGATATGAAGGAACGAGCGGCACACCCCCGTCCGCTGTGCTCGAAGTTCCATCGCGCCAGCGAGCTCATCGGCCGGCGATGGACCGGCGCCATCATCTTCGTCCTGATGGAGTCGCCCCGCTGTCGCTTCGCCACCTTGCGCAAGGAGATCCACGACATCACCGACCGGATGCTCAGCGAGCGGCTCTTCGAGCTCGAGCAGGAAGGCATTGTCGAGCGGACCGTGATTCCAGAGTCGCCCGTGCGCGTCGAGTACGCCCTCACCAAGAAGGGGCGCGAGCTCGCCGCCGCAGTCGATGCGATTGGTGACTGGGCGAAGAAGTGGATCGAGACGGACGCGCCTAGAGCTGCCGCGTCGAAAACGAGCGCACGGCGAAAATCAGCGTAACGACGGTAAAGCCCGCCGCCCACCACACCATCAGCGTCGTCGGCACCGAGGACGTCGCGAACACCGCAGCGCCGAAATTACGCAGACTGTCCGGCTGCACTTGATAGGACGCCAGACGCCACAACGCATCGGCAGGGCTGATCAGGCTGGCCACGATGCCGACCGTCTCTGGCGGCCTGGCTACCGGCGAATCCACCAATCTGCTCGATCCAGCCGCCGACGAACGCGATGCCGTAGAAGCCGAGCGCCATCACGCCGTTCGTCACCGTGCTGAGCCGCGTGCCGCCGGCGATCGACACCGTCATGAGCAGCACGATCTCGAGGAGCATCAGCGGAAGCCCTTCGAGCGGTCGCACAGCGACCGTCCCTGCGATCAGTCGGACCACGATCATCACGCCCAACGTGAGGACGAGCACGTAACCCATGACGATGACCGCATGACCGAGCCACTTTCCGATCACGACATCGGCGCGCCGAATCGGCTTCGAGGCCACGGTCTGCATCACGCCTGAATCGATCTCACCTGACAGCGTGTCAACCGGCAGCAACACCGCAAAGAGCACTGAGAGAAAGTTGGCCGCGTAGAGCCCGACGATCGTCAACACGGACATCGTTGCCTGCTGCTGAAAGAGTGGCCTGCCCTCTTTCAGCTGCTCGCGATGGATGAAAAACAAACCTGCGGCGTACACCGCAAGGAATGCCGCGGCGCATACGACCGCTGCCGTCACGATGCGACGACGACGCGCTTCGTAGAGCGTGAGATGCGCCATGGCAAGAATGGATTGCATCTAGCCTGGCCTCTGGTCTTCGCCCATGACCTCGACGAACCACTCCTCGAGTGACTTCCGTCGAGGCTGGAGACCGTAGACGTTTGCGCCACGCTCGACCAGCCAGCGCGTCAACGCCGGCAGTGTCGCTTCCGATTCGACGCGCATCCGGACGATGTCAGCAGTCGATTGACTGATCGCACTGCCAAATGCCGACAGCCCTTCGAGCAAGCATGCATCAAGCGGACTGACTCGTATCTCGAGGTCGATAAAGTCCACCGACTGGCCGAGCACCATTTCGTGAATCGTTCTTCCCTGCTTGACGAAGGCCACGCGGTCGCACGTCGCCTCGACTTCACCCAGCAGATGCGAGTTGAGAAACACCGTCGTGCCGCGATCGCGCAGCTCGGAAATGATGTCGCGGACGAGAAGGCGGCCCAGCGGGTCGAGCCCGGACGTCGGCTCGTCGAGGAATACCAGCACGGGATCGTTGAGAAGCGCCTGCGCCAGCCCCGTGCGTTGCAACATGCCTTTGCTGTAGCCACGCACCGGCCGATCGGCGGCTTCCAGCAGATCGACTCTGGCAAGCAGTCGATCGATGCGCATGTCGAGGTCGGAACCCGAGAGCCCATAGAGCCGCCCGTGGAAGCGCAGCAGCTCGCGTGCGGTCAGGCAGTCGTGAAATCGAAAG
>CAWFTF010000010.1:0-261893 GCA_963818645.1 uncultured Acidobacteriota bacterium | reverse complement strand
GCTGAGCCGCGTATTCCTTGCGGGTACGCGGACCTCTCCCACCTCACTGGTTCGCCGAATCAGCGGACGCAGTGCCGCCATCAACGCGAGCACGATGCCGAAGGTGCAGACAATCGTGGCGCCCGTCGGCAGATCGAGCACGAGAGAGAGGTACACGCCGACAGCCGAGACGATCGTGCCCATGGTCCAGCCGATTGCGAGACGCCGCCCGACGGTCTCGGCATAGAGCATCGCGGCCACAGACGGAACGATCAGGTAACAGAACACCAGCAGCACACCGGCAATCGCGACCGACGAGGTCACGACAAAGCCGAACGAGGCGTAGAAGAGAAAGTCCCAGAAGCGCACCGAGAGCCCCTGCGCTTCGGCCTTCGCATGGTCGAGCGAGATCGCCAGGAACTTCTTCCGGAAGATGTAGTGGAAGACGCCGATCGCACCGTACAGCCCCGCCGTCTCGAAGACTTCGTTCCACGACACCGCGAGGATGTTGCCGACGAGCATGTCCTTGAGGTGCTCGCTCTCGGAGGTGGCCTTGCTCATCGCGAGGATGGCCGCGGCCGACGCCACGGCGTAGCAGATGCCGATGATCGCTTCCTGCGGGATACGGGCCCGGTGCCCGCGAATCGTCGAGAACACGGCCGCCCCGATGAAGGTGAACCCGAGGCTGATCCAGTAGACGACCGGCGCATGCGGGTCGCCTCCCGTGATCGGGAGCAGGATGGCGATTGCCGCTCCCAACGCCGCGATCTGGGCGAGCGACAGATCGACGAAGATGACGCCGCGTTCGACGACGTGCACGCCCAGGTAGGCGTGAATACCCGTCAGAATGAGACTGGCGACGAAAGGCGCCGCCAGGAAAGCCAGCATTGCAGAGTCCATGGTGTCCTCAGTTTGTCTGGGCGCCGACCTTCTTCAGTGCGCCGATGAGAAGGTTGATGTCGTAGTCGAAGAGCGAGAAGTAATCGGTGACTTCCTTGACGCCGCCGACCGAGGGCGGCATCACCAGGACCTCGGCGCCGGTCGCCCGGCCGATGGAGTTGGGCGTCTTGAGATCGAAGTAGGGCTCGACCAGCACCAGCTTCACGTTCTGCCGTTTCATCTCGTTGATCAGATCGAGCGTGTGCTGTGGCGACGGCGGAATGCCCGGCCGTGGCTCGACGTACCCGATCACGTCGAGTCCGAACCGTTCGGCGAAGTTGGGAAACGAGCGGTGGTAGGTCACGACCTTCGTGCCTTTGTAGGGCGCCATCGTTGCCGCCCAGCGCTTCCCGGCCTCGGTGAGGCGGGCCGAGAAGTCGTTCAACCGCTGCTCGAAGAAGGTCCGGTCGTTCGGTCGAAGGAGTGAGAGCTTATCGACGATCTCCTTGCCGATCGCTTTTCCGTTCTCCGGATCGAGCCAGTAGTGTGGGTTTCCGAGCGGGTGGACATCGCCCATTGCCCGCGTGATCTGGCCCTGCGGAACCTCCAGGATGCGCGCCTGGACGGATGCATCGATGTAACCGCTGCCGCCTACCTGCACCTTTGCATTGCGACTCTGCTGGATGAGTGGCGGCAACCAGCCGATCTCCAACTCGCGGCCGACAGTCACCAGGATGTCGGCCTTCTGCAGCTTCAGGATGAAGCTCGGCTTGGCCTCGACGAAATGCGGATCCTGATATCCGCGGGCGATGGATTCCACCGTGATGCGATCGCCGCCCACTTCACGCGCAATCGCCGCCAGATCCTCTGTGGTCGTGATGACGTTGGGCTTCCCCTGCGCCTGCGCGATCGAAGCGATGAGCGACATCGCGAACGCGGCAGCCCATGTCGACTGTTTGAACTTCATGACAACTCCTCAGGTCCTCGAACCTGCTTCAGAACGGATGCGCACCGTGTGCACCGATGGAAAACTGGAACTGGAAGAGAAACTCGTTCGCCGGATCCCCGGTGGCGTACTTCGTTCGCCGGTACTGGCCGCGCACCTGGCTGAACTCGCTCGGCCAATACGTCAACATGAGCGATCCCCCAGAGTCGTGAAGCGCCTCATCGTCCGCGTGGCCCGAGCGGTCGTAGCGGGCACCGGTGTACCAGCGGCGCGCGAGCTGGTAGTCACCGGACACGAAATAGCCGAACGCATTCTGTTGCGTGCCGGGCTGCTCGCGCCGGCTCCAGATCAGCTCCGAGCGGCCGACGAAGGATCGATAGATGGATCGCTGCAGTGGCCGCCACCGCAGCGTGGCGTCCATGCCGTAGAGCTGAGTCGTGAACCGGCCGAGATCCACGTCGCCGAACACGCCCGATGCGTTGTGCCCGTAGGAGAACGACGTCCCGAGATCGACATTCGTGTTTTCCGTGATGTCGTGATACCCGCGCAGATGGCCGACGTACGACAGATCGCTTCGCTCGCTCGAGTGGAACAGGTCGCTCGAGTCGCCGCGGAAAACCTGTCCCGTCGCTTCCAGAAAAATCCACCGGTTCGGAATCAGCCGCGCCACGGAGATGCCTGCGTCGTCGATTCCCTCTTCACCCCCGACGAGGTTGTTGGTCACGATCGGGCGATCGGTCCACGGAAGCACGTGGTTGTGCAGCGAGTTGACCTTGCCGAACGCGGCTCGCATCTTCCCGACGCGCAAGAGAAGGCCGCCTGGGATGGCAGGAAACGTGACGAAGCCTTCCTCCAGCTCGACGCCCTCTTCGCCGAACGACAGAAAGAAGTCCGCGCGCGCGTAGGGATCGACGATGGCTTGAAACGACGCCTCGGACTCGTGCATGGCGAGCGCGGGCGCCGGGTTCACGCTGTTGGATCCCGCGGCACCAAGGAAGTCGCCGATGACCGCGATGTCCGGGTTGAATACCTTCGAGCCTGCCGAGCCACCGTACACGGGTAGCGCTCCGCTTGGCCCTCCGGCGCCCTCCGCCCCGGGCGGAACCTGCGCGGTCGCCGCGGCTGGCTGCTGCGGCGCTTGTGGCGCTGCGTCCGGTGCAGCTTGTTGCGCTGTCGGCTCAGTTGCGTTGAGCTTTGCCTCGAGCGCGTTCAAACGATCGCCGTACTGCTGCTGCAGCGTGTCGAGTTCCTTTCGTAATTGCTCGATCTCCTGTCGCAGCGCTTGCGCGTCCTGCGTCTGCGCCCAGAGGGGAGCAGGCGCCATCAGCACTGCGCCGGCGACGACACAAACGCGTGCGAATCGCAGACCCCGCATGATCACTCCAGTGCGGCCAGCCCACGCGTCCCGCGACGGCGATCGACGATTAGGGGCCGCTAACCGCCCTGCGTCCGCTGAAACCTCGCGCACAGGCGAAGGCGAACGGCACGAGCGATCGTGAAAACCAGATCAGAGTGGTGGTGAAACCCAGGCCTTACGCAGGCGGGGCACGCGGGGGTAGATCGAGTCGAGCGGCGGCACGGGTGCCTTGGACCGGGCTGAGGGGCGGGATCGTAACGGGCTTCTGGGCGAAGACGATTCGCGACGCGCGCACGCCAGCCGCTCTGAACGACTGCATCCAGTGGCAGAGCACGCAGTGGCTGGGACGTTCGCGGGTCTGCGTCGCGGCGAGCGCGTGGGCGTCAGGCCCATGACCGGCAATGAAAACGGGGGATAGCTCGTCCCCGCACACCAGACCATGGGCGGTCGTGGACAGGGTGCCGAGCGCAGTAAACGACAAGAGGACGACAACCGCCCATCCCTCGGCCCGCGCACGGAACCACTTCAGCATCCGGATCAAGCCTACGCGGATTGAGTTTTCTTAGCAAATTGCCCACGGCTGCCGTTAGAGATGGGGCGGATCCCACGTGATTGCGGCTTCAGAGCGACCTTCGCTCTATGATCCGGATATGTCGTCGGCGCAAACCTGGGACCCTGCCACGTACGCGCGCAACGCGCGCTTTGTGTCCGACCTCGGATCGCCGGTCCTGGAGCTGTTAGCGCCACGTCCCGGCGAGCGCATTCTCGACCTGGGTTGTGGAGACGGGGCGCTCACGAAGAAACTCGTCGATCTCCATTGTGAGGTCGTTGCCGTCGATGCGAGCGCGGCACAGGTCGAAGCGGCGAGAAAGCTCGGATTGGCCGCGCATGTGATGAATGCGGAAGACCTGCCGTTCGATGAGGAGTTCGACGCCGTGTTCAGCAACGCGGTGCTGCACTGGATCAAGCGTGCCGATGCCGCGATCGCCTCCGTCTATCGCTCGCTGAAGCCCGGTGGGCGTTTCGTTGCTGAATGTGGAGGCCACGGCTGCGTGCGCACGGTCCAGACGGCGTTGGTGCACGCATTGAACCGGCGCGGGATCGATGGCGAGGCTCGTGTGCCCTGGTATTTCCCGACCCCGGGCGACTACGCGACGCGGCTGGAGCGAGCGGGGTTCCGAGTGGACAGCATTGCGCTGATTCCGCGGCCGACGCCGCTACCTGGCGACGTGACCGACTGGCTCGAAACATTTGCCCACGACTTTCTACAAGGGCTGTCCGAGGGCGCGCGCACCGAGTATCTGCAAGAAGTTCGCGCCGCACTCGAGCCCCGGCTTCGCGACAGCACCGGAACGTGGGTGGCCGACTATGTCCGGCTTCGCTTTGCCGCGACAAAGGTCAACGCTTCCACTCAGCCAACGAGCTCCAGCAACTGAGCGCGGGTCGGTCCGGGTATAGGCGGCCGCGGTGTGCCCTTCATCGCCTCGGCTGCGTCGGCCATCCGCCGAACGACCTCAGGTCGTTCGAGGATCTGCTGCACTGGCGTGAGCGTTCCGATGTACTCGAGCGCGGCGCGGAACAGATCGGGACTCGCGACGATCGATGCCATGAGGCCGCCGATGCGCCGCGCAAGTTCATTGGCGGGCGGTGTCGGCTGGCGACCTTCGCGGAGCGCCACCATCTCGCCAAAGCGTGCGCGGTCGACGGCAATCTGCGCGTGGTACCACGGGGTAATGTCGGCTTCCGTCCGCCGATCGAAGTCTTCGACCACCGCCCGTGGGTCGTCGCCGTGTGTGCCGACCGCGTCTCGCAGTCTGAGCGCCTGGAGAAAGCCCACCGTCAACCCGCGGCCGGCTGATGGATTCGTGCACGCCCATGCATCGGCGACGGCGACAAACCCCGTCGCGACCGGCGCGCCGTCGACGACGAAGCGGCGGTAGCGATCGGCGATGCCGCTCATCGCCAGGACTGGAGACATCGGTTGTCCGTCGAGCCAGTGCGCGTGAAGCGGACACGCGCGAATGGCATTCATCCACTGCTGGTCGTGCCGTAGCTTCTTCAGCGACTGGTCGCCGGTGGCCACGAAGATGGTGACCGACCACGTGTTGTTATCGCCCGGCAGCGTCAGCAGTGATATCGACCCCAGCGGTGTCAGCGCGCCCATCACCCGCTCTGGCTGAACCCCGTGGAAAAAGCGCGTGTAATACGTGAAGCCGCAATCCTCCTGTTCTTCGTACGGAGGACGCGCGCCGATCGCCGCGAGCCACTGTGGGCTGCGTGACTGGCGCCCTGTGGCATCGACAACGAGGTCGGATCGAAGCTCGTCACCCATCGAGGTGCGGACGCCCGCGACGTGCGGGATACCGTCGATCGCGGCAGGGCCAGTCAGTAATCCGTCAACGCCGACACCGCGCCGGATCGTCACCCCACGGGCGTTCTGGGCTGCATTCGCGAACACCCATTCACCCAGGGGACGACGGGCGGTCAACGTCCAGAGCTTGTCGTCGATCGGTCGCGGCGCGCGATCGGTGAAGAATGGCGGCAGCGGGTTGAGGAGGTCGAATCGGCCCGCCCCGGCGCGACCGAGCGCGTCCTGAACGTCTGGCAGTTCCGCTTCGAGTAACAGCCGCAGACCAGGCATGAAGTTGTGCGGCTGGCGGAACTGTGCGACGCCCTTGCGTTCCCAATGTTCCCAGGCCGCATCCGCCGATGGCGGGATCGGGTCCGCATCGCGCTCGAGAACCGTGACCTCGTGTCCGTCGCGCGCGAGCAGGAGAGCCGTGCCGAGTCCGCAAATGCCTCCGCCGATGATCAGAATACGCATTGAAAGATGGCCGTCCTGGGGGAGTGGAAGGTCGGATTATACGGGACGCTGCGAAAGGGGGCCGCCCTGACCGCGGCTGATGAGACACTGAAAACGCCGCAGGTCCCCAAAAGGACGTCACGGCCGAGATTCGCTAACACGACGTGCGACTTACCTTGATCTTCTGTGACGGCTCGGCCACGATGCCGTCATGGACGAGCGTCGGAGGCCAGAAACTGGCCAGTGGCGTGAGCAACTGCTGCTGACGCTGGCGCATTGGGGGGCGCTCTTTGGCGGCGTCATTGCCATCGGCGTCACGATTCGTGCCCTGGCCTTCAATTTCGTCGACGTGAGCCATCCGGCGTTTGCCGCCATGTTCGTCGGCTACGGCGCCATCGTGGCGTTGCGACTGCTGCCCGGACTCCCCTACCTCGTACGAGCAGTCACGCTCTCGGCGGCGTGCTTCATCGCTGCCGGCGGCGCTGTCCTCCTGCGCGGTCTGGCACCAGCACCCGTGCTCCTCGTCGGGCTCGGGGTTGTGATCGCCGCGCTCTTCCTCGGACGTGCGGGCATGCTCGGCGGCCTGCTGCTTGCGGCAGCCACGGTGGCGATCATCGGTCGCCCGGAACCGCCCGAAGCATTCAGTCCGTGGTCCAGCGCGATCGACTTTGTATGCGTGGCCGGTGTGCTGACCATCCTCGTGCAGTTCGTGGTGAGCCGCCTCGAGCGATCGCTCGCGCACACTTCGCAGGCACTGGCACGCCTGCAGACGGAACAGGCGCTGCGCGAGCACGCGCAGGACCAGCTCACGCAGGCGCAAGCGACGCTGCAACAAACGCAAAAGCTCGACGCGGTCGGACGTTTGGCCGGTGGTGTCGCTCACGACTTCAACAACACACTGCAAGTGGTGCTCGGCTGGACCGAGTTGCTGCGCAGTGAGACCCACTCGCAGCAGATCCAGGACGGGATCGAGCAGATTCGCTCCGCTGCCGAACGGAGCAGAGGCTTGACACGTCAACTGTTGGCGTTCAGCCGGCCAGAGTTGAACCAGCCGACTCGCGTGGAACTCCACACGTTCCTGCCGGCGCTGATCAAGTCATACCGGCGGCTCCTGCCGGACGACATCTCGATTGTCGCGCACACCGTTGAGGGCCTCGCCATCCTGATGGACGAAGGACACCTCAGTCAGGTCCTGCTCAATATCGTTTTGAACGCACGAGACGCCATGCCGGCAGGCGGCACCATCGCGGTGATGGCGAAGTTCATCCCGCGCGCAGAACTGCCGTCGACTGCCGACGGATTCGACAACGGCGCCGTCGAAATCGAAATAATCGACACCGGAACGGGCATGGACGAGGAGACAAGGAGCCGCGTGTTCGAGCCGTTCTTCACGACCAAGGGCAAGCGCGGAACTGGTCTTGGGCTCGCGACTGCCTATGGCGTCGTTCAGCTCGCCCGCGGAGTCATCGACATCCACAGCGAGCGAGGCAAGGGCACGTCGGTGAGACTGTTCTTCCCGACGCTGACGGGCTCGGCGGACGCCCCACCCTCAGGGCGACCAGCGTCGCTACCTTCCGTGGAACAGGCCGTGCTGCTGGCTGAAGACGATTCTGCTGTGCGTACGACACTTGCCCGTGCGCTCCGACAGGCAGGCCATCGCGTCGTCGAGGTGGGCGATGTCGAAGCCGGGCGGGTCGTCGTGAGGGAGCGGGGCGCGGAATTCGACGTCCTGGTCACCGACGGCATCATGCCGGGCGGCAGCACGCGCCAATTGATTGACGATTTCCTGATGGCACGCCCGAACGGACGCGTCATCATCTGTTCGGGCTACATCGAGGACGAGCTCTCGATACGCGACCTCGGCGAGCAGAGGTTCGAGTTCGTTCAGAAGCCGTTCTCACCGTCGGAGCTCGTGGCGAGGCTGGGCTCCGCCACGCAGTCGCGCAAAGTCACCGTGCCGGCAGATCGGTGATGGTCCGGCTGAGGCCGGACACAACGTACACATCCGCCTGAAGGCGGACGCTCCGTACAAGAATAGAGGCACAGAGGACTCGGTGCCTCTGTGCCTCGGTGTGTCGTAATCGCGAAAGATGAAGTTCGAGGCGGGTCCACACATCAGGACCCGCTCGACGTTAAGCGGCGTTACTCCACGTCGCCGGCTGGCGGACGACCGAGCATCGGCTCGTCGGTGTCGAATGCGTATTCGATTTCCCGATCGAGATCGAGCTCGTCCTCCGTCGGCTGCGGCGGCACCGGCGGCGGCGGTGGCTCGTCCGCCGGGATCCGCACGTGGCGATACCACTCGAAGCCCGTGCCCGCCGGGATGAGACGTCCCATCGTCACGTTCTCCTTGAGCCCGCGCAGGTGGTCGATCTTCCCGGAGATCGACGCTTCCGTGAGGACGCGCGTCGTTTCCTGGAAGCTCGCCGCCGAGATGAACGAGTCGGTGGAGAGCGACGCCTTCGTGATCCCGAGCAGCAGCGGCTGCGCCGTTGCCGGCCGGCCTCCCGCTTGAATCACGCGCTCGTTCTCCTCGAGGAACCGGAACTTGTCCGTCTGCTCGTCGATCAGGAACTCGGTGTCGCCGACATCCTCGATCCGCACCCACCGCATCATCTGCCGTGAGATGACCTCGATGTGCTTGTCGTTGATGTTGACGCCCTGCAGCCGATAGACCTCCTGAATTTCGTTCACGAGGTACTTCTGCAGTTCCTTCTCGCCCAGCACCCGCAGGATGTCGTGCGGATTGCTCGGACCGTCCATCAACTGCTCGCCGGCCCGCACGCGCTCGCCCTCGTGGACGTTCACGTGCACGCCGCGCGGCAGCGCGTACTCCCTTGGCTCGGTCGCATCGTCGGGCACGATGATCATCTTGCGCTGCCCCTTGACGACGCCGCCGTCCTTGACGATGCCGTCGATCTCGGAGATGACCGCCGGATCCTTCGGCTTGCGCGCCTCGAACAGCTCCACGACGCGCGGCAGACCGCCCGTGATGTCCTTGGTCTTCGTGGTCTCGCGCGGGATCTTCGCGAGCACGTCGCCCGCTTCCACCGTTTCGCCGTCCTGCACCATGAGGTGCGCGTGCGACGGCATGTGGTACTTCCGCGTGACCTTGCCGGTCTTGTCCTTGATCTCGATCGTCGGCTGCTTCTTCTCATCCGCCGAGTCGACGATGATGAAGCGCGAGAGACCCGTGACTTCGTCGACTTCCTCGTGGACCGTGAGGCCCTCGATGATGTCCTTGAAGCGCACCGTGCCCAGGTCCTCGGTGAGGATCGAGAACGTGTAGGGATCCCACTCGACGAGCGTCTGGCCGACTTCGACCTTCTGTCCGTCCTTCACCTTCAGCCGCGCGCCGTACACGATCGGATAGCGCTCGCGGTCGCGCCCCTTCTCGTCCTTGACCACAACCGACCCGTTGCGGTTCATGACGATCAGCTGGCCGCCTTCCTTGTGCGTCTCGACGACGACCATGCCCTCGTAGTGGGCGGTGCCGGCGTGACGAGCGTCCAGTGTGTTCTGGTCCGAGATTCGCGACGCCGTTCCACCGATGTGGAACGTGCGCATCGTCAACTGCGTGCCCGGCTCGCCGATGGACTGTGCAGCGATGACGCCGACCGCCTGGCCGAGTTCGACCAGTCGCCCGGTGGCGAGGTCGCGTCCGTAGCAGTTCGCGCACACGCCGCGGCGCGTCGCGCAGGTCAGCACCGAGCGGATGCGGACCTTCTCGATGCCCGCCTCCTGGACGGCCGACGCCTTGTCCTCGTCGATCTCCTCGTTGAGCTCGACGATGGTCCCGGCGCCGAACGGATCGACGATCTTCTCGAGCGTGACGCGGCCGACGATGCGGTCGCGGAGCGGCTCGATAATCTCGCCCGATTCGACGATCGCGCGGGCTTCGATGCCATCGAGCGTGCCGCAGTCGATCTCCGAGATGATGACGTCCTGCGCCACGTCCACGAGACGGCGAGTCAGGTAGCCGGAGTCGGCCGTCTTGAGCGCCGTGTCCGCCAGACCCTTACGGGCGCCGTGCGTCGAGATGAAGTACTGCTGCACCGTGAGGCCTTCACGGAAGTTGCTCGTGATGGGCGCCTCGATGATTTCACCCGACGGCTTCGCCATCAGTCCGCGCATGCCGGCGAGCTGACGGATCTGCTGCTTCGATCCTCGTGCGCCCGAGTCCGCCATGATGTAGACCGGGTTGAAGAAGCGGCCCGACTGATCCATCTCCTTCATCTCGCCGAACATCTCGTCGGCGATCTTCTCGGTCACCTCCGACCAGACGGCGATGATCTTGTTGTAGCGCTCGCCGTTGGTGATCGCGCCTTCCAGGTACTGCTGCTCGACCTTGATGACCTCGTTGCGCGCGTCCTGCACCAACTGCTGCTTGTTGGCAGGGATGATCAGGTCGTCGATCCCGATCGACAGCCCCGACCGCGTCGCGTAAGTGAACCCGAGGTTCTTCAGCGAGTCGAGCATGTCCACGGTGCGCTCGAGACCAAAGTCGAGATACGTCTTCTGGACGAGCTGCTGCAGCCCCTTCTTCTTGAGCAGGCCATTGATGTACGGCATCCCTGCGGGAAGCTGCTCGTTGAGCAGCACGCGGCCCACGGTGGTGTTGATGATCTTCCCCTTCACCTCCTGGGCGTCGGTGTGGATGACGTCCTGGTCGTCGCGGGCCGTGGTCAGGTCGAGCAACTGGCCCGTGAAGCGCAGGCGAATCGGAGTCAGCGTCTCCAGCTCGCCAGCTTCGAGCGCCAGCACGACGTCCTCGTTGTTGCCGAACGCTCGTCCCTCGCCCTTGGCGCCGGCCTTCGCCTTCGTCAGGTAGTAGCAGCCGAGGACGATGTCCTGCGACGGCACCGCGATCGGCGCACCGTTGGCCGGCGACAGCACGTTGTTCGACGACATCATCAGCACCGAGGCTTCGATCTGCGCCTCGGGTGACAGCGGGATGTGGACCGCCATCTGGTCGCCGTCGAAGTCGGCGTTGAACGCCGTGCAGACGAGTGGGTGAATGCGAATCGCCTTGCCCTCGACCAGCACCGGCTCGAACGCCTGGATGCCGAGTCGATGCAGCGTCGGCGCGCGGTTCAGCAGCACCGGGTGCTCGCGGATCACCTCTTCGAGGATGTCCCACACCTCGGGACGCTGCTGCTCGACCATCTCCTTCGCCTGCTTGATGGTCGCAACCAGCTGTCTCTCTTCGAGCTTGTTGTAGATGAACGGCTTGAAGAGCTCGAGCGCCATCTTCTTCGGCAGACCGCACTGATGCAGCTTCAGCTCCGGTCCGACGACGATGACGGAACGGCCCGAGTAGTCAACGCGCTTGCCGAGCAGGTTCTGACGGAAGCGGCCCTGCTTGCCCTTGAGCGTGTCGGACAGCGACTTCAGCGGACGGTTGTTCGCACCGCGCAGCACACGGCCACGGCGGCCGTTGTCGAACAGCGCGTCAACCGCTTCCTGAAGCATGCGCTTCTCGTTGCGGATGATGACGTCGGGCGCCTTCAGCTCCATCAGCTTCTTCAACCGGTTGTTGCGGTTGATGACGCGGCGATAGAGATCGTTCAGATCCGAGGTCGCGAACCGGCCGCCGTCGAGCGGCACGAGCGGACGCAGCTCCGGCGGAATGACCGGGATGACATCGAGAATCATCCAGTTCGGCTGATTGGTGGACTTGCGGAAGCTGTCAACCACCTTCAACCGCTTGGCGAACTTCAGCTTCTTCTGGACCGAGTTCTCGCTGCGCATCTTCGCGCGCAGCTCCTCGGCCAGCTTCTCGATGTTGACGCGGCGCAGCAGCTCCTTGATCGCTTCGGCGCCCATCTGCGCACGGAACTTCGTGCCGTGGTCCTCGCGCGCCTTGCGGAACTGCTCTTCGTTGAGCAACTGGTTCTGCTTGAGCTCGGTCTCGCCTGGATCGATGACGACGTAGGCCTCGAAGTAGAGAATGCGCTCGAGATCGCGCAGAGAGATGTCGAGCAGGTGGCCGATGCGGCTCGGCAGCCCCTTGAAGAACCACACGTGGCTGACCGGCGTGGCCAGCGTGATGTGGCCCAGGCGCTCGCGACGCACCTTCGCCTGCGTGACTTCCACGCCGCACTTGTCGCAGATCACGCCGCGGTGCTTCATGCGCTTGTACTTGCCGCACAGGCACTCCCAGTCGGTGATCGGGCCGAAGATCTTCGCGCAGAACAGGCCGTCGCGTTCCGGCTTGAACGTGCGGTAGTTGATCGTTTCGGGCTTCGTCACCTCGCCGAACGACCACGACATGATCTTTTCGGGCGAGGCGAGCGAGATGCGAATCGCGTCGAAGTCGGCGCGCAGCGTCGTCTTGTTGTCGAAGAAACTAGGTCTCATAGGGTTACACCTGCTCCAGCACTGCTGCTTCGCCGCTGGGCTCCGCGGGCGCCAGCGCGTCCGGCTTCCGCTTTGTGGACACCAGCTCGACGTCGAGGCACAGTGACTGCAGTTCGCGAATGAGCACGTTGAACGACTCGGGCAGCCCCGGAGTGAACGAGGCGTCGCCCTTGACGATCGCTTCGTAAATCTTGGCGCGGCCCGTGACGTCGTCAGACTTTGCCGTGAGCAGCTCCTGGAGGATGTGCGCCGCGCCGTACGCCTCGAGCGCCCACACTTCCATTTCTCCGAATCGCTGGCCGCCGAACTGTGCCTTGCCACCGAGCGGCTGCTGCGTGATGAGCGAGTAGGGGCCGATCGACCGCGCGTGGATCTTGTCGTCGACCAGGTGCGACAGCTTCAGCATGTAGATGTAGCCGACGGTCACTTCCTGCTCGAAGTTCTGACCCGTCATGCCGTCGTAGAGCGGCGTCTTGCCACCCTTCGGCAGACCTGCCTGCTCGAGCCAGTTCTTGATCTCGAGCTCGGTGGCGCCGTCGAACACCGGCGTCGCGAAGTAGAGACCGAGCGCATGCGCCGCCCACCCGAGGTGCGTCTCGAGAATCTGGCCGACGTTCATACGCGATGGCACACCGAGCGGGTTGAGGACGATCTCCACCGGAGTGCCATCCGGCAGATACGGCATGTCCTCTTCCGGCAGGATGCGCGCGATGACACCCTTGTTCCCGTGACGGCCGGCCATCTTGTCGCCGACCGACAGCTTGCGCTTCATCGCGACGTACACCTTGACCAGCTTGATCACGCCGGGAGGCAGCTCGTCGCCGCGCCGGATCTTCTCCTTCTTCTCTTCGAAGAGCTGGCGGATGACTTCGACCTGGCGCTCCGTGCGCTCCTCGAGCAACCGGAGGTCGCCCTCGAGCCGCGGATCGTCGCTCTGAATCTTCAGGCGCACCATCTGCTGATAGGGCACCGTGGCCAGCACTTCCGGCGTCAGTTCCTGGCCCTTTTTCAGCAGCCGCTCGCGTCCGTACTCGTCGAACGCGTCAGCACGCAGCGTCTGGCCCGTGAGCATCTGCACGACGCGCTTCTTCACTTCGTCGTGAAGAATGCGAATCTCGTCCTGCAGGTTCTTCTCCATCATGTCGAGCTCTTCCTGCTCGATCGCCTTCGCACGGTCATCCTTCTCGATGCCCTTGCGGGAGAAGATCTTCACGCCGACGATGATGCCTTCGATACCGGGCGGGCAGATGAGCGAGGCGTCACGAACGTCGCCGGCCTTCTCACCGAAGATCGCGCGCAGCAGCTTCTCTTCCGGCGTCAGCTGCGTCTCGCCCTTCGGCGTCACCTTGCCGACGAGGATGTCGCCCGGCTTCACATACGCGCCGATGCGGATGATGCCGCTGTCGTCGAGGTCGCGCAGGTACGTCTCCGACACGTTCGGAATGTCCCGCGTGATTTCCTCGGGGCCGAGCTTCGTGTCGCGCGCCTCGATCTCGAACTCCTCGATGTGGATGGAGGTGTAGTAGTCCTCCTTCACCATCTTCTCGGAGACGAGGATCGCGTCTTCGAAGTTGTACCCGCGCCACGGCATGAACGCGACGAGCACGTTGCGTCCGAGCGCCAGCTCACCCAACTCCGTGCACGGCCCATCCGCCAGCACCTGCCCCTTGGCTACGCGCTGTCCCACTCGCACGATCGGCTTCTGGTTGATACAGGTGTTCTGGTTGGAGCGCTTGAACTTGGTCATCGGGTAGATGTCCGCGCCCATCTCCTTCGTGATCTCGTCCTCTTCACCCTGACCTTCGACACGCACGACGATGCGCTGGCTGTCGACGTAGTCAACGGTGCCCGAGCGCCGCGTGACGACCACCGCGCCCGAGTCGCGCGCGGTGATGTACTCCATGCCGGTGCCGACGTACGGGCTGCGCGCCCGCAGCAGCGGCACGGCCTGGCGCTGCATGTTCGATCCCATCAACGCGCGGTTCGCGTCGTCGTTCTCGAGGAACGGCACGAGCGAGGCCGCCACCGAGACGAGCTGCTTCGGCGAGACGTCGATGAACTGGATGTCCTCGCGCGTCGCCAGCACGAAATCGCCGGCCCGGCGGGCCTCGACACGCTGCTGCTTGAAGCGGCCGTTGTCATCTACAGGCGAATTGGCCTGCGCGATGATGTAGTTGTCCTCTTCCCAGGCCGAGAGATAGAAGGAGTAGGGCTCGAACTCCACGCCCTTCTTCTTCGACCGGCCGTCGGCGCCCACGATCTCGTCAGCCTCGACGACATCGCCCGCCTTGTACTTCGGGTTGCCGCCGGCGTTGTGGATGATCACGAAGTCGACGACACGGCCATCCTTCACCTTGCGGTAGGGCGACTCGATGAAGCCGAACTCGTTGATCCGCGCGTAGCAGCTGAGCGACGAGATCAAACCGATGTTGGGACCTTCCGGCGTCTCAATCGGACAGATGCGCCCGTAGTGCGTCGGGTGCACGTCGCGGACTTCGAATCCGGCGCGCTCGCGCGACAGACCGCCAGGCCCGAGTGCCGAGAGACGCCGCTTGTGCGTGATCTCGGAGAGCGGGTTGGTCTGGTCCATGAACTGCGAGAGCTGCGACGACCCGAAGAACTCGCGAATCGCGGCCATGACCGGCTTCGCGTTGATCAGGTCGTGCGGCATCGCGGTCGCCATTTCCTGGTAGACCGACATCTTTTCCTTGATCGCGCGCTCCATGCGGACCAGGCCGATGCGGAACTGATTCTCCAGGAGCTCCCCGACCGAGCGGACGCGGCGGTTGCCCAGGTGATCGATGTCGTCCACGTTCTGCGGGTTCTTCCGCAGCTTGAGCTGATACTTGATGACCTCGTAGAAGTCCTGCGGGTGCAGGATCTTCTCGTCGAGCGGCGTGTTCATCCCGAGCTTGGTGTTCAGCTTGAGACGGCCGACGCGCGAGAAGTCGTACTTCTGCGGGTTGAAGAACATGTTCTCGAAGAGCGAGCGCGAGCTGTCGAGCGTCGGGGGATCGCCGGGACGGAGACGACGGTAGATCTCGATCAGCGCCTCTTCGTGGGTGCGGATCGGGTCCTTCTTCAGCGTCTGGCCGATGATGGCGCCCACGTCGTCGCGCTCGGGGAAGAACACCTCGATGCGCTCGACGCGCTTCTCCTGCGCCATCGAGATCACGCGCGGGGTCAGCTCCTCGTTCGCTTCGAGAATCACTTCGCCCGTTTCCGGGTCGATGATGTCGGCCGCCGCAAATGCGCCCTCGAGCGCCTCATCGGCGACCGGTACCGTCTCGACGCCCGCCTTGCGGAGCGCCGCGATGGCGTTGGCCGTAATCTTCTTGCCGCTCTGGATCGAGAAGTCGCTCGTCTTGACGTCACCGGCAGCGCGCAGGCCGACCAGGCTGTCGGAGACCGTCCACTGCAGCGATGGCCCCTGGTTCAGTGCGATGCGATCGACGGAATAGAAGGTGCGGATGATCTCGTCGGCGCCGCGCAAGCCGAGCGCGCGCAGGAACACAGTGGCCAGGAACTTCCGCTTGCGATCGATGCGGACGTAGAGCAGGTTCTTCTGGTCGTACTCGAACTCCACCCACGATCCGCGATACGGGATGATCTGCGCGACGTAGAGCGTCTTGTCTTCCGAGTGGAAGAAGGCGCCCGGCGAGCGGTGCAGCTGCGACACGATGACGCGCTCGGTGCCGTTGATGATGAACGTGCCGTTGTCCGTCATCAGCGGGATGTCACCGAAGTAGACTTCCTGCTCTTTGATGTCGCGAATCGTCTTGACGCCGGTGTCCGGATCCTTGTTCCAGACGACGAGACGGATCGTGACCTTGAGCGGCACGGCGTACGTCATGCCGCGCTCCTGACACTCGTCGACGTCGTACTTGAGCTTCATCCCGACCGTCTGGCCGCAGATGTCACAGACGTCGCCGCGCGCCTGGTTATCCTTGCCGCAGCGCGGGCACAGCACCTGGTGATCGCCGTACGGATCGGCGACGAGCGTGGTGCCGCAGTTGCTGCACGGCTTGCGCAGGTGATGCAGACCCGCCAGCTTGCCGCACTTGCATTCCCAGTTGCCGATTGAGTACTCGATGAACTCGAGCGACGAGTTCTCGCGGAAGTCGCTGATCGGAAACACCGACTTGAACACCGACTGCAGGCCGGCGTCCTCGCGCTCGGCCGGCAGACGGTTCATCTGCAGGAAGCGCTCGTATGATTTCCGCTGAATCTCAATCAGATTGGGAATGGGGACCGTGGTCTTGATCTTGGAAAAATCCTTGCGCTCGCGGTAGACGTTCTTGGGAAGGCTGTACATCGGTTCCTGATCCTCGAGGCTCGGAGAAAAGCGGATACCGGCCCGCCGTGGCGCTGTCGCGCCAGGCAGACCGGCCAATCAACTTCCGGTCCCCGTCTCCAACGTGATGGCTTATGAGGGCTTACCCGTTGGGACGCCGGGGATCGGATCTTGGTTTCGAACTCTGTTAGGAGATCGAAACCTTCGCGCCGACCTCTTCGAACTTCTTCTTGATGGCCTCGGACTCGTCCTTGCTGACGGCCTCTTTGATCGCCTTGGGCGCGCTCTCGACGAGGTCCTTCGCTTCCTTGAGGCCGAGGCTGGTGACCTCGCGAACGACCTTGATGACCTTGATCTTGTCCGCACCCACCTCGGTGAGCGTGACGTTGAACTCGGTCTTCTCTTCGGCCGGGGCCGCTGCACCCCCGCCAGCCGCCGCCATCCCGGGCATGGCCATCGGTACCGCTGCTGCGGCCGAGACGCCGAGCTCGGATTCGAGCGCCTTCACGAGCTGCGACAGCTCGAGCACGCTGATGCCCTTGATGTAGTCAACCACCTGCTGCTGATTCAGTTCGGCCATTTCTCTCTCCCTCACGCGTGCCAGGCTCTAGGCTCTTGGCGCTAGGCTCTGGGCAACTAGTTGAAATCACCACTGGTCTCGAGGCCGAAAGCCTGGAGACCAGAGCCCAAAGCCCTGACTATCCTTCTGCCTTCTTTTTCGCTGCTTCGTTGAGCACCGTCACCAGGTTGCGCGGCGTTGCGGACAACACCGTCACAAGCTGCTGCATCGGAGCCTGCAACAGGAACAGCAGTTTCGAATACAACTCGGGCTTGCCCGGCAGCGTGGCGAGGTCGTTGACCACCGCCGGCTGAACCGCCTGCCCCTGAACGACGGCCGCTTTGATGACAATCTTCGGCGTCGCCTTGATGAACGTCGTCAGCACCTTTGCGAGCGCAACGGCATCCGCGTCCGTGTAGGCAATCGCCGTCGTGCCCTCGAAGTGCGCTTCGAGAGCCGCCAGCCGGGTGCCCTTCGTCGCCCGCTTCGCGAGCGTGTTCTTGACGACGCGGTACTGTGCCTTCGCCGATCGCAGCTGGCGACGAAGTTCAGTCGCCCCTGGAACGTCGAGCCCCTTGTAGTCCACGAGGATTGCGGTGTCGACGCCCTTGAACGTGCTCGTCAGCTCCTGAAGTTCCTGCTCTTTTTCAGATCTGGTGACAGCCATCGATCCCCCTAGACTTTCTGCCGCTCATCGATGTGCCCGGTGTCGATGCCGACACCCGGTCCCATCGTGGAGGACACGGTGACTGACTTCAGGTACTTCCCTTTCGCCGCCGACGGCTTCGCCTTGACGACGCTGTCGACCAGCGCGTGGACGTTTTCGATCAGGCTCTGCGACGCAAAGGACGTCTTCCCAACCGGCGCGTGAATGATCCCGGTCTTGTCGACACGGAACTCCACCTTGCCGGCCTTGATTTCCCGGATCGCCTGCGCCACGTTGGGCGTGACGGTTCCAGTCTTGGGGTTCGGCATGAGGCCTCGTGGTCCGAGCACCTTTCCAAGGCGTCCCACTCCGCGCATCATGTCGGGCGTCGCGACCACCGCATCGAAGTCCATCCATCCACCGAGGATCTTCTCGACGACGTCGTCACCGCCAACGAAGTCAGCACCGGCTTCCTGCGCTTCCTTCTGCTTGTCTGCGCCCGCGATGGCCAGAACCCGCTTGCTCTTTCCCAGGCCGTGGGGCAGAACGACCGTGCCGCGCACCATCTGGTCCGCGTGCTTCGGATCGACGCCCAGGCGCATGGCCATTTCGACCGTCTCGTCGAACTTGGCGAACTTCACCTTCTGAATCAGGGGAATCGCCTCTTCGATCGAGTACAGCCGGTCCTTGACCTGCGCCGCGGCCGCTGTGAATTTCTTGCCGTGCTTTGCCATGTGCCTCCTTGTGGTGCTAACGGACAGACTCGCTGTCCTCCCACTCGCGTGAAATGGCTTTCGGCTCTCGGCTTTGGGCTTTTGGCGTGCCCAGAGTCCAGAGCCTAGAGCCCAGAGCCGTTAACCGACGACATCTATCCCCATCGACCTCGCGGTGCCGCGCACTGTTTTCACTGCGGCGGCGAGATCGGTGCAGTTGAGATCCGGCATCTTCTGCTTCGCGATGTCCTCGACCTGCTTGGCCGTCACCGTGCCCACCTTGTTGCGGTTCGGTTCGGGCGAGCCCTTCGCGAGGTTCGCAATCTTCTTCAGCAGCACCGACGCCGGCGGCGTCTTGGTGATGAAGGTGTAGCTGCGATCGGCGTAGATCGTCACCACGACCGGGATGATCAGGCCGTCGTCTTTGGCGGTCTTCGCGTTGAAGTTCTTGCAGAAGTCCATGATGTTCACGCCGTGCGGACCGAGCGCGGTGCCAACCGGCGGCGCGGGCGTTGCCTTGCCCGCGGAGATCTGCAACTTCACCATTGCCTGTACTTTTTTCGCCATGATCCTTCGAAGGCGGATCTAAAGACCCGCCTCTACCTCAAATTTTTTCGACCTGCAGAAAATCCAATTCCACCGGCGTCGCGCGACCGAAGATCGTCACCATCACCTTCAACGTGTTGCGATCGAGGTTCACGTCCTCGACCACACCGTTGAAGCTGGTGAACGGCCCTTCGTTGATCCGCACGTGATCGCCCTTCTCGAACGTGTACTTCGGCTTCGGCTTCTCTGCCGCCGACTTGACCTGCTCGAGGATGTGCTCAACCTCTTCCTTGCTGAGCGGCGTCGGCTTCGTGCCCGCACCGACGAACCCGGTGACCTTCGGCGTGTTCTTCACCACGTGCCACGCGTTGTCGGACATCGTCATCTCGACCAGGATGTAGCCAGGGAAGAACCGGCGCGCGCTTTTCACTTCTCGCCCGCCGCGCTTCTCGACGATGTCCTCGGTCGGAATGAGGACCTCACCGATCTCGTTCTGGAGCCCATAGGCCTGGACGCGCTGCTCGAGCGATTCCTTCACCTTGTTCTCAAAGCCCGAGTAGGTGTGCACGATGTACCAGTTCTTGGTTGCAACCTCTGTCATGCCGCACCAAAACGCCGGAAGATCCAATTCACCGCCGCGTTCAACGCCAAGTCGAGTCCCCACAGATACAAGCCGAAAAACGTCGACGTCAGAATCACAACGACAGTCGTTGCGTAGACCTCTTTACGCGCCGGCCACGTCACACGGCGCATCTCGTTGCGCACTTCGGTCAGAAAGGTCCGGCTGTTCGACCACCATCCGGTGATCCCACCGCCTTCGCTCCCGCCTGCCGGTTTGACTTGCTCTATCGTGGCCATCTTCTGTGTCTCTATCGGGATCCGGGATCCGGGACTCGCGATTCGAACGTTCCTTGTTCGAACCATGAACCACCGAACGCCGAGTCCCGGATCCCGAGTCCCGAACCCCGTTTCATTGGCAGGTCAGGAGGGACTCGAACCCCCAGCCCTCGGTTTTGGAGACCGATGCTCTACCAATTGAGCTACTGACCTATGACCGCTACAGCAACAGTTGCGGTAAGCAGTGCGCCAGCTACTTCGCGTCCAGCTACTGCCTACCGATACTCTATTTCGATCTCCTTGTGCGCCGTGTGCTTCCGGCAGAAGCGGCAGAACTTGCTGAACTCCAGCCGCTCCGTCGTCTTCTTCTTGTTTTTCGTCGTGCTGTAGTTACGACGTTTGCACTCGCCGCACGCCAGCTGAATGATGTCTCGCATTGCTGCACCTTACTCGAGGATTTCCGTGATGGTTCCGGCGCCGACGGTGCGGCCACCTTCGCGAATCGCGAAGCGCGCACCCTTCTCGAGCGCCACTGGGGTGTGCAGCTCCGCCGTGATCGTCGTGTTGTCGCCCGGCATCACCATCTCGACGCCGTCCGGCAACTTCAACGACCCCGTGACGTCCGTCGTCCGGATGTAGAACTGCGGCCGATACCCCGTGAAGAACGGCGTGTGTCGGCCGCCCTCTTCCTTCGACAGGATGTAGACCTCACCCTTGAACTTCGTGTGCGGCTTGATCGACCCGGGCTTGCACGAGCACCTGCCCGCGCTCCACGTCCGTCTTTTCCACGCCGCGCAGCAGCACGCCGACGTTGTCGCCCGCCACGCCCGCGTCCAGCAGCTTGCGGAACATCTCGACGCCCGTGACCACCTTCTTCTCCGTCGGCTTGAAGCCGACGATCTCGACTTCCTCGCCCGACCTTCACCTGGCCACGCTCGATACGCCCCGTCACCACCGTGCCGCGGCCCGAGATCGAGAACACGTCTTCGATCGGCATCATGAACGGCTTGTCGATCTCGCGCTCCGGCAGCGGAATGTAGCTGTCGAGCGCGTCCATCAGTTTCACCAGCCCGGCGACGCCCTCCGGATCGCCCTGGATCGCCTTCAGCGCGCTCACGCGCACCACCGGGACCGCGTCGCCGTCGAACTTGTAGCTGCTCAGCAGCTCGCGCACTTCCAGTTCCACCAGGTCCAGCAGTTCCGGATCGTCGACCGCGTCCACCTTGTTGAGCGCCACCACCAGATACGGCACGTTCACCTGCCGCGCCAGCAGCACGTGCTCCCGCGTCTGCGGCATCGGGCCGTCCACCGCCGACACCACCAGGATGGCGCCGTCCATCTGCGCCGCCCCCGTGATCATGTTCTTGATGTAGTCGGCATGGCCCGGGCAGTCCACGTGCGCGTAGTGCCGATTCGCCGTCGCATACTCCACATGCGACGAGGCGATCGTCAGAATCTTCGTGTCGTCGCGCCGGCCCTGCGATTCCGACGCCTTCGCCACCTCGTCATACGGCACGAACTTCGCCCACCCCTTGTCCGCCGCCACCTTCGTCAGTGCCGCCGTCAAGGTCGTCTTCCCGTGGTCGATGTGCCCGATCGTCCCCACGTTCACGTGCGGTTTGGATCGATCAAATTTCTCTTTCGCCATATGCGTTCTTCGCTCGCTCTAAGAAGTGATGACTGCGTCTTCTCTTCCTGCCCACTACCGGTAACTGGCAACCGTAGCTCACGCAATCGTTAACAGGCGCGAGGGAGGTTGGAGCCGATGACCAGAATCGAACTGGTGACCTCGTCCTTACCAAGGACGCGCTCTGCCAACTGAGCTACATCGGCCTTCGCGCCATTCGCCTCATGCGCGCTACGGCCGACCCAATCGGCCGCAACAGTCCTCCGCCCTGCTCGAGCGAAGGGTGGAGCGGGAGACGGGGATCGAACCCGCGACCAACAGCTTGGAAGGCTGTGACTCTACCACTGAGTTACTCCCGCCTACGTGCTCGTCGCGTCTCTCGCGTCCAGCGCGCCAACCTTTGAAGCGCCCCCACTCCCGCCGCGCGCGCGCGCGCTTGCCGCCAAACAGATAGCGCCGCCAACCGAACAGCCCTCTCATTGCAGGGCGGAAAGGTTGGTGGGGAGGGGAGGGTTCGAACCTCCGTAGCCCGAAGGCGGCAGGTTTACAGCCTGCTGCGATTGACCGCTCTGCCACCTCCCCGGAAACTCATTTGTCTGTGAGGCATTCTTGATCCCGCGCCGGGCAATGCCCCCGCAGACGTGATCCATGAATCCCTCTCGTCTTTTTTCGATACCGTGTATCGCTGGAATCCGTGTGTGTTCGGTGCTTCCCTGAAGATGTGGCGAGGTGGCCGATGGAGCTGGCGGAGGGATTTGAACCCCCGACCACCTGATTACAAATCAGGCGCTCTACCGGACTGAGCTACGCCAGCCAGACAAAGGGCAAATAATAGCACTTCCCGTGCCAGATGGGCAAGTCGTGTCAAGCCACCCTTTTGCGACCACCCGAGACTCCCCCGACACTCCCCTTACTGCCTGGCCACGGACCTCGTGGCCCCTTCACAAAACTCGGCCAAATTTCATTAACTTGCTGACTGGCCTGCGTTTCTCCGCTGTCTTACAGCCTCAAAGAGAACAACGCCGGCCGCGACTGAGACGTTTACGCTCCCCACATGGCCGCTCATGGGAATCGACGCCAGCGAATCGCACCGTTCCCGCACGAGACGACGCAACCCCTCCCCTTCCGCTCCCAGAACGATTGCCGACGGCAGCGTGAAGTCGACACGATCGTACGGTGTGGGTGCATTGGCAGCCAGACCCACGGTCCACACACCAAAGTCCTTCAACTCCTCCAGCGCCCGTGCGACGTTGACGACCTCAGCGATCTTGACGTGAGCAACAGCGCCGGCCGATGCCTTCGCCGCGGCACCCGATCGAGCCGCCGATCGTCGCGTCTGAACGACGACGCCGGTCGCGCCGGTCGCATCGGCCGTACGAAGAATCGCACCGAGGTTGTGGGGATCCTCGATCCCGTCCAACACCACGATCAGCGGCGGCCCAGATGCGCCCCGCACGAGGTCATCGAGGCTGTACTCCGCGGCGTCGTCGATGTCGGCAACGACTCCCTGATGGACGCCGCCGCGCGCGCGACGCGAGAGCACGTCAGGCGTGACGTGTTGCGGACTGATCCCGTGCGTGGTCGCAAACGCAAGGAGATCGCGCATCCGATCGTCGCGACGCTGCGCGATCCACAACTGCTTCACGCGTCCGGCTCGAAGCGCTTCGAGCACGGGATTGATGCCGTAAACGATCATGAACCGTTCAGCGCCGACGCGAACTCGCGGGCACGTTCTGCGGCTCCGAGAATCCGCTTGATGCCCGACGCCTGGAGCGATGCGCCCGCCTCGATCGCCGGGACAGCAAGATCGAGCTCGAGCCCTTCTGTCTCACCAGTGAGCACCAGGCGAATCGGATGAAACAGCGCCTTCCCCTTCTGGGCTGTACGCTCGCGCACTCGCGTTGCGGCCGCGCGGAACGCCTCCTTGTCGAGCAGACGGTTCGATGCGCTCAGTTCTTCCGCAAGCGCGTCGACGACGCTTCGTGACGCCAGGGCTTCTGCACGCACGGTCGGATCCTCCAGCGCGCGCGTCGCTGAGTAATCGAACAAGAACTTCAACCGGGCAGGTATCTGCTCGAGCCGATCGACGGACGCAGCTGCAACCGGAATGATGCGCTCGAGGAACGCGATGTCGGATGCCGACGGCTCGGCTACCCACTCATGCTGCCTGAGATACGGCAGCGACAGTCGCGCGAGCCGTTCTGGCGCCGCGGCCTTGAGATAGTGCCGGTTCACCCATGCCAGCTTGTCGATGTCGAACACGCCCGCGCTGTGACCCACGTCCTGCAGACGAAACCTCTGCGCGAGCTGCTCGATCGGAACGATCTCCTCGCCCTCACCCGGCGACCATCCGATCAATGCGAGGTAATTCGTCAGTGCCTCCGGCAGATACCCGCGAGCGCGGAACTCCGCCACCGACGTCGCCCCATGACGCTTGGACAGCGGACTGTGATCGGGCCCCATCACCAGCGACACATGCGCGAACGCCGGTGGTCGCCAGCCGAACGCTTCGAAGATCAGAATCTGGCGCGGCGTGTTCGAGATGTGATCCTCACCCCGAATCACATGCGTGATCTCCATCAGCGCATCGTCGATGACGACAGCGTAGTTGTAGGCGGGGACGCCGTCGGATCGAACGATGACGGGATCGCCAATCACTTCCGTGTTGAACGTCACGCTGCCTCGAACCACGTCATCGAACGTGACGTCACGGTTGTCGGGCACGCGAAAGCGAATCACCGCTTTCTCGCCGTTCTCGATGCGACGCCGTGCATCGTCGCGCGAGATCTGACGGCACCGGCCGACGTACTTCGGCGGTCGCCCGGCGGCCAGTGCCGCCGTACGATCGGTCTCGAGCAGCTCTGCCGAACAGAAACACTGATACGCATGCCCGCCGGCCATCAACTCCACGGCATGCGCGCGATAGATATGCAGGCGCTCGGACTGACGGTACGGACCGCGCTCGCCACCAACGTCCACGCCCTCGGTCCACTCGAGGCCGAGCCAATGCAGGTCGTCGATCATGCTGCGCTCGGATTCGCGCGTGGAGCGCTCGAAGTCGGTGTCCTCGATTCGCAGGATGAACGTGCCGCCCTGCCCGCGCGCGAGCAGCCAGTTGAAGAGCGCCGTGCGCGCGTTGCCGACGTGCAACTGCCCGGTCGGGCTCGGAGCGAAACGGAGTCTCATCGGGTCTTTGGTCCCTCGGCTCTGGTCTCTGGTCACGTCCGATAGAGCAATGCGACGGCGTGGACGGCGATCGACTCGCCCGCGCCCATTGAATCTACGCCTTCGTTCGTCTTGCCCTTCACGCTGACCTGGGTCACGTCGCAGTCGAGCGCACCGGCCAGGTTCGCGCGAATCGCGTCAACGTAGGGAACAAGCTTCGGCTTCTGCGCAATGACGACGACGTCGACGTTCACGACACCGAATCCAGCATCGTTCACGATCGTCATCGCCCTGCGAAGGAGCTGGAGGCTGTTCGCCCCCTTCCACGCCGGGTCATTGTCGGGAAAGTGACGACCGATGTCGCCCGCACCCGCCGCACCGAGCACGGCGTCGGTCACCGCGTGACAGATTGCGTCGGCATCGGAATGCCCAAGCAGTCCTTTGTCGAATGGAATGGTGACGCCGCCCAGAATGAGCGGCCGATCAGTCACGAGACGATGGAGGTCGTAGCCGTTGCCGATTCGCATGACCGCGTTCGCCGACGATGACAGTCCGAGCAGCCTTTCCGCCACGGCGAGATCGGAGGGTGTCGTGATTTTCAGATTGCGGGGATCACCCTCCACGATCTGGACGGCGTGCCCCGCCTGCTCCGCGAGCATCGCCTCGTCAGTCGCGTCGCCCGCGAGCGCCAACGCGTCCCGCAGCACCGAGGTCCGAAACGCTTGTGGAGTCTGCGCCAGGAAGATCTCGTCGCGTGGCAGCGTGGCGGTCACGATGCGATCCGCACTCGCTCGCTTGACGGTATCGTGCGCCGCGATGGCCGCAATGGCGGCGCCGGACTGCGCCGCAGCGGCAACGGTTCGCCGGATCGTCTGGTCGGTCACAAACGGTCGCGCGGCGTCATGAATCACCACGATGTCCGCCCGATCGGCGACGCGCGCGAATGCATTCGCGACGGAATCCTGACGACGGGATCCGCCAGCGACAATTTCGATCGGCTTCCCGCCCGCGAGCAGAAATGCCGGAGGCGCCTCGACCACTTCGGGAGGGACCGCCACCACGAGATCGTCGATCACATCGCAGTTCCGGAAGACGTCGACACTCCGTTCGAGAATCGATCGTCCACCGAGCGCGAGGAATTGCTTTGGCTGCGCGGCGCCGAAGCGCAAGCCACGGCCGCCGGCCGCGATGAGGGCAGACACATGCAAGGCGTGTGAACTCAGTGCACTGATTCTAGTCGCCTCGCGCGGCGCGCTGCCAGCGCCCGGAAGTAGACTTGAAAGAGATGACCTTCGCCGACCGCGTGAAAGGCGCCCTGCTCCTGGACGTCAAGACCTACGAAGAAATCGAAGCGGACACGACAGCCAACGCACAGGCCCTCCTCGTCGTCGTCGCCGCCAGCCTCGCAGCGGGGCTCGGCGCAGGAGTGCGGCTCGGGATAATCGGCCTCCTGCGCGAGACCATCGGCGCACTGGTCGGCTGGGTGATGTGGGCCGGAGTCACGTGGATGATCGGCTCGAAGCTCCTGCCCGAGCCGCAGACGCGCACGGACATGGGCGAGCTGCTGCGAGTCATCGGCTACGCCTATGCTCCACAACTGTTTGCGTTCTTCGCCTTCATCCCGATCCTCGGTGGAGTGGTCAACACGGTCGTGGCATTCTGGCTTCTGGCGGCAACGATCCTCGCCGTACGTCAGGCGCTCGACTACACCAGCACGCTGCGCGCCGCCGCCGTCGTGCTCATCGGCTGGCTGGTCTTCGTGGTCATCCAGTACGTCTCTTAGATCTGGCGGGCGCTTTCCCTGCACCCGGTGAATTCGGTCATCCGACTCGAAGTGCTGTCGAGAACGATGGTCAGCCGTCGCGCATCGACTTCGCGCGGAGCGAACACAACCAGCAACGCTCGAGTGGTTAGCGTCGTCACCATCGTCCTCGCGGAATCTGACGTTGGATTCCCGAATGGCCCCTGCGTGTCGGCGAGCGTGATCCGTCCGCCCACATTCACATCGTCTTTTCGAATCCCCGGGTAAGACTCTCCATCGCCACCAATCCGCAGTTCCACGTCGCCGTCGATCCGCGACGCATCGTAGAGCCCATACGGCAGCTGGAACTCGAGTGAGCACCAGTTGCAGACGTCGACCATCGAGTTGATGCGCGGCAACGAGTCGCCGCGGCGCACTCGACGCAGCAATGCCTCAGACGATGGACGCGTCTTGGTGGGATCCAGCCCCACGCGCTTGTACATCGTGCGAACGGCAGCGATCTCCTCTGGCGGGTGCATCCGCACCGCCGCTTCGGCGGCGGCGAGCGGTGCGTTGAGACGAGGCTCGCGATCGACGACGGTGGCCCCGTCGAGCCAGATCACACCCGGGCACACGATGCCCGCGAGGTCAGGCGCGAGCGTGAAGCGCATTGACGTCAGGAGGCGCGGCGTCCAGGTCGGACTCCGCATCGGGCGCGATGACTCGCCGCACGCGTTCGCCGAACTCCTTCGGGTCGAGCCCGGACAGCTCGCGCGTGTCGATCGGGTCGTGGACGATCAGCCGCACGGAGCCTGGATATGTCGCGAGCCGTCCTTTCAACATCACGTGACGGCTGCCGACGATCGAGAGCGGCACCACAGGGAGTCCGGCCTGCAACGCGAGGAGGAACCCGCCGCCTTTGAACCTCGCCACGCGGCCATCACGGCTGCGCGTGCCTTCAGGAAAGACGACCAACGAGAGACCGTTCGACGTCAGACGCGAGGCCCACCCGAAGATCCTGGCGCGATCGGGGTGCCGCCGATCGACGAGCATGTGTCCCGTGCGCCTCAAGTGCCAGCCGAGGAACGGGAACTTGCCGAGCGATTCCTTCGCGATGATTCGAAGCTGATACGGCAGCGACCAGAACAGGATCGGAATGTCGTAGATGCTCTGATGATTCGAGACGAAGACATACGTCCGGCCAGGCTCCAGTCGCTCGAGACCGTCGACCGTGACGCGCACACCCGTCGTCAGCAGGATGAGCCGCGACCACGTGCGCGCACACCAGTGTGCGAAGTAGCCACTGCTCTCGAAGATGCTGGACGCGATGGAGAGCGTCCCCAGCACGATCGTGTACGCGGCGATGGACGGAATGAGGAAGAAGACCGTCCGCCACCAGTGATAGGGAGGAATCATCTGAATGCAGAATGCAAAATGCAGAATGCAGATGCCAGCGGAAGCGAGCCTCCTCCTGAATCCTGCATTCTGAATTCTGACTTACTTCCCTGCAGCCGCCGCCGACGGCGGCACCTGCGGACGCGGACGGCGGCTCGTGTCGGTGTCGGTGGACACGACGTTGGCCGTCGGCGCTGGCTGCGCACCAGACTCGATGAAGCGGCCGAAGATCATCTTGCCCGCTGTCGTCTGGAGCACGCTCGTGACGACAACGTCGATCGTTCGTCCGATCATCTTGCGTGCGTTGTCGACGACGACCATCGTGCCGTCATCGAGGTACGCAACGCCCTGGTTGTATTCCTTCCCTTCCTTGAGGATGAAGACCTTCATGATCTCGCCGGGAAGGACGACGGGCTTCAGCGAGTTCGCCAGCTCGTTGATGTTCAACACCTCGACGCCACGAAGCTGCGCGACCTTGTTCAGATTGAAGTCGTTCGTGACGATCTTGCCCTGAAGCGCGCGCGCAAGTTCGATCAGCTTCAGATCGACTTCCCGCACGTCCGGGAAATCCATGTCGGAGATGCTGACGTCTACCCCCGCCATCTTCTGGATCTTCTGGAGGATGTCGAGGCCGCGACGGCCACGATTCCGCTTCATCGAATCGGACGAATCGGCGACAAGCTGCAGCTCCTTGAGCACGAACTGCGGGATCACCAGAGTTCCGTCCATGAAACCGGTTTCACAGATGTCCGCGATCCGGCCGTCGATGATGACGCTCGTGTCGAGGATCTTGTATCGCTTGCGCGGCCCGGCCGACCGGAACAGGTTCACGAGGTTCTCCGGCTCGAGCCACTCGCCCTTACGCGCACCGATCACGATTCCAAGGTACGGCAGCGCCAGCAGGATGACGCTGTGAAGGAAGACGACGCGTCCGTCACTCAGGTTGGCCCAGTAGAGCGCGGCGCCGATGGTCTTGGCCGCGAGCAGACCGACGGCTCCGCCCAACAGGGCGCCGACCATATGCGTGACGGAGATGTCCTTGAGGCGCAGCTCGAATGCGACGATCAGCAGCCCCAGTACGACGCCGAAAACGGTGTTGAGAATGGCATCGCCGAGTAGCGGCTGAAGTTGAAACGCGGAATAACCAACAGCCGCGATGAAGAGCACACGTGCGAACGCGAACCACGCCATGACGGACTCCAGGGTCAACTACGATCCACGCCGGGTAGAATGAGTGAACCTTAGAGCCCCGCGCCGGGAAAATCAAGCGATCAGCTGGTCGAGCGCTTCACCAACCGTTCGAACTCCGACCAATTCGCACCGGCCTTCAGCCTGCGTGTTATCAGTGGGATCGAGATTACCAGCCGGGAGAACGACGCGGCTGAACCCCATCTGGGTCGCCTCTTTCACACGAAGGGCGGCCTGTGGAATGCCCCTGATCTCCCCGCTCAGCCCCACTTCACCGAACACCGCCGTGGACGGCGCCAGTCCCCGGTTCCGCACACTCGACGCGACCGCCGCGACGACGCTGAGGTCGGCCGCTGGCTCATCGATCGTCATTCCGCCTGCGATGTTGACGTAGACGTCGTCGCCAGCGAGCGAGAGACCGGCCCGCTTCTCGAGGACGGCCAGCAGCAGCGACAGGCGATTCTGGTCGATGCCGATCGCCATACGACGCGGGTTGCCGTAGGTGCTGGTGCTGACGAGCGCTTGCACTTCCACGAGGATCGGACGCGATCCTTCGATGCAACACACCACTGCCGAACCCGGTGCACCCGACGCCCGCTCCGACAAAAACAGCTTGGATGGATTCGGCACCGGACGCAATCCGCTGCCAGTCATTTCGAAGACGCCAAGTTCGCTCACGGCACCGAACCGGTTCTTCACCGCGCGCACGACGCGATGCGAGTGATGGCGCTCGCCTTCGAAGTACAGCACCGTGTCAACGACATGCTCGAGCACCTTCGGACCGGCGAGGCTGCCGTCCTTCGTGACGTGGCCAACGAGGACGGTCGGAATGTTCTGGTTCTTCGCGGCAAACAGGAACTGCGTCGCGGCTTCGCGAACCTGGCCGATGCTGCCAGGGGCCGATTGAAACTTGTTGGACCAGACGGTCTGCACCGAATCGATGACGACAAGCGACGGCGACAGCCGCGCGACTTCTTCGAGGATGCGCTCGATGCAGGTTTCGGACAGCAGGTAAAGCGGCGAATCGCCGACGCCAAGCCGATCGCCGCGGCTCTTTACCTGGTGCTCGGACTCTTCGGCCGACGCGTAGAGAACCGGACCCACTTCGCGAGCGAAATGCGCCGCGGCCTGCAGCAGCAACGTGGACTTGCCGATGCCCGGCTCTCCCCCGAGCAGGATGAGCGACCCGGGAACGACGCCGCCGCCAAGCACGCGATCGAATTCATCGATGCCAGTCGAGAGCCGCACGCCGTGCGACATCTCAACTTCTGCGTACAACTTCGCGGTGGATGATGTCGAAAACTGCGAGAAGCGATTGGTCGCGCCAGCGGCGATCGGCGTCTCAGCGCGTTCCTCGACGAGCGAGTTCCACGCGCCGCACTCGGCACAGCGGCCCATCCACTTCGGCGCCTGAGCGCCACACTCCTGACAGACGAAAACGACTTTGGGGGATTTCATTCGTCAACTCCCAACTGTATCGTGTTTCCAACTCCCAACTCCCAAAGCAGCTTGACGCTTGGAAGTTGGAGACAAGATTCACTTTGGGAATTGGGAGTTAGTCAGTCGTACTGTCTTTCAATCCGTGTGCCGAGGCGACAGACGATCTCCCACGGAATAGTGCCGATGGCGGCCGCCATCTCGCGTGCGTCGATCCGTTGCCAGCTCTCATTCCCCTGCCGTCCGAGCAGCACGACTTCGTCGCCCGGCCGTACCTCTGAGAGATCCGTTACGTCGACAGTGAGCATATCCATCGAGACGGCACCAACAATCGGGACCCGCCGGCCTCGAATCAGCACGTGACCGCGTCCACACAGCCGAGTGTCGAGTCCGTCGGCGTAGCCTGCTGGAACGACGGCAACCGTTCGAGGCTCGCTCGCCTCATACCGCCAGCCATAGCCAACACCCTCACCCGGTCTCAATCCTTTGACTGCGACGACGCGACTCGTAAGCGACATCACCGGCGTGAGATCGATCGTCGACGCCAAGGGCGGCGGCACGATCCCGTACAGCAGCAGCCCCGGACGCACCGCGTCGAACCAGACGCGCGAATCGCGAAGCAACCCGGCGCTGTTGCACGCGTGACGGAACACTCGGGATTCGGGATTCGGGATTCGGGGTTCGGGATTCGGGATTCGCGATCCGCGATTCGCGACACAGCTCGTCTACAACGGACCAGGCAATGTCGAAGCGTTCACGCTGCGTGTCGAACACTGGACTCTCTGGCACGTCTGCAGATGCGAAATGTGTGTAGACGGCGTCGAGTCGCAGGGTCGAGCTGGCCAGTAGTTCGGGAAGCGTCCGACGCAGGTTGTCGTGACGAAACCCGAGCCGGTTCATGCCGGTGTCGATCTTCAGGTGGTAGGCAATCGTCGTTGAACGCCGCATCGCGGCCGCCTGCACCGCACGCGCGGCACCGGGCGTCGAGATCGTCGGCGTCAGCGAGAAATCGAAGAGGCCATCGAGATCGCTGACGCTGAGCGCGCCGAATACGAGAATCGGCACGCGCACTCCAGCCTGCCTGAGCACGATGCCCTCTTCGATATCCGCGCACGCCAGCATCGTCGCTCCCGCTTCCTGCAATGCGAGCGCGACGCGTGGTGCTCCGTGACCGTATGCGTTAGCTTTGACGACTCCGATGATCGCGGGAGGTGTTCGACCCTCCTCACTCGATACGTAGCGTCGAATCGCCGCGAAGTTGGATTTCAGCGCAGCAAGATCCACGCGGGCGACGGTGCTGCGAATCATTGTTGATTTAGCGATCTTTGATTATTGATTGGTTGGTGAATGTTGAATTCTGATTCTTGATTGAGAGCAGCCGAAATCGGCAATCAACATTCCCCAATCAACAATCTAATCGCCAATCCAAGATCACCGAATCAAAGATGCTCTACGAACCTTGCGCGAGGTTGGCGAAACGAGTCTGTTCGCGCAGGAACGCGAGACGCACGATGCCGGTCGGACCATTTCTCTGTTTGGCGAGAATCAGTTCGGCGGTGCCGGCATCAGGGCTATTGGGATCCTTGTTGTACACGTCGTCGCGATAGATCAGCACGACGACGTCGGCGTCCTGTTCGAGCGCGCCGGATTCACGAAGGTCGCTGAGTTGCGGGCGGTGGTCGGACCGAGCCTCGGGCGCGCGGCTCAACTGCGACAGCACGACGATCGGGACGTTCAGTTCCTTCGCCAGGCCTTTCATCGAGCGCGAGATCGACGCCAGCTCGAGCGTCCGGTTTTCGAAACGGCCGCGTCCGCTCATGAGCTGAATGTAGTCCACCACCAGCAGGTTCAGCCCATGCTCGGCCTGCAACCGGCGCGATTTCGCACGCATTTCGAGGACGCCGATGTTCGCCGTGTCGTCGATGAAGAGCTTCATCGCGTTCAGCTTCTCGAGCGCGTGAGAGATGCGGTGGTAGTCGTTGCCGCCGATTGCGCCGCTCATCAGTCGGTGGCCGTCGATCTGCGCCTCGGACGTCAACAGGCGAAGGAAGAGCGATTCCTTCGACATTTCAAGGCTGAAGAACCCGACGACCTGATCGCCGAGCGCCGCGACGTACTGCGCGATGTTCAGGACGAGACTGGTCTTCCCCATCGAGGGGCGGGCGGCGACGATGACGAGGTCACCACCCTGCAACCCGCGCGTCATCTCGTCGAGGTCGACGAAGCCCGTGGGGACGCCCGTGATGAGCCGCTTCTGCTCGAACAGCTTCTCGATCTTCGGGAAGCTGTCCTTGACGAGATCGCGCATCGCGATGAAGCCGGACTTCAGCCGGTCGTCAGCGACGGCGAAGATCGCGCTCTCGGCCTCGTCCAGGATCAGGTCCGACTCCTGGTCGGCCTCGTACGCGTTCGTGACGATCTTGCTCGCCGCGTAGATCAGATTGCGAAGCGTCGCTTTCTCTTTGACGATGCGTGCGTAGTACTCGACGTTGGTCGCGCGAGGTACACCGTCGGCAAGGGATGCAACGTACGCAGGTCCGCCAACCTCGTCGAGTTCACCTGCGCGTGCGAGTTCCTCTTTCAGTGTGACGAAATCGATCGCATCGTGCCGCTCGTTGAGCGCGACCATGCGATCGAAGATGCGACGATGCGCATCCCGGTAGAAGTCCTGACTGTCGATGACTTGCGCTGCGAGATTGAACGCGTCGTTGTGGACGAGAATCGCACCGAGCACCGATCGTTCGGCTTCGAGGTTGTGCGGAAGCGTGCGCTCCGCCGTGGCAAGAGCAGTATCGGCCATGAAGAACGAAAAATTTGTAAACGCGGAGTGACGAAGATGGTAGCGGGAATTTCAACTTCTGGGCAGTGACCAAGGAGCGTGAAATGCCAGTCAACTCCCAACTCCCAAACATCCAATCCCAAATGCGCAACATTTTGGGCCTTGGGAGTTGGAGGTTGGGCGTTGACGTGTTTCTTGAAGCTCCTCAGAGTCCCGCGAGCGTCTGCTTCACTTTCGCGTAATCAGGTTCGTTCCGCGCGTCTTCGAGAACTTCGGCATGACGCACGACGCCGCTGCGATCGATCACGAACGTCGCGCGCTTGGAAATGTCCTTGAGCCCGATCATGTCCGGGTTCACGACACCATACTTGCGAATGACGTCCTTGTTGAAGTCGCTGAGCAGCGGAAACTTCAACGACTCCGCATCGCCCCACGCCTTCAGCGCGAAGAACGTATCCACCGTGACGCCCAGCACCGTAGCGTTGACCTGATTGAGTTCGGTCGCTGAGTCGCGAAACGTACACATCTCGATCGTGCAAGTGCCGCTGAACGCCGCCGGCATGAACGCCAGGACCACGGGGCCCTTTTTCAGCTGCTCGCTGAGCGTGACGGGCTCTCGATCCTGGTTCGGAAGGGTGAAATCTGGCGCCTTTGCGCCGACAGCTACCGACATTCCTCGCTCCTTTCCCGGCTCATCCCGGGCAACAAATACTCGTCAACTCCCAACTCCCAATGTCCAACTCCCAATCAGATTGGGAATTGGAGGTTGGAGCTTGGGAGTTCAACAATCGAACACGCCATTGTATCGATTTGCCTGTCGACTGTGCTCAGGGCACGGCTTGACCGCATCACGATGCTCGGGCTACGGTCTACGGACTTTAGAGGTAGGCAGTATGCGGTCAGGCGGTCACGGACAGTCCTACGGTCCTCTGCCTACTGCTTACTGCCTACTGAGAGCGGAGGGTTCGGCGTTCATGGAAGCACGAGCGGCAACGACGGCGATGAGCGCTGACGTTCCGTGGTACCGCACGGTCACCCGAGAACAGTGGCACGTGCTGCTGGCCGCGAAGTTCGGCTGGATGCTCGACGCCATGGATTTCATGCTCTACACCATGGCCGTCGGTCAGCTGCGCATGTACTTCGGCTTCGGCGACGACACCGCCGGTATGCTCGGCACCGTCACGCTCATCATGTCGGGCGTCGGCGGGACGATCTTCGGTTACGTCGCCGATCGCTTCGGCCGGACCCGGGCCCTGATGGGCACGATCCTGATTTTTTCGCTGGCGTCGCTCGGCGCCGCGACGTCGCAGAGCGTGATGCAACTGCTGTTCTGGCGCGCGGTACTCGGCATCGGCATGGGCGGCGAGTGGGCGTCCGGAGCGGTGCTCGTCAGCGAAACATGGCCGGCACATCTTCGTAACAAGGCCATCAGCATCATGCAGTCGGGCTGGGCGCTCGGCTACATGATGGCGTCGATCTCCGCCGCGATCATCCTGGGCTCGCCATCACTCGGAGCCGACGCCTGGCGATGGCTCTTCGTCGTGGGCGTCGTACCGGCGCTCTTCACGCTCTGGATTCGACGCTACGTCCACGAGCCGGAGTCGTGGACCCGCAAGACACAGAAGGCAGGCGGCCCGAGTCCCTTCAGGGTGATCTTCGGGCCGACACTGATCCGGCGCACGCTGCTCATCATCGCGCTCGGATCGGCCGTGCAGTTTGCGAACTGGGGTCTCTTCTTCTGGCTGCCCGCGTTCCTGTCGCGACCCCTCGAACAAGGTGGCGCCGGCATGGGCATCGTCGGATCGCTGCCGTGGATCATCCCGGTGCAGCTTGGCGCGTACTTCGGCTATCTCACCTTCGGCTTCATCGCCGACAAGATCGGGCGGCGGCAGGCGTTCGTCCTCTATATGGTGGGCGCGGCGCTGCTCGTTCCCATCTACGGGCAGATGGCGCGCAGCCCGTTCGTCCTGCTCGCGCTTGGCCCTCTCATCGGCTACTTCGGCTACGGCTACTTCAGCATGTTCGGGAGCTTTGTCGCCGAGTTGTATCCGGCAGCCGTGCGCGCCACCGGACAAGGCACGAGCTACAACATCGGACGCATGGCGGGCGCGGTCGCACCGTTCACGATTGGCGTGATTGCGACGCAACCCGGGATCGGCATCGGCCTCGCCCTCAGCGTCACCTCGGCGTTCTTCCTGCTCGCCGCCGTTCTCGTCTTCACGCTCCCCAATCGCAGCGGCGAAGCACTCGATGCCTAACGAGACTACGTCTCGCCAGGCCCAGCATTTAATGGCCCGCGCTCCAACGGAGACACGATGACACCAGCCACCACGGCTCGCACGTCTGCGGCAGCCACTTCCACCACGACCAGCTGGCAGATGTGGGTGCCGTGCGTCGGCATGGCACTCTGCTCGTGGCTGTCGTTCGTCGATCGCCAGGTCTTGAACATCCTCTCGCCAACAATCATCGCGGACACCGGCCTGACGCCGCAGGATTTCACGACCGCCACATCCTTCTTCTTCCTCACCTACACGCTCGGCAACCCGGTGTGGGGTTCGGTACTCGACCGCGTCGGCCTTCGCATCGGCATGCTGCTCGCCGTCGGGGTGTGGACCGCCGCGAGCATGTCGCACGCGTTGATGGTGAGCTTCGCCGGCTTCGCGCTCGCTCGCGCCGTGCTCGGACTCGGCGAAGGCGGCACGTTCCCAGGCGGCCTGCGCACCGCCGTCGAAACGCTGCCTCCGAACCTTCGTGCGCGCGGCATCGCGCTGTCCTTCAGCGGCGGCACCATTGGCGCAGTCATGATGCCGCTGCTCCTCGGACCACTCGCGATCCAGTACGGCTGGAAGATCGCCTTCCTCGCCACGGGCGCCCTCGGCGTGCTGTGGATGCTGATCTGGGCAACTATCGCGCGTCCGCCATTCCTGGCGAAGAGCGCGCACACGACGTCGAAGATGCAGTGGCCGAATCTCCGTGAACGACGGGTATGGGCGCTCATGTTCAGCTACGCGCTACCGGCGATTTCACCCGGACCCGTGCTCACCATTCTCGCGATCTATCTCGTGCAGCGACTGCATCTGACCCAGGCCGACGTGAACGGCGTCGTCTGGATTCCAGCGCTCACCTGGGGTATCGGCTACTTCTTCTGGGGCTGGGCCGCCGATCGCTACGCGGCCAACAACCCGCGGCCGATCGGCATGTTCATGCTGCTCACCGTGATCTCGCTCACGCTGGGACTCACGACGATGACCGCGTCCCTGTCGATTGCGATCGCACTCATCTCGCTGTCCACATTCATCGGCGGCGGCTTTCAGATGGTGGCGCTGAAAGTCGGCTCCTACGCGTTCCCGCGCGAGCAGTCGGCGATGATGTCCGGCATCGCGTCGGGCTCGTGGTCGCTCGTGAACTTCGTCCTGCTGAACGCCATCGGCGCAGGCGTGGCCATCGGCAGCGTTCGAATTCTTCCGGGGGCGAACTTGATCAGCGGCCAGCGCTGGGAGGAAATCTTCTGGATCATCGCGCTGATGCCGGCAGCCGGCGTCGCGATCTGGATGTTCTTGAGTCGTGATCAGGCTGTCGCCGCGCGGGGGTGAGTGTCAGTCCTCAGTCCTCAGTCTACAGTCCTCAGTGGACACGAGCCAGTTCGAGCCAGCCGTGGACTGTGGACCGAGGACTGAGGACCGTGCTCACTTCACCATCGCCACACTCGCCTCGTACTCCGTCGGGCAGCCGAAGCCTTCGACCTTCACACCCTGACGCCGCAACGCGTCCAGGGCGACCAGTCGCTGATAGCTGTTGAACGTAATCACGTGCGCGAACATGCCGCCAAAGGTGAACGTCTCCGCCGGCTCGCACAACGCATCGACGAACGTGTCACTCCACGCGTTGCGATTGCGCACGTCCTTGAGCACGCGATCGAACTCGACGTCCACTTTCTGCAGCCGCGCGAGCAGCATGTCGGGCGTGCCTTGCTCTGGCGGTTCCGCGTTGGGATCCGAGAACGTGCCGCCGGTGAGCGCGGCCGTCCAGATCTCTTTCGTCTGCACCATGCGCCGCAGCAGATCGCGAATGCTGCTCGCCGGCGAGTCCCAGGGAAAGACGTACGTCTTGTTGTTCAATGGCGCATCGAGCTGCTCGGGGCTCAGCGCGCGTGCGTGCTCGAGCAGCTTCCGTGTGTGAAACGATTCGGCTCCCGCGAAGATGTCGTACAGATCCATGTCGTCTCCTCCCGAGCGGGACGTTGGAGCACAGAAGTGAATCGCCACGGGCGCCGGAAGGTGGTAGTGCGTCGCACCCATCCGCCGGTAGAGGCTGGGCGAGATGCGGAAGGCCTTGCGAAACGCTCGCGTGAACGCCTCGAGCGATCCGTAATCGGCATCGAGGGCGATCCGGGTAACGGACTGCTGCGTGCGTGACAGCTGCCAGGCCGCCCGCTCCAGCAGCAAGCGCCTGCGCATCGCTGCCGGCGTTTCGTCGATGACGGCCCGGAAGATCCGGAAGAACTGCGTCCGGCTCGCATACGCCCGCCGCGCGAGCGCGTCGCTGCTGCCTTCGTCGTCCAGCGAGTCCATCACCACGGCGGCGAGACGTTCAACGTCGCGGTGTGTGCTCATACATCCTGCTCACGACGAATGTAGCGGAGGAGGAGGCGCGGGACCTGACTTTGCGTCCCGTTTTTCATCCCACGGTCCAGGGTCCTCAGTCCACGGTCCTCAGTCCCGACTAGATTCCCCCGAGACAGAGGTACTTGATTTCGAGGTATTCCTCGATTCCGTACTTCGAGCCCTCGCGGCCGAGGCCGGATTCCTTGACCCCGCCAAACGGTGCCACCTCGGTGGAGATCAGCCCCGTGTTGATCCCGACCATGCCGGACTCGAGCGCCTCGGCCACGCGCCAGACACGCCCGATGTCGCGACCATAGAAGTACGCGGCCAGCCCGAACTCGGTGTCGTTGGCCATCGCCACGGCTTCGTCTTCGGTCTTGAACCGGAACAGCGGAGCGACCGGTCCGAACGTCTCTTCCTTCGCCACCATCATCGCGGGCGTCACGTTCACAATCACAGTCGGTTCGAAGAAGCGGCCACCCAGAGCGTGACGCTTGCCGCCGAGCACGACCTTCGCGCCCTTGGTGACCGCGTCAGCGATGTGCTCCTCGACCTTCGCGACCGCCTTGTCGTCGATGAGCGGACCCTGAGTCGCGCCGGCCTCGAGACCAGGCGCCGGCTTCAGCTTCTTGACGGCCTCGGACAGCTTGCTCGCGAACGCGTCGTAGACACTGTCCTGCACGTAGATGCGATTCACGCACACGCACGTCTGACCGGTGTTCCGGTACTTTGATGCGATCGCCCCCTCGACCGCCGCATCCAGATCGGCATCGTCGAAGACGATGAACGGTGCGTTGCCCCCGAGCTCGAGCGACAGCTTCTTCACCGTCTGCGCGCACTGGGTCATCAGTACCTTGCCGACCTCGGTCGATCCGGTGAACGACAGCTTCTTCACGATCGGATTGGCCGTGAGCTCGCCGCCAATCTCGGCGGCCGATCCCGTGACGACGTTGAAGACGCCCTTCGGGATGCCGGCACGCTCAGCGAGTTCGGCAAGCGCGAGCGCGGAGAACGGTGTCTGCGATGCCGGCTTGAGGACGACCGTGCAGCCTGCCGCGATTGCCGGACCTGCCTTGCGCGTGATCATCGCGAGCGGGAAGTTCCAGGGCGTGATGCACGCCACGACACCAATCGGCTGTTTGATGACAACGATCCGCTTGTCGGCCTGGTGTCCCGGGATGGTGTCGCCATACACGCGCTTGGCCTCTTCCGCGAACCACTCGAGGAACGATGCGGCATAGACCACCTCGCCCTTGGACTCGGCCAGCACCTTGCCCTGCTCCGTCGTCATCAGGCGAGCGAGATCCTCCTGATGCTGAAGCATCAGCTCGTACCACTTCCGGACGGCAGCGGCACGCTCCTTCGCGGTCTTCTTGCGCCATGCGGGCAGCGCACGATCCGCGGCCTCGATTGCGGTCCGCGTTTCAGCTGCACCGAGCCTGGGCACGGTACCGATCACTTCGCCGGTCGCCGGGTTGTCCACCGCGACGGTGCCTCCCGACTGCGCATTCACCCATGCGCCGTCGACGTAGCACGACTGCCGGAACAACTTGGAATCGGTGAGCGTGACACCGGTTGGAACGGATGTGGATGTCGTTGCCATAGCTACTGCCTCTTCGAACTCAGAACAAATCGAACTCCGAACCCCGAATCCCGAGTCCCGAGCCCCGAGTCCCGGGTCACGAGTTCCTGACGTTGATCGTGTATCCGCCGTCGACCGTGATGCGCGCGCCGTTTACATAGCTCGCGCGATCCGATGCGAGGAACGCAACGACGTCGGAGACTTCTTCCATTGTGCCCCACCGCCGTGACGGGATTCCCCAGTCGCGGCACGTGTCGTCGAGGAACTGCTGCTTCGTCTGGCCGCGCTGGCGTCCCATGTTCTCGGCCCAGCTCTCGCGCCACTCGGTGGCGATGAGCCCGGGAATCACCGAATTGACTGTGATCCGAGAAGCCGACAAATCCTGCGCGAGGTAAGTCGTCACGTGATTCATCGCCGAGTTGTTCAGCCCATGCGTTAAGGCTGAGGACAACACGCTCGAGCCCGCGATCCCGCTGATGTTGATGATGCGGCCCGTTCCGTCCGTCGGCATGCTCGGCAGCAGCGCCTGGATCATCCGCAACATGCCCATCGTCTTGATGTTCACGTCGTCCATCCAGTCGGTGTCGGGCCAGGTGATCTGCCGTTCCTGACGCTTGATCGGTCCGCCGGCATTGTTGACAAGGATGTGAACGGTCTTGAGTTCGCTGGTCGCGCGATCGGCCGCCGCTTTGACAGCCGCCGTGTCTCGCATGTCGGTGGGAACGGTGACGACGCGAACACCCGTCGCCTTGCAGATCTCGGAAGCGGCGCGCTCGAGTTCCTCGACGCCGCGCGCGAGCAGAACGAGATTGACGCCCTCGTCAGCGAGTCCGCGCGCGATCGCCTTCCCGATGCCTTTGCTGGCACCGGTGACGAGCGCGTTGCGGCCTTTGAGTCCGAGATTCATAGTCTTGTAGGCCGGGTCTTGTTCTTTAGACCCGGCGGGTCCAAAAAGCAGGACCCGCCCTACGTCAGGCGAGCCATTTCCCTGGATCCGACAACGTGCCGACAACCTCCTGCATGAACTGCGCGGCGCGGGCACCATCGATGATTCGGTGATCCGACGAGAGCGTCAGCGTCACCATCGGACGAATGCCGATCATGCCGTCGACCGCCACGACGCGATCGGCGATCGCCCCGACAGCAAGAATGCCTGCCTGCGGCGGCACGATGATCGCCGTGAAGGCGTCGACGCCGAACATGCCGAGGTTGCTGATCGTGAAGGTCGCGCCGGAGATGTCCGCCGGCTGCAGCTTGTTCGCCTTCGCGCGCTCGGCCAGTTCCTTGCGCTGCTTTGCGATCGCACCGAGCGGCAGCTTGTCGGCATTGCGGATCACCGCGGTGACGACGGCGTTGTCGACCGCCATCGCCAGCGCGACGTTGACCTCGGCGTTGAGCGAGACACCGTTGTTCGACCCAGCTTCCGTTCATCCGCGGGAACTGCTTGAGCGCACGCGCGACGGCCGAGACCATCAGGTCTGTGTGGGTGATCTTCACCGCGTGCGACTTCTCGATCACCGGGATCAGACCTTCACGCGTCGCGTTCAGGGCGGTGGCGTCGACGTCGCGAGCGACGAAGAAATGCGGGACCGTCGTCCAGCTCTGCGTCGTCCGTTCGGCCATGATGCGGCCGATCGAGCTGACGGCGTCCGCCGGGCCCGTGGCCACTGGTGGCGGCGGCGCAGCAGGACGAGCCGCGGGAGTTGGAGTGGCTTGCGCAGCCGGGGCGGGAACTGCCGCTGGTCCGCTCGCGGCCTGCGCGGCCTTGAGAATGTCGTCCGCGAGGATCTCGCCTCCCGGTCCGGACCCTCTGAGCCTGGCAATGTCAACGCCATGCTCGCGCGCGAGCCGTCGCGCCTTCGGCGAAATCTTCGCGCCTGCAACGGATGCCGGCTCGGGAGCGGCCGGCGCGGCTGCAGCAGCAGTGGCCGCAGGTGCCGACTCCATCTTCCGTCCGCTCTGCGACTGGGCACCACCGGTCGGAACCGCCTCACCTGGCTTCAGCAGCCACGCGATCGTCTGACCCACTGGAACGACGTCGCCGACCTTCGCGGTGACACCACACAGCACGCCGTCTCCGCCCGCTTCGATCTCGACGACCGCCTTGTCGGTCTCGACCTCGAGCAGCATCTCGCCTTTCTTGACCTGCTCGCCTTCTTTCTTCTTCCACGAAACCAGCTTGCCCGTTTCCTGCGCCATCTCGAGCGCAGGCATCACCACGCTGATTGCCATTAGCGACTCGCTCCGACTTTTTCGCCCTTGGGCACTTCAGCCTTCGCGGCGGCGGCAACCATCTTTGCGACTTCCGGATTGGGCGGCGCTTCGGTCTCACGCACGAGCGGCAGTTGCCCACCGACCGTCACGAACGGCGCTCCGGCGACGAGCAACTCCTCCGCCGGGAATCGCGTGATGACCTCATGCCCAGTGGCGGTCACGACAATCTCTTCTTCGATACGCGCCGCGCTCGTGCCGTCCTTGGTCGGCCAGAACGTTTCGAGCGCGAACACCATGCCCGGCTTGATCTCGTGCGGATGCTCGAGCGAGACCAGGCGGCTGATCATCGGCTTCTCCCAGATCGCCAACCCGATACCGTGTCCCATCTGCAGTGCGAACGCCGCTTCCTCGTCGGGGAAGCCGAACTCAGTGGCCTTTGGCCACACCGACGCGACTTCCGCCGTCGAACGGCCCGGACGGATCAACTCGATCGACGCGTCCAGGTAGTCGCGGCATCGCTTGTAGGCATCCACCAGCTGATGCGACGCCGAGCCAATCGCGAAGCAGCGGTAGTAGCAGGTGCGATACCCCATGTAGGAGTGAAGGATGTCGTAGAACACCGGATCACCCGGGCGCATCATGCGATCCGAGAAGACGTGCGGGTGCGGGCTCGCGCGCTCCGCCGAGATCGCGTTGACGCCCTCGACGTACTCCGAGCCCATCTCATAGAGCTTCTGCGCGACGAGCGCGACCGCGTCGTTCTCGCGCATGCCTGGCTTCATCGCGCGATAGAGGTCGTAGTAGGCGGCGTCCACCATCGCCGCCGAATGCGTGAGCAGCGAGATCTCGTCCACGGTCTTGATCTCGCGGGCATCCGACATCAACTGCTGGCCGTCGACGATGTTGAGCCCTTCCTTCTGCAGCGCAAAGAGCACCGGCGGCTCGACGACGTCCACGCCGACCGGCTCCTTGTGCAGGCCGCGCGACTCGAGCTCGATCTTGATCTTGCGAGCAACGTCTTCTGAGCGTCCCATTTCGGGGGTCATGGCGCCGCGCATCAGCGGGATGCCGGCGCGCGACCGCTCACCGAGCCAGTCGCAGTTCTGCTGGTGGTGACGCGCAGCGGACCCGAAGTCCCAGAGGATCGGCTCGTCGTTCTGCGGCAGCAGCGTGAAACGGCTGATCTTGTCCTGCGCCCACGTGCCGATGTGCGTGGCCGTGATGTAGCGGACGTTGTTCATGTCGAAGCAGAGCACCGAGCCCATCTCCGACTTCGCCAGCAGCCCCTTGATGCGATCGAGCCGCTCCCGCCGCAGCCGATCGAAGTCGATCCGCCGCTCCCAGTCCACCGCCATCGTGCCGTAGGTTTTGATTGCCACTTCGGACTCCCTTCGGGCGCCTTCGGCGCCCTACGCTTGATAACTCCCAACGCCCAACTCCACAACTCCCAAACTTGGGAGTTGGCGTCTTGGGAGTTGGGAATTGACCCGCGAGCGTTTTATCGATTCACCATCTGGCGAGCCAGATCGAATACCTGGCGTTCGCTCGGCACGGTCACGTCTTCGAGCGACGGCGAGAACGGAATCGGCACGTGCATCGCGCCGAGCCGCCGCACCGGGCCGTCGAGGTCGAAGAACGCCTGCTCCTGAATCATCGAGGCGAGCTCGCCGGTGATGCCGTAGCGGAAGTAGCCCTCGTCGATGACGATGCAGCGAGAGGTCTTCTTGACGGACTCCACGAGTGTCTTCTCGTCGAGCGGCCACGTCGTGCGCGGGTCGACGACCTCTGCGCTGATGCCGACTTCCTCCAGCATCTTCGCCGCACCGAGCGCCACCTGCACCATGCTGCTCAGCGCGATCAGCGTGATGTCGCTTCCCTCTCGCTTCACGTCCGCGACGCCGAGCGGAATGATGTAGTCCTCGTCCGGCACGTGACCCTTCACCTTCCGGTAACTGATCTTGTGTTCGAAGATCACGACCGGGTTGTCCTCACGGACCGCCGCCTTGAAGAGACCCTTTGCATCGTAGGGTGTCGAGGGCACAACAACCTTGAGACCAGGGATGTGGCTGGGCCACGCGTGCAGCGACTGCGAGTGCTGCGCCGCCGACCGTCTGGTTGCGCCCATCGTCGCGCGAATGACCATCGGCACCTTCCATTTGCCGCCGGACATGTAGTGGATCTTCGCGGCCTGGTTGGCGACCTGGTCCATGATGATCATCAGGAAGTCGCCGAACATGATGTCGACGATCGGCCGCATGCCCGCCATGGCCGCGCCGACGCCCAGTCCGGTGAAACCGGCTTCCGAGATCGGCGTGTCGATGATGCGGTCCTTGCCGAACTCGTCGACGAGGCCAACCAGCACCTTGAAGGTCGTGCCGGCTTCAGCCACGTCCTCACCCATGAGGACGACCGTGGGGTCGCGGCGCATTTCTTCGGCGATGGCTTCCTTGATGGCGTCGCCGAAGGTCAGTTCCCTAATTGCTGTCGCTAATTCAGGCATAGATGTCCTGGTCTACCTTGCTGGGGTCGGGGTACGGGCTGTTCACCGCGAATTCGACGGCGGCATCCATCTCGGCGATGAGCGCCTGCTGGACGGCGTCGAGCGCGGCGCGATCGGCCACACCGTTGTCCATCAGCCACTGACCGTGCAGCGTGATCGGATCGCGCTGCGTGACCCACTCCTGCTCTTCCGCTTTCGGCCGGTAATAGGCGCGTGCGATGTCGCCGACGTGATGTCCGTGATACCGGTAAGTCTTGAACTGGAGGAACGCCGGCCCCTCGCCTCGGCGCGCCCGTTCGATGTACTTCGACGCAACGGTGTAGACGTCGCGCACGTTCTGCCCGTCGATCGTCTCGTTGGCCATGCCGAACGCCGCGGCGCGAGCGCTGACGTCTCCGGCTGTCGACTCGGAAAAGTGCGTGTACTCGTTGTAGCCGTTGTTCTCGCACGCGAAGATCACGGGCAGCTTCCACAGCTGCGCGAGATTCAGCTCCTCGTAGAGCAGCCCCTGACCGAGTGCGCCTTCACCGAAGAAGCACACCGCGACGCGATCCTGCTTCAGATACTTCGAGGCATACGCGGCACCGGTCGCAATGCCGGCGCTGCCGCCGACGATCGCGTTCGCGCCAAGGTTGCCCGTGGCCGGGTCGGCGATGTGCATCGAGCCGCCCTTGCCCTTGCAGTAGCCCGCTTCCTTGCCGAGCAGCTCCGCGAACATCAGATCCGGCGTCGCGCCCTTTGCCAGGCAGTGGCCGTGGCCGCGATGCGTGCTCGTGATGTAGTCGTCTCTCCGCAGCGCCTCGCACACGCCGACGGCGATCGCTTCCTCGCCGATGTAGAGGTGCGCGAGTCCCGGCATCAGCGCTCTCGTGTAGAGATCGTTGACCCGTTCCTCGAACAGGCGAATCGCCACCATCTGCTTGTACAGCCGCAGCAGCTTGTCGGTGGGGATCTGTGAAGGGGCCTTGCTGGTTGCTGCGGTGCTCATGCCTTGACTCCTGAAAGCGTCGCGATCACGTTGAACACGGCGGCGCAGTCCTTCTTCTCGAGGCCGAGGCCGCGCGCGGCCGTCAGCATCTCGTTGGCAACTGCCGTGGTCGGCATCGCCACGCCAAGCCGGCGGCCCAGATCGAGCGCCAGCGTCGTGTCCTTCTGCATCATCTTCATGTCGAACCAGGCCTCCTCCGGCATGTTGAGCACGAAGGGGCCGCGATACTGAATCAGCGGCGAAGCAAGCACGCTGTTGGTGTAGACCTCGACGGCGGTCTTGCGATCGATGCCGGCCTTCTCGGCGAGCAGGATGCCTTCGGAGAACGCGAGCATCTGCGTCGTGATCGCCAGGTTCAGCGCGATCTTCATCGAGAGCGCCAACCCGTTGTCGCCGACGTGCGTGGCCTTCATCCCGATCTCGAGCAAGAGCGGCTTGACCTGCTCGAATGTCTCCGCCTTCCCTCCCACCATCATCGTCAGCTTGCCCTGCTCGAGCGTGCTGATGCTGCCGGAGACGGGCGAGTCCACCATGTCGGCGCCTTTGGCGCGCACCTTGGCGACGGTCTCGCGACTGACGACCGGGCTCACCGTGCTCATGTCGATGATGGTCTTGCCGGCGCTGAGACCGGCGATGAAACCATCAGGACCGTCAGCGACGCCCTCGAGGGCAGCCGAGTCGGTGACCATCACGAAGATCACGTCGGCGCCCTCCGCGACCTCGCGTGGCGTAGCGCCCCACTTCATCCCTTTGTCGAGCAGCCACTGCGCCTTCGACTTCGTGCGGTTGTAACCGATGACCGTGTGGCCTTTGGTGAGCAGGCGATCGACCATCCGGCCGCCCATGGCGCCGAGGCCGATGTATCCGAGGTTTGCCATAATGCAGGTCGCGCTTGGGCCACGGTCAGCGAATCCGACCAGTAAATACGGCCCTTCTAACCGAGAAGAACAGCTCTTAAGTATTCCGTAGAAGCGAAGGCTGACGCAAGGTGCCGCAGATGCACAAGGAACGGAGCCACACGCAGGAAAAACCTGTGTCCTCGACGCTTGCGAGCGTCGGCCTCCGCCTGTCGGACTGGTTCGAGCGCTGGTTTCCTGACGCATTCGCGCTCGCGCTTGCGGCCGTTGCCGTGGTGTTCGTGGCCGCGATGGCCGTCGGGAACTCGTTCGTCCAAACGGCGCAGTGGTTCGGCGCCGGTTTCTGGGATCTCGTCGCCTTCACGATGCAGATGTCGATGATTGTCGTCACCGGCTACGCGGTGGCCACGTCACCGCCGGTCTACGCCGTGATCAGGAAACTCGCGGCGTTTCCGCGCAATGGCCGCACCGCGGCAGCTTACGTCGGCCTGTTTTCGATGCTGGCCTCGCTGGTGTCGTGGAGCTTCAGCCTGATCTTCAGCGGGCTGCTCGCGCGTGAGGTGACCCACCGCGTGCGCGGCGCAGACTATCGGGCGGTCGGCGCCGCCGCGTATCTCGGTGTCGGCAGCGTGTGGGCGCTGGGTCTGTCCTCGTCAGCGGCACTCATCATGGCGGCCCCGGCGTCGTTGCCCGATGCCATCGAGAAAATCAGCGGAGTGATTCCGCTCAGCCAGACGCTCGGCTTGTGGCAGAGCATGCTGATCGCCGCACTACTCATCCTCGTGTCGATGACGATCTGTTACTACTCGGCTCCAGGCGACTCGGAAGCGCGCGGCATGAAAGAAATGGGCGTCGAGTATCAGCCTGCCACGCAGAAGCTCGACACGCGTCAGACCCCTGGCGAGTGGCTCGAATACAGCCCGCTGCTCACCATCGTCGTGTCCACGATGGGTTTTCTGTATCTCATTCGCGAGGTCGCCACCAGCGGACCGTCGGTCATCCTCGAACTGAACCACTACGTCTTCCTGTTTCTGATCGTCGGGATGCTGCTCCACTGGCGCCCGCGTTCGTTCGTTCAGGCAATCGCCGCCGCAGTGGCGCCGGTTGGGGGCGTGCTGATTCAGTACCCGCTGTACGCGGGCATCGTGCGAATGATGACCGAGTCCGGCATCGCCACCCAGATGGCTCACTTCTTCGTGGCTGTCTCCAGCGTGCACACCTACCCGGTGATGATTGGTATCTACTCGGCGTTCCTGGGACTCTTCATTCCGTCAGCTGGTGGCAAATGGCTGATTGAAGCGCCTTACATGCTCGAGGCCGCCAAGACGCTGAACGTCCATCTCGGCTGGGTCGTGCAGACCTACAACGCCACCGAAGCGCTGGCCAACCTGATTCATCCCTTCTGGATGCTGCCGCTCGTGGGCATCCTCGGCCTGAAAGCCCGCGACATCGTCGGCTATTCGATGCTGCAGTTCGTGGTGCACGTCCCGCTCGTGCTTTTCCTCGTGTGGGCGCTGAATTACACGCTGCAGTACGTTCCACCCGCTTTGCCGTAGACATCACCACGAAGGGCTTCGCCACACACGAAGCTCACTAAGGTGAACCTAGCCACTGGGGCCACTCGACGCTGGGTCTACGTCAACGCAGAGATCGCTGGGATCGCCGAGGGGAATCGGCTTCCATCGCCGGCTTGGAGCCATGAGTGGCCCGCGCGGTGCGCGGCATAGATCGCGCGAGCCGCGGTCACAAGCCGGTGTTCAGGCGATCGACTTGTGACCGTGGCAATCGCGCGACCGATGACCGGGCCCATGGCCCGGTGCCACTCATGGCGTCCCTGCGATCCCGGCGATCACCGCGTTGAAAATCTCCGGAGGACCCATGGCTCCCGCTATTCACGCCGACTGGCCACCGCCGTATGTCTTCGTGGACTTCGTGCCTGCCGCGAAGCGGCCTTCGTGGTTTCAGCAGTAGCTGCGTATAAGCTTGAAGAGTGGCGGCCCCACGTCTGCGCCTCGAGTTACTCGGAGGCTTCCGCGTACTCACGGATAGCCGCTTCGCGGGCCGCGCCCCGAGTGCACGGCAGCAGGAGCTCGTCGCCTTCCTGGTTCTTCACGCGCGACGCGCGCCAGTCCCACGTCAGCGCATTGCGGGCTCGCTCTGGCCCGAATCGAACGACGCGCAGGCGCTCACCAATCTTCGTCGCGAGCTGCATCATCTTCGCGATGCCTGGCCTGGACTCGAGGCGCTCATCGACGTCGGCTCGCGAACGCTGGCGTGGCGCGACGACGCCGGAGTGCCTGTAGATATCGTCGCCTTCGAGCAAGCGGCCGATCGCGGCCTCGCAGGAGATCGCGCTGCACTGCACGATGCCGCACGGCTCTACCAGGGCGATCTTCTGCCAGACATCACGGTCGAGTGGATCGAGACGGATCGAGAACAGCTTCGACAGCGCGCAAAGGGCGTGTTGTCGCGTCTCATCGCCATGCTCGAACAGGAGCGCGCCTATGGCGAGGCGATCGAGCGTGCGCAGCAACTGTCGCGACTCGATCCACTCGAAGAGCAAGCCTGGTGCACGCTGATGCGCTGTCACGCGCGCCGCGGCGATCGCGCCACCGCCTTGCACCTGTATCAACAGTGGGCGGCAATCCTGAAGCGAGAGCTTGGCGCACAGCCGAGTGCCGCGACACGCGCCACATATCGGGAGATTCTCGACCTCAACGAAGCTCCTCCCAGTCCGGCGCCGCCGCGCACGAGCGTCTACCCGCTTGTGGGCCGCCACGCCGAGTTCCGCACGCTGCTCAACGCGTGGTCCGTCGCCGCGACGGGCACGCCTTCGCTGGTCCTCATCCGCGGCGAAGCGGGCATCGGCAAGAGCAGGCTCGCCGAAGAACTCATCGACTGGTGCCGCCTCGAGACAATCACCGCCGTCACCGCACGCTGTTACGCTGGAGAAGGACGATTGGCCTATGCGCCAATTGCGTCGTGGCTGAAGAGCGACGCCCTTCAGCCCACGCTGCGGACGCTCGACGAAGCCTGGCTCACCGATGTCGCGCGCCTGCATCCGGCGTTGGCGGCCGCGCGTCCCGACGTCACAACCCCGACTCTGCAGCTCGAAAGCTGGCAACGCCTGCGCTTCTTCGAAGCACTCGGGCAGGCGTTCAGGTCCGCAGCTCCGCTCGTGCTCGTCCTCGATGATCTGCAGTGGGCGGATGCCGACACGATCGAGTGGCTTCACTATTTTCTGCGTTCGGCCTCCGGCTCCGTCCTGCCTCGTCGTCGCCACCGTGCGTGCCGAGGAGGAACAGGACAATCCCCCGCTGGGCCGACTGCTCGGTCAGCTTCGACATGACGACCTGCTGACGACGATCGCACTCGGCCCGCTCGACGAGGCAGCGACCGCCCTGCTCGCAGGTGCGGTCGCCGAGCGCACGCTGGACGAGGCGACGCAGGCCCGCACGTTCCGTGACACGGAAGGCCATCCGCTCTTCATCATCGAACGCGGCCGCATGGAGCTGGCGGGACAAGCGGGGACGTCCACTGTCGGCGAGTTGTCGCGCGTGCAGTCTGTTGTTGCCGCGCGCCTTGCGCTCCTCTCCGACGAAGCGCGCACAACGGCAGAAGTCGCCGCCGCCGTCGGCCGCGACTTTCAGTTCGATCTCCTGGCGCGGGCAAGCGATCTCGAAGAGCCCGTGCTCGTGCGCGCGCTCGACGAGCTCTGGCGGCGTCACATCGTCCGCGTGCAGGCGGACGAACGATGGGACTTCAGCCACGATCGGATTCGCGAGGTCGCGTACGGCGGAATAGGCCCCGCGCGACGACGGCTCATTCATCGCCGCATCGCGCAGGGCATGGAGCTCGTGTTCGCCGGCCGGCTGGACGAGGTGAGCGCCTCGCTTGCCGTGCACCTCGATCGCGGCGGACAGGTCGCGCGCGCGGTCCCGTTTCTGGAACGCGCCGCCGCGGTGGCCACCCGGGTCTCAGCGAACGAAGAGGCGATCCGCTGCTTGAACTACGCGCTGTCCCTGCTCGAGACGCTGCCCGCGACGCGCGAGCGCGACGAGCGTGAGCTGTCGATCCGCTCCAGTCTTTCGGTCGCGTTGAATTCTGCGCGTGGGTACGCGTCGCTCGACGTCGAGCAGAACCTCGATCGCGTGTTCGCGCTGTCACGAGCCGATGGTCAGGAACAATTGCCGGTGCGATGGCTGTGGGTCGCGTTCACGCATCGGTTCATGCTGGGCGACTTGAAAGGGACTCGCGAAGCCTCCGAGCAGGCGCTTGCCAGCAGCGTCTCCGATCCCTCGTGCCTGTGCGAGGCGCACCACGCCATGGGCGGCATGTTGATGAGCGTCGGAGAGCTCGACGCGTCGCGCGACCATTTCGAAGCGTCGCTGGCGGCGTACGACGAGCAGCACCCGCAGCGTTCTGCGCTCGGCTCCGACCTTGGCGTGTTCGCTCACGCCTGGTACTCGCACGCACTGTGGCTCCTCGGCGAAGAGGACCTGGCGCTGAGACACGTGGATCAAGGCATCGCACTCGCGCGCCGGCGCGATCACCTCTTCAGCCAGACGATCGCACTCGCGTATGCCGCGCTCGTTCACCAGATGCGCCGCGACTCCCGTCGCGTGCTCGAGTACGCGGAAGGTGTCGTGGCTCTATGCGAGCGCTACGGGTTTGCCTACTACGGCGATTGGGCGCGTGTGCTTCTCGGATGGGTGCTACGGTCAGGAGGAGCCGACGCGCGGCATCCAGACGATCGAATCGGCGCTGGAGCGTCTCGACGCTCAACGTGCGCAGGCTCGCCGGCCGTACTACCTCTCCCTGCTCGCTGACACGTACGGCCTTGCCGGACAGGCCGACCGCGCGGCCTCGATCGTCGATACGGCTATTGAGATGGCACTCGCGCGAGGAGATGCGTGGTGGCTGCCTGCGTTGTTTCTGCAAAAGAGTGAATTAGGCCCGCCGGTCGAGCGCGATCGCTCGCTTCGCCGGGGCCTGGAGATCGCTCACGGACAACGCAGCATGAGCCTGGCGCAGCGACTCACGTCCGCGATGTCGGCAACGACCTGACGCGCAGCAATCGCAGGATCACCTCGGAAAAAGGCCCAAAAGACCCGGAACGCTTTCACGAACGCTTCTGGAACGGTGGCTCTCTTACGCTCTCCCTCACAAGGAGGCTTATGAAGATCATCTCTTCCGCCAACGTTCGTTTCGCGTGTCTCGCCCTGGCCGTCGCCATCGCACCCGCTCTCGCCCAGTCGGCACACGTGCTCGTGCCGGCGGACAAAGTGCAGTGGGGACCGGCCCCGCCAGTTCTCCCGGCCGGTGCCCAGATCAGCGTCCTCGAGGGCGACCCACACGAGAAGGGTCCCGTCACGCTGCGACTGAAGTTCCCGGCGAACTACAACATCCCGCCGCACTGGCACAGCATGACGGAGCGCGTGACCGTTCTGTCCGGAGCGCTGCATGTGGGCATGGGAGACACGCTGGACCGTCACACCAGCCAGACGCTCGAGCCCGGTGGGTTTGTTTCGCTGCCTGGGAAAATGCACCACTTCGCGTGGACGGCCAGTCCGACCGTCGTGCAGATCAATCTCGAAGGGCCGTTCGACATCTTCTACATCAACCCGTCTGACGACCCGCAAACGAAGTTGAGCACAAGGTAAATCCCAACTCCCAAGAACCGACTCCCAAGACGCGAGATTTGGAAATTGGGATTTGGAGGTTGGGAGTTGAACCTCAAGGAGCAGTCGTATGGGAGCTATGGACATCGAACAGCTGCGAGCGCGCGTGCGCGGAACCCTCATCCAGCCTGGCGACGGCGAGTACGACTCGGCGCGCAAGGTCTACAACGCGATGATCGACAAGCGGCCCGCGCTCATCGTGCGCTGCGTCGATACGGCGGACGTCATCGCCTCGGTCAACTACGCGCGCGCGAACGACATGGTGACGGCGATCAGAGGCGGGGGCCACAACGGTGCCGGTCTCAGCACATGTGATGACGGGATCGTGATCGACCTGTCGCGCATGAAGGGCATCCGCGTCGATCCGGTCGCGCGTACAGTTCGCGTCGAGGCCGGATGCACGGGTGGCGAGATGGATCACGCCACGCACGCGTTCGGCCTGGCAACGCCGAGCGGCACGGTTTCAACGACAGGCATGGCCGGCCTGACGCTGGGTGGCGGCATCGGCCATCTGACACGGCCATTCGGGCTCACCATCGACAACCTGTTGGAAGCCGATGTCGTGCTCGCCGACGGCCGGTTCGTCACCGCTAACGAGAAGCAGCACGCCGATCTCTATTGGGCGCTGCGCGGCGGCGGCGGCAACTTCGGCGTCGTCACCTCGTTCCTGTTCCGTCTGCATCCGGTGACGATGGTGAGCGCGGGTCCGACGTTCTGGCCGATCGAGCAGACGCCGGAAGTGATGAAGGCGTATCAGGAGTTCATCCTCCAGGCACCCGTGGACGTGAGTGGCTTCCTCGCATTCCTGACCGTACCTGCGGTACCGCTCTTCCCGCCGGAAATCCACGGCAGGAAGGTGTGCGCGATCATCTGGTGCTCGACGGCGGATCCGGAGAGAGCGGACAGGGCGACGAAGGCGATGCGGACCGTGGGCACGCCGCTGCTCGATCACGTCGGGCCGATGCCGTTTCCCGTCCTGCAGGGGCTGTTCGATCCGCTTCTGCCGGCCGGGCTGCAGTGGTACTGGCGTGCGGACTTCGTGAAGACGTTCGGGGCTGATGCCATCACGACGCACCATCAGGAGGCGCTGAAGATGCCGCCTGGTCTGTCGCAGGTGCACATCTATCCGATCAACGGCGCCGCGCATCGCGTCGGCAGCGGTGACACGGCCTTCAGCTATCGCGACGCCAACTTCGCGGTTGTGATCGTGGGCGTCGATCCGGATCCGCGCCAGAAGGACGTCATCACCACATGGTGCAAGGCGTACTTCGATGCCACGCACCTGTATTCAGCGGGCGGCGCCTACATCAACTTCATGATGGAGGAAGGCCAGGAGCGGGTGCAGGCGGCATTCAGGGACAACTACAGTCGCCTCGCGCAGGTCAAAGGTCAGTACGACCCGGCCAACCTGTTCCGCGTCAACCAGAACATCCGTCCGGCAGGAGTGGCGGTCTAAGAGAACGTGCGGTCCGACCATGGATGTGTCCGGGCCACGATGATGCGGGGATCCTCGTGACCCGGAACGCGCGAAGATAGAGGCGTGAACAGCCAACGCCCTCTCGATCGCGCTCGCTCCTTCTGCTCGACCTACGGCCTCGACCTTCCGATTCTGCTGGCACCAATGGCGGGAGCCTGTCCGGTGACGCTGTCCATTGCGGTCGCCAACGCAGGCGGCATGGGGGCGAATGGCGCGCTCCTCGATCCGCCGGCGAAGATTCGCGAGTGGGTCGGCCAATTTCGCGCGGCGAGCAAGGGCCAGCTCCAGCTCAACCTGTGGATTCCCGATCCACCGGCGCTGCGAGATGCTGACAACGAGAAACGCCTCCGGCAGTTTCTCGCCGCGTGGGGACCCGAGGTGCCGGAGTCCGCGGGCGACGTCAAGCCGCCGGACTTCAGCGATCAGTGCGACACGTTCGTCGATCTTGCTCCGCGCGTCGTGTCTTCGATCATGGGGCTCTACCCCGCTCCTCTCATCGAGCGATTCAAGGCGAAGGGCATCGCGTGGTTCGCCACCGCCACCACGCTCACCGAAGCGAAGCAGGCACAGGCAGCCGGCGCAGACGCGATCGTGGCGCAGGGATTCGAGGCCGGAGGCCACAGAGGCGCATTCGACCACGCCGCAGCCGAACGCCAGACCATCGGGCTCTTCGCGCTGGTCCCGCGACTCGCCGATCACATCGACGTGCCGATCATCGCCGCCGGCGGCATCGGTAACGGCCGCGGGATCGCCGCAGCGCTCACGCTCGGCGCGAGTGCTGTCTCAATCGGCACTGCATTCCTGCGCTGCCCCGAAGCACAAACGCATCAGGCCTGGGCCAACGCACTCGACAACCTCGAGCCTGAAGAGACGATGCCGACTCGCGCGTTGACGGGACGTCTCGCGCGCGGCGTGGCGACGGACTACGTGAAGGCTGCGGCGTCAGCGGACGCACCGCGTCCCGCACCGTATCCCGTGCAGCGCGGTTTGACAGCAGCGATGAAGGCGGCCGGTGCGGCGGCGAACGACATGCACCGGATGCAGTTGTGGGCGGGACAGGCGGCGGCGATGGCGAAACCCATCGCCGCCGGTGTCCTCGTTCGCGAGATGTGGGAAGACGCGAAGAAGCTCTTGTAGCGAGCTACTGAGCTTCGGTTCCTTCCTTGACGACCTTGACGACCAGCGGCACCGTCACGTCGCGATGCAGCTTGAGCGGCACCTTGTGCTCGCCGATGGTCTTGATCGGCTCGGGCAGAATCAGCTTCCGGCGATCGATCTCGAAGCCCTTGGTCTTGAGGTGATCGGCGATGTCCACGGCGGTGACCGAGCCGTACAACTGGTCGGTCTCGCCGACGCGGCGCGCGATTGAGATCTCGACGAGCCCAAGCCGTGAGGCCATGGCTTCCGCCTGCCCCTTCTCCTCGGCCTCGCGCGTCTCCATGATCTTCCGCTCGCGCTCGACGTGCTTCTTGTTGCCCTCGGTCGCCAGCAGGGCCAGCTTCCGCGGCAGCAAGTAGTTCCTCGCGTAGCCCGCGGCCACCTTGACGATCTCGCCACGGCGGCCCAGGTTATCGACGTGTTCTCTGAGAATGACTTCCATGGCCCGTTACTCCGTCGTGTACGGGATCAACGCGAGCTGCCGCGCGCGCATGATGGCCGTCCGCAGTTTGCGTTGATGCAACGCGCAGGTGCCAGAAATGCGACGTGGCAACACCTTGGCGCGCTCGGGGACGAACGGCATCAGCATGCGTACGTCCTTGTAGTTGATGTCGTCGATCTTGTCCGAGCAGAACTTGCAGACCTTGCGGCGCCGGAACATCGGACGACGCTGGCCGTCCTTGCCCTGCTGACCGGTCGTAGTCTTCCCGCGTCCGCCTCCGCCTCCGCCTCCGAAACTCTTCCTGCCGTTCATCGGAGTTCCTCCCCCAGGTCAAAACGGTCGTCACGGTCGTCATCGACGTCACCACGCTGGCCCTCGCCCGGCTGACGATCCGGCGGCAGCCCGCGAGCGACGCGCCGGCGGCGGGTCGTATCCGTGCGACGCGCCTTGGTCCGGTCGACGACACCCTGCTCCTCGTCCACGCGCACGACGAGATGACGGATGACCAGATCGATCACCTTCAGGCGGCGATCGATTTCCTTCATCAGGTCACCGGTGCCGTTGATCACTTCGAGGACGTAGGTGCCTTCCTTGTGGCGACCGATTTCGTAGGCGAGCTTGCGGCGGCCCCAGTTCTCGGTCTTCTCGATCTGGCAGTTCATGCGCTGAACGGTCGACTCGATCTGCGTGTGCAGATCGGTCACCTGTTCGTCGGACGCTTCGGGCGACACGACGTACACGAGTTCGTACTTCCTGTTCATACGTCTCCTTCTGGACGTTGACTCGACCCCGTCTCGCGACGGGATCTCACGGCTGCCGGCCCCGGGCGCGGCAGCAAGGAGTCAGTCAAGTTCCGGATCTGCGGTCTCCGGGTTGTACGTGTTCATCACCTTGAGAATGCCCTCCGCAGCGAACATCTCGGCGGCGTCCGCCGCCCGTGTGATGAACGTTTCGAGCTCGGCACGTTCGCTCCGCTCGAATATCGAGAGCACGTGGTCGGCCAGCTTCCGCTCGTCCCCGCGCCCAACTCCCAGCCGAAGCCGGGAAAACTCAGTGGTCCCAATCCACTCGATGATCGACTTGAGACCGTTGTGCCCGCCTGCCGATCCCCGCGCCCGCGCGCGCAACCTGCCAAATGGCAGGTCCGCTTCGTCCACGACGATCAGCACGTCTGCCGGCGGCACGTCGAAATAGCGCATCAACGCCGCCACCGCCTCGCCACTGAGGTTCATGTACGTCAGCGGCTTCGCCAGCAGCACCGGTTCCGTTCCGTAGCGCTTGGCGATAAACGCGTCGGGAACCTGCGATGGCGCCTGCGCCCAACTGAGCGCATAGCGCCTCGCGATTTCGTCGACCACCATGAAACCGACGTTGTGGCGGGTCTCGCGGTACTCGCGTCCCGGATTCCCCAGACCCACAAGCAGCTTCACTACTTCTTCTTTTCCTCTTCCTTCTCGTCGGTCTTGCCCTTCTTGATGACTTCGGGCTCGGCCGTGGCCGCAGGCGCTGCGACGGCATCCGTCGCCGCCGCCGTCGCGGACTCCTCGGCCTTCGGCATCACGACGTGCACGAGCATCGTCTCGCCGTCAGTGACCGCCTTCCACTTCGGATCGACCGCCAGTTCGCGCACGCGGATCGACTCGTGGAGCATCATCTCGCTCACATCCACGTCGATGTGCTCGGGGATATCCGTCGGCAGGCACAGCACCTGGATGTCGCGCGTGACGAAGTCGAGCAGGCCGCCCTGCAGCTTGACACCCTTCGGTTCGCCCTTGACGACGATAGGCACCGTGACGGTGATCGCCTTGTCCATCGCGAGCTGATAGAAGTCCGCATGCAACAGGTGATGGGTGATCGGGTCGAGCTGATATTCCTTGACCATCACACGCGACTGCCCGCCATCGAGCTTCAGCGTGATCAGCGTGTTCGCGCCCGAGTCCGAGTGCAGGATTCGCAGCAGCGCCTTGGGATCGACGGCAACCGCCACACCTTCCGGCGCCTTGCCCTTCGAGGGGGTTCCGTAGACCACGCTGGGAATCCGGCCGGAGGCGCGCAGACGGTTCGCCTCGTTCTTGCCGCGGCCCTCTCTCATCACTGCTTCTAGTGTCGCTTCCATATCTCTCTCTTCGGTCCCCGGTCTCCGGTCTTCAGTCTCCGGTCTCCGGTCGTTCCAGGTCTACACAAACAACGACGAGACCGAGGTCTCTTCGTGAATATTCCGTATTGCCTGCCCCAGCAGACGCGCGACCGTCAGCACGACGATCTTCTTGCAGTTCTGCGCCTCGCCCCGGAGCGGCACCGAGTTGGTGACGATCAACTGATCGAGCGGCGACTTCTCGATCCGCTCGATGGCCGGCCCCGACAGCACGCCGTGGACGGCGCACGCCAGCACGCGCTCCGCGCCCGCTTCCTTCAACGCAACTGCCGCCTTACAAATCGTGCCCGCCGTATCGATGATGTCGTCCTGCAGGATGCACGTGCGTCCCTGCACGTCGCCGATCACGTTCATCACCTCGGCGGTACCGTCCTCGCTCCGCCGCTTGTCCACAACCGCGAGCTCGGCATCGAGCCGCTTTGCATACGCTCGCGCGCGCTCCGCACCGCCCGCATCCGGCGACACGATCGTCAGGTTCGACATCTGCAGCCGGGCGCAGTACTCGATGATGACCGGCGCCGCGAACAGGTGATCGACCGGGATGTCAAAGAACCCCTGAATCTGCGCCTTGTGCAGATCCATCGTCAGCACGCGGTTCGTTCCCGCCGCGCTGAGCAGGTTCGCAACCAGCTTCGCCGAGATCGGCACCCGCGGCTTGTCTTTCCGGTCCTGCCGCGCGTACCCGTAATAGGGCACCACCGCGGTAATGCGCGACGCCGACGACCGGCGGAACGCGTCGATCATCACCAGCAACTCCATCAGGTGCTGGTCGACCGGGTTCGACGTCGGCTGGACGATATAAACGTCGGCGCCGCGAATGTTCTCGTCGATCTGAAACGAGACCTCGCTATCGGGAAACCGACGCAACCGCGCCTGCCCAAGCGGGATCCCGAGGCAATCCGCGATCTCCTTGGTCAACAGCGGATGGGAGCTCCCCGAAAATACTTTCAGGTCGCCAAACCCTGTCGACAGAAGTCCGTCTCCGCTGAGAGGTCGTCTCATGCTCTCGTATCCGGGCGCACCAGCGCGCCGAGCTGGTTGGGGCGGGAGGATTCGAACCTCCGAATACGGGATCCAAAGTCCCGCGCCTTACCGCTTGGCCACGCCCCACCACGTCACCTCGTCGCCCGGGCAGTCGAGGGGTTCAGCTGTACGCTACGTGAGAAATCTACTGGAGTCGCTCAGCGGCGGTGGTGCAAACCCTTAGTGTAGTCGAGACTTGTTGTTCCGGGCAAGATTCAGCGTAGCCGGACGGCTCCGGCGTGAGTACTCGCCGCGGCCCAGCGACTCCGTCAGAATGACCCGCCAGCCCGACCCGGACAGCCGTTCGACCGCCAGAACGGCATCCTTCCGCTTCTGAAACAGGCCAAACACGGTGGAGCCGCTGCCCGACATCGCCGCGGCCAGTGCCCCTGCCCGTCGCAGCGCGGTCTTCATCAGTTCGATCTCGGGGTGGTGCCGGGCAATCGGCGCCTCGAGGTCGTTGATCATCTGTGCGGCGCGCGAGGGCCAGGGACCGGGGACGTATTGCGCTTCGCGGACCATGGACCCGTGCCCTGTATCCCGCTCGGCGTCGTACCAGGCGTACGCATCGACCGACGCCACGCCAAATCCCGGAATCAGCAGGACCACCCAGTGACGCGGCAAATCGGCGAGCGGATAGATCTCGTCGCCCTTGCCGAGCCCGAGCGCCGTCCCGCCAGAAAGAAAGAACGGAACGTCAGCGCCAAGCGTCGATGCCACGTCCACGAACTGATTGGCGCGCAGGGGTAGCCGCCACGCGTGCGCCAGGGCCAGGAGCGTTGCGGCCGCATCGGCGCTGCCACCCCCGAGCCCGCCCTGAAGCGGAATCCGTTTGTGCAATCGCACCAGCACGTCTCTCACGGATCCCTCGCGACGCAGCGATCGCCACAACGCTTCGGCCGCACGCCACACGAGATTCGATCGATCGAGCGGCACGCCGGCCGTCTCGCACTCGATCGCAAAGGGACCGACGCGCGGCACGCACTCGATCGTGTCGTGCAGTTCGAGCGCCTGGAACACCGTGCGCAGTTCGTGAAACCCGTCCGGGCGCGTCCCGAGCACGCGCAGGTCGAGATTGATCTTCGCGTGCGCGCGAACCGTCACCGCGCGTGCCGACGACGTGACGGTCATCGTCTTCAGAGCCGTCACTGCTTCTCTCCGAGAGGACCGGCTTCACGTAGCTCATCGAGGCTGAGCGGCTCGGTCCCTGGCGGAATCGTCGACGTCAAACGTCGCAGACTTGAGATCCGTGTTGACTTCGATCTGCGCGAGCGTCGCGGTCATGTCCACGTCGGCGCGCTCGGCGGCCGAGCGAAGGCGAATAACCTGCGGGAAGGCGCCCTGCCACGTCGAGTACTCCACTTCCCACCCGTTGCGCCGACCTGCGGTGATCTGCCAAGCGCCCATGCGGCGCAGGTACATCGTGGCGCCGCCAGCGAGTTCGATAGAGGCCCACCCGTTGGAGTGCAGCCGGCCACCGACAGGCTTCGACTCAGGAAGGATGCAGCCCGTCAGAAGGGCCTGCAGATCTGCGGGCCCAAGTGTGACGCCGGTCAGTGCGCCGAGAATCGCTTCGGCTGATTCGCCGCGCACGACGCGTTCGTCGCGCGGCAACAGCAGCACCGCCTGCTCTCCTCGCGTGACGAGGATAAATCCCGCCGGACCAAACGGCGCGACCGCTTCGAGTCTCATCGACGCGGGCCGTTCGAACCCTGCGATCAGGCGTCCGCTGAGACGACGAGTGCCGGCACGACCGCGCAGGCCCAGTTCGGTCGTGAGCGTGCGCGCGCCGCGGCACGACTTCGTGACCTCTGCGTGAATGTCGGAGTAATTGGGAAGCGGGGAACCGGGGTCAGTGGGAAGCGGGACTCGCTTCGCGCCGCACCCGGCGCTTAGCGAGAAACATGTAATGCAAAATGCAAAGTGCAAAATGCAAACGGTGCGGCGACGAGCTGCACTGCCTGCGTGCCTAGCAGGCCTTTTCATTTTGCATTTTGCATTTTGCCCTTGGCACTACTGATCTTCTTCTCGAAGGGCACTCTTGTCTATGTCCTGGCCATCGCCATTGAGCGCGCGTGTCCAGGCCGCGACGGCGTCTGCGTAGCGTCCCTTTCGGGCGAGCAGATCCCCAAGGTGTTCCTGGATCTCTGAGTTCTCCGGCATCTGCTTCACCGCAGCGACCAGATACTTCTCGGCTTCGTCAAGATTGCCGCGACGGAAGTAGGCCCACCCAAGGCTGTCGAGATAGGCGCCGTTGTCTGGTTCCTCTTTCAGGGCGCGCTGGACGAGTTGAATGGCCTCGTCGAGTTGCTCACCGCGAACGGCCAGCAGGTAACCCAGGTAGTTGAGCGCTCCGGCGTTCATCGGGTCGACGGCAACGATCTGACGAAGCACGCGCTCGGCATCTGGCCCTCGGCCGGCGTCAGCGTAGACGTCGGCGAGCGTGAAGAGCGTGTCGGTGTCCTTCGGCGATTCCTTCGTCACCTGCTCGAGCAGCAGGATCGCGCCAGACCGATCGCCGCCGTCGAAGAGCGCCCGCGCCTGCAGACGGACGAACCGTGGATCGTCAGGATGCTGCTTCCGCGCTTCGCCCGCGAACGCGGCCGCGCGCTGATATTCCTTCGCGTCGAGCAGTACGGCGATGCGCCTGACCTTCAGCTCGCGACTGCGAGGCTGCACGGCGAGCGCAACGGTGTAGCTGTCCACGGCGTCGTTCAGAAGGCCGGCTTGTTCCTGGTACTGCGCCAGGGCGGATGCAACGCGCGGCTCGTCTTCGAGGATTTCCTGCAGTGTGGCAATCGCGCTCTTCAAATCCTTGTTCGCCTCGTACGCCTGAGCGATCACCAGGCGAGCCTGGAAGAAGTCAGGGTTCTGAACGAGGACTTTCGTCAGCGAGTCGATCGCTTTCGCGGGCTCGTCGTTGCGGATGTAGAGCCGGCCCAGTGTGTACTGCAGTGTGACGTCGGCCGTCGGTCCCGACACGCGAATCGCACGCTCGAGATACATGATCGCGTCCCGCAGGTACGTCTGCACCTGTGCGGTGGCGTCTCGTCCGCTCGCACCCTCGACCGTCGCCGCGTTGAGCAGTCCAAGCGCCCGGTTGGCGCCGACGTTGTCCGGATTGATCGCCAGTGCGGCCTTCGCGGCCGCTTCGGCCTCAGGCCGCTCGTTGTGGCGCAGGTGGAAGCCGGCCATCTCCGCCTGGATCTCCGCTGAGCGAGGATCGGCGGTGGCCGCGCGCTTCAACGCCGCGAGCGCTCCAGAGTTGTCGCCTTCTGCCTCGAGGCGACGCGCCATCAGAAACGAGAGATAGGCCTCGGAAGAGACTTGTCCGAAGGACACACCCGGCACGAGCCCGACGAGCAAGGCACCAAGAAGCAGTGAAGCGGCGGCGCGGGTGTAAGGCATAGCTAAACGATTTTAGCCCAAGATGTTATAGTTCCAGACGTCAATCGGAGAGGTATGCCCGTCGACAAGGAACTGCTCGAAATCCTTGCGTGCCCGAACTGCAAAACACCGGTCCGCCTGGTCAACAATGGCCAGGGGCTCAAGTGTGACAAGTGCCGCCGCGTCTATCCCATCAAGGACGACATCCCGGTGATGCTGATCGACGAGGCGACCGTGGACAAGGAGTAGTGCGCATCCTGCTCGTCCGACTGCGCCCCATAGGCGACGTGGTCTTCACGACGCCGCTCCTCAGCGCACTCCGGCGGCACTACCCCGAGGCTCACATCGCTTATGTGGTGGAGCCCGACGCCGCACCGATCGTCGAAGCCAATCCACACATCAACGACCTGATCATCGTCCCGCGCCGGCGCGGCATGGCGCGGATCGCGGACGACATCAAGATGGCACGCCAGCTGGCGCGCGGTGGCTACGACCTCGCCGTCGATTTGCACGGCGGACCACGCAGCGCGTGGCTCACGTGGGCCAGCGGCGCACCGAAGCGGATCGGTTACAGGGTCCCTGGCCGGACATGGATGTACACCGTAGCCGTCACCCGATCGCGACAACTGACGCCGAGGCACTCGGTGCTCAATCAGTGGGACCTGCTTGCGCCGTTGGACATCCCGCCACTGGATCCGGCGCACGATCCGCTGCAGATGCCAGACAGTCTTCAGGCGAGCAGGAGCGTCGATTCGTATCTCGCCCAATCACGTATCGATCGCGGCGATGCGCTGATCGTCATTCATGTGAGCGCGAGCACACGCTTCAAGCGCTGGCCTGAGGAATCATTCGTCTCACTCGTCACCGGGCTGGTCCGGCAAGGATCGAACAGGAAAGTGTTTTTCACGTCGGGACCTTCCGACGCCGACGCGGCACAGCGAATCGCAAACGCTGCACGCCATCAGCTCGGGACACTCGGGCCCGCGATCCTTGAAAACAGGCCGTTGAGCCTGCCTGAGCTACGCGCGCTCATCGCGCGCGCCGCACTATTCATTGGCGGCGACAGCGGTCCATTGCACATCGCCGCCACTACGTCGGTTCCCATCGTCGAACTGCTCGGGCCAACGTTGGCGGAACGTTCCTTTCCCTGGCGCGATCCGCGATTCCACTCGGAAATCGTCGACCCGGGAGCGCTGCCCTGCCGTCCATGTCACCAGCGCACGTGCGTGCCGGGCGACTTCAGGTGCCTGACGAGCATCGGCGCGGACCGAGTGCTCGCGGCAGCCGAGCGCGCATTGCGCTCGATAGGGCGAACCGACCGGGATATCGCACCGGCGGCGAACGCACGTAGAATTCCTGTAGTGCACTGATGAGAGCCACGACGATCGGCATGCCGGAGGCGCCCGCTGCGCCTGGCCTCGAGCGGCTGACGACAATACTGCTGCTGGCGTTCGTGGGAGCGGTGCAGTTGTCGATCGCGGCGGCGCAAATCCTGCTCGGCGCGCTGCTCCTCTGCTGGATCACCGGCATGGTTCGCGACAAGACCCGGCCGACTGCTCCCACGTTCTTCGTCGCGCTGCTCGCCTACGCGGGGATCACGCTGATCTCGTCGATTTTCTCGATCGCGCCGCTCGAGAGTTTCATCGACGATCGCCAACTCTCCCTGTTCCTCATCGTGCCTGCCGTGTACGACCTGGCTCGCGGCCATCGCGCCACGACGGCAACCGACGTCATCGTGACCGTAGGCGGCGCTGCCGCGGTGTATGGCATCGTGCAGTACGGGATGCTCCACTTCGACAGCCTGGGCCAGCGACCCCGAGGCACACTCGGCCATTACATGACCTACTCGGGCACGCTGATGCTGGTGGTCGGCGTTGCGGGCGCGCGACTCGTGTTCGGCACCCGCGATCGCGTCTGGCCGGCGCTCGTCATGCCGGCTCTCGTGGTGGCACTATCGCTCACGCTCACGCGCAGCGCATGGGTGGGAGCGTGTGTCGCTGTTGGTGTGCTGTTCATTCTCAAGGACCTGCGGCTGCTCGGGCTGCTCCCGGTGGTGGCCGCGCTGTTCTTTGCCTTCGCGCCCGACAGCGTGACCAACCGCATGATGTCGATGTTCGACCTTCGCGACCCGAGCAATCGCGATCGGCTGGCCATGGCCCGCACGGGCGCGGCGATGGTGCGCGACTTCCCGCTGACCGGCGTGGGGCCGGCGATGATTCCAAAGCTCTACACGCAGTATCGAGATCCCGATGCGGTGCAGGCGATGAATCCGCACCTGCACAACGTTCCGCTCCAGATCGCCGCCGAGCGCGGACTCCCCGCTCTCGCCATCTGGATCGCCTTCATCGCGGTTCTCGCCTACAACTTGTTTCGAATTTTCCGATCGGAGCGCGACCAGACGCTTGCCGCGGCTGGCCTTGCTACCATTGCCAGCATGCTCTCTGCCGGTCTCTTCGAGTACAACTTTGGCGACTCCGAGTTCCTGATGCTCTTCCTCGTGCTCGTCACTCTTCCGTTCGCCGCATCTCGTCGCGACGATGCTGCTGCCGCCACTCGCGCCTGAGCGCGCGCGCGAGATCATCTCGCGCGTGAGCGGGGTCAACGTCCTCGTCATCGGCGACGCGATGATCGACAAATTCATCGTCGGCCGCGTGACACGCATTTCGCCGGAAGCACCCGTCCCGGTCGTCACGTTCGACCACGACATGTATCGCATGGGCGGCGCGGCCAACGTCGCAAGCAATGTCGTCGCGCTCGGCGGTCATGCCACGCTCGTCGCTGTCACCGGACGGGACGAGGCAGCCGCGACACTGGCCGAGGCCTGTCGCGAAGCGGGCATCGCTCCCTCGTTCGTCGGCGACCCCGGCCGTCCCACAACGACGAAGACGCGCGTCGTCACCGATCGAAACCAGCAGGTCGCGCGGATCGACTACGAGAGCGACGCCGAGGTCGGTGGAGAGATCGAAGATCGCATCATCGCCGAGATCCGGAAGCACGCGTCGCGCTGTTCAGCGATCATCGTGTCGGACTACATAAAGGGATGCGTCACGAGACACGTGATGCAGACCGCGATCAGCGTGGGTGCGGAGTGTGGTGCACCTGTGCTGGTGGACCCGAAGATCCCGCACCTGGACTACTACAACGGCGCGACGATCGTGACTCCGAATCATCACGAGGCCGAGTCTGCCACTCTTCGGCGCGTGCGCAGCGAGGACGAGGCGCGCACGGCAGCGCGCATCTTCCGGGAGCGCGCAAACTGCCGTGACGTGCTGATGACACGCGGCGATCAAGGCATCTGGCTGTTGAGCGCCGGGCTCGAAGGGTATTTGCCGGCGGCGGCACGCGAGGTGGCCGATGTCACCGGCGCGGGCGACACGGTGATCGCGACACTGGCGGTGATGCTGGCTTCCGGCGCAACGATTAGCGAAGCCGCGCGCCTTGCGAACGAAGCCGCGGGCATCGTCGTCGCGAAGTTTGGTCCGGCGACGGCATCGACGCCGGAGTTGCTCGCGGCGATCGACGCGCACGCGGGCGTCTAGAACCGTAGTCCGGGCCCTGACGTGTGGACCCGGCGGTTCTGAGGAACAGGACCCGCCCTACGGCAGACCCATCAACCCAACTGTCACGAGCAGCGGAATCACGACGGCAACCAGCGCCTCGCCTGCGATGAGACCCGAAGCGATGGGGATCGAATAGCGCTCGTGCGAGTCGGGCGATACTTTCCCCCAAATCGCATCCGCGGCGGCGCCGACGAAGATCATCGTGACGGCGTTGACGGGAATCAGCATCGCAATCCCCATCCCCGTCGGTGACGGAATGTACGGCCGCCACTTTGCCTTCTGCTCGAGGAACGTCAGGATCACGCCGACGAGCGCGCCCACGGCGAGCGACGTGATCATCCACGAGACGCGCGCGGCCACTGCCGGATTGGCCGCCGCCGGACCCGTGAGTTCCTGAGTCACGAGCTTCGCGAACCCGACCCATCGCTGCGACGTCGGGCTAAGCAACTGCGCGTTGTCGCCAATGATGCCGTACGTGTCGCGAAGCAGCGGATACATGAACGCGAGCGCCAGCGCACCCACGGGTACGGCGATGAGCTGCATATAGGTGAGCATCCTCGGCGTGGAGCCGATCATCTGACCTGCACGGAAGTCCTGCATCAACCCCTCGGATTCCGCTGCGACGGCGGCCGTGATTCCACTCGAGACCATGTTGGCGCGCAGATCCCCGGGAGCGATGCCCCCGAATGCGGCCTGGATCACATTGGTCATCGTGCTGATCGGTCCCCAGTTCGTCTCGCCGAGCACGCGCAGCGCCACGAGCCCCAGCGGCACGGACAACACGATCGCCACGACGGAATGCCAGATCGGGGTTCCGAAGAACAGCGCCTGCACTGCGATGAGAAACAGACTTGCCGCGACACATCCAATCCACACCCAGCGAAGTGGAAGGTCACCCGACATGGTCGCCGACGAGGCGAGCCCTTTGAATGTTCGAACGAGCACGGACCACCTGAGAAGGAGCGCGGACATGCCTCCAGCAACCAGCATCCCGACCGCGGGCCACATGATCAGGAGAAGGATGTCCACGCGGCGCGCGTCAGCAGCAATCAGTCCCTGCGACAGCAGCCACGGCGGAGCGATCACCCAGCCGATGATGCCGCCAATCAGCATGCTGGCGCTGATGCGCAGGCCGATGATCATCCCCGAGCCGATATTGAGCAGCGAGACACCGAACCCGAGACCGACCCGAGCCGAGAACGCGTTCAGCGCGAGCGGGATGTTGTCCACGATCCACCGTAGCTGCGTGGCCAGAAAGACCAGGCCCGAGAGCACCAGCGAGCCAATCATCACGAACGCCGACTTGCGCGCCTGCTCGCCGCGCGAGTCGAGCATGATGAGCGTTTCTCCCGCCGCAATACCGTCAGGGAACGGCAGGTTCTCGTCCTCGATGAAGTGTTTGCGCAGCGGCACGGCGAGCAGCACGCCGAGCAGTCCGGACGCCGACAGCCAGACGAACGTCTGCATGCGCGTGAGGTGGACATCGAAGCCGCTGCCCGGTTCGGCCGCGAGCATGTCAAACGCCGCGAGCAGCCAGCACAGAAACGCGATCTGTCCGGCCGTCGTGCCGGCAGTCTGGACGATGTTGTTTTCCCAACGGTTGTAGTTCTTCGTGAGGCCGAGCGCCATGAAACCGAAGAAGGCCGACACGACCGAGATGTTTGGTCCGAAACCGAACTTGAGGACCACGTAGGGATAAGAAGCCCCGATGACGAGCGCGACGATCAGGCCGACGATGATCGATCTCGGTGTGAGCTCGCGGACGTGCGGAGGTTTGACGGATGTGGGCACGTCTGCGGGAGAGTATGCCGGAGTCCGATTGCCTCGGCTACTAGATTCCCTGCTCGGTGCCGAGCGGGACGCGGCGCAGGATTGGCCCGACGACGTCCGCCATGGCGAGGCCGAGCCGCTCGTGTTGATCGGCGTCGAGGTGCACGCCATCGACACGGCTCGTCGTCGTCACGGTCCCGGCATCGAAGAAATCGCACTCGCGCTCTTTCGCAACGGCAGACAATGCTGCCGCCAGTCCGGCGGACTTCTGTGGGGCGCCTTCGAACTTCGGCGCGATTGCACCCTTGGGTTCCTGAACTTGTGGTGGCGCGACGATCAGAATCGCAGGCACGGGCATGCCCGGCTCGATCGGCGCCTGGCGGATCGCCTGCACCAGTGACGCCGTGCCTTGCGCTGAATGCGACGCCGTGAACTGGTGCATCGACTGAAAGTCGTTCGTGCCCAGCATGAGGATGACGAGCGCCAGTGGTGAGTTGGCCTCGATCCGCTGCTCGAGCCCGACGCGTCCGTTGCGCCCGGGCTTGAAGGGATCGTCCCACACGGTGCGTCTACCGTTCAGGCAGTCCTCGATGACGCGGAGGTCGTGACCCGCTGTCACGAGCGCATGTTCCATGACGCCGGGCCAGCGCGCCGCGAACGGCCACCGCTGCCGGGTGTCAGGAACGATGCCCCACGTGAGCGAGTCGGCGTAGACCAGCACTTGCTGCACGCTGTCACCTCCCCAATCCCAACTCCCAAGTCCCAACGCTTGGAAGTTGGGAGTTGGCGGTTGGTAGTTTGCCTCAGTGTCTAAAATGCCGTCTGCCCGTGAACACCATTGCGAGCCCGTGCTCGTCGGCTGCGGCGATGACCTCTTTGTCCTTGACGGATCCGCCAGTCTGAACAACGGCTGTTGCACCGGCAGCCGCGATCGCATCGAGCCCGTCGCGAAACGGGATGAATGCATCTGAGGCCGCCACCGAACCGACGAGCAGATCGGGTCGAATCGCGGCCGCCTTCATCCGCGCGACATTGACCGAATCAACGCGGCTCATCTGCCCTGCCCCAATGGCCAGCGTCCGATCGGCGCTCGTGAAAATCACCGTGTTCGACTTGACATGCGCGCAGAGGCGCCACGCGAATCGCATCGCCTGCCACTCGTCTGCCGTGGGCTGCCGTTTCGTCACCACCTGAAGATCGGCCGTAGGCCACGCCTCCTGCCCTTCCGCGACGTTGTCGCAACTCTGCACGAGCACTCCACCGACAATCGATCGAATCTCGAGATCCCCCACCGACGAGGGCTGATCGGTATCCGCTGCCACCCGTTCGGGCACGACGACTCGCATATTGGCCTTGGTGGCCAGAATCGCGCGCGCATCGCCATCGACGGCGGGCGCAATCACTGCGTCGATGCGGGTGGACACGATGGCGCGGGCAGTCTCCACGTCGATCGAGCGATTGAGCGCAACGGCCGCACCGAACGCCGAGACCGAATCGGCCTCGCGCGCGCGGACGTACGCGTCGGCCGCGCTCGATCCGGTCGCGGCGCCGCACGGATTGGTGTGCTTGATGAGCGCTGCTGCCGGCTCCTTGAACTCGATCACCATGCGGATAGCGGCATCGAGATCGAGCAGGTTGGTATACGACAACTCCTTGCCTTGCAGGATCGAGTAACCGGGATGAGCGCCGAATCCCGAGTAGAGCGCTGCGTGCTGATGCGGGTTCTCGCCGTAGCGAAGATCGCGCACTTTCCTGAGGTTGACCGTCAGGCTGTCAGGAAACCCGCTCGCCGCCACACGCGTGAACCCGGCATCGTCTGCCTTTACCGCGCTCAGCGTGGAGGCGATCGCCGTGTCGTAGCGCGCGGTGTGCGCGAACGCTTTGCGTGCAAGGTCGAATCGAAAGCTCGGTGATGGTCCGCCTGGGCGATCGAGTGCCTCGAGTACGTGTGCGTAGTCGGATGGTGACACGACAACGATCACGTCGGCGAAGTTCTTGGCCGCGGCACGGACGAGACTCGGTCCGCCGATGTCGATCTCCTCGATCAGACTCTCGAATGAGGTCTCAGGGTTCTGCGCGGCCTTGACGAAGGGGTAGAGGTTGACGACGACCATATCGATCGGTCCGATCCCGTGACGAGAGATCGCCTCGAGATCGTCCGGCCGCGATCGCCGCGCGAGGATGCCGCCATGGATGTGCGGGTCGAGTGTCTTCACGCGGCCGTCCAGCATCTCTGGAAAACCCGTGACCGTAGAAACACCGATGACAGGAAGACCTCCACGCTCGAGCGTCAACGCCGTGCCGCCCGTCGATATCAACTCGAAACCGCGGCCGTTCAATCCCTTTGCAAACTCCACGATCCCTGACTTGTCCGAAACACTCAGTAGCGCTCTAGGCATGGCGATCTGTGCATCCTGCGGAAATATCGGCACTTAGACAGACAAATACTTGACACCCCTGTTACAGGCGCATAGCATTAGGCTGCATTCGAGGGGCGTTCCCCGGATGTTGCAGTCGAGGCCGCGCAAGCACTCGCGGTCTTTTTTTGTGCCCTGAAGCTCATCTGCGGCTTCGGAACGCACGCGATCCAGCGGGTCCACTGTTCGCAGGGGTTCCGCCTAAGCAAGCAGGGAAGAAGAACGATGCGCATCACAGGCAAGGTCAAGTGGTTCAACAACGCCAAGGGGTATGGATTCATTGAGCGTGAGGGTGGTAGCGACGTGTTCGTGCACTACTCCGCGATCAGTGGCAACGGCTTCCGGTCCCTTGAAGAGGGTCAGGCGGTCGAATTCGAGATCGTGGATGGCCCGAAGGGTCCTCAGGCAGGGAACGTCACCAAGCCCTAGAACCACACACGAACCTGCCCGGCGCCGCCAACGGCGCCGGGCTCACAGCCCGGGCCCGGCTCACTCTCCCCGTCGCGCTCTCCCCTCGCACAACGTCCTACTTGTCTGATTTCCCTTTGAGTCCGCGTGCGGTGACGGCGACTTTCCCGTCCTTGACCGCAACGCGGAACGCCACTTCAGGGCTGCCCTTTTCCTTCAGCGACTTCACCTGGGTTTTGACGAGGTCGGCGAACTTGTGGAACGGGATGGCTTCCTGGCCCGCCTGCTTACGTGCCTGAGCCAGCTCGTCGTACAGCTGGTGCACCTTCTCCATCTCCTTCAGCGGATCTGCGAAGGTGGTGACGTGCAGCACGCGATCCTCGGGCCGTGCCGCCTTGGGCTTCTCCTCGACGACGGGCCGTGGTTGCGCGAACGGACCGGCGCGTCCTTCCTCGCGCGCGCGGAGCCCGCGATCCCAGAGGTCGATCGATTTCGCAAACCGTGTCTGCAGGGTCGTGAAACGGAATTTCTGCCCGTAGTTGGCAATGTGCGTCCGATCGAGTTGCTTGACCAGACCTTCGACGCGCTTGCGCATCTCCCACGGTGGACGCTGAAGCCGTCCCGCGAAGTACATGTTGTACTCCGCCTCGAGCTTCTTCATTTCCGCCTCGAGGAGAGAGATCTGACGGTCGATGTCGTCGGTCTCGGACACGGAGAGTCAATTGTACTGGCTCTCGACTCTGGGCTCTGGCCAAAAGTCGAAAGCCGAGAGCCCAGAGCCTAAAAGATCGTCGAAATCGAGCTTGCCGCGAGATCCAGGATCTTCGTGGGCAGGACGCCGAGATAGAAGATCGCGGCGATCGAGACTGCAAGTGCAGCCATGCCCACTCCGGTGATACGGACCTGCACAGCCTCGCCCTCGCGTTCCGCCATGTACATCATGACGACGACGCGCAGGTAGAAGAAGACGGAGATCACGCTGGTGAGCATGCCGATGACGGCAAGACTGTAGTAACCAGCGCTGACGGCGGCGCTGAAGATGTACCACTTGCCGATGAAGCCGGCCGTCGGCGGCAGGCCGCCGAGCGAGAGCAGGCACACCGTCATCAACGCGGCGAGCGCGGGGCGCGTGTGCCACAGACCCGCGTAATCGCGAAGGCTGTCGTTTGGCTTGTCGCGCGAACCGAGCAACGCGATCACGCCGAACGCGGCGAGATTGGTCACGGAGTACGCGAGCAGATAGAACAGGATGGCCGCCTTGCCGACCTGGTTGGCCGCCACCAGACCGACCAGCAGATATCCGCCGTGCGCGATGCTCGAGTACGCGAGCATGCGCTTCAGATTGCTCTGCGCCACTCCGACCACTGTGCCGAGCACCATCGTTGCGACCGCGATGAGCGCCACGACCGGCGCCCACTCGCCCTTGAACGGCTCGAACGCGGAGAGGAAGACGCGCGCGAACGCGGCGAACGCCGCCGCCTTCACACCGGTAGACATGAAGCCGGTGACGATCGCCGGTGCGCCCTCGTAGGCATCCGGCGTCCACATGTGGAACGGGACGGCGGAAATCTTGAACGCGAAGCCAACGAGCAGCAGCCCGAGTGCCAGCAGGATCATCGGGTTGTTGCTCATCGACTGGGCCGACAGGAACGAGCCAACAGCCGCCAGCCTCGTGCTGCCGGTTACGCCGTAGGTAAAGGCGATTCCGTAGAGAAAGAACGCACTCGAAAACGCGCCCAGCAGGAAGTACTTGAAAGCCGCTTCGGTGCCCGGCATGTGATCGCGGCGAATCGCCGTGAGCACGTAGACGGAGAGCGACAGGATTTCGAGCGCGATGAAGATGACGAGCAGATCGGTGGCGGTCGCCATCATGATCATGCCGACAATCGAAAACAGGATCAGCGCGTAGTACTCCCCTACCGGGAGACCGTCTCGCTCGAGCACCTGCGACGAGAACATGATCGTCAACACGCCGACGATCGTCAGGACGACGGTCACGAAGAGGCCGAAGTTGTCGGCGGCGATGACACCGAAGCCTTCGGCGTTGCGGTCCCAGAGCAGGACAGCCGCCGCACCGCCAAAGATCAGCCCGATGATACCCAGCGCGCCGATCGGGGTTCGCTCACCAGGACGGCGGAGCGCTTCTGCGCCCATGGACGCCAGCGCGGCCAGGGTGACACAAAGCATCGGGACGATGGCGTCTAGCTGCGTGTTGAACATGTCTCCCTGTAATTCAAAATGCAAAAGGCAAAAGGCAAAAGGACAACCCTACGGTTTCACCCCGATGCGCTGCTGCGACGAGTCGCTGATGGTTTGCATTTTGAATTTTGCCTTTTGCATTTCGTTCTGCACGCGCAACGGCTGAACCGACTGCACCTGCGCCACGAGTCGCTGCACGGCGGGCTCCATCGGCTTGAGGAAGATCGTCGGGAACACGCCCATCACAATCGCCAGCGCGCACAGCGGAATCACGCTCGCCCACTCACGCGGCTTGAGATCCTGCAGCGTTTCGTTCTCTTCGTTCGTGACGCTGCCAAGGTATACCCGCTGGAACATCCACAGCATGTAGACAGCGGACAGAATCACGCCCAGTCCAGCCGCGACGACGAAGCGCGGATCCCACAGGAAGGCGCCCAGCATCGTGAGGAACTCGCCGATGAATCCGTTGAGCGCGGGCATGCCGATCGAGGCGAGCGTGATGATCAGGAACGCTGCCGTCAGACGCGGCATGACGTTCTTCAGTCCACCGAACTCCGAGATCAGGCGCGTGTGGCGGCGGTCGGACAGCATGCCGACGATCAGGAAGAGCCCGCCGGTGCTGATGCCATGCGCGAGCATCTGGTAGACCGCGCCCTGCACGCCCTGCACGTTCATCGCACAGATGCCGAGGACGACGAAGCCAAGGTGGCTCACCGAGGAGTAGGCCACCAGCTTCTTCATGTCCGGCTGGACCATCGCGACGAGCGCGCCATAGACGATGCCGATCACCGCGAGGAGCGCGATCCACGGGGCGAACTCCGTGGCGGCCATCGGGAAGAGTGGAAAGGCGAATCGCACCAGGCCGTAGGTGCCCATCTTCAGCAGCACGCCGGCAAGGATGATCGAGCCGGCCGTGGGCGCCTGCACGTGCGCATCGGGGAGCCACGTGTGGAACGGGAACAGCGGCACCTTGATCGCAAAGGCGACGGCGAACGCAAGAAAGAACCAGCGCTGGGTCTCCGGTGCGATGTCCAGCGTGTACAGCTTCAGCAGATCGAATGAGTAACTGCCGGTTGCCTCGCTGTGCAGGTACGCCAGGCCGAGGATAGCGACGAGCATCAACACGCTGCCCGCCATCGTGTAGAGCATGAACTTGATGGCGGCGTAGATGCGCTGGTCGTAGCCCCAGATCCCGATGAGGAAATACATCGGGATGAGCATCGCGTCCCAGAACACGTAGAAAAGAAAGAGATCGAGCGAGACGAAGACCCCGATCATCGCGGCCTCGAGCACGAGGATGAAGATCGAGAACTCCTTCACCTTCTTCTCGACGGACTCCCAGGACGAGAGCAGCGCGATCGGCGTCAGGAATCCGGTGAGCACGACGAGCAGCAGGCTGATGCCGTCGATGCCCAGGTAGTAGTCGATCCCGAACGCCGGAATCCACGCCACGCGCTCGACGAACTGGAACTCGGCGGATGCCGAGTTGAATCCGGCCCACAGCGCCAGCGTGACGGCGAAAGTCGCGAGCGAAAACGCGAGCGCCAGCCAGCGGATCAGGCCGTTGCGCCGCGCATCGGCGTTGCCGACGAACAGCAGCACGATGGCGCCAACCAGTGGCAACGCCCAGGAAAGTGTCAGCATTCTCACGCAACTCCCAATGCCCAACTACCAATTCCCAAACAACCCTCTTCAATTGGGAGTTGGGAGTTGGAGGTTGGAAGTTGTCGTTGGTTCATCGCCATAGGTAATAACCCAGGATCATGACCACACCGACAAACAGCGATCCCGCGTAGGCGCGCACCGAGCCGGACTGCAGACGCCGCAACACGCCGGCGCTGCCGTCCACGATTGACGCGGCGCCATTCACCGCGCCGTCGATCACGCGGACATCGAACCAGCGCCACAGGCCTTCGGTGGATGCGACCTTGATTGGCTGGACGATCGTCGCGTCGTACAGCTCGTCCACGTAGTACTTGTTCAGCAGCAGCCGATGCAGGCCGGGGAACTCGCGGACCACGTTGTCGGCAATCCTGCGTCGCTTGATCCAGACGAAGTACGCGAAGGCAATGCCGGCGAGGGCGATCGCCAGCGACACGCCCATCAACGTCCGTTCCAGCGCAATGTGCTCGGCTTCAGTCGCCTCTCCTGCTTCCGCAGCCGCCTCGCTCACGGCAGCCTCACCAGCCACACGAGGTGCGGAAAACGAGGGCTCCAGCCAGGCGCCAAGCTCGTTGTGTCCACCGATGGCGTGCGGGAAGCCGATCCAGCCTGCCGCCACCGAGCCGATCGCCAACACGATCAACGCGAGCGCCATGGCCGGCGGTGCGTCATGAAGGTGCGAACCAGATCCAGGTCCGTGCGAGCTTGCATCATGTCCGTGCGATGGGGCTGGCGCGTGTCGGTGCGAATCGTCTGACGCATGTCCGTGCGAGTCGTGCGCGTCCGCCGCAACGGGCGCCTCGTGTCTTCGCTCACCGTGGAACGTGAGGAAGACCAGCCGGAACATGTAGGTCGCGGTCAGGAGCGCCGTCAGCGCGCCGATCGTCCACAGCAGCGTGTGCCCTTCGACGAAGGTCTCGAACAGGATCTCGTCCTTGCTGAAGAACCCGGACAGCGGGAAGACGCCGGCGATCGCAATCGCGCCGATCAGGAACGTCCAGTACGTGATCGGCAGTTCCTTCCTGAGGCCGCCCATGTTCCTGATGTCCTGCTCGCCGTGCAGCGCGTGAATCACTGCGCCGGAACCGAGGAAGAGACACGCCTTGAAGAACGCATGCGTGTAGAGATGGAAGATGCCGGCGCCGAACGCGCCGACGCCCATTGCCAGGAACATGTAGCCAAGCTGCGAGACCGTCGAATACGCGAGCACGCGCTTGATGTCGTTCTGGACCAGGCCGATCGTGCCCGCCATCAACGCCGTCAGCGCTCCGATGACCGCGACGATCGTCAGCGTCTCAGGCGCGTGGCTGAACAGCACCGCGTTGCGTCCGATCATGTAGACGCCGGCCGTCACCATCGTCGCGGCGTGGATGAGCGCCGAGACAGGAGTCGGGCCTTCCATGGCGTCCGGCAACCAGGTGTAGAGCGGAATCTGCGCTGACTTCCCTGTCGCGCCGATGAACAGCAGCAACGTTGCGAGCGACAGGATGCCGAATCCGGTTTCCACTGGCATCGCGGCAACCGCCGACGCGACGCCCTGGAAGTCGAGGGTTCCGAACTTCGCGAAGATCGCCAGCATCCCCAGGATGAACGCGTAGTCGCCCACGCGATTGACGATGAACGCCTTCTTGCCGGCGTCGTTGGCCGACTTCTTCTTGAACCAGAAGCCGATCAGCAGGTACGAGCAGAGGCCGACGCCTTCCCACCCGACGAACATCAGCGGGAAGTTCGCGCCCAGGACGAGCACGAGCATGAACGAGGCGAACAGGTTCAGGTACGAGAAGTAGCGGGCGAACTCGCTGTCGATCTCGTCGTGCATGTACGCGGTCGAGTAGATGTGGATCAACGAGCCGATGCCGGTGATCACCAGGATCATCACGGCCGCCAGCGGATCGACACGGAACGAGAGCGCGATGTTCAGGTCGCCGGATGCGATCCAGGTGTACAGCGTCTGCTCGATCGCTCTGGCCTCTGGCGACATGCCCGCGAGCTGCCAGACGGTGATGAGCGACACCGCGAAGGACGCCAGCATCGCGAGCGATGCCAGCCCACCCGAGACGCTCTTCGGCAACCGCTTCCCCATCGTCGCGTTGACGAGGAAGCCGACGAACGGGAAGAGGGGAATCAGCGCTAACATCACCATTTCAGCGAAGTGAAGGCGTCCGGGTTGAGTGATTCCCGATGCCGGAACAGCGCGATGACGAGCGCCAGGCCAACCGCGGCCTCGGCGGCGGCCACCGTCATCACGAAGAAGGTGATGATCTGGCCGTCGACGTCGCCGGCAAAGCGCCCGAACGCCACGAACGTCAGGTTCACGGCGTTCAACATGATCTCGATCGACAGCAGGATCGTGATCAGGTTGCGGCGCAGGAACACACCTGCCGTGCCAATCGCGAAGAGCACCGCCGAGACGATCAGGTAATGACTGAGGGGAATCACTGGTCGCTGCCCTCCCGTCTGGCGAGGACCACGGCACCGACCATCGCGACCAGAATCAGCACCGACGTGGCCTCGAACGCGAACGTGTGCCGGGTAAAAAGGACGCGACCCATTTCCACGACCGAGCCGACCGATGCGGCATCGCTGCGCGAGCCCACAGGCGCCTTGAGCTCGCCCACCTTCGCCAGCGCCCAGACCAGCTGCACGATCAGCAACGTCGCCAGGAGCGCGCCGAACCTCCCGATGTTGGGGTGCGCGAACGGGTGCGACCGGTCGTACTCGGCGGCGTCCTCGCGCGGCGCGTTGAGCAGCATCACGACGAAGAGGAAGAGCACCATGATGGCGCCGGCGTAGATGATGATCTGCGCGACGGCGACAAACGGCGCATCGAGCTGAATGTAGAGACCCGACAGCGCGCCGAAAGACGCGATCAGCAGCATGACGCTGTACATCGGGTTCCGCTGACCGATGACGAGCGTCGACGCCCCGATCGCGACCGCGGAGAACGCGTAGAAGACGAATGTCTCAGGCATCGAGGTACAGCACCAGAGCGGCCGTCGCGATCAAATTGATCACGGATGCCGGGAACAGCCACTTCCATCCGAACTGCATCAACTGGTCGTAGCGATACCGCGGAACCGTCCAGCGCATCCAGATGTAAGCGAAGAGAATGACTCCCACTTTGGCGAGGAACCAGATCCAGCCGTACTCTGCCGGCAGGAACGGGCCGTGCCAGCCACCGAGATAGAGGTCGGTGGCCACGGCGGACATCGTCGTCATGTTGATGTATTCCGACTGCGGGAAAAGCGCGAAGCGGACGGAGCTGTACTCGGTGTTGTAGCCGGCGACGAGCTCCTGCTCTGCTTCCGGGAAGTCGAACGGCGCGCGGTTGGTCTCTGCCACGCCCGCGATCACGTAAATGATGAAGCCGAGAGGCTGCAGGAAGATGTACCACCTCGGGATGAACCCGAGCCAGGTACCCGCCTGGGCATCCACGACCTCGCGCAGCGAGAGCGAGCCGGCCAGCAGGATCACGGCGGCCAGTGACGTGGCATAGGCCAGCTCGTAACTGATCATCTGCGCCGAGGCGCGCAGTCCGCCGAACAACGAGTACTTGCTGTTGGAGGCCCACCCTGCGAGCACGATGCCGTACACACCCATCGATGTGACGGCGAAGACCACCAGGAGCCCGACGTTGACGTCGGCGATCCCGAGTTTGATCGGCTCGTCCAGCAGACCGAAGAACGTGGTCTCAGCCCCGAACGGCACCGTCGCAAACGCGACGAAGGCCGTGACCACCGACAGCACCGGTGCGAGAGTGAAGAGCCACTTGTCGGCGCCCTTCGGTCTCAGTTCCTCCTTGAACAGTAGCTTGAGGATGTCCGCGATCGGCTGCAGCACGCCGTGTGGGCCCACGAGGTAGGGACCGTAGCGCTGCTGCATGAACCCCATGATCTTGCGCTCGGCCAACACGAGAACGGCCGACGCGATGATCAGGGCGTTGAACGCCACGAAGATCATGATTCCGATCGTGGCGGGGCGGATGTAGGGCGTCAGCGATTCCACCATGTCAGTGAGCCGCCAGCATCGGCTGCCTGGCGCGCCACTCGGCGGGCAGCGTGCAGCGGCCCTCTTTCACGTGCGCCTCGAACTCGTGGCGGAACAGATTCAGCGTGGTCAACACCGGCGTCGCCGCGGCGTCGCCAAACGCGCACAGCGTCTTGCCGACGATGTTGCTCGCGACGCCGTACAGCAGATCGATGTCTTTCGTGCGACCCTCACCGCGCTCGACGCGCTGGAGCAACTTGTACAGCCAGTCGCCCCCTTCGCGGCACGGCGTGCACTTGCCGCACGACTCGTGACGGTAGAAGTGCAGCAGGTTCATTGCCAGCCACACCATGCAGACGCTGTCGTCCATGACGATGAGACCCGCCGAACCGAGCAGCGATCCCGCCTTTTGAATGTGATCGAAGCTGGCCGGCGTATCGAGGTCCTTGTCGAGCAGGATCGGCACCGACGAGCCCGCCCGGGATGATCGCCTTGAACGTCCGTCCGTTCAGCATTCCCTGCGCGTACTGCTCACCGTAGATCAACTCGCGCAGCGTCGTGTGCATCGACGCTTCGTACACGCCCGGCCGCTTCACGTGGCCGCTGATGCAATAGAGCTTCGGGCCGCCATTCTTTTCGGGGCCGAGGCCGGCAAACCACTCGGGACCGTCGAGGACGATCAGTGGAACGTTGCACAGCGTCTCGACGTTGTTCACGGCGGTCGGACACTGATACAGACCGGCGACAGCCGGGAACGGCGGCTTGATGCGCGGCTGCGCACGCTTGCCCTCGAGCGACTCGATGAGCGCCGTCTCCTCGCCTGCCTCGTACGCGCCGGCGCCGCGATGCACGTAGACGTCGCAGTCGAAACCGCTGCCCAGGATGTTCTTGCCGAGAAAGCCGGCGCGATAGGCCTCTTCGATCGCGCGCTCGAGCGTTTCCTGCACGTGGTAGAACTCGCCGCGGATGTAGATGTAGGCGACCTTGGCCCCGATCGCGAAACATCCGATCGCGCACCCTTCGATGAGCAGGTGCGGATTGCGCTCCATGAGCACGTGATCCTTGAACGTGCCCGGCTCGCTCTCGTCAGCGTTGCACGCGATGTACTTCGGCTTCGGCGTGTCCTTGAGGACGAACTGCCACTTGAGCCCCGTGGGGAATCCGGCGCCGCCACGGCCGCGCAACCCCGACGCTTTCACCTGCTCGATGATGTCGTTCGGCTTGAGCGTCAGCGCTTTCCGGAGTCCCTCGTACCCGCGCGCGTTCTTCATGTAGAAGTCGAGCGTGTACGAGTTCGGTTCGCGAACGTGATTGGTCAGAACCGGTTGAAATGAAGCCATTTTGTGATTCACGTAGTAGGCGCCTGCTGCCTACTACTTCTTCTCAACATGCAGATGGCATCCAGTGAAGGCTGCCCTGCCCCGTTTCTTGATCTCGTCAACGAACGCGCCGGCCTGCTCCGGCGCGAGCCGCTCGTGCCAGTCGTCGTTCACCATCACGACCGGCGCGCGATCGCACGCGCCCAGGCACTCGACTTCGATCACCGTAAACTCGCCATCCGCCGTCGTCTGGCCCGGATGAACCCCGAGCTTCGCGCACAGTTCCTCGGTCACGCGCTCGGCACCCAGCAGCGCGCAAGACAGCGTGCGGCACACGTTCAGCACGTACTTCCCGACCGGCTTCGTGTAGAACATCGTGTAGTACGACACGACGTCCTCGACCTCCGCTGCCGTGCATCCGATCTGCGTCGCGACAAACCGCATCGCCGCACCGGTGATGTACCCCTGCTGCTGCTGCACCAGATACAACGCGTAGAGAATCGCCGACTTGCGCTGATCAGCTGGATAGCGCGTGACGTTCTCGTTGAACTTCGCCTGGTTCTCGGCGCTGTAGACGAACGCCTCACCCGCGTCCGCCAGCTTCCGTTCCGACCGATGGAACCGGGCTGGCGCGTAATCCATCTCGGGATGAAAGCTCACCGGTCGCAATCCCCCATGACGACGTCGCTGCTGCCGATGACGGCGACCAGATCGGCGATGAGTCCGCCCTGGACGATGGACGGTATTGCCTGGATCGCCATGAACGACGGCGCGCGCATCTTCACGCGCCACGGCCGATTGCTGCCGTCGGACACGATGTAGCACCCGTGCTCACCGCGCGGCCCTTCGATCGGCACGTAGCAATCGCCGGCCGGGACCGTGAAGCCCTGCGAGTAGATGAGGAAGTGCTGAATCAGCGCTTCCATCTCGGTGTAGACCTTGTCTTTTGGCGGCGGTACGACGCGCGTATCGTCGCAGGCCCACACACCGGTCGGTGAGATTCGGTCGATCGCCTGTTTGCAGATCTTGATGCTTTGCCGCATCTCGGCGATGCGCACGCGGTATCTCGCGTAGACGTCACCCTCGGTGGCCGTTGGCACAACGAAGTCGTAGGTTTCGTATCCACAATACGGAAAGTACTTCCGCACGTCGTAGTCGGATCCCGCCCCCCGCGCAATCGGACCCACCAGACCCCACTGGTACGCGTTCTCGAGCGATACCACGCCGACGCCTTCGGTTCGTCTGCGAAAGATGTCGTTCTTCGTCAGCAGCCGCTCGAACTCGTCCATCTTGGTCGGGAAGCGATCGAGGAACTCATTGACCGTGTCGTGGAAACCGCGCGGCAGATCCTCGCGCAGTCCGCCGATCCGGATGTAGCTCGGGAAGAAGCGGAAGCCGGCGATGAGCTCATTGATGTTGAGCAGCAGCTCGCGCTCGCGGATCGCGTAGAACAGCATCGAGACCGCGCCGATTTCCATCGCGTGGGTGCCGAGCCAGATCAAGTGGCTGGCCAGACGCTGCAGCTCTGCGATGAGCACGCGGATGTCGTTGACGCGCTGCGGCATCGTCAGGCCGAGCAGCTTCTCCACGCTGAGCGCATACGCCAGGCTGTTCGACTGCGCGGCCAGATAGTCCATGCGCTCGACGAGCGGGATGACCTGCTGCCACTTCTTCTGCTCGGCGGTCTTCTCGATGCCGGTGTGCAGGTAGCCGATCGTCGGCATCACGGATTGAATGACCTCGCCATCGAGCTCCAGCACCAGTCTCAGCACGCCATGCGTGCTGGGGTGCTGCGGCCCCATGTTCACGGTCATCGTCTCGGTGCGGATTTCAGCCATCGTGTCTCAGTGCGCGCGCTTGACGCGATCGCGCTCGATGTTCGCCTTGAACTCTTCCTGGCTGACTTCGAGCGGCTCGTACGTCTGCGCCGCCTTTCGGATCTGCACCGGATAGTCCTTGCGGGCCGGATGTCCTTCCCAATCCTCGGGCATCAGCAGCCGGCGCAGATCGCCATGATCGTCGAACAGGATGCCGAACATGTCCCACACTTCGCGCTCGGGCCATCCGGCGCCGCGCCACACGCCCTGCACTGTCGGCAGTGAGCCGTCGCTGGCCACGCGCACCTTCAGGCGCAGACGCAGCTTCTTCGAGATCGACAGCAGATGGTAGACGACCTCGTAGCGAGGCTCGAGCGGCAGATAGTCCGCCGCCGTAATCTCTGCCAGGACTTTGAAGTCGAGCGACGGTGTGTCACGCAGCGCCCGGCACGTGTCGACCAGGCGATCGGCCGGGACGTAGATCGTCGCGAAGTCGACGCTTCGTCCCGCTTCGAGGGCTGCGCCCGGTACGAGCGGCTGCAGGATGTCGATGATGGCGGAGGGATCCAATTACCTAAGACCCTATGATCGTGATCGTTCGATCTTCTGCTGCAACTGCACGATGCCGTAGATCAGCGCCTCCGGACGCGGAGGACATCCCGGCACGAACACATCTACCGGCACAACCTGGTCAACGCCCTGGACGATCGCGTAGTTGTCGAAGACACCGCCAACCGACGCGCAGGCACCCATCGAGATCACCCACTTCGGATCGGGCATCTGGTCGTAGACGCGACGCATCGCCGGAGCCATCTTTCGCGAGAGCCGGCCGGCAACGATCATCAGATCCGACTGACGTGGCGACCCGCGAAACACCTCCGCACCGAACCGCGCGATGTCGTAGCGGCTGGCCGCCATCGCCATCATCTCGATGGCGCAGCAGGCAAGCCCGAACTGCGCCGGCCAGATCGCCGAGCGCCGAGCCCACTGGATCAGCCATTCGAGCTTGGTGGTGATGAACGGGAGCTCGGGGTCGAGCCCGTGTTCGTGAGTGTCAGCCATGGGTCACGCGGCTTTCTGATCGCTACGGTCGCGCACGTGTCGCACAGCGGGGCCCCAATCCAGCACGCCCTTCCGCCACACATAGACGTAGCCAACAAGGAGAATCAGGAAGAACGTCAGGATCTGGAAGAACCCGAGCCACCCCAGGCCACGAAGCGCCAGCGCCCACGGGTAGAGGAAGGCGATCTCGATGTCGAAGAGCAGGAAGATCATCGCCACCAGGTAGAACTTGACCGAGTGGCGCTCGCGCGCGTCGCCCACCGCGGGCATGCCGCACTCATAGGGTGCCAGCTTCTCCGGCGTCGGATTCTTGGGGCCGAGCAAGAGCGAGAGGCCAATCATGGTCCCGGCGAACCCAAGCCCGAGACCAAGCATGATGACAACGCCTAGCCAGCCGTCCATTTAGAGGATCACCAGTTGCTGAGGCCTCAGAGTGCCGTGGAATGGGGCGCGGCGCGGGTTACTCGCAGCGCGCGCCACTCGCGCTTGTGAAGAGTTTCCCAAACCTGTTCATGCTATAGAACCCACTCTGAAAGGTCAATTACGACACCCTTGTCGCGGGACGTCATGTCGCGCTGACTTCCCAGATGTAACCGGGCTCTGTCGTCAGGCGGAAATCGTCAACCGGCTTCCCCATCGAAAAGTGATACAGGCTGTGCCACGCGCGACCGCTCAGCCCCAGAAGTTCGTGCACGGCGTCGTCATAGAAGCAGCCGATTCCTGTAGCGCGTGACGCCGGCCGCCTCGGCCTCGAGATAGAGCACCTGCCCGATCATCCCGCACTCCCAGAACAGCCGCCGGTAGAACCACTGACCACGCTCGCGGAGAGCCGATTCCAAGCGCGCGATCATTCCAAGACTGAAGAACCCGTCGCTCGCGATCTCTTGATCGCACGACAGACGGTTGGCGGCCCACCTGACATCTGTCGGAAGCAAGAGAAACAATCCGTCCGCGACCGGCTCCCACAGGAACTCCGGCCGCATCACGGCGCGCCATTCGTCAACGACGCCTGACTCGCGCACGTAGGCATACACGCCGGGAACGAGTCCGTCCACGCGGTGCACGAACAGCGCGAGGTGGACATGCGGCGGCCAATCGATCGCGTCGAACGGAGGCGCACCGGGATCGAGCGCGGACAACATCGACAGGAATCGTTCCCGCGGCAGCGTCGTGCGCCCATCGAACGCTACGGCGCTGCGGCGCTGGAGGATCAGCTCGCGCGCAACTCCCAACTCCCAAACGGCCCAACTCCCAAAGGTTCGATGTTCAGCGTTGGGCGTTGGGAGTTGGAAGTTGGGAATTGACCAGGGTAGTGAGTGGCTTTAGTCACCCGCTCGATGATCTCCCACTGATCGTGACCGCGACTCAGGACGTTCGCTCGTCCCTGCCACGTTGCGCTCCGGGCTGCTGCAACGACCGAGGCGCGATCTCCAGGATTCCACGACACCGACGGCCCCACGAGCGCGAGACACTCCGGATGTTCGGCCTCGGCATCCCCACGGTCTTCGTCCCTGTCCACGCCGAGCAGCGTCGAGAGGTCATCGTCCGACCATTCGGGCAAAAGCCTGAGCGTCCAGCCGAACAGCGCCGCAGAGACACGCAACGCAGCGATCGCGTGGCCGACATCATGTTGGCAGTACCTGAAGGCGCGCTCACCGTACTTCCACGCTTCGCGCCAGTGAATGGATGTGAGCGCGACGAGAAAACCTTCCTGGCCACCGAGGAATGCCTGCCACCGGTCGAACGACATCACCGCGCGCTCCTCGACGGCGTGCTCGCGCGGCGCGTAATGAAGGATCCGTCCGTCATGGACGATGTAGGCCTCGGTGGGGTGAAGGTTGCCGCTGGACGGATTGACGCGCAGCGCCCAACGCGTCTCTCGATAGGCTTTCCACGCGGAGAGCCCCATGGAGTAACGAAGGAACCAGGCGATCGAGTCGAGGTGCAACGGCGCCCGGACGCGGTCAGTTCCCCTATCGCTCGCGGGCGCTTCTTCGTGGGGAAGCGGAATCAGGCGCGCGCCTTCATAGCGCCGGAAGGGATCGGGTTGCGTCGCCCAATCCAGATACCCGCGAGATCGGGCAAATCGCCCGAAATGGTGCTTGGTGGTCTCGTGGTAGTCGAGTGAGACCAGCTCCAGTTGTCGTCCTACTTCGAAAGCGCGGCCAGACGCTTGTCGATTTCGACGATCGCCTGCGAGAGCTGCTGCTTGCGCGCCTGGTGAGCCGTGCTCTCCATCTGACGCTGCATCTCGGTCCGCGCTAGACGAAGCGATTCCATCTGTCTTTCGCGCTCGGGATCGATACCCTTGGCACCCTGCTTGGCATTGCGACGCTCTTGCTCGCGCTCTTCCATCCGCTCGGCGAGGCGGGATTCCGCGTCGACGAGCCCTTCACCTGCATCACCCATATCCTTCGATTATCAACATAAACGCGGCCATTGCACAATCCCCGGAATTTGGTTGGTGGTTGGTGGTTGGTGGTAGTGGTAGGTCTAGGTGGTTGGTGCGACGGTTGAGTGACAACCGACTACGATTCACTTACCACTAACCACCATCCACTCACCAACTAGCTGATATGTCCCGCCGTGCTGCCCTGGAGATATTCCACCCGGCTGTGACCGAGTGGTTCGCCAAGACGTTTCCCTCTCCGACCACGCCGCAACGGCTCGGCTGGCCGGCGATCGCTCGCGGCGAATCCACTCTCATGCTCGCGCCCACAGGCAGCGGCAAGACGCTCGCGGCATTTCTCTGGTGTCTCAACCGGCTGATGTTCTCGCCGGCGCCGCCCTTACCGTCGCGATGCCGCGTCCTGTACATCTCTCCACTCAAGGCGCTCGCGGTGGACGTGGAGCGCAATCTCCGAGCACCGCTCGAAGGCATCGCTGCCGTCGCACGTGCACACAATCTGACGATCACCGTTCCCGAGATTGCGATTCGCACGGGCGATACGCCGGCGCTCGACCGGGCGCGCTTCGGTCGCGCCGCTGCCGACATTCTCATCACGACACCGGAGTCGCTCTTCCTGCTCCTCACGTCGAACGCGCGAGATCGTCTCACCTCTCTCGACACGGTCATCATCGATGAGATCCACGCGCTCGTTCCCAGCAAGCGTGGAGCGCACCTGGCCCTCTCTCTCGAACGGCTCGAAGCACTCCGCGGTACCAATCGCGGGCCTCTGCAGCGCATCGGTCTCTCGGCGACACAGCGGCCGCTCGAAGAAGTTGCACGTTTTCTCGGTGGCGCCATACCGAGTGGCACGTCAGGTTCACGTCGAACGAAGAAGGGCGATCGCGCAAACACACAAGCGGCCGCCACGACGGTGGAAACTGAACTCCGCGATGAGTTGGCGAGCACGAACGAGACGGTCACGTATCGCGCCGTCACAATCGTCAACGCCGCCGAGAAGAAACAGCTCGCCCTGCGCATCGAAGTACCGGTCGAAGACATGGCGCGTCTGACAACGAAGACGGACGCTCCTGACCAGGCTGCGTCGGCGGGACCGGTGAGGCCGTCGATCTGGACGTCGGTGCATCCGCGGCTGCTCGAGCTGATTCGCGCGCATCGCTCAACGCTGCTCTTCGTGAACAGCCGGCGACTGGCGGAACGGCTCGCAGCGTCGTTGAACGAGCTCGCGGGTGAACCGCTCGTTCGATCGCATCATGGTTCGATGGCACGCGACGCACGGAGCGAGGTCGAAGAACTGCTCAAGGCCGGCGGCATCCGTGCGCTCGTTGCCACATCGTCGCTGGAGCTCGGGATCGACATGGGGGCCATCGATCTCGTCGTGCAGATCGAGGCGCCGCCATCGGTCGCGAGCGGCCTGCAGCGAATCGGGCGCGCAGGACACCAGGCCGGAGCGATCAGCGAGGGCATCGTCTTTCCGAAGTTTCGCGGCGACCTCCTCGCCTGTGCGGCGGTCACGCGAGCGATGCACGAGGGGCAGGTTGAAAGCACGCGCTATCCGCGCAATCCGCTCGACGTCCTCGCACAGCACCTGGTCGCGATGGCAGCGATGGAACCGTGGAGTGTTGACGAGATCTACGCTCGCGTGCGGCAGGCCGCACCGTTTGCAGAACTGAGTCGCCGCGTGTTCGAAGGCGTGCTCGACATGCTGTCCGGCCGCTATCCCTCCGATGAATTCGCCGAGCTCCGTCCGCGCATTACGTGGGATCGCGTGCAGGGCACGATTGCAGGACGCACCGGCGCGAAACGAGTTGCGATCGCGAACGCCGGAACGATTCCCGATCGCGGGCTGTACGGCGTGTTCCTCGCAGGCGCCGACCGTCCCATGCGCGTCGGCGAGCTCGACGAGGAGATGGTCTTCGAGACCGAGGTCGGCGACACGTTCACGCTCGGTGCCTCGACGTGGCGCGTGGAGGAGATCACGCACGACCGCGTGCTCGTGTCACCTGCACCGGGTGAGCCAGGCAAGATGCCGTTCTGGCACGGCGACCAGGCCGGACGACCGGTCGAACTCGGGCTGGCAATCGGAAAGCTCGTTCGCGATCTGCGCTCGACGCCAAGGAATGCCGCGATCGATCGCCTCGTTCGTTTGCACGATCTCGATCAGACTGCCGCCGAGAACGCGCTGCGCTATCTCGACGATCAGGCCGCCACCGGCGCCGTTCCTGACGACCGCACGCTGGTGATCGAGCGATGCCTCGACGATCTCGGCGACTGGCGTGTCTGCCTGCTCTCCCCTCTCGGCAGTCGCGTGCACGCTCCATGGGCGATGGCCGTGACCGCCCACATCCGCAGTCAGACAGGCATGGACGTGGAGGTCATGTGGGGCGACGAGGGCTTCGTCGTCCGATTCCCCGAGGTGGAGCGGCCACCGGATCCGGCGCTGCTGCTGCCGGAGCCCGAAGAGATCGAAGGACTCGTTCTCCGTCAACTGGGCTCGACATCGCTCTTTGCAGCACGGTTCCGCGAGACGGCTGCCCGCGCCTTGCTGCTCCCCAGACGACGGCCGGGGATGCGGACACCGTTGTGGCAGCAGCGCAAACGCGCCTCTGATCTGCTGGCTGTGGCGTCGCGATTCGGCTCGTTTCCGGCGCTGCTCGAAACATACCGCGAGGTGCTGCGCGATCACTTCGACATGCCGGCGCTAATTGACGTGCTCGGTCGCGTGGCAAAGCGGACGCTCCGCGTGGCCACGATCGACACGACGACCCCGTCGCCCTTTGCCGCATCGTTGCTTTTCAGTTACGTCGCCAACTACATCTACGACGGCGATGCGCCGCTGGCCGAGCGACGGGCGCAGGCGCTCTCGGTCGATCAGGGCCAGCTCCGCGAGTTACTCGGCGACGCCGAGCTGCGGGAGCTGCTCGACCCGGCTGCTCTCGACACAATCGAGCAGCAGCTGCAGCACGTGGACGAGAGCCGGCAGGTGAAGTCGGCAGACGGAATCCACGATCTGCTGCTACGGATTGGTGATCTGACCCATGAAGAAATCGAGGCGCGCTCGTCGATGCCTGACACCGCGGCCGCGATCGCAGAGCTGGAGCGAGCCGGTCGGATCATCTCAATTCAGATCGCTGGTGAGCGGCGCGACATCGCCGTAGAAGACGCCGCCCGCTACCGCGATGGGTTGGGCACGCCATTACCAGCGGGCATTCCCCAGACCCTGCTCGAGCCGGTCCGTGACCCAGCCGGCGATCTCGCGTTGCGATTCGCTCGCACGCATGGTCCGTTCACCGTTGACGCGCTCGCGCGACGATTCGGCCTCGGCACGGCGATCGCCGAGTCGCTCCTGACGCGCCTGACGGAATCGGGGCGGCTCGTGCAGGGTGAGTTCAGGCCCGGCGGCGTCGAGCGCGAATGGGTCGATGCCGATGTGCTCAGGCGCCTGCGAAGCCGCTCGCTCGCACGATTGCGGCGCGAAGTCGAACCGGTCTCGCCGGACGCTCTCGGACGGTTTCTCGTCGCGTGGCACGGTGTCGGCTCCATGCGTCGCGGTCCCGAAGCGCTGCTCGACGCTATCGAGCAGTTGCAGGGCGCGCCACTCCCCTTCTCGGTCCTCGAGCGAGATGTCTTGCCGTCCCGCGTCGCAGGCTATCAGCCGTCGATGCTGGATACGTTGATGGCTGCGGGCGAGGTCGTCTGGGCCGGCGTCGAATCACTGGGCGAACGAGACGGCCGTATCGCCCTTTACCTGACGGACCACATGCCACGCCTGCGGCCTCCGTCCCCAACTGCGAGCGACGGCGAAGGACGATCGGCGGAGATCCTCTCGTATCTGAAGTCTCACGGTGCCTCGTTCTTCTCCGCACTTCACGAAGGCAGCGGCGGCGGATTCCCTGGAGAAACCGTTGACGCGTTGTGGGACCTCGTCTGGCAAGGGCTGGTCACCAACGACACGCTGCATGCGCTGCGTGCGTACGTCAGCGAGACGAGCACGAAGCCGCCCAAACGTGGGCGGCCCATGCCTTTCAAGTCTCGACGGCTCGTGCCTCCGACAGCGGAAGGCCGATGGTCGCTCGTGGACGCGCCGCGTGCGTCGAAGTCCTCCGTGACGGAGTGGAGCACCGCCATCGCGAACCAGTTGCTCGCACGCCACGGTGTCGTCACGCGCGAAACCATCACGCACGAACCGGTTGCAGGTGGCTTTTCGATCGTCTACCAGGTCCTCAAAGCGATGGAGGATGCGGGACGCGTCCGCCGTGGGTACTTCGTGGCCGGCCTCGGCGCCGCGCAATTCGCGATGCCGGCCGCACTCGACCTGTTGCGATCGCTGCGCGACGCGCCCGAGAGTTTCCGGGCTGTGGTCCTGGCCGCAACCGACCCGGCGTCTCCTTACGGTTCCCTCGTGAAGTGGCCCCAGAGCGCATGGGCTGACGAGATCTCCCAGCTTCAGGGGCCCGGCGCGAACGCAACGAACGATGGCGGCCGCGGGCCGACTCGCACCGCCGGTGCTCTCGTGATCGTGGTTGATGGATACGCAGGTGCGTATCTTCGTCGCGGTGAGCGCGAGCTCCTGCTCTTCATGCCACCTGCCGAGCCGACCAGATCGCACGCCACGCAGGCGGTGGCACGCTCACTCATCCAACTATCAGCTGCGCGCGAAGAAGGTCGCAGGGGCCTGTTGCTGGCAGAGATCGACGGGCTGCCCGCATCGGTTCATCCCGCTGCGCGCCTCTTCGTCAACGAAGGGTTCCTGCCCACAGCGATGGGGCTTCAGCTGCGGCACGCTAGCCGGGATTCAGGATTCGGGATTCGGGATTCGGGATTCGGGGTTCGGGACTCGGAATCAAAAGACGACGACGGCGATACGCGAACACGCGGCTGAGGAAATCGTCGCGATGAGATCGATCGCTTCACTTCGTCACCGAGCAGACAACGCGAGATCCCGACGCGCGGTCGTCCACCGTCACGCGACATGACGTTCATTGCACGAAGGAAGATGCTTGAACGAATCGATTCGCATCGCTAACATGAGTCACACATGACGACGCAGTGTTCTTTCGACATCACCTCGAACGTCGATATGCAGGAAGTGGACAACGCGTTGAATCAGGCGCGCAAGGAAGTGGCGCAGCGCTACGACTTCAAGGGCTCGAAGGCGTCGATCGAGTTCGACTTGAAAGACTCCAAGCTCGTACTCACCGCCGACGATGACTTCAAGTTGAATGCGCTGTGGGAGATCGTCCAGACGCGCCTGGTGCGACGAAACGTACCGGTGAAGAACCTGACGCGCGGAACGGCAACGCCATCAGCCAACGGCACGGTGCGCCAGGAGATCTCGCTCCAGCAGGGCATCCCCACCGAGAAGGCGAAGGACATCGTGAAGTTCCTGAAAGACGCGAAGATGAAGAAAGTACAGGCGTCGATTCAGGGCGATCAGCTGCGCGTCACGTCGCCATCACGGGACGAGCTCCAGGAAGCGATGCGACAACTGCGAGAGCAGGACTTCGGCGTGGCCCTGCAGTTCGGGAACTATCGCAACTGATCGGTGGCGGGCGCCGGTTTCGCCGCGCCGTTTTCTTCCAGCCAGTCCGCGATCGTCTCGCGCGACCACTCGTGGTGGTCGTTGAGGTGGACGATCATCGCCGAGAGCAGAAGACGCTTCTTGCACCCTCAACCGGACACGCGCGAATCGTCCCCTCGAGACAATCGAAGAACGTCGTCAGGTCCTTCGTCGGGCGCGGCCGCTCATGTCTGAGGCGAGCCGGTAGATCCCTTCGTACGCAGCGCCCAACGCACAGGAGGCGCGGCGCCCCACGAAGTAATCACCAAACGCTTGTTCCGGACGACGCTCCGCGCCCGCGCGGATTGCCGACGCCAGTTCTTTCGTGCCGTGATGTTCGTCCGCCATAGCGCAAGTCCAAGTACATCTGGTCCAAAGCACGTGCCAAGCACTGTTGCGACAAAGGCAGAGGCGCGGGCGACGGCGCGAGGACCCTTTGTGCCATTGACGTTCGCCTCTCGGACGCGGCGTTCACGCCCGGACGCTGCCGGACAGGCCTGTCACGAGGTCCCGGTGAAGCAATCGATGGAAGAGGTGTTCACCAGCCTCGCGACGAACAGACAGCCGACCCGTGTCATACGCGCGTGACGTCAGTCCGCGCTGCACCGACACGCAAATCCCGACGTCCTCCTCCTGAATCTCCTGGCTGACGTCGATGCTGGCCTGATTCTCAGCGCGTGCGTTTTCGGAGACATCGGTGAAATAGAAATCGAAGACGACCTCCGTCCTGTCCACACCGCGTGGGATCACCAGGTTGGTATCCATCGCTCCGCCGTAGCAGTTGATCATGAAATTCGGATAGATCCAGTAGTAGAAGGCACGTTCACCTTGACGCACGGCGCCGGTGCGCGCATCAGCCCCTTCGCTGACCAGCGGACTCCACTGGAGACAGAAGCGCTCACCCGTTTCGATCGTGTACTCGCGGGAACTGAGCACGCTGTCGAGACCTCGGTGCACGTGCGGCACGTGATAGCCGCCATCGAGATAGTTGTCGACGAACACCTTCCAGTTGCACTCGAGCGTGTAGTGACGCCGCTCCATCCAGTGCAACCCAGCCCAACCCGCGGTCGGCGAGATGGCGTGTGAGCGCCGGTCCCAGGAATGTGGGAAGCCCGACACCGTCGCGGTCGGGCCTCACGAATACCCACTTCTCCGCGATATCGCACTCGATGGGCACAAGGCCCTGAGTCGAGCGATCGAAGTCGCATACTTCCGCGAAGTCAGGCGTCCCTTTCAGCGATCCGTCGAGCCCGTACGTCCATCCGTGATAGGGACATCGAAACTGTGTGGCCGAACCGTGCGCGTCGGTGACGACGGCTGCGGCGTGATGACGACAGACGTTGTAAAACGCGCGCAGCGAGCGATCGGCGCCGCGCACGACGACGATCGGCTCACCGCCGGGCAACTCGCAGGTGCTGTACTCACCGGGCACGCGAACGTCGTCGACCCGCGCGGCAACCTGCCAGGCTCGGCGGAAGACCGCGCGCTGCTCCAACTCGAAGACGCGCGGGTCCACATACCAGGCCGCAGGAATTGTCGATGCATGCGTGAGCGGCGTGTCCGGCTGGTAACGCCCGATGATCTGCTCGAGTGACTCCGCCATTCACCTCCGTCTTGTAGTGCGCCTCCAACGCCAGGTCAAGGTCCAGGCGCACGAAGTCGCCACGAATATACTGAGGCGCATGTCTCGGGGAGTCTGCGTGTGACCTTCGAGCGGGGGGTCGCGATCCGCGCCGCCGTCATCGTCGTCGCGGGCGTCATCGTCTACTCGAATAGCCTTGCCGCGCCGTTCATCTTCGACGACCGGACGGCGATCCTCGACAACCAGCAAATCCGCCAACTGTGGCCGTTGAGCGTCCCGCTCTCGCCGCCGAACAACACGCCCGTGGCCGGGCGCCCGATCGTCAATTTGAGCTTTGCGCTCAGCTACGCCATCGGCGGGCTCGAGCCTCGCGCATACAGGCTGACCAATCTCGCCATTCACATGCTGGCGGCACTGACCCTGTTCGGGCTGGTGCGCCGCACGCTTCTCCTTCCTTCTCTCCGCACGAGGTTTGGAGAACACGCGACCACCCTTGCCTGGAGTGCTGCGCTCATCTGGGCGCTGCATCCGCTGCCGTCGGAAACGATCGATTACGTGACGCAGCGCACGGAGTCGATGATGGGCCTCTTCTATCTCCTGACGATGTACTGCAGCGTGCGAGCGCTCGACCGACAGCCAGCGCGTTGGCATGCCGCAGCGATCCTCGCGTGCGCGGCAGGGATGGCCTGCAAGGAATCGATGCTCACAGCGCCAGTGATCGTCGGACTGTACGACTACGTGTTCGTCGCGAGCCCTGTGCTGCGGAAGATTCGACGCACACGGTTGTACATCGGGCTCGCCATGACGTGGCTCGTCCTGGCGGCGCTGATGTGGTCCGGACCGAGAGAGACCGTCGGGCTCAATACCGACGTGGGCCCGTGGACGTACCTGCTGAATCAGGCACCCATGTTGCTGATCTACCTGCGCGAGTCGTTCTGGCCGCGACAACTCGTCCTCGACTACGGCGTCCCGCAGCCGTTGGCGCTCACCGACGTCTGGCTACCGCTGCTGGCCGTTGGCGCGCTCGGAATCCTGGTTCTCGTCCTGCTCGTTCGCCGTCCGCACGCCGGTTTCCTCGGCGCATGGTGCTTCATCATCCTGTCGCCCACATCGAGCGTCGTTCCGATCGCGACGGAGGTTGGCGCGGAGCGACGTATGTATCTCCCGCTCGCCGGGCTCGTCGTGCTGGTCGTCTTGTGCGCGTATCGGGCGTGGACGTCGCGCGCGAGCTCGCAACACCAACACATCGGCGTCGCGGCCACAGTGCTCGTGTGTCTCGCGCTCGCCGCAGGGACGATTCAGCGGAACCGCGAATATCAGACCGCGGTCTCGATCATGAAAGTGACGGTCGAGCGGCGGCCGCATCCGCGCTCGTATCAGATGCTTGCGAACGCCTACTTCGAGGCGGGTCAACGCGACGAGGCCATGCGGTACCTGCGGTTGGCGAAAGCGGATCCGACATCGAGCTTCATGCTGGGCGTCGAGCTCATCTCGGGAGGAGAGGTCGCGCCAGGTATCGAAGAACTCGAACGGTTCGTGACCTTGGCGCCATCGCACATCCGCGCCGCGGACGCGCATGCAACGCTCGGGAGCGTCTATCTCTCCAGAGGTCAGCTCGACCAGGCCGCGACACACCTGCGAGAGGCCCTTCGACTGGAGCCCCTACGGGGCTCGGCTCATGCGTCAATGGGAAGAGTGCTCGTTCAGCAGGGACGCATTGCCGAAGGCATTGGAGAACTACAGAGGTCGGTCGACCTGCAACCGGGCGATCTCGAGACGCTTCGGCTGCTCGGGATCATGCAGGGCCGGTCGGGTCAACTGGACGCCGCCGTGAAAACCTTCAGACGCGCAATCGAGCTGTATCCAAAGAGCAGCCGCGATCACTACCTGCTTGGACGCGCACTCGCGGCGATGGGTCAAATCGCTGCCGCGGTGCCTTACTTCGCGCAGGCTGTGGTGCTCGATCCTCAGAACGCAGAGGCGCGTGAAGATCTTCGGCGTGCCGAGCGCGACACCACCACCGCAGCCGGAGTCAGACGCTAAGAGCGGTACGCCTGTCGTCCAATTCCCTGAACCGGAATGCCCTGCCCGGCGAGCACCTCGTGCTGCAGTGCGTACATGCACGCAGCGGCCTCGTCGATGTGCTTCACGAACGCCAGCGATCCCTGCAGGATGGGCTTCAGCTTCGCTCGATCCTGAATCCGCGCTGCGGGGTATTCGTGCTCGACGACGAGATGGGTGTTGGCAACGTCGAGCGGCAACAGCTCTCGCGCGGCAAGCTGATGATCGAGCCAGTCAACGCTGCGGTTCTGTAGATACGCCAGCGGATCGTGTCGCGCGGTCCCTGGAAGTTCGTGATCGGCCAGCACGACTTGTTTCTTCCACGCATGGACTTGATCCGCAGGCCTGTTCGACGGCTTGCCATCGATCCAGTCACCACGCCCCATCGTCTGGCCACCAGAGCCCCACGCAGAGACGCCCTTCGAATCGATCACCTGGCCCTTCACGTGAAAGCCTGCGATGAGGAAGCCGTATCCTTCGTCCTTCAGGTACTGAAAGATCGAGCGCGAGTCCTGTCCCATCAGGATCGCGTGCGACGGGTCGTAGTGAATGCGGAACTGGTCGCCGACGCCGTGCTTCTCGCAGATCTTGTGCAACGCGATCCACGCGCCCGGTGTGTAGGCGATGTTGTTGTGCCAGTTGTCGCCGGTTGTCCATCCCGGCATCGGACACTGCTCAACGCGATAGGTCAAGCCGCGTTCCTTCGCCGCCTGCAGCAGCGGAATACATTGCTGCTCGAAGTCGATCAGGTTCTCGTCCATGCTGTGCTGCTGATTGCGGCCGATGAAACCGCACACCGCGTTCACACCGAGTAGCGCGGCGGCATCGAACACGCGCATCAGGAACTCGTGCTTCTTCTGGCGTGTCATCGCGTCGTGATGCAGCAGGTTGTCGAAGTAGCCCAGATCTGAGAGCCCGACACCGGTCTGCTTCATGGCCTGGTGAACGCGGTGCGCGCGCACTCGATCGAACGCCTGACGCAGGTCGAGGGTATTGGCCACCGGGTCGAGCATCGCCTCCGGCGGAACGTCGGACTCAGACGGGTGCAGCGCCGCTGACAGCTGAATGTAGTCAGCCCCCAGTTCGCGCGCGTACAACAGCCAGTCTTCAATCGCGCGATCCGGGTCGGCGTCGCGCTGCGCGCGTGGCGTCAACTCCTGCAACGCCGCCGTGAGGATCCCCACCTTCATGAAGCGGGGTGTGAATCGAGTCATATCCGGGTCCAGGCACCACCGTCGGCGGCGCTCTCGAGGATCGCATCGACGATGCGATTGGCGCGGAAGCCGTCTTCGAACGTCGCCACCATAGGAGACAGCGCAGGATAGGGCGGGCCTGCTGCCACGCACGTGTAGATCTCGCGTATCACGTTGAAGAAGGCGTCTGCCCACGACTCCTGATGCCCTCCGGGCAGGTGCGCGTATGGACGAACGCGTTCGTCGAGGAGCGACGGATCCTTCTGCAATATTTCGTTGGCCCGATCGCGATGACCGATCCAGAGCTCGTTCTGATCCTCTTGTCGCCATCGCAGCGATGCCTTCGTGCCGCACACTTCGAGAACGAGGTCGTTCTTGTGGCCACTGCAGACTTGCCCGACTGAGAAGCTGCCGCGCGCGCCGTTGTCGAACCGGACGAGCACCGACGCAAGGTCCTCGAGCCTGATGTCCACCAGTTCACCGTCACCGCTTCCTGCCTGAAACGCCGCGCGAGACGCGGGCGGCTTCTTGCGCTTCTTCACAACCGTGGTGATGTCTCCGAGGACGTGGGTGATCCGCAGGCCGGTGACATGTTGGGCGAGGTCACACCAGTGCGTTCCGATGTCGGCCACCGCGGAGGACGCGCCTCCTTTTTCCGGGTCGACGCGCCACGAGTAGTCCGTGTCGTTGAGGAGCCAGTCCTGCAGGTAGTGGCCGTGCAGAAAGTGCGGCGAACCGATGTCGCCGCGGGCAATCGCGAGTCGCGCCTGCTGCACGAGCGGGTTGCCGCGGTAGTTGAACGTCACCGCTGCCACGACGCCCGCGCGGTGTGCTTCGCTGACCAGTCGTTTCGCCTGCGCTGACGTCATCGCCAGCGGCTTGTCCGAGACGACGTGCCTGCCTTTCGCGAGCGCGGCGGAGGTCACGTCGTAGTGAAGGTGATTCGGCGTGGCGACGTGAACGACCTGAACGTCCGGATCGTCGAGCAACGCCTGATAGCTGCCGTAGCCTTTTCGGACACCGAGGGCTTCGGCCTTTTCTCGACCTGATTCGTCGCTGCTGCACGCGATGGCGACGACGTCGACGAATCCCAGACGCCTCACGGCATCGATGTGATGCGGGCCGACGAATCCCGCGCCGACGAGCCCCATCCCGATCCGCGTCATCGTCTCCCGGTCACGCTACTTACCTACCAGCCGCGCGGCGTCGCGCTCGTTATCCATGCAGTGGTAGTCGAGTAGCTCGGTATCGAGGACGATGAGTTGCGTGAGCGTGACCGTCCACGGTCGCGTGTAGACCTTGGGATCGTCGAGCGTCACATCGATCTCGAGGCGGCCGTAGTTCGCGCGCCGATAGCGCTCGGTCAATTTCGCGGCGTCACTCATCGGGCTGCCGTTCCGATCGAGCCACGTCCCTTCTCGAAATCCGTTGCTCGTCACGACGAGCGTGTCTCCATCCCATCGTCCGACTGAGTAGCCGTTGAACGTCGGCGTCGGATCGTCCGGGAGTGGGCGACCGTCCATGAAAATCTGCCGATACGTCACGTCGCGCTCGGACAGAATCACGAACAGCCCAGGCATCTGCAGGAATTTTCTAAACGGTGGGAACGTCAGAATCCGCAGCGCGCCGCCTGGCCGGCACAAGCCGACAGGATCGTCCTTACCTAGTTGCTCAGTGCGTTCCTTGACGAGCGTGGCAGCCCACGGTTGATACGGCAGGCCACCCGGCAGCTTCGCACCGAAATTGATGAACTCAGCGGCCGGCACGTAGTCAGTCTGGCACTCACTCGCATCGCACGGTCGCGGTTCGAGTTGCCAGATTCCCGACAGATCCGGCTTCCCGTCTGCCGCGCGCGGGGCAGGTGCCGAGAGATCCGGCTTTCCATCCAATGTGCGAGGCACACCGCGCGTCGGATAGTTCAGCCACTGCGCGTGGAGCGACGCGCTGAGAGCGACGACCATGACAATCGCAAGACGGGCGCCGGTCATGCGGGCATTATCCACGACTTCAGGCGCGAAGGTCGTAACAGAGAAGTCGCGGTCCGTTGACTCGAGTGACCTCGCGCGTATTCTGCACGACGTAGAGCAAGCCGCGACTCAGCACAGGCAGACTCCACGACTCGCGCCCGGGAAAGAGCCATGCTCTGGAGATCTCCTTGTAGCCCTTGGGAGTCAGATCCATCCAGAGCAGATGTCCCAGCTCGCCGATGCACAGGAACGAGCCATCTACCGCGAGGAGCGAACCTCGGTAGATGCTCACCGGCTGCTGGCGGCCGCCGAGCGTTTCGTTCCACTCGCGGATCTCGCGCCACACAACTTTGCCCGTGGACACATCGACGCAGGCAAGCGAGGCATCGGGTTCATTGCGGCCATCGAAGCCGTACAGGAACCCGTCGCGATAGATCGGCGTGTTGAAATGCAGCGCGAACTCCTGCGTCGTCCACAGAACGTTGTGCGTGAAGTCGGGACGAATCTCGAGCAGCGCGCCTCCCGTTCGATAGCTCGCCGAGATGAACACCTTGTTGTCGAAGACCACCGGGCACGACGCGTTGACCGACTCGTAGCTGCGGCTGCGCCAGGGAAACGAGAAGTCCACTTTGCCGCTTGCGGGATCGATGCACATCAACCCGCCGGTCGGCGGATTGGACTCGCCTCCTGCGAAGACGAACACGCGCCGCTGCCCGTGCACGACCGCAGGCACGGGCGATGCGTAACTCGGCCCCCACTCCTTCCCTGCGCGCCACACTTCCTTGCCGCTCGTCTTGTCGAGCCCGACCACGCACGGACCGCCGGGAGCGCCGACGTTGACGATCAGCAGATTGCCTTCGACGAGCGGCGTCGATGCCGTGCCGAAAAAGTCCTGCGGCACCTTGTACTCAGCGCGAATGTCTCGCTTCCACACCACTTTCCCCGACGCGATGTCGAAGCAGTGCAGCTTGCCCTCTGCACCCATCGTGAATGTACGATCGCCGTCGATCACCGGGCTCGCGCGCGGACCGTTGTTGTAGCCGTAGCGATCCTCGAAAACAGTGCCGTATTTGAACTGCCAGCGGCCGGATCCTGTTTCGGAATCGAGGCATTCGACGACCTCTTCGTCACCGACGCGATGAAGGAACATCAGCCGTCCTGCGGCGATCGCGGGCGACGCGTAGCTTGTGCCTTTCGGAAATTCCCAGACGAGCGGCGGGGGCAGCGTCCGACTCAATTTCGTTTCGGTGGAGACGGCGTTGTGCGTGGGTCCCAGAAAAGCTGCCCAGTCGTGGGTGACCGCCCCTGCCGGCAGCGGCTTCGGCTTGGTGACAAATCGTGCCTGGCCACGGGCAACGCCCATCATTACTGACTGAGCGAGAACGGCTTGCAACAGCGTCCGTCGGGAGATGAGATCCATGAGTGAGCCCCCGGGAATATCTCACGGAATCAGCCAGGGGGCTCCCCTTTGCTATTCCCGGAGCCCCTGGCTGATTGCCAGTCGCTCTTGCCGCGCTTCGCGCGACTGAATGGAACGGCGAAACCGAGGAGCGGTACAATTTCGCGCAAAGGCCGCGTCCCTCAGGGTTCGCGCGGAGGCACATCATGAAACGGTTCCTGATCGCATGTGTGATGGTCGGTGCACTCTCCGGCAGTGCCGCCACACTTCTCGCTCATCATTCATTCGCCGCCGAGTTCGACGACAAGCAACCGCTCAAGCTCACGGGCACGCTCACGAAAGTCGAGTGGAACAACCCGCACATCTGGTACTACGTCGATGTCAAGAACCCTGATGGCACGACGACGACGTGGGGGCTGTCGGGTGGCGCACCCGGCCAGTTGATGCGGCGCGGCATCAGGAAAGATCAGCTCGTTGTCGGAGAGGTCGTCAACGTCGAAGGCTTCCGAGCCAAGGACGGATCGCACAACGGCTTCGGTAGCAAGGTGACATACGCCGACGGCCGCAACGTCTTCACCGCGACGCCGCTCGATCGGCAGTCGTCAACGCCACCGGCGAAGTAGCGCGAGGCCATCATGACTCTGCATCTTCCACGCTGGCTTCTTCTCGCGCTCGTCGTCGGCGCTCTTTGCACCATTCCGGCGGTGTCGGCTCAGAACACGCCGTCGCAGAGCGCGGGCACCGTCCCGCGAACCGCAGACGGGAAGCCCGACTTCAGCGGCACGTATCAATGGCCCACATACCTGCCGGACGCGGAGCGCGGCCGGTCGAACGCGACGATCTTCGACCGCAAACGCTTTGCGCCGCTCAAGCCGGGCGGCGAAGCGTTCTTCGAGCCGCGTACGGGTGACCCGAGACACGACGAACCGCGCGACTTCTGCATGCCGGCTGGTTTCCCGGCGAGCGTCCTCTCAGGCAACGCGATGCAGTTCTTCCAGACGAAGAACTATCTCGTGATGGTGCACGAGTTCCAGCGCAACACGCGCATTATCCCGCTCGACGGCCGCCCGCATCGCGAGGGGCTGGAGCCGATGTTCGATGGCGATCCGGTGGGCAAATGGGAAGGCGACACGCTGGTGATCGACACCACCAACTTCAAGCGCTGGGCGCTCGACGATCATCACTACACGAACCCGAACGAGTTCCGGATGCACAGCGACGCGCTGCACACCATCGAGCGGGTGCGATGGAAGAGCCCGACTGCGATCTCGTACACGATCACGATCGACGATCCGAAGATCTTCACTGCGCCCTGGTCGCAGGAGTTCGAGATCATCGCCAAGCCCGAGTGGGACAAGGATGGGTTGTTCGAATACGTCTGTCAGGAAAACAATCGCTGCCCCGGCGGAAAGTGCGGCGGGGAGAAGTGATCTAGACGTGTTGGGCGGGCCCCTGATGTAGGGACCCGCCAACCGTAGCCTACTGCCCTCGCCTCTGCTGGTTCTCCTGGCGCCGCTGTTCCATCTGCGCCTTTCGTTCCGCGCGAAGCTTCGTCGCCTTCGCCTGCTGCTCCGGCGTCAGCACAGACCAGATGTCCGCGTTGATCCGCGCTTCCTGAATCGCCACCTCGACCTCCGCCTGGGTCATGTCCTGCGTGGCCGACGTGATGAGCGTCTCGTTCACCGGAACTGTCTCGATGGCCTGACGCTGTTTCGCGGTCAGATCGCCGAGGCGCCGCGACAGGGTCTGGATCTGCTCCCGATAGCGACCTCTGATCTCGCGAACCTGCTCACGCTGCGCGTCGGTGAGATTCAGCTCGTTGAGCGCAAGGCCCGGCCCACCTGGCCCGAACCCTCGTCCGCCTCGTCCCCCGAACCCGCCACCAGGCGGCTCCTGCGCATACGCGACGCTCGTCGCGAGCAGCGCCACCAATGCGACTCCCCACGCCAACGAACGAAATCGATTCATGGTTCTCGTCTCCTGTCTCTGGTCTCGTCTCTGGTCTTTGGTTTGGACTTTCGCCTCAGCCAGAGAGTCGTGCACTGGCCACTGTCTGATTTGACGGCAATGCCCGTGGCGAGCGGATGGTGGAGTCATGACTCTTTTATGACCAGCGCGGCCCTCCGAATGTCACATTTCTGCCACGGAATCCGCCTCCGAGTCTGCGTCCAACAGAGAGAGGGCGAAGACATGAAGCGATCTTTCTGGGTTGCAGCCGGAGTGATTATTGTCGCGATCATCGCCGCGACCTATTACTACACGCGCGACGTCAAGGCCGAGGCGCCGGCATTCACGACCGCCGAGGTTTCGCGCGGCGACGTGATCTCAACTGTCGAAGCGACCGGCACACTCGAGGCGGTGACCACAGTCCAGGTCGGGAGCCAGGTATCCGGCACGATCAGCGCGCTGCACGCCGACTTCAACTCCAAGGTCAAGCAGGGGCAGGTCATCGCGGAGCTCGACTCCTCACTGCTTCAGACGCAAGTCGAGCAGGCGCGGGCGACTGTCGCCCGGCTGCAGGCCGACTTCGAACGCGCGAAGGTACAGGCAGCAGACGGCACCCTCAAGCTCACACGCGCGCACGAGCTCTTCGACAGGCAGCTGATCCCGAAGACGGATCTCGAAACAGCGGAGAGCACGGCCCGCTCGGCGGATGCTGCGGTGAACGGCGCCGAAGCGGAAATCGTCCAGGCGAAGGCGTCGCTCAACCAGGCGCAGGTCAACCTCAGTCACACGATCATCAAGGCACCCATCGATGGCGTGGTGATCGCGCGCAATGTAGACGTCGGACAGACGGTCGCGTCGAGCCTGCAGGCGCCGACGCTGTTCATCCTCGCCCGCGATCTCACTGAGATGCAGGTGAACGCCAGCGTGGACGAATCCGACATCGGCGAAATCGCGCCAAAGCAGGACGTCAGATTCCGCGTGGATGCGTATCCGAACGAGACGTTCACGGGCAAGGTCAGGCAGGTGCGTCTGCAGCCAGTCGTGCAGCAGAACGTCGTGAGCTACGTCACGGTCATCGATGTGCCCAATCGGGAGCTGAAGCTGAAACCGGGAATGACGGCGGCCGTGACCATCGAGACTGCTCGGGCCGACGACGTGCTGAAGGTGCCGAACGCGGCGTTGCGCTTCGCTCCGAAGAGCGCGTCGAGCGGTGCACGACCGGCGCAGGCCAACGGCCGTGGATCGAAATCCGGCGGCGACAACCGAGCCGCGGTCTGGGTGCTCGTGCAGGATCGGCCGATGCGCGTACCGGTACAGCCGGGCATCAGCGATGGCAGAGACACCGCGATTCTCGACGGCGATCTGACGCCGGGAACCGCAGTCCTCACCGGAACCTCATCGACGTCGGCGCCGGCAGCGGCCGCACCAGCCACATCACCGCTGCTCCCCTTCGGACGACGAGGAGGCGGCGGAGGGAATCGTGGAGGCGGGCGATGAGCGAGACCCCTGTCATCTCCGTCCGCGAACTCACGAAGACCTACGCGGTAGGCGAGATCGAGGTGCGGGCGCTCCGCGGGATCTCACTCGACATCTCGCGCGGGGAGTTCGTCGCGCTTACCGGTCCCTCGGGCTCCGGCAAGTCGACCTTCATGCACCTCGCGGGTTGTCTCGACCGGCCCACGAGCGGCATTTACGAGTTGAACGGACGCGATGTCTCGCGACTGACCAAGCGAGACCTCGCCCTGGTCCGCAACCGCGAGATCGGATTCGTGTTTCAGGGATTCAATCTACTCGCCCGAACGAGCGCGATCGAGAACGTGGAGCTCCCGCTGCTCTACGGCTTTCCCGTGCCGGCGAAGGAGCGCCATCGTCGCGCTGCGGCGGCGCTCGAAGCCGTAGGACTCGGCACGCGGCTCGATCACCATCCGAATCAGCTGTCGGGCGGTCAGCAGCAGCGCGTCGCCATTGCGCGCGCGCTTGTGAACAACCCGTCGCTGCTCCTCGCGGACGAGCCGACTGGCAACCTCGACTCGCGCACCAGCATCGAGGTGATGGGGATCTTTCAACGGCTGAACACCGAACAGGGCATCACGATCGTGCTCGTCACGCACGAGCCTGACATTGCCGAATACGCCACGCGCATCGTCGGCTTCCGCGACGGACGTGTCCGACTCGATCGGCCGGTGCCCCAGCGCCGCGAGGCCGCCGAGGAGCTTCGCAGATATGACGCCGAGGGCGAGGAGCTCTCAGCGTAAGGTCGAACCATGTCACCCATCATCACCCTGTCCATCGCCGTCACCGCGCTTCGCCGGAATGCCATGCGCACGGCATTGACCGCACTCGGCATGATCATCGGTGTCGCTGCCGTGATCGTCATGGTCGCGATCGGCCACGGCGCGCAGTCGTCCATCGAGGACCGCATCCGCAGCGCCGGCACCAACGTCGTCACGATCACCGCCGGTTCGAATGCGTTTGGTCCCGTCCGCCAGGGCTTCGGCGCCACCACCACGCTCGTGCCCGAGGATGCTCAGGCGATCGCGCGAGAGGTGTCCGGCATCGCTTACATCTCGCCCGGCGTGAACACGCGGCAACAGGTCGTTGCCGAAACGGCGAACTGGAACACGCAGATTCAGGGGACAGGCGCCGACCTGCCCGCGATCCGCGCCTGGTCGATGGAAACCGGTGCGTTCTTCACCGCGCAGGACGTCGCGCGCGCCGAGAAGGTCGCCGTGCTCGGCGCCGTCGCCAGAGACGAGCTCTTCGGCACGGGCACTGACCCGACGGGCGCGACCGTACGCATCGGCAGCCAGCCGTTTCGTGTGATCGGTGTCCTCACCCGCAAGGGTCAGGCAGCGATGGGACCCGATCAGGACGACACCGTCGTCGTGCCGTATACGACCGTCCAGAAGAAGCTGCTCGGCATCACGAACCTGCAGAACATCACGCTCTCGACGGCCAACGGCGTGCCGTTCCAGACCGTGTCGGATCAGATCTCGACGCTGCTGCGCGCCCGTCACAAGCTGACGGCGGACGAGCCCGACGACTTCTCGGTTCGCAGCCTCGAAGAGATGGCCACCGTGCTGACGTCCACGACGACGACGATGACGTGGCTGTTGGCGAGCATCGCGGCAGTGTCGCTGCTCGTGGGTGGGATCGGGATCATGAACATCATGCTCGTGTCGGTGACCGAGCGCACGCGCGAGATCGGCCTGCGCCTGTCGATGGGCGCACGCGACATCGACGTCCTGCTGCAGTTCCTGGTCGAAGCGGTGGTGTTGAGTCTGGCGGGCGGCGCGATCGGTGTGGCACTCGGCTTCGCGGCGTCGCTGGCCGTGAGCCAGATCATGGGATGGCCCGCTGTCGTGACGAGCGAAGCCGTGTTGATGTCGTTCGGTTTCGCGGCGGCAGTCGGCGTGTTCTTCGGGTTCTACCCCGCACGCAAGGCGGCCGCGCTCGATCCAATCGCGGCGTTGCGGTATGAGTAAGTCAGTCCACGGTCCACAGTCCACGGTCCACGGTCATGAGTTGAACCGAGGACCGAGGACCTGAGGACTGATCTAGAACTTCACCCCAAAGTTGAACCGGAACGTCCGTGGGCTCGTGTAGGCAAAGCGGCTCACGGCCGTGCCGAACGTCGGGCTCAGGTTCCAGTTGACGCCTTGCACTGGCGTTTGCGCGAACGGGTTGAAGGGCTGCAGCGTTCCAGAGTTCAACGCCGTCAACACGCCCGTGCTGATCGTCCGGATGTCGCTGGCGCCGCCGTTGTTGAACACCGTGCCTCCACAGCCACACAGCTGGGACTGATCGAAGATGTTCAACACCTCGGCGTGGAAGAACACATCCGCTCCGCCACCCACGCGGTACTGGTAGTTGACGGACAGGTCGGTGCGATACTGCGCCTCCGTTCGGTAGGCATCGCGTTCGAAGAAGTAGTACTCGACGCTGGTGACCGGCTGCGCGTATCCGGGATTCACGACGTACGGGCTCGAGTTGATACGGCCCACGCCCGTGCCCGGAGACGTGGAGTTCGCGCCACCGAATGTGTACGGAGTGCCTGACGCCATGCCCAGTACCAGGCCGACGTCCAGCGATCCTGCGCTGCTGGCCATGGGAACGCGATAGACCCCGTAGATGCGCGCGCGATGCCGCTGGTCGGTCCCGAGGTTCCCCTCGGGAGCGTTCCACCGGGCCTCGCGATATTCGGGATAGGAGAAGAGCTGGGCTGTCAGCGGCCCGCTGGCGGGGTTCTCTCCGTCGAAGTTGCCCCACGTACGCGACAGCGTGTAGTTGCCACCGATGTCTACGTTGCTGCCGAAGCGGTAGTTCGCCTGGAACGTCCCGCCCTGATAGCGGCGCGAGAGATCGTTCGAGTTCTCGATCAAGTTGACGTCGAACGTGCCCTGCGCGTTGGTCACCTGGCCGGTCGACAGATCCGTCCGCGTGCTGTAGAAGTCGCCGAAGTCGCGGAAGACCCAGTCGACGCGCACGCTGCCGCGCTGCCCCAGCAGACGACCCACACCGGCGGCGTACTCGATCGAGTTCGGCGAATCGAGTGAACCGCCGATGAGCGTGTTCACGCCAGGGATGTCAGCACTTCGCACCGGACGATTGGCGCCCCCGTTGGCATTGAACCAGTTGAACACCTGTTGAATCGCCTGGTCTGACGTGAGGAGCGTCGCCGCGTTCGCATCCGGGTTGATCGACGGCCCCTGATAGAACCACGTGAAGCTTGACGGCGATCCTGCCGGCGACGTCTCTGCGATCGAGCTGTTGATCGCGCTCACGTAGCGGCTGGTGCTCGCGTTGATCGACCACTGGCCGTCACCACGTGGATCCCAGACCAGGCCAAGACGGTGACTCAGCTTGCTGGAATTGGAAATCGGATTGCCGATCGCATCGTCACCCTGGTTCCGGTCCCAGCGCAGTCCGAGGTTGAACGAAAATCTGCTCAAGCGCCAGGTGTCGTTGAAGAACGCGGCGTGAGCGCGGATGTTCGACCCCTGGCTCGCCAGCGTGATCGGATCCCACTGGATGACCGTCGAGTTGTTGTTGAGGAACACCGGGTAGAGCGTGTCGCCCCGAAGGGTCGTTGACGTACCGAGGATGCGGTAGTCGCTGCCCGACTGGTGGTTGTCGGCCTGCCGCTGGTCGTTGTAATGGTCGTAGCCGAACACCATCGTGTGCTGGCCGCGGCGATTGGTCGAGAGCACGTAGGTCGCCTTGGCGAGCGCTTCGGAGTTGTCACGATTGTCGACGTTGCAGACACAGAACGTCTGCGCCCAGTAGCGGTAGGCGGTGCCACCTTTCGACGAGTCGATGAGGAGCGTACCGTTGATCAAATCAGTGGCGCCGCTGCCCCCGATGTTGGCCGAGAAATGGCGCTGCGAATACTGCCCTTCGATGAAGAGATCCTTTCCAAACACGCCGTTGTAGTTCAGCGATAGCAGATCCTGCGGCTGGTCCTGCACGTACAGGCTGCGCGTATCCATGACGTTCTGGAAGTTCGCGTTGTTGATGGCTTGCTGGATCTTCGTGAACGAGCCTTTGATCACCTGGCCCGGCAACATCGTATAGGTCAGCTTGCCTTCGTAGCGCTTCTCCTCGTCGGTGCGCGGATACGAGAGGTTCGTGATGAAGGTCTGGCGCGACTCCTCCGCCGTCCGGAATCGCCCGGCGTTGAAGAACCAGAGGACGTCTTTGAAGATCGGTCCGCCGATCGTGTACTCGTGCGTCGGGATGACCTTGTCAAGCTTGGGCTCGTTGAACGGAGTCACCGAGCGCCAGTCGTCGTTGTTCATGCCAAGTCGATACGAGCCACTGAACCGATTGCCTCCCGACTTGGTGATCGCATTGACGAGACCGCCACCGAACCGTCCGTACTCCGCGGAGATGCCCGAGGTCGAGACCGTCGTCTCCTGAAGCGCATCCTCAATGAAGAGCGTGAAAGGCTGGCCACGAATGTTCTCTGTGATGGCCACGCCGTTCAGCAGGAACACGCTGTCGTATGACATTGCGCCTGCCACCGTGAACGCTCCGTCGGTACCGCCACTTCCCTGACCAGGCCCAGTTGGTTTGACATTGGGGGCCATGGTGAGCACAGCGGTGAGTGTCCGGTTGCTCGGGAGCGTCGCCATCAGCGACTGTTGAACGTTGGTCCCTGTCTGCACCGTTCCAAGGAAGCTCCGCGCCTCGCCGTGAACGATGATCTCCTCGTTGAGTCCGCCGACGCCGAGTTCCAGATCGAAGGCCACAACTTCGGTACTCGCAACGTTCATGTCTGCCTTGGCAGTTTGAAATCCAGGGAGCACGAACTCGAGCGTGTACGCGCCTGGAGGGAGCAGAGCCAGCACGTAGTCACCGGAAGTCCCGGTGACGGCGACTCGAGGCCCCTGGAGATTGGGTGAGCTTGCCGTCACCGTGACGCCAGGCAATACTCCGCCGGATGTATCCGTGACGCGACCCGAGATGGTCCCCGTTGGGACCTGGGCGCTGGCCATCGCGGCCGAGAGGGTGAAACAGACAAGAGCCAGGAACACCTTCACTCGCATTCGCCACCTCGTTTGCGCATGCGCGAGGACGGCTTCCCACAACGCCCCACCCTCGCTCACTTCGCGCGGGACCATCGAAGCACCGCACAGGCCAGCGCCACAATTGGCCACAGCGGCTCATCCCGGTTTGGTATCAGTGGGCGACTATCGATGACGAAGCGCGAGCTGAACCGGTCAGATCACGAGAGGGTGTGACAGGCGCCTGGGGCCCCAATCGATTCGTACCGGAATTCGTCCCAGCTGATTCGAACGACGAGGCGGCTTGGAAGGGACTTAGCGATCGCTCGAGCGCGTTTGCGGGCGCCCGACGATGTTGCGCCACATGCGCACGAGAAGGGGTGCTCGATCTCTCGCTGATGCCAGCTGGCGACGCTTTCGCGGGTCGATGTCGGACGAGTACACACAGATCCCTTCGGGGGCTGGCTGCACGCGCAACTCGAACCACCGCTTGCTGCCATCAGGAAATGTAAACTCGGATTCGAAGACCTGAGGGACTCGAGCCTCCATCGAGTGGCGAAGTCGCGCGAACATCGGAGTCTGATCGATGCCGGGATACTCCTCGAAGAGCGAGTGCCCGATCAGTTCCTCCGCAGGCCGTCGGCCGTGCCGTGCCGCGGCCGGATTCACGTACACGTAATGCCAGTCGTACCCGATGATCTGGAATCCTTCCTGGAGGCAATCGAGCGCACGACGAACAGGGTCGTGGTTCAGTGAGGGCGGGAAGACACCAACCAGTTCGGACATGGCTGCGCCAGTGCCCCTGACTATAACCCGGGGTAACCTGTTGGGGATGAAACCTGCCGACGCTGTCAGAGCCGAGTCACCGCGCCTGCCGCACGAGGACACGGACGAGACCACGTGTCCGCGATGCGGCGAATCTCACGACCTGGCCAAGGTCAAGGGATGTATCAAGTGCCTGAAGTGCGGGTTCAAATTCGACTGCAATGGGTGGTGAAGAATCCGGGATCCGGGATTCGGGATTCGGGATTCGGGATTCGGGATTCGGCGATTCAAACGCACGAGCACTAGGCACGCGAGAACGATGCGTTGCGGGAGCGGACAAGAAATCTCGACTCCACCAGCGCCGTCAGAACAGCGCTGCATAACGCCGAATCAAAACTCCACAACCGCGCCGCCTGCGCTTCCGTCAACTGAAGCCCTGGCATCTCCAGAAACTCTGCCTGTGCTCTTCTGAGGGCCGTCGCAAACGCGTCGGCTGCTCGGTCAGTGTCAATCGTCATCGTCGTCTGGCACGTGTTTCCATGGTCGGTCCCCTTACGCGCCGAGCGTACCAAGGCGACGTGTCAAGGTGATCACGGCTCGGTAACCTTGTCGTGTCGGCGCGTCAGCCTCTATAGAGATCGACGCACGACGCGACTTTACGGTTTTGTCGCCCGACCGTCGCGTGAACCACACACAGCAACAGCATCGTGTGGTGAGTGAGAGCGATCACCCTTGTGCTGGGGCCGCTCATCATCGTCATTCAGACGGTTCGACAAAAGGGGATGGACTTGATGTGATCAGAAGGCGCGGCCACGAGATCCATTACGGAAGAGCGTCAGCGCGATGTCGACGTTGTCGCGCAGGGCGCGGCTCACGGCCGGCCAGTTCTTCTCAGAACGCACGAGTGTCTTCCAGGAGTAGAGATGCTTCGGCTTGTGGAAGTCGCTGTTGGCCACGTACGGGTAGTGCTTCAAGCTCGTCACCGAAAACAGATCGTCGCGATTCGCCGCTTCCCACACGTCCACGAGATCCGACAACTGCTCGCGATGATCCCAGAGGTAGCACGTGCTGATCTCGATCCGCCGCGTCGTCCGATGATGCGGATGACAGGCGATGCTCAGCGCGTTCTGGCGGCGAATCTCGCGCAGGATTTCATCGGCCGACTGATCGGCGCTGATGTAGCGCTGGATGTCGAGTGCGATGATGTGTGAGTTCTTCCGTCCGGCCAGACGGTTCTGGGTGATTTCTGCACCCGGAATGACGAGCATCCCGTACTGCTCGAGCGCACGCGCGGCCTCGGCGCGAACGTTCTCGAGGTAATGCTCGAAGTCGTGCTCGCGCACACCGAAAGCACGACGTCCCAGCGTGGCAATCCGGCCGGCACGCGCCAGGAGATCCTTCTTCATCAGAATGTGATCGGTGATGGCGATGACGTCGAACTTGCCTGTCGAGCCATACAGGTCAACGACCTCGGCCACCGACAATTTTCCATCGCTCCACTGCGTGTGAACGTGGAAGTCACAAAGCAGGAACGGTTCGTAACCCGGCATGACTCAACTCCCAATTCCCAATTCCCAATTCCCAATGACATCTCCCTGCGGTGGAAGTTGGAGGTTGGGCGTTGCGAGTTGACAAGCGTCAGGTGCGCACATCGATATGCGTCCTGTCCTTCGGCCGTCCGCGCAGCAGTTCCGATGTGAAGTTGCGGACGTAGAGCCGGAAGACTGCGCCCTTGCCCATGGCGATGTATCGTCGCGCCGACGTGGTCAGATAGCAGTCGTTGAAGAGCGACACACGACCGATTGCAAACAGCCGGCGACCGACGTTGGTGTCTTCGCCATGAAACTCAATCGAGGTATCGAACCCGCCGATGCGCTCGAGCGCCGTGCGTCTGACGGCGAAGTTGCCGCCGTAGAAAATCGTTCCGATCCTGAGCACGTACTTGACGAGGAACTGCGTGGCCGGCGCCAGCGTGTAGTCGTACGCGCGGATCAGCACGCGCCCCCACCAGTCCCAGTCGTAGAAGCGATAGGGACCCGAGAGCGCGAGGAGCAGCGGATCGGCGATGAAACGGCGCTCGATCCGCTCGAGCCACGTCACCGGTGCACGGCAGTCAGCGTCGAGGTAGACGAGGATGTCGCCGGTGGCAGTGAGGCGGCCCGTCTCGCGCGCGACCACGAGGCCTTTGCGCGACTCGTCCACCACGCGCACGCCCTGAATCGCTTCCGCCACGGCGCGCGTCGAATCGGTACTCGCGTTGTTGATAACAAGGATTTCGTCTGGAGTGCGGGACTGGGCCAAAAGGGAGTGGAGGCAGGCAGGCAGAAATTGCGCCTCGTTATGGGCGCAGACAATGACGCTGAATCTCATCCCTCGACTCTGCTCGGGATTGGCCCGCGCGTCGTCAAAGGCCAACGCCATTGCCGCGCCGTCGCTACTAACGTGATGCCGCCGCACCCGCGTGTGCGGCGGCCCTCCCACTGCCGTGGTATACCCACGTGCATATGCTTTCGAGATTAGGGCGACTGCATGACATGGAGATCACGATCGAGGAACGGTTGTGTTAAAACCATCCGGCGTTAGCGATTCGCGGAACCACCATGCGACAGACGAGCGATACACTGGCGATCATCCTCGGGGGCGGCCAAGGTTCACGTCTCTTCCCATTGACCGCTACCCGTTCCAAGCCGGCGGTTCCGATCGGTGGGAAGTACCGCCTCATCGACATTCCGATCAGCGGATGCCTGCACGCCGATATCCGTCGCATCTTCGTGCTGACGCAGTTCAACTCGGCCTCGCTCAACCGTCACATCTCGAATACCTACCGGCTCGATCGGTTCTCCGGTGGATTCGTGGAGATCCTCGCGGCCGAGCAGACACCCGATAACCCGAACTGGTATCAGGGGACAGCCGACGCCGTGCGCCAGGCGGCGCGACACTTCAGCCAGCATCCAGCCGACTACGACCTCATCCTCGCGGGTGACCATCTCTACCGGATGGACTACGCCGATCTCGTCGCTGCCCATAAACGAAGCGGCGCCGAGATCACGATCGCCTCGCAGCCGGTGGACCTCGAAACCGCGACACAGATGGGCATTTTCCTGTTCGACAACGAAGGCAACATCATCGCCTTCGAGGAGAAGCCCAAGCCTGCACGCCTCGAACAGATCGGCCGCAGCATCCCTGATGGCTCCACGTTTGCCGACCACAGCGACGATCAGCCGTTCATGGCGTCGATGGGCGTCTACGTCTTCACGAGGCGTGTGCTGCTCGACATGCTCGAGCACGAGCCCGGTCACGACTTTGGACGATCGCTGATCCCCAACGCGCTCGGGCGCTACAAGGTGAAGCCGTACCTGTTCCGTGGCTACTGGGCCGACGTGGGAACGATCGAATCGTTCTACCAGGCGAACATCATGCTCGGCCGGCTCGACTCGCCGTTTCACTTCTGGGATCGGGAACGGCCGATCTACACGCACCTCCGACATCTGCCCGGCTCGCTGATGCCGGAAGCGCGCGTCCGTGATTCGCTCGTGTCAGAGGGGTGCTATCTCGCGGGCTGCGAGATCGACGGTTCGGTCGTCGGCGTGCGCATGGCAGTGCGGGAGGGTTCGCGCGTCACGCGATCGGTGCTGCTCGGCGCCGACTTCTACGAATACGGCCCGCCTCCCGCGCATCAGCCGGGGCTCGGCCTCGGGCGCAACGTCGTCGTGGACCGCGTGATCATCGACAAGAACGCGCGCATCGGCGACGACGTGCGGCTGGTCAACGAACACAACCTCGACTCCGCCGACGGCGAAGGCTTCTACATCCGCAGCGGCATCATCGTCGTCCCTAAGGGCGGAGTAATACGACCGGGAACTGTGGTGTAACTCCCAACTCCCAACTCCAATTCCCAAAACGTTTGGGAGTTGGAAGTTGGCAATTGGGAGTTGACGAGGAGTGACAGAGATCAGAACGAACCGGTTCCGCCGAGAGACGCCGACACCTTGGCGCGCAGCGCTTTGAGCGTCTCGTCGGATCCTTCGAACAGTTCGTCGGGGTACTTCACCTCGCGGATCATCGCCTTGTAGATCGCGTCGCTCTGATAGAGGTTCAGTCCCAGGCCTGCCAGATACTGCAGCTTCAGATTGCGATCGGTGTTGATGATCGCGTCGCTCAGCCAGTTCTTCATGTCTGACTGACGGCCCGCGTAGGTGCCGAAGAGATCGATGGCTGAGAAGATCCCGATTTCCCGCAGCGACTGCGCGATGGCTGCGTTGGCGGGATCGTCGAGCCTCGCCTGCACCGTGTCGACGTTGATCTTCCCTGCCTCGACCTGACCGAACAGCACGAGGTCGTAGCCCTGACCGTTGACCGTGTTCGCGAAGACGGCGCCATTCGGAAACGCTTCGAGGAACGTCGCGATCTCGCTCTTCACGGCCGAGTCCGTGCTCTCGTACAGCTGCACGAACAACGTCACCACGCCACCGGGATTGAGGTGACTCTTGACCACCTGGAAGAACTCGCGCGTGTAGAGCGTCGCTGCACCCTTCACCCACGGATCGAGCGGATCCGACGTAATCGCATCGAACTTCTCGTTCGTCGTCAGCAGGTAATGCCGGGCATCGTCCAGGTGAACCTTGACCTTCGGGTTCGCGACGACGTTGAAGTTGTGCTCGGCGAAGTGCGTGGAGACGACGCGAGGAACGAGCGGCTCGATCTCGGCGATGGTCTGATCCTTGACCATCGGGTCGATCGACACCGCGCCAGCCGTCACTCCGGCGCCGCAGCCGATCACCAGCACCTTCGTGGGCGTCTTCGGGACGAGCGTGGTGATGTGGCCGAGCATCCGCTGCAGCCGCATGTCCTGCGGCTCGCTCGACGCCTGGACCTTGCCGGCGTTGTGATAGTTCAGCACGCCGCTGGGAGTGCGCGAGACAGCGACTGACGCCGTGACCCCCTCGCCCACGTACAGGATCTCGTTCTGTCCGACCCACGTCGCCGCGTAGCGGCCGTACGCCACCAGGATTCCGGGGAGCGGTGGAACCGTGCGTGCGAGCAGGCCTGCGATGAGCGCAATGCCGATCACCACCACCGGCGTTGACGTCAGCGCACCCCGCTTCTCGCCGGTCGTCGGCATCAGCATGAGCAGGCCAGACATCGCCGCCACACCGATCAGCGCCTGCTGCGTGATCTGACTGCCAACGGTGCCGACCATGCCCAGGCTCGTGATGAGGGCGCCCACGATCGCACCAACCGTGTTCGCGGCATACACACCACCGACGAGTCGAGCCGAGTCCTGACCAGGTGCGGCCACACCGGCCAGCGCCAGCGGAAAGCTCGCGCCCCAGAGCATCGCGCCCGGCAACATGACCCAGATGGCGCGCATCAGATCGAGCTGGAAGGTGAACGAGGGCGACGTCGAGATCGATGGATTGATCGGCCAGAACGGCAGTGAGTCCGCTGTTGAATACGCGGCCCACGCGAGACAGAAGCACAGGCCAAGCTGCACCCATCCAAGTGCCGTCTTCGCGTTCGACACCCCGCGCGCGAGTGCCGCGCCGAGGCTGCTGCCGATTCCGAGACCCACGAGGAACACGGCCAGGATCAGCGAGAACGTGTACGTCGTCGCGCCGAAGAGCAGCGAAAGCACTCGCGTCCACACGACTTCGGATCCAAGCGCGGTCAGACCGGACAACGCGATCGCTATATAGACAAGCCGCGCGCTCTCGGCCGAGATCGGCTGTGGCGGCGGAGCGGAAGCGTCTGCCTTGATGACCGTGTGCGGTGTCCGCGTCGCGACGACCATCGCGAGACCCGCAACGACGATGTTCAGGACGACGGCGACCGCCGTCGCAGTCGGCATGTCGTAAACGCGAAGCAGATAGAACCCCGCGAGAAGACTTCCGGTCACGGCGCCGGCAAGGTTGCCGCCGTAGAAGTAGCCGAGCCAGGAAACACCGCGCGGCGTGGTCTCAACCCATCGCGCGATGGCGGGAAGCGTCGCCCCCATGAGCAGCGTCGGCGGCAGCAGACAGATGCTCGCGACGATAGCCCTGAGGAACAAGTTGGCCTGTCCGGTCCCGGCAATCTGCGTGTAGATCTGCCCGACGATCGGCACCGCAAACAGCACGATCACGCCGAAGACGCCGATGCCCGCCTCGAGCGCGGCGTACACCCTGAGCGGGTGCCACGACGGGTTCAGATATCGCGGCAGCAGCAGGCTGCCCAGGCACATTCCCCCCATGTAGATCCCGAGAAGAACGCCAAGCGAGACAGCCGACGATCCGATGGAAAGCTGGAGGAGCTGAAACCAGACAACTTCGTAAATGAGGGCCGCGCAGCCTGACCCGATAAACAGCAACAGGAGCGCCGGAAGCCAGCGCTGGGCGACCTCAGGGCTGGCTGCTGGCCCCGAGGTCTCTTCGAGGTTCGTCATCGTTCGGGATCCTACTTCATCAGCAGGTTTCGTTGCCTTAACCCAGATTTAACTCCAGCGTCACGCACCAGAAACCCCGATTTCCTAACGTGGTGCATGTAAAGCCCAGATGGAAATGGAGCACCAGTGCAATACAGCTCGGAGTCAAGCAGCGTTTCCGACCCACGCATGATCGCCCGCGCCTGCGACCCGCACTCACGTGCTGGTCGTTGACGATGAGCAGGACATCGCTGGGCTCATCAAGCACGGTCTCGAAAAGGGTGGCGACATCGAAGTCGAGATCGTCGGCACGGGAGACGGCGCGCTCAAGGCGGTCAACGAGCGCACGCCCGATCTCATCGTTCTCGATCTGAACCTTCCCGTGCTGAGCGGGCTCGAGGTGTGCCGGATCCTGCGGTCGCGTCCCAACACCGCGACGGTGCCGATCATCATGCTGACCGCACGCACGAGTGAAAGCGATCGCGTGACGGGACTCGACGTGGGCGCTGACGACTACATCACCAAGCCGTTCAGCCTTCGCGAGCTTGCTGCGCGCGTGCGCGCGGTGCTCCGTCGCGGACGCACGGAGTCCGGCAACGGTGCGCGCGGAACCGAGGCATTCGTCTACCGCGGCAAGCACCTCGTCGCGGATTTCGACGCGGTCGCGATCAGCGTGAACGGCGAAGCCATTCGACTGACGCGCCGCGAGTTCGAGCTGTTACGGTATCTCGTCGAGAACCGGAACCGCGTTCTTTCACGCGACCGGTTGCTCGAACGAGTGTGGGGATACGACCGCTTCGTGGAAACCAGGTCCGTCGATGTGCACGTCGGTCGCCTGCGCGGAAAACTAGGCGAGGCCGGACGTCAGATCGAAACGGTCGTTGGATTGGGTTACAGGTTCGTCGAATAAATCAGGACTCTTTCCAACCAGCGTCGGCAAGCGACACGGCTTCCCGCGCGAAGGACATCCGTGCCCGTTCGACGCGGTGCCAATCCGTGTAGCGGATGCTCCAGAGGATCTGACTGTCCTGTTCCTCTCGCACTTCCCACCCCGAGACTGCCGGCGTCGGAGATGGTGAAGCGCTTGGTCTGGCCTGCTTTCCGAAACATGCGAAGGTACATAGCTCCTGATCTATACCTCTCCGAAGGGATACGTTGGTGTAAACGTTGTGTAAACGACGTTAGTGTCTGATTCTATTGGTGTTATTTCTGGCATTGATGGGCTCGGTTGGATCGAGGTGAAGCTGTCTCTCCGTATTTTAGCGGATGGCCGAGATGACCCTCAACGCGCGCGAGTGAATGCGTGCGCTGACGCACTGCCCACCGACATGCGGCTCGCCATCGACGTGATACACGAGCGCCGCATCTGATGCGATCCCGAGCGTGCTGGTCTTGGTGATCGACACGCCAGGCACCTGAGCGACGGTTCCCGCAAACAGCTTCGGTGCGTGCATCAACACACGCCACGCCGGCATATAGTCGACCACCACGAGATCGAGCTGGCCGTCGTCGAGTTGCGCGTCGGGCGCGATGAGCGCGCCATTGCCGTACTGTCGCGCGTTGGCGATCGCAATCAGCAGCGGCCGCACACGGAGGTCACGGCCATTCGCGGTGAGCGCATATTCGTGAGGCGTGAAGGACGCGACCTCGCGCGCGGCAAGCTCGAGATAGCGAACGAACCCGCGCCGCTGAAGGCCACCCTCGGCGAATCGAAGTGCCACTCGCGCGTCGAGCCCGATGCCCGCGATGTTGAAGAACAAGTGACCATCGAGCTCGCCCACATCAATCAATCGCGAGCGCCCCTCGAAGAGCACTCGAAATGCGCCAGCTGGCTCGAGCGGGATGCCGAGCTCGCGAGCGAGCCCGTTGCCGGATCCGCTCGGCACGATCGCGAGCGTCGCGTCAGCACCGACGAGCGCCGATCCGATCTCATTGACGGTGCCGTCACCACCCCACGCGACAAACGTCGTGACACCGCGCCGAAGGCCCGCCTGCGTCAGCTCGCGCGCGTGACCCGGACGTTCGGTGACGAACACTTCGGCACTGAGCCGGCGCTGCTCGGCGAGCGCCGCGGCCTGCTCGGCGCGCACGCGAGCCACGTCGCGACGTCGACCAGCCCCTGATATCGGGTTGATGATGACGACGACCTTTTGTGGGTCTGATCGTACGGTGTCGTTCACGCTTCTATCTTCTCGCTTCTTCGTTCGTGTTCAGGTTCGAACGTGAACCCGAACCGAGAAAGAGAACCGAGAAGTTCGAACGACACGGTTCTATGAGTTCTTCCCGAGATGCCGCAGCAATTTCGGCGTCACGAACCAGATGAGCGATCCAGGCCGGTTCTCGGTGAGCCCCTGGAGATCGATTCGACAGACACCGCCCTTGCGGAACTCGAGCGGACGCTTGGCACCGATGAGATGCGCGGCGAGCTCTCCAAGACCGGGTTCATGACCGACAAGCGCGATCCGTCGTCGCTTCGCGGTCTGCGCCAACTGCTCCATCACCTGTTCCGGCGAGTGACCCGGCGCGAGCGCGGGGAGAAGCTTGACCGGGGCTTTTCCCGAGATGCCGGCGGCGAGCAGATCGGCCGTCTGCTTCGCGCGCACAAGCGGGCTGCTGAAGATCTCGTCGAGCCCGACGTCCAGCCAGTTGAGACCGGCGAGACCGTCCTTGAATCGAACGACGCCTTTTTCCGTCAACGGACGTTTGTCGTCATCGGGCCAATCGTCGCCGCGCTCGGCGGCGATCGCATGACGCACGATGTAGAGCTCACATGGAGGCGGTGATGTTTTGGCCATCTAGGCGGCTGATGCTGGCTGCCGGTCATCGGCAGCGGCTACATAATCGCAGAGCTCGAGTAACTTCTTCTTAAAGTCCATGTATCGAACATGTAACTGACGGCACTCTGTCTCGAGCCGGCGAACGAGCCGATCCAGGTCTGCCGAGACTTTCAGCGTCGGAGCACGAGCCGACCCCTGAAGTGCACGGATTCGCGTGATGAGGACCTCGAGATCGTGCATGCGGCCGAGGAGATCCTGGGCGTTCTTCAGCATCCGGATGCGAGCGGACGCGCGCGATCGACTGAGTTCGCGTGCGATCTCGAGGACGTAGCGCAACTTCTTCACAGCAATCCGCACCTGGTGCAGACGATCCGCGAGGTAAATGTTTCCTGCGTTCTCGATCGCGGCCTGCAGCGCAAACGCGCGGCGCCCCGCCCGCTTGATCACTGACCTGAGACGCTTCAGGTCGGACTGATCGGAATCGTGTTCGGTGGCGCGCTCAGCCGCGGCCAGGGTCTTCCGCTGCAACCGATCGAGATCGACGTGCTGGAGGATCCCGTTCATCTCTGCGTAGAAACGTTGACGCTCCTCCTGGAGAATCACGCGCAGTTGTTCGAGACCTTCCTGCGGCACCGACGGATCAGACGCCAGCTCGTCGAGTGTAAGAATCGCTACGTCGAGCTCACGGACGCCGCCGAGCGCGCGTGTCAATCGCGTAAATGACTTCTTCAGTTTCCGTCGCCTGGAGCCGCGCGTGGCAATCGGCAGCGCGGCGCGCACACGTCGCGTGGCGACACGGGCCTGGTGAATCGCGTTGACATCCCCGCCGGATGCAGACGGCAGCGTGCGCGTCAACGCCGCGAGCCGCTGCCGAATCAAAAGCTCCGACGGATGGGAATCAGTCATGGGATCGCGGACTCAGTTACTATAAGCGGTCTCTGGACTCAATCGTGTCCACAGTCCACAGGCTTCCGTCCACAGTCTCAGCCACAACCGAGCGACTGAGGACCGTGGACTGAGGACCGTTTCCAACCATGCGCATCGCGGCCATCGACATCGGCACCAATTCCGTCCACATGATCGTGGTCCGCGTACGACCGGACCTCTCATTCGAAGTCATCGATCGCGAAAAAGCGATGGTGCGCCTCGGCGCCGGTGGACTCGACGGCAAGGAACTCACCACCGAGGCGATGGGCGCCGCCCTGCAGGCGCTCTCCAAATTCAAGAGGCTTGCCGAATCTCACACGGTGGACAAGATTCTCGCTGCCGCGACGAGCGCCACGCGCGAAGCGCGCAACGGCGGAGAGTTTCTCTCGCGCATCGAAGCGGAAACCGGCATTCGTCCTCGGGTGATCACCGGTGCCGAGGAGGCGCGACTGATCCATCTGGCGGCCGTCTACGGGGTGGATGTCGGCGGCGCACGAGCTGTCGTCATCGACATCGGCGGTGGAAGCACGGAGATCACGCTCGGCACGGCCACCTCGGTTCAGGCAGCCAGGAGCTTCAAGATCGGCGTGATTCGCCTGACGGAGCGATTCGTCAAAAGCGATCCGCTGTCGGGTCGTGACGAACAGAAGCTCACGAAGCACATCCTCAGCGAGATCGATCGCCACTGCGAGCAGATCACCAGCACCGGTTTCGACCGCGTGATTGGGACGTCGGGAACGATTCTGAGCCTGGGTACTGTCGCCACGGCGATGTCCGATGGCGCGATCCCGAGCGAACTGCGTAACCTGCGCGTCGGCGCGAAACAGATTCGCCGTCTGCGCAAGGAGGTCGTCGGACTCTCGCTCGCACAACGCCTGACGATTCCGGGCCTCGACCCGCGCCGCGCGGATCTCGTCGTCGCCGGCGGCGTCCTGCTCGACACGATCCTGCGCCGTCTCGGGGCCGAAGACATCACGCTGTGCGACCTCGCGCTGCGTGAAGGACTGGTGCTCGACTACATCCGTCGCAACAGCAAGCACATCGCGCATGTCGACAGCATCCCCGACGTTCGGCGACGCAGCTCGCTCGAGCTCGCCGAGCGATGCAACTACTACGCGGAACACGCGCAGCAGGTTGTGCGGCTCGCGCTTGCGATCTTCGATCAGACGCGGACGGTGCACGGCCTCACCGATCGCGAGCGGGAGTGGTTGGAGTTCGCGGCACTGCTTCACGACATCGGCTCGCTTATCAGCTACGAGCGCCACCACCGGCATTCCTACTATTTGATCCGGAATGGCGATCTGCGGGGCTTCGATCCGGACGAGATCGAAGTCGTCGCGCTGGTCGCCCGCTATCACAGGCGCGGCACGCCCAAGCGATCGCACGAAGAGTATTCGCGGCTGCCCTCACCGCTGCGCAAGACGGTCCGCACGCTCGCGTCCATCCTGCGCGTGGCCGAGAGCCTCGACCGCAGTCACACGCAGACGATTGCCGGCCTCGACTTTCGCGATCGCGGCGCCGATGCGCTGCTGCAGATCAAGACGACCGGGGACGCCGAACTCGAGGTGTGGGCCACGAATCGCCACCTCCAACCCTTCGAGGCACTGCTCGGAAAGCCGGTCCGCCTTGAAGCGGCGACGATTCCGGCGGAACGGCGCCCAGTTCCGCAGACCGACACCAAAGCCGAGGGCAGCACCCGCGCCAGCGGCACTCGTCGAACTGGCGCGCGAACGCAGAAACGCGCCCACGCCTCATTGCCGAAGCCGTAACACCGATTTAACACTGAAGAAACCAGTGTGAAATTCACGTTCGATAGCGTGACTTCATGCTTAGTCTTCAGATGCGCCTGTGCGCAATCGCACTCGTGTCGGCAACGACGGCCGCCGCGTGCGGCGGCGGCAGCAGCGAGTCGGCGGCGTCCAATGCCGCTCCAGCGGTCATTCAGCTAGACGGTTCGAGCACGGTTTTCCCGATCAGCGAGGCTGTGGCCGAGGAGTTCCAAAAGGCCAACCCGGGCATCCGCGTCACGGTCGGCATCTCCGGGACCGGCGGTGGATTCCAGAAGTTCTGTCGGGGCGAGACCGACATCAGCGACGCGTCCAGACCGATCCGGCCGACGGAGATCGAAACCTGCCAGAAGGCGGGCATCGAGTACATCGAACTGCCCATCGCGTACGACGGCCTGGCTGTCGTCGTCAATCCAAAGAACACGTGGGCGACGTCGGTCACCGTGGCGGAGCTCAAGACGCTCTGGTCACCTGATGCCCAGGGCAAAGTTCTGAGGTGGAATCAGGTTCGTTCGTCGTGGCCGAATCGCGAGGTCCGCCTCTTCGGTGCAGGCGTCGATTCCGGCACCTACGACTACTTCACCGAGGCGGTCGTCGGCAAAGAGGGCGCGAGCCGCGGCGACTTCACCTCGAGCGAAGACGACAACGTGCTCGTCCAGGGTATCAGCAGCGACGAACTCGCGCTCGGGTTCCTGCCGTTCGCGTACGTCGAGCAGAATCACGACAAGCTGAAACTCGTTCCGGTGGACGATGGCAAGGCGGAGAACGGGAGTGGACCGCTGGCTCCGTCCGCGGAGACCGTTCGAAACGGGACGTATCAGCCGCTGTCGCGTCCGCTCTTCATCTACGTCGCGAAGAAGGCGGCGGAGCGTCCCGAAGTCCAGAAGTTCGTCGACGCGTACTTCGGTGCCTCGGCGCTCATCCGCGAAGTTGGCTACGTCGAGCTGACGCCGCAAATCTACGACCTCGCGAAGAAGCACTTTGCCGAACGCAAGGTCGGCACGGCGTTCGGCGCCGGCGGATCCCAGGTCGGCCTGACCCTCGAGCAGCTGTTGACCCGGGAACAATGACCGTTCGAGCCCCCCAGGGTCATCCCGAGCTTCGTCGAGGGATGAGGCGGGTGGAGTTCCTCATCGAGTGGGGGCTGTTGGGCTGCGCACTGCTCTCGATCGGGACGACGATCGGCATCATCGCCGTCCTGACGGTGGAGACGGCCGGCTTCCTGCGCGAAGTGTCGATCACAGAGTTCCTCTTCGGCACCGAGTGGACTCCGCTCTTCGCCACACCACGCTTCGGCGTTCTGCCGCTCGTCACTGGAACGCTGCTCGTCTCGTTCATCGCGATGCTGGTGGCATTGCCGATGGGACTTCTGAGCGCGGTCTATCTGAGTGAGTACGCCGGCCCGCAGCTTCGTCGCATCGTCAAACCGATACTCGAGATCCTGGCGGGCGTCCCGACGGTCGTCTACGGCTACTTCGCGCTGCTGTTCGTGACACCACTGCTGCAGCGGTTCATGCCCGAGCTCGCCGGCTTCAACGCGCTCGGACCCGGCATCGTGATGGGCATCATGATTCTGCCGCTCGTCTCGTCGCTCTCCGAGGACGCGATGCGAGGCGTTCCGCGCGGACTGCGTGAAGGCTCGTACGCGCTCGGCGCGACGAAGATGCAGACCAGCCTTCGCGTCGTCGTGCCTGCAGCATTCTCCGGCATCACGGCGGCGTTCATCCTGGCGGTCTCACGCGCGATCGGCGAGACGATGATCGTGGCGATCGCCGCCGGGCAGCAGCCGCGGCTCACACTCGATCCGACGAAGCCGGTGGAGACGATGACCGCGTACATCGTGCAGGTCAGCCTGGGCGATACTCCGCAGGGCACGCTCGAGTACCGCACGATCTTCGCCGTCGGCATGCTCCTCTTCATCGGGACGTTCGGCCTGAACCTGGTGAGCGCCTGGCTGCGCGAGCGCTTCCGCGAGGAGTACGCGTGAGCGCGCAGGCCACCCGATCGGGGGCGCCGGACTTCGAATCCCGAATCCCGAATCCCGAGTCCCGAATCCCGAGTCCCGCCTACCGGGAGATCGCGCTTCGCCGCGTCGCAGACGTGGCCTTTCAGGTGCTGGCACTTCTGGTGCTGGTCATCGCACTCGCCTCGCTCGCCACGCTCATCTGGGACATCGTGGCCGATGGCGCGAACACGGTGTCGTGGAATTTCATCACGAGCTTCTCGTCGCGACGCGCGTCGCAGGCCGGCATCTGGCACGCCCTCACCGGCAGCGTCTTCGTGATCGTCGTCACGGCGCTGATCGCGGTGCCGATTGGCGTGGCGGCGGCGATTTACCTCGAGGAGTACGGCGGTCGAAGCATGGCCGCACGACTCATCGAGCTGAATATCACGAACCTGGCTGCCGTGCCCTCGATCATCTACGGGCTGCTCGGCCTCGGGCTGTTCGTCCGCATGATGGGCATGGGGCGCAGCGTTCTGGCGGGCGCATCGACGTTAGCGCTGCTTGTCCTGCCCGTTGTCATCCTCTCGACGCGTGAAGCGCTGAGGGCGGTGCCGAAGACACTGCGCGAGGGCTCGTATGCGCTTGGCGCCACCAAGTGGCAGACGATCTGGCATCAGGTGCTGCCGGTTGCAGCGCCTGGCATTCTGACCGGGCTGATTCTGGCGCTCTCGCGCGCCATCGGCGAGACGGCACCGCTCATCACGATCGGAGCGGTCACGTTCGTGACGTTCGCGCCAGACTCCGTCTGGTCGCCGTTTACCGTGCTTCCCATTCAAATCTTCAACTGGGTCTCGCGGCCGCAAGTTGAGTTTCACGCCAATGCGGCCGCAGGGATCCTGGTCCTCGTCGCGCTGCTCCTGTCGATGAACGCCGCCGCGATCTGGCTGAGGGATCGCTACCAGAAGCGAGGCATCTCGTGAGCACCGCGTCCAGGCCACTCACCTCACTCGGCGAGCTGGCCACAACGAGAAAGACGACTGACGGGCCGGACGTTCCGAGCAAGATCGACGTCGACTCGATGAACTTCTTCTACGGCGAGAAGCGGGCGCTGCAGGACATCTCGATTCGCATCAAGCCGAATGTCGTGACCGCCTTCATCGGACCATCGGGATGCGGCAAGAGCACCTTCCTTCGCACGCTGAACCGGATGAACGACATCATCCCGGGCACGCGCGTCGAAGGCCGCATCCTGATCGACAACGTGGACATCTACAAGTCGGGCATGGACGTGGTGCACCTGCGCCGTCGCGTCGGCATGGTGTTCCAGAAGTCGAATCCATTCCCGAAGTCGATCTTCGAGAACATCGCCTACGGCCTGCGGATCAACGGCATGGCCGGAAACAAGGCGGAGCTGGCGGCCCGGATCGAGGAGAGCCTCAAACAGGCGGCGCTCTGGGACGAGGTGAAGGATCGGCTGCAAGAGTCGGCGCTCGCGCTGTCGGGCGGTCAGCAGCAGCGCCTGTGCATCGCACGCGCGCTGGCGGTGCGCCCTGACATCATCCTGATGGACGAGCCAGCGTCCGCGCTCGATCCGATTGCGACGCAGCGCATCGAGGAACTCGTGTACGATCTGAAGAAGGCGTACACGATCGTGATCGTCACGCACAACATGCAGCAGGCTGCACGGGTGTCAGATCACACCGCGTTCTTCTGGCTGGGACGGCTGGTCGAGTACGACCGGACCGAAAAGATCTTCACAGCTCCGGCCGAGAAACTCACTGAGGACTATGTGACCGGGAGGTTCGGTTAGTGGATCGCCAGGTCCCCCACTTCCGCGAGGAGCTCGAAGCGCTCCAGGGTCGGCTGCTCGAAATGGGCGGTCTCGCCGAGGAGCGTGTGCGCGCCGCCCTTCACGGGCTGGTGCAGCGCGATCCTGCCGCCATCGACAAGGTCCTCTCTGGCGACGAACCGGTCAATCAGCTTCACATCGAAGTTGACAATCGCTGCTTCCGGCTGCTGGCCCTCCATCAGCCGATGGCCACCGACCTGCGCGCCATCGTTGCGGCGGTAAAGATCAATACCGATCTCGAGCGCGTCGGAGACCTGGCGGTCAACATTGCCGAGGCCAGCAAACGCTACATCGGTCACGCGCCGGTCAAGCAGCTGATCGACATCCCGCAGATGGGCGACATCGCCCAGGCGATGCTGCGCGACGCGCTGGATGCGTACGTCAAGCAGGATAGCGAGCTCGCGACCAAGGTCCTCAACGAGGACGACCGGCTCGACAGCCTGAAAGCACAAGTCTTCCGCGATTTGCTCACGCACATGCTCCAGAATCAGGGCACGGTCGAGCCGTCACTCGACTTGATCCTGGTCTCGCGCCATCTCGAGCGGATTGGCGATCATGCGACGAACATCGCCGAAGACGTGATCTTCATGGTGTCGGCGCTCGACGTGCGTCACCATCTGGCGGGAAGCAACTAACCCGGAAAGCGCGTTCGAAGACCTACAACTTCGAATCGTCCCGAAGCCCGTAGCCGGTGGCCTGTAGCCCGAGTTATGATTCATCGGATGGGCGAGGCTCTACCGTGCGTCCTGTGCCACACCCGTCCCGCCGACGAACGCTGGCGGCCGTTCTGCAGCGAGCGGTGCCGGAACGAGGACCTGGCGCGGTGGGCGGACGGACGCTACCGGGTCGCCAGCGAACCCGTCCCGTCACCCGACACCGAGACTGACGCCGACCCCGACTGATACTGCTCTCATATGGCCGACACGCTCACTATTACTGACAATCGCACGGGCAAGCTGTACGAGATTCCCATCGCCGACGGCGCCATCCGCGCCACCGATCTTCGCCAGATCAAAGTCGACAAGGACGATCAGGGGCTCGGCACCTACGACCCGGCGTTCATGAACACCGCGTCGTGCCGGAGCCGCATCACCTACATCGACGGCGACAAGGGCATCCTGGAATATCGCGGCTATCCGATCGAGCAGCTCGCCGAACAATCGACGTATCTCGAGACGGCGTATCTCATCATCTTCGGACAGCTGCCGACCGACGCGCAGCTCAAGGAGTGGACCAAGCAGATCACGCTGCACACGATGCTGCACGAGAACATCAAGAAGCTCATGGAAGGGTTCCAGTACGACGCCCATCCGATGAGCGTGTTCCTCAGCACTGTGGGCGCGTTCTCCACCTTCTACGTGGACGCGAGGAAGATCTTCGACGAGGAGTCCCGCAAGAAGCAGATTCATCGCCTCATCGCGAAGGTTCCGACGATTGCCGCCTACGCCTATCGCCACAGCATCGGCCGCCCCTACAACTATCCCGACAACGACCTCAGCTTCACCGGCAACTTCCTGAACATGCTGTTCAGGATGACGGAGCTCAAGTACCAGGTCAGCCCGGTGCTCGAGCGCGCGCTCGACGTGTTGTTCATCCTCCACGCCGATCACGAGCAGAACTGCAGCACCAACGCGATGCGCGGCATCGGCAGCTCGCATGTGGATCCCTACTCCGCGATGGCGGGTGCGGCAGCGGCCTTGTACGGACCGCTGCACGGCGGCGCGAACGAAGCGGTGCTTCGCATGCTGGCCGAGATCGGAACAGTGCAGAACGTTCCCGGCTTCATCAAGCGTGTGAAGGCGTGGCGAAGGCCGGCTGATGGGATTCGGCCACCGCGTCTACAAGTCGTACGACCCGCGCGCGAAGATCATCAAGAAGACGGCGGACGAGGTGTTCGAGGTCACGGGCAAGAACCCGCTGCTCGACATCGCGCTCGAGCTCGAACGCATCGCGCTCGAGGACGAGTACTTCGTGACTCGCCGGCTGTATCCCAACGTGGACTTCTACTCGGGCCTCATCTACCAGGCGATGGGCTTCCCGGTCACGATGTTCCCGGTGCTGTTCGCCATTCCGCGCACCTCGGGCTGGATCGCGCAGTGGGAGGAGATGCTCCTCGATCCGGAGCAGAAGATTGCTCGGCCGCGCCAGGTCTACATCGGTCCCGCGCGACGGGACTACGTGCCGCTCAGTAAGCGGACATAGGTGCGATCTCGACTTCGCATGTCGGTGCGAACTCTCTTACGTTTGTCGGTGCGAACCCACTTGCGCTCGTCGGTGCGAGCCGCACTTCTTGTCGGTGCGTTCTGCGTTCCGGCGACCGGATGCACCGACACGGCGAAGGCAATTGCACCGACAGACGAAAGTAAGGGTCGCACCGACGAACGATAGTAAAGTTGCACCGACGAGCGACGCGAACGTCGCACCGATGGGCGAAGCTCAGATCGCACCTAACGTGACGTTCGACAGCGCGAAAGCGTGGGGACATCTGCAGAAGCAAGTCGGCCTTCGGCCCCCGTCCGTCTGGAACACCCGCGATCGTCGAGACGCGCAAGTACATCATCGAGCAGCTGAAAGCCTCCGGCATCGAGGCGAAGGAACAGCGTTCATCGGGATGACGCCGCTCGGCGAGGTCTCGATGTCCAACGTCATCGCCACCATCCCGGGCAGGCGGCCCGATCGATTGATGCTGGCGAGCCACTACGACACGAAGCTGTTTCGCGAGTTCCGATTCGTCGGCGCCAACGACGGCGCCTCGTCAACCGCGGTGCTGCTCGAGCTGGGGCGGGTCCTCAAGGCCCGGCAGAACGAGCTGACGATCGAGCTGCTCTTCCTCGACGGCGAAGAGGCGCGCATGCCGGAATGGCGCGGCACCGACAACACCTACGGGAGCCGACACTACGTGCAGACCGCGCAGAAGGACGGGTCGCTCAAGAGCCTCAAGGCACTCGTGCTGCTCGACATGATTGGCGACCGCGAGCTGCTCATCAAACGCGACTCGAACTCCACGCCCTGGCTCGTGGACATCATCTGGGGCACGGCCGGCCGCCTGGGTCACACCGGCACGTTTTCCAACCAGTTGACCGTGATCGAGGACGACCACATCCCGTTCCTGCGAGCGGGCGTCGCCGCGGCCGACATCATCGACCTCGAAAACCCGACCTGGCACACGCCGCAGGACGACCTCGACCACGTCAACGCGAAAAGCCTTCAGGTCGTCGGTGACGTCGTCACCGCCGCGATCCCCGAGATCGAGAAGCGCATCGTCTCCGGCAAGTAAGCTCGGCCGCCGAACCCCGAATCCCGAACCCCGAATCCCGAACCCCGGATCCCGGATCCCGCCAGCGATGTATCCTTCCGCCATGAGCATCCTGACGCTGAAGGTAAACGGACGCTCGCAGCAGGTGGACGTCGATCCGTCCACTCCTCTGCTCTACGTCCTCAGTGATGACCTCGAACTGCGCGGCCCGAAATTCGGCTGCGGCCTCGGTCAATGCGGCGCCTGCACCGTCATCGTCAACGGTCAGGCCACGCGGTCGTGCGTCACGCCGGTCAGCACCGTGGGATCGAACGAGATCACGACGCTCGAAGGGCTGGGCACGGCGGAGAAACCGCATCCGCTGCAGCAGGCGTTCATCGACGAGCAGGCGGCACAATGCGGCTTCTGCCTGAGCGGCGTCATCCTGACGGCAAAGACCTTCCTCGATCGCAATCCGCGCGCAACCGACGAACAGATCCAGCAGGCGCTCTCGGGCGTGCTGTGCCGCTGCTTCGGCAACGTGCGCATGCTCAATGCGATTCGGCGTTACGCCGGAGGGAGGACGGCATGACGATGCGCCTCTCGTCCGACGCCCGACAGGCCCTGGCTCGCGCCGGCGTTTCGCGACGCGCGTTCCTCAAAGGCTCCGGCGCCCTCGTCGTCGCGTTCTCTTCGGCCGGGATGATGGATGGCCTGAGCCAGGTGTTCGCACAGGGCTTCAACGGAACCGGCAGTCCTCAGCTCGATTCGTGGATCGCCATCGGCCGCGACGGTATCGTCACCGCCTATACGGGCAAGTGCGACTTCGGCCAGGGGCTCTACACCGCGCAGATGCAGCTGGTCGCCGAAGAGGTCGGCGTTCCCCTGAACCGCGTGCGCCTCGTGCAGTGCGACACGTCGATGACACCCGATCAGGGCACGACCTCGGGCCAGCAGTCGCATCCGACCAACTTCAATCACTCGAATCTCGCGCTCGCAGGCGCGACGGCCCGCGAAGCGCTCGTCCGCCTGGCGGCCACAAGGCTCGGCGCACCTGCTGCCGATCTCATCGCGAGCGATGGTCGCGTCGCGGTGAAGGCCAATCCCTCACAAAACGTGGCGTACGGCGATCTGATCGGTGGCCAGCGATTCAATCTGCAGCTCGATCAAGCTGCCAAGCGGAAGCACCCGTCCGAGTGGACCGTTCTCGGTACCGCCGTTCCGCGTGTCGACATGCGCGACATGGTGACGGGCCGATTCGAGTTCGTGCACAACGTCAGAGTGCCCGGCATGCTTCATGGCCGTGTCGTGCGGCCACCAGAAGTCGGCGCCACCGTCGGGAGCGTCGACGAGAGCTCGATCCGCGAGCTTCCCGGCATCGTCAAGGTGGTCGTCAAAGGCAACTTCATCGGCGTCGTCGCGCAGAAACCGTGGCAGGCGATGCAAGGTGCCGAGCGCCTCAAGGTGACCTGGACACCCGGCACTCCGCTGTCGCCGCACGCCGACCTGTATTCAGCGCTTCGCAAACAGCCCGCGAGAGACACGCTGCTCGTGGACTCCGGTGATGTCGACGCGAAATTGACTGCGGCGTCCACCGTTCTGAAAGCGACGTATCACCACCCGTACCAGATGCACGCGTCGATGGGCAGCTCGTGCGCCGTTGCGGACGTCCAGGGCGACAAGGCGACAATCTGGTCGGCGACGCAGTCTGCTTTCCCGACGCGCAATACGTCGGCGATGCTGCTCGGCCTCAAGCAGGAGAACGTCCGCGTCATCTACGTTCGCGGCGCAGGCTGCTACGGGATCAACGGCGCGGATACGGTGAGCTACGACGCCGCGCTGCTCTCGCAGGCGGTCGGTCGCCCGGTGCGCGTGCAGCTGTCGCGCAAAGACGAAATGGCGTGGGAGAACTACGGCAACGCGTTCGTCATCGATCAGCGCGTCGCGCTCGACGGCAACGGCGCCATCAGCGTGTGGGACTACGAAGCGTGGTCGGCGGCGCGGGGCGGCCGTCCTGGCTACAACACTCCTGGTAACGTCGTCACCGGGTTCCTCGTCGGCTCGAGCCCTGCGCCATTCGCGCCGCGCACGCCGGCTCCGGCGCCGAACATGCCACTCGACAACGGGTCGAACACGGCGCCGTCGTACATCGCCGGGCGCGTCCGCGATTCAGCCAACGGCGCGGGCGTCATTCGAAGCGAGCGAGTCCTCTCGCACCGCGTCCTGTCGCCGTTCTTCACCGGACCGCTGCGTGCGCCGGAGCGCTTGCAGAACACGTTCGCGCACGAGTGCTTCATGGACGAAGTGGCTGCGCACGTGAAAGCCGATCCCGGTCGAGTACCGGTTGAAGCATCTCAATCACGCGCGCCTCAGCGCCGCGATTCGCGCGGCCGCGAAGGCTGCCAACTGGGAACAACGGCCATCGCCGCGCCGAAGCGCTGCGCGCACCGGGAAGGTCACCGGCAGAGGCGTGGCCTGCGTCTGCTATGAGGGCGACAACGGCTTCGTCGCGATGGTCGCCGACGTCACCGTCGAGCAGGACACCGGCCGCATTCAGGTCACACGACTCGTCGTCGCGCAGGACTGCGGGCCAATCTCGAATCCCGACGGTATGCGCAACCAGATCCAAGGAGGCGCGCTTCAGGGTATGAGTCGCGCGCTCGGCGAAGAAGTTACGTGGGACGACCGGAAGATCACCTCAGTCGATTGGCGCACGTACCATTCGCTGCCGCTCGGCTTCGCACCACCAGCGATGAACATCGTCCTGCTCAACCAGACCGATGTCGAGGCCTGCGGCTCCGGTGAAACGTCGATTACGGTGGTCGCGCCCGCGATCGGCAACGCCGTGTTCGACGCGACGGGAGTGCGACTCAGGCAGGTCCCGTTTACGCCCGAACGAGTCCTTGCGGCGCTTCGTGCAAATTCGGGTTAGTGTTCGCCCTCCTGGCGCTCGCGTCGGCAGCCTGTTACGGTGCTGCTGACTTCCTCGGTGGCCTCACGTCCAAACGGGCGAGTACGCTCGCGATTGTCGTCGTGTCGCAACTCGCCGGGCTCCTCCTGTTGCTGGTTGCCTTTCCGTTCCTCCCGGCCGCTTCTCCCCACAGAATGGACTTCGTCTGGGGTGCTGTCGCGGGCCTCACTGGTGGCACGGGGGTCGCGCTGCTCTACCGGGCGCTCGCGATTGGTGTGATGGCTGTCGTCGCGCCGACAACCGCTGTATGCGCGGTCGTCATCCCGGTACTCGTCGCAATTGGATTGGGAGAGCGGCCCGGCATTGTCACCATCGGCGGCATCGTGCTCGCCATCATTGCGATCGCGCTGGTCTCGCAGTCTGACCATCCGGAACCGGTATTGCACGAGCCAGCGAGCCGGTTCGGGCGCGTCGGCATTTACTCTCGCGCTTCTGTCTGGCGTCGCGATCGGGCTCTTCTTCGTCGCGCTCGCACGCACCACGACCGAGGCCGGAGTGTGGCCGCTTGTCGCCGCGCGGGCCGTCTCGGTGAGTCTCTTCGGCGCCATGGCCTTGCTCGCTTCGCAGTCACTTCGTCTGAGCGGGGGCACACTTCGCATCGTCGTCGCCGGCGGCAGCCTCGACATGATCGCCAACCTGCTCTACATGATTGCGACGCGCTCCGGTCCTCTGAGCGTCGTCGTCACACTCGCGTCGCTTTATCCGGCAAGTACCGTGCTGCTTGCGCGAGTCGTGCTCCACGAGCGACTGAGCTGGCGTCAATGGGTGGGTGTCGTCTGCGCAATGATCGCGGTCATGGCGATCGTTCGCTGAGGGTCAGCGGCCCCAGGAGCCCGGATCGAACTCGACGATCTCCGGCGGGTCGGCGCTGAAGTTGCTGTATCGAATCCAGGTCGGCTTGACGCGCACGTAAATCAATCCAGGCCATGCGCGCCGTTCGGGTCCGTCGGGAAACCGTCGCATAGTACACAGCAAGGAGCCGATCCAACTCCCCGCCGCTCGGCTCGTCTGCGATCCCCTCGCACTGCACCGTGCGCTCGTCGCCGTCCCGAGTGCCCCCGATGACGAACGCGATCGCGGGATTGGCGCGCAGATTCGGCGCCTTGCGTGACGAACTGAGCGTGTCGAAAACGATCTCGAAATGATCGGAGACGGCAATGCCAACGACGGCCGCCTGCGGAGCGCCACCTGGCGAAACGGACGTCTGCACGGCGTACTTTTCGGACCGCATGAACTGAAGCAACTCGTCGCGTGTCATCGCTCAGCCAGCTCCACCAAAGGATATTGGTAGCGAGCCACGTAGTACGCGCCCACCTGCCTGAAACTGTGGAACTCGAAACCGAACCGCTCGTACAGCTCTCGCAGCTTCGGCCGTGACGCATCGGTGTCCAGCCGAAGGTAGCGCTTCCCGATCGTTCGAGCGCGGGAGACCGCCCACTCCATCAGCGCAATCGACACACCGAGGCCTTTGTAACGCCGGCGCACGACGAGGCGATGAATGAACGCCGAATCATCGGTGGTCAGATCGGGCCAGAAGAGTCGATCCTCCAGTTGAAACCTCACTATGCCCGCAGGATCTCCGTCGACCTCGGCGATGAAGAACTGTCCCGCCGCTATCTCTCGCTCGACCCGGCCCGGTGCCAACTCGCCTTCCTCCCACATGACGACGCCAAGCGCATCCACCCATCGTGCGGCTTCCTCCAGCATGTCCTGCATGACACGTGCATCAGCCGCGTGCGCCTGGCGTACCGTGATCGCCGCCATCAGCGCAGCCTCTCGTCGACGACCGTCAGTGACGACGATGGTCGTGGGCGCGCGTTGTCGAGCGTGAAGACGACGCTCACTTCTAACTGACTTTCGTCCTTTGACCTTCGACCTTTGAACTTTCCGAGATCTCCCTCAACACCTCGGCCTCGGTCAGCACGGTAGGCGATGACTTCGCGCGGCGGAAGATGCGGTCGACGAGCTCCTCGTCAACAGGCACGCTGTGCTGTTCGAGCCAGAAGACCACATTGGACTTACCGGACATGGGCCCAATCTCGATGTGCTGACGCCTGCCGACCAGGCGCGCCGGGACGCCCGAATAGACCCTGTCTGCGAGGTCTGGATCGTTCTTCCGGAAGGCCTTGACGACTGCCGCCGCGTGCACACCGGTTGCGGTGCGAAATGCGTCACGACCGAACACGGGGTAGTTGTCGGGAATCGGCTCGCCGGTTGCGTCCGACACGGTGTGCACCAGATCGTTCAGATGGGTCAGGTCGCGCTCGATCCAACCCATGAGCACCAGGTTCACCATCAGCAGGTCCATCGGTGTGTTGCCGACGCGCTCACCGATACCGAGCATCGTACCGTGCACACGGGTGGCGCCAGCTTCGAGCGCAGCAAGGCTGTTGATGGTCCCCATGTCGCGATCGCGATGCCCGTGCCAGTCGATGCCGATATCGGCGCCGCTGGCCTCGACCAGACGCTTGACGAATCCGACGACGGCACGGGCGCCGGCGGGCGTCGCGTGCCCAACGGTGTCAGCGATGCACAGCCGCGATGCGCCGGAATCGATCGCCGTTTGAAACAGGCGCCGCAGCGTCTCGGGATCGGAGCGGGTCGTATCCTCAGTGACGTACATCACCTTCAGGCCGTGGCGGACGCCGAAAGTGATCGCCTCCTCGGTGCAGCGCTGCAGATAGTCCACCGACCAATCCTCGGCATAGATGCGGATGGGGCTCGAGCCGATGAAGCAGCAGCACTCGATCGGCAGACCTGTCTTCTGCACGATATCGGCAATCGGTTGAATGTCTGAAAGAACGGTGCGCGCGGCGCAGTTGGCCTGCACGTGAAGGCGGCAATCGAGGATCTCGTACGCGAGTCGCTGCACGTCGCGAGCGACGTGGGGCCCCGCACCTGGCAACCCGATGTCGGCCGTGTCGATTCCGATACGGTCGAGCAGGTGCAGGATGCGCAGCTTCTGCTCGATGGTCGGTGCGCGCACCGACGGCGACTGCAATCCGTCGCGCAGCGTTTCGTCGAGCAGCAGGACCTGGGCAGGCCGCGGCCCAGGAGCATCGCGATTCCAGTCGAAGATCAGAGCATCATCCACGACATGTCCACCTGCTCGGGACCAGTTGCTCCTCCAATTATAGAGGCCGTCACAGCCGGTGCATTGAACCTCAGATCACCTACGCGAGACTGCCCCGTCAGGAAATACCAGGCGGTGGCCAGCAGCGCAAGGATGACGAGGATCGCGATGATCACGAGCGGCAGACGCGAACGGCGTCTATGCTCGAAGAGCGATCCGCCCGATGGCGGCGCGATGCGCGGCTCGGTCGTCGACTTACCGCAGCGATAGCAGATGAGCGCCTTGTCGGCGATTTCAGTCTGGCAATACTTGCACTTCATGTCGGCTCTTGGCTCTCGGCCCTCGACTCTCGGCCTCGGTTCAATGTTCGTTGTTCGCTCGCAACTGGTAATGTACCCGCAGGCAGAGGTCGAAGCCTAGAGCCAGAGCCGAGAGTCGACAGCCCGTGATCCCACTCCGCGACGTCATCCCCTCGCGCACAACACCCTACGTGACGATCTCGCTCGTCACGCTCAACGTGCTCGTCTTTCTGTATCAGTTCTCGCTCGGGCCGGCCGTCAATCGGTTCGTGCTCACGTTCGGCCTCATCCCCGCGTACTTCTCCTGGATCAGCGTGTTCACATCGATGTTTCTTCACGGCGGCTTCCTGCACGTCGCAGGGAACATGCTCTATCTCTGGATCTTCGGGGACAACGTCGAAGACCGCATGGGCCACGGACGCTTCCTCGCGTTCTACCTGCTGTGCGGCGTTGCGGCTGCGCTCGGTCAGACGTTCACGGCGCCCGACTCCATCGTCCCCATGGTTGGCGCGAGCGGCGCGGTCGCCGGTGTCATGGGCGCGTATTTCGTGCTCTACCCACATTCCCGCATCGTCACGCTGCTGCCGCTGTTCATCTTCATTCAGATCATCGAGGTACCGGCGATCTTCTTCCTCGGTGTCTGGTTCGTGATGCAGTTCGTGAGCGGAATCGGCTCAATCGCGGCCGCGACACAAGGCGAGCCGGCAGGGGGCGTGGCCTTCTGGGCGCACATCGCCGGCTTTGCAGCCGGCATCATCGGGGTGTTCGCATTCAGGCGACCACAGCGCCAGCAGGTCGAGTGGTGGAACGATGTCGATCGATCCTAGTCAACTCCCAATCACCAACTCCCAACTCCCAAGGGCGAACACGACACACCGGGGCACTGAGATACAGAGACTCTTTTTTCTCTAACTCGCGGCGCGGGCATCGATGGTGACGACGGCGTCACAACTGGCTGGGAAGGTAAACGTGCGCCTCCGTCGGTGCCCTGCCGGCGTTCGGAATCTGGAAGTGGCAGCCCGTGTCTAGGGTTCGACCACTTTCAACAGCAGATCCTGCGCGCGCTCGAATGACGGCGCGATCTCGAGCGCTGCCAGAATTTCCTTCTTCGCCTCGGCCACCCGCCCCGACGCCGCGTAAGCCTCGGCGAGATCGACGTGCGCCGTCGCGCGATCGGGCGGGTTTCTGGCGAGCGCGGCGCGGAAGGCGCGCTGCGCCGTCTCGCCGTCTTTCCGTTTCATCGCGAGCCGGCCGTATGCGGCCTGGGCGTCACGATCGAAGGGATCGATGCCGACGACGCGCCGGTAGGCCTCCTCGCTGCGGCGATCGTCCTTCAGCGGTGCGAGCAGCGTCGCCAGCTGACGCGCGGACTCGATGTCGGCACTGTCAACCTTCAGCAGGTCATCGAGCGCCTGGATCTGCCTGGGGACGTCCTTCGTCTCCGCGGCGATAGCGGCGATCATCTTGTTCGGGTTGTTGTCACCGGTCGCCGTGGGCGCCAGCTTCGCGGCTCGCTCGAGCGCTTGAATCGCGCCCTTCGGATCCTTCGCCTGATGCAGTGCGATGGCGAGTTGCATCTGCACCGCAAAGCTCTCCGGATTGCTCTCGGCCGTCTTCTTGAGATCGTCGAGCGTCGGCTTGCTGTCGAACTTCGGCGTCTGGAGCGACTTGCGCAGTGAGGCGTACTGCTTCTCGAGCCGCGCGTCGAAACCTGTCTGCAGCTGATCGAGGCTGACACCAAGCACCTCTTTCACCGCCATCTCCGTCTCGTAGCCTTCGCCATAGGAGCGGATCAGATCGCGCAGCTTGGGCTCACCGTACGTGTCGACGATGTGATCGACGACGAGGGAGGCCTGGTAATACGAGAGCGAAATCAACTGCGGATCGCTGAATCCTTCGTTGAGGACCTTCAGCTTGAGGACCTTGTTTTCGTTGATCGCCTGCGCGAACGACATGTCCATCTCACGTCCCCACTCGGGGCGCGCGCGTCGCTCCTCCCACACCGAGAGCCCTTCACTGAGCCAGCGCGGGAGGCGGTTCTTCGACATCTGCAACGTGATGACGTGGGCGATCTCGTGCCACAGCGTCTCACCCCAGTGGAACTCCCCAGGATCGCGCGCGTTGGGAGAATCGAGCGTGACGACGCGACCGAAGCATGCGCCGAGGGCGCCGATGAAGCCCGGCAACCCGATCGTGCGCACGGCGAATTGATCGTGCTTGGGGAACATCTCGATCAGGATCGGACCGGTGACCTTGAACTCGTACTGCTTTTGCAGCGTCGCCAGCGCTTGCTTGGCCAGCGGCATCGCGTACTCGCGCATCACGCCGACTTCGGCGGGATCGAGGCGCATGATGATGTCGCCGTCGGTGATCGTCACGAACTTGTCGATCGTGTCGAGCAGGTCGAGCTGATTGAAGGTCGTCTGGTCGAACGAATCGCCCTTGAACGCGCGCTCGAGGGCAACTCGGGCGCCCTTCTCGTCGCCGGTTCGCAGCATGTGCGTGCCGAGATCCGAGTAGGCACGCGTGTTATCGGGATCGAGCTTTATCGCACGTTGCACGAGCTCGACCGCCTCGTCGAAGCGATAGTTGCGGGCAAGGTGATCGCCGGCGACTCGATAGACCTCACCGTAGCTCGGGTTGATCGTGAGGACGTCCTGCGAGCGCTTCTCGAATTCCGCTGACTGGTCGTCGAGCCGCGCGATGGCGGCGTCGAGCGACCGCGCCTCGAGGCTGTTCGGATTCACCGACAGCGCTTTCTTGATGCTCTCGCGGGCAGCGCCACGCTCGCGATCGTCGAGCGCGAGTTCCGCCTGGAGGAGATGCGCGGGTACCGAGTTCGGGTTCACCTTCAGCGCTCGTTCGAGGGCGGCGCGCGCGGCAGGCGGATTCATCCCCGCGTTCACCTGTGCGGCGCCGATGAGCGCATCGACGTGGTTGCCGTCCACGCGCAGCGCTTCCGAGAACGATTTCATCGCATCGGCAGGATTGTGCTTGTCGAGGAAGAGCTCTCCCCACGCCGCATTGATGTCCGCGTCATCGGGTGCCAGCTTGTTGGCGTCGCGGAAGAAGCCGTTGGCTTCCTTGAACGCCTGCGCATCCTGGAAGTTCGCGAGCGCGCTTGCCGCGCGCGCGAGCCGGAAGTAGTCGCGAGCCGTGCGTGGTGCGAGTCGGCCGGCGAGCTGACGGAGACGACGGATGCCATCGGCGCGATGACCAAGATAGAGCTCGAGCAACCCGAGCTCGAGCGCAGCATCGCTTTCCGACTGAGCGGATGCCACGGGTGTGAGCAGTGTCTGCGCGTCCTGGTAGCGGCCCTGCGCAACCTGGGCCCGTGCTCTGAGCGCAACAGAGGTTGGATCGGTGGCGCTTTTCAGCAGCCGCTCGACCTCGTCATACTGACCGGCGTTCAAGGCACGCGCGGCCGGGCTGGCTGTTGGAGGAGCCGGGCGCTGCGCCGGCGTTTGAGCCGACGGCACCGTGCCTGCAACGAGAAGCAGCAGCCACGCGATGCTTCCACGCCGGACACGCAACAGTGCTCCCATGATTTGCCCTACTCCTCCTCCTCGTCGACGTCCTGAGGCAGGCCTTCGAGTTCTTCCAGAAAAATGAGTGCCCGATGCGACGGGATCTCGAAGCGTTTTCCGCACGTCTTACAGACGAGGTCGTCATCGATTCGGATCAGGTGGTCCTTCGATTTGCCGAATATGATGCGGTCGTGTTCGTTGGCGCCCGACGGGATCTGCGCCTTCTTCGTGCGGCGCAGCCATTTGATCGAATAGTCGTTGGTACGACGGCAGCGCGGACACTGAAACCGAGCCGGTCGCTGCTCGGGCTTCTCGGTGAAAAACTGACGTTCGTCCACGCGCGAAGCGTACCACACTGATAGACTGGACACGACGGCTCCCGGCCTTGCGCTCCGGCCTTTGGCTGAGGACTTATGGGCTTGCCGAGAGCCAAGAGCCCTGACCCTAGAGCCTTAAGCCCACGATGGCCGAGACCGCTCCACAACTTCCTTCGGAACTCCCCGTCCTCCCGCTGCGGCGGACTGTCGCGTTGCCGCTGACGCTGCAGCCGCTCGCCGTCAATCGCCCGGTGTCGATCGAGACGATCAACCGCGCGCTGGGTGTGGATCGCCTGGTGTTCCTCGTGCTGCAGAACAACGAGAACGAGGATCCCGGACCAGACGATCTGCTTCAGGTCGGCACCGTCGGCGTGATCCGTCAGATGGCCAAGGTCCCGAGCGGGATCAACGTCATCGTCGAGGGGCTCAGTCGCGCTCGCGCAACCCTGGTCACGCGCACGGGGACGAGCATGCGGGCACAGATCACTCCGCTACCGGAGACCTTCGAGCGCACGATCGAAGTCGAAGCCCACATCCGGCGGATCCAGGAGCTGATCGAGAAGGCGCTCTCGCTTTCCACAGGACTCTCTGAAGATCTGCGCGGCGTGGTCATGAACATCGACGATCCGCTGCGGCTCGCCTATGTCCTCGCCAGCCTGATCGAGATGAAACCGTCCGACAGGCAGGAGCTGCTGGAGGCGAATGATCTGCTGAAGAAGCTCGAGATCGTCTCGGCGTCGCTCACGCGCGAGGTCTCGCTGCTCGAAGTCAAAGGCAAGATCGAGTCTGCGGCGCAGCAGGAGATGACTGACGCGCAGCGTCAGTACTACCTGCGACAGCAGCTCAAGGCCATTCAGCAGGAACTCGGTGAAGGCGAAGGCAACGAGATCGCCGAGCTTCGCAAACGGATCGAGGACGCGAAGCTTCCAGAGAGCGTGAACACCGTCGCCATGCGCGAGGTCGATCGCCTCGGGCGCATGACGGCCGCGTCACCCGAGTACCAGATGCTGCGCACCTACATCGACTGGCTGCTCGATGTTCCGTGGGCCGTCACGACCCCGGATCGCATCGATCCGGTCGAGGGGCGTCGTGTGCTCGATGAGGATCACTACGACCTCGACAAGGTCAAGGAACGCATCATCGAGTACCTGTCGGTCCGCAAGCTGAAGGGCGACATGAAGGGGCCGATCCTCTGTTTCGTCGGCCCGCCCGGTGTGGGCAAGACGTCGCTCGGCCAGTCGATCGCGCGCGCGATGTCGCGGAAGTTCGTCCGCCTGTCGCTCGGCGGCGTCCGCGACGAAGCGGAGATTCGCGGTCATCGCCGTACCTACATCGGCTCGATCCCCGGGCGCATCGTCCAGGCGCTGAAACAAGCGGGATCAATGAACCCGGTCTTCATGCTCGACGAGATCGACAAGGTGACGGTCGGCGGCTTCTCCGGAGATCCTGCGGCTGCTCTGCTCGAGGTACTCGACCCGGCGCAGAACCACTCGTTCCGCGACCACTACCTCGAGATCCCGGTCGACCTCTCGAAGATTCTGTTCATTGCCACGGCGAACCAGCTCGGAACGGTTCACCCGGCGCTGCTCGATCGCATGGAGATCATCCAGCTCGCTGGTTACAGCGAGGAGGAGAAGGTCCACATCGCGCGCAAGTACCTGCTGCCTCGACAGATGACCGAGCACGGGTTGCCTGACGACACGATGCAGATTCCGGACGAAACACTCAGGTTGGTGATCAGCGAGTACACGCGAGAGGCTGGCGTCCGAAGCCTCGAACGCCAGCTGGGGACGCTGGCGCGAAAGGTCGCGGCGCGGATCGCCGTACGCCCGCTCGACAGCCCGGTGCCGCCGCCAACGGTCATCAACCCAACGGATCTCGAAACTTATTTAGGTACGGCGCGGTTCAGAAAAGAGATGGCGTTCCGCACGTCGCGCCCCGGCGTGGCGACCGGACTGGCATGGACGGAAACCGGCGGCGACGTCCTTTTTGTCGAAGCGACCTTGCTTCCCGGCGGGAACCAGAACATTATCTTGACTGGCCAGCTCGGGAACGTGATGCAGGAATCGGCTCGCGCCGCCCTCAGTCACATCCGCGCAAACGCAAGGGAATTGGGGATTTCTCCGGAATTTCTGTTGCACCAGGACTTGCACGTCCACGTGCCTGCCGGGGCCATACCGAAGGACGGTCCGTCGGCTGGCGTCACGATGGCCACGGCCATCCTGTCGGCGGCGCGCAAGGTTCCTGTCCGTCAGGATATCGCCATGACGGGCGAAATCACGTTGAGTGGATTAGTGCTGCCCGTCGGCGGAATCCGTGAGAAGTCGCTGGCCGCGCGGCGTTCGGGCATCAAGACGGTTATCCTGCCGGCGCTCAATGAGCCCGATCTGACGGAGTTGGCTGAAGAGATCCGGAGGGACATGACGTTCATTCCGGTCGAGACCCTGGAACAGGTTGTCGCAATCGCACTCTCAAACGTTCAGCCACCGAAGCTTGATGGATCGGATGTCCCTCAGCAGTCGGTGACACGGTAGCGCGGGTCTTCGGACCCTCACAGTGAAGGCGGGCCTCAACCCCGCCCGAGCGAGGTAGCCCAGTCTTTGGCACAAGCGATCGTCTTCTACATCTCAGGTCACGGGTATGGTCACGCCTCACGCTCCATCGAGGTCATCAACGCGATTCTTACCCAACGTCCCGAAACGCGAGTGGGTGTGCGCACGTCCGCCCCTCGCTGGCTGTTCGACCTGACCGTCAAAGGGAAAGTCACTTACAGCACCCTCGAATGTGACACTGGCGTTGTCCAGTCGGACGCGGTGACGCTGGACGAAGCGGACAGCATCAGACGCGCGGCCGCGTTCCACAGCGATCTCGTCACGCGGGCGGCGAGCGAAACACGTTCGCTGCGCGAGCTGGGTGCGGGGCTGATCGTGGGGGACATCCCACCGCTCGCGTTCGCGGTCGGCGCATCGGCGGGCATCCCGTCGATCGGACTCGGCAACTTCACGTGGGACTGGATCTACGCGGACTATCCGCGCGTCCGCCTCGCGCCGTCGCTCCTGCCGGCGATTCGCGGCGCATACGCCAAAGCGTCGATGGCACTGCGGCTGCCGATGTCTGGTGGGTTCGAGAGCTTCTCCAACGTCCGCGACATCCCGTTCGTCGCACGGCACGCAAGCCGAACGCGCGAAGAGGTCTGCAAGCTGCTCAAAATCCCGGCGGACAAGCCGATCGTGTTGTCCTCGTTCGGTGGCTTCGGACTGGCCGGAATCGATGCGGACGTGATCTCGAAGTTCCGGAAATATACGGTGGTCGTGACGACGATGGCGCCACAGGCTCGTGTGAAGAAGGACACCCCGGCGGCCGAACGCAAGGGTTCCCTCGTCACGATCAACGAGGAGGCGATGTACAACATCGGCGTGCGCTACGAGGATCTCGTCGGCGCCTCCGACGCTGTCGTCACCAAGCCCGGATACGGCATCATCTCCGAGTGCATCGCAAACGATTCAGCGGTGCTCTACACGCCTCGCGGCCACTTCCCTGAGTACGACGTGCTCGTTGACGAGATGCCGAAGCATCTACGCTCGGCGCTCATCAACCACGACGATCTGCTCGCAGGGAAATGGGAGACTGCGCTCGACAAGCTGCTCGCGCAGCCAAAACCAAAAAAGAAGCCGGAAACCAACGGCGCAGAGGTGGCTGCCGACCTCCTGCTGAAGGCACTCGACAAGCCGCCGAAGAAACCGCGGGGACGGCCGAAGGTCAAGATCTAGACGATCGCGGTCGAAGACTGGGGTGGCTCAGGAAGTCGAGGAATCGTCGAGCTCAGATCAGAGGATTCAGAGAATTGAGTTCGCCTGATGACGATCGTCGCGACAACCGCTACCCCGTTCGTCCACTATCGTGATCACCCCGCGTGTCCACGTCTCGTAGGCACCGACGAGACATCCGCACGGTAATACACCGCCAGACACGAGATTGCGCAGGCCAGGCGTCCAACCGAGGATCGTGCGGGCCTTCGCGCGAACTCCCTGAGGTGTTAAAGAAGTTAAGGATGTTATGGGTGTAAACGACACCCTGAGTAAGGCTGCAAGCGATAGGCCAGAGGATATCTGGTCTTCGCTTGCTGCCGCTACTGCCTTTGATGAAGGTGACGAGCGACCAGATGCGCGGGAAGCTGACCTTCTGGACCGAGATGGGTGTGAGATCCGCCTGCGCGAGGAAGCCAGGCAGATCGAGATCGGACTTGAACCCGATGTGCACGGTGAACGGCGAGATGGCGCGTTCGACTCGTGCGAGCAGCGGATTGGGGCTGCGGAAATGATTGAGAACGATGATCTTGCCACCGGGCCGGCAGACGCGGCGCATTTCGCCGACGACTCTAACGGGATCGGGCACGACGCTGATCACGTACGGCGCATAGACGACGTCGAAGGAGTTGTCGGGGAACGAGAGGTTCGCCGCATCCATCTCCATCAGGCGGACGTTGCGGAGGCCTTTGCGCTCGACGCGCTCATGCGCCTTCGCGAGCATCTTTGCTGAGAAGTCGATCCCGGTGATCTGGCAGTTGCGTGGATAGAGTGGCGCGTTGATGCCGGTGCCGACCCCGACTTCGAGCACCTGATCGCCCGGCCTGAGCCCCATGCCTTCGAGCGCGACGAGGCGCCCGGGATGAAGCGCGGGTCCGAATGTCAGGTCGTAGACTTTGGCGAGTTTCTCGTAAACCGATTCAACGAAGTCGTTCTCGACCGCCGTCACCGATAACGCGCGGGAGCCAACATCGGGTCTGAGCTCATCTTCGCGTTCGAACAGGGCCATCGTGGCTCCTCACATGTGGGCCCGTCTGAGGGGCCTCAATCCTGACTTGACCCGGGGCCAATCCGTCTGGACTGTAGCCCGCAACCTGTTCGACTCACTCAACTTCCGGCACGACGCGCGACAGGACACGCGAGGACTGCCGTTCGGCACTATACAAGGCCTTCCCAATCCCGACAAGCATTGTTTACGTGAGGTGAACAGGCAACGAAGGCGGCTGCGGCTTGCGATCATGCGAGTGCATCGAGTAGGGCCAATCCCAAATCGAAACGGCCGCAGCGGTGGGATCACATTCACGCCCTGGATGCTGCTTCGAAGCGCGTGTATGACTTCACTGGCGATCGCGACACCTTCCTGCGCGGCCACTTCGACGTTCTGTGCGCGTCGCATGCGCTCGATCATCTCCAACGGCACGCGCACACCGGGCACTTCGTTCGCCAGATACTCGGCGTCGAGCACGTTTTCGAACGGCCGAGCGCTCAGGACGACCGGGAGGCCTGCTGACTCGAGCCGGCGATGCATCTGCTCGAATGCTCTGACGTCGAACACGGGTCTCGTGATCACGTACTCCGCCCCCGCTTCGACTTTCCATTCGAACCGGCGCATTTCTTCATCCAGATCGTCGGCTGCTGGGTTGACCGTGACGCCGATGTGGAACGCGGTTGCACTGCCGATTGTCTGGCCTCCGACGTCCAGCCCCTTGTTCAAACGCGACATCGCATTGACCAGACCGATCGAGTCGACGTCGGTGACAGAGGTCGCGTCCGAGTAATCGCCGACGGGACGGACATCGCCGGTGACTGGCAGCAGATTCCGCACACCGAGCGCGTGAGCACCGAGCAGCTCCGACTGCATGACGATCAACGGCTTGTCGCGCGACGAGAACTGCAGCACGACATCGATGCCGGCCTGCTGACGAATCAACACCGCCAGCGACAAGGCACTCAGTCGCGGACCCGTTGCGCCGTCGGGCACCTGAACGGCGTCCACGCGTCGCGCGCGCAACTGAAGCGCCTGATCGATCGCGGACCTCGTATCGTGACCTCGCGGCGGCACCACCTCGATCACACGAACGAATCGCCGGTTGGCAAAGGCGCGACTGAGGACCGACTTCTCCGATGGATTGAGCGGTGCATCACCCGGCACAGGAGCAGGCTCGAGTGACTCACCGCCTCGCGCTCGACTCGAAGGCCTGGTGGATGACGGGACGCTCGCTTTGCTCAGAGCCGCTTTAATCTGAGCGACGTGATCCGGCGTGGTGCCGCAGCATCCACCAACCAGACGAACGCGCCGCTCGGCGAAGCGCCGCGCGTACGAGGCCATGTACTCGGGTGACGTCAGGTAGATCGTTCGCCCCTCCACATCACGGGGCCGTCCGGCGTTGGGCTGCGCCGACAGCCCAACCGTCGTCGACGCAGTCATCCGCTCGAGCGTTTCGAGCATGTGCGCGGGGCCAATGCTGCAATTGAGACCGATGAGATTGGCCCCTGACTCCTGCAGCGATGGCGCAAACTGCTCCGGCGCTGTGCCGTCGAGCGTATTGCCATCGTCCTCGATCGTCATCTGCGCCACGATCGGCAGGGCGCACACGCTGCGCACGGCGGCAATCGCTGCGCGGATCTCGTTCAGGTCGCGAAACGTTTCGAGGATGAAGAGGTCTACCCCGCCGTCGACGAGCGCCTGTGCCTGTTCGCGAAAGTACAGTTCGGCCTCGTCGCGACCCATCCGGCCCCACGGCTCGATGCGCAAACCAAGCGGGCCGATCGCTCCGGCCACGTAGGCCGTCCCCTGCGCGCCTTCGCGCGCCAGGCGAGCACCGGCCTGATTGATCTCGTGGAGGCGATCGGCCAGACCAAACGCGCGCAGCTTGAGGCGGTTCGCGCCGAACGTGTTGGTCTCGATGACGTCAGCGCCCGACTGCGCGTAGGCCTTGTGAACGGCTACCACGCGCGCCGGATCGCTCAGGTTCAGGGAATCGAAGGAGCGGTTGATGAAGACGCCCTGCACATAGAGCATCGTCCCCATCCCACCGTCGCAGACGAGGATGCGCTCATTGAGCGCTTCGAGAAAGGGCGGAAGCATCAGCTGTGGTCGGTGGTGCTACGAGCAGGTCGGCCTTGTCCCAGACGAAGTCGTCCTTGCTGTAGACCGCGAGCTCGTAGTCCTTGCCCATGAAGATCGCGGACACGGGACACGCTTCCTCGCACATGCCGCAGAAGATGCAGCGGGTCTTGTGGATCTGGTAGATGCTGGCGTAACGCGGGCCGGCCATCACGGTGCCGTCGTTCTCGGCGGCCTCGAGGTAGATCGCGTCGGCCGGGCAAGCGACGGAGCAGAGTCCGCACGCCACGCACTTTTCCAGGCCGTTCTCGTCCCTCATCAGGACCTGCTTGCCGCGGTACTTCGGAAAGACGGGAACCTTCTGGTACGGGTAGTTGACCGTTACCGGCTTCTTGAACATGTGCCGGGCGGTGAGGAGAAAGCCCTTAATCAGCGGACCGATCATTCCTCAATCATAACTGCGACAACTCCCAACCCCCAACCTCCAACTCCCAGGAAACAGCGTAACAACAGGATTCGTTTGGGAATTGGGAGTTGGCAGTTGGGAGTTTGTACAATGCCCCTGGTGGAACCTCGAATCCTCACGCCCGAGCAGTTCCTGCTGACGCTGCTCGTCCGGCTGGCGGCCATTGCGGTGCTCGCCACGATGCTCGCGCGATTCCACCGGTTCCGTCGCATTTTGATCTTCGAGCGGCGCGGCTGGGTAGACCGCCTGGTGTTTACGCTGTCGCTCGGCGTGCCGCTCATGGCGGGCGTCACGAGCCGGGTAATCCTGAAGTACGACGCCGCCGATCTCACGCTCGAAGGCGCCTTCCTTGCCGGACTTCTCGCCGGTCCGTATACCGGCGCCCTCGTCGGACTGCTGGCCGCAACGCCGGCCGTCATCGCCAACGAATGGATCGCCCTCCCCTTCGCCGTCGGGTGCGGCTTTGCCGGTGGCGGGCTCCGCGAGGTCTGCCCGAAGGAAGCGATCTGGCAGTTCACCCCATTCGTCTTCGTTGACCTGCGCAAGCACGTCTGGAAGATGCTCCGGAACTTCGAGCCCAACTGGCAGCTGGCCTTGTTGCTCGCGACCGTCGCGCTCGAACTCTTGCGTCAGGCTCTGGGCACGCGCTTCGGCGCCGAGCGCCTCTTCTACCTTGGCTCCCCATCACCGTGGATGACGCTGGTCGTGGTGCTCGTAACCGTGGTCGCCGTCGCCACGCCGATCAAGATCTGGAACTCCGCGCGTGTCGAGCATCGCCTGCAGGAGCAGGCCCAGTTGCTGCTGGCCGCGAAGATCGAGGCGCTCAAGAGTCAGATCAACCCGCACTTCCTTTTCAACACGCTGACGTCGATCTCATCGCTGATTCGCTCGCAGCCCGACACAGCGCGCACACTCATCCTCAAGCTCTCGGCCCTCCTCCGACGGCTGCTTCGCAGTCATCAACACTTCGTCACGCTGCGTGAAGAGCTCGAGTCGATCGACGAGTACCTCGACATCGAGGTCATTCGCTTCGGTCCCAAGCTTCAGGTCCGCAAAGAGATCAACCCGGACACGCTCGACGTGGTCGTGCCGAGCATGATCCTGCAGCCGCTCGTGGAGAACTCAATCAAGCACGGCTTCGCGCGGAAGGTCGGACCGGGCGTGATCACGATTCGGAGCCGTCGCGAAAACGGTCGCGCGATCATCGAGGTCGAGGATGACGGAATGGGATTCGTGCTCGATCGGTTGAACCAGCCGATGTCGAGCGGCATCGGATTGGCGAACGTGCGCGAAAGGCTGGCGGTAATCTACGGCGACCAGTACCAACTCCAACTGACGAGCGAGCCTGGCCGCGGCACAAGTGCCCACATCGAGGTTCCTGAACTGACGGCCGTGCAGCAGATCACGGCATGAGCAGCATGAGAGTGCTCGTCGTAGACGACGAACAGCTGGCGCGAGAAGAGCTGTGCTATCAGCTCGACCAGCTGGGCGATATCGAGATCGTCGGGCAGGCAGCTGACGGCCTCGAGGCGCTCGCCGCCGTCGAAAGACATGAGCCCGACCTCGTGTTCCTGGACATCCAGATGCCCGGATTGGGCGGATTCGAAGTGGCCCGTCGACTGCTCGAAAGGGGCGACGATCCGCCGGCCCTGGTCTTCGTCACCGCATTCGACCAGCACGCGATCGAGGCATTCGAGGTGAACGCCGTGGACTACCTGCTCAAGCCGGTCGAATCGGGACGGCTCGAGCAGGCGCTCCAGCGGGCGCGCCGGCGTGTCGAGGCCGAGCGGCAGGGCCCGGCCGGCCCCATCCCAGTGAACGACCAGCTCGAGAAGATCGTCAAAATGATGGCCGGACGCCAAATCCGGCGAGATCAGGTGGCTATTCGGGTTGGAGAGCGCTTCATGCTCGTCCAGGCCGAGGAAATCATCTATGCCTCGTTGGCGGACGACTCGATTAACATAGTTACAGGGCAAGTAGCGGGTACATCCAACTACCGGACCCTGGACGACCTTCAGGCGCGGCTGGATCCGGACATTTTCTGGCGCGTCCACCGGTCGCATCTGGTGAACATCAACAAGATCAAGGAGATCGTCCCTTGGTTCAGCAGGAACTATATCCTTCGGATGAAAGACACGAAGGGCACGGAGATACCGGTGAGCCGCACCCAGACCAAGCGACTCCGGGAATATCTGAAGCTGTAGTCGTACCGATCGAGCCCGGTATCGATCCGCAGACCGCCGTGGCCGCACTGCACCTCGAGGTTGAAGATCCCCCTGCCGACGCGCTGTCACAGCGCCTCGGCGTGTGGAAGGACGAGCTCGTCGCGTGGTTCAAGACCCTCTTCTCAGCCGCCGTGTACGCGACATTGATCGTCACGTTCGGTTTCCAGGTTGCGCGTGTGGAAGGCCAGAGCATGGCGCCCACCCTCGCCGATCAAGACCGCCTCATCGTCAACAAGTTCGCCTATCGAGTGGGCGCACCGCGGCGAGGCGATATCGTGATGCTTTATTACCCGCTCAATCCGGATAAATCATTCGTCAAACGGGTCATTGCAGAAGAAGGCGACGAAGTTCGCATCGTTGACGGTCGTGTGTACGTGAACGACGTGCCGCTGCCGGACGATTTCGTACCGCCAGAGTACCGCAGCCACGACGACTTCGGTCCGAAGCGTATCGACGACGGGTATTACTTCGTGATGGGAGACCATCGCAACAACAGTTCTGACAGCCGTCACTGGGGGATGGTGCCGAAGAAGTACATCATCGGCCGTGTCCAGCTGCGCTGGTGGCCGATTCCGAACGCGCGGGTCTTCTGATACTCACGTAATGCAAAGATGCAAATGCAGAATGCAAACTGGTTCCCTCCTTTTTTGCATTTTGACTTTTGCATTTTGAATTACATGTGACCGACCGATACAGCGACGTCAACAGAGTCCTCTATCGCGTTCTACTCCTGAATCTCGTCGTCGCGCTGGCGAAGATCCTCCTTGGTTACTACACAGGTGCCGTCTCGATCGTGTCGGACGGCTTTCACTCGCTCACCGACTCAGCGTCGAATGTCGTTGCGCTGATCGGGATCTCCATCGCACGACAGCCTCCGGACGCTGAGCATCCGTACGGCCATCGCAAGTACGAGACGATGGCCTCGCTCTGCATCCTCGTCTTCCTCGTCGTCGTCCTGGTCGAAGTGCTGACCGCTGCCGCCGATCGATTCGTCAACGGCGGCACGCCTCGCGTCTTTCCCGAGGGCATTGCCCTCATGGCTCTCACCCTTGTCGTCAACGTGTGGGTGGTCGCGTACGAGATGCGCGAAGGGCGACGGCTGAAGAGCGAAGTCCTGCGCGCCGACGCCAAGCACACACGAAGTGATGTGCTGACGACCGGAGCGGTGCTCGGAGCGCTTATGGGCGTCTGGTGGGGCTATCCCCTGCTCGACCCGATGGCCGCGCTGCTCGTGGCAGGCTTCATCGGTCACGCCTGCTGGAGCATCGCGCAGGAGGCGTCGCGAATTCTGGCGGACGAGATCGTCCTGCCGGAAGGGCAAGTGCGTGAGGTTGTGCAGTCAGTGCCCGAGGTGCTCGGCTGCGAGAAGATTCGAACGCGCGGCTCAGCCGACTACGCGTTTCTCGATCTGCATCTCTGGCTGAACGGGAACATGTCGCTCGAGCGTGCGCATGCGACGTCGCACGTCGTGAAGGATCGATTGATGACGAAGTTCCCACAGCTCGTGGACGTCGTCATTCATATTGAACCGCCGCCGGTCAGTAGGCAGTAGGCAGTAGGTATCGGCGGTATGCAGCAGGAAACTCTTGCGCCTACCGCATACTGCCTACTGCCTACTTCTCGTTCTACTTCGGTCGATACGTCTCCCGCGCCATCTGGCCGTAGGGAACGGTGCCGACGGTGACGCGGATCTCGGTCTGTTTGTGGCGCTCGACCGTCGACTTCTTCGAGCCGCCGTTCTCTTCGCCCCACACGAGCGTCAACTGGTCGCCCACCTTGATGTCCGGATCGACGATGCCGAGCGACAGCATCGACTGTTCGTTGTAGCTGATCCCGCTGAACATCGAGAGCCCGACGACCTTTCCGCCCTTCATCACCTTGTCGTACGAGGATGACGCGTAGTTGGACAACGGCAGGTCGATGTACTTGTAGCGCTCGGCGCCGGGCGTGAACTGCGACGCGACAACCTTCGTCACATCGTCGCCGTTCCACACGAACGTCACCTTCTTGCGATACGGCTCCTTGGACTTCTTCTCGAGCGCTTCGCGGCCGATGAAGTCGTGATCGAACTTGACGAACGATCCGTAGCCCATCTCGTACGGCGTGACGTAGTAGTCCTCGATGTTGTTCGAGACGTAACTGCCCCCCAGCGAGCCGGTGGCTTCGTAGCCATTGGCCGGGAGCCACTCGCGGTATGTCTTCATTTTCTCGCCGGTGTAGACCGCAGGAAGCGGCGACGGAATCCAGCCTGACTCGAGCGTGTTGGTGGCATACGCACGGGCGCCCACCTGAACCAGGCCGAAGTCCTTGCCGGCCTCAACGATCGCCGCGCGGACTTCTTCCATCTGCTCGTACGGGCCCCAGACCTCGAGACCAGGAGCACCGGCCATGCCGTGCCTCAACGCACGGACCTTCCGGCCCTTGATGTTGATGGCGTCGAGATGGAAGAACTTCACGTCGGGGATCGGGCCGCCGTTGAGACGATCCAGAATCCGCGCTGCGTTCGGGCCCTGGACCTGGAAGCGATAGTGACGCCGAATGACCGCCTTGCCGCCGGTGATCGAGGGCGAGCGATCGTCACGCACGATCTCAACCTTCCAGCCGCCAGTCTCCGCATGGAACTGAACCCAGTTCACCGTCGGCGCGCGACCCACGAGATTGAACTCGTTTTCGGCGTGGTGAAACATGATCACGTCGCCGATGACGTAGCCGTCATAGCTGCACGGTGCGAACTGCTTGGCCCTGTCTGGCGGGAAATTCGCAAAGCTGTTGGTCGCAAGTGACGAGAGCATCTTCTTCGCGTCGGGACCGGTGACGAGAAGCTCCGCCATGTGATGCGACTGATCGAAGAGGACGGCCGTGTCACGCCAGGCTCGCTGCTCGTCGCGCCAGTTGGTGTACTCGGACGGGACCACCGGGTACACGTAAGCCCCGATTTGCGAGTTCCGCACGAGGTCAACGGGATTCTTGCCCTGTAATAGCTGCTCCAAGCTCTGCTGACTCATATTTCCTGTTCGCTCCTCTAAATCGTTCGAGGTCGGGCTAACGCCGGACCGGGGCGTGGCCAAACGTTTAATTATGTCCGGCTGAGACGTCCAACGCCAAGCGCGAGTGGAATGTCAGTGGGCGCCTGCAGGAGCGCCAACGGGAACCCCCGTCGTTCGCGGCACATGACGGCGCACGGCGGCTAGTGACACAAACACGATTCCCATCAGAACAGCCATGCGACGTGAAATAGCCGGGAGGACCGCCCTGATCAAGGGCGTAGGCGCCGACGTAGCCGGCAAGCACGTTTCCAATGCGTCCGATCGCGACGGCAAAACCAACACCCGTGCTGCGAATGTCGGTCGGGATACACGTGAGCAGCCAGCGCATACATGGTGGTCTGCACCGCGTTGAGTAGTCCGCCAGTAAGAAGCAGCATCACCATCAGGAGACCGGTGTCGCTCGGATCGAGTCGAGTCCCCGTCAGATCACGAGAGCGCAGACAATCGCGCCCGCCGACATGCCCAGCATCGTGATGCGCGATCCCAGCCGCTGAATCACGAGCGCCCCGAGGACGGCGCCGTGACGCCCCCATAGTTCGACCTCGCCAGCGCGCGACTGGCGGCCGGCTGCGTGAAGCCGACGTCCTGCGCAGTCAACATCGACGGAAGCAGGAGGATGACGATGTAGTTGACCATCAGGCAGAAGAAGAACGACGCGACAGAGCGCCAGCGTATCTCGCACGAAGGTCGGACCGAACAGACTGCCGATCGAGATCGACTTCACTGGCGCCGTGGCAGCTGGCTGCGGCAGCCTTCGACGTACTCAACGTCGTCCGGGATGTCGTGGCCGATTCGACGCATCGTGCGAGTGAGTTCCAGCCCAGCGCTCTCGTCGCTTCGCGAGATACCGTGGTGACTCAGGCAGGACCTTCCAGAGCACCAACGCCAGCACAACAGGAATCAGGCCGCCAACGTGAACAGCATGCGCCAGCCGTAGGCCGGCATCGACTCGGGCCGCGATTCGTCTGCAACGGCACCACCGAGCGGAATACAGACGATCGTCAGCGTCACCGCGAAGGGCCGTTGATGACGCGGGACGTACTCGGAGGCGAGCGTTGCGGCGTTGGGCATCGCGCCGCCAAGGCCGATGCCAGCGACGAAACGCAGCGTCGCGAGCATGCTCGACGGAGTCGACGAAGGCAATCGACAGCGTCAGCACGGCGAACGCCAGCACGCTGCCGAGCAGCGCCGTGCGACGGCCATAGCGATCGCCGAGTATGCCGCCAATCAGGCCGCCGATCATCATGCCGAAGGGCCCGATCGAGAGCGCGTTCATGAAGTCGCGTTCGAGGCACGTCCCCATTCGGTTCATCAACCTCGGGACAGCGTTGGGGAGCAAGCTGGTTGTCGACGCCGTCGAGGATGATGGTGAGCGCAGTCCCGACAATCAAGAGCTTCTGGTATCCCGTCCAGCGTCCGTCATCAATCACCGCGCCGACATCAACTGTCTTCATCAGGTCCGTTCCTCAATGACATAGGCCGTGGCGCCGGCCGCCGCGGGTGCGGAAGTATACCAGTCACCGCATATGATTCTGTCTTGACGTGATCAGTGCCGCACAGCTCCTCCTCTCGATCTTCCTGTCCGATCTCCTGCCGGTATTCGTCATCGCCGGTGTGGGGTTTCTGCTGGCGCGCTATGCAGGTGTCCAGGTCCAGACCGTCTCGCGCCTGACCTTTCACGCGCTTGCACCGGCGTTCGTGTTCAACACGCTGGTGAACTCGACGGCGGAGAGCAGTCAGATTGGCCGGATGACGCTGTTTTACCTTCTCGTCGCAATCTCAGCGGCCACCATGGCGCGCATCGCGGCAATTCCGTTTCGACTCGATCGCCGCGCACTCAGCGCGTTCATGCTTGTCGTGGTCTGCTCGAACTCCGGCAACTACGGGCTGCCGGTGACGCTCCTCGCCTTCGGCCGCGAGGCGCTGACATTCGCCAGCGTCTACTTCGTCGCAAGCTCGATCTTCAGCTACACGGGCGGCGTCCTGCTGGCTGCAAGCGGACGACGAAGTCTGCGCGACGCGATCGTCGGAATCGCGCGCGTGCCAGCGGTGTACGGCGCGATGGCGGCGGCGTTGACGCTCAGCCTCGGGATCCACCTTCCAGGCGCCGTCATCGCGCCGATTACCCTTCTCAGCGAAGCTGCGATGCCGATGATGATTCTCGTGCTCGGGATGCAGCTCGAGCGGGCGTCACGGCCGGAACGCCCCGGAGTGGTCGCAGCGGCGGTACTTGTCTCGCTGATCCTCACGCCGCTTGCCGCGCTGGGCATCGCGCATCTCGTCGGACTTCAGGGCGCCGCGTTGCAGGCCGGCGTGCTCCAGACCTCGATGCCGACGGCCGTCATCACGACGATTCTCGCCGTGGAATTCGACGTCGTTCCCGACTTCGTGACGAGCGTGGTATTTGTCTCGACGCTTCTGAGCCCGCTGACGGTCACGCTGATGATTGCTTACCTGCAGACCGTTGGTTAGTCCTGGGCCTGGCTAGTCCTTGGTCACGGTGGTGGACCAAGGACCAAGAACAAGGACAAGGTGGCTCAGGTCGTCACGATCCGGTTCGCCAGAAACGCAGTAGCGCCACAGCCGGCGACGACAGCCGCCATCGGGACGGGTGTGCCATTGGCGAACGCGCCCACCAGGCTGCCGGCAATCGCGCCACCGACGAATTGAAACGTGCCCAGGAGTGCCGACGCACTGCCCGCGACTCTCCCGTGAGGCGCCATGGCGAGAGCCGTCGTGTTCGGTAGAACGAAGCCGTGACAGGCGATGTAGAAAAAGAGCGGAACGAGGATGCCCGCGAATCCCCCGAATCCACTGTATGCATCGAGCACGAGAACCACCCCCGCCGTCATCGCCACCACGAGCACGATGCTGACAATCCGGTGCGTCTCGATTCGACCAACGAGCCAGCGATTGATCTGTGAGGCCGTCATGATGCCGACCGCATTGATGCCGAAGTACACGCCGTAGCGCTCGGGCGGCACATCGAACAACTCGATGAAGACAACAGGCGATCCGGAGATGTACGCAAGCAGTCCGGCGAAGATGAACGCGCCGGACAGTGCGTGCCCCATGAACTTGCGGTCTCGAGCCAGACGCCAATAGACGTGAAGCACGTCCTTGATTGGATGTCGGAGGCGACGGGCCGAGGGCAGGCTCTCTGGAAGAAAGACCGCCACTACCGCGACCCACGTTGCGGCGTATGCAGTCAGGAGCCAGAAGACCGCTCGCCACCCGAAGTGCACGAGCAATTGACCACCGATCAGTGGAGCCAGGATGGGGGCCAACCCCATGACGAGCATCAGCACCGACAGCATCCGGACCGAACCCGGCTGATCGAAGTGATCGCGCACGATCGCCCGCGGGATCACGATGGGTGCGCAACCGCCGAGCGCCTGAAGAAAGCGGAACGCGATCAGCGCGTTGACGCTCTCGGCTCGCGCACATCCGATCGACGAGACCATGAAGAGCACCAGTCCCAGGTACAGGATCGGCTTGCGGCCCAGCCGATCCGAGAGCGGACCGTAGAATGCCTGACCGATCGCGATGCCGATGAAGTATGCGGCCAGGCTGGACTGGACAACGCTCGCAGCGGCCCCGAACTCGCGCGCGATGGTCGGCAGCGCCGGCAGATACATGTCGATTGCCAGCGGACCGATGGCCGTCAGCGCGCCCAGAATGAGCGCGAGGCGATAGTAGTGAACGTGCGTGTGCGGTTCGCTGACGGGCTGGCCATGCATCCGATCAGGCCCGCGTGCCCTTTCGTCGATAGTGACCGGAGCGACCGCCCTTCTTCTCGATCAGGCAGATGTCGCCGATGACCATTCCTTTATCTACCGCCTTGGCCATGTCGTAGATGGTGAGCGCGGCGACGGCGACCGCGGTCAGTGCCTCCATCTCCACCCCGGTCTGGCTCGTCGTCCGTACACGCGCCTCGATACGATACCCGCGCCGGATCGGCGTCAGTTCCACGCGCACGTGAGTCAGCGGCAGCGGATGACACAGCGGAATCAATTCTGCGGTCTTCTTCGCCGCCATGATGCCGGCCAGCCGGGCAACCTGCAGCGGGTCGCCCTTCGCAAGCGCTCCCGTTCGAATGAGGCGAAGCGCAGTCGCACTCATCGTGATCTCGCCGCGAGCCAGGGCTTCACGAGCGGTCACCGGCTTGTCGCCGACGTCAACCATTCGCGCCTTCCCCTGCGCATCGAGATGCGAGAGCTTCGCCACGCTATTGATCTCCCTGCGCCAGATAGAAAGAGAGGCTCTCGAGCGAGACAGTCAGATCGACGCTCTTGAGCTTGACATCCTGCGGAACCTTCAACGCGCCAGGCGAGAAGTTGAGGATGGCCTTGACCCCCGCCGTGATGACCTGCTCGACAACGGGTTGTGCGTGCGGAGCGGGAACGGCGATGACGGCAATGTCGAGGCGCTCGCGACGAACGATCCGCTTGAGTTCCTTGATGTCGTAGATCGGCACGCCGCTTCGCGACTCGTGGCCGATCTTTTCGTTGGCGGCGTCGAAGAGCGCCGCGATCTCGAATCCTTCCTGACGGAATCCGGGGTAGTCGGCGAGTGCGAGACCAAGATTCCCGGCGCCCATGATTGCGACACGCAGGTGTCGATCGAGGCCGAGAATCTGCCGGAGATGCCGGCGCAGATCCTTGACGTAGTAGCCGACACCGCGAACGCCGAACTCACCGAAGTACGCCAGGTCCTTGCGAATCTGTGCGGCGTTGAGTTGATAGCGTTCGGCCAGCGACTGAGAAGAGATCGACTGCACTCCGGCCGCATCCAGTTCGTTGAGGCACCTGAGGTACACAGACAAGCGATTTGTCGTGAGTTCCGAGACCTGATCGGGTGTCTGCCTGCGCTTGTTCAACCGATTCACAAGGTTCAATGCTACCATCACGCGCCATGGCACATGGCCCCGTGAATCGACCCGAAACACGCGATTCGAGCACGTTTCAGCCGTATGTCCCGGCCTCTCGTTCGCTGCCGGAGTTCACGGTCAGAGCGGTGATCCTGGGCGCACTTTTCGGGTTGCTGTTCGGAGCGTCCACGGTCTATCTGGGATTGCGCGCCGGACTCACGGTCGGCGCCTCGATTCCGATCGCGGTGCTCGCAATCTCGGTCCTGAAGAAGCTTGGCGGTTCGTCCATCCTCGAGAACAACATCGTTCAGACGATCGGATCGGCAGGCGAATCGCTCGCCGGTGGCGTCGTCTTCACGATTCCCGCTCTCATCTTCCTGACGCCCAACGGCCCCAGCTATTTCAACTACGTCCAGATCACGATGCTGACGTTTGCGGGCGGCATCCTGGGCGTGCTGATGATGGTGCCTCTGCGCCGTGCGCTGATCGTCAAAGAACACGGCGTGCTTCCCTATCCCGAGGGCACGGCGTGCGCCGAAGTCCTGGTCGCGGGTGAACGCGGCGGCAAACTGGCCTCGATGGTCTTCGGCGGACTCGGCGTGGGCGCGCTGTGGAAGTCGCTCTCGTGGATCTTCAACCTGTTTCGCACGGAGATCGGCTACTCCACTGCCCGTACCAGCCAGTTCCCGAACGCCACGTTGAACGTTGACCTCTCGCCTGAATATCTGGGTGTCGGCTACGTCATCGGACCGCGGATCGCGGGAACGATGTTCGCCGGTGGCGTGCTCTCGTGGCTCGTCTTCCTCCCGCTGCTCTCGATCCTCGGAAGCTTCATCACCGAGCCGTTCCCGCCGATTCATCCGAACTTCGCGAACAACCCGGCGACTGGTCGGCCATTTCTGATTTCCGAGATGAACCCCGGCCAACTGTGGAGCGCCTACATTCGTTACATCGGCGCGGGAGCCGTGCTCGCGTCTGGTCTCATCACTTTGGCGCGCACGATCCCGACCATCGTGTCGTCGGCACGCGGCAGCTTGAAAGATCTGTCTGCTGGCGTCGGCAAGGGTTCGCAGACACGAACCGAACGCGACGTGCCAATGGCGATCGTGCTCGGCGGTTCGCTGCTGCTGGCAATCTTCCTCACCGTCATGCCAGGGCTGCCGAGTCAGGGCAACGTCATGGCCGCGGTGCTCATCCTCATTTTCGGATTCTTCTTCGCAACGGTCTCGTCACGCATCACCGGCTTGATCGGGTCATCGTCGAATCCGATCTCAGGGATGACGATCGCCACACTGATCCTGACCTGCCTGTTGTTCGTCGCTCTCGGTTGGACGGGTGACGCCTACGCGCCAATCGCGCTCTCCGTCGGCGCCATCGTCTGTATCGCCGCCGCAAACGCCGGCAACACATCGCAGGACTTGAAGACGGGTTACCTCGTTGGCGCGACGCCCTTCTACCAGCAGATGGGCCTCATCGTCGGCGTGGTCGTCTCGGCATCGGTCATCGCGATCACGACGATCTACATGCATCAGGTGTTCGGAATCGGCTCGGCGGATGTGCCTGCACCGCAGGCGACGCTGATGGCGACGATCATCCGCGGGTTGTTGAATCAGAACCTCCCGTGGGGTCTGGTGCTGGTCGGCGTTTTCGTGTCCGTCACTCTCGAGTTGTGCGGCATCCACTCGCTGTCGTTCGCCGTGGGTTCCTATCTGCCGATCGCAACGACTGCACCGATTTTCGCGGGTGGTCTCGTGCGGTGGTGGGTCGAGCAGAAGACCGGAGTCGCGCAGGAATCGGAAGTCAGCGCCGGAACGCTCTTCAGCTCGGGACTGATTGCGGGTGGCTCGATCGCCGGCATTCTCTTCGCGATCCTTGTTGGGACAGGCTCGATCGAGCCGTTCCAGTCGATCGGGAACCTCATTCCGGCCATGCACGGTGAGACTGCCGTCGGCCAGATCGCCAGCGCGCTCCTGTTCGTGGCCCTGGCGGTCATCGTCTCCCGGATGGCAATGCGCAAAGTAGAATGAAGGAGTGATTCGGCGGGCTATCCGCGTCCTCTTTCTGGCGCTTCTTGTGGTGACCGTCGCGGATGCGCAGACGAACACCCGTCGTCTGACCACGATCAACGCACTCCGGCAATATCCCGGCTTCTATCACCTCCAAAACGTGCTCGTACGTGGCGAACTAGCCACCGAAGGCGCGAAGATGTTTCTCCGTGCCGACGAGCACGAAGTGCGCGTGTTCCTCGACAATGGTGTCAAAACGCCGAACGGCGTCGTCGACGCGCGCGGTCTCTTCCTTGATGTCGGACGTCTCGAGGAAGGTGACCCTCGCGCCGGCAGCTTCAACGACGGTCGCGAGGCGGGCAAGTGGCCAAAACCCGGTGAAGAGTTGATCGTTCGCATCAGCGCGACGGCCGAGACGCAGCCGGTCGCCGGCGCGAGCGTCAAGTCGATCGCGATCGAGCCGTGGCGATACGACGGGCAGACGGTCACCATCACCGGCAACTTTCGCGGACGCAATCTATTCGGCGACCTGCCAGACGCGCCCGGCAAGAGCAAGTACGACTTCGTCCTTCGCGGCACTGAAGGCGCGCTCTGGGTCACCGACGTGCGCCCGAAGGGACAGGGATTCGACTTCGACATCAATCGGAGGGTCGACACGGATCGCTGGCTCGAAGTCACCGGCACGGTGATGCGTGAAAAGGGCCTGGTCAGTCTGAAGGCCACGCGCGTGTCGCTTTCAAAGCCACCTCAGGTCGTCGCGTCCGATGAGCCCGCCGCTCCTGCAATTCCGCTGACGCCACTCGAGGTCGTATTCAGCTCCCCGACCGACGGGGAAACCGACGTCACCGCCTCAGCGCCTGTTCGCGTGCAGTTTTCGCGCGGACTGAATGAGAGCTCGATTGCCGGCAACGTCCGGGTGAGCTATGTCGGGGTGGAAGGCGCGGTCGATTTCAAGTCGGCGTATGACGCAGCCAACCGCGCGATTCTGATCACGTTCGCGAAGCCGCTCCAACCATTTCGAACGGTCAAAGTGGAGCTGCTCGACGGCCTCAAGGGATTCGATGGCGCACCGATCAAGCCCTGGACGGTGACCTTCTCAGTGGGTGGGTAGCTCTGGTTCGTGGATGGTGGATAGTGGATGGTGGTAGGTGGTCAGAACCCCTGAACTCCTGAAACCAACCACCAACCACTAACTACCAACCACCGACCGGCACTAAGGAACAATCCGAAATCCCGTAACCTGCTTCGCGGATCCCTGCGTCACTTCAACCCCATAGTCGCCTGGCGCAAAGGGAGCCAGCGCCGCGTCCACGACGATCCAACGGAAAGCTCCAGACGCATCCGGACGTTCCATCGTCTGCACAGGGACACTGAGGGGATTGCCGTTGCGATCCAGCAGACGTGCCTTCACGGGCTCGGACAGCGTGGTGGCGTATTCAAATCGCAATCGATCGCTCCGCTGGAAGCGAGGATCGGCCGTGCGCCTGTGCTGAAGCCCAGTCGTCGGCCCGCGACGCCACATCACCGCCTCGCCGAGCGTCGTACTCGGACTGAGGACGACCCTCGCAGTATCACTCAACGCGAGGGAACTGTCAGCGGTAGACGTGAGGCGCACGCGAACGGCGTACTCGCCAGCAGGCAGGCCTCCTGAGTCTGGGACGGCGAAGCCGAAAGGACCATCATCGGTCTTCACGTCGATCGTCCGCGACATCACCTCGCTCCCATCGGAAGCAAGGATGACGACATCCGCCTTCGCCGTGGCCGTCCAGGCCAACTCGCGCCTCGTCTTGTAATCGAGTTCTCCCACGACCCAGAAGGCGCCTCCGGCAGCATCGCTCCCGGTCGCTGGGTGCCCCCAGGACGATGTGCGGATGCGAAACTGCGAACGCGCATTGAAACCGACCACCGGCGTGAGCGCCGTGCTGAGGGTGGCCGACGCTTCCGTAGCCGCAGCACCGGCCGCGCCGCTAATCAGCTCGTCAGCCGTGCGCCCTCGGTAGCCGCGCCTCGCCCGTACTTTCGCTCCGGGCCGTTTGACTCGAACGGTGATATTCCGGAACCGACCGTCCAGCTTCGTGTTCGTCGAGTAGTACCCGAAGAGGTAATACGACGAAAGGTCGTCGACGATGCGCTGGAGCATCCCGTCGATGTTGTTCGTGTTGATGATCGCGGTGCCGTCGGTGTTGTCCGCCAGAAAGCGAATGCCGTCCTGCTTGACGCGCAGGTTTGCCTGGTCTTCACGAATCGACGGCGGCTTCTCCGGACCAATCGGAGCATCGAACGCCACGAGGCCTCTCGCGTAGACCGGGTAGAACGTAACGTTGCCTCGATTCGCCTCATCGGTGATCTCCCGAAGCCGCTGCGTATGATCGAGAGCTGCGAGCGCAGTGCGATCGGCTTCGCACTCCACGCGGTCATTTGTGCCGGCCGTACTCGTTCCGCTGTCGGCTGGCGCCGGACGTGGCGACCGTTTCAGAATGTCTTCAGGCCGTACGCGATTGGCTGGGTCGTCTCCGGCCGTCAGATTCGGGTTCGACCGGAACAGTTGCCAGCCTTCGGTCACGACGACCAGCGCCTTGCGCTCCTCACGGATGCCACCCAGGTGCACCATCAGATCGGAGAGCGCATCGAGCGTCAGCTTCTCCCGCCGGCGCGCTTTCATCTCGTCCACCAGACGACCCACGCCGTAGCACTGCTGGTACGCCTCTTCCTTCGGGTCATCGTCCACGAGCCGACCCTTTCGTCCCCACATCCATTGCGCCTGCATGATGTTGGAGATGACCGTGGTCTTGCGGCCCAGCGTGATGTCACTCGCCCCCATTTCGGGAGTCATCAGCGCGACCATGTCATCCGGTCCCAGCAGACGATCGAGGAACTTGATGAGCGGCAGCCGCATGTTGGACGAGCCTTCGATGCTGGTGTGATAGGTGTCCAGGAAGATCACGAACACCCTGGCGCGCCCCTCAGCGGCCATCTGGCGACTCTGCTCGACCGTGTTGGGCTCGCGGCGGGATTCCTGCGGTCCGGCGGCTCGAACCTGGACATGCTCGAAGCCCTCGAGCTTCTGAGGTACTCCGTCTTCGAGGACTTCTACTTCCTCAGCGGTCAGATCCTCGATGCTCTTGCCATCGACGCTCGCGTACATGTCCACGCGGACGTAGTTCGCGCCGGTTCGGAATGTCGGCTGGTCCTGTGCCTGCAGGACGACTGCCGTCAGCACGAAGAGGGAGACAAGACAGAGTCGAGACACAGGTTCCCCGACGGCGGGCTGGCAACAGGAAGTCTACTCCAACAGGGCCTGGATGTTGGTCCTGACCCTGGCGATGAGCGCGTCGCGGTCGGCCATGGTCAACCCGGCCGTGGGGATGGGAGGGCCAACGTGGACGTTCACCATAACCGGCTGCACAAACGCACTGCCTTTCCGCATAGCGTTACGGCCACCGTGCACTGCGACCGGGACAATGGGGACTTGTGCTTCGATCGCCATGATGAATCCGCCCTTCTTGAAAGGCAGCAGCTGACCCGTACGGCTTCGTGTCCCTTCAGGAAAAATGAGAAATGAATTTCCCGATCTGAGCGAGGCCGCGCCGCGCGAGATCGCGGCAAGGCTCTTCTCGCGATCGCCTCGTTCCACCGCGACGAATCCACCGACATCGAAAATGATGCCCATCAGCGGGAAGCGGCGGAGTTCCGCCTTATAAAGGACGCGAAGCCGGCGATGAAGCGCTCTGAACAAGACGGGGGGATCGACGTTGCTCTCGTGGTTCGAACAGAAGACGACGGCCGTCGAGGGCACATGCTCGAACCCGGTGACGCGGTATCTGATGCCTGAGAGCGTCAATGCGAGCCAGACACCGACGTGCCCCAGCGCATACAGGCCACCTTCCCAGCGAAAGAGCCCGCCGATTACAAGGGCCACCGGACCAGCGATGGCGATGTAAACGACGATCAGGAAGTAGGCAATGATCGAGCGGACGGCATTTATCATCGACGCGGCTAACGATAAACGGGATTCGGCGGTACAAAAAAACGCCCGGACGGGTGGTCCGGGCGAAGAAGGCTACGGCGAAGCGAAACTAGGAAGCTCGGGCCCGTCGTGCGGCCGCAACCGCAACGGTGGCCACGACCAGCGGTGCCTTGACCTGTTTCACGACCTTGGCGCGCGCCGTCGCTCTGGCGACGTTGCGGGCCTTGACCACAAAGCACTTCTCGAGCGCACGGTCGACTCTCGACTCGATATCCGGAGCCTTTTCGCGCATGACCTCGGAGACTTCCGAGATGATGAGCGCCTTGGCGCGATCGAGCATCCGCTTCTCACGGAACGAGAGACTCTTTGACTTACTGAGGAACGTCAGACTCTTGAGCACATCGGCCATGTCGTAGATGGAGCCGGTGCGCATCTTGTCGGAATTGTCCTTGAATCGACCCTTCCAGTTCTGGTGATTGTCGATCTTCCCGTCACTCAGCAAGGTGAACAGTCGCTCGACTTCTTCATCCGTAATGGCTTTGCGTAACCCCACGTTGTCGACGTTGGCGACGGGCACGAGCACCGTCGTGTCATTCGACACGATACGCAGATGAAAGAATCCGCAGGTGGTTCCGAGAATCGTTTTTTCCTCAACCCGTTCAACGATGCCGAGCCCATGATTCGGGTAGATGACCTTGTCACCAAGCTGGAATGTCACGTTTCCCCCGTTGCAGGAAGGTTGATAGTAGCGGTCTAGCGCTTGGAATAGCCTCACGAGTATAGCTCACCCGACCGAACGGAATCAACGGAAAATGCCCGAAAAACACCCTATTTCGGCACTTCAGACCCGACAAATGCCCGTTGGACGGCTGACTTCTGTGCGAGCCCCGCGGCACCTCGTGGCTAAATTGTTCGTACTTCAGGACTTGAGCAGGGTGACTCGATCGAGTCAGCGGCTGTCTCCCAGAGAGTACAATCCGACCGTGCTTCGCCTCGGAAGGCTTGAGATCGTGCTTACGGCTGTGCTTATGGTCATCGCGCTGCTGCTTCAATCGTCGGTCGCAGCACAGAGCAGGAGCCTCGCGCCGTACGTGCCGACACCCGCCGATGTCGTGGAGCGCATGCTCACGCTCGCGAAGGTCGGCCCGAACGACGTGGTGTACGACCTCGGATGCGGTGATGGGCGGATCGTCATCACCGCCGCGCAGAAATTCGGCGCGCGAGGTGTCGGCGTGGACATCGACGCCAACTTGATCAATCAGGCAGAAGCCAACGCCAGGGCGGCTGGCATCGAGCGACGCGTGAAATTTCTGATCCAGGACGCGATGACAGTCGATGTGTCGGATGCGACGGTCGTTACCCTCTATTTGCTGTCGGCATCGAACGTGAAACTTCGTCCGATCCTCACGCGTCAGTTGCGCCGCGGTTCCCGGGTCGTCTCGCACAGTTTCGCGATGGGCGACTGGGAGCCGGAGGTCGTCGATACGTTCAGGGATGTGAACGGGACTTCGCGAACGCTCTACCTGTGGACGGCTGACGGGAAAGCACGACCCTAAGAACTCCCAAATTCCAATTCCCAACTCCCAAAGATCTTGGACGTTCGGAGTTGGAGATTGGGAGTTGGGAGTTGACTACGCTCTGGCCATGGCGAGGTCGACGATCTCTTCGACCAGCTGCGGGTAGTTGCGCCCGGACTTGCGAGCAGCCATGGCGAATTCGGCTTTCGAGCTGAGCCAGGGATTCGGGTTGACCTCGATCACGTGCACGCGGCCATCGGACTGGAGACGCATGTCCACGCGTCCGTAGTCCCGCAGTTCGAGGGCCTGATAAGCAGCCACGGCCGTCTGCTGCAGCGCCGTCACTGTCTCCTCGGGAAGGTCGGTGGCGACGGCGGACTTGGTGTCGCGATAGGCCTTGGTTCCCTTGCCCCACTTCACTTCCGCGGCCGCGATACGCGGAGTGCCGTCAGGGAGCTTCGAGAGATCGAGTTCCACGACCGGCAGCGCTTCGGGCTTGTCGTTGCCGATGACACCGACATACATCTCGCGCCCTTCGATGTACTCCTCGATCAGCACGGGCGAGTTGAAGTTGGCGTGGAGCCAATCCATTCGCTCCATCAGCTCGCGAATCGAGCTCACGACCGCGCTGAACTCGATGCCAATCGAGCCGTCTTCGCGCGCTGGCTTCACGATCACCGGGAACTGCAGGTCGTGCGAGAAGTCCAGCCGTCCACGGAACGATTTCGCGAACACCGGCGTGTGGATGCCGTGAAACGCAAAAATCTTCTTCGCGATCGCCTTGTCCTGCGCCAGCATCAAGCCGTGCGTGCCTGAGCCTGTGTACTTTTTTCCGACCAGCTCCAGAAAGCCCGCGATCTTGAAATCGGCGGTGTCATCGTCGGCAAACGACTCGGTGAGATTGAAGATCAGATCGCACTCGAGGCGCGCGAGCGCCAGGAGGCTCTTCGGCGTCCCATCGAGCTCGTGCATCGTCGGCTCGTGACCGAGTTTGGTGAGGGCGTCGGCGACTTCCTCCTCGACCTCTTTTTTGTCGAGCGTGCGCACCACGGGCGACTTGTCAGGCGTCGCCGTTTCCTCGGCTTCGTCCACGAGGACCCGGTCGTACAGAACGACGATCTTGAGTTTGCTCATCGTTGCTCGAACTGCCCTCGCGTCAAGAAATTCATCGCCAGCGTCGTGGCCAGTGCCGTCACTTCGACGAGGTAGCGGGCTTCCTCCCCCACCTCTCCCCACAGCTTCATCCGCGTGCAGGTCGCGCAGATGGACTCGATCAGTCCGGTGACAATTGGCCGCCGGACCCCCGTCCAGTACGTGATCTTTTCGACCAGTTCTGGCCGGTACCTACCGACAATATCGGCCGCAGGGCGCGATTCCTTGCGTCGGCGGCTCAGGAAGATCTGCCCGAGGTGGGCGTCGAGGGCGATATCGATGCGCGCCTGCTGCTCCTGTGCAGCCTGCTCGTAGAACTGTTCGACGGTCACACTGATGTCGTCAGGCGTGATATCGACCTCTCCTGTCTTGACGATCGGCTCCGTTTCAGCAAGGGCGCGCGCGTTGCGGTCCACGTAACGGAGCTTCCGCATGGCCGGCCATCCCTTGTACTGGCGGCGCCACGGGCTGCGCGGCGTCAGCCACACGGCAAACGTCTCGGCAAAGTCCTCGTCCGGGTGCTTCTGCGCGTACCAGCCCTCGATGTGACGCACGAAATGCTTGCTGAAGGGAATGGGACGGTACTCCTCGCGATAAGAACGAAAGAAGGGGCCGAACAGGTCGCGCCATTGCGGCGTCGTATAGAGGCGATAGGCGTAGTTGAAGACGTGCCCCGCCTCGTGACGCATGTACATCATGATCTGGCGATCGGTCTCGAGCGCATGAGCCGCCTTCTCGATCGTCTGCAGTTTCGGATCGGCCAGGTAGAACGGAATGCCGAGCACGGGCTGCTGATCCGGGCATCCCCACTCGTCCGTCAGGTAACAGACCGGGCGAAACTTCTTCAGACCTCGTCGATCGAGCTCTTTGTATAGCTGCCGAACGTAGCCTTCGACCGGTGACCCCTCAACGCGTAACCCGAGCTCGCTGACCTTCTTGCCGAGGACCCCGCGGATCTCCGGGTCCAGGGCTTCGAATCGCGTCACTCAGGAATTATCCCCGCTTTTCGTGCATGAGTGCGAGCGTGTTGCCCTCTCCATCTCGGAAGAACGCCATCCACAGTTCATGATCCGGCATCTTCGCGATGAGATGCGGCGCGTCGCGAAAGTCGACGCCGCGTCCCTTCAGGTCGCCGTATGCCGCATCGATGTCGGTGACCTTGAAATAGAGGACCGAGCCAGGGTGATCGAATTCCTTGTCCGGAGGCACCTCGATCATCAGGCGAACTCCTCCACAATCGAAGAACGCGAGACCCGGCGGCACCTGGAAGAGGAACTGCATTCCGAGCGTGTCCCTGTAGAAAGCCACGGCGCGATCCAGATCTTTCACCGCCGTGGCAATCTGACCGATCGTGCTGAGCTGCGTCATGTGGTTCACTTTACACTGATGCGTTTCGTCATGACCCCCGTCGGTTCGAGCGGAGACGTCCATCCGTTCGTCGGCATCGGTCGCGCGCTCAAGGCTCGCGGACATGAGGTGATCGTCTCCTCGGCGGGGCCTTTCGCCGACATCGTACGGGAGGCAGGGCTGGTATTTGACGAGACGGCCTCTGTCGAAGAGTACGACGCGGTCTCGAGACACCCGGATATCTGGCACCCGCGGCGTGGGTTGCAGCTGGTGCTCGAATCGGTCGTTACCAAATTGCGAGCCGCGTACGAGCGCCTCGGGAGGCTCCATGAGCCGGGCCGCACCGTCTTCGTTGGACACTCGCTCAGTTTCTCGACGCGCGTCTTCGAAGAGGTACACCGAGTCCCGGCGGCGACGATTCATCTTGCGCCGTCGATCTTCCGATCCGATTTCGCACAACCCGCCTATGCGCCGGGCCTCGACGGTTCGAGCTGGCCCGATGGCTCAAGCGAAGCATCTGGTGGTCCATCGATCGCTTCATGCTCGATCCCAAGGTTGTACCCGGTCTGAACGAGTGGCGACGCGAGCTTGGACTCCCGCCGGTCACACGCGTATTTCGTGACTGGATCCATTCGCCGCAACGAGTCATCGGACTCTTCCCGGACTGGTTCGGCGTCCCGCAATCAGACTGGCCGGCTTCGTTGCGCCTGACCGGATTCCCACTGTTCGATGACCACAGGCCCACCGAGCTGGCGCCTTCTTTGAGGCGGTTCCTCGATGATGGACCGCCGCCCGTGCTTTTCACGCCCGGCACGGCGAACCAGGCGGCGGCTCGATTTTTCAGAGCCGGCGTAGACGCAGCCGAGAGCCTCGGGCGTCGGGCGCTACTACTGACTCGATACACCGGGCATCTTCCGAAGCTTCCACCGACTGCCCACCATGAGCCGTTCGTTCCGCTCTCGGATGTGCTTCCGCGTTGCGCGGCGCTCGTCAGCCATGGCGGCATCGGGACGCTCGCGCAGGGACTCGCCGCAGGCGTTCCACAATTGACGATGCCCATGGGATTCGATCAACCAGACAATGCGACGCGGCTGGAAAGGCTTGGTGTCGGACGATGGGTCGTTCCTTCGAAGTTCGACGGAGACCGAGTTGCAGCCACGTTGCGCGTTCTGTTGGACGACGGTCGAACGGCCGCCAGCTGCCGCGAGTGGTCGGAACGGATCCGGGCGCGCAATGCCATCGAAGAAACCTGCGATCTGCTCGAGCAGCTTGCATAATGGAGCCAGCCAAAGGCTCTACTCTTGATATCCCGCAGAGCCCTCGGCTGGCGGGCAGTGTCTTCCGGGCGCGCTTCGCGCGCCTGGGACCGCCATGCGGGGCACAATGAGTCCTGAATTTCAACAACGAGGCGCACAGCGGTCCCATGGCGGCTGACTACGAAAAACTCGGCCTCTTCTATCTGGGCAAGCGTTACGACCTCGCGTCCAACGCCCGGCTGGAGGACTTGATCCTGTACGACTCGCGGGATCTCCTCACGCACGCGGTCGTGCTCGGCATGACGGGCAGCGGCAAGACCGGCCTCGGCATCACGCTCCTCGAAGAAGCCGCCATCGATGGCGTGCCGGTCCTCGCGATCGATCCCAAAGGGGATCTCACCAATCTGCTCCTGACTTTCCCCGATCTCGCGCCGTCTGATTTCGCGCCGTGGGTGGACGAAGGCGAGGCGTCACGCAAGCAGGTGACGGTCGATGCTTACGCAGCTGACATCGCGAAGCGCTGGAAGGCCGGCCTGGCCGAGTGGGATCAGGATGGGAGCCGCATCGCGAGGCTGCGTGCGGCTGCCGAAGTACGCGTCTACACGCCGGGCAGTCGTGCAGCAACCCCGCTCGCGATTCTTGGGCAGACCGGGCAGTCGCGCCACGAAACCGCGGAAGATGCGCAAGGCCGGATCGCGGCGACTGCGGCGGGGCTGCTTGGTCTCGTGGGCATCACCGATGTTCAGCCACACAACCGTGACCTGGCGTTGGTATCCACGATCCTGCAGACGCGTCAGGGCGACGGCGACACGGATCTCGCGTGGCTCATCCAACAGCTTCAACGTCCGTCCTTCGAGCGCGTCGGAATCCTCGACCTCGAAACGTTTTACCCGGCGCGCGATCGCCAGGAGCTCGCGCTGAAATTCAACAGCGTCCTCGCCGCACCAGGCTTCGAGCTCTGGAGCGCGGGTGACCCACTTCAGGCCAGTTCGTTGCTCTTCACGCCCGACGGGCGTCCCCGCATCGCGATCGTCTCCATCGCCCACCTCGACGAACCGCAGCGAATGCTTGTCGTCTCGCTCGTCTTGAACGCTGTGCTCCAGTGGACGCGACGACAAACGGGCACGAGCTCGCTGCGTGCGCTGATCTACATGGACGAGGTCGCTGGCTACCTTCCCCCAGTCGCCAACCCGCCATCGAAAGCGCCGCTGCTCACACTGCTCAAGCAGGCGCGTGCGTATGGAGTGGGCATCACACTCGCGACGCAGAACCCGGTCGATCTCGACTACAAAGCGCTGTCGAACATCGGGACGTGGTTTCTCGGCAAGCTGCAAACCGAGCGCGACAAGGCGCGCGTGCTCGACGGTCTCGAGGGACTCGCCGGCGGACTCGATCGACAGACGATGGACAAGGCGCTGTCGACGCTGCGCGGCCGGGTGTTTCTGATGCACAACGTGCACGAACAGGGTCCTGTTGCGCTCGAGACGCGGTGGACACTGTCGTACCTGCGTGGCCCGATGGGACGCGAGGAGCTGCAGCGGTTCGCATCGCCACAAGCCGCAACGGCCCCACCACCCCCGGCGGCGGCTCCGGCGGCAACGCCATCGGCCAAGCCGACCGTACCCGCAGGTGTCAGGGAGTACTTCCTGAAGGGCGCTGGCATTGACGCGTCTGCCTACCGACCCGTGCTCTACGGCGCCGCGCGCATTCATTACACCGACACACGGCGCGGCGTGGATCTGGTTCGAAGCTTCCAGGCGGCGGTGCCGTTCGCGGCAGGGGCCATCCCGATCGACTGGCAGAACGCAGACGACTCAGTTGAGCCACCTGATTCGTTGATCGAGCCGAAGACGGTTCCGCCTGCAACATATGGCGCGCTCCCGAAGGCCGCCCTCAATCCGAAGCAATACGTTGACTGGAGGCAAGACTTCGCAGACTGGATCGTTCAGTCGCAACCGTTGAAGCTGTTCTCCGCGCCTGCACTCAAGCTCATGTCAGAGCCGGACGAAAGCGAGCGCGACTTCCGTATTCGCACGCAGCAGGCAACGCGCGAGTTGCGCGATGGCGCGGTGGAAACGTTGCGCGCCCGCTACGCGCCGAAGGTCGCGCGCCTGGACGCAAAGCGACGCAAGGCCCAGGAGCAGGTTGAGCGCGAACAGCAACAGGTCAGCCAGCAGAAATTACAGACGGCGGTGTCACTCGGCGCAACGATGGTGGGCGCACTCATGGGGCGTCGAGCGGTCTCTCTTTCGACGCTCGGGCGCGCGACGACTGCCGCACGCGGTGTCAGTCGGTCGATGAAGGAAGGGCAGGACGTCGAACGCGCGCACGTGAAAGTGCAGGAAGTGGAAGCGGAGATCGCGGCGCTCGATGCCGACCTCGAACGCGAGATCACCGCGCTCGAAGCGACCGCGAATTCAAACGCACCGCTCGACGTGATCGAGATCAAGCCCAAGCGGGGCAACGTCGACGTTCGACTCGTCGCCCTTGCCTGGCAGCCGCTCCCTGGTTAGTGGTTGGTGGTTGGTGGTTGGTGGTCAAAAGCGTTCAACGTTCTGGCCACCAACCACGATCCACCTACCACCAACCAGCTACGCCGAGCACTCTCCGTCCATCACCTCGGGCGTGAACGCCTGCGTCTCAGCGAGGTCGATGAAGTCCTCGTCGGTCGCTTCGTTCGGAAGCAGCATCGCCAGATCCTTGAGCGCGTCGGTGGCCATCGACGGCGGCACACGTCGGAAGAACGCACCCAATTCCTCTTCCCCTTGACGATGATCGCGATAAAGACCGAGCAGTCGATCGAGCACGTCCGTCAGTCGATGAACCGGGACCTTCGACACGACCTTGCCGAAGTGCGCGGTTCCCTCATCGGCACAGCCACCGCCAACGAGGACGAAGTACTGCGGCACAGCACGCGGACCGAGCTTGCGAACGCTTCCCTGGAACCCGATCGACGCGATGTGATGCTGTCCACATCCGTTCGGGCAGCCGCTGATCTTGATGTGACCAGACGGCACCAGGTCGACCAGTTCGGGACGGGCACTCAGATGCTCCGTCAACGCGCGCCCGAGCCCGCGCGACTGCGTCACTGCAAGCCTGCAGCTCTCCGCGCCCGGGCAGCTCACCACGTCGCCCAGTGTGTTGGCATCAGGAGCCGCGAGCCCTGCTGCCGCGATGCGCTGATAGAAAGGCTCGATCGATTCGCGAGTCACCCATCTGAAGAGCACGTTCTGGTCGACCGTCAGTCGCATCGAGCCATCGCCGTAAGCGTCGGACAGATCGGCAAGCACGCGCATCTGACCCGCAGTGAAGTCGCCGAGCGGCAAGCGGACGGTCACGTGGTAGTAACCCGGCTGGCGCTGCTTGCTCACGTTGCTGCGCATCCAGCGAACGAACGCGTCCGGCAGTGGCTGCAGTCGGACGGTGCCCGGCATGATCCCGGGACCATTCACCGGTGTGCTCGCCATCGCGGCGACAGCCTGGAGTGTCGGCGCTTCAGCAGGAGCCCAGTCGGGCGCAGTCTCCGATCGGGTGCTGGCAGGATCGAACGAGAGACGCGCGCCGCCTTCCTTCGTGAACTCGTCGAGGCACTCCTCGAAACGCGCGCGATAGCCGTCCCAGCCAAGCTGCCTGACGACGAACTTCATCCGGTTCCGTTGCGGATGCTTATAGTCACCGAAGCGGTGGAACACACGCACAACCGCCTCTGCGGCGTTGAACATTTCCTCGACCGGGAGGAAGTCGTAGAGCACGTAACCTGACACTGGCAGGATCGACGTGCCGCCCGCGACGGTGACACGGAACCCCTTCCTGCCATCGACGATGCGTGCGCGCCAGCCGATGTCGTGAATCGATGCGAGCGCGTGATCTTCAGTGCACCCTTCGAACGCGATCTTGAACTTCCTCGGCAGGACGCCCGATAGCGGGTGGCGCAGGAAGTAGCGCGTCATCGCCTCGGCGTACGGTGTCACATCGAAGATCTCGGTCTCTGACGTTCCCGCGTACGGGCATCCCGTGATGTTGCGCACCGAGTTGCCGCACGCTTCGCGCGTCGTCAGACCCTCGTTCGCAAGCTCGCGCATCACCTCTTCGACGACGCTGAGCAGCACGAAGTGGTACTGGATGTTCTGGCGTGTCGTGACGTGACAGAAGCCGCGCGAATACCGCGCCGCGACACCCGCCATGGCTCGCATCTGCGATGCGGTGACGATGCCTTGCGGGATCTTGATCCGAAGCATCTGGACGTTGTCCTGACGCTGCCCATACGTGCCGCGGACGAGCCTGAAACGACGCCACACTTCGGGCGTGATCTCGCCCCGTTCGTACTTACCCAAGACCTCGACGAACTCGTCGATATCGTGCTCCTCCGCAAAGTCCAGATTCGCGCGGCCCAGGGTTTTCGAGTCGTCAGCTACGGCCATAACTCACCTCGTCGGCGGCAGCGGGACGTGCATTCGCCGCAGCCAGTGCTTCCCCAATTGACACGACTTCACCGACTACTAGGACGCCCGCTACCCCTTCGGGGGGTGCAGGCGACCCGAGGTCGGCAAGCCTTCCGGTCCAGATCCATTCATCGCGCGTCGATGCACCACACACGATGGCTGCTCGCGTATCCGGCAACCAGCCGTGTGCGATGAACTCCCGCACGATGTCGTCACGGCCGCTGAGGCCCATCATGACGACAACCGTGACGCTCGCCGGTCGCACGGCAGCCAGCGCGCTGTTCAGTCCCTCACCTGTCTGCCCGGTGACGACGAGAAAGCCAGATGCCATGCTTCGATGGGTCACCGGAATTCCCGCGGCCCCGGGTGCCGCCACCGCGGCGGTCACGCCAGGCACGACCTCGACGGGAATCCCGGCTCGCGCCAGCACGAGCATCTCTTCCGCGCCCCTGCCAAACACGAAGGGGTCTCCGCCTTTCAGGCGGACCACTCGTTTGCCCTGCCGAGCCGCGCGGACCATGAGCCGATTGATCGTGTCCTGCTTTACGCTCGCGCGACCGGCGCGCTTTCCGACGAAGAAACACTGCGCGCGCGTCAGACGGCGGAGTGATTCGGCATCGACGAGCGCGTCGTAGAGCACGAGATCGGCTTCTTCCACGCGCCGAAGCGCGCGCACCGTCCACAACTCCGGATCACCAGGACCGGCACCCACAAGCGAAACTCGACCTAACGCCATGACGAACTCCCAACCCCCAACACCCAACGCCCAAATTCCACATCACACCCCACTTGGGAGTTGGGAGTTGGAAATTGGGAGTTGATCCCGGGCCTTGTCCTCATAGAGTCGGTTGAGCGTCTCGAGCAACATGGGTCGCCGCTCTTCCATTGGCACCCGACTTCGCTTCCACTCGCGGCGCGCCGCGTCGGAAGCCACCATCCACGTATCGAGATCGGCCGGCAGCCACGCGTCGAGTGCTTCGCGCAGCAAACCAGCCAGCGCGGGTGCTCGACCATCGGTCGAAAACGCAATCGTCACACCCGCCCGGCGTACGACGCTGCCCGCATACGCACTCGCGTGCGCGGGATCGTCGACAGCGTTCACGAACACATGTCGATGCTCTGCCGCATCGAGCACGTCCTTGTTAATCGCCGGCGGTGCCGCAGCCACCACGTACCAGACATCGTCGAGATCCGCCGGCACAAACGGCCGCTGATTGATCGTCACGCCAGGCTGATGAAGTTCCGGTCGAACCTCCGGCGCCACAACGGTTACGAGTGCGCCGTCCGCCAGAAGGCCCGCAAGCTTCCCTGCGGCGACCTGTCCGCCGCCCACGAGAAGGACTCTTCGACCTGTCAACTTCAAAAAGACGGGATACATAAACCAGCCCAGTGTGGTTCACGCCGATGCGGTGACTCCCTGCGGCGCCACAACGCGCTCGAAGTCCGACAATGCGCGACCGATCCTCACAGGCCGCTCGACGCGATCGGCCATGACCTCTGCAGTCTTGTAGCCGTTGCCTGTGATGCACACGACGACGGATTCGTTCGGTCTGATCACGCCGCGGCGCACGAGCGCGCGCGTGGCCGCCAGCGTCGTTCCGCCGGCCGGCTCCGTGAAAATCCCTTCGGTACGAGCGAGCAGATCGATGGCGTCGAGAATCTCGGCGTCCGTGACCATCGCACCGCTGCCGCCGGTCTCCTTCACGACCTTCACGACCTGGAAGCCGTCGGCCGGATTGCCAATCGCGAGCGACTTCGCGATGGTGTCGGGCTTCACCGGATCCGGGAATTCGAGTCCAGCCTCGAGTGCGCGAATCACTGGAGCGGATCCTGCCGGCTGTGCAGCGTGAATGCGAGGCAAACGCCCGTCCACGAGACCGACTTCCTTGAACTCGCGCATGCCTTTGTAGATGCGCGGGAGCAGCGTGCCTCCCGCAACCGGTGACACGACGTGATCGGGAAAGCGCCAGCCAAGCTGCTCGGCGATCTCGAAGCCCATCGACTTCGCACCTTCAGCGTAGTAGCTCCGGAGATTGATGTTCGCGAATCCCCAACCGTATCGATCTGCCACCTGCGTGCACAGCCGATTCACATCGTCGTAGTTGCCTTCGACGGCGATGACGTGCGGCCGATAGATGGCCGCTCCAAGAATCTTCGCCGGCTCGAGATCGTGCGGGATGAACACGTAGCACTCAAGTCCGAGGCGCGCGGCGTGCGCCGCGACACTGCCTGCAAGATTCCCGGTGGACGCGCATCCGAATACGGTGAAGCCCAACTCGATCGCCTTCGTCGCAGCGACAGACACGACGCGATCCTTGTACGAGAACGTCGGATGGTTGACCGAATCGTCTTTGATGTACAGCTCAGACACGCCGAGCGCTTCGGCCAGACGCGTCGCACGCACGAGCGGCGTGAACCCGGAATGGAAACCAGTGCGTGGCTCGATGACCGGCAACAACTCGAGGTAGCGCCACAGTGATCGGGGTCGTGACTCAATGAGCTCGCGGCTGATGACCTTGCGCACCGCGTCGTAGTCGTAGGTGACTTCGAGTGGACCGAGGCAGTCGCTGCACACCCAACTGGCCTTCGGCGGGTACGTTGCACCACAGAGGTGACAGGTCAACCCGGCCACGAACTTCATACTGATCTCCTCACCGCTCCCGACTCGAGGACTCGCGAGCCCTGGTCGTCCACATTCAGCGTCCGGACTGTTGCTTCCACTCCGGCTCGCTCATACATCGATGACAATCGCGTCGCGACCTTCGTGTCGCCTGCTCTTGCGAGCAGCGGCAACAGACGGCCCGGCCCCTGAGAGAAACGCGCCCAGCACGTCCGGACCCTCGAGTGCCAGCGCTTCCGAAAGAAGCGGCACCAGCGATGCCCGTGCCGACTGATGCAAGCGATCCTTCACGGCCTCACGCAACCGGTCGTAGTCGCCCTGCTGCAACGCGTGCACGAGAGCGAGCACTCGTTGCATGTTGAAAATGGCGTCCGCGCGCGGCACCTCGCGTGGCAATGCGGCCCGAGCCTTTGCCGTGGCAAGGCCGACGACCGGCGTCGCGACCACTAACTTCAGATCATGCGGCCATGCCCATCGAAGCGAGTACGGAGATGCGCCCTCGACTTCGATCACCGAGTTCAGTCCGCCAAAAAGCGCGGGAGCGGCGTTGTCCGCATGCCCCTCGGCTTTCGTCGCAGCGCCAAGCAGTTCCGAATCCTCCAACGGACCGGTTACACGCTCGAACACTCTGAGGGCGGCCACCGTTGCAGCGGCACTGCTACCGAGGCCCGCTGCCATTGGGATGTCACTGGTGACATCGACGGTGACGCTCGGCGCCCGGCGTCCGGTGCGCTCCGCTACTAATTCGAATGCCCGCTCGACCGCGTTCCCGCCGGATACCGCAGGTACACTTCGCGCCACCGTCAATCTGGACCCGCCATCGTCACGGACATCGACGATGCGAACCCGCAGGTACAACTCGACGGCAACTCCAAGCGTATCGAAGCCACCACCCAGGTTCGCCACCGAACCCGGGACCACGATTTCAGCCCCCAGCGCGGCGTCGGGGCGAACGGTCTCTACGGTCTTAAGTGACACGAAATAAAAACGATATCACGAATCCTGCCCCAGAAGTCTGGGGAGCGCGAGGGGTGGTTCGGCGTGCCAATCCGCATCGCTCAGTTCGCCCAGCGCCTCGAGCAGCGCGGCCTCTTCGCAGGGCTCCACCGTGATGACAAACGGAAGCCGGTCTTTGGGATAGCCGGGTTCCTGCAACACGGCGTCGAGGTTGACGTCGTACTTGGCCATGGCGGTCGAAATGGCGGCCAGAATGCCGGGACGGTCTTTGACGATGAAGCGGAGGTAATACGGAAGCGGAGGGGGTGCGACAAAGCTGGCCGGCGACCACTCTTCTGCTTCGTTCTGTCGTCCGCCCTGAGTCAGGGCCAGAAGATCCGACACGACCGCAACAGCCGTGGCCGGTCCGCCCGCGCCGGCACCGCTGAAGCTGCTTTCGCCGCCGTACTTTCCGTAAATCGTGACGACGTTGTTGGCACCTTCATTCCGTCCGAAGCTCGACCCCTGCGGAACGAGCGCTGGTCCGACCGAGCCGTAGAAGCCGCCATCGGTTGCCTGGACTGTCGAGACCTGACGAATCGTGCAGCCGAGGCGAGCAGCGTATCGGAAATCAGCGCTGGCCAATGGACGGATCGACCGTCTCGGGACCTCGGGCATTCCGAGGTGCCGATGAAACGCGATCCCTGCCAGCACGACGAGCTTCGCTGCCGCGTCGAAGCCATCGACATCTGCGGTCGGGTCGGCTTCCGCGTATCCCAATCGTTGCGCGTCCGCGAGGACGATGTCCATCGCCTCGCCTGTCGCAGACATACGGCTGAGGATGTAGTTGCAGGTGCCATTGAGAATGCCTGCGACTCCGGTGAGTGAATCGCCGGCGAGGCCTTCTCTCACTCCGTGAATGAGCGGGACGCCGCCACCGACCGCCGCCTCGAAGCGGAGCCGGACTCCTTTACGCGATGCGGCTTTCAAGAGCTCCGGACCGTGCGCAGCGAGCAACATCTTGTTGGCTGTTACCACCGATGTACCGTGCTCGATCGATTTGCTCACCCACTCGTATGCGGGTGTTACACCGCCGACAACCTCAACGACAACATCCGGACGTCCGCTCAGGACGTCATCGAAGCTGTCGGTCCAGACGACGGACGACGGGACCCAATCGGCGCGCTTCCGCGTCACACCACGATTGAAGACGTGCGTCAGCTGGAGTCGATTGGCCAGTTCCGGACGCTCCACCAGAATCCGCGCAACCGACGCGCCGACGGTGCCGAATCCGAGAAGCGCAACCTTGAGCAGTGGTCTCTCTGGCTCTCGACTCTCGGCTTTCGGCCTGATTTGATTCTGGGCTTTGGGCTTGGGGCATCGTCTCTACAGTTTACAGGTTGCTGGTACCTTAGACTGAATCCAGAACATGGAACAGAAGCCCAGAGTCCAGAGCCCAGAGCCGAGAGCCCCGTTCACCATCGGCATCATTCAGGATCACGCGACGTCGGACGTTGCTGCCAACCTGCAGCGCACCGAACGGCTCGTCCGCGAGGCGGCCCGAAAGGGCGCGCAGATCGTGTGCCTGAAGGAACTCTTTCAGTCGCCGTATTTCTGCAAGTCTCAACAGAGTGAGCGCTTCGATCTGGCGGAACCGATCCCGGGCCGCACGAGCGACGCCATGCAGCGGCTGGCGAAGGAACTGAGCATCGTGTTGATCGTCCCGCTCTTCGAGCGGCAGGCGGCAGGTGTCTATCGCAATTCAGCGGCCATCATCGATGCAGATGGCTCGCTGCTCGGCGTGTATCGCAAGATGCACATCCCGGACGATCCACTCTTCAACGAGAAGTATTACTTCACGCCTGGGGATGCAGGCAGCGCTGGCGACGCCTCCGCGCAGCGCGGCGGGTTCCAGGTGTGGAAGACACGGTACGCGACGATCGGTGTGCTGATCTGCTGGGACCAGTGGTACCCGGAAGCCGCGCGAATCACGTCATTGCTTGGCGCGCAGGTGCTGTTCTACCCCACTGCCATCGGCTGGCATCCCGCCGAGCGCGCCGAATGGGGGCAGGCCCAGGTGGATGCCTGGCGCACGATGCAGCGATCGCACGCGATTGCGAATGGCGTGTACGTCGCCGCGCCGAACCGCATCGGGCACGAGGATGAACCCGGCACGAACGGCCTCACGTTCTTTGGCCACTCGTTCATCGCCGACCCGTTCGGACGCTACATCGCTGAGGCCGGCGAAGGCGAAGAGGTGCTCGTCGCGCAATGCGATCCGGCACTCATCGAAACCGTTCGCCGGAACTGGCCATTCCTGCGCGACCGGCGAGTGGACGCGTACGGTCCGATCCTCAATCGGTATCTCGGCGCGTGAGCGACCCGCGCGCACAATTCCGTCTGCCGGCGGAGTGGGAACCCCATCGCGCGACGTGGATCGCCTGGCCGCATCACGAGCCGGACTGGCCCGGGAAATTTGGTCCGATTCCGTGGGTCTATGTCGAGATCGCACGAGTCATCGCGCTGTACGAGCCTGTCGAGATCCTTTGTCAGTCGGAAGAGATCGTCGAGTGGGCCCGAACGATGCTTACTGCGCACGCCGCACGGCTCGATCGGATCCGCTTCCACGTGGCGCCCACCGATCGCGTGTGGCTACGCGATTCGGCACCGATCGGCGTCCACGACCCGGCAGGCGAAGTCGTCCTGCTGGATTGGAAGTTCAACGCCTGGGCGAAGTACGACAACTGGGCGCTCGACGATCGGGTCGGAACAGCGGTCGCATCCATCACCGGCCTTCGGCGCGAAGAACCGGCGCGCGACGACGGCGAGCGCATCGTGCTCGAGGGCGGGGGCATCGACACCAACGGCGACGGTCTCATGCTCGTCACCGAAGAGTGGCTGTTGAGCGACGTCCAGAATCGAAACCCCGGGCTCTCTCGCACAGACTACGAGCAGATTTTCGCCAAGTGGTTCGGCACCAACCAGACGATCTGGCTCGGCGAGGGGTGCGTCGGCGACGACACACATGGTCACATCGACGACATTGCCAGGTTCGTCGCGAAAGACACGATCGTCCTTGCGGTCGAACAGGATCCGAGCGACGAGAACCACGAGCGCTCGATGGACAACCTGCATCGCCTCGAACACGCGTCGAAGGCTCCGGGTGTCGCGGCCTTGCACATCGTCACGCTGCCCTTTCCGCGCGCAGTCATGATGAACGGCGAGCGGCTTCCGGCGAGTTACGCCAACTTCTACATCGCCAACGATGTCGTGGTGATGCCGACGTTCAACGACCCGAACGATCGCGTCGCGCTCGATATCCTCGCGAACCTCATGCCGTCGCGAACCGTCGTCGGCATCCACGCCGTCGATCTCGTGTGGGGATTGGGGACCCTGCACTGCCTGACGCAGCAGGAACCGTTGGCACAAAACCGGTAACAAAACATGCGGTCCGAAGGGGCGACGGGGCGGAGTGCGAGGGTCAGTCGGACGGTGCGATGGCCCGGTCGGACGGTGCGAGGGTCCGACAGTCCAATTCGGACCTTCGGACCGGACCATCGGACCGGACCCTCGCACCTCCGCCCCTTCGCCCCGTCGGACCGTACTGCGGCTTATCTACGCACCGCGATCGAAACGCTGAACGCCGCGCCGGGCATCGTGACGCCAGCGATCTCCTGATAGCTCACATCGAACAGGTTCGTGCCATCGACGAAGAGGTCGAAGGTCTTGTTGATTCGTCGTCCAAGGCGTGTGTCGAGGAGCACGTAGTCGGAGGTCCCGGTCGATCGCGATCGGCGACGATATTCCAGCCGCGGCGCGACGCGAAAGCCAACCGGCAGTGGAATCGCGGCACCTGCGGCGACGGAGTGCGGCGCGTAGTCGAGCACGTACTTCGATAGCAGGTCGACAGTTGCCGCATCGAGGTCAATCGCGGTGTATTGCGCGTGCACGAATGCACCCGACGAGAGCGTCTTCTGCACACCAACCTCGAATCCCAGCGTGCTGACGTCGCGCACGTTGTACGTCTGCCATCGCTCGGCTGTCGTCGCGCGAAGCCAATCGATCACATCGTCGTCCTGCCGGGCGAAGACACTCGTCTGCAGAAGCCATCCGCCCCCCATCACGATGTCCACGCCCGCTTCCTCGGCCCACGACTTTTCCGGACCGACCTCTTCACGCGCCAGGTTTGCGGGATCCGAGTAATAGCGCTCCGTGAATGTCGGGACGCGGAACGCGCGCGCGACCGATCCGCGGAGGCGCACTGACGATGTGGCCCACCAGCCGGCGCCGAGCGAAGGGTTCAACGACGTCCCGAACTCGTCGTAGTGGTCCACGCGAAGCAGCGTCTCGAGTTGCAGTCCGGCACCGACCTGCTGCCGCCATTCGCCGTATCCGCTGATGCGAGCCGTCTCGTGATCGCCGAGATTGGTCGAGCGGATCCAATCCCCTCCGCCTTCGAGTCCCAGCGTCAACGACCCACGATCGGCAACCGGACGCGAGCCGCTCGCGGACACGAGCACCGCGTGAGTTCGATGCCGGTTATCGGAAAGCGCGGGGTTCAGTTGGTTGAAGACAAATCGATCGCCGTGTGTGCGATAGGACGCCTGGCCATCGATGCTCCAGCCACTGACCTCGCCAAACCTGTGGTCCATGGCGATGAGCGTCTGGTTCGTCCACTCGCGGGACGGGGCGTTGCCGCCATAGAAGTTGTTCGCGCCGAACTCCTTCCAGAGATACGAGACCGACAGTCCTGAACGACTGCCGAGCGACGTGCGCGACCGCAGGATGGCGGTCTTGTAGTCGCGGTCGTACATGAAGCCGTCGGAGCGATCGAACGAGACACCAAGCGACTCGCGCAGGTCTCCCCGACTCACGTCCGCCTGAGCTCGACCGGCGATCAGACCGAAGCTGCCGCCCTCGATCGCGCCGGCTTCGCTCGAGTCACGGCGCGTGACGATGTTCACCGTGCCGCCGACCGCATCGGCACCGAACAGCGAAGAGCCCGGGACCGTAGAGAATCTCGATTCGCTCGACCAGATCGAGCGGCACAGGTATGTCGCCGTTGTGATGTCCGGACTGCGCGTCGTTCAGGCGGACGCCGTCCACGAGCATCAGCATCTGGCCAAAGGTGGCGCCGCGAAGCGCGAAGTCGGTCTGCACGCCTCGCTCACCGCGCGCGCGAACGTCGATCGAGGAGGCGAGCCGCAGGACGTCGGCGATGCTGTGCACGGGAAGCGCCTCGATCTGCTGGCGGGTGATCACCGTCATCGTCCGCGTCACGCTGCCAAGTTCCACAGGACGCGCCGCCGCCGTCACCACCACGGTTTGTCGAAAGTCCTGCGCGTGCACCGGTGTGCAGACGAGGCACAGCGCAGCGACGGCGACCGGGCCCTGGAACTTTTGACAGCTTTTTGACATATGATTCCCGCGCGTTTCGCGATACTTCAGGCCGGTCACTCCTCATGTCGGGGGCAGGCGCGCACGATCACTCGGCCGCACGTGCGCGTCAATAACAGCATTGAAAGTATCAAATGCATGAGAGAGCGGTTGATTGAAGCATAGCCAGAGGCACAACATACGCGTCGTCAGCGAGCACGGGTTCGCGGTTCCCAACCCCAGGAGGCAGGAATGAAGCAGGTACTGATCAGAGGCGCAGCGGCGCTTCTGTTGCTGGCCATGCTGCCAGCGGTTGCACTCGCTCAAGCATCCATCACAGGCATCGTGAGAGACACGTCCGGAGCCGTCCTCCCGGCGTGACCGTAGAAGCTGCCAGCCCGGTCATCATCGAGAAAGTTCGTTCGGCGACAACGGACGGAACCGGCCGGTTCATCATTCCCGACCTTCGACCCGGGACGTATCGCGTGACCTTTTCGCTGCCCGGATTCAGGAGCGTGGTTCGTGACGAGCTCGAACTCCAGGGAACGAGCGTGGTGACCGCGAATGCGGATATGGCGGTCGGAGCCGTGGAAGAAACCATCACGGTGTCCGGTGCGACACCCACAGTCGACTTGCAGAGCACGACGCGACAGGTATCGATCACGCAGGAGATCGTGTCCCAGATCCCGAGTTCACGAAATCCTTTCGCGTTGGGTGTACTGATTCCTGGCGTCACCCAGAGCTTCGGCGCACGCGACGTCGGCGGCGCTGTCGTCGCAGAAGTGGCGGCGCTGTCGGCCAACGGCGGCCGTACCAACGACCAGCGCATGATGGTCAACGGCGTGGCGCTCAGTTCCGGCATCGGCGGTGGTTGGGGCGGCGGCGCGGTCCCGAATGCGGCTGGGACGCAGGAGTTCGCCATCGACGTCTCGGCGGTTGACGCGCAGGCGGCCACGGGCGGCGTCCGCGTCAACTTCATCCCGCGCGATGGCGGCAACCAGTTCAGCGGAACGATCTTCGGCAGCTACTCGAGAGGCAGCTGGGCGTCTGACAACTACACCGGCAGCGACGTTCAGCAGCGCGGGCTGACCGCGCCGAGTAAGACCAAGGAGAACGGCGACTTCAATCCCGGCGCCGGTGGACCGATCGTGCGCGACAAGTTCTGGTTCTTCGCCTCGGGTCGTGCGCTGAAGGCGGACAATCTCGTCGCCGGACAGTTCATGAACGCCAACGCGAACGACCTGACGCAGATCCGCTACGTCAGCACGGGCGAGCAGGCCATCCTGCACCAGGATCAGACGATCTTCCAGCTCCACCTGACCTATCAGCTGAACAACAAGAACAAATTGGGCATGACCTACGACCAGGAATCGTATTGCGGATGCCCGTTCGGCGTGACCGCCGGCGTCACACCGGATGCGGCCGCCGATCGTCGGTTCCCGTTGCAGCGATTTGTCAGCGCCGACTGGACCTCACCCGTCACCAACAAGTTGCTGATCGAGGCGAGCGGCATTCACCGCGTCGAGCGCTGGGGCAACATGCACCTGCAGACCGGCAAGGGCGAGAACATCGACGCGCTCGCGCCGGGCATCACCGGCATCGTTGACAACCCGTCGCTGGCGACCGGCGCCAGCCTGAACTATCGCGCGTCGAGCGCGACGTTCAACAACTCGTGGAACTGGAACCTCCACTACCGTTTCGCGGCCTCGTACATCACGGGCTCTCACAACTTCAAGGTGGGCTTCAACAACGCCTACCTGCACCACGAGAACACGACGTACACGAACCCGGCGACAGAGTACTATTTCAACTTCGCCAACGGCGTGCCGTCGCAGGTCGTCTACCGCATTCCACGAACCGTCGCCTCGGACGTCGACTACGACATGGGCCTCTTCGCGCAGGACCGCTGGACCGTGGGTCGCTGGACGCTGGCCGGTGGCGTGCGATTCGACGCCTACAAGAACCACTTCCCGGAGTCGTCGATCTCGCCGACGTTCCTGGCGCCGAACCTCAATGTGTCGTTCCCGAAGATCGACAACATCAGCTGGAAAGATGTCACGCCGAAGCTGGGCGCGACATACGACCTGTTCGGCAACGGCAAGACGGCAGTGAAGGTCACGCTCAACAAATACCTCGAGGGGATGGGGACGACCGGGTTTGGCGCCGCGCAGGTCACCGACGCACCGAATCCGCTGAACCGGTTGTCAGGCACGGCCGCGCCGTTCCCCACCCGGACGTGGACCGATACCAACGGCAACTTCGCGCCGGACTGCAACCTGCAGAACTACCAGGCCAATGGGGAGTGCCTCGCGTTGACGGGCGCGGCGATTTTCGGCACCGTCGTCGCAGGAACCAGCTATGACCCGGACCTGCTCAACGGCTGGGGCAAGCGGTTCTACAACTGGGAGTTCACGACGAGCGTGCAGCACGAACTGGCGCCACGCCTATCGCTCAACGTCCAGTACGCGCGCCGGTCTGTACGGCAACTTCCGTGTGACCGATGACCGTGCAGTCACGCCGGCCGACTACAGCCAATTTACGATCAACACTCCGAGCGATACGCGTCTGCCCAATGGTGGTAGCTACCCGCTGACCGGGTTCGACATCACCGCAGCCGGGAACGCGAGAGCGCAGGATTACTTCGTCACCCTCGCGAAGAACTACGGGACACAGATCGAGCACTTCGATGCGATCAACGTGTCCGTGCAAGCGCGGCTCAACAACGGCCTGACGTTCCAGGCGGGTGTCGGACCGGGCCGTCTCGTGACCAACGACTGCGAAGTCGTGGACGATCTGCCCGAGATGTTGCAGACAACGGCGGGCAACCCGACGCGCAGCTTCACGGCGGCATCGAGACCGCTCGAGCGCTGCGAGCAGAACAACGGCTGGCGCACGGGCGTCACTGGCTTGGCCACCTACACGATTCCGAAGATCGACGTGCTGGTAAGCGGCACATATCAGAACCAGCCGGGCATACAGACGGACGCTAACTACAACACGCCCGTGTCGGCAACCAACCTGGGTCGGCCTTTCACCGGCGCGACGTTCCGTAACTACAACATCGTGGAGGCCGGCGAGGTCTACATCGAGCGGTTGAACCAGATCGACTTCCGCGTGGCGAAGCTGTTCCGCATCGGCGGGTCGCGCACGATGATCAACTTCGACTTCTTCAACATCACCAACTCGAACTCGGTGCTCACCGAGAACGCGACGTTCGCGCTGGCGCCGAGCACAGCGTGGCGGACGCCGCAGTCGATTCTCCTGCCGCGTATGTTCAAGCTCAGCGCGCAGTTCGACTTCTGATATGGCAGGCGGCAGGCAGTAAGCGGTAGGCAGTCACACGAAAGGCCCGTTCCGGTACGCCGGGACGGGCCTTTCTCTTTTGTCCAATTCTCGTCTAGCCGGTGCCACTGCTGAGCGTCCGTCTGCCAGTCCCACCAAAATTCAGGCGATTTCGAAGAATATACCCTCTATAAATAACCATTACGAAATTATCTGACGTATCAGATAGCCATTGATCAGCGGATAGCCGGGGCGCAACATGCGCCTCGTCCGAGCACAGCGTGGGAGCTCCTTACTCCAGGAGGTACGAATGAAACGCGTACTGATCAGAGGCGCCGCGGCGCTTCTGCTGCTGGCCGTGTTGCCAGTGGCCGCTTTCGCTCAAGCAACGATCAGCGGCATCGTGAAAGACACCTCAGGAGCTGTCCTTCCCGGCGTCACCGTCGAGGCAGCCAGCCCCGTTTTGATTGAGAAAACACGATCAACCGTAACTGACGGATCCGGCGCGTACCAGATCATCAACCTCCAACCGGGGACCTATACGGTCACGTTCACGCTGCCCGGGTTCAACACCTTCGTCCGCGATCAGATCGAACTGAGCGGGTCATTCGTGGCCACCGTCAACGCCGACATGAGAGTCGGTGCGCTGGCAGAGACGATCACCGTCACTGGCCAGACTCCTCTCGTGGACGTGCGAAGCTCGGCCGTCCAGAAAGTCGTGACCAAGGAGATCGTCGACTCTATTCCCACAGGCCGCCTGGGCATCAACCTCGCCGCACTGCAGCCGGGCATCATCCTGGGCGCCGCGGGCGGTGTCGGTCAGGCCAACACGAACGCACTGACATCGCAGGACGTCGGCGGCACGGCTGGTGACACGTTCACCGACCTCGCCATTCACGGCGGCAAGCCTGCGGAACAGCGGCAGACGATCGGCGGCCTCTCAGCCGCAACGACAATCCGATTCGGCGAATCGCTCAGCAGCTCGCCCAGCTTCACGGCGATGCAGGAGATGTCAGTCAACACATCAGGCGCGGACGCGTCGCTTGCCGGCGGCGGCGTGCAGATCAACTACGTCCCGCGCGACGGTGGCAACACGTTCAAGGGCCTGATGTTCTTCAGCGGTCGCGAACGGGGCGATGCAGGGCAGCAACTTCTCGACGATCGAGGACGATCCGGTGACGCAGCCTCGAGGCCCGCGGCCTCAAAGTTCAGCCCGGAGCGCTGAAGAGCGTCTACGACTTCAATCCTGGATACGGCGGTCCGATCGTCCACGACAGGCTGTGGTGGTTTGGAACCGCGCGATGGACGAAGCCGAGAACTACGTCCCGAATCACTATCCCGAACAAGAACTTTGTCCTTGGCCAGACCCCGCAACGCTGCTCAACACGGCACGCTGACGTACAACCCGGCACCGAATGAGGAACTCCGCACGACGGTCGGCGGCGGAGGCAACTTCTGGGAACAGACGATGCGCCTGACGTGGCAGATGACACAGAAGAACAAGCTCGGCATCTACTACAACAACAAGAAGCGCACGTCTCCAACTCCACGATGACGACATCGCAGGAAGCGTTGACCACCAGTCGTACTTCTTCCCGTTCTCAGACAACCTGGTCCAGTGGTCGGCACCGATGACCAACGGCTGCTGCTCGAAGCGGGTTTCTGGCGCCATCAGGAAACGTGGGGCGGTCAAGCGCGCTGAGGCGACATCGACGATCCGCTGGCAGTCGGGATCACGGACAACAATCCCCAGACGCTGGTACCCGGCTACACGCAGCTCATCCAGAACTACCACGGTCGCGTCGGGGCCACGGATACAGCGAGCCACAATCCGAACTACCGCGGCAACTGTTGCCGCGTCGTATGTGACGGGCTCCCACTCGTTCAAGGCCGGCATGGACCTGAATGGTGCCACGCGCTGGGCCGACACGAGCTCCGTCGTGCCCTACAGCTACGTCGTGAGCACGCTCGCACAACAATGGCGTGGGTTGGGCATCCCGGTGCCGACCGACGCTCTCCCTTCGCTCTGACGGATGTAGGATCCGCTCTTCGTCAGGTCAATGGTGGGATCTGGTCGGAGGGGACACATCCATTCAGCCTTACTGTCCAACGCCGGCGAAGAACAAGGTCAGCGGCGAGGGCGGCATCTACATGCAGGACAAGTGGACGATCGATCGTGTTACGCTGAGCATGGGTGTCCGCTACGACTGGTTCAATTCAGAGAACCCCGAGTACCACCTCGGACCGTCCATCCTCACGCCGAACCGCAACTACGACGTGCCCGCGTTCGACACGACCCGCTACAAGGACTTCACGCCGAAGGTCGCGATGGCGTGGGACGTCTTCGGTGACGGAAAGACGGCGATCAAGGCCAACTACGGGAAGTACGTGCTCGGGCAGGCGCTCGTTGTCGGCGGACTTGCCAGCCAGCCGGGCTACAACGTCCAGCTCACGTCGTCTCGACGTGGGTCGACAACGACAGCGACTTCGTTCCTGACTGCGATCTACCCGCAACACACAACCAGGGTCCGACGCAGATCGGTATCGATCGACAGGTGGACACGTGCAACGCCGCCGCAGCAGCAAACGCCAACTTCTACAGCAACACATTGATTCCGAACCTCGCAGTTCAGGACGATGCGCGCTATGGGTGGGGCAAACGGCCCTACAGTTGGGAATTCTCGCTCAGCGGTCAGCAGGAGGTTGGACCGGGGCATCGCGGTGTACGGCGGCGTCTTCTGGCGTTGGTTTGGCAACTTCCTGGTCACGGACAACACGACGGGAACGGTCGTCCGACTACGCCCCGTTCTCGGTCACCTCCGGTCTGATTCCGACCGCTCCGCCTCCTCCGGTGGTGAGAGTCTGCCGAGCGACATCAACACGGGCACGTACTACGACATCAACCCAGGCGTTGTGGTCAATAACCTCACGGTCTGTCGAAGACGATGTTCCCGGACAGCAATGTCTACGACCGCTGGTTCGGGTACGACGTCGGTCTCAACGCCCGGCTGCCGCAAGGAATCATCTTCCAGGGCGGCCTGAGCACTGGGCATCAGACGACGGACTTCTGTGACGTCCAGGATCCCGCGAAGGCCGGCAATAACGCGCTCGTCGAAATGCTGGCGTCGCCCCGGGGACCAGTCCCCTCGTCACTCGCCTCGTGCCACATGGAGCAGAACTGGTTGCCGCAGATCAAGTTCCTCGGGTCGTACACCATCCCGAAGATCGACGTGCAGATCGGGGCTTCGTTCCAGAGCATCCCCGGCGTTGAGTACGCCGCGACCTATGCGGCGCCGAACACCGACTCGCCGGCCGGTGGCACAAGGTGGATCTTGGACGGCTTCCAGTCGGTGGCACCGCAACCGAACCACCACGTCGCACTGGTCCAACCCGGCTCGCTCTACGGTCCGCGCTTCAATCAGATCGACGCGCGCTTTGGAAAGGTCATACGCATGGGCCGCACGCGAGGCTATCGTAAGCCTGGATCTGTTCAACGTGTTGAACTCCGACACGATCTGCAACGCCAGTCCGACTACGCGACGTGGCTCGCACCACTGCTGTCGTCGCACCGCGGCTGGTGAAGGTCTCGATGACCTACGACTTCTAGATCGGTTCCTTCGGCAGTTCAATTCTCGTTTGTCAGGACTCGCCTCTTCGGAGGCGGGTCCTTTTTTTTGCTAAAGTCGTCCGAGTGCAGTCCCCACGGGCGGTGTCCCGTCTCGCAGCATCCCTCTTCCTACTCGCCTCGATTGCCTGCGGTGCGGCGTCACCGAAGGAATCAGTTCCGCCCGCGAGCGTGAGTCCGACGCCGCAGGTCGCGTCTGACTGGTTTACCGATCGTGCCGAGGAGAGCGGGCTGAAGTTCCGGCACGTGAACGGCGCGGAGGGCAAGTTCTATTACGCGGAGGTCATCGCCCCTGGAGCCGGCCTCGTCGACTACGACAACGACGGCGATCTCGATGTCTTCCTGGTGCAGGGCGGTTCGCTCTTGAACGTCGGATCCCGAACCCCGAATCCCGAATCCCGAAGTTCGGGCAGCCGGCTCTTTCGCAACGACCTCACGATCAACAGCGACGGCACGCGCACGCTGCATTTCACCGACGTCACCGACGCGAGCGGCATCGTCTCCCGCGGCTACGGCATGGGTGTGGCCACCGGTGACTTCAACAACGACGGGTGCGTTGACCTGTACCTGACGAGCCTCGGCCCCAATCAGTTGTTCCGCAACAACTGCAACGGCACGTTCACCGACGTGTCGAAGCAGAGCCGGACCGACGATCCGTCATGGACCGTGTCGAGCGCGTTCCTCGACTACGACCGCGACGGATGGCTCGACTTGTTCGTCGGCAACTATCTGAGTTGGCGTGTCGAGTCGAACACACCCTGCTTCACGCCCTCTGGGCGTCCCGACTACTGCTCGCCCAACGTCTACCAGCCACAGCCGAGCCGACTCCTTCGCAACAACCACGACGGCACCTTCAGCGACGTCACCACGGCGTCAGGGATCGGGCGCGAGTTCGGTCCAGCACTAGGTGTATCGACGGCCGACTTCAACGGCGACGGATGGATCGATGTCTACGTGGCGAACGACGGTCAGCCCAACCAACTCTGGATCAACCAGCGCAACGGCACGTTCAGAAACACCGGACTCCTGTCAGGCACGGCGCTGAGTGCGCACGGGAAAGCCAAGGCCGGCATGGGCGTTGACGCCGGTGACTTCGACAACGACGGCGACGAAGACCTGTTCGTCACGAATCTCACCGGCGAGGGAAATGACCTGTACGTGAATGACGGCTCGGGATTGTTCGAGGAGCAGAGCGCACGCTCAGGACTCGGTGGCGCAAGCCGTGGATACACAGGATTTGGAACCGCCTGGTTCGACATCGACAACGACGGCTTGCTCGACACCCTCACAGTCAACGGCGCTGTCCAGACAATCGAAGCGCTCAGACGCGTCAACGATCCGTTTCCGCTGCACCAGCGAAAGCTGTTGTTCAAGAATTCGGGTCAGGGACGATTCGAGGACGTCACCGCGCGCGGTGGTGCGGCGTTCGAATTGTCGGAAGTCGGGCGTGGTGCCGCAGTTCGGCGACATCGACAACGACGGTGACGAGGACGTGCTCGTCGCCAACAACAACGGCCAGCCGCGGCTGCTCGTCAACAACATCGGCAACCGGAATCACTGGATCGGGCTGCGTCTCGTGGGCGCTGCACAGGATACGGCTGCAAACCAGCCTCGAGACATGCTCGGCGCTCGCGTCGGGATCGTGCGCGACGGTGGCCCTACGCTCTGGCGCCGTGTTCGATCGGATGGAAGCTATGCGTCCGCAAACGATCCGCGAGTACTGGTCGGTCTCGGCCAGTCAACGAGCGTTTCGCGAGTTCGGGTGATCTGGCCGAGTGGCAAAACCGAAGAGTGGAGTTCAATCGCCGTCGATCGATACACCACGCTCACCGAAGGCGGCGGCAAGTGATCCGCCCACTCAACTCCCAACGCCCAATCGGACTCTCGAACCAACTCCCAAGATTTGGGAGTTGGGCCGTTTGGGAGTTGGGCGTTGTCATATGCTTTCTGGCAATGGTCGTGAGCGGCTGCGATGGTCGCCGCGAACCTCCACCTCGGTCACCAGCATTGCCGCCAGTGGTATTGCCCGATCTGTCGCAGATGGACCAGGCTGTTCAGGATCAGATCGGCGCCAGCTACCAATCTCTCTCATCGTCCAGAGACAACCGCACGACGCCGCCGGGCGACCTCGCTCGCGCGTACGGCGAGACCGGCAAGCTGCTCATGGCCGCCGAATACTTCGAGGCGGCCGAACCCTTCTACCTGCGCGCACAGGCGCTCGAACCGAACGAGGTCCGCTGGCCGTACTACCTCGGACATGTGTATCTCGCGAAGGCCGAGCCTGCGAACGCCGTCGCCTCGTTCGAGCGTGCGCTGAGCATGAAGCCAGACGATGTCGCGACACTGGTGTGGCTGGGAGGAGTGCATCTCGATCAAGGGCAACCTGAGTTGGCGGAGCCGCTCTACACGAGAGCGCTCGTGATTCAACCGCGAGCGGTATCTGCGCTGTTCGGTCTGGGCCAGGCGGCACTCGCGAGACGTGAGTACGCGAGAGCCGTCGATCAGTTTGAGCAAGCGCTTGCCGCCGATCCTCGCGAATCGATTGCTCACTACCCGCTCGCGCTTGCGTATCGCGGCCTGGGGAACACAGCGCAGGCCGAAGCGCACCTGCGCCAGCAGGGTCGCGTGGAGGTTGGTCCGCCCGATCCGTTGATGACGGAGTTACGAGGGCTGCTTCAAGGTCCCGTTGCAGAAGAGAATCGTGGGATTCGTGCGATGGACGGTGGTGACTTCAAAACGGCAGCCGAGCATTTTCGACGAGGCCTCGAACTGGCGCCCGATAACCCGTCGCTCAGACACAAGCTTGGCACGGCGTTGTCGCTGGCGGGCGATACAAGCGGCGCGTTCGAGCAATTCCAGGAGACGATCAAGCGAACACCGGACTTCGCGCAGGCCTACTACAGCCTCGGCGTGCTGCTGGCCATCAGCGGGCGCACACAGGAAGCCACCGAGCGCTTCTCGGCCGCTGTGCGATACCAGCCGGACTATGTCGAGGCGCGGCTTCGCCTCGCCGAGTTATTGCGACAGACGGGCCGCCCCGAGGCTGCTCTTTCTCAGTACGAGCGCGTCATGTCCATCGATCCGCGCGCGGCTGAAGCTCAGTTTGGATATGCGATGGCACTGATTCAACTCAAGCGCTACGAAGAAGCGCGGCGTCGACTGAGTGAGGGGGCTGCGCGACACCCCGACCGGAAAGAATTCATCGAAGCGCTGGCGCGTCTCGAGGCGATCGCGCCTGGTCGGCGCTGACTGCATCCCGCCTACTGCCTACTGCCTACTGCCTACTGCCTACCGCCACAGGCAGGTACTGCTCCTGCGGATACATGCACCAGACGCATTCCAGGAAGCGTCTGACGACCGGCGAGCTCTCGGCTTTACGATGAACGACGCGCACTTCAGTGGTTGCGTCGCGATCGCTGAGCGGCCTTACCGCGACACCACTCGGCGGCTGCGGCTCGGTGAGTGGTACGCCATAGCCCAGATAGACGCCCTTCCCTGACGCCACGAGCATCATGCCCGCGTGGTTGAACGGACCCGCGCCCGGCGTCGGGAACATGCGCGGTTCCACGCCCGCTCGCGCGTAGAGATCCAGAATCTGATCGTACAGAACCGGCGCGATCTGCCGATCCCACAGCAGCAGCGGCTCAGACGCGAGCTCGCGAATTGAAACGGAATCGCGCGCAGCCAATGGGCTTACGTCGGACACGATCGCCTGAATGCGCTCGCTCAGGATGGGCGCCGACACCTCGAAACCCGCGTCGAACGGAGGGCGCGCGAACGCGAGGTCCAGCGCGCCTGTGCGCAGCTGCTCGTCCGAGTCATACCAGCAATACGCATCGGTTGCGGCAATAGTGACGTTCGGGCAGGTGCGGGCGAACTCGATACGGATGCGATTGACGACGTCCCAGAGTCCCCAGCCGATGCCGACCCTGATCTCGTTGGCCCCTGCCGAGGAAACGTGTCGCGCGGTCAGCGCGAACTCCGATGCCGCCGCTTCCAGAGCTCTCGCCTTCTCGAGGAGCCGACCACCCGCTTCGGTCAGCGTGACTCCATGACGATGGCGCACGAAGAGCGTGACACCGAGCTCTTCTTCCAACTGATGGATGTGGCGGCTGAGGGGCGGCTGAGAAATGTGCAGCCGCTCGGCTGCCTTGGTGACGCTCAGGGTCTCAGCTACGGCGATGAACGCTTTGACTCTTCTGAGATCCATGGGGCGCGGATTGTATATCAAATCGGTATACCAGGGCAGCGAAAGATGTATTGGACAGCGCGTGCTGCAGTGCGCCAGCGTATCGCCCGGACTGATCCTTTCCAGAGGGAAACGCGTATTGATTCGCCGGCCTCGCTGTCTTGACAAGCCCGACAGGTGCGCGCAGGATCTGCTCACACTTAGCAGCATCATCGCCCTTATGCAGGGGCACACCGCCCTCGTAATGTTCGACTTGGCTTCATTGCTAGACGAAGCGACAGCTCTGATTTCGATCACCAGCTCCTTCGACCGACAACAGGGAGGTTTTGATGCGTGGAATCGTGAGAGCACTGGCGACGTTCATGGTCTTCGTGCTCGCGCCGAGCGTCGCGTATGCGCAAGCCACACTGGCGGGAATCGCCAGGGATACATCCGGCGCCGTGCTGCCGGGCGTGACTGTTGAAGCGGCAAGCCCTGCACTGATCGAGAAGGTTCGTACCGCGACGACCGACGAGACAGGCCGCTACAGCATCCCGGATCTCAGACCAGGCGATTACACGGTCACGTTCGCGCTGACTGGGTTCAGGACCATCGTGCGCTCGGGGGTCGCGCTCAGCGGCACCGCCGTCGTCACGATCAATGCCGACCTCACCGTCGGTGGCGTCCAGGAAACGATTACGGTCTCTGGCGAGACGCCGGTCGTCGACCTGCAGTCGACGACGCGACAGGCGGTCATGGATCAGGAGATCGTTTCAGCGATTCCGAGTTCGCGAACACCGTTCACGGTCGGCGTGTTGATTCCGGGCGTGCGCAAAGGCGCATTCACTGGACAAGACGTCGGCGGCTCGGTCGTGCAGGAAGTTGCATCGCTGGAGGCCAACGGTGGTCGAACGTCGGATCAGCGCATGATGGTCAACGGCGTGGCCCTCAGCTCGGGGATCGCCGGCGGATGGGGCGGCGGTGCAGTCCCGAATGCGACTGGAACAGCGGAGTTCGCCATTGACGTCTCGGGCGTGGACGCGCAGGCCGCGACCGGCGGCGTGCGCATCAACTTCATCCCGCGCGACGGTGGTAATCGCTTCAGCGGCACCATCGCCGCCAACTACGCGACTGGCGACTGGGCCAGCGACAACTTTACTGGCAGCGACGTGCAAGCGCGTGGGCTGGCAGTTCCCGGCACCATCAAGGCGAACGGCGACTTCAATCCTGGCTTTGGCGGTCCGATCATGCGCGACAAGCTCTGGTTCTTCCTGTCGGGGCGATCGCTATTTGCAGACAACTACGTCGCGAGCACCTTCTTCAACCTGAACGCCAACAAGTTGGACCGCTTCGATTACGTGCCTTCGACGGACCAGGCCATCCTCCATCAGGAGCAGACCATCTACCAGGCCAGGCTCACGTGGCAGGCGACACCGAAACACAAGTTCGGAATGACGTTCGATCAGGAGAACTTCTGCGCGTGCACGACCGGCATCGGCCCGGGACCGGGCGGGGCCGTCACCACGCCCGAGGCCGGCAACGACCGCCGTTTCCCTCTGCAGCGCTTTGTCACCATGGACTGGAGCACGCCGGTCAGTAACAAACTCCTCATCGAGGCCAGCGGCATTCATCGCGTCGAACGCTGGGGCGGCATGGAGCCGCAGGTGGGCAAGCTGGGCAACATCGACCACCTGGAGCCCGGCATGATCCCGGTTGCCGATACCCTCAACCCGGTCACGGGCACGCCGCTGAACTATCGTGCGGCGACCAACTACAACAACTCCTGGAACTGGAATATCCATTACCGGGCAGCGGTGTCCTACATCACCGGCTCCCACAGCTTCAAAGTGGGATTCAACAACGCCTTCCTGCACCACGAGAACACGACCTACAGCTCACCGGCGACGCCGTACAGCTACGGCTTCACCTCGATGGTGCCGCAGTCGATCACGTACCGCATCGTGCCGCGCACGGTGGAGGTCAACGTCGATCGTGACATGGGGTTATTCGTTCAGGACAAGTGGACAACGGGACGCTTGACACTGTCTGGGGCCCTTCGCCTCGATTCCTTCAAGAACAGCTTCCCGGCGCAGGCAATCGCGGGCACGTTCTTCGGGCGGAACCTGAACGTCTCGTACCCCGAGATCGATAATTTGAGCTGGAACGACATCACTCCGAGATTGGGCGCGACCTACGACGTCTTCGGAAACGGGAAGACGGCCTTGAAGGTGACCCTCAACAAGTATCTCGAGGGCCTGGGCACGACGGGATTCGGCCCCGCGCAGGTGTCGGATGCGCCCAACCCCATCCTGCGAGTGGCGAACCAGACCACGCAGCGCACGTGGGCTGACGCCAATCGCAACTTTGTTCCGGACTGCGATCTCAACAACTTCGCACTCAACGGCGAATGCGGAATCGTGGACAATCAGAACTTCGGAAGCGACATACCCGGCACCAGTTACGACCCGGACCTGATGCGCGGATGGGGAAAGCGATCCTTCAACTGGGAGTTCACGACGAGCGTCCAGCAGGAGATCATTCCTCGGATGTCGGTCGAGGTGCAGTACGCCAGACGTTGGTACGGCAACATTCGTGTCATGGACGATCTCTCGGTGACCCCTGCGAGCTACTCCCCGGTCACGATTACCGCGCCCGCTGACTCGCGATTGCCGAACGGCGGCGGATATTCGCTGACCGGAATGAGCCTGAGCCCGACCGCCGGGCCACCGAACTACTTCGTCACCCTGTCGAACAACTTCGGCAAACAGACCGAGCACTTCGACGGCGTGAACATCTCGGTCAATGCCCGGTTGCAGAACGGATTGCTGCTGCAGGGCGGCCTCGGCACGGGCCGACAGGTGCTCAACGACTGCGAGGTCGTGGACGACCTGCCTGAAATGCTCCACACGTTCTTCGGTGACCCGACGCGCGCGTTCTTCTTCGCGGCGAGGCCGAGCGATTTCTGCGAGCAGAACCGCGGGTTCCGTACGTCAGTCCAAGGCCTCGCTTCCTACGTGATTCCGAAGATCGATGTACAGGTCAGCGGGACGCTCCAGAATCTGCCGGGGGCCTTCGTCGAGTCCAACGCGAACTACGGAGTCATTCCTGGCGTCGCTGGTCCAGGCCCGTTCGTCCCGTTCAAGACGTTCCAGATCGTCGAATCGGGTGAGCTCTATATCGAGCGACTGAACCAGCTCGACTTGCGCGTGGCGAAAGTATTCCGAGTGGGATCGACGCGCACGAACCTCAACTTCGACTTCTATAACGTGCTGAACGCGAACTCCGTCATCGGCGAGAACTTCACCTACGGTCCGACGTGGCGGCAACCGACATCGATCCTGATACCGCGACTGTTCAAGATCGGCGTGCAGTTTGATTTTTAGTAGGCAGTAGGCAGTCGGCGGTAGGCGGTAAGCGGCCTGAGAGGCTGCCTACTGCTTACCGCATACTGCTACGGTCTGCACGACACACCTTCGTACTTCATCACCTCGCCTCTCAGCCGAGCGGCTTCGGTCGCATCGTTCTCCTGCTCGGCCTCGGCAACAGCACGCGTCATCCACGACAACGCTTCAGCACAACGTTCAAGCTCCGCCAGCGCGAGCGCGATCGTCTCGCCATGCACCGGCGTCGGTTCGGCGCTGTGCACGGCATTGGCGAGATCGAGCGCTCGCTTGCCATCGCGGACGGACAGATCCGGCGACGAGGCAAGCAGCCTGGCGAGCGTCGTCGCCGTCGCCGTGCGTTCGGGGAATCGTTGATTGCCCTCAGCCAGCAGCGCGACGGCCTCACGAAAGCGGTTCTGCTGTGCGAGCAGGATCGAGAGGCTGACGAGCGTCTCCTCGTCGTCCGCGTTGACGGAGTGCGACTTCGCCAGCACGCGAATGGCGTCTTCCGCGCGACCGGCGCGCAACAGCACACGAACGAGCTCACGGCTCGCATTCGCGTCCTCCGGTGCAAGGTCGAAGGCCTCTTGCAGCGTTGCGATCGCCGCCGCCGTGTTCCCCAACTGCAGTTGCGTCAGTCCAAGATTGACTCTCGCCGTCGCGCTCGACGGTGCGGCGTCGATCGCTTTCGCAAATGCGACCGCAGCCTCCTTGAATTGGCCAGCCTCGTACGCCTTCCTGCCCTGCGCAACGAGGCCGCGCTCCCCTCGAATCAACGTCTGGAGGCTGTCCACGACCGGATCGCCGATGTTGAGTCCACCCGGACCCCGCCGCTCCAGTTCCGAGCGCGCCTCGTCCAACCGGCCCAGCCCGCGATACGCCATCGCGAGCGAGTAGTGGACCGAGGTGGCCTGCGGCACGCGTTCCAGCACGGCGCGGAAGTGCGACACCGCTTCGTCGTAACGGCGTTCACGGAGCGCGACTTCGCCGAGCCCATTGCGCGACAGCATCGGGAAGACGACGTCAACGCTTTGAAATTGCTCGCGCGCCTCCCGCAAGCGATTCAGGCTGAGATACACCTGGCCCAGACGCACGGTCGCCGCGCGGTCGTCTGGCTGCACGCGCAGTGTCTGCTCGAACAGATCGGCTGCCGCGGCGAGTCGACCGGTCTGCTGATAAACGTACCCGAGAAGATGGAGCCAGGTGCCATCGTTGGGCGCGAGACGCACGGCGTTGAGATACGCGGCTTCAGCCGAATCGAAGAACTCGTAAGCATGAAACAGACGGCCGACCTGCCCGTAGCCATCCGCCAGCTTCGAGCCCGAGGTCGCTCCACTTTCGACGAGCGCTCGAAACGCTCGCTGCTGTTCACGAACCTGATTCGAGACCGCTGGCTCGAGATCGTCGAGGCGCGGCAGCGGGACCGTCCGCAGTCCATTCCGCGGCGGGACGATCTCAGTCGCAGCCGGTTCCTGCGCGGTGGCGTCCCCCGAATACGCGAGAGCCATCCCCATCAGACATGCTACGAAGAAACCACGCATGTTCACTGCACCCGTGGCGCCTTCCCTGGCTCGAGCACGTAGTAGCGATCGATCGCCAGGTTGCGAAACTCCTCCACCTGACCTCCCGCCCACTGCACGCGGACGGTCTGCGCTGCGCTCCCGCTGCCAAGTCCGAAGAGCACGCGCGGATCGCTGGCCACGCAGTAGCTGCCGTCGGTCTGAACAGTCTTCGCCGCGCTACGCTGGCCGGCCAGTGACACGCGCGCCTGCACGGCATCACGTTTGTACCGGGTATCGATCGCTCGAACGCCGAGCCAGTGACCTCGACTACCGACCTCGTTTTGCAGCACACGCACAGGTCCGCTGTTGTTGAACACGACGAGGTCGATATCCCCGTCATTGTCGAGATCACCAGTGGCCGCTCCGCGCGCGACTTGCAACTGCGCGAACGGTGTTCCGGCGCTGTCCGACACGTCGACGAACTTCCGCCCACGGTCGTTGCGAAACAACTGGCTGCGCTGCTTCAGCGGATAGGGATCGCCTTTCTGAAGCTGACTGCCCACATGCCTGACAGCGCCGTTGACGACCACCAGATCGAGCCAGCCGTCGTTGTCGTAGTCCATGAACCGGGTACCAAACCCGGTGAGTCCAAGCTTGAAGAGTCCGAACTCCGCGGTGCGATCCTCGAACAACCCGCTGCCGACATTGAGGTAGAGCGTGTTCCCCTCGTTGTCCAGATTCGTCACGAACAGATCATCATCCCCATCTCGATCGACATCGCCGATGTCGATGCCCATGCTTCCCTGCGGCTGCCCCGCCCGGCTCACCGCGACACCTGCCAACAGCGCATCGTCCGCGAACGAGCCCGACCCGCGCGCGTTGATCCACAACTGATTCGGATCGCCGTCGTTGGCGACGTACAGATCGGGCCAGCCGTCGCCGTTGAAGTCCGACGCCATGACGCCGAGCCCGCGTCCGGACTCGCGAGCGATCGCCGAGCGTGCGCTCACGTCGGAAAAGGTGCCGTTGCGATTGTTGTGGAGCAGCTTGTCGGGCACCGGGTCGTAGACGACGGGATTGCAGTAGTCGCGGGCAGAGCCGGCCGAAAAACAACTGCGCTTCATGTCCGGCCGGAAGTTCACGTAGTTGGCGACGAACAGATCGAGCCAGCCGTCCCGGTCGTAGTCGAAGAACGTGGCGCTCGTACTCCAGCGCGGATCGTCAGTGCCTGATTTTGCGGTGACGTCAGTAAACGTGCCGTTGCCGTTGTTGCGAAACAACTGATTGGGCCCGAGGCTCGTGACGTAGAGATCGATCCAGCCGTCGTTGTCGAAGTCGCCGGTCGCCGCACCCATTCCATAGCCGGTCGCAACAATGCCGCTGGCCTTCGTCACATCGGTGAAACGCAGCGTCCGCGTGCCATCTGCGTTGACGGTCAGGTCGTTGCGAAAGAGCCGGCTCCCTGAGAGTTGACCGTCGGGTCCCGGGGCCCGGGTCCCGGGGCCCGATAGCTTTGAGCCCTGGACAGCAAAGAGATCGAGATCGCCGTCGTTGTCGTAGTCGAAGAGCGCTCCGCCGGATCCGATCACTTCCGGCAGCAGCAATCCACCTTCCGCGCCATTGACGTGCACGAAGTCGAGACCGGACTGCGACGTCACATCGCTGAACGGCGGCGCTGTGGACTGTCCGCTGACTGACGCGCCTGCCCAGGAGGCGTACACGCCAAGCGCAACCGCGCATGCGATACCGGCACTACGGACCGTGGGCACGGAGCGATCTTACCCTCCGCTCATCGGATGATGGACAGGGTCATCGAGCGTCCACGGTGTGCGGCATGGCTGCCTGTTCTGATAGAGCTGCAGATTCGTGGTGAGCTTGCGAACCAGATCCTGACGCTTGCCCTCGGTCGCCGATCTGATCGCACCCTCCTGCCACGTCACGGCATCGTCGAAGCGCCCCGACTCGGCGAACGCCATGGCCATGGTCTCGGCCATGGGCAGCGTCTGCTGCGACTTCAGCAGTTCGTTCATGAGCGAGATCGCTCGAGCGCCGTCGCGAACGCGATCGTCAGGCGCGGCCGCGAGCAGGCGCGCCAGCGCGTGTGCGAAGCCAGGTTGATCCGGGAACAGTCTTCATCGCCGCTTCGAGGCGAGACTTGGCCTCCTGGTACCGGCCGAGTCGTACCAGGCCCATCGCAAATCCAAAGCTCGCCTGCGAGACGGAGGGGTCCAGGCGCAACACCTCGGCATACTGCGCGAGCGATTCCTGCGCGCGTCCAGCGCGACGCAGTGCGTTTGCAAGACTGAATCGCGGCTCGACGTAACTTGCATCGCTGGCGATCGCCGCATTGAAGGCCTTGATTGCCTCGCCGTCCTGTCCGCGCGACTCCATGAGCACACCGATCGCGAAATGGGCTCGCGCTAACGTGGGTGACAGCCTCACCGCCTCGCGATACTGTTCGAGCGCGGCGTCTGCGTCGCCCTGCATGTAAAGCGCTGTGCCGAGGTTCAGCCTGCTGAACGCGTTGCCCGGCGACAGCTCGATCGCCTTTCTCAGGTGTGTCGCGGCCTCAGCCCACTGCCTCGCGCCCAACGCCTGCGACGCGCGCGCCTCGTACGCGTCTGCGTTCTGAAGCAGACTCGACACCTCACGCAGCAACGGATCGGTTGGCGGCAGGTCGACCTCGCCACGCAGCCGCAGATGCTCCTCGGCCTTCTCCTGATTCCCGAGCCCGCGATAGGCGAGGGCAAGCGGGTAGTGAAGTCGCGTGGACTGCGGGCTGATCGCAAGCGCGCCTTCGAGCGACTTCACCGCCTGCGCGTAGTCCTGCTTTGCCAGTGCGACGCGACCGAGGCCATAGAGCACCGCGCCGCTGGACGGATCCAGCGTCTGTGCCTTTCTCAATGGCTCCAGTGCGGCATCCGGCTTGTTCTCGGCGAGATTCATGTCCGCCAGCCACACCAGACTCGGCACGTCCTGCGGCGCATGCGCCAACGCCTGCTCGAAGAAGCGTGCCGCGTTCGCGGGGTCGCTTCTGTAGCGGAACACGTGGCCAAGGAAGTAGGGCCATCGCATATTCGCAGCATCAAGTTGCTGCGCGTTCCGCAGGCAGACTTCGGCGGCGTCGTAATACTCCGCGGCCATGAACAGCTTTCCCATCTCGCCGAACGCGGGCGCCAGTTCTGATGGCGGGGCTTTACGATCGATGGCAGCCTGTAACGACTGATAGCGATCGCGAATCTGTTTCTGCACTGGCTCGGCGGCGCGCGAAATGTCTGGAAGCGCGACGGGCGGCAGCGATGGTGCCTGGTTCGCTGAATTGCAGGCGGTCAGCAAAACAACGAGAGCGAGCCAGGCGTGGATAGCCCTCACTGCTTCCGCCTCAGTGTCGTGTAGGTATCAACGGGGACCTGCGTCCATGTATCGATCTTGCCGTCGGGCCACGTGACGCGCACGTCTGGTCGATCCGGAGACTCGCCTAATCCGACCACGACTCGCGGATCGTTGGCTGAGGCGTAGCTGCCGTCCGCGCGCGCCCGACGCCAACGCGACGCTGCGCCTTTGCGCGTAATCTCGACGCGCGCGCCCACCATGTCTCGGCCACCGACTCCCACAAGTCGCAGGCCGATCCAGTGACGGCCGTTCGCCGCCTGGTTGATCAGGAGCCGCGTAGGTCCGTTGTTGTTGCCAATCAGGACGTCCACGTCGCCGTCGTTGTCGACGTCGCCAAAGGCGGCGCCTCGGCCAACCTCGGAGAGCTTGAACACTTCACCCGCCCGCTCGCCGACCTCCTCGAATCGTCCGCCGCCCAGGCTGTGGAACAACAGTTTCCGCTGGTGCAGCGGCAAGGGGTCCTTCGCCTGCCGCAGCGTCTCGATGATCTGAACGGTCCCGTTCACGGACAACAAATCGAGGCTGCCCATCGTTGTCGAAGTCGAACCACGCCGTCCCGAAACCAGTGAAAGGCACGCTGGGCGCACTGAGGCCTGACGGTGTGCTGCGATCGTCGAACACCCCAGTGCCATCGTTCACGTACAGGTTGCTGCCTTCGCTGGTCAGCTCCGTCACGAACAGGTCCTCATCGCCGTCATCGTCGAAGTCGCCGGCGTCGACGCCCATGCTCGCTTCGGCCTTGCCAGATACAGGCAGTGCGACGCCAGCAAGCAGCGCGGCGTTTTCGAACGTGCCGTCGTGCTTGTTGATCCAGAGCTGATTCTCCCTTCCGTCGTTGGCGACGTAAATGTCCATCCATCCGTCGCCGTTGAAATCAGCCGTCGACACGCCCAGTGCAGGACCGTACTCCCGTGTGATGCCCGACCTCACGCTCGAGTCCGCGAACGTGCCATCTCCACGGTTCATGTACAGGCGATCCTGGAGTGGTTGATACGCCTGCGGCATGCAGTAATCGAGCGCGCCTGACGTGCCAAAGCAGGGCGTATTGCTCTCGAGCGAGTAGCGAATGTAATTGCCGACGTAGAGATCGAGCCAGCCGTCGCGATTCACGTCCACGAACGACGCGGACACGCTCCACGAGCGCTCATCGGTGCCGCTCGCTTTGGAGACGTCGCTAAACGTGCCATCGCCGTTGTTGCGAAGGAGTTGATTGGCCGCGTCGAATTTCGTGAGGTACAGGTCCACCCAACCGTCGTTGTTGAAGTCCCCTGCCGCGACGCCCATGCCATAACCGTATGTGACGATGCCGCTTTGACTCGTCACGTCCGTGAAACGCAGCGTACGCGTCCCGTCGCCGTTGATCGCGAGGTCGTTGCGAAAGAGCCGGCCGCCGGAACCTGGAACCTCGAATCCCGAATCCCGAGTGCCGGATCCCGGGCCCCGGGTCCCGGATCCCGGGAGAGAACCGCCTTGCACGAGAAACACGTCCAGATCGCCATCGTTGTCGTAGTCGAACAGCGCAACGCCAGGAGCCAGAACTTCGGGCACATAGAGCTTTCCAGACATGCCGTTGATGTGAACGAAATTCAGACCGGTCTCTTTCGAGCGATCGACGAACCAGTCCTGTTGCGGCACCGTGGCAGGGTCGCTTCTGCGGCCACAGGCCGTCAGGAGCGTGACGATAGACAGTGTTATCGGGACGAGCGCGCGCATCGGAGTGACGAACTTTATCCTTCGAACTCCCAATCCCCAACTTCCAACTCGCAACGCCGCCACAACTCACGTTTGGGAGCTGGGAATTGGCGGTTGGGAGTTGAAGTAGACTCGTTTCCTTCAGGGAGATTACTCGATGAAACGCAGCATTCGTGCGGTTCTCCTGGCGTGGATCCTCACTGCCCTCGCACCCGCGTTCGTGTATGCCGGTCAGGCCGCCGCACCGGCCGCGCAACCCGCGGCACAAAACCTGCCGAACGGTGTTGAGCGTGTCACCTCAGTGGAAGGCATCACTGAGTACCGGCTGGCCAACGGCCTTCAGATCCTGCTCTTTCCGGATCAGTCGAAGCAGACGATCACGGTCAACGTGACATATAAGGTCGGCTCCCGCCATGAGGGCTACGGCGAAACCGGCATGGCGCACCTGCTCGAGCATCTGGTGTTCAAGGGGTCGCCTCGCCATCGCAACATCCCGCAAGAGCTGACCGAGCACGGCTCGCGTCCGAACGGTTCCACCTGGTTCGATCGCACGAACTACTTCGAGACCTTCGCGGCCACGGACGAGAATCTTCGCTGGGCGCTCGACCTCGAGTCGGATCGCATGGTGAACTCGTTCATCGCCAAGGCCGATCTCGACAGCGAGATGACCGTCGTCCGGAACGAGCTCGAGTCGGGCGAGAACAGTCCGACCAATGTGCTGCTGGAACGAGTCCTCTCGACCGCGTATCTCTGGCACAACTACGGCAAGTCGACGATCGGATCTCGATCCGATCTCGAGAACGTGCCGATCGACCGACTGCAGGCGTTCTATCGCAACTACTATCAACCCGATAACGCGGTGCTGCTCGTCGCGGGCAAGTTCGACGAGCCAAAGACGCTCGAGCTCATCGTCCAGTACTTCGGCGCGATTCCGAAGCCAACACGGACAATTCCCAGCTTCTACACGCAGGAACCCACGCAGGACGGCGAACGCGCGGTGACGATTCGTCGCGTCGGCGACGTGCAGTGGGTAATGTCCGCATACCACGTGCCGGCTGGCGCCGACCCGGATTTCGCGGCGCTCGATCTGGTCGTGCTCACGCTCGGCGACACACCCGCCGGCAGGCTGCACAAAGGGCTGGTCGAAACGAAACAGGCCAGCCAGGTGTTCGGTGGAGACTTCCAGCTTTACGATCCCGGCACGGCGTACTTTGCCGCGCAGGTCCGGCAGGATCAGTCGCTCGACACCGCTCGCGACGGCCTGTTGAAGATCGTCGAGGCGATTGCCACCACTCCGCCGACCGCCGAAGAACTGGAGCGCGCACGCCAAAACCTCCTGACGCAGATCGAGCTGCAGCTGAATTCGTCGGATCGCGTCGGCCTGCAACTCAGCGAGTGGATCGGCATGGGCGACTGGCGGCTGCTCTTCCTCCACCGCGACCGCCTCCGCAAGGTGAGTGTGGACGATGCGCGGCGAGTGGCGGCGAAGTACTTCAAGCCAAGCAATCGCACCGTCGGCATGTTCATTCCGACGCCGCAACCCGATCGCGTCGAGATGCCTCCGAAGCCAGACCTCGTCTCGCTCCTCAAGGACTACAAGGGAGGCGACGTCGTCGCCGCCGGCGAAGCGTTCGATCCCTCCCCGAAGAACATCGAATCGCGCACCGCACGGTCTCCGGCGGGCGGGCTGAAGATGTCGCTGCTGACGAAGCAGACGCGGGGCGACACGGTGGTGGCCAACGTCAACCTGCGCTTCGGTGATGAGAAGAGCCTGGTGAATCGCACCATGGCGAGCCAGTTCGCCGGCGCCATGCTGATGCGCGGAAGCACGCAGCACACGCGCCAACAGATTCAGGACGAAATCGATCGCCTGAAGGCGCGCCTCAACGTCTTTGGTGGCCCGACCAGCGCCGGAGCGCAAATCGAAACGACTCGTGAGAATCTGCCAGCAGTGCTTCGGCTCGCCGCCGAAATCCTCCGGCAGCCAGCGTTCCCCGCCGACGAATTCGAGCAGCTCAGGCAACAGCGTCTGGCCGGGCTCGAGCAGGCCAAGAGCGAGCCGCAGGTGCTCGGGCAGGTCCAGTTGCAGCGTCATCTGAGGCCCTACCCGAAGGGCGACGTGCGTTACGTGCCAACGATTGAGGAGTCCATCGCTGACGTCAAAGCCGTCACGCTGGACGACGCGAAGAAGTTCTACACGGACTTCTACGGCGCGTCGAACGGCGAATTGTCCGTCGTCGGAGACTTCGATGCGGCGGAGATTTCGAAGCTCGCGTCAGACCTGTTCGGATCGTGGAAGTCGCCACGTCCCGTTCACGCGTGTGGGCGATACCTACCGGGATGTTCCGCCCATCAACCAATCGGTCGAGACGCCCGACAAGGCCAACGCGATGTTCGTCGCCGGGATCAATCTCAACGTGCAGGACACGGATCCGGACTACGCGGCGCTCGTTCTCGGGAACTACATGCTCGGCGGCGGGTTCCTGAACTCGCGGCTCGCGACGCGTGTGCGCCAGAAGGAAGGACTGAGCTACGGCATCTCATCGCAATTCCAGGCGAGTTCCCTCGACAGAACCGGCATCTTCACCATCCAGGCGATCTACGCGCCGCAGAATGCCGAGCGCCTCGAGGCTGCGATCAAGGAGGAGCTGACGCGAGCGCTCGCCGACGGCTTCACGGACGACGAGGTGAAGGCGGCGAAGGCCGGCTGGCTGCAGTCGAATCAGGTGACCCGAGCGCAGGACCCATCGCTCGCCAACAGACTCAATACCGTCTCCTACATCAACCGCACGCTGTCGTGGGACGCGGAGCTGGAATCGATCGTCGCCAGCCTGACGCCGGCTGAAATCAAGGCGGCGCTCGTGAAACACATCGCGCTGGCAAAGATCAGTTTCGTGAAGGCAGGCGACTTCGCGAAGGCTGCGGCTACGGCTAAGTAGCAGTATTTGTGATTTGGGGATTTTTGATTATTGATTCGTTGTTGATTGGTGATTCTTGATTGGAGATTTATTTGGTGATTCAGTACCGAATCAAAGATCAACAGTCTTCAATCGGCAACGATTCAACAATCAAATATCAACAATTGCAAATGGATCGTAGAATTCGACCTCTCGAAACCACGGCTATCTCTTAAGGCGAAAAGGCGAGGCGAAACTTGTCATCGCGGTCGGCCTCGGGACCGGCGCCTGGGCAGGTCACAGAACTGCTCGTCGCATGGCGAGCGGGGAACAACTCTGCCCTCGACCAGTTGGTCCCTCTGGTCGAAGCGGAGCTTCGTCACCTCGCGCGCCGCTATCTTCAGCGCGAGAGACCGGGGCATGTGCTCCAGGCCACGGCACTTGTGAACGAGGCGTTCATTCGCTTGTTGAACTGGCGCGAAGTCAACTGGCAGAACCGCGCTCATTTCGTCGCGATGGCTGCCCGGTTGATGCGAAATGTCCTCGTGGACATATCGCGCCGCCGCGCAAAAGGCCCCGATGGCCACACAATTCGATTAGCCGACATGGCAGACGCGGCGGGCGTCGTGTCGGACCGGTCCCGAGACCTTGTGGCGATAGACGATGCACTGCGTGCACTGGCCGAGCTCGACTCGCGGAAAGCTCAGATCGTCGAGTTGCGATTCTTTGGTGGTCTCAGCCTGGAAGAAATCGCGGAGGTGATCGGGCTCGCGCCCATCACTGTCAGTCGCGAGTGGGCCAAAGCGCGCGCCTGGCTTCATCGAGAGATCGGGGATGGGCGGCGCGAGACGCGCGTTCATCGCTGATACCAAACAGCATGAGCGAACCTCGATGGACGACGGTGGACGGCCTGTTCGAAGCCCTCGGCCGCGATGTCGCGATCAAGATCCTCCCCTCCGTTTTCACGACGGATCCTGACCGGCGCGCCCGCTTTGACCGGGGGCCGCGATCTCATGATGCTTGCGGCGCTGTGGTCACCAAACGTTCGGGAACTGTTTTACGTGGCGCCCGGCGGCGCGCTCATGGCCGTGCGTGTCAACGGCCGCGGCAGCACGTGGAACGCCGGCCCGCCAGCCAAGGTTCTCGAGGGACCGTACGAGATGGAGTTGGCCCTTGCGAGCCGGACCTATGACGTCTCCACGGACGGGCAGCGCTTCCTCGTAGTCAAACGATCCGCCAATCAGGTCACTCCCCAGATCGTCGTCGTCCAGAACTGGACAGAAGAGCTGAAGCGATTGGTACCCTCGCGCTAAGACCAGGCACGAACGCAGGCGTGTCGATGACCGCCGGAGTGATTCGCAGCTCGCGAAACGGGATGAACATTGGCGGCGCGTCGCGGAGAATACCGCCGGCGCGTGCGGCGAGATCGGCGAACCAGTGGAGCAAGTGAAACCGGAGAATTGGATGATCCGGGGCGTGCGATTGAGCGAATAAGTGGGCCCCGTGGGAGCCCGTGACCCTGAGTAGAGACCGTGACACGCCCTCCGCGCGCGTCGGGGAGCGCAGCATGCAGTACCGCATCGCCGGGATTGATGTGCACAAACGGATGCTGGCCGTGGTGGTCGCAGACGTCGCCGCCGACGGGGAGTATCAGTTCGAGCGGCGCACGGTCGGGACGTCGCCGGAGCAGTTGCGGCAGTTGGCAGCGTGGTTCGTCGAGCAACACGTCGACGAAGTCGTGATGGAATCGACGGCGCAATACTGGCGGCCGGTGTGGGAGACGCTTGAGCGGTGTTGGCAAGGGGCCCGCCGGACGCATCCCAGCGCCGGGCCGACGTCAGGGACGCTGCACCTGGCGCAGGCCCAATCGAACCGCGGGCCGGTAGGCCGGAAGAAGGATTTCCCGGATGCCGAGCGATTGGTCAGGCGCTTGGTGGCCGGTGAACTGACTCTGAGTTTCGTCCCCGATGGCGAGCAGCGGTTGTGGCGGACGGTGACCCGCCGCAAGTATCAACTGACGTGTAACCGGGTGCAGCTCCAGAATCGGCTCGAAGCGCTACTCGAAGAGATGCACGTCAAGCTCTCGAGTCTCGTGTCTGATCTCCTCGGGCCGAGTGCGCGGCGCATGCTCGGAGCGATCGCTGAAGGCGCGACGGATCCGGTTGCGGTGGCGGCCCTCGCCCACCAGCGGCTCCGCGCCACGCCGGCGGCCCTCGCCGATGCGCTGGGCGCGTGTGCCGACCTGCATCCGGTGTATCGCCGGCTCTTACAACTGGCGCTCACCGAGCTGGCTGGCATCGAGGCGCAGATCGAGGCCCTCCATCAGGAGATCGGCGGTCTGTTGCGGCGCCATCAGGATGCGGTGCAGCGATTGGCGGCAGTCCCCGGCCTCGGCGTCGATTCGGCGCAGCAAATCATTGCCGAAGTCGGTCCCGCCGCGGTCACCTTCCCGGCGCCGAAACAGATGGCCTCCTGGGTCGGCGTCTGTCCCGGCGCGGAGGAGAGTGCCGGCGTGAACTACAGCCGCCGCTCTCCGCACGGGAATCGACAAATGCGCCGCCTGCTGAATCAGGCTGCCAACGCCGCGGTGAAGACGAAGGGCAGTATCTTCGAACTCGTCTACCGTCGACTCGTGCCCCGGCTCGGCCATCAGCAGGCGATTGGCGCGATTGCGCACCGCCTCTGTCGGCTGATCTGGAAGATCCTTCACGACGGCATCACCTACGACGAACGTGGACCGGCAGTGACCAAGGAACGGCTCCGCGCGCGCTCAGCGAAGATGATTCGCGAACTCCGCGCACTGGGTTACCGAGTAGAGCCCGCATGATCAGGACCGATGTTCGACCCTGGTTCGCCGAGCTGAACCGGCTCGTGCCACCCCACCGCTGACGGCCGCTCGGCCAATCCGGGGCGGCAATCGACGCGTCGATGACAAGGTTTGCCCCGCCTGTTCGCCTTAGGAAGTAACGACACATCTCGCCCGAAGGAGAACAGCATGAAGTTGACGCTTCGCGCGCAACGATTGATCGTACTTGGCCTGGTCTTGGCCAGTACGGCGACAGGATCCGCTCAACACCCAGAAAAGCCAGACGAGAAAGGCCCTTACAACGTCGGGTTCACAACGTTTTGTGCCGTGATGAGCGCGGGGCGTGTCACGCGAGTTCAGGTCTTCTATCCAACGTTGGAACGTCCCGATTACCAAGCCGAGTACCGGGTGTACCCTGCGGTGAATCAGGGTGACCCTCTCGGCACGTGTCTTCCGCCAGGTGCGGGATTGTATCGTCTGAACTCACCTCTTCACGCGGTTCAGGACGGCAACCCGATCAGTGGAAAGAGATTTCCCCTCATCGTCCACGATCACGGCGGGCAGGCCGCGGGTTCCGACTTCCAGAGACTCTCTCAGCTTCCGGTTCATGAAACCCTGGCCAGCCATGGGTTCGTCGTCGCCGTCGCGCTTCATTCAGGGAATGCCCTGAACCGCGTTCTCGACCTGCCGCTCGTCATCGATACCATGCTGGCGCGCAACGCAACCATTGGCGACTTTCTGTTTGGCTCTATAGATCCGCGCCGCATTGGCATTTCTGGCGAGTCGACCGGAGGCGGGACGGCCCTCCGCGTGGCAGGAGGATGGTCGGAGAACGGCATCGCTGCCGACCCGCGCGTCAAGGCAGTGGTCGTCTACGAACCCAGTCCGTTTTCTGAGGGTGACGTCAGCGCTATCTCACTGCCGTACTTGGTCATGGGCGGGACGCAGTCAGCCATCAGCCAGACCATTCCTTCGTTGTTCGACACCACGGTTCTTGCGACGCCGCGGATCTACGTCACAAATCCAGGGGCTGTCCACATCAGCTATCAAACCGGAATCTGTTCACGCATTGACGAGACGCGCGAGGCCGCCTTGATGGCGAACCCGACGCAACCCGAGCCGCTCAGCAACCTCATCACGCTGCCTTCTGGCCTTCGTGTTTGCAGTCCGACCTTGGGGGCCGCGGCGGCCGCCGCATGCCTCGCCTGGAACATGGGCGAAATAACGTCTCCGACCTCCCCGGGGTTTGGAGGAGGTCGTAATTTCTGTACGAGAGTCGGGGTGAATTCGTTGGCATCGCTCGATACCAGTCCCACCGACGGTTTTACCGACTCTCCACCCTTCACGGCGACCGACGCCTTTACCTTTGAAGAACCTGTTTCCGGCGAAATCATGGTCTCCACGATCAAGCTCTACACCGTCGCATTTTGGCAGAAGTTCCTGGCGGGCAATGGCCACTACATGCGCTATCTCACGCCAGGGTACGCTCACGTCCACAGCCTGCCGGTGGTATTGCGAATTCAGGATTAGCTATCAGGCAACCTGCCTTAGCCCCTCGACGTTTCGTTCCTCGTCAGAGACGAGTGGGTTCGTGGCGGCGATGGTCGCCACGAACTCACTGAAGACCGTCACCACAACACTTCCCAGAAGATTCCACCAGCCGGCCCGCTACCCGCGCAAACGGTGGCATACAATGTGTCCCATTTCCTGAAGTTCGATCCCAGCCTATCTCCTTTCGGGGTAGGCGTGCCTGTGCGCCCAGTCAGGATGTCGTTGAATGAACGACCCACGCTGGACAACGGTGGACGGCCTCCTCGAAGCAGCTCTTGAGCGGGACCCGCAGGAGCGAGCGTCGTTCCTGCGCGAGGCGTGCGCCGGCAATGAGACGCTGCGCCGGGAAGTCGAATCGCTGCTTGCTCACGCGAAGGCGGAAGACTTTCTCGATCGTCCCGCGCACGACTTGATGGCGAGACCACCAACTCACGGCACTGAGTGGTCGCCCGGCCACAACCTTGGTCCATATCGCATCGTCGACCTGCTCGGTCGTGGTGGCATGGGCGAGGTCTATCGCGCGCACGACACGACCCTCGGCCGCGACGTCGCGATCAAGATCCTGCCATCGGTCTTCACCACGGATGCTGACAGGCGAGCGCGATTCGATCGCGAAGCGCGAGTGCTGGCGGCGCTGAATCACGCGCACATCGGCGCCATCTACGGCGTCCAGGAGACCGATGGCGTCCGCGCCCTCGTTCTCGAACTCGTCGAGGGCGACACGCTCGCCGAGCGCCTCACTCGCGGACCGATATCAATCAACGAGGCCCTGCGCATCGCCCGGCAGATCGCCGAGGCACTCGAGGCGGCGCACGACAAAGGCATCGTGCACCGGGACCTCAAGCCCGCCAATATCAAGATCACGCCGCAGGGCGTCGTCAAGGTGCTCGACTTCGGGCTCGCCAAGGCGACGAGCGGTGAGAGCTCGAGCCCGGATCTGTCGCATTCGCCGACGATCACCGGCGCGGGTACACGCGCAGGGCTCATTCTCGGGACCGCCGCCTACATGAGCCCGGAACAGGCGCGTGGCCAGATCGTCGACAAGCGTACGGACATCTGGGCGTTCGGGTGCGTGCTCTTCGAGATGCTCACTGGTCGCGCACTGTTCGCGCGTGAAACGATCACCGACACGCTCGCAGCAATTGTCGATCGTGACCCCTCGTGGGACGCTCTGCCAGCGTCGACGCCACCGGCGGTTCGGCACCTGATCGAGCGCTGCCTGGAGAAGGATTCGAAGCAACGGCTTCGTGACATCGGCGAGGCGCGGATCGAGATCGAGGACATCCTCGGCGCACGGTCGGGCACTCGCGCTGCCGATGCCATGGCCAGGTCCCAACAACGACCACGATGGTCAATCGTCGCATCCCTCGTGCCCCTCATCCTGGTCGGGGCGGTAGCGTGGATGGCTCGAAGTGTGCTGCCGGGACAGACGCCGCGCACGTCTCGCACGACGATCGCTGCGTCGGGCTTAACTGCAGTCTCGCCGAACTCTCGCCTAGCTCTCACGCCCGATGGCACGCGCGTCGTTTACATCGGAAACGATGGCACGCAGATTTTTGTCCACCCGCTCAATGGACTCGACCAGACAACGATCTTCACGTCAGCTGTTCCTCTCAACTGGGTCTGTGTCTCACCAGATGGCCGATGGGTCGCATTCCTGGATGGTTTACAGCTCAAGAAGGTGGCGCTTACCGGCGGACCGGCGGAAACCATCGCCGTCGGCGTGGTGCTCGCCGGAGCGACGTGGGCACCGGACGACACGATCATCTTTGGCGACAACAACCTCGCGACTGGTCTGCAGCGTGTGTCGGCGAGCGGCGGTGAAGTGGCCGCTCTGACGCGACCTGACAAAGCGCGCGGCGATCGCGATCATCTCTGGCCCGAGATGCTGCCTGGTGGACGTGCGGTGCTCTTCACGATTACGGCATCGACTGGTGGCACGGATGCCGCGCAGGTCGCTGTGCTCGACCTGGCGACTGGCAAGCAGACTGTGGTCGTGCGGGGAGGGAGCCACGCGCACTACGTGCCGAGCGGGCACCTCGTGTACGCGGCTGGTGGAACGCTGCGCGCGATTCCGTTCGATCTTGCCAGGATGGAGACACGGGGCACGCCGGTGACGATGCTACCGCGCCTCGTTACGAGCAATCAGGGAGCGGGTAACTTCTTCGTCGCTGCCAACGGTACCCTCGCGTATGTCGATGCACCCGAGCTCTTGACGACGGCCGACACGATAGTGTGGGTGGATCGTCAGGGAAAGGAAGAGGCCCTGGGAGCGCCCGCGCGCGCATACTCTGGGCCGCGCGTGTCGCGAGACGGAATGCGCGTGGCCGTGTCGATCGCCGATCAGACGAACAGCATCTGGATATGGGATCTGGGACGCGCGGCGCTCAGCCGGTTGACGTTCGATCCTGCGTTCGGAGGTTTTCCGGTGTGGGCACCGGACGGGCGCCGCCTGTTCTTTAATTCGATAGGCAGTGGCGTGTTCAGTATCTTCTCCCAATCTCTCGATGGCACCGCCGCAGCTGAAGCGCTCATCACCGGATCGTCCGCGGGGCTGCTGCCAACGGGCGTGACGCCGGATGGGAGGCAGCTGCTCTTCGACCAGGCGGGTCGCGACCTCATGGTGCTGGCGCTCGACAGCACGCGCACCGTGCGGCCGCTGATACAGACGCCGTTCATCGAGCGCAACGGGGTCGTATCGCCAGACGGTCGCTGGCTGGCGTACGAATCTGACATCGACTCCGGGCGATTGGAGATCTACGTCCGGCCGTTTCCCGACGTCAAGGCAGGCCTGTGGCAAATCTCAACCGATGGCGGCCGGCGGCCACTGTGGGCGCCGGGCGGCGGGGAGTTGTTCTACGTGGCGCCCGACCGCGCGCTGATGGCCGTGCCTGTCGACGGTCGCGGCACCACGTGGAGCCATGGCAGGGCCACAAAGGTCGTTGAAGGGGTGTACCAAACCGGAGGCAGCAACAGCATCCGGACGTATGACGTATCGCCAGATGGCAAGCGTTTCCTTGTTGTCAAACGGCCCGCCGATCAGCCCTCGCCGAGGATCGTCGTCATCGAGAACTGGCTCGAGGAACTGAAAGCCCGCGTTCCTACTCTGTGAATGAAGCCCGATGAGCGATCTGCCTTGGACTAATGTTGACCGGCTGCTCGAAGCGGCCCTCGAGCGGAACCCGCAGGAGCGAGCGTCGTTCCTGCGCGAGGCGTGCGCCGGCAATGAGACGCTGCGCGGGGAAGTCGAATCGCTGCTTGCACACGCGAAGGCAGAAGACTTCCTCGATCGCCCCGCGCACGATGTGATCGGGAGACCGCCCACGCACGACCATCAGTTGCCAGTCGGCCACAGCCTTGGTCAATATCGCATCGTCGACCTGCTCGGTCGCGGTGGCATGGGCGAGGTGTATCGTGCGCACGACACGACCCTCGGCCGCGACGTCGCCATCAAGATCCTGCCATCAGTCTTCACCACGGATGCGGACCGGCGCGCGCGATTCGATCGTGAAGCGCGAGTGCTGGCGGCGCTGAATCACGCGCACATCGGCGCCATCTACGGCGTCCAGGAGACCGATGGCGTCCGCGCCCTCGTTCTGGAGCTCGTCGAAGGCGGCACGCTCGCCGACCGTATCGCGACCGGGGCGCTCCCGGTTCAAGAAGCGTTGCCGATCGCACGCCAGATCGCCGAGGCGCTCGAAGCGGCGCACGAGAAAGGCGTGGTGCACCGCGATCTGAAACCCGCCAACGTCAAGATCACGCCGCACGGCGTCGTCAAGGTGCTGGACTTCGGCCTCGCAAAGGCGACCGCCGACGCATCTGCTCCCGATCCGACGGAGCCGCCGACTGTCACGGCTGGCAGTACGCGTGACGGCGTCATTCTGGGAACGGCCGCGTACATGAGCCCGGAACAGGCGCGTGGGAAGCCGCTCGACAAGCGGACCGACATCTGGGCGTTCGGATGCGTGTTGTATGAGATGTTGGCCGGACGTCCGGCCTTTCAGGGTGAGTCGGCCACCGATATTCTCGCGCAGGTGATTGAACGGGACCCGGACTGGAGCGGGTTACCGGCGCGCCTGCCCGAGCGCGTGAACGAGCTGCTGCGCCGCTGCCTCGAGAAGGATCCCCGGAAGCGGCGGCGCGATATCGGCGACGTGCGTCTCGAACTCGAGCGCGCACCGGCCGCGGCGACAATCCTTGCCGTCCCAGACGGTAGAGCCCCTCGCGATGCACGACGCGCGTGGATCGCCGCGACTGTCATAGCGCTGGTGCTTACCCTTGTCGTCGGGCGACCGTACTTCTCGGGATCTGTCGAGGCGCCCCAAACAACCGTGGACATCGCAACGCCCGAGACGGCCGACGCATCTTCGTTCGCGATCTCACCCGATGGGCGACGGGTCGTGTACGCCGCCAACCACAACGCGCGACAGGTGCTTTACCTTCGATCCCTCGATGAAGGCGCCGCCACGCCGCTCGCCGGCACCGAGGATGGTCGCCACCCCTTCTGGTCGCCGAATGGGCGATCAATAGGATTTGCCACGGCTTCCCAGCTGAAACGGATCGATCTCGATGGCCGCAGTGTCCAAGAGCTGGGCAGGGTCTCGCCTAGCCAGGGCGGAACGTGGGGGTCAGACGGCGTTATTCTTTTTTCGCCCTCTCAGTCATCCCCGATTTACCGAGTGGCCGCAACGGGCGGCGAAGCGGTCCCGGTCACGCGGCTCGGCGCAGGGCAGACCTCGCACCGGTTCCCATCGTTTTTGCCAGGACGCAGGGAGTTCCTGTTCTATGCGTTTGGACAAGCGGACATGCAGGGGATCTATCTCGCATCGCTCGACTGGGCGGACACCATTCGGCTCACAGACGCCGACACGTCAGGGATGTTCATGGCGCCAGGGTGGCTGCTGTTCGTACGCCAGGGCACTCTTACCGCCAGTCGGTTCGACCTGACGCGACGGGAATTGAGCGGTGACCCCGTCACGGTGGCAACTTCGGTCGCCGTCGACACGCCAGTGCCGAGAGCGGCGTTCTCAGCCTCGGCCGCTGGAGCCATTGCGTATCGAACGCGCGGGACCAGCACGTCGCAACTGACCTGGTTCGACCGGTCCGGTCGACCGCTCGGCACATTGGGCGAGCCGGACGCCGCGGAGCTGTCGAACCTGGACCTGTCGCACGACGGCAGTCGCGTCGCAGCCGAGCGCACGCTGCAGAACGATACCGACGTCTGGATCGTCGATTCCTCCAAGACGACGCCGTTCGCATCCGGCCCAGGGCCTCAGCGGTTTCCGATGCTGGTCGTTTGACGACACTCGAATCATGTTCGCAAGTCGCGGCGAATTCGTTCAGAAGTCCGTCGGTGCTGATCGTGAAGAACCGATCGCGCAATTCAAAGGTGTGCTGGTTCCCACCGATTGGTCTCCTGATGGTCGGTTCGTGCTGTGCGTGGATCCGAACAACAAAGAAACGGGCCCTGACCTCACTCTCGTTCCAACCGACGGAGGGAAGCCGATCCCGTTTGTCAACACCAGGGCGGCGGAGACCTGGGGTCAGTTCTCGCCAGATGGGCACTGGGTTGCGTACCAGTCCAACGAATCGGGGCAAAACCAGATCTTCGTCCGTGCGGTTTCGAACCAAAGCCGATCCGTACAGGTGTCGATCTCGGGCGGCACACAAGCACGGTGGAGCCGGGACGCCAAGGAGGTGTTTTACATCGCCCCGAATGGCACGTTGATGACGGTGCCGATTGCCGTCCGGGGCGGTTCTGTTGAAGGGGGCACGCCCGAGTCGCTCTTCCAGACGCGGATTGTCGGCGGTGGGGCAGCGCGTCTCGGCCGCCGACAGCAGTACCGATGTCGCCCCCGACGGCCGGTTCCTGATCAACGTTGCGCTCGAGAACGCGCCTCCGCCGATCAACTTGATCCTGAACTGGAAGGGCCAGTGAAGCAGCCAAGCGTTTCTCCGGCCTTTCTCGGGGGCTCCGGCATGATTCGGGGAGATTTTCGACCCTGGCTCGAGGAACTGAAAGCCCGCGTTCCTACTCTGTGAATGAAGCCCGATGAGCGATCCGCGCTGGACCAATGTTGACCGGCTGCTCGACGCGGCGCTCGACCGAGCGCCGGAGCAGCGAGGGGCATTCTTGCGCGAGGCGTGTGGCGACGACGAGGCGCTGCGTCGCGAGGTGGCATCGCTACTCGCCCATCGCAGCGGCGCGGGAAACTTTCTCGAGCAGCCCGCGCTGAGCAATGGCCGAACACCTCACGCCCGACGAACGCACCGTGTCGCTAGTGGGCCGACAGCTCGGAGCGCACCGCATCATCGGCCTTCTGGGCCGCGGGGGCATGGGCGAAGTGTATCGAGCTCATGACACGCAACTGGGCCGCGACGTCGCGATCAAGATCCTGCCCCGCGTCTTCCAGACCGATCCGGAGCGCCGCGCCCGCTTCGACCGGGAAGCGCGGATGCTGGCGGCGCTGAACCACCCGCACATCGGTGGTATTCACGGCCTCGAAGACCTGGACGGTACCCCCGCGCTCATTCTCGAGCTCGTTGAAGGTGACACGCTCGCCGAGCGCCTCGCTCGCGGACCGATATCAATCAACGAGGCCCTGCGCATCGCCCGGCAGATCGCCGAGGCACTCGAGGCGGCGCACGACAAAGGCATCGTGCACCGGGACCTGAAGCCCGCCAATATCAAGATCACGCCGCAGGGCGTCGTCAAGGTGCTCGACTTCGGGCTCGCCAAGGCCGACGAGCGGTGAGAGCTCGGGCCCGGATCTGTCGCACTCGCCGACTGATCACGGGCGCGGGTACACGCGCAGGGCGTCATTCTCGGGACCGCAGCCTACATGAGCCCGGAACAGGCGCGTGGGAAGCCGCTCGACAAGCGGACCGACATCTGGGCTTTCGGGTGCGTGCTCTACGAGATGCTCGCACGCCGCGCACCATTCGCCCGCGACACGATCACCGACACACTCGCCGCGCTTGTTGAGCGTGATCCGGATTGGCAAGCACTGCCGGCGGCGACACCTGCCAAGATTCGAGATCTATTGCGGCGCTGTCTGCAAAAGGATCCTCAGCGCCGGCTCCGCGACATTGGCGACGCGTGTCTGGACGTCGACGATGCGATCGCGGGGCCTGCGGCGATAGCCAACGTCGCGATCGCGGTTGACCGACGTCCGATCGCGCCGTGGGTCGTCGCCGCCGCCATCCTCGCCAGTGGGATCACCGCGTCGATACTGCTTTTCGTCCGTCAGCCGCCGGAGGTCCCGGGACCGGATCTCGTGCTCAGCATCGCGCCACCTGGGGCGAGTGGTATCGTCCCGGTCAGCTCTGCCCTCGCAACACCGAGGATTTCCCCGGATGGTTCCTTCATTGCGTACTTCGACCGTTCCCGCACACTCCAGCTGCGACGGCTGAATTCCATTGCGCCTGAGCCGCTCCGGGTGCCGATCGGCACCCTCGCTGTTGTGTGGTCTCCCGACTCGAAGTCCCTGTTGTTTCAGGATGGCGACAACGTGAAACGCATTCAGGTGCCGGATGGCGCCCCCGAGATCATCGGCAGGCTTCCAGCAGCAGGCACCAGGCTCGTGACCGTGAGCGAGAGCGGAGCCATGCTGTTCTCTTGTTGCCAGACGAGGGACATCTTCAGCCTGCTCTTCGTTCACGAGGTGGGCGCTCAAGCCACCGAGATTCGCGTGCCCGGCCTGAAAGCCGGATCCTACGGGAACGCGGTGTCTTTGCCCGGCGGTGAGGATTTCCTGATCGAATTCGTGCCGCAGGGATCCGAGGAGAATGAAATCTATCTGGTCTCCCTGCGCGACGGGAACGCGGCCGATCCAGCGCTGTTGATGAGAAACGCGGCGGGTCTCAGCTACACAACCGCCGGAGGACGCGTGCTGTTCGTCCGCAACGACAACCTGTACTCGCAGGCGCTGAATCGAACGACTCGAAGACTGGAAGGCGACGCGGAGCTCGTGCAGCAGGGCGTCGCATCGCGGCCTCCGTGCGACTTTTCGGTGTCCCAGTCCGGGATTCTGGCCTGGCGAGCTGGCCGCGAGGCGCTGCTGGCACAGCTGACGATCTTCGATCGACAAGGGAGGCCGATCGGCACCGCCGGCCCACCGAGCAACACCGGTGCGCTCAAACTGTCGCCCGATGAACAGCGCGTGTTACTTGCCGAACGAAATGGTCGCGCGTGGCTGCTCGAACCCAACCAGCCCGGGCGCTTCAGCCTTGGTCAGGGCGATCTCAGCATGCTGTGGTCTCCGGACGGGGCCGGTTTCATTGTCCCCCGGAGTGGGCGGGTTGTCGCGCGTGCAGTCACCGGTTCGAGCGATGGTCGCGAGTTGGCACAAGTAGCTGACATCGCACGCTTGGAGGACGTGTCCGCGGATGGCAGGGTGGTTCTGTTCAGAAAGAGCACCACGCCGGACCTGTTTTCCGTGCGCGTGGAAGGCACGCTGGAGGATCGCGTCCCCAGAACGGTCCAGACAGGCAAACTGGTCTCGAACGTCCACTTCTCTCCCGACCAGCGCTGGATCGTCTATCAGGTAGACGGACCCGAGAAGGAAGTCGGAGTCTACGTTCAGCAGTTTCCCGGCCCTGCCCTGCCGAAGCAGATCACGAGCAGCGGTGAGAGCCCGATATGGGGAAGGGACGGCAGGGAGATCGTGTATCTGGATCAAGACCGCATCTGGTCGGTCGGCGTGACCACGTCAGGCGGTCAGTTTCGGGCCTCAACTCCGCAACCGCTGTTCTACGTCCGTTCCATGGAAGGCGGTCGAAGAGTGAGAGGGATCACCCAGCTCGCCGTGTCGCGCGACGGTTCACGCATCTACTACCAACAGCCAGGTGAGCAGCCGGATTCTGACGTGATCCACATCAGAATGAGCGGGATCAAGTGAACGACCCGCGCTGGACGCACAGCCTTGGTCCATATCGGATTGCCGGCCTGCTCGGCCGAAGTGGCATGGGGGCGAGGTGTATCGCGCGCACGACACGGCCCTCGCTCGCCAATAGACTCAACACCGTCTCCTACATCAACCGCACGCTGTCCTGGGACGCGGAGCTGGAATCGATCGTCGCCAGCCTGACGCCGGCTGAAATCAAAGCCGCGCTGGTGAAACACATCGCGCTGGCAAAGATCAGTTTCGTGAAGGCAGGCGACTTCGCGAAGGCCGCGGCGAAATGACCGCGCTTCACCTCAGGGTGGTGGGCTGGCGCTGATGCGTCCGGCCCACCACGGCTCCTCCGTCGCCAGCGTCAATTAAGGGGGCTGCGCATGCCCGCTCCCCAACGACCACGACCCCCGTGTCACGTCGGATCAGGGGTGTGCAAAACAGGACCGACAGGCCGGGCCCTTCAGGCGTAATGTCGATCGAACTGCGGTCGGTCGACAGGAGCATGTGTGACACCCCGACAGGCCGATTCTCCGTTGCATGTCCTGATTATTCATCGCCGGGACGCCACCGAAGGCTACGCCGCGTATCTGACCAGCGAGGGATTTCGCGCCAGCGAAGCGAATGACAGCGACGACGGCGTGGCCAAGGCGCTCGAGCTGATGCCCGATTTCATCGTGTTGGACTTTGATCTCGATGGCGAAACCACAGCCCGTCTCAAGGCCCACATCTCGACGCGCGGAATTCCCGTGATTGCTCTGACCAAGATGGATGAAGTCCGTACCAGGGGCTCGGTGTCGCATGGAACGTGACATGGCGACCTCAGTCGGGCTCGTGGTCGATGACGACACCGAACTCCGTCTTCTCTTAGCACAAGCCCTTCGCCGCGGAGGCCTTCGAGTCCTCGAGGCAGGGTCAGGGCGAGAAGCGCTGAGACTGGCGCAGACCTCCGCTCCAGACTTCGTCGTCACCGACATCGGGATGCCGGGCTTGGACGGCGTGGAGTTGTGTCGGCGGCTCCGGCAGCTACCCGCCACCTCCAAGGTGCCAATTGTCGTGGTGACTGGCTCCGCGGTGACGCAGGGAGACGAAGCGACCGCCGCTGGCTGCGATGTCGTCCTCGCGAAGCCCTGTTCTGGGGCCTTGTTGCTGGCAACGATTCAACGGCTGCTCGCGGATAGAGGCCGGGCACGGCAGAGAGGACAGGTCCCAACACGTTGACAGGAAGACGGAAGAAATGGCTCATCGGCATCGCGGCCGTTACGGTGACGGTGCTCGTCGCGCTGTCGGTGACCGGTTATGTCCTCGCCAATCGTTTCGAGCCTTATATCCGCACGCAGGCGATTGCCTACCTGCAAAGCCGGTTCGACAGCGACGTCGAACTGGCTGCCGTTCGTGTGCGGATGCCTGAATTCTCGCCCGTACAGATGCTGTTCAGACGCGGCCGGGGTGTACGGGTTGGTGTCGAAGGTGACGACGTGCTGTTGCGCCACAAGGGCCGTCGCGATCTTCCGCCAATGTTCTCGATGAAGAAATTCAGTTTCGACGTGGATCTGGGAACGTTGTTCGATGAGACGACGATCGTACGCCTCGTCACCATTGACGGGATGGAAATCAATGTGCCGCCAAAAGGTGAACGTCCACAGCTCGACTCCGGGGCCGACGAGAAGGTCGTCGACGGTGAGGATAACAGGGGATCGCCGCCAAGGATTCTCTTCGAAGAAGTGATCGTCACGAACGCCGCGTTGACGATTCTGCCGAAAGACCGCAAGAAGACTCCCCTCCATTTCGACATTCATCGAATCAGACTGGAATCCGCCGGCGAGAACGTGGCGATGAAATACGAGGCTGAGTTGACGAATGCCAAGCCGCCGGGAGAGATTCAGAGCACGGGCACGTTCGGACCGTGGGTCGCCGGCGAACCTGGAGATTCACCCATCAGTGGAGACTATCGCTTCGACAACGCGGATCTGGGAGTCTTCTCCGGCATCGCCGGTATTCTCCACTCGTCGGGACGATTCGAAGGCAGTCTCTCGTCGGTCGATGTCCGTGGTGAAGCCACCGTCCCGGATTTCAGGCTGAAGCAGGCAGGCAATCCAGTCCCTCTGCGAACCACCTTCGAAGTGCTCGTGGATGGCACCAACGGCGACACCATCCTGAAGCCGGTGAACGGCACTCTTGGCTCGACGCACTTCACGACCAGCGGTGGCATCCTCAAGCATGACGGAGATATTCGCCGCACCATCAGCCTGGACGTCTCGATGCCGGCCGGAAACCTTCGCGACATTCTGACGCTCGCCATGAAAGGCGCACCTTTCATGCAGGGAAAGATCTTTCTGAAGACAACCATCGCCATTCCGCCATTGACCGGCAAGGTGCGAGAAAAGCTGCTCCTCGATGGACGATTCGAAATAACCCAGGGCAAGTTTCTGCGTTCCACGATTCAGAACCAGATCGACAGCCTGAGCCGTCGCGGTCAAGGCCAGCCAGAGAACGACGAAATCGATGCCGTGGTTTCTGTCATGGCGGGCAGGTTCAAGCTCGAAAACGAGGTGATCACCTTCCGATCACTCTCCTTTGCCGTGCCCGGTTCAGGAGTCGATCTCGCCGGCAGCTATGACCTCGATCGGGACGCCGCTGGATTTTCATGGCACGCTGAGACTCGAGGCCACAGTCTCCCAGACCATGACCGGTTGGAAGCGATGGGTGTTGAGACCCGTCGATCCGTTCTTTTCCAAGGAGGGTTCGGGAACGCTCCTGCGCATCCAGGTTGTGGGGAGCTCGAAGGAGCCGAAATTCGGGCGTGAGCGCGGCGATCAGACTCCGGAGAAGTAGGCCTAGGTCCCGTCTTTTGACAGCCTCATGATGCCAGTAATACTCTTACCGGTAGGAGTATTACCGTGAGGATCACCAGCAAGGGACAGGTCACGATCCCGATGAACATTCGGGAGAAACTCGGCCTGCTGCCGAATACCGAAGTCGAGTTCGAGATCGACCGCGATGCGGTGCGGATGAAGAAGGCGTCCGCTCCCAAGAGACCGGACCGCGGCCGCGCGCTCATCGAGCACATGCGCGGTAAAGGCACCCGGCGCATCACGACCGACCAGATCATGAAGCTGACGCGAGGCTGACGTGACCGGCACTCTCGTGGACAGCAACGTCATTCTGGATGTCCTCACGGACGATGCGGAGTGGGGTGACTGGTCCGCCGCGATGCTGGCGGAAGCCGCCCGCACGTGGAATGCTGGCCATCAACCCGATCATCTACGCGGAAGTGTCGGTTCGCTTCGAACGGATAGAGGATCTGGACGAGGCGTTGCCCGAAAGCTACTACCGGCGCCTTCCTCTGCCGTTTGAGGCCGCGTTTCTCACCGGACAGTGTTTCCTGAAGTATCGGAAGCGCGGTGGTATGCGTCCGACACCGATGCCTGACTTCTATATCGGCGCACACGCCGCGCTCGCCGATCTCACGCTGCTGACGCGCGACGCGAAGCGCTATCGGGCCTATTTCCCGACCCTCCGAATCATCGCGCCGTAACAGTCGGCGACGGCAGGTCTAAAGACCCGCCGCTGCTGTGACCGTTGCCATCGAATCGATCCCGCCGTGCAGGTGCACGACTCGCTCGACGTCCAGCTTCAGCCGGCGAATGTTCTCGACCAGATTGATGGTGAAGGGCGGCGGCGCGGCGAGAGGCTTGGCGCCTGGCCGTCGGATGAAACGCATCGGCCTGCACCAGTAGTTTCTGCTTCGGAAGATACGCGACGAGCAGTGTCTCGTCGTGAAGATTCCCCTGCAGGTGATGGAGTTCCAGCGCCATGGAACTGTCACTCAGGACTCGCTTCTCTCCCACCGTTTCGATCGTGGGACTGCGGCTCGCGCGCGCCAGGCGATCGGGCTCGAGGGTGAACGGATTCCTGAGGATGCGTTCCCAATACGACTTGTTCTTCTCGTGCGTCACGATCGGAATGCCCGCCGCAACGTAGGCTCGAATCCCCCCCGAATGATCGAAATGCTGGTGCGTGTTGACGACGTAGCGAATCGGCTTCGACGGCAGGAGCTGCTTGACCGCCGCGATCGTGGCCTCGGTGCGCTCGTCGTTCTGCGGCCCCTCGATGATGACCACGTGATCGCTGAACTCGACGAGCACGCTCATCGGTGCGCCACCGTCGAGAAACCAGACGCCATCCGCGATCTTCTGAGCCTCGGTCTTCGCGGAGACGGGCTGCGGTGCCGTCGGCGGTGGTGCCGGGACGCTCAGGCACGCGCAGCGGCGCTGTTCGGCTGAACGTCGCTCACGTTGAGGTCGAGAGTGGGATGGCCGCCCTGCGTCTGGACGATGTGAGACGGGAACTTCACCCCGCCATAGTCCTTGTATCCGGAAAAGACCGTCCTGACTGCAACATCTCCGAGGACGTTGTTCGCAAGTCGCGTCTCGACGCTTTCGACGAGGTTCTGCTCGTTGATGACACCCGTCACGCTGTACTTGCCGATCGTCATCGAGACAGAGCGGCCATTGATGTGAGCCTTGTTGCTCCCGGCGACCTTGAGGAATCCGTGCGGGGTCAACGCGACCTGAACCAGCCCTGCATCGTTGCGCCCGTCACGAACGACGTTCTGAATGATCTCGCCAGGAATTGGTCGCATGCCGCCCTGACCGGTCGCCGGATTGAACGGACCTGCGCCTCCGCCTCGCGGCGGGAAGTCCACGTCGCGGCGGACTGTTTCCTCGCGCATCGCAGGCGCGGCGTAGTTGACGGTCGCGACGTACTTCGTCAACTCGAATCGCGGCCACGGTGCACCCGGGCCAGGCGCCTGCCCAACGGTGAAGCTCGAGCCGGAGCCCGAATACTGAATGGACTCGAGATTCGACGCGCCCATGGCGCGCATCGACGTGGCAAGGATGTCAGGAGCTTGAGCGCTGGCGAGCATCGAAATACACGCCAGCGCCGCAATCGCGGCGATGCAGGACCGAAGACCGGGGACCGAAGACCGAGGACCGGCGTCCACGCCTACTTCCAGGCCGCGATCGCCTTGCCTTGCGCTGAACCCGGCCCGAACTGGAACATCTCGATCCGCACACCAGCGGGATCGGTGGCATTGGCAACCATCGAATCGTCAGGCCTTTCCCGAACCTCGTCGACCATGACGCCGCGCTGCTTCAACGCGGCGACATATGCCTTCAAGTCGGCAACGTGCAGCCCGTAGTGATTGAGCCCGGCCTTGCGATTCGCATTGGCGGGCGCAATTTCGATGAACGTGTCGCGGCTTGCCTGAATGTAGGAGAGGGCCGGCTGGCCTTGCGCGTTCCTCACCGTGAACCCTTCCTTGAAGCCCATCTTCTTCGTGTAGAAGTCGAACGCCTCGTCGAAGTTGTCATAGGCAATCGCCACGTGGTTCATGTTGTTGACGCCGGGCAGCCGATCTCCCTGCGCGAGGAGCGGCGACATCACCGTCCCGATCGCCAATCCTGTCACGAAGACGATCACTGTACGCATCGCGGTGCTCCTTGAATCCTGCGTCAAGTCGATTGAGGATCTCAATCGCAAATCAACAATCAGCAATCAACAACGAATCAACAATCACCAATCCTGACATCACCAATGCTCTTACTTGCTGCCAACCTTCGGGATGATCTCGAAGTACTTGTTGTTCTCGTTGCACATGTACTCGAGCAGTTCGGTGTCGGGCCGTAGGATGAGCGGCAACACCACGTCCCACGGTTTGGTGTAGGCACCGGGATCATCGATCGTGATGAGGATGTCCATGTGCCCGAAGTCCTTGCGCACGAACTTCTCGGTGACTCGCAACTTGTCTGTCGCAGGCTTGCCGAAGTTATCGAGCCAGCCCTTGTCGTTGAACCCGGCGGTTTCGACGATGAAGGTGTCCTTGTCCCACCGCCCGACGGAATATCCGAACCACGATGGGTTCATGTCCTCCGGTAGCGACCGGCCGTCTGCGAAGATCTGTCGGTACGAATGCACGGCTTCGTACAGGATCACCATCAGATTCTTCTCATGAAGGATCTTGAACGGATACGGCACGGCGTCCGATCGCGGCACGCCGCCGACGATGCAGCTCGCGGTGGGATCGTCGCGGCCATCGTTGGCGCGCCGCTCTTTATAGAGCTTCTCCGCCCACGGCTGGTATGGCACCGAGCCAGCCGGCAGATTCGCGGCGAGGTCGCCGATCAGGATTGCGGCCGGCTGCCAGAGCCCCGAGAGATCGGGCTTGCCGTCCGGCAGGCGCGGCGCGGGAGCCGTGAGATTCGCCTTACCGTCGGCAGTGCGCGGAATGCCCTGCGTCGGCTGCTTCAGCCACTGCGCCGCCGGCGCGGCAGTCGCGAGAGCAACGAGCGCAAGCGCGACACAGACGCCGTTCATCGCTCTTCTCATCGCGAGCCTCGCTCCCCCGTCGTCTTCGGGATGATCTCGAAGTACTTGTTGTTCTCGTTGCAGATGTATTCCAGCAGTTCCGTGTCTGCCTGAAACGCCAGTTGCTGCGTGACCGACCACGGCTTCGTGTAGGCCTTCGGGTCGTCGATCGTGACCTGAACCTCCATCTGACCGAAGTTCTTCCGCACGAAGCGCTCGGTCACCTTCAACTGCTCCGTCGCCGGCCGTCCTGCGTTGTCGAGCCACACGTTGTCATTGAAACCACTCGACTCGACGACGAAGACGTCTCCGTCCCAACGGCCCGACCGAGTAGCCGAACCAGGCCGGATTCGGATCCTTCGGCAGCGTACGCCCATCGGTAAAGATCTGACGGTAGGAGTGCACGGCTTCGTACATGATGACGACCATCTCTGGCCGCTCGAGAATCTTGAAGGGATAGCCAACGAAGTCCGAGCGCGGGACGCCACCGACGACGCAGCTGGCGGTCGGATCGTCGCGGCTGTCGTTCGCGCGCCGCTCTTTGAAGAGCGTCTCCGCCCACGGCTGGAACGGAACGACGTCTCCGCTCTTCATGCCGCGAGTCATGTCGCCCACGATGCCGGGCGCGGGACGCCACAGGCCGGCGAGAACCGGCTTGCCATTCGACTGACGAGGCGTAGGCGCCGACATGTCGGGCTTGCCATCCGCCGTCCGCGGAATGTCCGGTGTTGGATGTTTCAACCACTGCGCGGCGATCGACGTGTTCATCACGAACACCGCCACGATAAGTAATCGGAGGGCTTTCATGCCGGTCTCCCGATCTGTTTTAAGAGTGCGATGCGCTGACAGGCACCGATTATCGCCGCAGTGGAGGGGTTGTCAACCGACGCAAATCGGGTGTCCGGGAGCACTCGAGGGTTGTCAAGGGACCTAAATAGCCATAGATTTGGGCAGCCGCAACGGCCGGAGGACACATGAGACGGTCAGCAATGCTTCTGGTGCTCGCGCTCGCAAGTGGCGTCGCCATACTGCCCGCTCAGCAGCCCGCGCCAGACGTCATCCTCTCGAACGGAAAGATCATCACCGTCGACGAGCGCTTCTCGATCGCCCAGGCCGTCGCCATCCGCGGCGATCGCATCGTCGCTGTCGGCACTGATGCCGAGGTGGCGAAGCTCGCATCGCCGGCCACGCGGCGCATCGACCTGCGCGGGCGTGCGGTCATTCCTGGACTCATCGACAACCACATGCATCTCACGCGCGCCGGAACGACGTGGCAGTGGGAAGTGCGTTGGGATGGAGTCGGGTCGCGAGCCGCCGCGCTCGAGAAGCTGCGCGCGCGCGCGAAGGCGGTCGCGCCAGGCGAATGGATCTACAACCTCGGCGGATGGGCGATCGAGCAGTTCGCCGACGATCCGCGTCCGTTCACGCGTGAAGAGCTCGACAAGGTCGTCCCGAACAATCCCGTCTTCCTGCAGGCCTCGTACTACGAGGCTTACCTGAATAGTCGCGCACTGCAGGCGATGGGCATCGATGACAAGACGCAGAACGATGCGGTCGTGCGCGACAGCGCCGGCCACCCGACAGGCCGGATTACCGAGAACGGCTTCCGCGCACTCGTCGCGAAGCTCCCGCAGGCGCCGCCAGCAGCAGTCGAAGCCAGCACGCTCGGCATGATCAAGGACCTGAATCGTGCCGGCCTGACCGCGTTTGGTGTGGCTGGTTGCGATGCGGACCTGATCGGCCTGTACAAGAAGTGGGCGGCCGAGGACAAACTCAACGTCCGCACCTACTGCATCAACGGCGTCGGCATGGGCAACACCGCGGAACAGATCGATCGCGCGCTACCGCGCATCGCCGAGATGAAGCTGTTCCAGGGCGACAACTACGTCGATGACATCTTCTACGGCGAGAGCGTCTACGGGCCGCTGCACGATCCGATGTTCATCAAGAAGTCCGATCCGAAGCCGGAGCAACTGGCGCTCTGGCGCAAGATCGCAACCGAGATCGCCAAGGACCACCTGCCGCTGCACGTCCACGCCAACCTGACCGACACGATCGACGGCTTCCTCGACCAGATCGAAGCGATCAATAAGCAATACCCGATCAAGAACCTGCGCTGGGTGCTCGCGCACGTGAATCAGCTCAACGCGACACAGCTCGCGCGCATGCGCGAACTGGGCATGTACGCCGCCGTCCATCCGTGGGGCGTGATCAACGGCGGGATCAATCAGCGCGTGTTTGGCGACGCGGCCTACGACATGGCGCCGCTCGACACGATTCAAAAGAGCGGCGTCGTCTGGGGCTTCGGGAGTGACGGAAGCCGCGCGAATCAGATCCTGCCGTTCACGACGCTCTATTGGGCCGTCACCGGCAAGATGGTCGGCGGGACGAAGGCGCTGCGTCAGCCGATCAGTCGCGAAGACGCCCTCATCGCGCACACGCGCCGGAATGCGTTCCTCGTGTTCCAGGAAAACAATCTCGGATCGATTCAGGCGGGACGGCTGGCCGATCTCGTCGTGCTCGATCGTGACTACCTGACGATTCCTGCCGACCAGATCAAGGACATCGCACCCGTGATGACGATGGTGGGCGGACGCATTGTTTACGAGGCAAAACCCTGATGGCGGCGTACTGGGTAGCACGCGCGAAGATCACCGATCCGGTTCAATACAAGAAGTACACGGATCTGGTGCCGGCGATCATCGCGAAGCACGGAGGCAAGGTCCTCGCGCGCGGTGGCCGCTACAAGATCAACGAAGGACCGCACGACTTCCACCGCTTCGTGGTCATCGAGTTCCCCACCCTCGAGCAGGGCGTTGCCTGCTTCGAGTCACCTGAATATCAGGCGGCTGCGGCGTTCAGGCGTGCCGGTGCCGGCATCGTGGAGAACGTCATGGTTGATGGAGGTGATGCCACGAAGTAGGCGGTAGGCGTAGCTCGCCAGTACTACGCGATCCAATCGCGAGGCATATCAATATACGAACGATCGAGATTCGCGATCGAGTCACATCCAAGCAGCCTCATCGTTCGCACGAGGTCAGTCCGCAGGATCTCGATCGCGCGCGCAACGCCAGGCCCTCCAGCAGCGCCAAGTCCCCAGGCATAGGCTCGTCCGATCAACACCGCCTTCGCACCGAGGCACAACGCCTTGACGATGTCTCCGCCCCGGCGGATGCCGCCGTCCATCAACACTTCGACCTGACCGTTGACAGCCGCGAGAACCTCGGGCAGCGAGCGCAGCGACGCCGGCACGCCATCCAGTTGTCGCCCACCATGGTTGGACACAATCACGGCGCTCGCCCCCGCATCGATCGCCCGCAGGGCATCGTCTCCTGTGTGAACGCCTTTGACGATGAGCGTCCCTTTCCACGCATCGTGCATCCATCGCAGGTCGTCCCAGGTGACGAGCGTCTGCTCGAGCAGCGCACCCACGTCGCCGCACGGCATCGGCCCCACGTCGGGCAATTCGACGTTCGGAAATACTCGTGGCGCGCCGTCTGCGAGGAAGTCCATGACCCACCGGGGATGCGTGATGAATTGACCCGAGTGCGGCACGCTCGCCCAGAACTTGCCCTGCAACAGATGCCTCACGCCATGTCGAAAGTCGCGTTCGCGCATGCCGGCGACCGGCGTGTCGATCGTCACGACGAGCGCGGTGTAGCCGGCAGCTTTCGCGCGCGCGATCGTCGCTTCTGCGACGCCGCGTCCGCCTGGCACGTACAGCTGATACCAGAGCGGTCCGCTCGTTCCCTGGCGGACATCTTCGAGTCGAGTGCCGGAGAACGTCGACAGGATGTAGCCGGTGCCGGCGGCGCCCGCCTCGCGCGCGGCGACGAACTCGCCACGCGGGTAGAACATGCGGCAGAAGCCGACCGGGGCGAGCATGAACGGCACTGAGAGCTCGGTTCCCAGCACCGTCGTACGCAGATCGCATTTCGGGACCGCGACACACTGCCGCGGGCGAAACGTGATCGCGCGAAAGGCGTCTACGTTTTCGCGAAGCGTGACCTCGTCCTCCGCGCCGCCGTCGATGTAGGCAAAGACGACTGCCGGCAGACGACGCCGCGCGAGGCGCCTGAGATCGTCGACGTTGATGACGCGAGGGAACGAGACGGCGCGAGCCAGGCTCGCTTCGGATCGCATGTGGAAAATGCGCTCAGCTTATCAGTGGACGCCGCGACCCGTAACTGGTTGCGTGTTCGAACGCGTAGGCGATCCGGCACGTTCCACTCCGCGCTGATCAGACACTGCAGGATGCGCGTAATGTCGGCGGGTGGTGGAGTGGGCCCGTCCATCAGCGCGAAATCCAGTTGAACACGGGCACGTCCAAGCGGTCAATGGATCTGGCGCGTCGCATCAGTCCCGATTTGAAATCCTCGAGAGTCGAAGAGATTCGGAAGCGTCACACCAGCAGCGGACCGGCCTACCAGCGGTACCTCAAAGGCCGATACCTGTGGAATCAGCGAACGGCCGACGCGTTACAGAAAGCCATACAGCACTTTCGCGGGGCGCTCGATCAAGACCCGGGGTTTGCGCTGGCGCTGGGCGGCATCGCGGATTGCCATTTGACGCTCGGAACCTTTCTGTTCGCGTCGCCAGCCGACAGCCTGCCCTTGGCGCGGGCGGCCGTGACACGGGCGTTGGAGATCGCGCCTGAACTGAGCGAAGCCAGGGCGACGCTCGGCGTGATCAATGCGTTCTTCGAATGGGACTGGGAGGGTTCGGAGCGCGAGTTCAAGAAGGCCCTGGACCTCTCGCCACAGTACCCGACCGCCCGTCAGTGGTACGGGTTCTCTCTCTGTGCCCGCGGTCGCTTCACGGCGGGCCGCGCGATTCTCCAGAGCGCCATCGACCTGGACCCGCTCTCTCCCATGCACCATGTTCAGCTCGCGGCCGCCTGCTACCTCGAGCGCCGTTACGACGACGCCATGGCGTTGTGCCGCGAGGTTCTGGAAACAGAGCCACGTTTCTGGGCCGCCATGCTCTTTCTGGGTCAGTGTCACGATGCAACGGGCCGAACGGCTCAAGCCGTCGAGTATCTGCGGCGTGCCGCTGAGTTCTCCGCCGACAATCCACTCGCAGTTGCCGGCCTGGCTCATGCCCTCGCGCGGGAAGGCAGGAGCGCGGAGGCCGAGGCGCTCCTATCAGATCTGGGGTCGCGTTCGAGAATCGAGTATGTGGCGCCCTATGCACTCGCCCTGATCTGCTGCGGGCTTGGTCGGCACGACGACGCGGTCGACTTCCTGGAACAGGCACACGCGGAACGCTCGCCAGCCCTCGCGTTCTGGATCAAGGGAGAACCGCGTCTCGATCCCCTGCGTCCGAATCCCACGTTTCAACACATCGTCGCCAGCGTTGGGGTTTGATGCGTAACGGGCTGCTAGACGCCAAGACCTGCTAGAAACCCTTCGATGATCGCCGCCATTTCGAGCGGCTGTTCCAGCGGTATCTCGTGCCCGCAATCGAGCAGCGCCAGCCTCGCCTTCGGGATTCTCCGAACGACCTCCTGACGAAGGTAGTCCGGCGCCAATATGGGATCGTGCTGACCACCGACGACCAGCGTGGCTGCGCGGATTGCTGTCAACCTGTCAGCGAATGCCGCGTGGCAGCACATCCGAAACGATTCTCTGAGCGAGTGCTCTGGGCTGCTTTGGATCGACGCGAAATAGTCATCCACGAGGTCTGAAGCGAGCTCTTTCTTCGTGAACTGGCGCACGAAGCCCTCGAACGTGGCGCGGGTCCGTGTGGTTCGGATCCAGCCGTCGAGCATCTCCTCTGTGAGAGGCAGCGGGATCGCTGGCGCCGGAGCGATCAGAAGCTGTCCGATGATCCGAGCCGGTTCGGTAAACGCCATCCACTGCGCCCAGCGCCCGCTCATGCTGAACGCGACCAGGACGATTTCCGACGCTCCGAGATGGTCGGCGACTTCGAACACGTCTTGCGCGACGCGCTCCGTCGTGAATCCGTCGCGTGTGTGGTCGGAACGGGCGTGACCACGAAGATCGACCAGAACCATGCGACGCCCGTCGGAATCGAGGTGACGCTTCATCGGATTCCAGAAGGCACCGGACCCGCTTCCGCCCCAGCCGTGGAGAAACAAGAGGGTCGCCGGACCGTCCCCGATGGTCCTGTAGAAGATGTGCGTGCCGTCGCTTGCGCGGATCGCGTGTTCGCCGTCTGCGAAAACATCCAGCATTCTTGCCTCCTGTCGCGTCATCGTGACGGAGCCGGACTCGCCAATGGTATACGCGCGCCGCCACGGAAATCGGCTCACGCTCATGTCGTCGGCATGCGGACGGCGCGAGCCAGGCTCGCTTCGGAGCGCATGGGTTGTCTATCCCGGTCTACTGGGCGAGTCGTGGAGCGTCGCAACCCGTGCTTCGTCGCCTGCTCGAATGCGTGCGCAATCTGCAGCACGCTCCACTCGTCGCGGTGACGGCCAACGATCTGAATGCCAACGGGAAGCCCGGCCGCGGTGAATCCTGCCGGGACCGACATCGCGGGATTACTCATGAAGGAGATGTACCAGCAGGATCGCATCCAGTCCAGGTAGTCGCCCATCGGCGTGCCGGCAATCTCGGTCGGGTACGGAGTGGTGACATCGAACGGCGAGACCTGCGTCACCGGCAGCACAAAGTATTCATACTTCTCGAAAAACTGACGGCTCTGCTCGTACGCCTGCGCCTGCCGCGTCTGTGCGCGCCCGACGTCGGCAGCCGTGAGCCGCTCGGCCTGAGCAACCTCGAACTTGATCGTGTCTTTCACCCACTCGGGACGCTCGCGCACGAGAGGCGCGTACTGTGAGTAGTTGGAGGCGTATCTCAGGATCTTGAACGCCTCATCGATGCCTGTGAAATCAGGCTCGGCCTCGTCGACGACGCAACCGAGCTCTTCGAAGACGCGGCGATTCCCGTCGACGACGCGTCGAATCTCGGGCTCGAACGGAATTCCGCCGAGCCCCTTCCACCACGCCACGCGAGCGCCCTTGAACGAGCGGGCGAGCGGCGCACGAAAGCGCGCGCCATCCTCCTGGATCGAGAGCGGGCTTCGCGCGTCTGGCCCGGCGATCGTGCTGAGGAACAGCGCGACATCGGCGACGGAGCGCGCCATGGGTCCGGACACCGAGAGCGCAGACCACGATCCCGATTCGCTCGGCACACGTCCGGGAGACGGCCGTATGCCGACGACGTTGCAGAAGGCTGCCGGGTTTCGGAGCGATCCGCCGGTGTCGCTGCCGTCCGCGATCGGGACCATGCCGCAGGCAAGCGCGACGGCCGCACCGCCGCTGCTGCCTCCGCACGTCCTGGTCACATCGTAAGGATTTCGCGTGGCACCGAAGACCGTGTTGAACGTCTGCGAGCCAGCGCCGAACTCCGGTGTGTTGGTCTTCCCGACCGTGATCGCGCCGGCGGCACGAATGCGGGACACGATGAGCGCATCACGTGTGGGCACATGGTCGCGATAGAACGGTGAGCCGCGCGTCGTTCGAATGCCCGCCGTGTCGACGAGATCCTTGTGCGCGACTGGAAGACCGTGCAACGGTCCGACCGCGCCTCCTCGCGCCAGTGCTTCGTCGGCACGCGCCGCGTCGGCCATCGCTCGTTCCGCCACGAGCGTCACGACAGCGTTCACCTTCGGATTTACCCGCTCGATGCGAGCCAGGTGCGCGGCCATCACATCTCGCGCAGACACGTCGCGCTTCTTGAGACGGGCCGCCAGTTCGATGGCGCTGAGGTCACACAGATCGCCGGCAGGAACCGGCGCCGACTGCTGCGCGCTCGCGAGCGTGCCTGCCGATCCGGCGACGGCGAACGAGCCGATGGCCATTCCAAAGGCCCGGCGCGTCATCATTTCGTGGCCGCCTTCTTCTGTTCGTCCAATCGCGCAGTGAAGTTTTTCTCCTGCCTGTCCAGGTGCGCCTTGAACCCCGCTGGGTCGATAAAGGGATTGGCGCCTCCCTTCTCCAGCTGGGCGTACTTCGTGGTCAGGTCGTAGAAGGACCCGTGCGCGCCGAGGAAGACGTCCACCGGAAGCGAGCGCAGCGCCTTGAAGCTCTTGACGTAGTCGTCGGCGATGTCCGGGTAGTCCTTGTTGTTGACGAGCACGTAGCCCGGGTTGACGCCGATGCTGCCGAGAATCGCGACGTTGTAGGACATGGCACCGTCCTGCACGCGCAGCGTCCAGGTGGTGCAGCCTCTGGTGTGGCCTGCCGTCCGGCGCGCGACCAGCGTCGTTCCGCCCAGCTTCACCTCATCACCGTCTTTCAACACGCGATCGATCGGATGCTCCTTGCCGCCCGGCCGCATGTTGCGAAGAGCGGGCACATCCTGCTCCATCGCCATCACCTGCGCGCCGGTCAGCTGCTTGACGAGCGCGTCGCCTTCCATGTGATCGCCGTGCGCATGGCTGCCGAGCAGGATCTTGATGTCCTCGAACTTGAAGCCCAGTTTCTCGACCGCGGCACGAATCACCGGCACAGTCGTCTCGAAGCTGCTGTTGATCAGGATGTGCCCGTCCGGCGTCGTGATCAGGAAGGACGCGAGCTGCTCGGAGCCCACGTAGTAGACGTTGCCGATCACCTTGTGCGGCGGGAAAGGCTTGTTCCAGTCGGTCTGCTGATTCTGCGCGCGTGCATCACTCGTCACGAGGGCAACGAGGAACAGGAACATGAAGACGTATCGCATGGCAAGTAACCTTCCACTTTGACCTTTGAACCGTTGACCGTTGACCTTAGTCAGTGACAACGACCTGCCCAACTACCCATGGGTGTTCTTTGCAGAAGTATTGGTAGCTTCCGGGCTTGTCGAAGGTGACGCCGCCGACATCCGCGGGATTCAGCGTGCCGGTCGTCCACGACCCGTCCTGCGCAACGATCGTGTGGACCATCAGGCCGTTATTGCGCCACGTCACCTGCGTGCCTTTCTTCACACGCGCGCGGAACGGGCTGAACGCGTATTCGTCGGTCATGTAGTGGAAGCCGGTGAAGCCGGTGTCGCGCACCAGTGACGCCGTTTCGATCTGGGTCGTGTCCGTAGGCTGGCCCGGGAACGGCTCCTGCGGCGGACGCGTCGGCGCCGCAGCCTGCGCGACGGTGCCACCCAGCTTGAATGCCCACACACCCGCGGGGGCGATCGCCGCAACGTACTGCTCGCCATCGATCTCGTAGGAGAACGGAGGTCCACCTGCCGCGCCAATCTGGAACTGCCAGACCAGGTTCCCCGTCTTCGCGTCGTACGCCTGGACGTTGCCATCCGGCGCCGACTGGAACATCAGGCCTCCGGCCGTCGTCATCGCGCCCGTCGGACGCCCGGGTCTGAACTCCTTCTTCCACACCACCTTGTTCGTCCGGCTGTCGATCGCCGCGAGCACGCCGTAGCCGAGCGCGTTCAGCCCGGGCACGCGTTGATTGAATGTGTTGCTGAAGAACCACGGGTTCTCATCGCGTCTCAACCAGCCGAGCGAGGCATTGCCGGTCGCGTAGAAGTAACCCGTGTCCGGGCTGTATGCCATCGGCGCGACGCGCATGCCGAACGTCGGTGTCAGCAGATTCGCTTTCTCCACCGATGCGGGCGTGTAGTAGTCGCATCGCAGATCGAAGCCGCGAGGCAGGGACGCCTTCTTCCACTCATCGCAGGGCGGCAGCGCGCTGTCGGCGCCGGCAGGGAACGGCTGCGTCGCGGCCGTTTTCTGGAGGGAGTCCTGCGTCACGGGCCTGTCCTCGACGCGCGTCAGCGGCTTTCCCGTTTCTCGATCGAGCATGAAGAGGTAGCCATCCGCACGCATCGCGGCGATCGCCTTCCGCGGACGGCCGTTGACCTGCGCGTCGTACAGCACGGGCGAGATCGCGATGTCCGCTTCCCAGATGTCGTGACGAATGACCTGATAGTGCCAGCGCAGCTTGCCCGTCTTCATGTCGAGCGCGACGATTGCGCACAAATAGAGATTCGAGCCTGGACGTCCTTCACCTGCGAGTTGCGGAACGCCGTTGCCCGTCACGTAGTAGACGACGCCGAGATCGGGATCAGCTGCGCCGACGAGCCACACAGCGCCGCCGCCCCGCTGCCAGATCGGACTGTTCTTCGGCCACGTGTCCGATCCCGGCTCGCCGGGTGCAGGCACCACGAAGAAGCGCCACGCCTCTTCGCCAGTCTTGCCGTCAAGCGCCACGACCTGACCTCGCCAGCCGTTGTCGGCACTGAGGCCGACTGATACGAGTCCACCGGCATAGAGAGGCGCGCCCGAGATCACCTGCCCCTTGTCTCTCGCTTTGTCGCCGACGTACTTGTTCCACACGAGCTCGCCGGTCTTCTCGCGAAGCGCGATCACGCGCGCGTCGGAGAGTCCGACGAACACCAGCCCGTCGCCGACGGCCACGCCTTCGCGCGCAGGCGCACCCATGCCCGACTGGAGACCCGCCTGGAACCGCCAGACTCTCGCGCCCGTCTTCGCGTCGAGCGCGTAGACGGACGGCGGCGCCGTGAGGAACATCAGGCCGTCATGAACGAGCGGCATCGTTCGCGCGCCTGCAGGCGTGTCGAACTTCTGCGACGTCCATGCAGCTCCGAGCTTCGTGATGTTCTGAGTCGTGATCTGATTGAGCGTCGAGTGCCTCGTGTTGCCCCAGTCGCCGCTCACTGCGGGCCACTGCTTGCTCGCGGGACGCCTCGCATCATCGCCCGACTGCACCTGCGACATGAACGGAGAGAAGCAGAACACCCGCGATCGCAACAATCAATCGACGCGTCATGACGGTCATAGAGCAGCTCCTGTCGAAGCAGATGATAAGAGATTCTCGTCAACTCCCAATTCCCAATCTCCAATTCCCAATTGTTGGGAATTGGGAGTTCGAAATTGGGAGTTGAGCCTGTTCATCAGCTAGACTCGCCCCGGAAGGTAGAGATGCTCTCGCGACGAGAACTGCTCGAGCGAGCCGCCGCAGGGGCCGTGGCCGTTGCCGGCGGCAACGTCGTGACAAGTGCGGTCGAAGCGGCTGCTCAAAACGTCGCGTCCCGGCGATCTCGATTCTCACGAACGGCAAGTTCGTCGATGGCCGCGGACAAGTCGGCACCACGCTGACCATTCGAAACGGGCGCATCGCCAGCGTCGGCAAGACGAGCCCGGTCGCGCCTGATGCGCGCAGGATCGACCTTGGTGGACGCACCGTCGTCCCAGGCTTCTTCGACGCGCACGTCCACTACACGCGGGCCGGCGTCAACCCCGGCTACGAGGCGCGCCGCATCGAGCGAGCGTTTTCGATCGCGGAGTTGCAGGAAGCGATCGCAGAACGCGCGAAGTCGGTGCCACCCGGCCAGTTCATCACGTGCATCGGCGGTTGGAACCACACGCAGTTCGCTGAAGCGCGCCGCCCGACGAAAGCGGAGCTGGATGCCGCCGCGCCGAAGCACGCCATCTACATTTCCGGCACCGGCGGTGGAACCGGCGCGATCACGAACAGCCTCGGCAGCACGTTTCTGGTCTCAAAGGGCGTGATGGTCGATGAGGCCACGGGCGTCGTCGCTGCGGCCGGACCCGCCGTCGCCGCACTTCAGGCTGCGCAGACGATGGAAGACAAGCTGCGCGGCACCGCCGACCTGAACGCGCACGCAAACAGCCTGGGCCTCACCGGCGTCATCAACGCCGGCAACCTCGACGATCAGGAGTTCGCGCTCCGTCTGTGGCGCGAGAACAAGCTGACGATCCGGATGCGGCCGCTCGTTCCCAGCCGATTCACCGCAGGACGTCGAGACACGCGTGCTCAACAACTTCAGCCAGGGCGGCCGCGCAGTCGGAGACGATCTGTTTCGCGTGGCGGGCTTCGGCGAGCGCATCGGCGGCACAGACACGATGTCGCCGCAGTTCGAGCCGACGGCGCGGATGATCGCGAAGCACGGTTGGCTGCTGCAACAACACTCGATCTCGCATCAAGGAGAACGACTTCCATCTTCAGGCGTTTCAGTCGATCGCGCGCGAGCACCCGATCGACAAGCTGCGCTGGTCGATCATCCATCTCCAGAGCATCGACGACGCGCGACTGAAGACGCTCAAGGCATCTTGGCGCCGGCGCCAGCGCGCAGACGTGGCTGTATCTCTCAGCCGCCGGCGGCCCACCCTTCCGTCGCATCGTCGATTCCGGCATACCCGCCGGCGTCGGCACTGATTCGACGAATGTGTCCGCGCTCGATCCCTGGCTGTCGCTGTTCTACATGACGACGGGGCGGAATCTCGCGGGCACGCTGACCAACGACGGCCAGCAGGTCTCGCGTGTCGAGGCGCTTCGACTTTACACAGAGGGTGCCGCCTGGTTCTCCTTCGACGATCATCAGGTCGGCTCGTTCGTCGAGGGTAAGTACGCGGACCTCGCGGTCCTCAGTCACGATTACCTCACCGTGCCGGATCAGACGATTCGAAAGATCGAGTCAGTCCTGACTCTGGTTGGTGGGGACATCGTGCACGCGTCGGGAAACTTCGCCAGTCTTCGGCGCTAAGATCGAGCGCGCGATGACACCAGCACAGACGACTCTTCCCTCTCCCGCTGCCCGTCTCAAGGCACTCCTCGCGCGCGACACGATCCTGATCATGCCGGGATGTCACGACGCGATGTCCGCGCGCCTCATCGAGGCCGCGGGCTTCGAGATCGGGTTCATGAGCGGATTTGCCGTCTCGGCCGATCGGCTCGGCATGCCCGATACCGGCTTGATCTCCTACGCCGAGTTGGTCGATCAGGGGCAGAACATCTGTCGAGCCGTGAGCATTCCGCTCATCGGCGACGGCGACACTGGCTTCGGCAGCGCGCAGAACATCAAGCGAACCGTCCAGGGGTACGCGCACGCAGGCTTTGCCGCGATCATGCTCGAGGATCAGATCGCGCCGAAGCGATGCGGTCACACCGAAGGCAAGTCGGTTGTCGGCCGTGACGAGGCGCTCACGCGCGTGCGTGCTGCCGTGGACGCACGCAACGCCGGCGCAGACATCCTGATCATGGCGCGCACCGACGCCCGCGCGATCCTCGGACTGGACGAGGCGATCGCCCGTTGCCGGGCGTTCAGAGCGCTCGGCGCCGACATCACGTTTCTCGAGGCGCCCGTCAGCGAAGAAGAGATGCGGCGCTACTGCCTCGAGGTTGACGGCCCGAAGATGGCCAACCTGATTGAGGGTGGCAAGACGCCGCTCTTGTCACCCTCGAGGCTCCAGCAGATTGGCTACTCAATCGCGGTGTATCCCTTGACGCTGCTCAACGTCTCGATCGCTGCCATGCGATCCGCGCTCATGAGCCTGAAACGAGGCGAGACCCCTGGCGGCATCATGAACTTCGAAGAACTGAAACAGGCTGTCGGGTTTCCCGAGTACTGACGCTGAAGAGACGAGATACCGGTCCCCTTGAGTTGTTACTGACCGATCAGATTTATATTTAACTTGCAGCCGCGCCGATTGTTCTATCGTTCCTGTTGAGGTGAACGTATGCGCGTGTTGCAGCGAGCCTTAGGGCTCCTCGCTTTATTGTGTTTGGCTCCAGCGACGGTGTGGGCACAGACCACGCTCGCTGGTGCCGTCAGGGACAACACGGGAGCCGTGCTCCCCGGTGTCACTGTGGAAGCCGCAAGTCCAGCGCTGATCGAGAAAGTCCGCACAGCGATTACCGATGGCGCTGGCCGATATCGCATCGAGAATCTTCAACCCGGCACGTACACGGTCACGTTCAGTCTCGCGGGCTTCGCGACCGTGAGACGTGAGGGTCAGATCGTGAGCGGGTCTGGTGTCATCACGGCCGACGCCGAGCTACGCGTCGGCGGCGTGCAGGAAACGATTACCGTCATCGGCGAAACGCCGGTCGTTGACGTGCAGAGCACGAGGCGCGAGGTCACGCTCGACAACGAGACCATGCGAGCGCTTCCGAGCGTCCGGAGCTACAGCTATCTGATTAACACCGTGCCCGGCGTCGTGTCGAACAACAACAACGTCAACACCGGTCCGGTGTTCGCGATCTTCCCCGTCCACGGCGGTCGCGGCGTCGAGTCGCGTCTGACGGTGGACGGCCTGAACATCAGCAACCCGCCCGGTGGCAATCAGCCGCCGAACTTCACCGCAGACATCGGCAACGCGGCGGAGGTGACGATGACCACGTCGGGCGGCCTCGGCGAACTGGAAACCGCCGGCCTCACGATGAACATCGTCCCGAAGCAGGGTGGAAACCAGATCTCCGGTCTGGCGTTCGTCTCCGGCTTCTCGGAAGGGATGCAGTCGGACAACTTCACCGACGAGCTGAAGGCGCGCGGTGCCACCTTGCCGAACCCCGTGTACCACGTGTACGACGTCAACACGGCGGTCGGTGGCCCCATCGTGAGGGACAAGTTGTGGTACTTCATGAGCCTGCGCTGGCAGGGACAGCGGCAGAACACGCTGAACGTCTACTACAACCAGAACGCCGGCAATGCGACAGCGTTCACCTACTCGCCCGATCTGAACAAGCCGGCATTTTCAGACCGCACGTGGGAGAACTACACGCCGCGCATCACGTGGCAGGCATCGCAGCGCCACAAATTCTCGTTCTCGTGGGACGAGCAGCCGGTCTGCCGCAGCTGCACCGGCACGACGTCGCTGACGGGCTCGCCGAACTTCGTCTTCCCGACGTCGCCGGAAGCCGACGGTCACGGTGAGTTCAGCCCGCAGCGCATCCAGCAGGCGCGTTGGAACTCCCCGCTCACCAACAAGCTGCTCCTCGAAGCCGGTTTCGGCACGACGTACTACCAGTGGGGCGGTCGTGAAGTCGATCCCAACCCGACACGCGATCTGATCCAGGTCGTGAACTTCACTCAGACAGTGGCGCCAGGCGTCACGTCGTCGATGCGGTACAGGTCGCAGAGCTGGTTGAACAACAAGACGCGCGGTTCCACGTGGCAGGCATCTGCGTCGTACATCACCGGTTCACACAGCACGAAGTTCGGCTACCAGGGCAACTTCTGGAGCGACGACCGCGAGATGCACGTCAATTCTCAGGCCCTGGGGTACCAGGCGATCTCCCTTCCCGGCCTCGACTTCTTTCCGCTGTCGGTTCAGGAGTACATCAACCCGTACGTCGTGAATGCGCGGGCGATGCAGTCCTCGTTCTACGCGCAGGATCAATGGACCATGAAACGGCTGACGCTGCAGGGCGCGCTGCGCTACGACCACCCGTGGAGCTGGTTCCCCGAGCAGGTCGAACCAGCAGGCCGATTCTTCCCCGGCGCCACGTTCGCGCGCACGGACGGAGTGACCGGCTACAACGACATCACTCCGCGCATGGGTGCTTCGTACGACATGTTCGGGAACGGCAAGACCGCGCTCAAGGTCAGCCTCGGGAAGTATCTGGAGGGCGCCAGCGTCAGCAACATGGCGTACAACTCCAATCCGGCGCTGCGGATCCCGTTCGGCGGCGGCCTGTGCTCGGGTTTCGGAGGCATCGGCAATCCGTGCGTCTCGCGCGGCTGGTTCGATGCGAACTTCAACAACACCCCCGACTGCGTCCTGACCAATCCGCTGGAAAACGGCGAGTGCGGCCAGATCGATAACCTGCAGTTCGGCTCGAACCAGCCCGTTGGGGCGAGGTTCGATCCGGAACTGTTCTCCGGCTGGGGCAGGCGTCCGTCCGATTGGGCGTTCGGCGTGTCGGTGCAGCAGGAGCTTTTCCCGCGGGCGTCGGTGGAAGTCGGGTACTACCGGCGGTCCTTCACGATGTTCACGACCGGCGGCACGACGACGGACAATCTCGCGATCTCGCCAACGGACATCGCGTCGTACACGATCACGGCGCCGCGCGACCCGCGGCTTCCCGGCGGTGGTGGTTACGCAGTTGGCCCGCTCTACGACATCAACCCGAACGTGTTCGGCCAGTCGGACCTGCTGGTCCAATCCACCAAGAAGATCGGAGACGATACGCGCGAGTTCAACGGAATAGACGCGACGTTCAACGTCCGCAACGTCAAGGGCGTGACGTTCCAGGGTGGCACCAGCACGGGGAAGGTGACCAATGACTTCTGCGACATCCGGTCGGCGGTCCCGGAGGCAACTGTCGGGTTCGGCATCAGCCTGCTGACGATGCCCTTCTGTCATCAGGAGTCGCCGTGGCAGACGTCGTTCAACGCGCTGGTCACGTATATGATTCCGCGCATCGAGGTGAACGTCAGCTCGGTCTTCCAGGACAAGCCGAACGTCTCCATCGACCAGCTCGGCTCGCTCGCCGCCAACTACACGCTGTCGGCGACGGAACTGGCAGATGCCGCGGCGCAGATCGGGCGTCAGCTCACAGCCACGCCCCCGCTCACGATCAACCTGCTCTCGCCTGGCCAGATGTATGGCGATCGCATCCGCCAGTGGGACTTTTCCGCGAAGAAGATCATCCGCCTCGGAGGCCAGCGGCTGACGGTGGGCGCGGACATCTACAACCTGCTGAACAACAACGTGACGCTGGCGTTCAACCCGACGTTCATTCCGAACGAGCCAGGGTGGCAGTCGCCCAGCACGTACATGAATCCGCGCGTGTTCCGCCTGAACGCCGAGTACGCCTGGTAGATTCAACTCCCAACGCCCAACATCCAACTCCCAAACGATCATGTTTGGGAGTTGGGAGTTGGTCGAGCGAGAGTCGTTGGGAGTTAGGTTGAGGCGGGCGTCTTCTGCATCACGCGATCGACGATCGCCTTGAACTCGTCGGGCGTCAGCAGGTCTTTCTTCTCGAACGACTTCGCCTTCACCTGCTGCAGCATCGCCATACGCTCTTCGTCGGTGGCCTTGATGCCCAGCTTCTCGCACCACTCTTCCATCGACGGCGGCCCGCTGTTCTTCCCGAGCACGATCGAGACCGGCTTCTGACCCACGAGCTCGGGCGCAAACGGGATGTACTCCAGCGGATGATCCTTGCGCGCCAGGCGGAACCAGCCGGCGATGATCCCCGATTCGATCTCGTACAGCTTGTCGCCGACGATTGGCCGATTCGGTGGCTGTGTGACCTTGGCGAGATCCATCACGAAGCGCGAGACCTCGACGAAGTTCTCGGTCTTGATCCCGAGGTTCACGCCGTGCAGACACAGCAGCGACATCACGACGTCTTCCATCGGCACGTTGCCGGCGCGTTCACCGAGACCGGTGATCGTCGTCTGCGCGACTGAGGCGCCCGCGGCCAGCGCCGCGACGGTGTTCGCCACGCCCAGACCGAAGTCCTGGTGACAGTGAATCTCGACCGGCTTCTTGAGTCGATCGATGACCTTCTTCACGACGTGTGACACCGCGTCGGGCGTGCAGACACCCATCGTGTCGGCGATGGTCAGCGCATCCATGTGCCCTTCGGTCGCCACCTGCTCGACGATGTCGAGGAAGCGATTGAGCTCGGTGCGTGTGGCGTCGATGGTGAAGAAGACGGTGTAGAGACCGGCCGCCTTGGCCGCGAGCGTCGTCTCGATCGAGGCCTTCATCGCGCGCTCGATCGGCCAGCCGTAGCCGTACTTGATCATGTGGTCGCTGGCGGGGATCTCGATCACCACGCCCGAGCAGCCGCACGCTTTGATCACTTCGATCTCCGCCGGGATGCAACGGGCGAAGCCGAAGATCTCGGCCTTCAGTCCAAGCGCGGCGATATCGGAGATGGCGGCCTTGTCCTGCGGCGAGACCGCAGGCATGCCGGCCTCGATGCGATGGATTCCGAGCGAGTCGAGTTTCTTCGCAATCGCCACCTTCTCCTCGCGCCGGAAGACCACAGCGGTCTGCTGTTCGCCGTCGCGGAGGGTGACATCATGAATCTTGAGGTTGCTGCCAAAGGCCTGTTTCTGCCGGACTTCCGGCAGGTATGACCACGGGCTGCTGAACCATTTGTCTGTCTTCCAGGGCTCTTGCATCTCTAAACTCCCAATCTCCAACTACCAACTCCCAAACTGCCCCCCCATCCTCCCCTTTTGGGAGTTGGCGTCTTGGGAGTTTGGAGTTCGGCGCAGCCGGTGATGTTACGATCGGGCTGAGTAGAAAGTCCACGATGTCGAGTATTCGCTTCACCCTCAACGGGAAAGAGACCACCGCCTCCTACGAGCCGGGCATGCACCTGCTCGAGGTGCTGCGGGAAGAGTGCGGCATCATCTCCGCGAAAAACGGGTGCGCGCCAGAAGGCGCATGCGGCTGCTGCCTCGTCATGATCGATGGCACCCCCGCCCTCTCCTGTCTGCGGAAACCCGAGCAGACAGAGGGTCGCGAAGTCGTGACACTCGAGGGACTGCCTGAAGACGTTCGCAAGAGGATGGGCGAGGCGTTCGTCCTCGAGGGCGGCGTTCAGTGCGGCTTCTGCATCCCCGGGATCGTCGTCCGCGCGGCATCGCTGATCGAGCAAGGCAAGACCGGCGATCGAGCTGCCGTCGCAAAGGCGCTCGACGGACATCTTTGCCGCTGCACCGGCTACGGACGAATCCTCGACTCGATCCAGACGGCCGGCGAGGCTGCGTCATGCGGCGGTCAACTGGCTCGCACGGAGCCGCGTCGTCACCTGTACTTCGGCGAACAGTTCGGGCTGGGTCGAAACCCGGCATTCGTCAACGGCAACGGCAACGGGCACAAGAACTCTCACGGGATCGGCCATTCGGTTTCTCGCCTGGGTGGCGCCGAACAGACGCTAGGCGACAAGCAGTTCGTCGACGATCTGCGCGTGCCTGGAATGCTCCACGGCGCGATGGTGCTGACCGAGCACCCGCGCGCGCGCATCCTGAAGATTCATGTCGACGAAGCCAGCGCAATGCCCGGTGTCGTGCGCGTCTTCACTGCGGCGGACGTTCCGGGATTCCGTGGACAGGGCCTCAACGATCCCGATCAACCGCTCTTCGTCGCCGAAGGTGAGCTCACCTGCTGCGTCGCAGACTTTCTGGCGATGGTCGTCGCCGACACGCAGTTCCACGCGCGTCAGGCCGGGGCGAAGGTTCGAATCGACTACGAGGTGCTCGAGCCGCTCACCGATCCATTCGAGGCACTGAAGCCGGGTGCGCCTCTCGTGCATCCGTCGGATACCTTCGCCCCGCGTCAGTCGAACATCCTGCAGCCGACGACCGCGTTCTCACGCGGCGACGTGGACGCGGCACTGAAGACGGCCGCACACGTGATCGAAGCCACGTTCGACACGCAGCCGATCGAGATCGCATTCCTCGAACCCGAAGCGTGCCTCGCGCTGCCTCAGGGCAACGGCGTCAAGGTGATCACGGACAGCCAGGGATCGGTCTACGACCACCAGCAGATCGCGAAGATCCTGAAGCTCGATCCCAAGGACGTCGAGATCTCGCTGCTGCCGAGCGGCGGCGCATTCGGCGCGAAAGAGGAGCTGTCGATCCAGGGACAGACCGCGATCGCCGCGACCCTGCTCGGTCGTCCGGTGAAGACCGTGCTCACTCGCGAGCAGTCGACACAGCATCATGTAAAGCGTCACGCGATGACCGTGAAGCTGACCATCGCCGCGGATGCGGACGGACATCTGCTCGCGCTGCGGTCGCGCATCATCGCGGATGCCGGCGGTTATCACACGACGAGCGCCAAGTGCGCCCTGCGCGCAGCGTGCCACTCGTGCGGCGTGTACCGCATTCCGAACGTCGACGTGGACGCCAAGGCGGTCTACACCAACAACCCCAACGCCGGCGCGATGCGCGGCTTCGGCAGCAACCAGGCGCAGTTCGCGATGGAAGGCATCATGGACATGCTGGCCGAGAAGGTCGGCGTGGACGGCTGGGACATCCGCGAGCGCAACATCCTCAATCCGGGCGACAAGCTCGGAACCGGCCAGGTGATGCGCGAAAGCGCGCGCGGCATTCGCGAGACGCTCAACGCGGTCAAGGACGTCTACAAGCAGGCCAAGTACAAAGGCATCGGCTGCGGCATCAAGAGCACCGGCCTCGGCAACGGCACGATCGAAGGTGGACATATCAAGATTCGCGTGCTCGAAGGTGGCCGCCTCGAGATCCTGAACGGCTACACCGAGATGGGCCAGGGCATCTACACGGCGACGATGCAGGCGGTAAGCGAAGAGACGCACCTGCCCACCGAGATCATGACGGTGTCGTGGGACAAGGAACTCGGCGAGAAGTGCGGCGAAACGTGGGCCTCGCGCGGAACGACATTGAGCTGTGCCGCGGCGCAACAGGCGGCGCGGAAGCTGATGGCGGACATGGACGCGGTGCCGATCACGATCGAGCCGCGAACCGCCGCTCTCGATGAGGCCGCCCGGCTTCGTCAGCTTCAGCAACTCATCGGGCGCGAGTACTCCGGTGAATACGTCTGCAACTTCACGACGAGGCCGGGGACGCCGGAAGCCATCCTCAATCCGACCACCCACCTGACCTTCAGCTACGCCGCGCAAGTCGTGTTGCTCGACGAGCAGGGCAAGCTCGAACGCGTCGTCGTCGCCAACGATGTTGGCCGCGCGATCAATCCGCGCCTCTGCGCCGAGCAGATGGAAGGCGGCGTTCACATGGGGCTGGGCTACGCGCTCTCCGAGAACTTCACGTCCACGAACGGCATTCCTGATTCACTCGGCCTTCGCGACGTTGGTCTCGTCGCGGCGAAGCACATGCCCGACGTCGACGTCATCCTGATCGAAGTGCCAGACGAGGTCGGCGGGTACGGCGCGAAAGGCGTCGGCGAAATCGGCTGCGTCGCAACTGCCGGCGCTGTGGCAGGCGCGCTTCACTCCTACGATGGGATTCGTCGCGTCCGCCTGCCGATGGATGACGCGCCGGCGGCGGCGCCCCTTCTTCCGCGCAAACGCAGAAGTCGCCGACCGTAGCCGATACTCGATGAACAGGCGTCGTCTTTTCGCTGCCTCCTTGCTTCTGGCGGCAGCCCTCGCGGCCTACCCCCTGCGCGTCACCCAGAACATGCGCGATTTCGAGGTCTGGTGGACGGCCGCAGTTCGAGCCTCTGCCGCTCAACCCCTGTTTCGCGCCGACGACGGACACTACCAGTTCAAGTACCTTCCGGCATTCGCAGTGCTCGCGATGCCTCTGAGCGTCCTGCCGCTTCCGGTCGCGAAGCCGGCGTGGTTCTTTATTTCCGTCGCCCTGATAGTCGCGCTCATCGCGCTCAGCATTCGGCTGCTCCCCGAGCAAAGAAGACCCACCTGGGTGCTAGCCGTCATGGTGGTCCTGGTCATGGGCAAGTTCTATGCGCGGGAGCTCGACCTGGGTCAGGTCAATCTGGTTTTCGCGGTTGCGGCGACAGCCGCGTTCGTGGCGATGAAAGTGCGGCGAGAGATGCTTGCCGCTGCGCTGCTGGTGCTCACGGTCGCCATCAAGCCGTACGGTGTCCTCTTGCTTCCAGGCCTCGCGGTTCGACGCCAACGGGCCACGGCGGTGGCGGCCGCTATTGGTGTGGGGTTGCTTCTGTTGCTGCCGGTGCCGCTCTATGGGGTGGCAGGGACCATCGACCTCCATTGGAGTTGGTGGCAGCACGGTCACCGCGACCACGCCGCCCAACCTGTTGACTCCCGACAACATCTCGATCGCGTCCATGTACGGCAAGTGGCTGGGGGTGGGGACGCTGGCTGTGACCCTGGCAACGGCAACCTCGCTCGCGCTCCTCGGTGCTGCCGCGATCGTGTTTCTCCGGCGTCGAACCGTTTCGTTTCCCGAAGGGCTCGAGGGCAGCCTGCTACTCCTGCTCATCCCTCTCTTATCGCCACAGGGTTGGGACTACGTCCTCCTCATGGCGACTCCAGCGGTGACATATCTTGCCAATTATCAGGACCTGCTGCCGGCACCCTGGCGCGCGCTGACCGTCGTCGCTGCGCTCACCATCGGCCTCAGCATCTGGGATCTCATGGGCCGCGCGGCGTATTCGGCCTTCATGGCCGCGTCCGTCCTCAGCGTCTGCGCCGTGGTGCTGGTCGCTGCTCTCGGCATGCTGCGCTTGAGGGGAACTGCGTAGTCTGCGCCTGGGAGCGATAGGACCGATGAAGGGTGTCGGTTAACGGTCACGTCTTGGATAACTCGTGTAACTGATCGACACACTGTAGCCAAAGCCAACATCGCAGCGATGAAAGTGCTCCGACAACTCGGGGTTTTTCGGGAATCGATCTTGCTGTAACTGACCTGAGACTCGTTTCCCCCCAACGGTCTCTCGACCCAGTTCCCTTACGTCGAGCGCTGAATTCCAGTTTGAGTTTTTTCTGCGCGCCATGCGCGTCATACCGGAGGTCTGCCCTGGTCATCGCAACGAGTCTCCTGTCGCTCGTCCGGATGCGTCCTATTTCGTTCGTTCGGAAAGTGGCGGCGACGCTGCTCTTCCAGCCGGTAGCCCAGAAGGCATACGCGAAGGCGCACGCGTTGCCCGGCCGAGCAGTCAAGCGGCGCGGCTGCCTGATCTGTTCCTGGAGCTTCTGTCTCGCCTGGCTCTCGTTGTGCGGTGTCGCGAACGCCGCAACGCTGACGATCGCGTGGAATCGCAATCCTGAGCCGGACATTGCGGGCTACGTAGTCCACTGGGGCACGCAGCCCGGCGTCTACACCAGCAGCAGCAACGTCGGCAACGTCACGACGCAGCAAGTGACGGGACTAGCCGACGCAACGGCCTATTATTTCGCGGTCAAGGCCTACACCACGGCTGGCCTGATGAGCGGCTATTCGAGTGAGGTGTCTGGACAGACTTCGGGAGGGGGGCTTCCGGTCAGCTATGCGACCACGGCTGCTGCTCCTGCCGGTGTGATTGGAGCAGACTTCAACGGCGACAGCCGGCCAGATCTCATCTGGCAGAACGCCTCGTGGCAAGCGATGGTCTGGTATATGGGCGGCTCGCAAGGGAACGTTGTCCAGGGTTCGAACTGGCTGTCGCAAGCGGGCGTTCCCGACTGGCGCATTGTCGGCGCACGGGACTTCAACGGCGATGGCGCGCCCGATCTGGTCTGGCAGCACGACGGCACGTGGGACGTCGTGGTCTGGTACATGGGAGGCCCGCAAGGGAACAGTTTCCTAGGTTGGAGCAGGCTGGCGTCGGAGGTCGCCGGCTGGAGCGTCGTCGGGGCCGGTGACTTCAACGGCGACGGCAAGCCCGATCTGATCTGGCAGCACGACGGCACGTGGGAAGTCGTGGTCTGGTACATGGGAGGCCCGCAAGGGAACAGTTTCCTAGGTTGGAACAGGCTGGCGTCTACGGAGGTCGCCGGCTGGAGCGTCGTCGGGGCCGCTGACTTCAACGGCGACGGCAAGCCCGATCTGGTCTGGCAGAACGACGGTACGCGGGAAGTCATGGTGTGGTACATGGGAGGCCCGCAAGGGAACAGTCCCCTAGGTAGGAATGGGCTGGCGTCCACGGGTTACGCCGGCTGGACCGTCGTCGGCGCACGGGACATCAACGGCGACGGCAAGCCCGATCTCGTCTGGCAGCACGACGCCACGTGGGAAGTCTTGGTCTGGTATATGGGAGGCCCGCAAGGGAACAGTTTCCTAAGTTGGAACAGGCTGGCGTCCACGGATGTCGCCGGCTGGAGGGCGATCGCCCGCTGATGATCGAGCGGGACTTACGCGCGTCGTGGACGATAGGACCGATGGAGCCGCGGCGAAGCACAGCGCAGATGTAGGCCCAGCCAACGCACGGCGCGGATGATCCTTCTGCCGCGCCCGTCAACCGCACGGCGGACACACGTCTGCTCAAATGCCGTCGTACGCGCCGCGCGGAACGCGTCTTCACGGAGTGGCGATGTCGTCTACGGCGTGGTCGGCCGCACGCGCGAACGGAATCCGCGGCGGCGCTCGTGAGGGCCTCGCCGCGGGCACCTCGGTCGGCAGGCCGAGATGGCCAAGGATCCGCCGGACGACCCACGCCTGTCTTGACTCTCTCGCACTCCGTATGTACAGCTTTTCCGTTTCCTGATTCATTCGACGCCTCACTCTCAGGAGCCAGAGCACACATGGGAGCAAATTTCGGAATCGCGGGACTCGACTGGCAGCAGCGTGTCAACTGGGACCGCCTGCGGAAGTATCGGACGGAGCGCGCGCGTGAGCGCATGAAGGCGGCCGGACTGGGCGCCATGCTCTGTATGTACGACGAAAACGTCCGCTACATCACCGGCACGCTGACCCCGGGATGGAACCGGCTCAAGCCCGGCCTGCGCTACGCGATCATCTGCGGCGACGATCCGCCGGTGCTCTTCGAGCAGGGCGACCTCGGCTTCCAAATCGAACGCCACTCGCCGTGGATTCCGAAAGAGAACGTCCGCTGGTCCTACGCATGGATCAAGGGCGCGGCGGGACCGGCCTCGCAACAGCAGGTCAAGAAGTTCACGCAGGCGATCATCCAGGAGATGAAGAAGAGCGGCGTCGGTGGCCAGAAGCTCGGCGTCGACTTCATCGACATCAACATGATCCAGGCCTTCAAGGACGCCAACATCGAGTGGACCGACGGCATGTCCGCCATGATGGAGGCGCGCGCCGTCAAGAACGTGGACGAGCAGGAATGCCTCCGCATGGTCGGCGCCATCGGTGACGCCGCGCACTGGGAGACGATGAAGTTCCTGCGCCCGGGCGTGACCGAGAACCAGGTCACCGCGCACATCATGAAGTTCCTCTACTCCATCCCCGGTATGGAGGACGTCGAGGACGTGATCGTCTCGAGCGGGCCGAACACCTGGCCGAACTGGCGCAACTTCTCCGACCGCATCATTCAGCCGGGCGACATCGTGTTCATGGATCTCGCCGCGCTGACGTGGAACGGCTACAAGTCGTGCTACTACCGCACGTACTGCGTGGGCAAAGAGCCGAGCCAGGAGCAGAAGGACATCTACGCCACCGCGCTCGGATGGCTGTACGACTCGATCGACGCCGTGAAGGCCGGCACGACGACGAAAGAGATCGCGTCCAAGTGGCCGTCAGCGAAAGAGGCGTGGGGCTACGCTGAAGAGGATCAGGCAGCGGCCAACCTGTGGGGCCACGGCCTCGGCCTCGCGCAGTACGATCCCCCGGTCATCTCGCGCATCTGGTCGCTCGATCACCCGATCGAGATCAAGGCCGGAATGGTGTTCGCCCTCGAGACCCAGCACGGCAAGCTGTTCCGCTGGGGGGTCCGCATCGAGGAGATGCTCATCGTCCACGAGGATCAAGATCGAGATCATCTCCAACTTCCCGGTCAAGCAGATCACCGTAGTCGATCCGATGCCGGGCTATGGGGATCACGTCAAGTGAGTAGCGCCAACTCCCAATTCCCAACGCCCAACAGCCAGAGTTCTCTTGGGAGTTGGCCCTCGACTGGCGCTCGGGCCACCCCGAGCAACGTCGAGGGGTGGGAGTTGGAGGTTGGGCGTTACGGCCGCTTCATCGTCCCGCTGTCGAGCGAGGAAGCGATCGACCCGGCGCGATTCGGACCCAAGGCGGCAAACCTCGCTGCGCTCGGGCGCGCCGGACTGAGAATCCCCGACGGCTTCTGTCTCGACGCCGACGCCTATCGGCATCAAGTCACATCGATCGGCCTCAACGACGAGGCTCGCGGTGTCTTCGGCGCCGAGGACCCGCATCAGGCACGGCAGCACGCGCTTGCCATGAAGCTCGGCCTGCTCGAACAGCCTATCGATCCCATGGTGCTCGAGCCGCTGCTCGCGTCGTGGCGCGATCTCGTCGATCGCACGGGCGGCGCCCTCACGGTCGTTCGATCATCGGCCCTCGTCGAAGATCGATTCGGTTCGAGCTTCGCCGGACAGTTCGAAAGCTATCTTGGCCTCGAGGAAGAATCCGAGTTCGTGACGGCGGTTCGCTCGTGCTGGACGGCGCTGTGGTCAACGCGCGCGCTCCGCTACATGGCCACCCACGACCTGAATCCCGCGGACACAGCGATGGCGGTGCTCATCCAGCCGCTCGTGCAGGCACGCGCCGCCGGCGGTGGGTTGAGTCAGACCGCGGACGGCACGATGCTCGTGAACGCGACGTTGGGACTCGGCGCGTCGATCGCGCAAGGAGAGGTCACTCCCGATCGGTTCGAGCTCGATCGCAGTGGCGCCGTTCGCCACGTCGTACCCGGACGGAAAGACCACGCGATCAGTTGCGGTCATCGACGCGCGCCGGCGACTGAGGCTGTGTCCGCCGCGCGAGCCGTCGAGCCGTGCCTGACTTCCGCGGAGGTCTCGCAACTCGCCGGCATGATGCGAAAGGCCGAAGACGTGCTCGGTCTACCGGTCGAGATCGAATGGGCTGTCGACGATGACGGGTTCACGATGCTGCAGGCGCGGCCGCTGCATCTGCAGGCGCCGCACGTGCCCGACGACATCTGGCTGCAGCATCCGCGGCTCAACGGTCATCCCGCAGGTATTGGCTGGGGCGCAGGACGTGCGGTCGTGATCAACTGCGAGTGCGAGATTGGACGCATTGCGCCTGGCGACGTGCTCGTCACCCGCGTCGCAGGTCCGGCGCTCGGCCACATCCTCTCCCGCGTCTCCGGCGTCGTCACCGAGCGCGGAGGGAGCACCTCGCACATGGCTTCGCTGGCTCGTGAGCGCGGGATCCCGATGGTGCTCGGCGTTGCCGATGCCACGCGGCGCATTCCCGATGGCGCGCAGGTCGCGGTCGATGGCGTGGCCGGGATCGTTCGCTGGATGGCGTAGCTGGTCCTCGGTCCTCGGTCGTTGCCTACTGCCTACTACTCGCCGCCAATTGCGCAGCCGCCTCACTGTCGGCAGGATCAGGCGGGAACTTCGACGCCACGTAGGCGGCGATCGCAGCCATGTCGTCCGGATCGAGCTTGGACACGATGATCTTCATCAGATCCGTGCCGGCGCCTCTGCGCGTGCCCTGCTGGATGTCGAAGAGCTGCCGCACGATGTAGCTGGGCGATCGCCCCGCAATCGGCGGCACGTCACCAACTCCCAACAAGTCTGGGCCATGGCACGCGGTGCACGGCGTGGTCTTGCCCTGAACGATCTCGCCGTTCACGATCTGCGCGCCGCCAAGCGTCACAAGATGCTTGCCTTTCGCGAGGCTCCCCTCGGGGACGTATGCGATGAATCCCGCACGCGGGTCGCGATGGGTTTCGGATCGCTCTTCGTCCTCGGGCACTTCAATGATGCGGCTGCTGATCGGCTCGGTCTTCGCTTCCTCCGTCGCGAGGAAGAGGTTGCCGACGATGCGCGTCTTCGGGACGAGACTGGTTTCGATCACCTTGACTCGCGGGGACCATGAGATCGCCGCGAAGTACTTCGCGGCCGCCGCGATCTCGTCCTCGGTCATCGCGCGAGCGAGATCGATCATCGTGTTCGTGTTCGGCTTGCGCGGGTCCGCGCTGCGCCGTAATCCGTCACGGAAGTCGTGGAGCTGCTGGGCGAAGTACGCGGGCGGCAGTGCCGAGACGGGGGCATTCTCCGGGCGCCCGAGGCCATTCGGCAGGTGGCAGAAGCCGCATCCGCGTCGTCCTTCTTTCATCTTTGCCGGGCCGTTCCTGATGATGTCGGGCATCGATGGGTGATCGCCCGGGTACCAATCGATCACATTCCCGCCGTCGCGAATATCGACGAGAGAAAACGACCCCGAGCTCCCCGGCAACTGGCGAGGCTTCGTCTGCTCGTTGGCATCTTCATTCGGCCGCAGGTTGCGCGAGGGCGCGGCCTGAGGTGACGCCTTCTCACCCGGCTTGGGTGGTTCGACGAAACCGTACGCCCAGAGCGGCTGGCGCGTGAAATCCACCACTGCGCCGGAAGTGGCCGGTGCCGTCGGAGCCGACGACGCGAGCGACCCTCCTCGCTGCAATCCCAGGTCGTACAAACGCATCACGATCGCACCCGCCATGAATGACAGGATGCACAGGGCCACCACGGTCAACGCTTGTCGCATGCGTACTCCCTCGCTCGGCGCAAAAGCTTAGCAGAACGCGCCGGGCGCCATCAGGGATAGACTGTCGCTCGCCGAAGGAGACGACCATGCGTTCTGCCCGCTTCGCCCTCGTCGTGCTGACCGTTGGGGCGCTGACGCTCGCCGGTGTGCTGTCGGCACAACAGCCGAAACCGGCCAAGCCGATGCAGATCGAGAAGGTCAAAGACGGCCTCTACGTCATCCGCGGGCCGTTCAATCCCTGCGCGCCGAACGGCTGCGGCGGCGCTTACGGCGACGATGGACTGCTGCACGAGGCGGGAGACGTGGCAGTCCGCGTCACGCCGGAAGGGCTCATCCTCGTCGACGACAAGTTTCAGAACAACGTCAGCGAGATCCTCGGGCACGTGAAGAGCGTGAGCGCGCTGCCCGTCAAGTACTTGCTGAATACCCATCACCACACCGATCACGCCGGCGGCGATGCGGTCTTCATCAACACGACGGAGATCATCGCGCACCGGAACGTTCGCGAGAATTTTCTCCGGAACAAACAGCCGGGCGCACCGCGCGTCACGTTCAACGACCAGGTGTCAGTGTTCCTGGGCGGCACCGAGGTGCGCGCGTACTACTTCGGCCGAGGGCACACGAACGGCGATGCCGTGATCTACTTCCCCGATCTGAAGGTCATACACTCCGGCGATCTGATCACCGAGGGCATGCCGGTGCTTGACTACAACAACGGCGCCAGTGCCGTCGAATGGGTCAAGGCACTCGATGAAATCCTCAAGCTCGATTTCGACATCGTCATCCCGGGGCACGGCGCGCTTCTGAACAAGGACCGCATCCGCTCGGATCGGCAGAAGCTCGTCACGATGAACCAGCGCATGGCCGAACTCGCGCGCAAGGGCGTTCCACTGGAACAGGTGTTCGATCAACTGAAGCTCGCGGATCTCGGATGGGATCACACGGTCAGCACAGAGGCTTTCAAGGGCGGACTCAAGGGGTACTACGAGGAGATGAAGAGACAGTAGCGCGTGACTTTTGACCTGCACGCTTACGGATATACTCGCCGCATGAAATCCATCCTGCCAGCCGTCATCGCGGCCGTGCTCGTGATGGGCATGGTCCAGACTCAGGGACAGCAACTTCAGAAGGTCACGCTCAACTACCCGACGCGCAGTGGCGCCTCGTGGCCGCTCTTCATCGCCAAGGAAGGTGGCTACTACGAGAAGCAGGGGCTCGACGCGACGCTCGTCTTCGCCGGCCACCCGGCCGGCATCGCGATGGTCGTGAGCGACCAGGCGCAGATGAGCAGCTACAACCTCGAATCGGTGATGCAGGCCAGCTCCCGAGGCGAGGCACCCTTCGCCGTCGTCGGCGCCTCACTCAACAAGGCGTATCTTCGCCTTGATGACGCGGAAGGACATCGCCAGCGTCACCGACCTCAAGGGCAAGACGTTCGCGGTGAGCCAGATCGGCGATCCGCCGTACAACTACACGAGCGCGTTTCTCCGCAAATTCGGGATGACCCCGCGCGACGTGCAATGGATCGCCGCCGGCGCCGATGCCACAGGGCGGGCTGCCGCGCTATCGGCGGGTCGCGCCGACGCCACGTTGCTGACACCGCCGGCCTACTTCAGGCTCGAAGAGGCCGGCTTCAAGAGCCTCGGGAACCTCGCCGATCACGACGACATCTTCGCGGCGACGACGTACTTGATGAAGAAGACGACGATCGCGGCGAGCCCTCGACTGCCGGAGCAGTTGATCAAGGCGCACGCAGAAGCCATCAAGCGCTTCTACGACGACAAGGCATTTGCGGTGAAGGCCTATCAGGCGTACGACAAGCAGACGACGGCCGATGTGGAGCGCCTCTACGATGGCTACGCCAAAGCCAACGTACTCGAGCGCGTGCCATACGTGCTTGCGCCCGCCCTTCAGGCGGTCATCGACCAGCAAAGTGACGCCAAGCTGCTGGCACAGATGAAGGCGTTCGATTTTCACACCGTGATCGACAACAGCGTCGTCGCGAGGCTGGTCAAGGAGGGCTTCTTCGAGAAGCTCTTCGGACCCGGCGTGAAGGCCGAAGAGGATCGCAAGGCGAAGGCGGCATTCAAGTAGATGGCCATCAGGTACCGAGCCGACCAGGTCGGCAGCTTTCTTCGTCCACAAGAAATTCTGGATGCCCGCAACGACCAGTCGTTGACGCCCTGACCGCCTCCGCGAGATCGAGGACCGACACATCCTGCGCGCGCTTCAGCGCCAGAAAGACCTCGGCTTCAGGATCTTCACCGACGGCGAACTGCGCCGCAGCGGGTTCATGGGTGACTTCTACGAGTCGATCGACGGACTGGACAACGACGGATCGATCGCCCGCTCCTGGAAAGGGCAAGGCGGAGCGGATCCCAAGACCGGAATCGCGCAGTTGACCGGGCTGGTGGTGGACAAAGTCAGGCAAAAGAAGCGCCTGACCAGACATGAGGTCGACTTCCTGCTGGATCACAGCCCCGGCGACATCAAGATGACCGTGCCCACCGCCAATCAGTTTCCGGCCATCGCCTACCGGAAGGGACTGAGCGAGCGGGCGTACGCCAGCTACTCCGACTTCCTGTGGGATGTCGTCCCCGTCATCAAGTCTGAGATTCGTGCGCTGGTGGACGAGGGCGTCAACTACGTGCAGATCGACGCGCCGCGGTATAGCTACTACCTCGATCCGAAATGGCGTGACTACGTCAGAAGGGAAATGGACGTCGTCCCGACGACGCGCTCGACGAAGCGATCCGCGTCGACAATGCGTGCCTCGACGGAGCGCGACGAGAGGGTGTGACGCTGGGCATCCACCTCTGTCGGGGAAACAATCGGAGCCAGTGGTACGCGGAGGGCGGTTACGATTCGATCGCGGAAAAGTTGTTCAACCAACTCGACGTGGATCTCTTTCTCCTGGAATACGAGTCCGATCGCGCCGGCACGTTCGAGCCGCTCCGTTTCGTTCCGAGCAATAAGGGTGTCGTTCTCGGCCTGATCAGCAGCAAAGTGCCCCAGCTCGAGCTGCAGGAGACGCTCCTTCGTCGAATCGATCAAGCGAACCAGTACGTGCCGCTCGACAACCTGGCGATCAGCCCGCAGTGTGGCTTCGCATCATCGCTCGAAGGTAATCTGTTGACCGAAGACGAGCAATGGCAGAAGCTGCAACTCGTCGCCGACACAGCACGAAAGGTCTGGAACACGACATAACTATGGCCTCATTTCACGTCACAGTTTCTGATTCCGTTTTCCCAAATCTGGACCCGGCGCGCCAGGTGCTCGCCGCGATAGGCGCCGAACTCCGCATGGCGGATACGCCGACGCCGGAAGGGATCGTTGGCGCGGCTGCGTCGTCCGACGCGCTGCTGGTGACCTACGCCAAGATCACGGCCGACATGATCCAGAAGATGCCGAAGTGCCGTGTCATCTCGCGCTTCGGCATCGGCGTCGACAACGTCGACATCGACGCGGCCACCGCCGCCGGCATCGTCGTCACGAAGGTGCCGGACTACTGCATCGACGAAGTGTCCGATCATGCGATGGCGCTCCTCCTTGCCGTCGTTCGAAAGATTCCGTCGTCGAGTGCGCGCACGCACGGCGGACGTTGGGAGATGAAAGCGGTCGTGCCGATTCACCGCCTGCGCGGAAGCGTCCTTGGTCTTGTCGGCTTCGGCAGAATTCCGCAGCTCGTCGCTCCGAAGGCGAAGGCGTTCGGGATGAAGGTCGTCGCCTACGATCCGTTCATCCCGGCCGACGTGTTCTCAGGCGCGGGAGTTGAGAAGGTGGAGCTCCCGACGCTGCTGGCAGACGTCCGACTACATCTCCGTTCACACGCCGCTCACGCCTGAGACGCGGAATCTCTTCAACCGCGACACGTTCGGCCAGATGAAGCGAGGCGCGTACATCGTGAACACCGCGCGAGGGCCGATCATCGACGAGGCCGCGCTGGCAGAGGCGCTCGACTCCGGACAGATCGCGCGGCGCCGCTCTCGACGTGATGACGCAGGAACCGCCGCCGCCGTCGCCGCTCTTCGGACGCGACAACGTCATCATCACGCCGCACACGAGCTTCTACTCCGAGGAGTCGCTCGTGGAACTGCAGGTGAAAGCGGCCCAGGAAGTCGTCGCCGTGCTCAGTGGCAAGGCGCCGCGCAATCCAGTCAACCCGAGGCTCTCGCACACCGATGAAAGCGATGGTGTTGACGGCGCCCGGGGAACTGGTCCGGGACGATGTGGCGCGGCCAGGGCCCGAGCAGGGCCAGCTGCTCGTGCGCGTGACGCACAGCGGGATCTGCGGCACCGACTACAAGATCTTCAACGGCGCCATTCCTGTCAAGTATCCGCGCATCATGGGTCACGAGATGGCGGGCGAGGTGGTCGATGCAGGCGCGAGTGCGTTGCGCGCCGGCGACCGCGTCATCGTCGATCCGCAGCTCTATTGCCGGACGTGCTTTCACTGCCGGATCGGTCAGACACATCTCTGCACGAACGGCGTGCTCGTTGGACGCGACCGTGACGGCGGGTTTGCCGAGTACGTCACCGTTCCACCAAGCCACGCCTTTCCGCTGCCAGCGTCGGTCGAAACTCGAGTCGCCCCGCTGATCCAGGTCCTCACGACCTGTCTTCACGCGCAGCGGCAGATCGACATCTTCCCCGGCGAGTTCGTCGTCGTCCTTGGCCTCGGCGTCACCGGGCAACTGCACGTGCAGCTCGCCAAGGCGCGGGGCGCAACGGTCATCGGTGTCACGCGCAGCGCCGACAAGCGCGCGCTGGCCGAAACGCTCGGCGCAGACATGACGATACCGGGCGGCGACGATGCCGTGGCGCGAGTGCGAGAGGTGACCGAAGGACGCGGCGCCGACGTCGATCATCGAGACGACCGGCGTTGTCCAGTCGCTCTCGTCGGCCGATTCACATGGCGCGGTCTGGCGGACGGCTGCTGCTCTTCGGGATCATCACGGCGAAGGAAGGGGCGCTGCCGTTCTACGACCTGTATTTCAAGGAGCTCGCGCTCATCAACGCACGCGTCGCCAAGAGCGAGGACTACCCGGCGTCGATCGGCCTCGTCGAACGAGGCCAGGTGAGGCTCGAGCCGCTCGTCAGCGACGTCATGCCGCTCGAGGATCTGAAGGCCGCGATCGGCATGCTCGGATCAGACAGCGGTGCGCGGATGAAGATCATCCTCGAGCACGGAGGTAACTACTCGTAACTACTATCGACGCAAAGAGGTGCGTATGAAGAGAGCTACGACCATCGTCTTCCTCATCGCCATGTTGGCGCCGGCTGTTGTTCTGGCTCAGGGAGCCAACGCCGTTCCGCTCGACAAGGCGACCGTGTCCAAGAGATCGCGCAGCGGACGCTGATGAAGAATCAGATCAGCTCGACGGTTGCACGGCAGATTGTCGACGCGTGCGTCGACTTCGCGCGCGCTCAGCAGGGCGGCCCGGGCAACTACGCCATCTTCGTCCTCGCGCCCAACGGCGACATCGTCGACGCGCATGTCATGGACGGTGTTCTTCCGATCGGGGTCGAGACCGGCCTGATGAAGGCGAAGACCGCGCTCTACGCGCGCACGCCGTCGAGCGCGGTTGCGCAGCGCTTCAGCGATGTTGACGGGCGCGCTGATTCGCCTCGACCTCGGGAAGGAGTCCGGCCTCGCCTACTACTTCGTCGGCGGCGGACTGCCGATCGTGGTCGAAAGCAATCTGATCGGCGCCATCGGTGTCGGCGGCGGAAACATGGACGAGCAGTGCGCGTATCAGGCGCTGACGAAGGTGCTCGGTCCGCAGCCGCCGCTGCCCACGCCCGCGTGGCCGCTGGCGCACCGGGCGGAGCGCCTGCCGGCAGGGCAGGCGCAGGGCGTCAGGGCGGCCGCGGGAATTAGGTTTGACCTATCTCATCGTCCAGTCGCTCAACGGACTGTTCTCGGCCGCGCTTCTGTTCCTGATCGCCAGCGGTCTCACGCTGGCGTTCGGCGTGATGCGAATCGTCAACATCGCACACGGCTCGTTCTACATGCTCGGCGTCTACGTCGCCTACAGCGTCGCGGCGCGGACGTCAGAGCCTGCTCGCTGGAACGCTCGCTCGCCGTCCTCGTCGTCGCTGCGGTTGGCTTCCTCATGCAGCGTCTCTTCCTCCGTCGCTTCGCGGCACAACCGCTCGCACAGATGATGATGACGATGGGCTTCGCGCTGTTCTTTCGCGACGCGGCGCTGATGATCTGGGGCGGTGACCCGTTCACGCTGACGACGCCGCGGTGGCTTGCGGGCTCGATGGAAGCCGGCGCGGTCGTATTCCCGTGGTATCGCCTGTTCGTGATCGTCGTCGCGGCGCTGGTTGGTGCGGGGCTGTGGATCATCAACGACCGGACGCTGATCGGGGCGCGCGTGCGCGCGACGGTTGACGATCCGGAGATGGCCGCAGCGACGGGGATCAACGTGGCGCGGCTGTCCGGTGGTGTCTTCGCGGTCGGCGCGGCGCTCGCGGCGTTCGGCGGCGTGATGGGCGGGCCGATCCTCGGCGGCTATGCCGGGATGGATTTCGACCTGCTGCCGCTCGCGTTCGTCGTCGTGATCATCGGCGGCATGGGCAGTCTCAAGGGCGCGCTCGATCGGCGCGATCGTCGTCGGCATGATCGACAACTTCGGCAAAGCGCTGGTGCCCGAGCTCTCGTACTTCACGTTGTTTGCGCCGATGGTGATCGTGCTCGCGCTCAAGCCAACCGGTTTGTATGGCCGCGCGTAGAGCGATCGTCGTCGCATGTGGAGGCTGCTGCTCGCTCGGGCTGCTGCGCCGCTGTTTCTGCTGGTCGGTCCGCCGTTCTTGTCCGCGTACTGGGTCGGGCTCCTGACGCAGATGGTGATCCTCGGCATCCTCGCCATGAGCCTCGACCTGCTCCTCGGATACACCGGTCTTCCCTCGCTCGGACACGCCGGCTTCTTTGGTGTCGCCGCCTACGGAGTCGGCGTGCTGTCGACGACGTATCACGCCGGCGTCTGGACGTCGATTGCAGGCGGCTTTCTGGTCGGGCACGCTCCTGGCAGCGCTGCTTCGGGCTCATCGTGTCGCACGTCCGCGACGTGTACTTCCTGATGATCACGATGGCGCTCGGCATGGTGCTGTGGGGCCTCAGCTTTCGATGGATTCCGGTGACCGGCGGTGACAACGGCATCTCCGGCATCCCACGACTCGAAGGGCTCATCGGGCTGCCTGCGACTGGCCCGATCCCCTTCTACTACGTCGCGCTGCTCGTCTTTGCGGTGCAGCGCTCTGCTGATGGCGCTGCTCGTGCGCTCTCCGTTCGGGCTCACGCTTCGAGGCATCCGTGAGAACGAGCCTCGCATGAGAGCCTCGGCTTCAACACCTGGGTGCACGGCTATCTGAGTTACGTCTGTGCCGGTGCGTTCGCCAGCGTCGCGGGCGTCATGTGGGCGTACTACAACGGCTTCGTGAGCCCGACCTATCTGGACCTGACGGCCTCGTCAGAGCTCTTTCTGATGGTCACGCTTGGCGGACCGGCCACGCTCGTGGGTCCGGTGATCGGCGCGGGCGCGATCGTCATCCTGAAGAACGTCATGAGCGCCTACACAGCGCGATGGCTGCTCATTCTCGGCATCGTCTACATCGTGACGATTCTCTGGGCGCCGCAAGGACTGTGGAACCTCGGACAGCGACGGCGCGCGTAGTCCTCCGGACGTCGATCGCCGTGCTGGCCGCGCTGATCGCCGCGGCGACGATCATCAGCGCGCAGACGGGCACGCCGCAGACACCAATCAAGATCGGGTTCATGGTGCCGCTCTCCGGCGGCAACGCGCAGAACGGGCGCGACATCCTGAACGGCTTCCTGATGTACCTCGACGAGATCGGCTACCGCGCGGGAGGCCGGAAGATCGAGCTCATCGTCGAAGACGATGAAGCGATCCCGGCAGTGGGCCTGACAAAGGCGCGGAAACTCGTCGAGCGCGACGAAGTGCACGTGATGGCCGGAGCACTGCTCTCCTCCACCGGCTACGCGCTGGCGCCGTACATCACCTCGATGAAGATCCCGATGGTCTACCCCGTCGTGTCGGCCGACGACCTGACGCAGCGGCGGCGAAGCGAGTGGATCGTGCGCACCGGGTGGAGCGGCAGTCAGCCGAATCACGCGTTCGGTGAGTACGCCTACCACACGCTCGGTGTTCGATCTGTGGTCACGATCGCGCTCGACTACGCGTTCGGCTGGGAGTCGGTCGGCGGCTTCGAGCGGACGTTCCTCGCCGCAAGGCGGCCAGATCCGCCAGAAGATCTGGGTACCGATCTCCGTCCACGACTTCGCGCCCTATCTCGCGCAGATCCCGCGCGACGTCGACGCGGTCTACGCACTGCTGCTCGGCCGGTCGGCGCTCCAGTTCATGCGGCAGTATCAGGAGTTCGGGCTGAAAGATCGCGTGCAGCTGATCGGCGGCGGGACGACGACCGACGAACACGTGTTGCCGTTCATGGGTGACGAAGCGCTCGGCACGGTTACCGCGTTGCACTACAGCGCCGCGCTCGACACGCCGGCCAACAAGACGTTCGCGGAGTCGTATCGCACGCGCTACAAGAAGGTGCCGAGCTACTACTCGGAAAGCATGTACACGGGAGGCAAGTGGCTCGATCGCGGCCATCAACGCCATCGACGGACGAGTCGAAGATCGCCAGGCCCTCGTCGACGCGCTGCGGCGAGTGCAAGCCCGAGGGGCTTCCTCGCGGTCCCGTGGAGCTGGACCAGTACGGCAACCCGATCGAGAACGTCTACATCCGCCGCGTCGAGCGCGTGAACGGCCAGTTGCAGAACACAGTGATCGACACGTTTCCTCGCGTCTCCCAGTTCTGGACATTCGACCCGGCGCGCTACCTGAGTGAACCGCTCTATGCCCGGTAGCGCAGTGGGCGCGCCCTGCCTTCAGCTCGAGCGCGTCTCGCGGCATTTCGGCGGGCTCAAGGCGGTGGACGAGGTGACGCTCGCCGTGCAGCCCGGCGCGCGTCATGCGGTGATCGGGCCGAATGGTGCCGGCAAGACGACGCTGTTCAACGTGATCAGCGGAGAGTTGGCGCCGAGTGCCGGCGCGATTGCACTCGACGGAAAAGACGTCACGACACTCAAGCCGCATCAGCGGGCGGCGCTCGGCATCTCGCGAACGTTTCAGATCACGAGGTTGTTTCCCGAGCTCACGGCGATGGAGAACGTGCTTCTGGCGTGCACCGCGCTCGACCCCAAGCGGTTCGCGATGTTCCGGCCGCTGTCGTCGCACACCGAGTTCACCGAGCGCGCCGCGCGACTGCTCGATCAATTCGGGCTCTCGAGCCTGGCGCACGAGCAGGCACGGCACATCTCGTACGGGGCGCGACGTCGGCTCGACGTCGCTCTGGCGCTTGCGGGACGGCCGCGGCTGCTGCTCCTCGACGAGCCGATGGCCGGACTCTCTTCACCCGAGCGTGTCGCGATGCGCGAGCTGATCGAAGGGCTCGATCGGTCGATCGCGGTGCTGCTGATCGAGCACGACATGGACGTGGCGTTCTCATTTGCCGAGCGCGTCACCGTGCTGCATCAGGGGCGAGTCCTCGCCGACGGATCGCGCGACGAGGTTAGCGCGAACGATCTCGTCCAGCAGGCCTATCTCGGCGCGTGCTGGCGGCACTCCCTGAGCCATGCTGGAGATTCTCGACGTCCACACCTACTACGGCGACAGCCACGTGCTGCAAGGCACGACGCTGCGCGCCGAACGCGGCCAGGTGACCGCGGTTCTCGGCCGCAATGGCGTGGGCAAGACGACGCTCTGTCGATCGCTGACGGGGCTGACACCGGCCCGACGCGGGCGCATCGTCATCGATGGACTCGACGTCACGCGACTGCCCGCTCACCGAATCAGTGAGACCGGCATCAGCCTCGTGCCTCAGGGACGCCGCATCTTCGTGTCGCTCACGGTTCACGAAAACCTTCAGATTGCCGTCCGGCCGGCGAAGTCGGGCACGGCCTGGAACGTCGATCGCGTGTTCGCGCTGTTTCCACGCCTCGCGGAGAGACGTCATCACGGTGGCAACAACCTCAGTGGCGGCGAACAGCAGATGCTGGCAATCGCACGGGCGCTGGTCGCAAACCCGACGCTGCTCGTGATGGACGAGCCGACCGAGGGACTCGCACCGCGGTTGTCGCCGAAGTCGGCCGGCTGATTCGTCAGCTGCGCGAGGACGGCATCTCTGTGCTGCTCGTCGAACAGAACGCCGCATTCGCGGTGGACGTGGCCGACGTCACCCACGTCATGCACCAGGGAACAATCGTCCACTCCTCAGCGCCCCAGGCGCTGTGGAAGAACGAAGAGATCAAGACGCAGTATCTGGGAGTGCCAGGACGATGACGGCTTTGGGCTTTCGGCTCTGGGCTTTGGCCAGAGTCTAGAGCCCAGAGCCCGCGTTACTTCGCCGCCGGAGCGGCCGGTTTTGCGAACCTGGCCGCGTCGATATTGACGTTCGGCTGCACGTCGGTCAGTTCCACGATGTCACGTCCATCCAGCCACGTGTCCGTCCACTTGAACGGCATCTTCACGCCGGCCACTTCGCGATAGTCGGAGTAGTCCGTCTGCCTCGAGATACGCCCGACGGGCGAGTCGTTGTACCGAACGTGGCGCACGAGCAGCCCGGTCTCGGCATCGAAGTAGAGCGTCACCGTGCCGCCGCGTGCCGTGGTGCCCTGGACCACTTGGACTTCCTTGTCGTTGATGGCCGTCGTGAGACCGACCCGCCAGTTCGTGAGCGCCGTCTTGATACCGGCTGGCAGCGCGAGGTCGGCTTCGAGCTTCAAGCCGTCCACTTCCTGCGGGCTGAGCGCGAGCACCGCAACCGGCCTGAACGGGGCGGCGATCCAGCCTGACGTGCCGTCGTACGTCGTCGTGCTGTCTCCGCCCGACGTCCGAATGATCATCGTGCGCTGATTGGGGCGCGAATAAATCTCGAACGGGCGCGGTTCGTTTTCCGGTCCATATCCCGCGTTCGTACCCTTCGCCACGTAGCTCTTAAGGGCGGCCACGCGCGCGGCTCCGCCGATCGCCTGGATGTACTTGTCGAGGATCTCGTCGGCCTTGGGCGCATTCGGCGCCTGCTCGATGACGGCGTTCGGATCGCCAAACGGCGCGGTGCCATACAGGTCGGCGAGATCGGCGGTCGCGCGCGGACGGGCGCTCCCACGATGGCACGTGTAGCAGGTGACCACTTGCCGTCCGCGGAAGTGCGTCTTGTTGATGGTCGCCATCATCGTGATCATCACGCGCGCCATCTGCTTTCTCGGGCTGTCGGTCGCATATACCGACCAATCTGCATCACCCGCCGCGTGACAGTCCTCGCACGACATCCCGAGCGAGGCCGAGAATACGCCCATCGTCCCCATGAATTCGTTCACGGGAATGCCCTTCATCACCTGGACGTTCTTGAAGACCTGCTCGGCCATCGGTGGAACGGCGGGAGTCGATGGGGTCTGCCCGGTGGTGATTACCACAGCCGAGAGCCACACGATGGCCAACACGGCAACGCCTGCGATCGAGTGCTTCGCCCTCTTTGTCATAGCACCGCCGACTATACCCATCCCCATCGCCCCGGGCAATGCGAGCCTCTTCCGCTCGACTTATTCGAGGAGCGGATTTGACAGCGCGTCGCACCAGTGAGAGATTCTCCGAGTTCCCCGGGCGCACGCGTGCCCGTCCATGAGGTCTGGAGGCGTGATGTCCGTCAAGTTGCGTGCGGTCGCAGGCGCGGTGTTCGTGCTGATTGCCGGTGTTGCGCTGGTGGCCGGGAGACAGGCTTCCCCACCGGCCGGATCCATCAGCACGGCTCAGCTGAAGCAGATCGCCTATCTCAAGGCGTCGAACCCAGACGTCGAGGACCATTTCGGGTGCGGCGGCGTGCTCGACGGTCATGCTGGATGGGGCGTGGCCATCAGCAGCGACGGGAACACCGTGGCGGTCGGAGCACCGCACGAGAGTAGCGGCGCGAAGGGGCTCAACGGCGACCAGAACGACAACTCGATGTACGGCTCCGGCGCGGTGTATGTCTTCGTGCGGAAGGGCGACGGATGGGCGCAGCAAGCCTACGTCAAGCCGTCGAATCCCCAGATGGGCGCGGAGTTCGGGCACGTCGTCGCGCTGAGCGCCGACGGCAACACGTTGGCCGTTTCGGCCTACGGCGAAGCGAGCAAATCGACCGGCATCAACAGCAATCAGGACGACCACTCGATCCCGCAGGCGGGCGCGGCCTACGTCTTTACTCGCAGCGGCACGGCGTGGACCCAGCGTGCATACATCAAGGCCTCCAACACGGGCGAAGCGGGCGCCACCGCCGACAGCTTCGGTGATGGCGATCAATTCGGTGTGTCGATGACGCTCAGCGACGACGGGCGCACCCTGGCGGTCGGGG